>JALHOD010000005.1:0-221952 GCA_022843165.1 Pseudorhodoplanes sp.
GCAGGGATAAGGACTGCCGTTTGCCCCCGAGTCGCTATAAGTAACTCGCACATGCCCAAAGCCGCCCGCAAAATCCCGCCCGAGGCCCGCGCGCCCGCCGATCCCCTGCGGCCGGCGGACGAGGCCCCGTTCTGGCAGACCAAGACGCTGGAACAGATGACGCCGTCCGAATGGGAGAGCCTGTGCGACGGCTGCGGCCGCTGCTGCCTGAACAAGCTGGTGGAGGAGGGCTCGGACAAGACCTTCTTCACCGACGTCGCCTGCAAGCTGCTCGACCACGACACCTGCCGCTGCAAGGACTATGACAACCGGCTGGCGCAGGTGGCGGATTGCGTGCTGCTGACGCCCGACACCGTGCGCGAGATCACCTGGCTGCCGCCGACCTGTGCGTATGCGCTGCTGGCGCGCGGCCGCGACCTCTATTGGTGGCACCCGCTGGTGTCCGGCGACCCCGACAGCGTGCGCGCGGCGGGCGTGTCGGTCTCAGGCCGCGTCGGCGCCTGCGAGACCCAGGTGCCGGACGAGGAGCTGGAGAAGTGGATCGTCGGCTGGCCGGGGAAGGTGCCGACCAAGGCGAGGAAGGGCGAAAGCCGCTCTCACGATCGTAGGCAATCAGTGAAGCCGCGCTAAACTTTACAATTTTCCCTAATTTCGCAGCCATTCCCCACATTTCCATGTTCCTGGCGTGTGTATTTTTCAAGCATTCCTTTGGGCGCGATTGACTCAATTAATCTGCTAAATTACAGATAAAAATCAATTGTAAATGAAGCGCAAAATGGGAGCCTAAAATGCTTGACAAGCTCGAGGCCAGAAGAACCAAGAATAAAGTGTCAAAACGCGAGAAATTCGTCGAATTGGCCGAGAGCCGGACAGTAAATGCGATTAAGGCAATTCGTGTCATCGGCAAACTTGGCAACAAGAACGCCTATGACTTCAGCGAAGTCGATGTGCAGAAGATCGTGAAAGCGCTGTCTAAGGAGGTGGATGCGTTGAAAGCGCGCATGACCTCTACCGGCGGCAAAGAATCCGTGGAGTTTAAGCTTTAGGTTGTGCAGGCTGGGGTGTTCAATCGGGCGGGGGTGAGTGATGCAAGACAAAAAATTGCTGCTTGAGCTCCTGGAATGCGAGTTTGAAGACGATCTTGTTTCCACCTTGGCGAAGCAAAAACTCTTCGACGGGTCGAATGCCAAGCGCTGGGTGTCGCTCGGTAATATGCCGAACAACCAATCTGTCGTTCACGCTCAACAGTCTTCTCCCGCAGCAGCCCTTGTCGAGAAGTTCACGAACGGTTTGGACGCCATCCTGCTCCGCCACTGCAAAGCGGACGGAATAGATCCCCGCAGCCTCTCCGCGCCACAGAACATGACGCAAGCGGTTAAGAAGTGGTACGGTGATTTGAGCGAAAAGCCTTCCGCCGAAATCCGCGCGTTGGCCGAAGAAAGCCTTGTGCTGTACGCCACAGGCTCCAAACAGCGCCCATGCCTCTCTCTCTACGATGCTGGCGAAGGCCAGTTGCCGGAAAATTTTTCTTCTACATTTTGCTCGCTAGTCTATGGCAGCGATGAGGGGTCGTACAAAGGCGCCGTTCCGTTTGTCCAGGGACGGTTCAACATGGGCGGCACGGGTGTGCTGCCGTTCTGCGGTGAAGATCGCAAAGCGCAGCTCATCGTTTCTCGCGTGCCATCAGACATAGAGAAAGCCCCGCATGAATGGGGTTACACAGTTTTCTGTTTCTTCTCTTCGCGTCAAAGTCCGTCATGGAAGTACCTGGTCGGTCCCGACGGGAAAATTATGACGGCAGGTAGCGAGCCGCTTGGGCTGCTTCCTGTGGCCGGCGCCAAGTCCGGCGAAGCGCCTGCCCCGCGCGAGCGTAAAGTGCCTCATGGCACTCTCATCAAGATGTACGAATACAAAGCGCCTCGTTCGAATGTTTGCGGCGAGCTGTTCAAGAAGCTCGAAGAGTATTTGCTGCGACCTATGTTACCACTGCGTATTATCGAGTGCCGATCCGAATACAAAGCCAAAGTGATGGGTGTGACGGTATGGGACCGATTCTCGGCTTGGGCAACTAGAGGCAAGCTAGAGGACGGGTTCGAAGACGGTGCGAGCATTCAAATCAAGCTCTCGACTAATGAGACGATTCCGGCTGAAGTCCGCGTTTTCAAATCCGATGCAGCTGGCGACGGTGAGGATAATCCACAAACGGGCTTGCGCGCACTTATCAATGGTCAATCTCACGCGCGTCGCGATACCCAATTCTTCAAAGGTAACGCTGTCAATAAGGAACACATTGGCAGCAGCATGCTGGTCACTCTCGATTGCTCCGACCTCGGGCAGGCATCACGTAACGCGCTTTTTATGAGCAATCGTGAAATGTTTCGAGAAGATCCGCTACTCAGCGAGCTCTTCAAAAAGCTGCAAAACGAATTGAAAAACCACGAAGGGCTGATCGCGCTCGACCAGAAGCGCTACCAGGAAAAAATTAAGAACGCGACGAGCGATGATGACGGCATCAACGCACTTGAGGAGTTGCTGTCAACTGATCCTGCACTGGCAGATATGTTTGGTAGCATGGTGCAGGGTAAGGTTGCTAAGAGGACCGTCCCGGCTGGAGTGGCGGGAAGCAAAGTGGAAGGTGAGGCGCCGAAATTTGTTGGCACCGAGTTTCCGAGTTATTTCAAGCAAAAGGACGGTTCAACAGCGCTGGAAATCGAGTTGCCTCAGAATGACCAAGTCCGATGTTCATTCTTGACAGACGTGAAAAACAACTATTTCACCCGATCGAAATATAAGGGCAAATGCGAATTCACCGGCGATATTCAACCAACGTTCCACCTTTTCAACGGTCGCCTCACATTCACCTTCCACGCTGAAAAATACAAAAAGTCGATAGGCTCGATCTTTGATGTTGTTGCGACTATTTCAGATTCTGCTCACGGCCCTTGGACGTTGAACATGAAAGTTAAGGTAGTGGAACCACGTGAGAAGCAGGAGCGCGAGAAAACCCCGAAACCTCCGATGACCGACGCCGCGCCCAGCCGTCCAGACATCATCGAGGTTAATAACGGTGCCGATGCCGCGCCTATTACGGTAGAAAAAGTACCTGGCACTACCCGCTTGCAGCTCCACGTCAATGTAGATTCGCATCTTTTGATAGAAGCGAAAACCATGCGTCCGCCTGAAGATAGCGCTGCCGTAGAGTTTGTTTTTAAGTACGGGCTGGCCCTCATCGCGATGGGTCTGCTGGATTCAGCGAAGAAGACGACAGAGTGGGCTGAAAACGAAGTCGAGGTACGCGAGCGTATTTCCAAATCCGCCGCCGGTGTAGGGCGAGTTATCGTGCCTTTGTGCCTGACTCTTCCAAAGAAGCTTCCGAAGGCCGCCTGACGTTCCGCTGTTTGCGGTGGAATAGGACGACCTCTTGACTGCTAGGAATGTTGCCACGCTGTTCGCTGTACCAGCGACGGCTCGGCACTTTTCGCCAAAGCCGTCCGTCGCTCTCGCCTCTGACGGCCGGTAGCTTCATTTCCCGTAGGCCAGCTTCTTCCATAGTTTCGATATATCGTGGAAGTTGCCAGCTCGGATCCGAGAAAGCGACCATTTGCACTATCACGGTGTCTGAGTCACATAGCGCTGCAACGGAGGACATTGTGGCGTGGATGTTGTCGAAATATGTCCGCAAGCCCGGATGCTTCCGGTCGCCCATTGTATAGTAGCTCAAGCCAGCACCATCGAGCGCGTTGGCAATCATGAATGGGAACGGCGTTTCTTTGCGGCCGTCAACCTGCCAGCGGTGATACAAGACATGTACCCCAGGATAAGGCGGCGATGTAACCACGAGCCGAGGTGCTCTCATTCCTCGTAGGCGAAAATCGCCTTCGAGCCCAGCGGCGCTCCTCCGCAAGACCGTCAGCTGTTGTCGTCCGCTCTGCTTTACAGCGGCCCGCAGTTCTCGCGCGCCCAGCACCATCTTTTCGGCAGTCTCGCCCAGGAACGTGCGAAATTCCTCTATCGTGGGAAGCTTCACCCTGCCGTCGAGGGCCCATTGCGCGGTTCGCAAAACAACACATCGCCCAAAGGCCTCGAGTCGAGGAGTACCTAGCGAAATTGCCGAAGCAAGTGCCTGTTCTACTGCTTTCCGCAATCGCCAGCGCGACGGATGGTCAAGGTGCTTGTAGTATCCGAGTTCGGCGTAGCGGTTGGACTGCGCTGCACCGCGATGAATATGTACCCGCTCCGCCACCTTCTTGCTCCACGCTTGTAGCGTGTCGAGCTCTTGGTCGGAGTACACCGTACATTTCACGTTCGAGACGAACTCCGCCAGTGTACTGATGTCCACGCCGATAGCTTCGCGACCGGCCGCACGGGCCTCGACCAACGTGGTCCCCCCGCCGACGTGGGGGTCGAGTACAAGGTCACCGGGTGTTGTGAAGGTTTGGATTGCGGCTCGGACGAATGCCGGGGAGAACCGCGCTGGATATTTGTAGAAGCCGTGGGTCAGACCGCGCACGGGTTCGCTATCGCGTGCGCCTTCGACAAGCGCCGCCTGCGCGTCTTCTGAAAGACGCAAAAAGCCATGTCCACAGCGGAAAGGCATGAGAGACGATAACGAGCTGATTTGGTTAACAGGAGGTTAGTGCTCCTGAGCAGCATTAATGTTCCGTATTTGTTCCGGGTAAGTCAACCCTGAAAAGATGGGTCTCCACAAGGAAAATATTCCCAATTATATACGTGACAAAGCAGTCCGTTTGGGATTAGAATCCATGCGACAGGCCGGTGCTTCAGTTGCTGAGGAAATTGAGGTGACTCCCGCCATGATTGAGGCGGGCGCGAGAATCGTTGCTGATTTTTTTGAAGTCGGCGGCGGCTATCTTGCAGAGATCACTGCTCGGGCGGTATTCGAAGCGATGCTATCCGCGTCCTCCCAAGAATGCGCCGATAGAAATTGATGCGTTTTCGCAATTCGTCAAACGCCACCTGGAATGTTGCCAATTCCGCCGACGAATATACGAATGTTGGCTTATCTCCGAGGGGGTGTTTTTTTGAGTTGTAGAGACTTGGGAAAAGCAGATAGCCGCCCCTACTTTGTAATGTCCCGACGCGACCGTGGGCAACGTCATTGCGGCGACCGGCCCAGCCCTTTGCGAGTTTGATTATCTCGCCGGCCTCATCCGCCAACGGGTTTGTTGGGTCCGGCAGGAAGAAGGCCTTTCCAGCTGCCCCAATCATTTCGGTGCGGGAGATAGCACTAATAATTGTACCATAAGCCCTAATTGCTGGATCGGTTGCCGGATATGTGGTGTCGTTCCCTACAAAGACGCTGAATAGGTTTGCAAGCTCTTCCTCTACGAGTTCCCAGAGGGTTAGTGTTTTGCCAACACTGGCGAATAGTTGGTCAGAGTTTTTATCGCCTTCTGCGGGCCAAGGTGGAATATCCCAAGGGTTCGACATGGCAAAAGCCCAAGACGAGAAATTCAAAAAGACGCTTCGCCGGATGCTGGGCTCCCGCCCCCAGCCCCATAAGACTACCGGCAAGAAGAAGATGAGTCAGGAAGAGAGAAACGCGGCGCTGGACGATCTGGCAGTGAAAATGGGCGGGAAGCCCTTTTCAGAAAAGGGTTGACTATTGCCCAACATCAACCTAAGGTTGCGGAACCTAATAACCCATTAACATATTGATAATTGAATACGCGGGTGTGGGTCGCTAATTTCCTCAGTGGACGGGGGAAAGAGGGTAAGAGACATGGCTTCCTGTAAGCCGCTGAATGACTACTTCAAAATCATCGTTGCGTTTGAAAAGCGTGCCGATGGCGGACTGCGCGCATACAGCGACGATGTGCCTGGTTTTGTGCTTTCACACACCGATCCCGCTCTTGTTCTTGCTGACGTAAAGCCAGCATTGGAGGGGATCCTTTCGCACATGTTCAATGGAAGCGTGATTGTCGAGGAACTTCCTCGGTTGCGCGCCAGATTGGCTGAGGCTGGCCTTATCGCGCCTAATGTAGAGGTTGTCCCTCTCACCCAAGAGTATGTGACGCACAGAGCCGCCGCATAGCTTCTGCATGATAGCTGTTCGCCTCCTGCATCGTACTGAATGGGAGGCGCGGTTACGGCGGCGCTATGACTGTAAGCCCTTGGACGGTAAAGGCCCCCTAAACACCGCTGAGTGGTGGCAGACTCCTTGGTCTCATCCTTTTACAGTACCGGTGGATTCCGAGGGCCGGTGTGAAGAGTGGGCTCTTCAGAGGCTAATCTTAGACTTTGTAAAATGCGCTCCCGCCGGCTGGGAATTCCCAGCCGATGCTTAGGGGCGCCGTTTTTTTCGCCACCGCAAAAATCGCCCGGCCTGAAATCTGAAAACAGGACTAGTGAGACGGCCGGTACGTGAGACGCTTGCCAGCAGCACCTTTGATGGCAAGAGCCGCACGTTCCCCATCGGTAAATCCGAGACGGGTGCGGGTGTTGTAGCGGAAATCAAATTCCGCAAGATAGCGATGCAGGTGCTTTTCAGCGCAATGCTGATAGACGCCTTTCATGCCGCGCTTGAAGATTGAGAAATAGCCTTCCGCAGTGTTGGTGTGCACGTCTCCGCGAACGTACTCTTTCGCGGAGTGCTTCACTGTCTCATGCGTAAAGAAATGATCGGCCGCGCCTGTGTAAAGTTTGCTCTCATCGGTATGCAGGCGGCTTTCGCGGTCAATGTTCGCGGCGACAATGCCTTGCACCGTGACCTTATCGGCCACAGCGACGTGGAACGTGCGAACGTTTCCGCCGCGCTCGACAAGAGCAACGATGGCGCGCTTGTTCGCGGGGCCTGAATTACCGCCCTTTGTAGGCATCACGCCACGGCGAGGTGTCTTGCGTTCGCGGGGCGTGTCGTATTTGCCAAAATAGGTTTCGTCTGCCTCGACGATCTGGCCAGAGCCACCAAGCGCGCTGGGGCTGTCGTCGCGCATCGACTCGCGGATGCGGTGGCACATGAACCATGCCGTCTTGTACGTGACGCCAAGCGTGCGACCGATCTGGTGTGCGCTGGTGCCCTTCTTGCCTGCGCTCATGAGGTAGATCGCCAAGAGCCACTTGTTGAGAGGCACCTTGGACCGTTCATAGACGGTGCCAACGGTCACGGTGAACTGTTCGCGGCATTCCGCGCACTGGTACAGGCCGGGACGATGGGCTTTGCCTTTCAGGCCAGTGATCTTGTCCCGATCGCTGTTACCGCAATGAGGGCAATAAGGACCATTGGGCCAACGTTCGGCCTCCATGAACTGGCGGGCTTTGTCGGCGTCCTGAAAGATGGCGTCTGTGAGTTTCATGACCCCTGTTTTATAGGGGTTTCTTGCTTTGTCAAGTATATAATTGGGAAAATATTCCTTGACAGGGTGAGCCTGCTCCGCTAGCGTTCCGGCAATGTCCCGGAAATCCGCAACGCGCCTCTTGGCGCGTTTTTTATTGGCGAAAACCCCATGCCTCTCCTCGAAAATATCCGCCCCGAGCCCAATCCGCCGCTGACCATCGAACGTGTGGAGACCGCGCGCGCCATGTATGTCGAAGGCTTCACCGTCGCGCGCATCTGTTCGCATGGCCTGATGTCGCTCGGCACCCTGTATGCCTGCCTCGACGGCACACCGTTCGGGCCCGACGGTCCGCGCTTTGAGCCGATCCCGCGCCGGCGCAATGTGCTGGGCCAGCGCACGCGGCCCTTGCGCGCCGATCCCGCCTCGCTGCGCAACCGGCTGATCCGCACCGCCGAGCGCCAGGTGCGCGAGATCGAATTGCGGCTGTCGCTGCCCGACCGCCCGGCGCCGGAGCGCGAACGCGACATCCGCATGCTGGGCATGACCGTGAAAAGCCTGCGCGAGCTGTCGCGGCTGGAGGCCGCGGCGTTTGCGCCGGGTGAGGATGCGCCCGGCCGCACGCCCGACTTCGTGCCGGGTCGCGACACCTTTCCGCAGGAATTCGCCGAATTGCGGCGCAAGCTGTTGGAAAAACTCGATGCCGTCATGGCCGAGCGGGAGGCCGAGGAGACCGGACGCGGCGAGAGCCAGGCCTGACCCGGATTCCGCCTCGCTCGGTCCGGGCTATTGCTTCGTGTGCGGCGTCGCCGCCTGTTGCACGGCCTGTGCGCTCTTGCGCGAGAACATCGCGGCTTCCTTCAGGCGATAGAAGCGCACCAGCTCCTGCGCGGTGGCGGGCTTGAGCCGCTCAAAGCTCGCCAGCGTCTGTTCGAGATCGGCGGCCGAGAGCCCGGCCTCGCCCGCGCGCAGCAACAGGATCGCGCGCGCGCTCGCCCAGGACAGGCCGGCCGCCTTCACGAACACCAAAAGCGTTTCCGCCTGTTCCTGCGCCATGGCGCGCTCGACCGCGCCGATCTCCAGATCGCACAGCAGCGCCAGCGCCACCACGCTTTCCTCGTAGCGCCTGGCGCGCGCAAAGCCTTCGACATCGGCGTCGCGCAGCCGCCCGGATTCGTGCAACGCCTCGACCAGAGCCTGCGCCACCGCATAGCGGGAGGAGTCTTCTCGGGTCTCGTTCTGGATGCGGTGGGTGGCGTCGGTCACCGCCTCGCCCACATCCGCGCTCTTGTCGGGATGGGCGGCGCAGAGCTTTGCGCGCGCCTGTTCGGAGGCTTTGGACAGAAGCTTGAGAAAGAGCGGGCGCGGAATGTCGGCGCGGGTGCCGAGCCGCACGATCAGGTCCTGGTCGCCGTTGATCCTGTCGGCCAGCGTGGCATAGCCCTCGCCGGAAAATTGCGCGCCGGCATTGCTGGCCAGTCCCGCCAGCACCGGGCGCTCGCCGCGCGCGATCAGCACGTCGGTGACGCGGGCGGGCAGGCTCTTGCGGCGCGCGATGGCGAGCAGATGCTGCTGGCTCTTGGTGCAGGCGAGTTCGGTCAGCGTGTTCTCGTCGAGCCGCGGCGAATGGGCGAGAACCGGCCAGGCCACCTCGATGGCGTCGTCGGCGGCCAGCCGCCGCAGGGTGTTGGGCGGCGCGTTCGGGATCGGCGCCAGCCGCGAGGCGAGCAGCACCCTGGCCGCGGTCTCGATCTCGAGCGCGAGCAGGGCGATGACGTCGTCGAACACCTCCACCTCGGCGTCGGAATATTGCGGCGCCTGGCCGACAAACAGGTCGGTGACATGCCGCAGAATCTCGGCCCGGCGCGCAAAGGAGCCATGCGCGATCGCGGCTTGCACGTCCTGCATGAAGGCAATCGGCGGGGGCATCGGCATTCTGCCGTCGGCGGGGGTTAACGGGAATTAGGACCCTAGCGGGGACTCGTTTAGTAATTTCTAACCTCCAGAACCTTTCTCGCAGTCCCGCTTGTGCCCGCCGCCATGGCCCCCAAACCCCCGTCCTCCGACAAGACCCGCCCCGGCAAGCCCCCGGCCAAAGGCGCGCCGAAGGCCGGCCCCGGCAAGACGGTGGCGGAGATCCGCCCGCTCAAACACGCCGAGATCCGCGGCATCGTGGTCGGCATCATGCTGGCGATGTTTCTGGGCGCGCTCGACCAGACCATCGTGGCCACCGCCTTGCCCACCATCGGCCGCGCCTTCCGCGACGTGGAGAACCTGTCCTGGGTGGTGACGGCGTATCTGCTGACCGCCACCGCCTCGACCCCGCTCTACGGCAAACTGTCCGACATCTATGGCCGCCGCGCGGTGATGCTGGCGGGGATCGCGATCTTCATCATCGGGTCGGTCGCCTGCGCGCTCGCCACCAGCATGACCGCGCTGATCCTCGCGCGCGGGTTGCAGGGACTGGGGGGCGGGGGGCTGATGTCGCTGACCCAGACCATCATCGCCGACATCGTCTCGCCGAAGGAACGCGGGCGCTATCAGGGCTATATCGGCGCGGTCTTCGCCTCGTCCTCGATCGGCGGGCCGGTGCTCGGCGGATTCCTCACCGAGCACCTGCACTGGTCGCTGATCTTCTGGATCAACGTGCCGCTCGGCATCGCCGCTTTGCTGATGACCAACAACGTGCTCAAGCGCGTGCCGTTTCATCCGCGCAAGCATGCGCTCGATCTTATCGGCGCGGCGCTGATGATGGCGGCGGCGATCGCGCTGTTGCTGGCGCTGACCTGGGGCGGCACGCGCTTTGCCTGGCTGTCGGCGCCGATCGGATTGCTGCTGCTGGCCTCGGCGATCCTGTGGGCGCTGTTTGGCTGGCGCCTGATGCGGGCGAAGGAGCCGTTCCTGCCGCTCGCGGTGCTGGCCAATCCGGTGGTGCGCTGCGCGACGCTCGCCGGCACCTGCGCGATGGGCACGCTGGTCGGCATGACGATCTTCGTGCCGCTTTATTTCGAGGTGGTGGTGCATCTCTCCGCCAGCCAGTCCGGACTGGCGCTGATTCCGCTGATGGGCGCGACGGTGGTGGCGTCCACGCTGACCGGCCGCGCCATGGTGCATGTCGAGAACTACAAGATCATGGCGATCGCCGGCGTGGTGCTCGCCATGGCCGGGCTCGGCGCGCTGGCGGTCTGGCCGCAATTGCCGGTGCCGCTGGTGATCGCGCTCCTGACGCTGACCGGCTTTGGCATCGGCTGCGTGTTCCCGATCTCCACCGTCAGCATGCAGAACGCGGTGTCGCGGCATCTGATGGGGGTTGCGACCGGCGCGATGAACTTCTTCCGCTCGCTCGGCGCGGCGCTGGTGGTGGCCTTGCTCGGCGCCATCGTGCTGGGCGGCATCGGCGGCGCCACCGGCGTGTCGGTGGAGATGCTGGCGCGCACCGCATCCGACACCGATCTGGCGCAGGCCTTCCGCTTCGTGTTCCTGGCCGCCATGCTGGTGCTGGCCTTCGGGCTCGCCTTCCTGATCAGCATGGAACAGAAGCCGCTGCACGGACCGGCCGCCACGCAGACTCCGCAGCCGGAGGCGGCGGCGACGCCGGTGCAGACCCTGCCGCCGGAACCCGAGAGCAGGCGCAAGCCGGACAAGTCCGCCGGCCGGAAAAAGTGACGCGGCATTCCCGCGCGCCATCGGGATCGGGGCGCTGGGCAAAAAAGCGGCAGGCGCGCAACAGCCTCAACAGAATCTTAACTTCTGTAACTACTATGGGTTGACGGCTCGCGACTATGGCCCTTCCGGAGCGAACGGCGCCTCTCTGATGCAATTCGTGTTGCCCACGCATTTCCAGGCGCGGCTCAAGCTTTATGAGCTGGACGAGGACGCCTGCCGGCAGCTGGCGCGGTTGTGGCCGGTGATCGAACCCAGCATCGCCCGCGCGGTCGAGGACTTCATCGCGGCCGAAAAGCAGATGCCGACCGTGGCGGCGGTGTTCCTGAAGCACGAGGACCTGATCCGCAAATTGCAGCTCAGCCATCTCGGACTGCTGTTGTCCGGGACGCTCAACCAGCGTTATGCGGAATCCTGCCAGCACGTGTCCGAACAGCAGCACAATATCGGGCTGACGCCGCGCACCCAGATGATCGCCAGCAACATGGTGCAGCGCGCGGCCTTCGCGGCGCTCGGCCGGCGGTTCCGGTTTTCGCCGCGCCGGATCGTGGCGGGCGGGCAGGTGGTGTCGCAGGCGCTGGCCTTCGACATCGCGACCACGCTCACGCTGTATCAGGATGCCGCGCTGCTGTCTTCGCAGGCGCGCGGCCAGCAGGTCGACCAGGCGATCGCCGATTTCCGTGCCACCATCAACGATACCATCGGCGCGGTGAAAAGCGTGTCGGAGGCGCTCAGCCGCGGCTCGTCCGGCATGCGGATGACGGCCGAGGAAACCTCCCGCCGCATGAAATCGACCGCGGAAGCGTCCACGGCCACCACCTCGATGGTGGAGCAGACCGCGGCCGCGACCGAGCAATTGTCGCAATCGATCGACGAGATCGGCGTGCAGAGCGCCGGCAGTCTGCAACTCGCCTCCAGTGCGGCGCGCGACGCCGAAGTCTCGCTGCAGAATCTCGCCAGCCTGTCGAGCGCGGTGGAGCAGATCCAGTCGGTCGCCGGCATGATTTCCGACATCGCCGGCCAGACCAATCTGCTCGCGCTCAACGCCACCATCGAGGCCGCCCGCGCGGGCGACGCCGGCAAGGGTTTTGCGGTGGTGGCGGGCGAGGTCAAGGCGCTCGCCAACCAGACCGAGAAGGCGACCGATACCATCTCGCGCCAGATCGCGGCGATCCAATCTGCGACCCGCGAATTGTCCATCCAGCTCGGATCGGTGGCCGGCGCGGTCAAGAACATCGCCACGGTCGCCGCCAAGATCGAGAGCGCGGTGCAGGAACAGACCGCGGCCACGCGCGACATTGCAGGCTCCGTTCACTCGGCAGCGAAATATACCGTGCAGGCGACCGAAGATGTGCGCGCGGTCGAGGGCATCACGGCGCGTTCGCTGGACACCGTGCAGGAGGTGGTGACCCTGAGCGAGACGCTGTCGTCGCGCGCCGCCGATCTGGAACAGAAAGTTGCGCGCTTCTTCGCGAGCGTGCGCGCGGCGTGAAGCGCGCAAGACGAGCCGTCCCAGGTTTCCGATTGCAAATGTGAAGATATGAAGGCCTCGCACGCTCGCGCGGCGAGGCTTTCACATGCTGCGAGTTCGAGACGGTTATTCGGCTGCAATGCAGCCGGTTACGCCGCCGCCTGGTAGTTGACCGCCGTTTCCGCCAGTTTGGTGAGCGACTGGTCGGTCTTTTCCTCTTCCGCCAAATTCTGCTTCAGGAGTCTGGCGGCATCGTCCAGACCCATCTGTTCCGCCCAGGCGATCAGCGTGCCGTAGCGGGAAATCTCGTAATGCTCGACCGCCTGTGCACCGGCCAGCAGACCCGCGTCCAGCGCGTCCGAGTCCTTGAAGTCCTTCATGACTTCCTGGCCTTCCTCGATCAGACCGAGGATGGCCGGGCAGGTCTTGCCCTTGGCGGGCTTGTCGATCAGTTCGAACACGTCCTCGAGACGGCCGACCTGCGCCTCCGTTTCGGTCGCGTGCTTTTCGAATGCGGCGCGCAGATCGTCGGAATTCGCGGCCTTGGCAAGCTTTGGCAGGGCCGTGAGAATCTTCTTCTCGGCGAAGTAGATGTCTTTCAGGGTTTCGTGAAACAGATCTTCGAGGGTTTTCTCTTTCGCAGCCATGGTGGCATCTCCTGGTTGAAACTTCACGCTCAATGGCTTTCCGGGCTTTTCGTTCCGGACCGTCGCGGGTTTGACAGCACGCCGGCGCGGCGAGCGGCGTATCAGTCCTGGAGCTCGGGCGGTCCGCCGCGCGGGCCGCCGTGTCCGGCCTGATCGCCGCCGGGAAAGCGGTTTTCCTGCCCGCCGGCCTGCCGACCGGCCCAATTTCCGGGTCCATGCTGGTTGGTACCAGGTGTCCGCTCATTCGGTTTTTCGGCCGGCTTCGTCATCGCTCACCTCCACGCCCGGAGCGAACAAAACCCCGGTCTAAGAACCGGGGTCTTGTCCTGGCATCCAGCTTAGCGATTCTGGTCGCTCTGCCGCTGGCCGCCGCCCTGCTGGCCACCTTGCTGACCGCCCTGGCCGGGCTTCTGGGTCTGCTGGTCGTCGCGCTGGCCGCCTTGCTGGTCACCCTGCTGACCGCCTTGCTGGTTCTGCTGATTGTTCTGGTTCGGATTGGTCATTGCTTTACTCCTCACGGGGACCGTTCCCCGATGAATAACTTTGCGGTGAGGATATTCGTTCCGTGGAACAAAGGAGCTTTTGCCATGTCGAAAGACACATTGCAGCGCAGCGCATAGAAAACGGCACCCTCCGGGTCTGTGGTGCGTTACGTCACGGGCGTTCACAAGGTCAGGATAGATGCCAAGAAAACTGATCAGCTTTCATGCCGAGGACAAACGGACGCTGGACGAACTAGCGGACGATCTTTCATCCACGTTTCAAGAACTGATGGATGAAGCCGTGCGGGATCTGCTGAAAAAACACGGGCGGCCGACCGGTCTGAGAGAAGCCTTCAAGGCGAGTGCCGAGCCCTCGAAAATCGTTCGGTTCCGCAGGCGCAAGTAGTGCCGGCGTGCGGTTGGGAGACTTCGTGCGGCCATTGCACGCAAAGGGGCTCCGGTTCCCCCGGAGCCCCTTTCGATTGAATCGCAGTTTAGTATTTGAACTGCTTCATCGCCTTCAGCTGGTCCTTGCTGGCATTCAGGACGGCGCGGTCGGGATACCATTCCCTGTTGTCGGCGCTGGAGGCGCCGGTGGTGCTTTTTCCGGCCTCGTTGGAAAATTTCAGCTTGTCCATCGAGACCATGACATCGTGTTCGCCCATGCCGAGGAATCCGCCGACTCCCAGCACCGCACCGGCCACACGGCCGGAAGAATCGATAATGAGCTCATTGATCTCGCCGAGCTTTTCATTCTGCTGGTTGTAGACATCGACGCCGATCAGCTTGGACGCGCGCCACTGGCCGCCGGCGGGAACCGGAGCGGCGGTCGCCGCCGCGGACGGCGCGGACGTGCTGGGTGTCGCGGGCTGCTGCTGGGCAAGAGCCGCGGTTGCGGCGAGGGTGCAGGCAACAAGTGTGCCGAGAATAATGCGCATGGAATCCTCCTTGGTTCTGAAGCTTGTTCAACTACGCGAAACCCTCAAACGTTCCATGCGAGTCCAGTCACTGGTCACGAACCATCGCGCCGGTTCGGCGTTGGTGAGAACGACACGCCGGGTGACAACCGGCCGCAATGGGGATGATGGACGCGGCTGATTTTGCCGGTTTCTGGCCGCGGCACCAACGCATCGGTACGCGTAACATCTGACCTGTTCCCGGCGTGTCGTCTAGCGTTTGAATCAAAAGGCCCGCCAATTGGCAGGCCTTTTTCAGCCGGCGCTAGCGCGCCAGCAGGATCAGCAGAAGCAGCAGCGGAATCGGAATCCCCAGCAGCCACAGCAGAATGATGCCCATTGTCGCCTCCCTTAGTTGGCCTGTTGAAGTCTGCGGCGCGATCCGACGACGCCCCGCCATGTGCCGTCGCGCAGCTGTCCACCTTCGATGGCGGCCGCGCTGGCCGAAAACGCTCCGAGCAGCATCGCCAGCGTCAGCCACAGAGCGGACGCCATGGTGAATTTGCGCGCCTCCTCGGCGGCTTCCTTCGCGGCGGCGATCACGTCGTTGACGCGCTTCTCGGCATCGGCTTGCGGCAGGCCGGTGCGCGCCGACACCATCTGCACGAGATAGGCGCGGTCATTGGCGGAAATGTCGCCGCCACTGGTCAGTCCGCGCGTGAAGATGACGGAGACTTCGCGCCGCACCGCAGCAGGGTCGGTCTGCGCCTGCGGCGTCGTGCCGGTCGTGGCCGGCCGCAGCAATGTGTCGATGAAATAATCGTTCGGCGTTGCGCTCGCGGTCTGGGCTGCGGCCTGCGTTCCGCCCTGCACCAGGCCGGCCGTCGCGCCGCCGAGCAAAATGGTGGTCGCTGCACCCAGAATCGCCACGCCGAGAACCGTGGCAAAACCCCATGCCAAAAAGCCGTGGGCCGTGTCGCGGAACAGGACTTCCTCGCTATGGGCACCGGTCCATTTGGTCCGCAGGCGTCCGGCGATATATCCGCCAACCGTGGAGGAGAGCATCGCCGTCACAACGAGAAAGATGCCGGCCGAAATCTTGAAGGTGGTGGCCGAGATACCGCGTCCCGACCACGGAGAGACGGCGGCGAAACCCATCGCGGTTCCAAACACCAGCAGTACGATCGTCAGCGATGCGGCGGCAACGCCTCCCGCAAGAACGGCGCCCCATGACACCGCGCTCTGGCTGGCGTCTTCGGTACCGGCAACATAGGTCGTGGACATGTGATTCCTCCGGCTGAACTGCCGAAACAAGCGTCACTGTCTGATTTGGTTCCTTGTCGTTTTAAAAATTGGGCAGAGCCAACGAATCCGTTTGGTCTACTGCGCCGGCCCGGCGGAGAACAAACGCGGTTAGGGATCCTGCATCATGGTTCAGGCGGCTGAAATCTTTCCGTAGGAGGCGTTGGCCATTACGCCGCCGTGATGGCGGGCTCCATTGTGATGGTGTCGTGGTTTTTTGCGGTCGAAAAAAATACCCTCTCAAACTCGTGCGCGGGGACGGGACGGCTGAAATGGTATCCTTGGCCCTCGTCGCACCCCATCCGTGCCAGCATGTCGGCGGTTGCTGAGTTCTCAATGCCTTCGGCCGTGATCGACAGGCCGAGCTGCTTGCCAAGCCTGATCGTGGAATCAACGATCGCGGCATCGTTCGGATCGGTCAAAAGATCGCGCACGAAGGAGCGGTCGATTTTCAGCCGGTCGAGCTGGAATTTCTTCAGATAGGCGAGGCTGGCATAGCCGGTGCCGAAATCGTCGAAGGCGACATGGACTCCAAGTCTCTGGATGTCGCGGAAAATCTTACGCGCCGTCTCGTCGTCTGCCAGCAGGATATCCTCGGTCACTTCCAGTTCGAGCAGCGCGGGAGGCAGGCCGGTGTCCTCAAGAACCTGTGCGACGGTTGCGGGCAGATCCCCCGCCTGCATTTGCGACGGCGACAGGTTGACGCCGATGCGGATGCCACGCCCCATTTGCTCCCACAGGCGGGCTTGCCGGCAGGCTGTCTGCAACACCCAGCGCGCCACCTGGTCCGACATCGAGGACGCATTCACGACTGGAATGAACTCCCCCGGCGGAACCAGACCGCGTTCCGGATGCTGCCAGCGGATCAGCGCCTCCGCGCCCGCAAGCGCGCCGCTTCCGAGATGGATCTGCGGCTGATAGAACAGCACGAATTCGTTTCGCTCGAGCGCCCGCCGCAACTCCGCCTCCAGCACCACGCGCGCTTCGAGCTCGGCACGAAATGCCTGGTCGAAGAACACGGTGCAGCCGCGCCCGGTGGATTTTGCCCGATGAAGAGCAAGGTCGGCATTGGCCTGGAGCTCTCCGACGGTCGCGCAATTATCCGGGTAAATGGCGATGCCCACACTGCATCTCACGCGCAGCCTGCGTCCACCGACGGACAAGGGTATTTCGCCGAATGCGCCGAAGATGCGGCCTGACATATCTTTTGCTTTGTTCTCTATGTCGGAGCCGGAAATGACGACGGCGAACTCGTCGCCGCCGACTCTGGCAACCAGACCGGAGCCGTTGACCAGACCCTTCAGGCCTTCGGCGACGGCCCACAGAACCTGATCGCCCCACGCGTGCCCCAAGGTGTCGTTGATTTCCTTGAACCTGTCGATGCCGATGATCATCAGCGCAATTCCGGATTCTGAGGCGGTTTCGCCCAGCCTGGTGTCCAGATACGTGCGCAGCGTATTGCGATTGGCGAGGCCGGTCAGGCTGTCATAGGCCGCCAGATAGCGGATTTTTCCCTCCTCGCGCTTGCGGACGGAAATATCGCGCAGCACCGCGCCATACTGGAATCCGTCGGTCCCCGGCCATCCGGAGAAGCAGGCCTCGAGTGGAAATATCTCGCCGTTCCTCCGCTTTCCCGTGAGTTCCATGATTTGTCCGGCTGGAGCCTGCAGCGCTTCGCGGGAGAGGGCCAGCAGGGAGAAGGGCGCGCCCGTCGTGGTGCCGTCCTCGGCGCAACACAGGCTGTCGAACGGGCGGCCGATGATGTCATCCGGCTGGTAGCCGAAAATCGATTCCGCCGCCGGATTCCAGAGCGTGATCAAGCCGTTCCGGTCGGCGCAGACGAGGCCATCACCCAGTGACATCGTAATACGGTGAAATCTGCGTTCGGCTATCCTCGCCAGCAATCCGCGAATGTCGATCTCGTCGAGCGCGATCGCGGCAAGATAGATGGCAATCGCGGCATGCCAGGCGGCCGTGTTGAGGGCCACTGGATAAATCGCCTGCAAGGCGATAGCCATGGCTTCGGCCGCAACCGCCATGCCGACCAGCACCATGAGACGATAGCCGGCGGACAGACGCCGCCAGAGCATCATCATCACCAACGCAATGACGACAACCCCGGCCGCCGTCAGAAGATGTGTCGACGTGCGCAGCGCACGGTCCTGCAGGATCGATTCGGCTGCGAGGACCTGCAGCATCGGTCCTGTGATGATCCCGTTGGGGACGTTGAACCGGTCGCCCAGTTCAACGGCGGTGCCGCCGATGATGATCTTCTTTCCCTTGAGAAGATCGGCGCTCACGTCGCCGTTGAGAATGTCCACATAGGAGTATCTTGGCACGGACTCGCGCTGGATGCTGAAGTCGACGATGAAACTTTTTTCGTCGGGCTGGTATTTACCGCCCAGAAGCGCCGCGACGGAAGGGTAGAAGGTCCCATCCATGGTTTCGCCGTATGAGTAACGGCGTACGATGCCATCCCGCCCGGCCACCACGTTGACCGTGGCGGCCCATGAATCCTCGATGAATTTCGGCAGCGGGCGATTCACGAACAGGGTGGATTCGCCGTTCCGGTTATGCGTCACCTGTTTGAACGTTGGAAGAATCACAGACCCGCTGGCGCCTTGCAGCGCCTTCAGGAAGGCGTCGTCGTCGGCGGCGGCCGATGGCGCGCTGAAGTCCACGTCGAATACGATGTCGCTCGCGCCCGCGCCATCAAGCTTTTTGATGATCTCGGCATGCAGCCGCCGCGGCCAGGGCCAGACACCAATCTGCTCGATGGATCGGGAATCGATCGCCACGAGCACAACATCGCCCGTGGCCTGCCGCGGGGTGAATTCAAAGCGCTTGTCCACCAGCGCATTGTGGAGCGCGTCGTGCGCGCCCGTGAGCAGGGTGACTGCCAGAGCGCACAGCACAAACAAGTGTATCCGGTAGTGTTTCACCCTTGCCCCACACCGCTTTGACTGACGCTATCCTGCCAGCGCGCCGGCCGTCCCTCAGCCGGCGCGGTCAGCCGCCCCCCACGGGATCAGTTCTTGCCTTTACCCTTGCCATTGCCATTGTTGCTTTGGGCTGCGGCAGCGTTTGCAAGTCCGAAAGCATTGCCATTGCCATTTCCGCCGGCATTGCTGTTGCCGCTGCTATTGCCGTTTCCTTGGACGCTCCCTTGTGCGCTCCCCGGCGTGTTGCCGTTGCCATTGCCTTGGCCATAGGTTTTGCTGGCGCCATTGCCGGGCGTAAGGCTGTCGGAGTTCCAGACAGTTTTTTCGGAGCCTTTGTTCGATGCGGACTGCAAGACTGTCGCAGCGCGCGCCAAACCGTTGGTGGCTTTCTGGAAGTCCATCTTCACATCGCCGATGGTCGACGTGATGCGCATGGCATTGCCGCGGCCGCCGACGCGAGGTTCGGCCGACGCCTTGCGCTCGCCGGCCTGGTTGGCGATCGCAGCACGGCTGGTGTCACCCAGCGCGCGAACGCGCTGACCATTGGGTTCCCTGTTCGGCGCGGACAGGCCGGCTTTCGGAACGGGCACGCGAGTCACCGAAGATTCCCGCGGCGTTCCTTGCTGGACCGGATTCAATGCGCCGGCACCGCTCAATGACAGGCCGCCATTGCCTTGCGACGAGACTCGCGCCGCCTGGCCGGGAAGCACGAGCGCAAATTGTCCCGACTTGAAATCCGCCACCTCGACTTTGCCGCGGAGCACGTCGACACTGGAACCGGACGGGCCGACCGTGACCCGGAACTGGGTGCCTTTCACCACGGCGGCGAGATAGGGCGTTTCGACTTCGAAATGTTTGACGTTGCGTTCTTCCACCTCGAGGAGAATGGAACCTGCCTGCTGGATGATGGTTGTCGGCAGTCCGTCTTTCTTCTCGAGAGGAACGCCGATCACGGAATTGGGTGCGATCAGGATGGTTTCTTCGCCGCGAACCAGAAGCACGCGCCCGTTCCGGCCGGTCCTGATATTGTCGCCGGGCTTCAGCGTCGCCTGTTCGGTGAGCGAGACCTGCTGTACTCCGGTGGTCGAAACCCAGACATCTCCGCTGGACTTGCGGACCTGCCAAGTGCTGTCCGCGACCGCCGCAGATCCCGTGCAGAAAATAAGAGCCGCCCCGAACAACGCGGTACGAAGTGCTTTTACATGGCTCAGCATGACGAAACTCCTGACTCAGCGCAAAAACGAGACAAATCTGCGCATACAACTACTAATTGAAATCAATTATACGACGCCAATTCTGTACAATTCTTTGGGGGAGGCGGCGCATTCCCCGGGCTTGCCGTTAAGCTGCCGTTAACCACAACAGAGCAGCGTAAATCCAAGGAGGCCGTTTGCCTCCGTCCAGGAGGGGACATCTTCTTCCTGGCGCAGCGGGGCTTCGGGTGGCGGATACACGACTTCGACGGATCAGCGCTCGGGCGTGCCGGATTGCTTTATGCGCCGGCGCAGCCGGCTGGTGGCTGCTTGCGCCGGCGCCGCTCGCAGCCCGGGAGCCGCAGGTGGATCCCCGGCAGAACGAGAAGGCGTTCGACGCCTATATGACGCAGCAAAGACGCCGCGCCGCGCCGGTCATACCGCAGGCCCGGTCGCCCGAATCCGCCGCACGCGATCGGCGGCCGCTGTTCAAGCTCGTGGCCATCTCCATCGCGGGAGCCACGGCGCTGCCTTCGGACGCGCTCACCGCGACCTATCGGCCCTATATCGGCCGCACCGTATCGCAGGCCGATCTCGCGGACATCACCACAAAGATCAGCGATCTCTATCGTGACGCCGGCTATTCCCTGACTCGCGCGCTGATTCCGCCACAGGACATCAAGGGCGGGCGCGTCCGGATAAAAGTGGTCGAGGGCAAGATCTCCGAGGTTGTCCTGAAAGGCGATGGCGCCGAGCATTTCGGAATCCGGCCTCTGCTGGACGCCGTGACGGCGGAGCGTCCCGCGCGACTGTCGACGCTCGAGCGTCAGTTGCTGCTGGCGAGCGACATTCCCGGCATCCGCATCGCCGATACCGCCCTGGAGGAAATCGTCACCGCCACCGGGAATTTCCGCCTGATCGTTCATGTTGAAACCTGGCGCATCTACACCACCCTCGGGCTGGACAATCGCGGCACGCCTCCGATCGGTCCGCTACAAGGATATCTGGCGTCGGCCGTCAACTCAGTGTTCAAGGCCGGCGATACGCTCGCCGTCAATCTGTCGACGATCCCCGACTCGACGCAGGAAAACGGGTACAGCCGGCTTCTGTATGAGATGCCGACAGGCATCAATGGCGCTCGACTGGCAGCGTCGATCTCCTATGGCGAGGTCTGGCCCAACGACGAAACGCGGCAATGGAACAGCCATACCGCCACCACGAACTTTGCGCTGAAGGGGAGCATCGTCGCATTGCGCACCCGCGAATCGTCCCTGTGGCTGTCTCTTGGTGTCGGCCTCAGCAATGTCATCGAAGAAAACACCTTCGGGACTAAATATCACGATCATGTCCGCACGCTCGCGCTGAGCGGAGACTATCAACTGCAGGACCGGTTTGACGGGTTCAACTACCTCAACGTGGCCGTGAGTCACGGCATGGATATTCTGGATGCGTCGCAAAAAAACGATCCGCTGCTGTCACGCGACGACGGCTCCGGCAGTTTCTGGAAGCTCAATTATGCCTATACGCGCTATCAAAAACTGTCGGACGCCTGGTCACTAAATTTTTCGACCATCGGACAGGTGGCTTCCACGGCATTGCTGTCATCCGAGGAGTTCTATCTTGGCGGCGTCATGTTCGGCCGCGGTTACAACAGCGGCGAACTCAGCGGCGACAGCGGCCTGGCCGCCTCGCTCGAATTGCGCTTCGACCAGGTCATGCAGCACGACATCCTCAAGGGTTATCAGCTCTATGGATTCCTGGATGGCGGGCGGGTTTGGGATTTCGGCGACGACGCCACCTCCCTGAGCTCGGCGGGCGGGGGGATCCGCATCTATCTGCCGGAAAAGCTCCAGGTCGGCGTCGAAGTCGCCGTGCCGCTCACGTACCGCTCGTCAGCCGATCCGGACCGGGACCTGCGGGTGTTTTTCTCGGTCGCGAAATCGTTCAAGCTGTGCCCGGAAAAAGCCTGGATGCGTTGCTCGCCGATATAGGGCCTAGCTCTTGCCTTCCAGCGCGCGCCGCAGACTGCGGATGATGACGCCGCGCGCGCGATCGTCGGCGGCCTTCTCGATCCGCTCGTTGATGTCGAGGATGAGTTCCGACATCTCGTTGTGCCAGTCGAGCCGGACCACCGATTCCGGCGTCAGCCGCCGCCGCTGTGTCACGTCCAAGGCGGTCGGCGCGGCGGTCGACAGATCGTAGATGTCGTCCAGAACCGGACGGAACACCTGAGCCGCGGGAATTGTCCGCTCGGCGATGCGCTCGGCCAGCCCCGCCAGAGCGGGGTCCTCGCCGTGAACCAGAAAGACGCCGCGGCGGATCGGCCGTCGCGCCGCAATCCAGCGCGCGATTTCCGGGCCGTCGGCGTGCCCGGAATAATCGTCGAGACGGCGGATGCGGGCCGCGACCTTGATCTCCTCGCCCTGGATGCGCACCGCCTTGATGCCGTCATCGAGAAAACGTCCGAGCGTGCCTCGCGCCTGGAATCCCACCAGCAGGACAGTGCCCTCGCTGCTCCAGAGCCAGCGCTTGAGATGATGGCGGATGCGGCCCGCATCGCACATGCCGCTGCCGGCGATGACGATGTGAAAACCCGAGAGTTTCCCGATCGCCTTGCTTTCGTCAACCGTCTCCGTGAAACGCAGGTAATTCGAATTGAACAGGCGCTCGAGACCAGCGCCATTCTCAAGACTGGCCGCATGCTGGCGGAATACCTCGGTGGCGCGAATGGCCAGCGGCGAATCGAGAAAAATCGGCGCCTTCGGAATGTCGCCGCGCTCCATCAGGTCAATCAGATCGATCATCAGTTCCTGGGTTCGCTCGACGGCAAAGGAAGGGATCAGCATGGCGCCGCCGGCGGCAGCCGCGTCGCGCACTTCGGCGGCGAGATGCGCGCGCCGGATGTCAGGCGTGACTGCGGGACGGTCGGTGTCGCCATAAGTGGATTCGGAGATGACGTAATCAAAATGGGCGGGTGCCTCCGGCTCGGGTTGCAGCAGTTTGGCGTCGGGACCGATGTCGCCGGAGACGAGAATCCGCAACGCATGTCCGGCGCCTTCGTTTTCAAATTCGAGTTCGATCGACGCCGAGCCGAGAAGATGTCCGGCATTCCAGTATCGCGCGCGAACCCCGCGCATCGGGGTGCACCACGTCTCGTAGTCGACGGGTTGAAAGGCGTTCAGCGATGCAATGGCATCCGCCTGCGTATAGATCGGGGTGACCTCGGCTCGCCCGCGCGCCCGGTTGCGGCGATTGAGCGTGACCACTTCGGATTCCTGGATGCTGCCCGCGTCGGGAAGAAGATAGGAGCACAGGTCGATGGTGCCGCGGGTGGCATGGATTTTCCCGCGAAAGCCCTGCTTGACCAGTTTCGGGATCAGGCCGCTGTGATCGATATGGGCATGGGTGAGGAGCACGGCGCCGATGTCGGCCGGCCGGAACGGGAAGTCGCTGTAGTTGAGCGCCTTCAGCGTCTTGGAGCCCTGGAACATGCCGCAATCGACCAGCAGGCGGCCATGGCTGTGCTCGAACAGAAAGCAGGATCCCGTGACCGTGCGCGCCGCGCCGCAAAACCGGACCGTCATTGTCATGTGGTGACTCCCGCCGCATGACCCGACATCTCGCAGCGCAGGGCGTCCGCAAGGATGCCGTCGAGCGGGATGGCGTTGGTCGGATGCAGGACGCTGTGGGTCGAGCGGACGGACCGGATGCCGGCGGCGGTGAATGCCGGCATCAGGTCCATCGCAAACAAGGCATGCGTCACGATCACATCGACGGACCGCACGCCGGCGGAGCGAAGCGCCCTGGCGCAGGCGATCAGGGTGCCGCCCGAAGAGACGATATCATCGATCAACAAGGCAGGGCGGCCGGCCAGCATTGATGGCTCCGCGAAGGTGATGTCGACCGAACGGTCGCCATGGCGCTGCTTGTCGGCCACCGCCGAGGAAAACCCGAGTTCGGCTGCGAGATGGTTCACCCAGATCCGGGATTCCGAATCCGGTCCCACCACGATCGTGTCCGGATCGAGACCGGGCGTTCGCAGGGCCGCAGCTATGGCTGGCACCGCCGACAGGTCGTCGGCGTCCGCGCCGGGGAAAACGCTGCGGATATCGCGGGTCCGGTGCAGATGCGCGTCGACGGTGACGATTCGGTCGAACGCATGGGCGAGAATCCGGCCAATCACGCGCTGGCTGATCGCTTCGCCGGGCTGAAACGCCGTGTCCTGTCGCATGTAGCAGAGATAGGGCGCGACCAGGATGAGCCGCCGCGCGCCGTTGCGGCGCAGGGCTTCGGCTGCGAACAGGATGGCCACCAGCTTGTCGTTCGGCCGGTCGAGCGGCGCATATAGAATTGTCACCGGTTCGGCCGCTGCGACGGTTACCCGCAACTCTCCGTCAGGAAAGGCGTGGATGGCGATGTCATGCGTGACGATACCGAGCGCGTCGCCCAGCCGCCTGGCATCGCGTGTCGCCGACGGCAAGGCATGGATGACGGCGGCGCTCACAGTTCGGTCTCGCCGCGCCGCTGCCCGTCAATCAGATATCCGGCATTGCTCTTCGCCGCCGCCGCCACCAGACCATGCTCGGAATGATCGAGAGAATAGATGCGATAGAGCGGCTCGCCTTTCTCGACGCGATCCCCGATTTTCTTGAAGATCCTGATTCCTGCGCCCTTGTCGATCGGCGCGCCAGCTGTTCGCGCGAGACGATTCAGCCGCAGGCAGTCGATGGCGGACACAACGCCGTCGCCGGGTGCCGGCACGTCGATGGTGAGCGTGCCGAGATCCGTCCGGCAGACCGATGGTCCCTGCGCATCGATGATCTTCTGCATCTGCTTGAGGGCGGCACCGCTGTCGAGCAAGTGACGGGCACGCGCATAGCCGGTGCCGCCGCGCAGTTCCGGATCGTATTCGAGGAGATGCGCCGCGAGCCGCAGCGACTTTTCGCGCAGATCGGGCGGCGCCGACGGATCGTTGGAGAGCACCGCCATGACGTCCTGCGCCTCCAGCACCGGACCGATCCCGGAGCCGATCGGCTGGCGACCGTCGGTGGTGATCACCTCGATGGAAATGCCGAAATGATCGCCGACGAATTCGAACAGCTTGCGAAGCCGCATCGCTTCGTTGGCGTTGGTCAGCTTGGCCGCAGGCCCCACCGGCAGATCGATCAGCAGGTGCGTCGATCCCGCCGCCAGTTTCTTGGACAGGATCGACGCCACCATCTGCTCGCGCGTATCCAGGCTGAGCGCGCGTTCGACGGAAATGAGAATGTCGTCGGCCGGAGCCAGGTTCACATGCCCGCCCCAGACCAGACAGCCGTGGCAAGCGCTGACGACTTCCTTCATCTCCTCGACCCCGAGATCGACGCGGGCCAGCACTTCCATCGTGTCCGCGGTGCCGGCCGGGGAGGTGATCGCGCGTGAGGACGTTTTCGGAATCGTCAGGCCATGCGCCGCCACGATCGGCACCACGACCATCGATGTGCGGTTGCCGGGAATTCCGCCGATGCAATGTTTGTCGACGACGATCGGCTTGTTCCATTTCAACTGCGTTCCTGCTTGCGCCATGGCCTGCGCCAGCGCCAGCAATTCGTCACTGGTCGTGAAGCTGGCGAAACTGATCAGGAAGGCCGCGATCTCCATGTCGGAATAGCGGAAATGCGTGAGGTCGTTGACGATCTCGGCGATCTCGGAGGCCGCCAGCGTGCGGCCCTGAATCTTGCCGCGTACCGCATCCAGGCTGTTCGGCGGCATGGACGGCGTCACGGTCACCAGGCTGCCGACGGGTTCGGCAAAGCGGCGGAAGGCCGGGTCGGACAGGCCGATATCTTCAGGTCCGACCAGTGCGTCGTCATCGGTGATCAGCAGCGTTGCCAGCAGAACTCTGGAATTGCGCCGCAGCTCGACGCGGCTGAATCCGCGGAACACTTCGGGTCGCAATGCCTTTGACCGGCGCGAGATCACCGCAACGTTCTCGCGCCCGGTGTCGAGATTGACCCGGCGGATCTTCAGCTGCGGACGCGACGAATTACCGGTATTCATGCTAACAGCTCATTTGCAGACAACCATAATATCTGTACCCGGAGCGCCATTGACAAAGATCATCACCTTGACCGCGAATCCTGCCATCGATGTTTCAACCACAGTAGGCAAGATTGCGCCCTTCACCAAGCTGCGCTGCGGGCCGGCGCGCCACCATCCGGGAGGCGGCGGGATCAACGTTGCCCGTGTGGTCAAAAGGCTCGGCGGCGAGGTTTCAGCAATTTATCCCGCGGGCGGAACGGCGGGTGGACGGCTCCGCCACCTGATCGAGCAGGAAGGCGTTCATAGTCTGACCGTAAGCACCCGGGACGAGACTCGCGAAGATTTCACGGTGCTCGAGGAATCGACCGGCCATCAATACCGGTTCGTGTTGCCGGGTGCGGCGCTGAACGAGCCGGAAATGCGTGCCTGCCTTGAGCAGGTCGCAGGCATCGATCCCGCGCCGGCCTTCATGGTTGCCAGCGGCAGCGTGCCGCCCGGAATGCCGGAGGATTTCTTCGCGCGCGCAGCCGACATCGCAAAGCAGCGGGGCGCCAAGGTGATCGCGGACACATCGGGACCGCCGCTCAAGGCCGTGCTGGCGCGGCGGATTTTCATGATCAAGCCGAATCTTAGCGAGTTTCTGGAACTGACCGGCGCGATGCCGACTGACGATGTCTCGCTGGTGCAGGCCGGCCGCCGTTTCATCCATGACGGTTTCGTCGACATGATCGCGCTCACGCGCGGCCCGCATGGCGCTCTGCTGATCAGCCGCGATCAGGCCTGGCGCGCGGACGGACTGTCGATCAAGCCCGTCAGCGTCGTGGGAGCAGGCGACAGCTTTACCGGCGCCATGGTGTGGTGTCTCTCCAGAGGCGAAACTCCAGATGTCGCGCTCCGATACGCCGTCGCGGCAGGGTCGGCCGCGTTGCTCAGCCCCGGCACCGAATTATGCCGGCCGGAAGATGTGAAAAGGCTAGAGTCACAGGTGACCGTGCGCGAGATCATTCTGCCGGCCGATGGAAGCCGCGGCTCGACGTAACGACGAGGCTTAGTCTCCGCTCTGGTGAGGCTGCCGATTTTTATGGGCCATCAGTCGCCAGAATACGCATTTTATTGCGGATGTTCGCAAAATATCGACCGCCAACCGTCATGCGCGACGGCCGGGATTGACCGGAATCAATGCTGGCGCCGAAAAAAGAAATCAAATTTAAACAGGGTGCCGGTCAAATTTGGCGAGGTGAATAATCTTTTGATCAGGCCATGTGCGCGCTGCCGGAACCGTTGCATCGGCTTGCAGGTTCACATTCACCGGACCCTTTCTGCCAGATTCCGACGGGCGGACAGGAGTCCATGGGAAAGGACATCAGGATGGCGCGTGCCTATCAGCGGAAACCCAGCGCCCTGATCGTAGGGCAGGCCGTCGTGCAGCGCGATTTTGTCGACCTGCTGCTGGAGGATTGCGGGCTCACGGTCATCGATTGTGCCGACGCCATTTCCGCGCTGCAGGCGATGTCGGCCATCGGCGAGGACGTACAGCTTGTCTTCACCGCCGGTCCGCGCGACAGCGTCCGCGACAGCGTGAATCTCGCGCGCGTGCTTGAGCGGCGCTGGCCGCATGTGCATGTCGTGGCGCTGCCCGACACGACTTCGGGCCAGACTATGCCGGTCTTGCCACGCGGTGAGGACAGGGCGGATGACATGCGCCGCCGCGAGCGGCTGCATTAGCCCCGCGAGCCCGGCGCCGGCCACTTGGCGGGCGCCCGGCGGGCTGAAAAAAGTCCCCGATTCGAGGCGAAAGACCAATCGCGCCCTATCTATCTGCAGGACAAGGGCGCATGCTGCATCATGGAAAACATTCAGACGCAAAACTACGTCACCTACGCGATCATTGCGGTGGTAGCGGTCGGCCTGTTCGGACTGATGCTGGCGATCTCGCTCATTTGATCCGTGATCGGCTCGCCGAGATCCGCACATTGCCCCTCACGATACCGACAGGAGAGCGCGCCATGAGCGACACGGCACAAAAAACGCCTCAGCGGCGCCTTGATGCCTTGCCGACCGCCGGATTTGGCCTGCAGGTCGACGGCAAGACCAAGTCGATCCATGACACATCGGAAGCGGCCATGGTGGCGGGCCTCGATCTCAAGCGGAGATTTCCGGCGATCCAGGTGATCGTGTTCGACGCTGTCGAGGGAACGCGGACGGCGGTGGAATTGCCGGAGGCCAATCCGTCCTGACTGAGCATGGCGTCGCTCAAGGCTGCCGCTCGCATGCAGTCAATAAACGGTGAGCATGGAGACAGAATCGGTCTACAAGCAGGCGTTGCTCATGCAACGGCAAACCGGAGCTCGACATGGCCAAGAAGGCAAAGAAGGCGAAGAAGAAGATGAAGTCCGCCACGGCGACCAAGAAGGTCGCCAAGAAGGCGTCCAAGCGCAAGTAGATTGCCTGTATCTGATCGAGCAGCGTTTGCTTGATTGAACTGAAGGCCTCCCGGACCATGTTCGGGGGCCTTTTGAACATATGCGGATGCGTCGTTACCGTTTGGCCGGTTCGGTCGCGGCAGGCGCATCCCCGGTCGGGACAGCAGACGTGTTTGCCGGATTCTCCAGGCCTTCGACCGGCGTTTCGAATTCGAACCACTTGCGCGCCATCACCTTTTGCTGGAGGTCGTCGTCGATGTAGGGCGCGATCAGGGTTTTGAAGGCGTGAGCATTGGTCTGGTATTCGTAGCGGCAGTGCTTCGCCCGGATTTCCGGCAACCCGCCGACGCTGACCGCATCCGCGAACAGGATCGGATCGGCGCCATAGGCCATGCACAGCCGGTTGAAGTAACGCTGGCTGGGCAGGGAATGCGGGTCAGCGACCCTCTGCATTTTCGTGGCTTGCATCTCCCGCTCGCCGGCGCTCATCTGCCGCTCCATTGAATCGATATCGCCGAGAAACGAGGTGCCCAGAATGAGCCGGCGGGCGTCGGGTTTGGAGAATTGCAGCAGCAGATAGCTCGCAAAATAGTCGGCAGCGTCTTCCTCTCGGCCGAAGAAGGGAATGTCGAGATCCTCCAGCACCGCGTGTCCAGTCTCGTGCAGGAACACGTCGACCACAAGCGCGATCATCGAATCCCTGACAGTCAGACCCCATTTCTGCGCCTTGGGCGCCTGGCTGCGGAGGTATTCGATATATTCGTAACAGACCTTGATTGCGCTGTTCCAGAAGGTGGCGTTGGCGACGCCATCGCAGCCTTCGAGTTTCAATGTGATGCGGATAGGTAGGCGGAGCGGGGACAGGAATTCCTGAAAATTTTCGAGAACACGCTTCTCTTTCATTGCCTCGTAAAGCGGACGATGCGCGGGGTTTTTGGGTTCGACATATTCGTAGTCGAACATGTTGGTCTTCAACCCGGCGGGAAGCTTCTGCGCGGCGAGCGAAATCGGCAGGAGCAGCGCCACGGCAGCGATGCAGGCGCGCGCGGCGGTCGGGACGGTCATTGCCATGGCGCGCCTCGGCTCTCGGCCGGCGTTGTCATTTCAGTATTGTTCAACACACTGTCCCTCTCGCGGATGGACGCCAAGCCCGGCCGCGAGGGGGATTTTGTCACCGACTGACCTTCCGGCGCGAGCGCGCCGGGATCATCCGGCCATTATCATTTGTTGCCCGGAGGAGTCTCCGGCCGTGCGCCCGGAGGGGTTTCCGGCCGCGCGCCCGGAGGAGTCTCCGGCCGTGCACCCGGAGGATTTTCCGGCCGTGCACCGGGGGGATTTTCCGGGCGAGCGCCAGGCGGGTTCTCCGGCCGTGCACCGGGGGGATTTTCCGGACGCGCTCCCGGCGGATTTTCGGGTCGTGTTTGCGCGGAAACCGGGACGGCGCTCGTGAGGACGAGCAGTCCCAGTGCCGCAGCAAGACAGGCTTTCTTGGACATCTGTATTGTCCTCCAATGCGCGTTCACATGAACGGCGATACATGTTGCATAACCAACTCTCAATGAATGAAAGATGACATGCAATCAGAACAATATAATCCATCAAGGCATGGCGTTATTGATCTAAATCACATGGAAGGAGAGGAAAATGCGCCGAAATAACCAGAGAGCAGCATTCGGCGGCTTCCAGAACCGACATTGATCATGCGATTCTATATTATTGCAGGCATTCTGCTGCTGGCCGTCAGTGCCCCGATCGCGCAGGAAGTTGCGTTGGATAATGCTGAACCTTTCGGACGTGCCGCGTATCTGGCGCCTGAGGGAATGCTGTGGAACAAGTGGCGCCAGGTGCAAGCCGACATCGACCGCGACGCGCCGCTGGTTGCTGTCTGCCGCAATCGCTTGATGCAATGTTCGTCGGACGCGGCTTTGCGGTTCGCCGCGATCGCCGATCAATCCGCGCAGTTGTCCGGGCGTGAGCGGCTCGCAGGCGTCAATCGCGCGGTCAATGGCGCCATCGTATTCGCCAACGATATCTCTGTGTTCGGGCGCGCCGATTACTGGGCGCCGCCACTGGAAAGCCTGGCCGCCGGGCGCGGTGATTGCGAGGAATTCGCGATCGCGAAATATGCCATCCTGCGGGATACGGAATGGCCGGCGGACGATCTGCGGCTTGTCATCGTGCGCGACGACAAGCACCGTGCCCCTCACATGCTGGCGGCGGCGCGGCATGAGGGACGCTGGTTTATCCTCGACAATAGCGGCGACGATCTTGCCGAAGACCGGGCGCTGCCGCACCTCTTGCCGGTCTTCATTCTCGACCGGCGCGGCGTGCTGCAGATCGGGCCGCCATCGCCGCCGGGCGGTTTCCGACTGGGATCGGAAACCGGGTGCAGAGAGCAAGCCGGCTAAGAATATGGGTCAGGTCTCCGGCAGCGGGATGAATTCGGTTTCGCCGGGCACTGGCGCGAAGCGTCCGCTAGCCCAATCCTGCTTGGCCAGTTCGATTCGCTCCTTGCGAGACGACACGAAATTCCACCAGATGTAGCGCGGACCTTCCAGCGCGGTGCCGCCGAGCAACATCATCCGCGTTTTCGTCTTCGCGCGAACCGTAATTTTGTCGCCCGGGCGGAAGATGAGCAGGCGCGGGCCCTCGAACACGTCGCCGGCGATTTCAACCTCGCCCTCCACGACATAGATGGCGCGCTCTTCGGTGTCGGGATCGAGCGGCGCCTGCGCGCCCGGTTCCAGCAGCACCTCGGCATAGAGCCAGTCCGACACCATGCCGACCGGCGAGGTCTTGCCGAAGGCCGTGCCGGCAATGACGCGGGCGGTGAGCCCGCCATCGACGATCTGCGGCAGGTCCCCGGCCGCAAAGTGCTGGAACGAGGGATCGATCTCCTCATGCGTGGCGGGCAGCGCGATCCAGCTCTGGATGCCGTACATCTTGGTCTGCGGATTGCGCGCGTCGCCCGGCGTGCGCTCGGAATGCGCGATGCCGCGTCCGGCGGTCATCAGGTTCATCTCGCCGGGCACGATCTCCAGCGCGTTGCCCTCGGAGTCCCGATGCATAATTCTGCCATCGAACAGATAGGTTACAGTGGCCAGCCCGATATGCGGATGCGGGCGCACATCCATGCCCTGGCCGTCCATGAACTGCACCGGCCCCATCTGGTCGAAGAAGATGAAGGGCCCGACCATCTGCCGCCTGCCGTGCGGTAACGCGCGCCGCACCTGAAAGCCGTCGCCGAGGTCGCGCACGCGCGGCACGATGACCAGATCGAGCGCGTTGCAGGAGCGCGGGTCGCCGAGAACGGGATCGGAGGCGGGATGCCAGGACATGGGGGACTCCGGGTCAGGTTTTCAGGGCCGGCCCATCCAGATAGGCGATACGCGGGCGGGCCGGAAGGGCGCCGGGCGGCGCCCTCATCCGGCACATGAAGGGATTCATGTTTTGATTCAAAGGGGGCCGCGCAAGCGATTCAAATGACTCGGTGATTGATCGCCGGGCGCTGCCATGGGCCATATCCCCGGGTCAGGCTCATGAATCGCATCAGTTCGACGGAGACGACGGCCTTCCGCGTTGATATGTGACTGTTGCTGCAACTAAATTGATGCCCGCAAGCAGGGGAATGGGAATGGCGGTCGGTGCGAGGGTGAGTCACGCGGTTCCGACTGCTGCCATTCGGGGTCCGGTTCTCACGTTCACGGGCGATCCCTTCAAGGAGGGGCTGGACCACACGATGGTCTACGAGACCGACGCGATCGTCGCGTTCGGCGATGGCGTGATCACCCATTTCGGCCCGGCCGGGGATGTTGCGGACAAGCTGCCGGCGGGGCTGGCGGTCAGGAACTATGGTCCCGACGCCCTGATCTCGGCCGGCTTTCTCGACAGCCATGTACATTTTCCGCAAACGCCGATGATTGCCGCCTTCGGCGCGCAGCTTCTCGACTGGCTCAACACCTACACCTATCCGACCGAACGCAGATATGCCGACAAGGCATTTGCAAGCGCGGTGGCCAGGGTCTTTCTGCAGGAATGCCTGCGCAACGGAATCACGACGAGCTGCGTCTACTGCACGGTCTTTCCGCAATCGGTGGATGCGCTGTTCGAGGAGGCCGAGAGGCTCGGCATGCGGATGGCGGCGGGCAAGGTCCTGATGAACCGCAACGCGCCCGATTATCTGCTCGACACCACCAAGGCGGGCTACGACGACTCGAAAGCCCTCATCAGGAAATGGCACGGCAAGAACCGGCTGATGTACGCCATCACCCCGCGTTTCGCGGTCACCAGCACGCCGGACCAGCTCGAATCCGCCGGTGCGCTGTGGAGCGAGCATCCCGACTGCTACATGCAGACCCACGTCTCGGAAAACAAAGCCGAGATCGCGTGGGTGAAGGAGCTGTTTCCCGGCCGCAAGGGCTATCTCGACGTCTACGACCATCACAAGCTCTGCCGGCCACGGGCGGTCTTCGGTCACGGCGTTCATCTGACCGACGGCGAAATGGGCTGCCTGCATACGACGGGTTCGGCGATCTCGCATTGCCCCACGTCGAACTTCTTCCTGGGCAGTGGCTGTTTCAACCTGGCCCGTGCGAAGCAAAAAGATCGGCCGGTGCGGGTTGGGCTTGGCACCGATGTGGGGGCGGGGACGTCCTTCTCGATCCTGTCCACGCTCAGCGAGGCCTACAAGGCGGCGCAGCTCAACACTTACGCCCTGACGGCCGGCCATGCCTATTACCTGGCGACGCGCGGCACCGCCAACGCCATGTATATCGATGACAAGGTCGGCAGCATCGCGCCGGGCATGGAGGCCGATATCGTGGTGCTCGACATGAAGTCGACTCCAATCATCGACTACCGGATGCAATTCGCCAGGGATATCCACGAGGCCCTTTTTATCCAGATGACGCTCGGGGACGACCGGGCGGTGCAGGCGACCTACATCGCCGGCCACTTGCGATACAGCAATGAGAAGCGCTAGCGCGCGCGGCCCGCGGTCAGGTTCCGTTAACGACTCATGTGCCGCATGAGGCGATTCAGGGATTGAGTCAGGACATGGCGCTTAGGTGATTCAGGTGAATCGCTTTTCCGCCGTCAGCGCGTCCATGCCATCCGCCGGATGCGGGGGTCGCCGGCAAAGGCGTCCCGCCCGAATTCGAGCGTCTGGCGCGGCAATTCGCAGCTCGCGCGCACGCCCTGCGCGTCAAAATGCAGGCGCCAGCTCTGGCGCGCGGTGACGGCTGGCCCGGCGAATGCGCGGCAGGCCAGCAGGGCGACGTTCTGCCGGTGCTGCGAATCGCGCACCGACGCATAGAGCAGCGCCTCCACATTCTCCGCCCGGGCCTTGTCGGCCAGCGTCTGGCAGGGGCCGTAGTCGAGAGGGTCCATCCACAGCCTGCTCCTGCGGGCGAGCGGCGGCGCGGTGAGGTCGAGCGCGCGCGGCGTCGCATACTCCGCCGCGAAGACGGTGTATTCGCCCGGATTGCGAGGGAACGGCGTGGACGGAGAGTCGGCAAAGAACAGCAGGCGATGAAAGGCCAGTTCGGCCATGGCGGTGCCGGGATGCGCGCTGGCATAGAACACGCCCGGTGTCATGCCGGCGCGGCGGAAGCGCGAACCGCGCGGATAGGGCGCATCATAGCGGAACGGGGTGGACAGGAGATAATCCAGATGGCCGCAATCCGGCGGCACCGGCGGTTTGCCGGCCTCGATCGCACGTTCGAGCAGATCCTGCTCGACGATGTTGTCGGTCAGCTTCATGGTGGAGATGCGATGCTGCGCCTCCACCGCGCGCCAGCAGCGCCCGCCGGTCTTTCGGGCCAGTGCGCCGGGCCGGTCAGACAAGCGCGCGGCGGGCATCGAGATAGGCGATGGTGGTGGTCAGCCCGGTGACAGACTGGATCAGCGCGAGCGGGGTATCCCGCAACGCCGTGTTCTGTCCTGTGAGCCAGGCGGCCGCGACCGTCTCGTCGCCGTCGACAATCGCGTCGAGCGATCGGAACAGGCGCACGAACAGCAGCGCCAGTTCATACGGCTTCTGGCTCGTGTCGAGCACATAATCGCCCTTCCTCATGCGCGAGATCGTGGGCTCCGATACGCCGATGATTCTGGCGAGCGCATTGCTGCGGATGCCGAGCCGTTCGGCGGCGCGCAGGGTCGCCCGGGTGACGACGGCGGCCGGATCCGGGATGGCGCGGGCGGCGGGGCGACGGTTTTTCATGAGAAAGAATATAGCAATAAAATTTCAAAGGAAAAGAGGGGCGGGTCGTCCGCCCGGCGGGGCACCGCAAGCCGCGGCCCTGCGGTCAGATTGCGTTAAGGATTGCTCACCTGCCGCTTGAGGCGATTCAGGGATTGAGTCAGCAGAGGGCGCTCAAGCGGGCCGGGCGACTCAGGTTTTCGCCGCAAGGATTGACGGGATGCGTCGATTTTGCGCGGCGGCCGTCATCATTCCGCAGGATTTCGGTGCCTAGACTGCGTCATGACCGATCCCGCGCCGCCCTCCGCCGACGACCTCGAACGCCTTGCCGGGCTGTGGTTCTGCGCGGCGCCGGCGCTCAGCCCGGCGCAATTGTCCGAGATCGAGGCCTGGCAGCAGGAAAACCGGACGCCTTCGCCGCTGCCCGCAACCGTGCCGGCCTCCGCCGCGCGTTGATACCCGCCGGCGGCTAGGCCAGCCAGAGCGCCGAGCCGAGCCCGCAGATCACCGCGGCCCCCAGCGCATAGACGGCATATTCGAACTGAAACACGGGACGTGGCCGCGACATGGGCGCCTCCAGGCACTCCCGGATGATGCGGGAATGAGCGTCACCGTCACAGCTATGGGCGCCCGCCACAACGCAATTCGGCCGTCACGGGGCGTGGCGGCGAAGATGCCGCAGCGCAGGCGGCCGCGGCCGGGCGGGGCATTTGACCTAACGCAAGGCGCGCTTCTGCAATCCGGCCGAGATAGGTCAGGTTTCTCGATGGAGGCTGCCATGCCCAATGCCACGCCCAAGTCGGACAATGAATTGCCAAGCTATCCTGCGGTGGAAATGGTCATCAATGCGATCGCCGACTGGATCAACCGGTATCGCAGGTCTGCCGGCTCCGGCGGCGATCTCCGGCACTGCGATCCGGCCGAGGTGACGCGGATGGCGGCGGATCTGGGCGTGACGACGGACCAGCTGCGCGACCTGGCGAAGAAGGGCCCCGGGTCCGCCGATCTGTTGCAGAAAATGCTGGTGGCGCTGGATGTCGATGCCAAGGCGATCGTCAATACCGATCCGCTGGTGATGCGCGACCTGCAGCGCCTGTGCGTCATGTGCGGCAACAAGAAGCGCTGCGAGCATGACCTGGCGGCGGGACGCGCGCCCGGGCATTTCCACGAATTCTGCCCCAACGCCTACACGCTCGACGCCCTGCTGGACGAGAAGCGCGCGGCGTCCTGAGGCGAAAACTGGACATAAGAACCGCCAGCCGCAGTCAGGATCGGTCTGGCTGAAGCCGCAGCATGGGCACCATAGCAAAAAACTTGCGCCGGCTGACAGCGGCCCAGCCGAAGCGAGGATTACTGCTTCGGCATATCCATGCCCTTATGCGGATCGTCCCCCTGAATCCCGCCGTGCATCATGCCGCCACGCATCATCGCCATATTCCGGCAGCAGGGACACATTCCCATGCCGGATTGCTGCTGTGGCTGCGCGGGTTTGTCGGCCATCGGATCGTCCGCGGCCGGCCTCATGCACATCATGCCGCTCTGGGCTTCGGTTGAGGACTGGGCCTGCTGGCCCATGCCGCCGCACATTGCCGCGGCGGGGGAGAGACTCAGGACCAGAGCAAGTGCCGACAAGGACAGAGTTGCGCGCATCGGGAATCCTCCTGGGAAGGCGTCAGTCTACAGGCAGCCATACCAATCCAGCCTCACATTGGCGTTAACACCGCCACCACGAGCCAGTCTCAATACGCAGTCCTGACCGGCCGGCGATCAGCCCGGAAGCCCGACAAACTCGCGCAGCGTCCTCACCGTCGCTTCCGCGTCCTTGGCCTCTTCGGTGGTGAGTACGGTGGTCTCGCCCGAACGCCGGTGCAGGACGCTGTGATAGATCGGTGCGCCGGACATGCCGTCGACGTCGGACTTTACCGCGATGTCGTCGATATCGGACAACGCGAATGCGACCGGCTTCTTGGCCCAGAGCAGGATCTTGTGCTGCAGCGTGGCTGTGCCGGCCTGCTTGTCGAGCGTCAGCGTGACGGAGCCGTTCTTCAGCACGAGTTTTTGCGGGGTGGTTTCGATACTGGTCATGCAGGTCTCTCCCAAAAAAACCTGACTTCCGGCTGGCATTCTAGCAGAACGGGCAAAGCTGTCCTGCGGCGGCGCCGCGTCCATTCAACGCAGCAGGCCCGTCACCCCGCGTGTGATCGCGATCGGCAGGCGCGCAAAGTCCGGCGGCACGAAACGCGCGCGCTTTTGTCCCGTGCCGTGTTTACGGATCGAGCCGATCTAGCGCCTTGCGCCCGGGGTCGTCATCCCGGCCCCGACCCGCGCCGGTGGTGCCGGCGGGCGCCAGCAATTCCGTCGCGGCGAGGTCCTGCTTGCGCGCCGCGTGCCGGCGCAGCATCTGGCGGATGTCGGAATCGATCTCCGCATGCAGCCGGGCAGTGCGCTGGCGCGTCCAGCTATGCGTGGTCGCGGCCATTCCCGCGATCGCGGCGGCAACCAGCAGCACGGGTGCGGCGACAGGCATGGCGAGCAAGGAACGCAATATCCCGTCGGGATGTTCCCGCTGAATCCTACGTAAAATGCAGCCTGGGCCGACATCGACGGACAGGAAAATAATCCTTGACAGCGTGACGCTGCTCCGCTAGGGTTTCCGCATACTCCACACTTGCGCCGGTGACGCCGCGGCTGAGACAGCCGCAGCCGCCGGCGTTTTGCTGCAGAAAGGCCAGCACCGATGGCGTCGCCGCGCAAATATATTCCGGTGGAATTGCAGCCGGAATTGCAGATCGAATTCGAGGAGGGCATCACGCCGCTGGAAGTTCTGGGCGCGCGGGCGGGCATGTCGCACGATACGTTCGCGAAGCGCGCGCGCGAACTCGGCTGGGCGGCAAAGTATCGGAATGCGTGGGGGCGCCGGATGCGGCCCGGCAACAAGACGGAACCGGTTCCGTCCAATTCCCGCAGGCCTGCCGTTGCGGTGACAGCCACAAGCCCGTCCCCTCCGTCCGATGCGGAACTGGCGGACAAGGCCGCGCTCGCCCAGCGTCTTCGCCGCAATGTGGACCGCGAACTGACGGCCGTCGAGCAGATGCGGAAGACGATCGATCCTGCCGATTTTGCGAAATTCGAAATGGTCGGGCGCTTGCTGACCGGGCTGCTCCGCACGTGGCAGGACGCCGTTCAGCTCGAACAGGCAACACGTCCGCAACCTCCCGCCAAGAGCGACGATGACTTTCCACGCGATCATGCCGAGCTTCGACGATCACTTCTTCAGCATCTGGACGCAATTCTCTCCGAACGAGAAGGCGCAGTATCTGGCGAGACTGAATCCGCGTGAACTCCACACGCTGATCCACGCATGGGACCTGCTTGCGCACCGGTATCAAAAGGCGCCGCTCGCCGCTCCGTCCGGACAGGACTGGTCGACCTGGTTGCTGATCGGCGGTCGCGGGTCCGGCAAGACCCGCGCCGGCGCGCAATGGGTGACGGCGCAGGCTTTGGGCATCGAACCTTTTGCGGATTGCAAGCACGGGTTTATCGCCCTTGTCGGGGAAACCGAACACGATGCGCGCGAGGTGATGATCGAGGGCATCTCCGGACTGCTGAAGGTGAATCCGCATTGGGACACGCCAAGCTGGGTGGTCTCGCGCAGACGCTTTGAATGGCCGAACGGCGCGGTGGCGCAGGCCTTTTCCGCCGAGGACCCGGACTCGCTGCGCGGGCCGCAATTCCACGCGGCCTGGCTGGACGAACTCGCCAAGTGGCGTCATGCCGAAGCAACCTTCGACATGCTGCAATTCGGACTGCGCCTTGGCGAGCGGCCGCGGCAGGTGATCACCACCACGCCGCGGCCGATCCCGCTTCTGAAACGGCTGATCGCCGACCCGGCGAGCGCGGTGACCCGCGCGAGCACGCACGCCAACGCGGCGTTCCTCGCGCCGGCCTTTGTCGACACCGTGCTGAAACGCTATCGGGGCACGCGGCTGGGGCGGCAGGAGATTCTGGGCGAGATCGTCGAGGACCGCCCCGACGCGCTGTGGTCGCGCGCCATGATCGAAGGGAGCAGAGTGGATGCCGCGCCGCCGTTGCAGAGAATCGTGGTGGCGGTCGATCCGCCGGCGTCCTCGGCCAAAGGGGCGGATGCCTGCGGGCTGGTCGCGGCCGGGCGGGCGGAGAACGGCATTATCTATGTGATCGCCGACGAGAGCGCGGGCGGGCTGTCGCCCGCCTTGTGGGCTTCGAAGGCGATCGCGCTGTGGCATCGCTTGCGTGCCGACGCGCTGGTGGTCGAGGTCAACCAGGGCGGCGAGATGGTGCGCGCGATCATCGCCGAGCAGGACCGCGCCGTGCCGGTGATCGCGGTGCATGCGAAGCGGGGAAAATGGCTGCGCGCCGAGCCGGTGGCGGCGCTCTACGAGCAGGGCCGGGTGAAGCACGCGGGCGCCTTTCCCGAACTGGAAGACGAGATGTGCGATTTCGGGCTTGATGGTTTGTCATCGGGCCGCTCGCCCGACCGGCTGGATGCGATGGTCTGGGCGGTGGTGCATCTGGGGTTCGGCGGGAGCGGGCCGCGGATCAGGGTTCTGTGAAGTATGCAGCATACCCATTTTCTGTAGTAAGCATTTGAAATATAAAGTATTTATAAAAATATCGCCTTATGAACCCTTATGAACCCTCATAGGTTGATGTCCGACCAAATGTATGTATAGTCATTGTATCTACAGCAGACCGGGATGGTTGGGAGGATGTAGAGATGAACGCCAGATTTACCCAATGGGGCAACAGCCTAGCTGTCCGCATTCCGAAAGATATTGCCCGACAGCTTCATGCGTTCGATGGAAAACCAGCAGATTTAGAGGTTAGGGGTGGCTCTTTGGTTGTCACTCCACTCGAGGTTGTGCCAGTTTATGATATTAATGAGCTTATAGCTGGCATTACTCCAGAGAACCTCCATGCAGAAATCGACGCAGGCGGTCCAATCGGAAACGAGTTCTCGTAAGGCCCCGGCGTGCCCCGAGAGGGGTGATTTCATATGGCTGGACTTCTTCCCCCAGATGGGAAGAGAGCAAGATCGACGGCGGTGCGCCATCGTCTTGTCTCCGCTTGCCTATAATTTGAAAACCAGCCTTTGCGTAGTTTGCCCCACCACTAACCAAAGCAAGGGGTACCCTTTCGAGGTTCAGTTGCCAGACGGGTTTCCTGTGAGCGGTGTCATTTTATCGGACCAGATAAAATGCCTCGACTGGAAAGCTCGCAGTTGGAAATTCATTTGCACGGGTGACCAAGCAATTACCAATGATGTGCTTGCCAAGATTAAAGCGCTAATTGGGACGCCCTAAACCGATTCCCATGTATTGTCGATCAATGATGGACATTTGAGTCCGTAACACGGTTGCGGGCGTTATTTCCTTTAAAGTAAAGAGTTTGTCTATGTCGAACACCACCCGCCGCGGATTCGTCGCCGGCGCTTCGCTCGCCGGCGCCGCCGCGCTCACCCCCGCCCACGCGCAAACGCCAGGACGCGACATGCATAACGGAATGACGTCGGAGGACGTGCGCAAATTGCTCGACCTGACGCCCAACGCCACCTGCGGCTATGTGCGCGTGACCTATGTGGCGAAGAACGAGATCGCGGCGGGCGGCATGGCGCCGCCCTTCGCCGACAGGCGCCCGGCGGGGTCGGGGCTTTACTTCATGGTGACGCCGGACGAGCCGGTGAAGCTGCACCGCATCAGGAACGACCAGTTCTATCACTACTACATGGGCGATCCGCTCGAGGTGGTGCTGCTGCGCGGGGAGGGCGAGCGCATCGTGATGGGGCCGGACCTGCGCGCCGGCCAGCATGTGCAGTTCCTGATTCCCGGCAACACCTTTCACACCGCGCGCGTGATCGGCACGCGAAAGTGGTTTCTCGGCGGCTCGACCGAATGGCCGGGCGTGTTGCCGGAGGATGTAGAACTCGGCAAGGCCGAGGAGCTGGCGGCAGGATTTCCGAAGATCGCCGGGCAGATCCGGACCTTCCCGCTGCCGGCGAAATAGCCGCGATTTTTGGCCGGAACCTGGCCGCAGGTTTTGCATTGTCCCGGTGGAGATAACGCGGACCTGAGGAGGCCAACATGCCGGTCATTCTTTGGCTGCTGGGCGTGCCGCTCAGCCTGATCATCGTGCTGGCTTTGCTCGGCGTGTTCTGACGCCGCGCCGCAAGCCAATCGGAAGAGGGCCCGCCGCAAGGCGGGCTTTTTTCGTTCGTGGATGACAAACGCTTTGTGAGCAGGCCGGAGGCCGCGAATCTTCGGCGGACACGATAACAGGAAAATAATCCCAATTATCTAGTTGACACCACAAACCAATGATGTAGTGTCTGACCATCGTTTTGAGGATTGATGGTCATGAACGCCTTTGCCGCCCCGCATTTCAGCAACGAAACCGCCGCCCGCGAACTGATCGAAAAGACCCGCTGGCCTGATGGCCCGGTCTGCCCGCATTGCGGCTCGATCAACAAGGCGTATGCCGTCACGGGCCGCGCGGGCCTCTACCGTTGCGCCGAACCCGAATGCCGCATGGATTTCAGCGTCACGGTCGGCACGGTCATGGAGCGGTCCAAGATCCCGCTGCACAAATGGATGATGGGCTTCTATCTCATGTGCGCCAGCAAGAAGGGCATCAGCGCGCATCAGCTTCATCGCGCCCTAGGCATCACCTACCAGTCTGCTTGGTTCATGTGCCATCGTATCCGCGAGGCCATGCGCGACGGCGGCTTGGCTGGTCCGCTGGGCGGCTCTGGCAAGGTGGTGGAAGCCGACGAAACCTATTTCGGCCCTATCGCCAAGGACAAGATTCGCACCAAGACGACCAGCGGTCGCCCGTACACCAAGGGCGGGCGCACTGGCCCGTCGAACAAGCGTGCAATCGTTGCACTGGTTGAGCGTGGCGGCAATCTCCGCTCGTTCCATGTCGCGGTCGCCGACAAATCGAGCGTGCAGGCCATCGTTGCCGAGAACGTCGCCCGCGAGTCGCACCTGTTCACCGACGAAAGCAAACTCTATCACGGCGCGGACCATCATTTCGCCTCGCATGAAACCGTGAAGCACAGCGCGAAGGAATATGTTCGCGGCGCCGTTCATACGAACACGATTGAGGGCGCGTTCTCGATCTTCAAGCGCGGCATGAAAGGTGTCTACCAGCATTGCGCCGAGAAACATCTGCACCGCTATCTGGCCGAATTTGACTTCCGCTATAACCATCGCGTCGGCTTGGGCCACAGCGACATTGACCGCACCTATGCCGCGATCCGCGGCACCACTGGCAAGCGGTTGACCTATAAGCAACCTCACTAAAGAGGTTTTCAAACATCAGGCGGGGCGCTTTAAGCGGTGGCGAAAGCGAAAAAAGCGCCTGTAAATCGCCAATTCTGCTAAAATGAATGCGCCGGGGTGCTTCCAACATCCCGGCGCAAACTTAACCGCCGATGCGGGGCGGTGCGATCATCGCGCCTCTCATATTGGAGCGACCGCGATTTGCGTCAAGCCCTGTGCGGCCATCGAGGATTGCTCCGATGGTCAACATATTCGATGCGATTACCTCTCCGCTCAAGGCTGCTAGTGAGTCTGCGGAGAAATTGCTGGAGTTGGGCAGCGTCATCAAGCACGGGAATGAAATCCGGGAGATGCACCAACTTATCGTCGTAGGGCTTAAAGCCGCGCGCGACGCTGAGGTTGAGAAGCTGACGATGCAAGATGAGATAGACCGCCTTAAACGCGAGGTGGCTGATCTTAAAGCAAACAAGGCAAAGCTTGAGCGATACGAACTGAAGAGGTTGCCACCGGGAGTTTTCGTAATGGCGCTTAAAGAAAACGTGCAACCACCCGAACCCGCGCATTACGCATGTGAGAATTGCTTCGGAAGCGGAGTGGTAAGGCGTTTGCACGGCACTGAACCACGCAACGGGGTTCAAAAGCTTACATGCAATGGATGCGGGGCGGAGATTGAGACCGGACAATACACACCTCCAAAACCAGCGCGGCTAAACACCAGATACAATCCTTTCCAAAGACGTTAGCAACGCACGGGGCATGCACTAACCCACCAAACCTCAACCCTTATTTTTCAAGGGTTTCTTGCGTTCTGCCTGTTGCTTTGCCGCGCGCTTTTTCGGAACATCTTTGAGCGGCTTGGGCGGGGTGTTTACCGCGGCTTTGAGCGCGGCCGTGAAGCGCCGTTGTGCTTCCTTCTCGCTGTATTGATCGGCGTCATTCTTGCTCATAGCCGGCCCCTTTAGCCCCATGGATTTTGATGGCAAAGAATAGCACGAAAAAGAAGCAACCGCGCGATACCTGGCCGGACCACAACAGGTTCACTAGTAAACATTTCCGCCCCTACACCACTGCAATAGGTCAAGCCTCACTCGCCTGGAACGATCTGCATGAATCGCTCGGGGTCTTCTTTGCAGAAATCGTTTTTCAAGGATCTCTTCGCGCCAACGCGATTTGGCAGTCGCTGAATTCCGATAGAGCCAAAAGGGTTATGTTCGCCGCAGGCATCGATTCAATGCCGATGGCAGAAATAGAACCCAGACTCAAAACAGAAATCATCTGGTTGCTCAATCAAATCAACGCCCTTGAAGAAACCCGCAATAACGTCATTCACGCTCCAATTCTCGATCACGAGCATCCAATTTGGAGAGATGTAGCGCCTCACAAGAAAGGGGTCGCATCCTATGACTTCTACGGAAATGTGCGGGCCTCAAAACTGAGTGAGAAAGACTTACTCAAGGAATACAGGCACTTTCGCGATGTCGCGATAGGTCTGCGGCGATATGCCGAGTATCTCAATTTTTGGGACAGCACGAAGCCATGGCCAGAAAGACCGAGACCGCCAAATCGCGGGCAGAAAAAGCAGCGCCAAGGTCGGCGCCGCCAACAGCCTCGTAAATAGCGGCCTCACCCTTCGCAATCATCCCATCTGTAATTTCAATTTCCTCAGTGGCTTCCGGCCTGTCACGCCCGAGCATACTAGATTTTGTCATTTGTGGTGTCATCCCTATAATTGGGAAAATAATCCTTGACAGCGTGCGTCTGCTCCGATAGGGTTTGCGCATCCTCCACATCTGCGCCCCGGGGCGCCACGCTTCAGACGCGCTTTGCGCAGGCCGCGCCGTTTCCTGGGCCGCCGCGGGATGCGCGCCTTGCGAAAGGGGACACCCATGTTCGAACGGCTGACACGGTATTTTCGCGCGCCCGAGCAAAAGGCCTCGCGCGCGGCGGCTCTGGTGGCGCTGCAGAGCGCCGGCCGCGCGCGCTGGACGCCGCGCGACTATGTAGCGCTCGCCCGCGAAGGCTACATGAAGAACGCGATCGTGCACCGCGCGGTGCGGCTGGTGGCGGAGAATGTGGCGTCGGTCACATGGCTTCTCTTCGAGGGCGAGGCCGAGCGCGACACGCACCCGCTGCTCGATCTGCTGGCGCGGCCCAACCCGCGCCAGGACGGCGCGGCGTTTGTCGAGAGCGTGACCGCGCATCTGCTGCTTGCCGGCAACGCCTATATCGAGCATGTCGCGCTCGACGGCGCGGTGCGCGAGCTGCATGCGCTGCGGCCCGACCGCATGCGGCTTGTGCCGGGCGGCGACGGCTGGCCCGAGGCCTACGACTACAGCGTCGGCGGACGCACCTTGCGCTTCGCGCAAGATGCGCCGCTGCCGCCGATCCTGCACCTGACGCAATTCCATCCGCTCGACGATCATTACGGCCTGGCGGCGGCGGAGCCGGCGGCCATCGCCATCAACACCCATAATACGGCCGCAAGCTGGAACAAGGCCCTGCTCGACAATGCGGCGCGGCCTTCCGGCGCGCTGGTCTATGCCGGGCCGGACGCCGCGCGGCTCACCGACAGCCAGTTCGAGCGGCTGAAGAGCGAGCTCGACGGCAATTACCAGGGCGCGCGCAACGCCGGGCGGCCGATGCTGCTGGAGGGCGGGCTGGACTGGAAGCCGATGTCGCTGTCGCCGAAGGACATGGATTTTCTCGACGCCAAGCACAATGCCGCGCGCGAGATCGCGCTTTGCTTCGGCGTGCCGCCGATGCTGCTCGGCATTCCCGGCGACAACACCTATGCCAATTACCAGGAGGCGAACCGCGCGCTGTTTCGCGCGACCGTGCTGCCGCTGGCCGCGCGGCTCGGCGCCGCGCTGGCGCAATGGTTGTCGCCGGCCTTCGGCGCGGTGCGGCTCGCGGTCGACACCGACCGCATCGAGGCCTTGTCCTTCGACCGCGCCGCCTTGTGGGAGCGCGTCAGCACAGCAACGTTCCTGACCGTGAACGAGAAGCGCGCGGCGGTGGGATACGCGCCGGTCGAGGGCGGGGACGTCTTTTAAGTTGTCGCCCCGCAAAGGAAAAAGATGTGAGGCGCATTGCGTCTCGCAGGCAGAGATCACGCGACATGACCGACCTGCACGACGCCTGGCTGGCGAAACATCGCGCGCGCTGGCTGCGCCCGAATGCGCATCTTTACATGCGCCCCGACGCGCATCGTTTTGCACGGCCCGATGCGCAGCGCTTTCTGCGCCCGGACTGGAAACGCTATGGGCAGCCGGGATTCGATCCGCCGTTCGTTCACGCGCTGCTGGAAGGCAAGGCCAATTTCAACCCCGGCCAGCCGCGCGTGCCGGCCGGCAATCCCGATGGCGGACAATGGACGCGCGGCGAAGTAGGCAATGGCGGAACGGCCGATGGGGCAGGCGGAAATGATCAGGAGGGTCCGGAGGCGCGCGCACCGCTTCGAATCGTCATCCATCCGCGGGACGGCGTTCAGGACAGCGGACCGACCTGGGACGGGCCGACATTCGATTTCTCACCGCGCGATCTGCTGCCGTTCGATTTCTCGTTTTTCGAGCCGCCTCCCGAAATCCCCGAACGGCGGCCGCCGAGCACACGTCTCCGCAACCGCGTGGTCAAGAAGGTTGCCGGCTGGGCCGCACGGGCCGTTCTGCGGGCGCCGCTCGGCCCGGTCGGCGTCGTCGTCACCATCGCCGAAGCGGCGATGTGGCTGCACGAATCCTATCCCTATATCCAAGCCTATCTGGACCCGCCGAAATCATTCGACGAACTGCAGAAGGCTGTGGCCGTCCGCAAGAAGGGATATGATGTCCATCACATCGTGGAGCAGGCCGCCGGAGACACGCTGGGTTTTCCCCGGCAGATGATCGACGGACCCGACAATCTTGTGCGCATTCCGACCTTGAAGCATTGGCAGATCACGGGGTGGTACATGACGCACAACGAAGATTTCGGCGGCCTTACCCCGCGCGCCTATCTGGTTGGGAAAGACTGGAGTGAGCATGTCAGGGTCGGGAAGATAGCGCTTGCAAGGTTTGGAGTTATGAAACAATGAAGCCGTCGGTGCTCGTTCAAATGCCTGTTGAAGCGCTTGTCGATCGCTTCGCAGCACTTGCGATGGCCCAAGACGAGGCCATTCTTGACGACGATATAGCAGAGGTAAATCGTCTGTTCGCGAAGATTGAGACGGTCAAGACGGAGTTGAAAGTGCGGCCGGGTGATCAAAGGACGGCGTTGCTTCGGCTTTATGAACATCCGAATTTGCAGGTTCGACTGAAAGCCGCGAAGGCGACATTGGCTGTCGCTCCGGAACAGGCCCGCAAGATGCTCGAAGCGATCGCGAGCTCGCAGGAATATCCGCAGGCCGGAGATGCCGGCATGTGTCTGTGGACGCTCGATGAGGGCATTTTCAAGCCGGAGTGAGGTCAAAGGCGGCGCTGGAAGCCACCGGACCGCATCGAGGCTTTGTCCTTCGACCGCGCCGCCTTGTGGGAGCGCGTCAGCGCCGCGCCGTCCCTCACCGTGAACGAGAAGCGCGCGGCGGCGGGATACGCGCCGGTCGAGGGCGGGGATGTGTTCTAGAATCCTCTCCAAAGCGGGGAGAGGCGAAGTGCATTGAGCTTCGCGGGCAAAGATCACGCGACATGACCAAACTAAACGACGCCTGGCTGGCGCGCCAACGTGCACGCCGGCTGCGCCCGAACGCGCATCTTTACATGCGCCCCGACGCGCATCGTTTTGTGCGCCCCGACGCGCAGCGCTTTCTGCGCCCGGACTGGAAGCGCTACGTGCAGGCGGGCTTCGACCCGCTGTTCGTTCACGCGCTGCTGGAAGGCAAGGCCAATTTCAGCCCCGGCCAGCCGCGCGTGCCGAAGGGCAATCCGGACGGCGGGCAGTGGACGGATGAGGGTGGGGGGAGCGGTGACAATCTCGGTGCCATGGGTGACAGTGACGAGGGCGGCGGTGGCAACGATTCACCGCCCGGGATCGGACACAATGAAGGTCCGCCGCTCGATCCGCCGGACATTCCGCAGCGGCGGCCACCGTCCGCATCGGAAAAGAACGCCTTCCTGAAATCCGCTGCATACTGGCTTGCAAAGGCTTTTCGTGTTGGCACGCCGGTCGGCGCCTTTTTGTCCGCGATGCAAGCCGCATCATGGCTGGATACCGACAGAGCGTTTATCGACGCCTATCAGGATCCACCGAAGACGATGAAGGAACTACAGGAAGCCGCGTCCGAACCCCAATGGGGCTATCAGAAACATCACATTGCCGAAAAGGCGTCCGCGCTAGAGGATGGCTTCCCGGAGTCGCTCGTCAACGGTCCGGATAACCTGGTGCGCATTCCGGCCTTGAAACACTGGCAGATAACGGGCTGGTATATGACGTCACAAGAGCGGTTTGGTGGACTGTCTCCGCGGGACTATCTTCGGATCAAGGGCTGGGAGGAACGGCAGAGAGTTGGCCGTGAGGCGCTCGTCAAATTCGGGATACTCAAACCATGACGTCTTCCTCGATTGAACGAACAACGATCGATCAGCTGCTGGAGCGTTTCGTATCGATCTGTTTGCAGCAGGACGAGGCGCTTCTGAGAGACGATTATGCCAGATTCAATCGTCTCTATAAGCAGATGGACGAGATAGACAACGAGTTGCGCGCGCGCGGCCTGGAAGCCAGGCGATCTCTGTCCCGACTATTCGATCATCCTCACATTCAGGTTCGTCTGAAGGCCGCGACGAGGTCGCTCGGGGTTTTGCCCACGCAAGCGCGTTCTTTACTGGAAGAGATCGCTGAGTCTCAGGAATACCCGCAGGCGGGTGACGCCGGAATGGTGATCCGGGGCCTCGACGACGGCAGTTTCAAGCCGACCTAGCGGCTCTTGACGCAAACAGGCTCCCGCGCTCCATCGCAGCATCGCGCTGCACCTGACGCGGCGGCACGGCGACCGGATCACCGGAATCCTGCCGGACGCATAACGCACGGCGCCGACGACGATCAGACCGTTTTCCGAAAGCCCCGGCCAGCCGCCGGGGCTTTTTCATTGGAGCGCACGCCATGCCCGACCTGACGCAGATTTTCATCGAGCGCGGCGATCTCGCGCATCTGGCGCTGTTCCTGTGGGCGTCGGGCGCCAGCGTGCTGCTGGTTTTTGCCGTGCGCGAGCTCGTCGCAGCCCAGCGGCGCTTCGACGATTTCGTGCGCGAGCTCTCGCGGTTCAATCGCAAGTTCGGAGGCAAGTGACATGGACTCCCTGCATGGCGTGCTGCGCGCGATCCAGAAGCCGCAGCGGCGCGACCACCTGAGCGTGTTCCGCCAGTTTCTCGATCATCTCGACCGCGTCGGCCGCAGCAAGCCCGCGCGCGATGTGAAGGCGCGGCAAGGCAGCAAGCGCAAAAGCCGGCGCGGGAAGGGATAACCCTCTCCCCGCGCCGAACTCGGGTTTACCCGAGTTCGGCCACTTGATCTTTGGCCGAAGTCGGAAACATCCGACTTCGGCGTGGGAGAGGGTGGCGAGCGCCGCAAGGCGCGAGCCGGGTGAGGGGTGCTGTCCTCACTTTGGCCGCCTGCCCCCTCACCCGGTTTCTCGCTTCGCTCGAAACCACCCTCTCCCGCAAGGGGAGAGGATTTTTCTCTGCGCGGCGATGCCGGAGCCTTCGTCACCTTCTGAAGGACGACCCATGTCCGCATTCCCCGAACCCACCCTCGACTCCGTCTTCCGCCCGCGCACCACCCTCGCGCCGGACGGAACGATCGCGGGCTATGCCTCGCTGTTCGGCGAGATCGACGCGTCTCGCGATATGGTGATGCCGGGCGCGTTTGCGGCGACGCTGAGAACACGCGGCCTGCGCCGCATCCCCATGCTGTTCCAGCACGACCCGGCCGAGCCCATCGGGATCTGGCTGGAGCTGCGCGAGGACCATCGCGGGCTCTATGCGCGCGGCCGGCTGATCCCGGAGGTGATGCGGGCGCGCGAACTCCTGGCGCTGCTGAAGGCCGGCGCCTCGGACGGGCTCTCGATCGGCTTCAGGACGGTGACCGCGCGCATCGATCCGAAGACGCGGGTGCGGCGTCTGCACGCGGTCGATCTCTGGGAAATCTCGCTGGTCACCTTCCCGCTGCTGGCGGGGGCGCGCGTCCAGAGCGTGAAGGAGAACGCAGCTTGCTCCCGGCCCGTGTCCCTTGCGCGGACGCGCGCCGAAGGGGAATGGAAGAAGCTGTGCGGGCAGGGCGCGAGCGTCGTGCCGCTGCGCCCGCGTCTGCGGCGGGAGGCGCAGCATGCCGCACACCTCTAGCGTCGCCGCGTCGCGCGCCACGATCGAAAGCGGCCTCGTCCGCCTGAAATGGCTCGCAGCCGCCGCGCGTTTTCAGCTCGCGCTGCGGCGGCATGACTGGGCGCTGAAAGCGAATTTCGATCCGAACCAGTCGCGCGTGCCGGCCGGCCATACGGGAGCCGGCCGCTGGACGCGCGCCGGCGGCGGCAGCGGCAGCTTTCCTCGCACCGACGGCCTCACGATTTCGGACGAGACCTCCGCTCTCTGGATTGGCGGCGAGCAATCCGCCCAAAGTGGTCCGCGCGGGCCATATTCCGGACGCGGGCCGATCATCATCAACGGGCAATGGGTGCAGCCGACTCCGGCCCAGTCGGCGCTTCTGGCGTCGCTCGAAGCGCGCGCCGACGCCGCCATTCGCCGGGTGCAGGAAATTTTCCCCGCGTGGCGTCCGACGGCCAGTCTGTACAACACCGTTGAAGGCCGTATTGCCAGAGCGAGGGCTGAAGCCGAGCAGGCGGAGTTTCGGATTGCCGATTTTCAGCGCAACGGCATCCTGCCAGGATTGTTCGCGCGGGAGTCAATTCCCGCGCGCGGGCCGGAGCGGGATTTTTTTGTCTCAGAACGTCTGCAAGTAAACGAAATGGGTCGTATATATGGCTGTCATACCTGCGGAACGGTCAGTCCCGGCACCATCTCCGGCAATCATGTGCCGGATCATCAATACCCGACGGCGCTGAACCCGTTTGGCAGGGCCCAACGTCTTTATCCGCAATGCCTGACTTGCATGCGGCGGCAGGGTCTTTGGATCGGAAATTATAAGAGGAGGAATCCGTAGTCGTGGCAAGCACAACCAAGGTGGCTCCTCCAAACTCGCTGCTTGTTATTTCGGATTCCTCCGGAGGAACAGTGCCGGATTTTGAGAGAGGAAAATTAATATTGGCAACGGCATCGTGCGTCGCGGTCGGTTGCCTGATGTACCTAGACGGTGAGACCGAGGTTGTTGTCGGGAATCCTAGTGAGGTGGCCTTTGGGCGCGCGCCGGCCTTCGATGGGATGCTGGAGACCCCGAGCCACACAGTGGTCATCTCGACCGTCGAATTGGAGACGGTGCTTCAAGCAGCTGTTCCGAACGTCAGGACGAGGATCAGAATATGGGTGAACCATCCGACGGAACCTGACAAAATTGGTATTGGCCTTGATTAGGCATCATCCGGCCAACTGACCACTCCTCATCATCGTCGCAATCGAAGCGAAGTTGTTTCGTCGCGCAAACGCGCGCGCGAATACTCTTGTCCATTCACAAGGAGAACCTCATGGACCTCGACACCCACGACCATCTGGAAACCAAGGCCGGCTTCCCGCCCGACGCGGCGGTGACGCATGCCGAGATGATGCGCGCCTTCGACGCCTTCCGCGACGCCAATGACGAGCGGCTGGCGCAGATCGAACGCAAGCGCGCCGACGTTCTGCTGGACGACAAGGTGGCGCGCATCAACAGCGTGATCGACGCGCATCAGCGCAGGCTCGACGATCTGACGCTGAGGGGCGCGCGTCCGGCGCTCGGGCCAAGCGGGACGCAGACGCACGACGCGCGCGAACACAAGGCGGCGTTCGAGTCCTATGTCCGCGCGGGCGAAAGCGCCGGCCTGCGCCAGCTTGAAACCAAGGCGATGTCGGCCTCGTCCAATCCCGATGGCGGCTATCTGGTGCCGCCGGAAGTTGAGATCGAGATCGGCAAACGGCTGACCGCGATCTCGCCGATCCGCTCGATCGCCGGCGTGCGCGAGATTTCGGCCAGCGTCTACAAGAAGCCGTTCATGACCACGGGGCCGGCGACCGGCTGGGTGGGGGAGACCGCGGCGCGGCCGCAGACCAATTCGCCGGTGCTCGACGAACTCTCGTTCCCGGCGATGGAGCTCTACGCCATGCCGGCGGCGACCACGACGCTGCTGGAAGACACTGCCGTCAATCTCGACGAATGGATCGCCGCCGAGGTCGAGCAGGTTTTTGCCCAGCAGGAAGGCGCCGCGTTCGTCAACGGCGACGGCGTCAACAAGCCGAAGGGTTTTCTGCAATATGACAAGGTGGCGGAATCCTCCTGGGCCTGGGGCCAGATCGGCTTTGTCGAGACCGGTCTCGACGGCGGCTTTCCGGCGGAGGCGCCGGGCGATGCGCTGATCAATCTGGTCTATGCGCTGAAGGCGGGCTATCGCCAGAACGGCGTGTTCGTGATGAACCGCAAGACGCAGAGCGCGATCCGCAAGCTGAAGGACGACGACGGGCAATATTTCTGGCAGCCGCCCTCGCTTGCGGGCGGGCGCGCGTCGCTGATGAGCTTCCCGGTGGTCGAGGCCGAAGATATGCCGGACATCGCGGCGGATTCCTATTCGGTCGCGTTCGGCGATTTCAACCGCGGCTATCTCATCGTGGACCGCCAGGGCGTGCGGGTGCTGCGCGATCCCTATTCCGCCAAGCCTTACGTGCTGTTCTACACCACCAAGCGGGTGGGCGGCGGCGTGCAGGACTTTGACGCCATCAAGCTGCTGAAATTCTCGGGGGCGTGATGTCGGCGGCGGCGAAGCCGGACCGTTCCGGCTTCGCCGTCCGTGCGGGTTCGGCCACAAAAACCTGAAGACGCGCGTGATTTCCATCCACCATATTGAAAAAGAGGGGGAGAAGGAGAACTCCCATGCGCATCTTTATATTGTCCGTTCTTGTCGCCGTTGTCCTGGCCGTGGGCTGGGCCTATGGCCTGAATACGGTGCAGCAAAGCATTGCCGGCGCCTATATCGGCGACTCGGTCCGCTTCAACCAGGATGAGCGGGTGAACGCCTATGGCCGCGAAGGCTGACGCCGCCGGTCACGGCAGCGGCGAGCCGAGCTTCCTCGCGGTCTCCGCGATCCAGGGATAATAAAGCTGCAGCGGCGTGACGCCGGTCAGGCCGCCGCAGCCCTCGGCGCCGTTCGGCCCGGTCGACCAGCTCACCACGCCGATCACCACAAAGCGCCCGCCGCTGTCCTGAAACACCGGCGCGCCGGAATCGCCGGTGCAGGCGCCCAAGCCGGCGCGTTCGTTCCTCGTCGCCGGGTCCATCAGGCGGATCTGCAGATTGCCCGGCTTGCCGGTGGCCGCCAGCGTCGCCTGGCGCAGCGTGCCGCCGCTCTTGCCGTTGCCGCGTTCCGACAGGCCGAGGCCCGACACCACAAAGCGGTCGCCGGGCTGCACGTTCAGCTTCGCGCCCGAGAGCGGCACCGGCGTGACGGCGGCGGGCGCGGCGATCCTGATCAGGGCGACGTCAGCGGTGACGCGCGCCCTGTTGTAATTGTCGAGATTGAATTGCGGGTGCCGCGCGATCTGCGCGGTGTCGCGCAGCCGCGGCTGTTTCTGCGCGTCGTATTCCACCAGCTTGTAGTCGGCGCCCGGCACCACGCAATGCGCGGCGGTCAGCACCAGGTCGCGCGCGATATAGGCGCCGGTGCAGAAATTGCCGCGCGAGCCGACGATGGTGACGGCGGAATGCGCGCCGTTCACCGGCGCGGCGCCGCCGACCATGGCGGCGGCGGGGGCCGGCAATAACAACAGAGCGGAGAGGGCGAGCGCGCGGCGGATCATGCCGCGTGTTGAGCCCCGTTCTGTGCGCGCTGTCAACGGGATTTCAGACTGGAGCGGATGCGTGGCGCAGGTCAGGCCGGAATGGGTGGAGCATCAATGCAAGCGGTGGCTCCGCCATGATGCACACCGCTGGCTGCGGCCGGACTGCCGCCGCTTTCTTTCACCCGATGCCGATCCGGAGGTGTTCCTCAGGCTGTTCGAACGCAAGGCCAATTTCAATCCGAACCAGCCGCGGGTGCCGAAGGGCAATCCGGATGGCGGGTAGTGGACTAATGATGTGGGAGAAACGGGGGAGACGCCCTCAAATGTCTCAGTTGAAGAGCAATCAGAATTTGATGAATCCCCCACCGAATTCAGTTCTGCCAGAGCCAAGGGACATCATTTCCTGCCCAGATCGGTCTACAAGGATATGTCACTCTCAGCAGAGACGCGGAAAGTGTTTGATGACGCGACTACTGGACCGATTGGCCTGAGAGCGCGTTCAGAAGATAATGTGCTCAGGGGAAATTTTTGGGATGGCAAGAAAGGTGCGCACGGTCTCTACAACGATGCCGCGAAGGAACTGATGGATTCATTTATGGAAACAAATGGTATGGTGCCCGAACATATGAGCCCTAATCAGGCCCGATTACTTATCGAAAGAATCAAGACGTCGCAGGATTCCCGTATTCGAGATTTTCTCAATTCCATATGGCTTCTTCAGTATTTGCGCCGCCTGCGTATCGGCGGGCGTGGCATCGAATAAGGTAGGTGCTTTATGCAGGAAGAAGCGGAGACCCAGCAAGAGAAGGATTGGAGTGTTCTCTATGATCGCGTTAGTACGCTCATGCGCTCTTTTGGTGTCGAGAACGCTTTCAGAAAGGGCGACTTTTGGGTTCGGGATGAAAACTGGGGCAGTCGCAGGCAAGAGATTGAGATTCAGAATCTGAGTTTATTGCGGCCGCATGTTGTTGCGACTTTGAGGACAGGTTTGCACGATTATCCAGATTGGGAAATCTGGGTTCGTGTCGATGCGCCTGGCAAGGAAGACGAATGGCCCGGCATGGGCCTGATCATCCACAAGGATGGGATTCTCGACGAGTTGCAGCGAAAGTACCTACCGGAAGAGTTTCGCAATCTGCGCTATGACGACAGTCGACGTCTGTTCGATAAGGATTGATCTAGCCGCGACTTTGCACCGCTGATTATCGCGCTTTGCACGAATGTTCTGCGCGCGTCCATCGCTCAACGATTCACCTCAGAGAAAATCAATGCCCTCCATTCTCCTCACCGCACCCGCGGGCGAGCCGATCTCGCTTGCCGACATGAAAACCTTTTTGCGCATCGAGCATTCCGACGACGACGCAACGATCTCCGCGCTGATCGCGGGCGCGCGCATTCACATCGAGGCGCAGACCCGCCGCGCCCTGATGACGCAGAGCTGGCGGCTGACACGCGATGTCTGGCCGGGCAGCGGCCGGCTGCCGCTGCTGCCCGCGCCGCTGCGGACGCTCCTCGCCGTGCGCGTGTTCAGGGCTGACGGCACCGCGCAGCTCCTCGACCCGGCCGGTTTCGGGATCGACAGGATCGCCGCGCCGGCCGTGCTGACTTTCGAACGCGGCGCATTGCCCGCGCCGGGCCGCATCGCCGGCGGGATCGAGCTCGATATCGAGGCGGGCTACGGCGCGGCGGCTTCGGATGTGCCGGAGCCCCTGCGCCAGGCAATCCGGCTGCTGGTCGCGCACTGGTACGAGAACCGCGCGCTGATCGCGGCCAGCGGCGAAGTGGCGAGCGTGCCATCCTCGGTCGCGGGCCTGATCGCGCCCAGCCGGGTGATCTCGCTATGAGCGGTCCCGGCCTTCTCAACCGCCGCCTGACGCTGGAAGCGCCGGCCGAGACGCCGGACGGCGCGGGCGGGGTGACGCGCACATATCATGTCATCGCCACGCTCTGGGCGTCGGTGACGCCCTTGTCGTCGCACGCGCAGGCCGAAGCCGCCCAGCGCGGCCTGACGGTCACGCACCGCATCGGCTTGCGCCATTCCGCCGACATCACATCGCGCCATCGCTTTCGCGACGGCGACCGCATTTTCCGCATTGTCGCGCTGCGCGACCGCGACGGCCGCAAGCGCTTCCTGCAGGTCGAGGCCGAAGAGCGAACCGCATAACCCTCTCTGCCATTCCCCGGGGACCATCATCATGCCCATTGCCGCCGCGGCGCTGCGCGCCGCGATCCATGCCGCCCTGTCCGCCCATGCGCCGCTGGTGTCCGTCCTGGGCGGGCCAAAGATCTACGACGAACCGCCGGCGACGGCGGCCTTTCCCTATGTGACCCTCGGGGAAGCGCGCGTCAGCGATTTCTCCACAGGCGACGAACCGGGCGAGGAACATCAGCTCACCCTGCACGCCTGGTCGCGGCAGGGCGGGCATCGCGAGGCGCATGTCATCGCCGGCACGTTGCTGCAGGCGCTCGACGATGCGCCGCTCGCACCCGACGGACACCATCTCGTCAACCTGCGGTTCGCGCTCGCCGATATCCGGCGCGAGGCGGACGGCCGCACCTATCACGCGCTGGTGCGCTTCCGCGCCGTCACCGAACCGCACTAACCAGGAACCGAAAGATGACCGCCCAGAAAGGCAAGGACCTGCTCGTCAAGATTCACGACGGCACCAGTTTCGTCACCGTGGCTGGTCTGCGCTCGCGCCGCATCGCCTTCAACGCCGAAAGCGTGGACATCACCCACGCCGAATCCGCCGGGCGCTGGCGCGAATTGCTCGACGGGGCCGGCGTCAAGCGCGCCGCGATCGCCGGGCGCGGGCTGTTCAAGGACGCCGCCACCGACGCGCTGATGCGACAGACCTTTTTCGACGGCGCGGTGAAAACGTTCCAGATCGTGATCCCGGATTTCGGAACGGTGGAGGGGCCGTTCCAGATATCGTCGCTGGAATTCGCCGGCGAGCATAACGGCGAGGTCACCTACGAGCTGGCGCTGGATTCGGCCGGCGCGCTGACCTTCACCGCGCTGTGACGGAGCGGCTTATGGTCAACCGGCATCGCGGAGAAATCACCGCCGAGCTCGGCGGCGCGCGGCGCACGCTGGTGCTGACACTCGGCGCGCTGGCGGAACTGGAAGCCGCCTTCGGCGCCGGCGATCTTTCGGCTCTGGCCGAGCGGTTTGGCGCCGGGCGGATGAGCGCCATAGATCTGACCCGCATCATCGGCGCCGGCCTGCGCGGGGCGGGCGAGAGCGTGACCGACGAGGAGGTGGCGCGCATGAGCGCGCCCGGAGGGGCCGCGGATTACGTGCGGATCGCGGTCGACCTGATCGAGGCGACCTTTGGCGGGGCGCAGGCATGACGCCAAGGCCGTTTCCCTGGGACGAGGCGATCGGCTTCGGGCTCGGCACCCTGCGGCTGCCGCCGGAGGCGTTCTGGAAGATGACGCCGCGCGAACTGGCGCTGGCAATCCGCGCCGTCGCCGGCCGCAGCGGCGCGCCGCTTGCGCGCGATACATTCGCAGATCTGATGAAGAGATTTCCCGATGACCGAACAATCGTCGAGCTTTGACGAGGCGGGTTTTGCGGCCGCATTCGGCAATGCCGACAACAAGCTGTCGCAGATGGAGCTGCGCTTCCGCGATCTTGAGCGCAGCGCGCATGCCTTTGCGCGCACGATGACCGGCGCCTTCACCGCGTCGATCGTGGGGGCCCGCAGCTTCGATGACGTGCTCAAGGGCCTTTATCTTCGGCTGTCGAGCCTGGCCTTGCAGCTCGCCTTCAAGCCGCTGGAACGGCAGATCACGTCAAGCCTGACGGATCTGTTTTCCGGCATGTTCGGCGTCGCCAAGCCATCGGCTTCGGCCGCCGGTCCCGTCAAGACGTTCGCCGCCGGCGGGGTGATCGGCACGCCGACCTATTTTCCGTTGTCGTCCGGCGGGCTGGGGCTTGCGGGCGAAGCGGGACCGGAGGCGATCCTGCCGCTGACGCGCACCGCCGACGGGCGGCTCGGCGTGGCCGCGGCGGGTGGCGCGTCGCCCGCGAGCATCGTCGTCAATATCGCAACGCCGGACGTCGAGAGTTTCCGCCGCTCGGACGTCTATGTCACCGGCCAGATCGCGCGCGCGGTGGCGCGCGGGCAGCGGGGGCTGTGATGGCCGCGTTTCACGATATTCTCTTTCCGCTCGACATCGCGCTGAAAAGCGCGGGCGGGCCGGAGCGTCGCACCGAGATCGTGGTGCTCGCCTCCGGGCGCGAGGAGCGCAACGCGCGCTGGGCGCATTCGCGGCGGCGCTACGACGCCGGTTATGGCGTGAAGACCTTTGCGGACCTGTCGGAGGTCGTGGCCTTTTTCGAGGAGCGGCGCGGCCGGCTGCACGGATTCCGCTGGCGCGACCGGCTCGATCATTCTTCCGCCGCGCCGGGCGTCGCGGTGAGCGCGCTCGACCAGGTGATCGGAACCGGCGACGGCGCCGCCACGCAATTCGCGCTCGCGAAAACCTATGGCGGGCTGCATGCGCCCTACAGGCGGCCGGTCACCAGGCCGGTGCCGGGCAGCGTGCGCGTCGCCGTGAACGGGGACGAGGTGGAGGAAGGCGAGGCGTTCACCCTCGATGTTGCGGGCGGAGGCGTCACGTTTCTGCCCGGCCATGTGCCGGAGGTCGGCGAGGCGGTGACCGCCGGATTCCTGTTCGACGTGCCGGTGCGCTTCGACACCGATTATCTGGAAGTCGATCTCTCGGCCTTTGCGGCCGGCGCGATTCCGAAAATTCCGCTCATCGAAATCAGGGTGTGAGGCATGCGCGCGTTCCCGTCCGCCCTGCAAGGCAAACTCGATTCCGGCGTCACCACGCTCTGCCGCTGTTTCGTGCTCACGCGGCGCGACGGCGCGGTGCAGGGTTTCACCGATCATGACGAGGATATAGTGCTGAGCGGCGTGACCTGCCGCGCCGGCACCGGGCTCGCCGCCTCGGAAGCGACCAGCCGGCTGGGACTTGCCGTCGACGGCGCGGAAATCTCGGGTGCATTGATCGACGATGGTCTCACCGAGGCCGATCTCGCCGCCGGGCGCTACGACGCGGCCAGGGTCGAGACCTGGCTGGTGGACTGGAGCGATCCCGCCCTGCAGGTGCTGCTGGGCACCGCCACGCTCGGCGACGTGCGGCGCGACGGCGCGGCTTTTGCCGCGGAGCTGCGCGGGCCCGGCGACGCGCTGGCGCAGGAGAGCGGGCGTCTCTACACCGCGACCTGCGCCGCTGATCTCGGCGATCCGCGCTGCGGCGTCGACCTGACCGGCGCGGCTTATCGCGGCGAGGGCAGCGTGGCGGTCCTGCGCGGCACCTCGGCGTTTGTGGCCTCCGGGCTCGCCGCATTCGAGGAGGGCTGGTTCAGCGCCGGCAAGCTCACCTTCGGCACCGGCGCCAATGCCGGCCTTGCGGTGGAAGTGAAGCGGCATCGTCACGATGGCGGCGAGACCGTGATCGAACTCTGGCAGGCGCTGCCGGAGCCGGTCACGGAAGACGATCTGTTCGTAGTCACAGCGGGTTGCGACAAGAGATTCGCAACCTGCCGGAATCGGTTCAACAACATCGTCAACTTCCGCGGCTTTCCGCATATCCCCGGCAACGATTTCGTCATGCGCTACGCCGTCGAGGGCGAGCCGGGCAATGACGGCGGGAGCCTGCAGCCGTGACCCGCACCCTCATCGTCGCCGAGGCGCGCAGCTGGATCGGTACGCCGTACCGGCATCAGGCTTCGCTGAAAGGAATTGGCTGCGACTGTCTCGGCCTCGTGCGCGGGGTGTGGCGTGCGCTCTATGGCGAGGAGCCGGAACGCGCGCCGCCCTATGCGCGCGACTGGGCCGAGGTGGCGCAGCACGAGCCGCTGGCGGAGGCGGGTTTCCGTCATCTCGCGCCGGTGGACGTGAAAGCTTTCCTGCCGGGGGACGTGCTGCTGTTTCGCTGGCGGACGGGACTGTTGGCCAAGCACGCGGCGATCGTGACGGCACCCGACAGGATGATTCATGCCCATGACGGCGCGGCGGTGGCCGAAGTTACGCTCGCGCCCTGGTGGCGCCGGCGCATCGGCTATGCCTTCGCCTTTCCCGGAGTGACGGACTGATGGCCGCTCTTCTTCTCTCCGTCGCCGGGCAAGCCATCGGCAGCGCCTTCGGGCCAGCCGGCGCCGTCGCGGGCCGCCTCGCCGGCGCGGTTGCCGGCAGCTTTATCGACCGTTCGCTGTTCGGCGGCGAGACCATCCAGCGCTCGCGCGAAGGTCCGCGTCTCGCCGATCTCGATGTCATGGCGTCGTCGGAAGGTGCGCCGATCCCGCGGGTCTATGGCCGCGCGCGGCTGTCGGGCCAGGTGATCTGGGCGACAAGGCTGCAGGAGGAGATCGTCACCCGCAGCGAGACCACCGGCGGGGGTGGCGGCAAGGGCGGCGGTGGCGGCGGCGGAAGTCCGGCTGTCACCACTACCACGACCACCTACAGCTATTTCGGCAATGTCGCGGTCGGTCTGTGCGAAGGCCCGATCGGGCACATCCTGCGGGTCTGGGCCGACGGCAAGCCGCTCGATCTCTTGGGCGTGACATGCCGCATATATAATGGCGGCGAGGCGCAGGATCCCGACCCGCTGATCGTCGCCAAGGAGGGTGCCGGCAACGCGCCGGCCTATCGCGGGCTGGCCTATGTGGTGTTCGAGCGGCTGCCGCTCGGCCATTTCGGCAACCGCATTCCGCAATTGTCGTTCGAGGTGGTGCGTCCCGTCGGCCAGCTCGAGCAGCAGGTGCGCGCGGTGACGCTGATCCCGGGCGCGACCGAATTCGGCTACGAGCCCGCGACCGTGGTGCAGGTGATGGGGCCGGGGCAATCCGCGCCCGAGAACCGGCATGTCGCGCATGCGCCGTCCGACATGATCGCCTCGCTCGACGAGTTGCAGGCGGTGTGTCCGAATCTCGAACGGGTTGCGGTCATCGTCGCCTGGTTCGGCGACGATCTGCGCGCGGGGCATTGCCGGCTGCGGCCCGGCATCGACAACGCGCAGAAATCGACGCACGGCGCGACCTGGAGCGTGGCCGGCGTTGCGCGCGGCAGCGCCTATCTGGTCTCGCAGGTCGAGGGGCGTCCGGCCTTCGGCGGCACGCCGTCGGATTCCAGCGTCACCCATCTGATCGCGGAGCTGAAAGCGCGCGGACTGAAAGTCACGCTCTATCCCTTCGTGATGATGGATATTCCGGCGGGCAATGCCTTGCCCGATCCCTGGACCGGCGGCGCGCCGCAACCGGCCTATCCCTGGCGCGGGCAGATCACCTGCGATCCGGCGCCGGGTGTCGATGGCTCTCCCGACGGCACGGCTGCGGCCGGATCACAGGTCGATGCGTTCTTCGCCGGCGGCGGTCCCTCGAACTGGAATTACCGGCGCATGATCCTGCATTACGCGGCTCTTGCGGCGGCGGCCGGCGGCGTCGAAGCGTTTGTGATCGGCTCGGAACTGAAAAGCCTGACGCGCGTGCGCGCGGCGCCGGGCGTCTATCCGGCGGTGACGCAGCTTGTGGCGCTGGCGGGCGACGTCAAAACCATTCTCGGCGGCGGATGCACGGTGACCTATGCCGCCGACTGGACCGAATACGGCGCGCATGTGGTGGATCCCGGCGCGAGCGAAGTGCGGTTTCCGCTCGATCCGCTCTGGGCCTCGCCTGCGATCGGCGCCATCGGCATCGACTATTATGCGCCGCTGTCGGACTGGCGCGACACCCCCGATCATCTCGACCGCGCGAGCGCCGCGTCGGTCTACGATCGCGATTATCTGACCGGCAACCTATCCGGCGGCGAGGCCCATGACTTCTTCTATGCCGACGCGGCCGCGCGCCGGACGCAAACGCGCACGCCGATCACCGACGGGCTCGGCAAGCCGTGGATGTTCCGGCAAAAGGACCTTTGGAGTTTCTGGACGAACGCACATTATGAGCGCGTCGACAGCGCGGAGCTGGCGTCGCCGACGGCATGGCTGCCGGAGAGCAAGCCGTTCTGGCTGACCGAGACCGGCTGCCCGGCGGTGGACAAGGGCGCCAACCAGCCGAGCATCTTTCCCGACCCGAAATCGGCGACCGGCGGCTATCCCCATTTTTCCAACGGGCGGCGCGACGACCTGATCCAGCGCCGCTATCTGGAAACCATGCTGAATGCGTTCAGCGCCGACAGCGAGCTCAATCCGTCCTCCTCTCTTTATACAGGGCGGATGGTGGAGCCCTCCGGCATCCATCTGTGGACCTGGGACGCGCGGCCCTATCCGGTCTTTCCCGCCGCCACCGATGTGTGGAGCGACGGCCCGAACTGGGAGACCGGACACTGGCTGACCGGACGGCTCGGCGCCTCGCAACTGGACGGACTGGTCGCGGCCATTGCCGCGGACGCCGGGGCCGGCACACATAATACGTCGGCTCTCGGCGAAGGGCCGGACGGCTATGTGATCGACCGGCCGATGACCGCGCGCGCCGCGATCGAGCCGCTGGCGCTGACCTATGCCTTCGATGCGGCGGAGGAGGCCGGCGCGCTGGCGTTCCGTCCGCGTGGCGGCGCGCCCCGCTGGTCGAACTCGACGAGGACGATCTGGTGCTGCCGCGCGAGGGCGCGCCGGCGCGTCTTGCGCGCGCGCAGGAAACCGAATTGCCGCGCGAGATCACGCTCGGATTCACCGATGCCGGCTCCGACTACCGGCGCGCGGCGGCCTCGTCACGGCGGCTGGTGGGCGCGGCCGCGCGCGCGATCCAGCACGACGTTGCGATGGTGACGACCGATTCCGCCGCCGAGCGGCGCGCGGAAATCTGGCTGCAGGATCTGTGGGTGGGGCGGGAGACCGCCGAGTTCGCGCTGCCGCCCAGTCTGCTGCGGCTTGCGCCCGGCGACGTGATCGCGCTGACGGTGAGGGGCCGGCGGCGTCTGTTCGAAATCCGCGAGATCGTCGACACCGAGCACCGCGCGATCAAGGCGCGCGCCATCGACCCGGAGGTGTTCGATCTGCCGCTGCCCGCGCCGCGCCGCCGGACGTCCGATCTGCCGCCCGCGATCGGGCCGGTGCAGGCGCATATCCTCGACCTGCCCACGCTCGACGCCGCCGAGCCGCCGGTGCTGGCTCGCATCGCGGTGTTCGCCGATCCCTGGCCGGGCGCGGTGGCGATCTGGACCTCCGGCGACGGGCTGAGCTTTTCGCGCGCGGGCCTGACTTTTGCGCCCGCCATCGCCGGGGAGACGCTCGACGATCTGCCGGCCGGACCGGCCGGCCGTTTCGATCATGCGCACCGGATGCGGGTGCGGCTTTACGGCGGCGCGCTGACATCGGTGGCCGATACCGCGATGCTGAACGGCGCCAATGTCTCGGCCCTGCGGCGGCCCGAAGGCGCGTGGGAGGTTGTGCAATTCGCGCGGGCCGAACTGGTGGCGGAGCGCACCTATGAGCTGTCGCGGTTCCTGCGCGGACAGGCCGGCAGCGAAGGCGCGATGGCGGACCCGCTGCCGGCCGGCGCGCCGTTCGTGCTGCTCGACCAGCATGTGACGGCTCTGGCACGCGGGCTGGACCAGCTCGGCCGCGACATGCATCTGCGCATCGTGGCGGCCGGACGCGATCACGGCGACGGCGCGGCGGTGGCCATGACGGTGACGCCGGCGACCACGGCGCTCAGGCCGCTGTCGCCGGTGCATCTGCGCGCGGTGCGGACGATCGATGGCATCGCGCTGCGCTGGATCCGCCGCACGCGCATCGGCGGCGATTCCTGGGAAACGCAGGACGTGCCGCTCGGGGAGGTCAGCGAGCGATACGAGATCGACATTCTGGACGGCGCGAGCGTCGTCCGCACGCTGACGGCGGAAACGCCGGCTGCGCTTTACGCCAATGCCGATGAGCTTTCCGATTTCGGATCGCCGCAGGCGAGCCTGACCTTCCGCGTGGCGCAGATGTCGGCGAGCGTCGGACGCGGAATAGCGGCGACGGCAACACTCGCGCTGTGATCTCTCCCGCTCTCGCAAGCGGGACGCGGAAAAAGGAAACCCATGACCAGCACTCCGAATCTTTCGCTGCCCTTCATCGAAGGCGGGCAGGCGCAAAAGCATGTCACGCACAACGAGGCCTTGCGTGCGCTCGACGCACTGGTGATGCTGACGGTGAAAGATCGCGATCTGCCGGCGCCGCCGCCCGCGCCGGCGGACGGAGACCGCTATCTTGTCAAGGCGCCGGGCTCGGGCGGCTTTGCCGGCAAGGACGGGCAGATCGCGCATTTCTCCGACGGCGGCTGGCTGTTCCATCCGCCGCGCGCGGGCTGGACCTGTTTTGTCGCGGATGAATCCGCGCTGCTGGCCTTCGACGGCGCCGGCTGGGTGCCGGCGCTGGATGCGCTCGGCGGCGTCAGCGAGTTGCACGATCTCACCCGCCTCGGGGTCGGCATGGCGGCCGACGCCGGCACTCCGTTCGCCGCCAGGCTCAACGCTGCGCTGTGGACCGCGCGCACGGTCGCCGACGGCGGCGACGGCAGCCTGCGCTGCCGGCTGAACAAGGACTCCGCATCCCACACGCTGTCGCTGCTGATGCAGACCGGCCTGTCCGGCCGCGCCGAAATCGGCCTGGTCGCAGACGACGACCTGCATGTCAGGGTCTCGCCGGACGGCGCCGCCTGGATCGACGCCTTGCTGTTCGATCGCGCGAGCGGCGCCACCAAGATCAATGCCGGCTTCTTTCTGACCGGCGACATTTCCCCCGCGCAGATCGCCGCCGACCAGAACGACTACAATCCGGCCGGACTGGCTGCCGCCAGCATCCTGCGGCTGTCCTCGGATGCCGCGCGCAGCATCACCGGCCTGTCGGGCGGCGGCGACGGGCGCGCGGTCGCGCTGCTCAATGCCGGCACGCAATCCATCGTGCTGAAGACCGAGCATGGCGGCTCCAGCGCCGGCAACCGGTTTGCGCTCGGCGCCGACGTGACGCTGGCCGCGAGGCAATCGGCACTGCTCTGGTACGACGCGGCGGACAGCCGCTGGAAGCTGCTGGCGGGTCCGCAGGCGGGCGGCGGGGGCGGCGGCGGCGCGACGCGCGAACTGCTCACCGGCAACCGCACCTATTATGTCCGCACCGATGGATCGGATTCCAACGACGGATTGTCCAACAGCGCGGGCGGCGCGTTCCTGACCCTGCAGAAGGCCATCAACGTTGCCGCCGCGCTCGATATCTCCATCCATGACGTGACCATCCAGCTCGGCAACGGCACCTATGCCGGCGGGGCCGCGGTAAGCGGCCCGTGGATCGGCAACGGCCATGTGACCGTGCGCGGCGACACCACGACGCCATCGAATGTCGTCATTTCAACCACCAGCGCGCATTGCTTCAGCGTCACCGACGGCGGCCGGCTGCGGGTCGAGGGCGTGAAGATGACGACGGCCACGGCCGGATTCCCCCTCGTCGCGCGGCGCAACGGCGTCATTGTGGTTACCGGGCCGGTCGATTTCGGCGCGGCGGGGCCGTTACATGCGCACATCTACGCGTCGTTCGGCGGCATCGTGCGCATCGGCAATTCGACGGAGACGGGCGGCGCGGGGGTGAACTACACGATTTCGGGCGATGCCGATTATCATTTCATCGCCGATGAGGGCGGACATATCCAGATGGAAGGGGGCACGGTCACGGCGAGCGGCACGCGCAGCTTTTCCGGCGCTTTCGCAAATGCCTGGTCGCTGGGTCATGTCCGTAGCCACGCCATGAACTACAGCGGCACATTTGCCGGCAAGCGATATGAGGTGAAGGGCAACGGCGTCATTGCAGGGGCTGGCGGTGCGTCGGCTACTTACTTCCCTGGCAATGCCAATGGCACGCCTGCAACAGGCGGCCAATACATTTCGTGACTGACGGGCAACCTACTTGGTGGTCGCCGCTACGCGGCTTTTTTTGAGGCATTTCCCAATGACTGCAATTCACGCCTTCGCCATCCGCGGGCTCGCGGGCGGCGCCCCCTTTTATTTCTCCGGCGGCATGGACGTTCTCGCCGGCCGGCTGACGCTGATCGGCGTGCCTTGTTCCGTTCACGATCAGGGCTCGTTCCTGCGGCCCTATGGCGAGGTGCCGCGGATTTTCGACGCGGCCTTGCGCGCGGCGCAAGGCGGCGCGCGGCCGGTCCTGATCGGGCATTCGATGGGCGCGGACGCCGCGCTGAAGATCGCGGTGCTGCTGGGCGCGCGCGGCGTCACGGTGCCGCTGGTGGTGTGTTTCGATCCGACGTCCTTCCGGCTACTCTTTGGGCCGCCGCCGGTGCCGAAGAATGTCGAACGCGCGATCTGCTTCTACCAGAAGATGACGCCGCTCGGCCGCGGCACCCTGCGCGCCGGCGCGGGTTTTGCCGGCGCGCTGATCCAGGAGCGGCATGACCGCATCCACAGCCGGCTCGACGACGATCCGGCGCTGCAAGCGCGGGTGGTGGCGGAAGTGGAGACGTTGCGCGCGCACGCGCCTGCTCCGCACTCCTTCGCGTTCGCCCCCACCCCGACGCGCTGACGCACGCCGACCCTCCCCGCAAGCGGGGGAGGGATGACGCAGGCGCGCGCGGCCCGCTTTTGATTCAGGCTCACATATTACAGGAGGTTCCCCATGGCTTGGCTTGGATGGGCGATTGTCTTCGCCCAGATCGCGGCGTTGTGCGCCTATCGCTACGCGGCCGGCAAATGGCCGCTGAAGCTCGATCTGTGAGGGCGCCATGGCGGCATCGAGCTATGACGACGCCCTCCGGCGCCTGCTGGTGCACGAGGGTGGCTATTCCAACCATCCGAGCGATCCGGGCGGGCCGACCAAGTTCGGCATCACCATCGCCGACTATCGCAAGTATGTGAAACCGGACGCGGACGCCGACGATGTGCGGGCGATGCCGCTGGACCATGCGAAGGCGATCTACCGCGAAAAATACTGGCGCGCGCTGCGCTGCGACGAACTGCCGGCCGGACTCGATTACGCGATGTTCGATTACGGGGTGAACAGCGGGGTGTCGCGCGCGGCCAAGGTGCTGCAGCGGCTGCTCGGCCTGCCGGACGACGGCCGCATGAGCGACGCGTTGATCGAAGCGGCGCGGGCGCAGGACGCCGCCGGTCTGGTTGCGCGGCTGTGCGACGAGCGGCTGGCCTTTCTGAAACGCCTGCGCACATGGTCGGTGTTTGGCGCGGGCTGGGGCCGCCGCGTCGCCGAGGTGCGGCGCGCGGCTTTGGCGCTGGCCAACGGCGCGCAGGACGGCGGCCTGCCGTCGCCGGCGCAGGGCCGGGGCGAAGTGCCGCTGGCAAAGACCGCGCGCAAGGTCACCACCGCCGCGGCGGTGGTGGCGGGCGGCGCGGCGGCGCAAGCCGCGCATGACGCCGGCGCGGGATGGCCGGGCGTGATGGTGTGTGTCGCGCTGGCCGCGCTGCTCGCGGCCGGCGGCTGGATCGCGTGGACGCGCTGGCGGACACGGCGGCAGGACGCGCCTGTTGGCGCGCCAGGCTTTATCGCGCCGCTGCGCGAGACGCTGAAAGGCTGGAAGACGATTGCGTTCGGGGCGCTGGTCGCGGGCGCCGGCATCACAGCCGACATTCTCGATGCGCTGCAGGCGGTGGATCTCGCGCCGCTCTTGCCGCCGGCTCATGCGGTGAAGATCATCGCCATCATCGGCGTGGTCACCATCATGCTGCGCTTCGCGACGACGGGCCGCGTCGGCCGGAAGGATGGCTGAGATGATCGGCGGACTGGTTCTCAAAATTCTTGGCCTGTTCGGCAGCGGTCTGCTCGAGAGCATCGTGACGCGCGTCGCCGATCATTTCCGGCAGAAGGCGAGCGAGGACCTGGCGCGCTTCCAGACCGGCGTGCAGGCCGACACCCAGGTGGCATTGGCGCAGATCAATGCCGAACTCGAGGCGCGCAAGCGGCAGGCGGACATCCTGCAGGCCGATCGCGGCTGGCGGGTGACGGCGTGGATCCGGCCGCTGCTGGTCTATCCCTGCGTGGTGCATTTCGGCGCCATCGTCCTCGACTCCACCTTTCCGCTGGGATGGGGAATCGCAAAGCTGCCGGCGCCCTACGACACCTACGAGCAGGCGATCATTCTCTCGTTCTTCATCGCGCGGCCGTTTGAGAAGGTGGCGCGGGTGTTCACGGCGGGGCGCGGGTGAGGCTTGACCTGTTCCGGCTTTCTCGAGTGGACTACGTTGGCATCGAATGTCGGCGCAGACGCATGCACTGCGACGCTCCAGGACTTGCCTGTCCCGCCGTTGAATTATTGAGGGAAGGTCATGATCATTGCGACACGCATCCTCAAACTCAGCGAAGCCGACGGTGATATCGACATCGCGATCAGGCTGTTCGCTCCGGAAGCCAGTCAGGATGCCTGGTGGTGTCAGTATGAAGTCGACTGGCCGGAAGGCCGTCATGGAATGAAGGCCTGGGGCGCCGACGCAGTTCAGGCGATCGTGCTGGCTCTGCAAATGATCGGTGCGGAGCTTTACACGAGCAGTTATCACAAATCCGGCAAGCTCAGACTCGAAGCGCCCGGGAGCGGCTACGGATTCCCGGTGCCGGCTGGGATCCGCCACCTCCTGGAAGGAGATGATGCGACGTTTGGCGCATAGCCGCCGCCATTCCGCCTTGATCCGCATTCATCCCGGGTTCACCGGCCGATTCCTATTGAAAGCGCCATGTCACCCGCCATCCTGATTCTCGCCTCGGCGCTCACCGCCGCCGGCCTTGCCGTTCCGGCCAGGGCCGCCGACAGGCCCGCCAATCTGGCCGACTGTCTGACCCCGGACCAGCGCCGGCATGTGGCGGCCGCGGGCAAGGTGGTTCCGCTGTCCAGGGCGATCCGCGCCACCAAGGCCCGCCGCGGCGAGGTGGTGAATGCCCAGCTTTGCAAGGGTCCAAAGGGCCTCGTCTATTTGCTGACAGTCGTGGCGCGCGATGGCAAAGTGACCCGCAAGACTGTCGATGCCCAGACCGGCCTTGTGGCCGAGGGCGGCTGACCCCGGAGGGTACCATCTTGCGTCTCCTCGTCGTCGAGGACGATCCCGATCTCAACCGCCAGCTCGCTGCCGCGCTGACCGAAGCCGGCTACGTCGTCGACCGCGCGTTCGACGGCGAGGAGGGGCATTATCTGGGCGAGACCGAGCCCTATGACGCGGTCATCCTGGATATCGGCCTGCCGAAAATGGACGGCATCTCGGTGCTGGAAGCCTGGCGGCGCGCCGGTCGCGCCATGCCGGTGCTCATGCTGACGGCGCGCGACCGCTGGAGCGACAAGGTGCAGGGCTTCGACGCCGGCGCCGACGATTATGTGCCCAAGCCCTTCCATCTGGAGGAAGTGCTGGCGCGGGTGCGGGCGCTGCTGCGCCGCTCGGCCGGCCACGCCAAGAGCGAATTCAATTGCGGCCCGGTCCGGCTCGATACCCGCACCGGCCGCGTCAGCGTGGACGGCCATCCGGTCAAGCTGACCAGCCACGAATACCGGCTGTTGTCCTATCTCATGCATCACACCGGACGGGTGGTGTCGCGCACCGAACTGGTCGAGCATCTCTACGACCAGGACTTCGACCGCGACTCCAACACCATCGAGGTGTTCGTCGGCCGCATCCGCAAGAAGCTCGGCATCGACGTGATCCAGACCGTGCGCGGCCTCGGTTATCTTCTCACCCCGCCAGATGCGCGCTAACTCACTCGCGCTCCGCCTGTTCCTGTGGGCGACCGCATGGACGGTGGTGATCCTGCTCGCCACCAGCATCGTCCTGTCCTCGCTCTACCGCCAGGCGGTGGAGCGCGCCTTCGATTCCCGCCTCGGCGTCTATCTGCGCACCCTCATCTCCGACGTCGCCTCTCCCGAAAATCCCAACGAGCCGTTCCCGCAATCGGTCAGCGAACCGCTGTTCGAATTGCCGCTGTCGGGCTGGTACTGGCAGGTCACCCGCGTCGACGGCGACAAGCAGGATGTGCGCGCCTCACGTTCGCTGTGGGACGGCGGCCTGCCGCGCCTGCCGGTGGCGAACGCCGTCGCCGCGGTCGGCATCCGCACCGGCTATGCGAACGGACCGGAAGAGCAGAAATTGCGCGTCGTCGAGCGGACCATCGATCTCGGCGACGAAGGCAGTTTTCTGGTTGCGGTGGCGGGCGATGCCGCCGAAATCGAAGAGGATATTCGCGGATTCGATCGCGCGCTCGGCCTGACCTTCGGCGGGCTCGCGCTCATCCTTCTTCTCACCACCGCGTTCCAGGTCCGTTTCGGGCTTGCGCCGCTCAAGCGCATTTCGCAAAGTCTGGCCGCGATCCGCGCCGGCACCGCCGAACGGCTGGAGGGACATTTCCCGGTCGAGATCGCGCCGCTGGCGCGGGAAGCCAACGCCTTGCTCGACGCCAATCGCGAGATCGTGGAACGCGCGCGCACGCATGTCGGCAATCTGGCGCATGCACTGAAGACGCCGCTCTCGGTCATGGTCAACGAGGCTGCGGCGCGCGGCGACGATCCGCTGGCGCAGAAGGTGCGCGAGCAGACCGATATCATGCGCGACCAGGTGGCGCGCCATCTCGAGCGCGCTCGGCTGGCGGCGCGCCTGACCGTCGTCGGCAGCGTCACCGACGTGCTGCCGGTGATGCAGGCGATCGCGCGCACCATGGAGAAGGCGCATCCCGGCAAGGGATTGCTGCTGAAATTCGACGCCCCCGAGGATGTGCGGTTTCGCGGCGAGCAGCAGGATCTCGAGGAGATGGTCGGCAATCTCGTCGACAATGGTTGCAAATGGGCACAGTCGCGGGTCGTGATCGACGTGTCGATGGAACGGCTCGATGCCGCGCAGCATGTCATCCGTATTGTGGTGGACGACGACGGCCGCGGGCTGACCCCGGCTGAGCGCGAGCAGGTGGCGCGGCGCGGCCGGCGGCTGGACGAGACCAAGCCGGGATCGGGCCTCGGCCTGTCGATTGTGGTCGAACTGGCCGGTCTGTATGGCGGCGGCCTGACGCTGGGCGCGGCGCCGCTTGGCGGTCTGCGCGCGGAACTGGTGCTGCCGGCGGCGTAAACCCGCGCCGGGTCAGAGATTTGCCGCAATCCCTGCCGCAAGGTAACCAGCCGGCAAGCGATTGCCGCTACACATTCATGAGTAACCTGCGAGGGGGCCCATGGCTTCAGCCAAGATCATCGTCATTGCCTTGACCGGCCTCGCTCTGGCCGGCTGCGCCAGCGAACGAATGGCTGACACCGGCCCGAAGGAAGGAACCGGCACGGTGCTGGGCGCCGTGGCCGGCGCGGCCATCGGCTCGCAGATCGGCGGTTCCACCCGGTCGCGGGTCGCGGCGGGCGTCGCGGGCGCGGTAATCGGCGGCATGGTCGGCAACCGCCTGGGCGCGGCCCTGGACGACGAGGATCGCCAGCGTGCCTATGAAGCGCAGATGGCGGCCCTGGAAGGCGGCGCGCCCGGTGCGCCGGTCGGCTGGGAAAATCCCGATTCCGGCCGCCGTGGCTCGATCGTGCCCGGCCCGTATTATGACCGCCGCGGCACCCGCTGCCGCGACTATACCCACACCATCTATATCGACGGCCGCCCCCAGATCGCGCGCGGTCAGGCCTGCCGCAATCCCGACGGAAGCTGGCAGCCGGTAACCTGAGACGCTTCATCGCACCTAACGGCTTCTTAACGCCCTGCGGCTATCAACAAGGCTTGGGTGTGGAGCGTTAGGGTGTGTCAACAATGGCCGACGAACCGCTCGTCGACCGCTTGCGTCAGTTCCTCCGGGATCTCAAGCCGGACGCTCAGGCTTTGCTGATTTCAGAGCTTGAACGAGGACTGCTGCGCGGCGAGGAGGCCACGGGCGCCGAACTGGTGCTGCAGGAATTGCGCCGTTTCGCGCGTGAGGGCGGCCGCCCGTCGCCGCGTGCCGGCAATCTCGCCCGTCTGTTCTTCCAGCCGCTCGAACCCTTCCTGGTCGACGACGCCGCCACACACAAACATCCCGGCCGCATTGCGCGCGTCTCGCTCGACCCGATCTGGAACTGGGTTTGCCGCGATCTGCTGCCGGGCGAAGCCAAGGCCATTACCGATCAGGTCGCCCGCGCGCTCTCGACCGGCGACAACAATAAAGCGGAAGAACTGGCGCGCGCCTTCCAGGATCGCGTTGCGGTGCGGATGGAGCAGGCGCTCAATGCCGCCTGGCAGGACGACAAGGCGATGCGCCGGCTGACTGCCCAGGTCTCGACGCCGCGCGCGCTCGAAGATGTGCAGGCCATCCTGAAAGTCCTGCAGGCGCGCGACAAGCTCGCGGCCTTCGGTGCCCGCCTGCCGGGCCATGTCAAGAATTTTTCCGACCAGATGGTCGACGATGTGAAGGCGCTGGTGGAATCGCCGGTCGCCGGCGGTTCGTCGCTGTTCCTTTATGTGCTGGTGATGGTGATGAGCCGTCTGGCGGCACCCTGGCAATTGATCCGGCTCGCCACCCGCGCCGCCGGCAGCGATTCCGCCGCGCGCGTCGCCGAAACGCAATATGAAATCACCGTCTCCATGGTGCTCTCCGAAATGGAGCGCATGGTCGGCGAACTGAAAGCCGAATTGCGCAGCGGCAAGGGCGTCGCGGTCGGCGCGCTGCTGAAAGCCATCCACGACGCGGCGCGTGGCATCCGTACCGAAATTAATCTTTCCACCGACTCGCCCTGGGGCCGGGAATTGTCGGCGATCCGCACCGAAATCTCCAACATGCTGAAGGCCGAGATCGACTCGCTGCCGGGCCGGGTTCGTCGCCTGCTGCGGCCGCGGCCGGCGAAGGAGATCACGGCGGTCGCCACGCTCGATCCCGGCGATGTGGCGGAAACCGAGGCGCTGATCGAATTCGTCGGCATCTGCCGCAATTACGCCGGCGAACTGGCGATCAACGAGATGACCCAGCGGGTCTATTCCGACGTGCAGAACTATCTCGACACCTCCACGCAGCCCCTGATCGAGGCCCTGCGCATGGCCGGGGATGCCGACCGGGCGTTCCGGCAGGCCCAGGTCGATGCGGCGGCGCGCTTCTGCGCCAAGGTGTTCGGGGACGACTATGCCGCCACCCTGGAAAAGGCCGCCGATGTGGCCGTCCATAGCGAGCGCAAGGCCGCCAAAGGCTGAATTTAGACCAGTTGCAGGGTGCGCCCGCCCGTGATGTAAGCGGGCCATGACCCTCTGGTTCATTCTGGCTCTCATGACCGCCGCGGCCGTTTTCGCCGTGCTCTGGCCGCTGTCGCGGCGGGGCGGGCAGGGGCGTTCTGGCAGCGATCTGGCGGTGTACCGGGACCAGCTCGAGGAAATCGAGCGCGATCTGGCCGCCGGGCTGATCGGCGCACAGGAGGCGGAGGCCGCGCGGGTCGAGGTCTCGCGCCGTTTGCTGGCGGCGGCCGACCAGACTCAGAATTCGGCAAAGACTCCGCCATCCGCGGCGTTGTGGCGCCGCCGTGCGGCCGCGCTGATGGCACTTGTTCTTCTGCCAGTCGGCGCCGCGGCGCTCTATCTCAGCTTCGGCTCTCCGCATCTGCCGGGCGCGCCGCTCGCCTCGCGCAGCGCGCAGGCGCCCGAACAACGATCGATCGAAAGCATGGTGGCGCAGGTCGAGGCCCATCTGGAGCGCAACCCGGAAGATGGACGCGGCTGGGAGGTGGTGGCGCCGGTCTATATGCGCGCCGGCCGCTTCACCGACGCGGTGCGCGCGCGCGGAAATGCGTTACATCTTCTGGGCGCGACCGCCGAACGCGAAGCCGATCTCGGCGAAGCCATGGTCGCCGCCGCCAATGGCATGGTGACAGTCGACGCAAAAGCCGTGTTCGATCGCGCGCTGGCGCTCAATGCCGCAGACGTGAAAGCACAATATTATACAGGACTTGCCGCCGAGCAGGACGGCAAGCCGCAGGAGGCGGGCCGGATCTGGCGCGAACTGCTGGCGCGGGCGCCGGCCAACGCGCCTTATCGTCCGCTCATCCAGTCCTCGCTGTCGCGCGTCGATCCCGACGCGGCTGCGCCGGGGCCGTCCTCCGACGATGTCGCGGCGGCGCAGCAGCTTACGCCCGAACAGCGCGGCGAGATGGTCCGTGGCATGGTGGATCGCCTGGCCGAGCGGCTGAAGGCCGACAGCTCCGATCTCGACGGCTGGCTGCGGCTGATGCGCGCCTATATCGTGCTGGGCGAGGCCGACAAGGCGCGCGCGGCCCTGGCGGATGCGCGCAAGGCGCTAGGCGAGGATGCCGACAAGCGCAAAAAGCTCGACGAATTTGCCAAGGATCTGGGGCTGGAGGGCTGAACGCAATGCTGCCTGAAACAGACCTATATAGATGCGGCCGCGACCGAATGCGGACGCGAGGCGAGAGGTGACATGACACGCAAGCAGCGGCGTCTGGTTCTGATCGGAACGGGTCTCGGCGTTCTTGCGCTGGCGGCCGTTCTGGTGCTGACCGCGCTGAAGGATTCCATCGTCTTCTTCAATTCACCGACCGACGTGGTGGAGAAGCAGGTCAAGCCCGGTACCCGCATCCGGCTGGGCGGGCTGGTGCAGCCGGGCACGCTCGACCGCCGCGATCTGAACGCGCAATTCGACGTGACCGACGGCAGGAACGTCATTCGCGTGAGCTATACCGGCATCCTTCCGGACCTGTTCCGCGAGGGGCAGGGCGTGATCGCGGAAGGCACGCTGACCGACGCCAAGGCGTTCCGGGCCGAGACCGTACTCGCCAAGCACGACGAAACCTACATGCCCAAGGAAGTGGCCGACGCGCTGAAGAAGCAGGGGCACTGGAAAGACGACTACGACAAGAAGGGCGGCGCACCCGTGCAACAGAAATGATCGCGGAAATCGGCCATTATGCGCTGGTGCTGGCGCTCGCGCTCGCGCTGATCCAGGGCAGCGTGCCGGTGGTTGGCGCGCGCCTGCGCGACCCGGCCCTGATGGGCGTCGCCGACATCGCCGCCTTCGCGCAATTCGCTTTTGTCGCCGTTGCGTTTGCTGCGCTCACGGTCTTGTATGTGAGTTCGGATTTTTCCGTGGTCAATGTGTTCGAGAATTCGCATTCCGCCAAGCCGCTGATCTACAAGATCACCGGCGTATGGGGGAATCATGAAGGCTCAATGCTGCTCTGGGTGCTGATCCTGAGCGTGTTCGGAGCGCTGGTCGCCTTTTTCGGAAGCAACCTGCCGGCGACGTTGCGTGCCAATGTGCTGGGCGTGCAGTCCTGGATCGCGGCGGCGTTCTATCTCTTCATTCTCGCGACTTCCAACCCGTTTGCGCGCTTGCCGCAGGCGCCGTTCGAGGGGCGCGACCTCAACCCGATCCTGCAGGATGTTGGCCTCGCGGTGCATCCGCCTTTGCTCTATCTCGGCTATGTCGGCTTCTCGATCTCGTTCTCGTTCGCGGTCGCTGCGCTGATCGAGGGCAAGATCGACGCCGCCTGGGCGCGCTGGGTGCGGCCATGGACGCTGGCGGCATGGATGTTCCTGACGCTCGGGATCGCGATGGGCTCGTACTGGGCCTATTACGAACTGGGCTGGGGCGGCTGGTGGTTCTGGGACCCGGTCGAGAATGCCTCGCTGATGCCGTGGATCGCGGGCACCGCACTGCTGCATTCGGCGGTGGTGATGGAGAAGCGCAATGCGCTGAAGGTATGGACGGTGCTGCTGTCCATTCTCGCCTTTTCGCTGTCGCTGCTCGGCACCTTCCTCGTGCGATCCGGCGTGCTGACTTCGGTGCACACCTTTGCCACTGATCCAACGCGCGGCGTCTTCATCCTCGCCATTCTGGTGCTGTTCATCGGCGGTTCGCTGGCGCTGTATGCCTGGCGCGCGCCGCTGCTCAAGCAGGGCGGCATCTTTGCGCCGATCTCGCGCGAGGGCGCGCTGGTGTTCAACAATCTGCTGCTGACCACGGCTCTGGCGACGGTGTTTGTCGGCACGCTGTATCCGCTGGCGCTGGAGTCCCTGACCGGTGAAAAAATATCGGTCGGCGCGCCGTTCTTCAATGCCACCTTCGGTCCGCTCTTTGTTCCGCTGCTGCTGGCGGTGCCGTTCGGGCCGCTGCTGGCGTGGAAGCGCGGCGATCTGCTCGGCGCCGCACAGCGTCTGATGGTGGCTTTCGCGGCCGGTCTTGTCGCGATCGCCGTGACCTTCGCGATCATCCGTGGCGGGCCAGTGCTGGCGCCATTTGCGATCGGACTTGCGGTCTATGTCATGGTCGGCGCGCTGGTCGATCTGGTCGAGCGCATCCAGTTGTTCCGCCAGCCGGTCGGCATATCGCTGCGGCGGGCGAGGGGATTGCCGCGCTCGGTGTTCGGCACCGCGCTGGCGCATTTCGGACTCGGCGTCTCGCTGCTCGGGATCATCGGCGAAAGCAGCTACAATGCCGAACAGATCCTGGCGATGAAGCCGGGGCAGACGGTGTCCGTGCGCGACTACGATGTAACCTTCGATGGCGTGGTGTCGCGACAGGGGCCGAATTACCGCGAACTCGTGGCGAAATTCGTGGTGCGGCAGGACGGCGAGATCGTCGGTACGCTCGATCCGTCGAAGCGCAGTTTCACCGCCCGCGGCATGGCCACCTCGGAAGCGGCGTTGCTGACGCGCGGCTTCAGCCAGCTCTACATTTCGCTGGGAGATCCCGGCACCGACGGTGCCATCGCCGTGCGGCTCTATCACAAGCCGCTGGTGTTGCTGATCTGGATCGGTACATTGATCATGGTGCTGGGCGGAGCGCTGTCGCTGTCGGATCGCCGGCTGCGTGTCGGCGCACCGAAGCCCGCGAAGAAGTCGGCCCTGCAGCCGGCGGAGTAGGACAGCGATGACAGCTTTGCGCCATCTCCTCGTCTGTCTTGCGCTGTTCATCGCATCGCCCGCCCTCGCCGTGCTGCCTGACGAAATCCTAAACGATCCGGCACTGGAAGCGCGGGCGCGGGCGCTGTCACGCGAATTGCGCTGCATGGTCTGCCAGAATCAGTCGATCGACGATTCGGATGCGCCGCTGGCGCGCGACCTGCGCCTGCTGGTGCGCGAGCGGGTGCAGGCCGGCGACAGCGACAGCGAGGTGATGGATTTTTTGACCGCGCGCTACGGCGATTTTGTCCTGCTCAATCCGCGCTTCAACGCGCGCACCGCGCTGCTGTGGTCGCTGCCCGCATTGGTGCTGCTGGGCGGCATCGTTGCGCTTGTCGTCTTCCTGCGGCGGCAGCGATCGGCTCAGGCGGGCGCGGATGGCGGGGATTCGGCGCAGGCACTGACCGCCAAGGAGCAGAAGCGCCTCGCCGAACTGGTCGACGGCCAGATCTAGGTGCCCAGGCATTAACTAAATATTTGAAATTACTAGATAAAAATCCGTTCCCCACGTTACCAACATTTAATCCCGCCGACAGTTTGCCGTAACGCGGCACTCCCCATCTTTAGCTGCAACGGGCGGCCTTCAACCGTCCTGACCTGCAATGAAGATGGAGAGACCCCTCATGACTTCCAATTTGCCCGGTTCGAAAGCGAGCGGCCTCTCGGCACGCCGCTTCGCGCTGCTCGGAACCACCATTCTCAGTTTGGGTATTGCCGGCGTGCTGGTTGCGCCGGACGCCGTGCGCCACACTGCGCAGGCGCAGAATGTGACCCAGCAGGCGCAGACGGTTGCGCGCCCGGTCGGTTTCGCCGACATCGTCGAGAAGGTGAAACCCGCCGTGATTTCGGTTCGCGTCAAGATGAATGGCGGACCGCAGCTCTCGTCCGATGACGGCCAGTTGCCGCGCGGCTTTGAGCGCTTCTTCCGCCGCTTTGGCCCGGATGCCATGCCGGACATGCCGCAGGGTCCGCAACAGGGGCCCGGTCCGCGCGGTCCGCGCCGTGCCGGTCAGGGCTCCGGATTCTTCATCTCCGCCGATGGCTATGCCGTGACCAACAATCACGTCGTCGACAAGGCCGACGAGGTCGAAGTCATGACCGACGACGGCAAGACCTATTCCGCGAAGGTCATCGGCACCGATCCGCGCACCGATCTCGCGCTGATCAAGGTCGACGGCGGAAGTTTCCCCTTCGCCAAGATCGCGGACAAGGCTCCGCGCATCGGCGACTGGGTACTTGCAGTCGGCAATCCGTTCGGCCTCGGTGGCACCGTCACCGCCGGCATCGTCTCGGCCCGTGGCCGCGACATCGGCGCCGGACCGTATGACGACTTCCTGCAGATCGACGCGCCGGTCAACAAGGGCAATTCCGGTGGCCCGACCTTCGACATCGACGGCAACGTTGTGGGCGTGAACACCGCGATCTTCTCGCCCTCGGGCGGCTCGGTCGGCATCGCCTTCGCAATCCCGGCTTCGACGGTGGATTCCGTCGTCAGCCAGCTCAAGGACAAGGGCACGGTGATGCGCGGATGGATCGGCGTCCAGATCCAGCCGGTGTCGAAAGACATCGCCGACAGCCTGGGCCTGAAGTCGACCGACGGCGCGCTGGTGGCCGAGCCGCAGGCCGGCAGCCCAGCCGAGAAGGCCGGCATCAAGGCGGGTGACGTCATCACCTCGGTCAACGGCGAGAAAATCCAGAATGCGCGTGAGCTCGCTCGCCGCATCGGGTCGATGGCCCCGGGCACTTCGGTGAAGCTCGCGGTCCTGCAGAAGGGCAGCGAGAAGACCCTGACCCTCACGCTCGGCGAATTGCCGCGTGACGTGCGGGCCGGCGCTCCCGATACCCGTGAATCGCCCGCCAGCGACGGCGCGCGTCTGGGTCTGCAACTTGCGCCCGCCAGCTCCGTAGCTGGGGCAAGCGCCGACGGCGTGGTCGTGACCAATGTCGAGCCCGGCGGCCCCGCCGCCGAGCGCGGCTTCAAGGCTGGCGACGTCATTCTGGAGGTCGGCGGCAAGGCGGTGTCCAAGCCGGAAGACGTCCGCAAGGCGCTGACCGATGCGCAGAAGGATGGCAAACGGACCGTCCTGATGCGGGTGAAGTCGGGTGAATCCAGCCGCTTCGTCGCGCTTCCCGCGGGACGCGGCTGACAACGGAATAGGGGCGTGGCTCCGGCAATCGTCGCCCCCGCCGGTGACACGAAACCCTGGGGGACGGGTCGCAAGGCCCGTCCCCGCCTTCTAGCCTCGCATACCGGCAATCGTCGCCCCCGCCGGGTCGAGGTCAAGTGAGGGGGCGGCGGTGTAGCGTAAGAGTCGCCGCCCCCTCATGCCTTTTTCCCCACCCCACATGCAGTCCGGGAATTCGCTATTATCGAGCGAATCCATGATTGAACGGACTCCCATGCGCCTCTTGATCATCGAAGACGACCGCGACGCGGCCGACTACATCGTCCGGGCTTTCCGCGAGGTCGGTCATGTGGCCGACCAGGCCGCCGACGGCGAGGATGGCTTGGCCATGGCGCTGGACGGCGACTACGACGTTCTCATTGTCGACCGCATGCTGCCCAAGCGCGACGGCCTGTCGGTGATCGGTATCCTGCGCGACAAGGGCATCGAGACGCCGGTGCTGATCCTCTCCGCGCTGGGACAGGTCGACGACCGTGTGAAGGGCCTGCGGGCGGGCGGCGACGACTATCTTCCCAAACCGTATTCCTTTTCCGAGTTGCTGGCCCGCGTGGAAGTGCTGGCGCGCCGGCGCGGCGGCCGCAACGAGGACACCGTCTATCGCGTGGCCGATCTCGAACTCGACCGGCTGTCGCATCAGGTCAAGCGCGGCACCGAGGAAATCGTGCTGCAACCGCGCGAATTCCGGCTGCTGGAATATCTGATGAAACATGCCGGGCAGGTGGTGACCCGCACCATGCTGCTGGAGAATGTCTGGGATTATCATTTCGATCCGCAGACCAACGTGATCGACGTGCATATCTCGCGCCTGCGTTCGAAGATCGATAAGGGTTTTGCGCAGCCGCTGCTGCACACCGTGCGCGGCGCCGGATACATGATCCGTGACGGCGCTCGGTAAACTTCTCCGCACCACGGCGTTCAAGCTGACGCTCGTCTACCTGACGATCTTCGCCTTGTTTGCCGTGTTTCTGCTTGGCTATTTCGCCTTCAACACGCGGCGGCTGTTCAACGAGCAGATCACCAACACGGTCAATCTGGACATCGAAGGGCTGACGAATCAGTTCAACACCGCCGGCATCCGGCGTCTCGTGCTCATCGTCGAGGCACGGTCGCGCCGGCCGGGATCGTCGCTCTATCTCGTCACCACGCCGACCGGTGAGGGGCTGGCGGGCAATGTCGGCTCGCTGCCGCAGGGCGTCATGGCCAATCCGGGCTGGACCGAGACGGTCTATCGCCGGCTCGACGAGAGCGACATTTCCGAACTGCATCGTGCACTGGTGCGGGTCTCGCATCTGCCGGGAGGGTTTCGCCTTCTGGTCGGCCGCGATCTCGATGAACGCGACCGGCTCTACGATGTCGTGCTCGACGCTGGCAAGTGGTCGGCGGCGATTGTCGTCATTCTCGGTCTGGCCGGCGGATTCTTCGTCGCCCGCCGTGTGCTGCGGCGCGTGGACGCCATGACCGACACCACGCGCACCATCATGGGCGGCGACCTGTCGGGGCGGCTGCCGGTGGCGGGCACCGGCGACGAACTGGACCGTCTGGCGGAAAACCTCAATGCCATGCTGGAGCGCATCGAGGCGCTGATGCGCGGGCTCAAGGAAGTTTCCGACAACATCGCGCATGACCTGAAAACGCCGCTGACGCGGCTGCGCAACCGGGCCGAGGAAGCCTTGCGCAGGCAGCCGAGCGAAGCCGGCTATCGGGCCGCGCTGGAATCCACAATCGAGGAATCCGACGGCCTGATCCGGACCTTCAACGCGCTGCTGATGATCGCGCGCGCGGAATCCGGACAGGCGCGCGACAACATGGTCGAATTCGACGCCGCCGAAGTCGCGCGCGGGATCGGGGAATTGTATGAGCCGCTGGCGGAAGAAAAGGGCCTGGAACTGACCGTTGCCGCGCCAGCCTCCGTCCCGGTCACCGGCAATCGCGAACTGGTGAGCCAGGCGCTTGCCAATCTCGTCGACAACGCGATCAAATACGCCGAGCCCGAGGCGCAGAAAAATGGCGCACCGTCGGGAATCGTGGTCAAAGCGGCGGCAGAAGGAGATCGCGTCGTGCTGATGGTGGCCGACAAAGGGCCGGGCATCCCGGAAAGCGACCGCGGGCGCGTGGTCGAGCGCTTCGTACGGCTGGAGAAGAGCCGCTCGGTGCCGGGGTCAGGTCTGGGGCTCAGCCTGGCGGCGGCGGTGGCACGCTTGCATGGCGGCGAATTGCGGCTGGAAGGCAACGAGCCGGGCTTGCAGGCAGTAATTGTGCTGCCGCGCGGAGGACCGCAGGGGGCGGGATGACAGCCCGCGCCACACCATCTGCGGGGTCGAGTCTCGCGGCGCGGATATCCACTGCGCCTCATTTACCGGAAATTCTCGCCGCGCGGCGCAAATGCGATGAGTGGCTTGCCGGCATTGCCGGCATAGAGGCTGGCAAGACGCTGGCTCATATCTTCAAAACCTTTCCCAAGACCCGCACCCTGATCGCGGGCGTGGCGGATTACTCGCCCTATCTGTGGGATCTGGCGGAGAGTGATCCGGACCGGCTGGCGGCACTGCTGCAATCGTCGCCGGACGATCGCTTTGTGCAGCTTCTGCACGACACACGGATTGCGCTGGCCGCGACCGAGGATGAAGCGGACGCCATGCGGCTGCTGCGCCGAATGAAGTCGGAGGCGGCCTTGCTGATCGCTCTCGCCGATATCGGCGAGGTCTGGCCGGTGATGCTGGTCACCAAGGCGCTCACCGAACTCGCCGATACTGCCGTCGGTGGGGCGGTGAATTTTCTGCTCGCGGATGCCGTTCGGCGCGGCAAGCTGAATCCCCCAAACCCTGCTCATCCCGAGATCGGCTCCGGTTACATCGTGCTCGCCATGGGCAAGATGGGCGCGTACGAACTCAACTATTCCAGCGACATCGATCTGATTGTGTTCTTCGAGCCGGACGCGCCGGCTTTGGCGCCCGACACCGACGCCGCCCATCTCGCCATTCGCGTGACGCGCGGGCTCGTGAAGCTGCTCTCCGAGCGCAATGCCGACGGCTATGTGTTCCGCGTCGATTTGCGGCTGCGGCCGGACCCGGCATCGACGCAGATCGCGATCTCGACCCCCGCAGCCCTCGATTACTATGAGCATCGCGGCCAGAACTGGGAACGCTCGGCGCTGATCAAGGCACGTCCCTGCGCGGGCGATATTACCGCCGGCGAGAAAATCCTCAAGGATCTCTCGCCCTTCATCTGGCGCAAGTACATGGACTTTGCGGCGCTCGCCGACATCCATGCGATGAAGCGCCAGATCCATGCCTACAAGGGGCATGGCGTGATCGCGGTCGCCGGCCACAACGTCAAGCTTGGCCGCGGCGGCATCCGCGAGATCGAATTCTTCGTGCAGACCCAGCAACTGATCGCGGGCGGGCGGCATCCCGAATTGCGCGACCGCAGCACACTGACCACGCTCGCCGCTTTGGCGGACGACAAATGGGTCGCGGCGGAGGCGGAGCGCGATCTGGAGGCCGCCTATCAGTTCCTGCGCAAGGTCGAGCATCGGCTGCAGATGGTGGCGGACGAGCAGACCCATATTCTGCCGGACGATCCGGGCGAGCTCGAGCGGTTTGCGCATTTCCTGGGATATGCCACGGTCGAAGACTTTGCCGACGTTTTGCTCGCGCATCTCCGCAAGGTGCAGACCCACTATGCGCATCTGTTCGAGCAGGCGCTTCCGGAAGGCGTCGAGCAAGCCTTTGTCTTTCCGAAAGATCACGATGATTCCGAGACTCTCGACCGTCTGGCCTTCATGGGCTTCCGCAATCCGCTGGAAATCTCCGCGACCATCCGGAACTGGTTTTCCGGCCAGCATATGGCGCTACGCAGCGATTTCGCGCGCTCGCAACTGAACGAACTGATTCCGTTCCTGATCGCGCAACTGGCGCGCTCCGAAAACAAGGAAGCGGCACTTAACGGCTTCGATCGGTTTCTCGCCAACCTGCACGGCATGGGCGGCGGGCAGCTGATCTCGCTGCTGCGACAGAACCAGGACCTGCTGGCGCTGGTGATGCTGATCCTCGCGAATGCGCCGCGGCTGGCCGACATCCTGGCGCAGCATCCGCAGGTGATGGATGCGCTGATTGATCCGGCCTTCTTCGGCGAATTGCCGGACGCGAAGACGCTGACCGAAACATTGTATCGTTCGCTCGACCAGTCGTCTTCCTACGAAGATATGCTGGATCGCCTGCGCATCTTCGGTCAGGAGCAGATGTTCCTGATCGGCGCGCGCATCCTGTCCGGGACGGTGACGGCTGTGCAGGCGGGAGAGGCCTTCGCGCGGCTGGCCGATGTCATCATCGGCGCGCTGCATGTCGGGGTGGAGAACAAGTTCGCGGAAACCCATGGCCGGATCGCCGGCCAGAAGACCGCCTTGCTGGCGCTCGGCAAACTTGGCGGACGCGAAATGACGGCGAGCTCCGATCTCGACCTGATCCTGCTCTATGACTACGACGAGGCGCAGCCGGAATCGCAGGGTGGGCGGTCGCTCTACGGCGGCCAGTATTTTGCGCGCCTGACCCAGCGCCTGATAAGCGCCCTGACCGCGCAGACCAATCACGGCGCGCTTTATCAGGTCGACATGCGGCTGCGGCCTTCGGGCCGCTCCGGCCCGGTCGCCACCAAGATCGATTCCTTCCGTGATTATCAGGAAAATGAAGCCTGGACCTGGGAGCATATGGCGCTGACGCGCGCGCGTGTGGTGTCGGCGACGCCCGGCTTCCGAGAGGAGGCGGATGGCGTCATCCGCACCGTGCTCTGCCGCGAGCGCGATCCGCAGGCCATCGCCGCCGACGCCGCCGAAATGCGCCGCGCCATTGCGCAAGAGAAAGGCGAGGGCGAGCGCTGGGACCTGAAATACGCCGCCGGTGGTCTGATAGATGTCGAGTTCATCGCGCAATACCTGCAGCTCGTGAATGCCGCCGCGCATCCGGACATTCTCGATCCCTCGACCGTGCGCTGTCTGGAAAAGGCCTCGCGTCTCGGTTTGCTGACGCCGGAGGATTCCGAAGCACTGCGGCCGGCGGCCCAGCTCTATCAGGATCTGAGCCAGATCCTGCGGCTGTGCCTGACCGCGCCGTTCGATTCCAAGACCGCGGGCGAGGGGCTGTTGCGGCTGCTGGCGCGGGCGGCGGACGTCCCGGATTTCCCGACGCTCGACGCGCATCTGGTCGAGACGCAAGAGCGGGTGCGGAAAAGCTTTTTGCGGATTCTGGGGCAGGACTAGCCGCGCCGCGGGGCCGTCAATGCACCGTCGCCATGGGCATTGGCCGCCCCGTCGCCGGTCCCTCGATCGGCAGCCGCACCAGCACGACCGTGCCCGCACCCGGGGTCGAGCGGATGCGCATCATGCCGTTGTGCAACTCGATCAGCGACTTGGCGATGGCGAGGCCAAGCCCCGAGCCGTGATGGGACTTGGTCAGCTGGCTTTCGACCTGCTCGAACGGACGGCCAAGCTTCTGCAAGGCGTCCTTCGGAATGCCGATGCCGGTATCGCTGATGGCGATCATCACGCAGCCACCCTTGGCGCGTCCGCGCACCGTCACGCGTCCGCCATTCGGTGTGAACTTGACTGCATTCGACAGGAGATTGAGCGCCACCTGCTTGAGCGCCCGCCGGTCCGCCTTGAAACAGAGGCCGGGCGCGATGCGGGCATTCAGCGACAGTGACTTCTCGTCGCCGGTAGTTGAGACCACGCGCATGGCGTCGGCCAGGATCTGGTCGAGCTCAACCGTCTCCGGCTCCAGCTTGAAGCGGCCGGCCTCGATCTTCGACATGTCGAGCACGTCGTTGATGACGTCGAGCAGGTATTGCCCGCTGTGATGGATGTCGCGGCAATATTCCTTGTATTTCGGCGCACCGAGATCGCCGAACATACCCTTCTCCATGATCTCGGAAAAACCGATGATGGCGTTGAGCGGCGTGCGCAATTCGTGGCTCATATTGGCGAGGAATTTCGACTTGGCCTGGTTGGCGTCCTCGGCGCGGTCCTTTTCCTCGGCGTATTTTTCCGCCAGATCCTGCAATTGCTGCTGCGAATGTCGCAGGTCCTCGATCGTGGCGAGCAGGCGCTTCTCGCTGCTCAGCAGTTTCTTCTCGTGCTGCTTGAGCGTGGTGATGTCGGTGCCGACCGAGACATAGCCGCCGTCCTTGGTGCGGCGCTCGCTGATATAGAGCCAGTGGCCATCGTCGAGTTGCGCCTCGAAGGTCCGCGCGCCTGGCTCCTCGGAGTCCGCGCCGGTGACCTTAGCGCGGATGACATGCTTGCGGCCGGCCGCCACCACGTCTTCATAGGGGATACCGGCGGCGATCGCCTCGTCGGGCAGATTGTGCAGGGTCTGGAAATTCGAGTTGCACAGGACGAGGCGGTTTTCCGCGTCCCACAGCACGAAGGCCTCCGGAATGGTCTCGATCGCGTCGCGCAAGCGCAGATCGGCGGCGACGGTCTTCTCGACCAGACTCTTCTGCTCGGTGATGTCGACCGCGATGCCGATCAGATGCAGGCCGGGCTCGCCCGGCTGCTGCACCAGTTCGCAGCGCGCGCGCAGCCAGACCCATTTGCCGCTGGCGTGATGCATGCGGAAGGCATGATCGATGGAGGTGGTGCGGGCATCGGCCAGCTGGGCGGCGATATCGTAGAGCTTGATGTCGTCGGGATGGACGAGTGCGTTGACCTCCCAGAACGGCAGCAGGTCGTCCTTCGGGTCGAGGCCCAGAATGGCGAACATGGAATGCGACCAGAAGATACGGCCGCGCGCGAGATCCCAGTCCCACAGGCCGCAGCGGCCGCGGTTGAGGGCGGTGTCGATGCGGCTGCGGACCGTATCGTAGATGATGTCGGCTTCGCGCGCGCGTGTCGCCTGCCAGTGGAAGGCGAAGCCGAGAATGAGCAGGACGAATCCGGTGGTGGCCGAGAGCGTCACCGTCAGAGTGGTGTCGGAGCGCCAGCCCGCCAGAACGTCGGACCGGCGCTGGAAGACCGTCAACTGGCCGAAGGGCGGGTTCAACTGGCGCACCGTGGCCAGGGCGTGGGTGTCGTCAGTCAGCCTGATTTCCAGCACGCCGGCATCGGCGCCAAGAGAGGTTATCGGCTGGGTCTCGCCGAGGATATCCAGCAATTTGCGTCCGACAAGCCCCGAGGCCGCGGGCGCCGCGGCGATCACCACTCCTTCGGGGTTGCTGATGAGGATAGATCGTCCGGCGGCGGTGGTGCGAGCGGTGCGCGCGCGGTCCAGCGCCTCCTGTGCGCTGCGCCAGAGCGGGGCGGCATCCTCCCGGCGGGGTCGGTCGAGACGGTCCGAGAGTACCTCGGCGATAGTCTCGATGTCCTTGCTCGCATCGGCGATCGCCTGACGGCGATGATCCAGCACCTGCACAAAGGCGCCAACTGCGATAGTGAGCAGGAAGGCGATGATCAGCGCGGGAACCGCGCGGCGCAAAGCCGGTTCGGCAGTCAATAGCCGTCTGTACGCGGGCTTGGCGATGGACTGCGCCAGACCCTTGATCGAATCAGAACGTACAGACGCGCTCGCCGCCTCGACGCGCGCCATGCTGGCCCCCGTATGCGATTGATCCCCTTACGCCACCCCGACCGGAAGGATGTGCCGCACCGCTCCGAATCACTCTTTGATTGGAATCGATGGCGGCTGATTTGTCGAGAGTCTTAAGAGTCAATTACCGCGGCGCGGGATGTTCACAGCCGCGTCGCCGCAACGGTGCGTGCCGGAATCGCGAGTCGCTGGAATCACTTACGCCTCTGCCAGCGCGCGGCTCACAATGTCCTGTACATCCGCAGACAGCGACGCGGTGGCGGCCACCCGCTGCAGGGCGGCCTGCGCCTTGGCGCGGCGGCCCGCTTCCAGCGCCCGCCATGAGCGGAAAGCGGTCATCATCCGCGCGGCGACCTGCGGATTTTTCCCGTCCAGCGCGAGAATCTTTTCGGCGACAAACTCATATCCCTTGCCGTCCGGGCGGTTGAATTGGGTGGCATTGCCCTGCGCGAACGCGCCGATCAGCGAGCGGACACGATTGGGATTGCTCATGGAAAAGGCCGGATGCGCGGTCAGCGCGGTCACGCGGTCCAGCGTGCCGGCTTCCGGGATTGCGGCCTGCAGCGCCAGCCATTTGTCGACGATCAGCGGATCGCTCGCGTAACGCCGATAGAAATCGTCGAGCGCGGTCTGACGTTGCGGGACGTCATGCATGGACAGCGTCGCCAGGGCCGCCATGCGGTCGGTCATGTTGTCGGCGGACTGATATTGCGCAACGGCGCGATCAATGCCGTCCCCCCGTCCGCCGGCGGCCAGCAGATCGAGACAGCTATTCTTCAGCGACCGACGGCCGGCGCTCGCCGCGTCCGGGCTGAACGGAGCACGATCGGCCATCGCCGTATAAATCTCCGCCAATGGCGCGGCCAGCGCCCGTCCGATGTCCGACCGCAAGGCGGAACGCGCACGGTAGATCGCATCAGGATCGACATCCTTGCCGATCTCGCGGGCGATGTCGGATTCCCCGGGCACCGCCAATGCGAGCGCGACAAATGCCGGTTCCAGCGTCTCGTCGCGCAGGATGGCGGCAAGCGCGTCGATCAGTCCGGTGTTCTGCTGGAGGCTCTTTGCGGCGCGGTTCGCGCCGACATTGTCGACCAGCGTGCGCGTGGCCAGCGTCTGCAGCGCCTGCCAGCGGTTGAACGGGTCGCTGTCATGGGCCGCCAGCGTCCGGAGGTCGGCGGCGGACAGGTTGGCCGTGAGCTTGACCGGTGCGGAGAAGCTGCGATTGAGCGACAGTACCGGTGCCTCGCCAATGTTGTCGAACACGAAGGTTTGCGACGGCTTGTCGAGCACGATCACGTCGCGTTCGACCGGACCGCCATTCATGACCAGCGGCAGGTCGCCGCCGCGGCCCACCAGGCCAAGAACCAGCGGGATCACCATCGGATCCTTTGTGGACTGGCCCGGCGTCGGCTGCATCATTTGCTGGAGATCGAGCTTGTAGGTCATGGCCTTCGCGTCATGGGCGCCGCTGGCGATGACCTCGGGCGTACCGGCCTGCGCATACCAGCGCATGAACTGCGAGAAATCGCGCTTCGACGCATCCGCGAAACATCGCACGAATTGCTCGATGGTCGCGGCCTCGCCGTCGTGGCGATCGAAATAGAGATCCATGCCTTTTCGGAACAGGTCGGGGCCGAGCAGGGTGCGGATCATGCGGACCACTTCGGCACCTTTCTCGTAGACCGTGCTGGTGTAGAAGTTGTTGATCTCGTGATAGAGCTCGGGCCGCACCGGATGGGCGAGGGGCCCGGCGTCCTCCACGAATTGATGGCCGCGCAGGCCGCGCACATCGGAGATGCGTTTCACCGGCCGCGAACGCTGGTCAGCGGTGAATTCCTGGTCGCGGTAAACGGTCAGGCCTTCCTTCAGGCAAAGCTGGAACCAGTCGCGACAGGTGATGCGATTGCCGGTCCAGTTGTGGAAATATTCGTGCGCGATGATGCCTTCGATCGAGGCGAAATCGCCGTCGGTCGCAGTCTGCGGCGAGGCCAGCACATATTTGTCGTTGAAGACATTGAGGCCCTTGTTCTCCATCGCGCCCATATTGAAGTCGGACACCGCCACGATCATAAAGATGTCGAGATCGTATTCGCGGCCGAAGGCGGTCTCGTCCCACCGCATCGAACGCTTGAGCGAATCCATCGCATAGCCGCAGCGGTCTTCCTTGCCGGGCTCGACATAGATTTTCAGCGCGACCTCGCGTCCCGAAATGGTGACGAAGGTATCGTCCACGCAGGCGAGCGATCCGCCGACCAGCGCGAACAGGTAGGACGGTTTCGGAAACGGATCGTGCCAGACCGCGAAATGCCGGCCGCCGGAAAGCTCGCCGGATTCGACGAGATTGCCGTTCGACAAGAGGATCGGCGCTTGGGATTTGTCGGCTTCGATGCGCGTGGTGTAGACTGCCATCACGTCCGGCCGGTCGGGGAAATAGGTGATGCGGCGAAAGCCCTCGGCTTCGCATTGCGTGCAATACACACCGCTCGACCTGTAGAGTCCCATCAGTTGCGTGTTGGCGGATGGATCGATCTCGGTCTCGATTTCAAGACGGAATGCGCTTTGGGGCGGCCGCGAAATCGTCAACTTGTCGGGGGTAGCGGCAAAGGCCCCGTCCCCAAGCGGTTGGCCATCGATCGACAGGCCTTTCAGCCTCAAGCCGTCGCCATCGAGCGTCAGCGGAGCGGGATGCGGCGCGGCCGGATTGGGACGCAGGCTCAAGACCGCACGGATCCGGGTTGCGGTGGGATGCAGTGCGACGTCAAGATCGACCCTGTCAACCAGCCAGTCGGGCGGCCGGTAATCCTGTAAACGGACGGGGCGAGCCTGTTCGGTGCGCATGCGGTTCTTTCATTCAGTGGAAAACGAGGGACATCTGCCCCTCGGAATCGTCTTATCACACTGGACCATGTGACAAGGGCAACTGTTTGATGTGACAAAAAATACGCGGCGGCCCGGATGCAGAGATGTTCCCAAACGTTCGTATTTCTTGTATTTCCTGCCTGCTCTTCCTGCCGGCCTCAATCAGAAAAACCAACGGCAGGAAGCCAGGGAGGAAATTCATGACCATGCTTCGTTCGCTCTGTCTTGCCGCCGCGGCGCTTCTGGCCGCCACAACCGCCGGTTTCGCGCAGGCCTATCCGACCCAGGTGGTTCGGCTGGTCGTTCCGTTCTCCGCCGGCAGCGCCACCGACACCCTGGCCCGCGCCCTGGCAGAAAAACTGTCTGCGACCTGGGGCCAGCAGGTTGTGGTCGAGAACCGCCCGGGTCTTGCCGGCACCACCGCCGCGGCCAAGAGCGCGCCCGACGGCTACACGCTGCTCCTGACTTCGAACGGTCATACGGTCGCCGGCGCGGTGAACAAGAATCTGCAATTCGATCCGGTCAAAGATTTCGCCGGCATCACCCAGGTGGCGACTGTGCCGCTGGTGCTGATCCTCAATCCCGATGTGCCCGCGAAAGATTTGAAGGAACTCATTGCTTATGCAAAGTCTAAACCTGGCCAGCTCAACTTCGCTTCGCCCGGCCTCGGCAGCACGACCTTCATTGTGGGAGCCTTGTTCAGGGACGCCGCCAAGCTCGACGTCGTTCACGTTCCCTACAAGGGCGCGCCGGAATCGGTCACCAGCGTGATCCGCGGCGATTCACATTTCTATTTCAATCCGGCCAATGTCAGTATGGAGTTGATGGAGTCCGGCAAGGTGCGCGCGATCGCGGTCGCAACCGCCAAGCGCATTCCGACCATGCCGAATGTGCCGACGCTCGATGAGGCGGGATTGAAAGGCTTCTCCTATAATTCGTGGTTCGGCCTCATGGCGCCGGCCGGCACGCCGAAGGCGATTATCGACAAGATCAACAAGGACACGATCGCTGCGTTGCAGGACAAGGCCTTGCAGGAGCGTCTGGCCAAGCAGGGCGGCATCACGGTCGTGACCAACACGCCCGCACAGTTCGACGCCATTATCAAGAACGATACCGATCGCTACACCAAGATCTTCGCGGCTGCCGGTATCGGCGCGAAGTAAGTCCATTCATTGCGGCGCGCATGCCGGGTTCGCTTGGCATGCGCGCCGTTTTTTTGCGCGTTGCTATGAGCCGGCCAGCGGTTCGGCATGCCCGATCACGCGGCGGATCTCGGGCCAGCGTTCGCGCAGGGCGCGTTCAAGATCGTCCACCTTTTCATGCACGTCGTGCACCGTCTGCGCCGGATCGACGCGGCAGTGGAAATTGACGATTTCGCCGTCACCGGTTTCGCGCACCCGCACGTCATGCACCTGACGGATGGTTCCGATCTGTCTTGCGGTCTCGGCCAATGCCGTCTCCACCTCGCGCACGCGCGCGGCGGGTGCGTCCCGTCCCGACAGGTCGTCAGTCTGCAACGGTTCGATGTGAGTCTCGACCTCGACGTGGTTGCCGAGCTCCTCCTCGATCGCCTTCTCGAGGCCGTCGGCAATGTCATGCGCAGCGCCGAGCGACAGCTTACCGTCCACTTCGAGGTCGAGCGAGATTGACAGCTTGCCCTGCAGGTTCTGCACCGTGACATGGTGTACCGCGAGCGCGCGGTTGCGCGCGATCATATTCACCCGCTGCAGCATGGTCTCGTCATCGAGCGCGGCGGGGGTGGTGGTGACGGTGACGTCGGCGTCGCCCAATAACCGATCGATGGCGCCGTCGACCGATGCCTTCAGAGACATCACCCGGTCGAGCGGATAGGTGCGCGGCACCAGGACGGACACGTCGACAAAATAGCGGGGGCCGACCTTGCGCATGCGCACACGCTCGACGCCGACCACGCCTGAGATTTTCTGCAAAGCGGCCTCGACACGTTCGGTGTCGCCTTCCGGCGCGGTGTCGACCAGCGCGTCGATGCTGGGCCGTCCCATGCGGACGGCGAGAATGGTGATCAGCGCGGCGACCACGAGAGCGGCGGCGGAATCGCCCCATTCATAGCCATAGGCTGCGAGGATCAGTCCGATGATGACGGGGATCGATCCGAAGAAGTCGGACGCGAAATGCAGGGAATCGGCGGCCAGCGCCTGGCTGCTGTGCTCGCGGGCGGCATTCCACAGCGCGCGTGCCCGCCAAGCATTGACGATCATTTCGATGCCGAGCACGATGAACGGAATAATCGAGAACGTGACCACGCTGCCGCCCTCGGCGAGGCGCTTTACCGCTTCGACCGCCACGCCGCCGGCGAGCATGAGGAGCAGGGCCGTCGCCACGAAGGCCGCGACGTTCTCGGCCTTGCCGTGACCGTAGTGATGTTCCGCATCGGGCGGACGGTCGCCGACCCGGACCGCATACCAGGTCACAAGCGTCGCACCGAGATCAATCAGGCTGTGCAGCGCGTCGGAGATGAGCGCGAGACTGCCGATCATCACGCCAATGGTGAATTTCGCCGCCGCCAGGCTTCCGCTTGCCAGAGCGGACACGATTGCGACGCGTTCTTTCGGGCTGAGCATGGGAATGTCGGATGCGGGGTTGAAATCGCTGCGTCATCTGAATGCCGTCGCGCCAAAGCGCAACAGAAAAAACTGCAGATGCGAAGCATTCTCAGCGCATTGCGGGAGATCGGGCCGGGAAATAAAGGCTATGTTGTCAATTGCGTAAGCCGCGAGGGCGAAAGCCCGGCGGCGCCTCAATGGAAATCCCGGCTCTTGAGCAGCGGCAACGTGGCCTGATCGGACTTGGACGGAGGCGGATCCGCGCTATCCCCGTCGCGCAGCCGGTGCAACTCGCCGGTGAGATCGATGAAGTGCTCCGCCACGACATGCACCACGAGTCCGGCGCGCTGCAGCCGTCCGCGCACGGCGAGAAAGCGCGAGGTCATGACGATGCGGCGGTTGCGTTCGAACACCTTCGGCCAGATCACGATATTGGCGATGCCGGTCTCGTCTTCCAGTGTCGCGAACACCACGCCCTTGGCGGTGCCGGGCATCTGCCGCATCAGGACGAGACCCGACACCGTGACGAGGCTGTTCTGCGGCCGGCTGTCCCTGCGGTGGTCGATATTGCGGATGGCGCCCAGCCGCGCCAGATCGTCGCGGAAAAAACGCACCGGATGATCCTTCAATGACAGTCCGGTCGCTGCATAATCCTCGGCGACATGTTCGGAGGGCTGCATCGGGGGCAGGGCGATCTGCGGCTCGGGAAAAAGATCGTCGCTCATCTGCGGAATGAGCAGGGGAAGTCGGTCGTCGCGCGTGGCTGATTGCGATTTGAGGACCCGGGTCCTGCGGACACCGATGGCATCGAGCCGGCGCGCCGCCCAGAGCGCCGCCCGCCGGTCGAGTTTCAGTGAGCGGAAAGCGTCGGCGGCGGCCAGGCGCTCGATCGCGAAGCGCGAGACGCCCGCCACCACCGCCAGCCGCTCCACGCTGGCATAGCCGTTGCCGCGCGCCGCAACCAGCCGCATCATCTCGTCCTGGCTCAAGCCCTGGATCAGCCGGAATCCGAGACGGATGGCGTGTTTTCCGTCCGCGGTCGGCTCCAGCGTACAGTCCCAGTCGCTGTGATTGACGTCGACTTCCCGCACCTCGACATCATGCTCGCGCGCATCGCGCACCAGCTGGGCGGGTTGGTAGAACCCCATCGGCTGACTGTTCAGGATGGCGGCGCAGAACACGTCCGGGTGGCGGCACTTGATCCAGGCTGAGGCATAGACCAACAAGGCAAAACTCGCGGCATGGCTTTCGGGGAAACCGTATTCGCCAAAACCCTCGATCTGGTTGAAACAGCTTTCGACAAAAGCCGGATCATAGCCGCGCGCAGTCATGCGGCTGACGAATTTCTCCCGGAACAGCGGCACATTTCCGGTATGGCGGAAAGTGGCCATGGCGCGGCGCAAACCGTCCGCCTCGTCGGGTGTGAATTTGGCGGCGGTGATGGCGATCTGCATCGCCTGTTCCTGAAATAGCGGAACGCCCAGCGTGCGCTTGAGAACGTCTTTCAGTTCATCCTTGTGGCCATGCTCCGGCGCGGGCGAGGGATAGTGAACGGCCTTGGGATTGTCGCGCCGCTTCAGATAGGGATGCACCATGTCGCCCTGGATCGGGCCGGGGCGCACGATCGCGACCTCGATCACGAGGTCGTAGAATTCTTTGGGACGAAGGCGTGGCAGCATCGACATCTGCGCGCGGCTTTCCACCTGGAACACACCTACGGAATCCGCGCGCGACAGCATCTCGTAGGTTTTCGGGTCTTCCGGCGGCAGCGTGGCGAGCGTGTAGTCCTTGCCATAATGCGTCCTCAGCAGATCGAGACCACGCCGCAGGCAGCTCAGCATGCCGAGCGCCAGCACATCGACCTTCATCAGGCCGAGTGTGTCGATGTCGTCCTTGTCCCATTCGATGAAGGTGCGTTTCTCCATCGCGCCGTTGCCGATCGGCACGGTCGCGTCCAGCCGTTCGCGCGTCAGGATGAAACCGCCGACATGCTGGGAGAGATGACGCGGAAAGCCGAGCAACTCACGCGCCAGCAGGATGGTTCGGCGGATCGCCGGATTCTCCGCATCGAGCCCGGCCTGGCGGATATGCCGGTCGGGCAGTCCGTCGTCATGGCTGCCCCAGACGGTTTTCGCGATGGCTGCGGTGATGTCGGGCGTCAATCCCAGGACCTTGCCGACTTCGCGGATCGCCCGACGCGAGCGGTAGTGAATGACGGTGGCGCAGATCGCGGCGCGCTCGCGACCGTAACGGTCATAGACATACTGAATGACCTCTTCGCGCCGGTCGTGCTCGAAATCTACGTCGATGTCCGGCGGCTCTCCGCGGTTTGCCGAAATGAAACGGGCGAACAGCAGGTTGCTCTTGTTCGGGTCGATCTCGGTGATTCCGAGGCAGAAGCAGACCGCGCTGTTGGCGGCGGAGCCGCGGCCCTGACACAGAATGTCCTTGCCGCGCGCATAGGCGACCACGTCATGCACGGTGAGGAAATAGCGCGCATAGTTGAGCGTTGCGATCAGCGCCAGTTCCTCGTTCAGCTGCGTGATGACGTCCTTGGGAATGCCGTCAGGGTGATGCGATCTGGGATAGCGCCGGGCCGCGCCGGCCCAGGTCAGGTCTTCCAGGTGCTGCTGCGGCGTCTTGCCGGGCGGCACCGGCTCGTCGGGATATTCATTCTTGAGATCGCCCAGAGAGAAATGGCAGGCATTCGCGATCTGAACCGTACGGGCGATCGCATCGGGATAGTCCCGGAACAGCCGCGCCATCTCGTCCGGCGTCTTGAGATGGCGTTCGGCATTGTGCGCCAGCCGGAAGCCGGCCTCCGCGATCGTGCATTTTTCCCGGATGCAGGTGAGCACATCGGCCAGCGCGCGGCGTTGCGGCGCGTGATAATGCACGTCGTTGACGGCGACCATCGGGGTGGCGCAGCGCTCACCAAGCTCGTGCAGCAGGCCCAACCGCCGGGTCTCGTCACCGTGATAGCGAAAGCTGCTGGCCAGAAAGCTGCGGCGAGGCGCTGTGCGTGCCAGCATCTGCAGACGCGCGGCGAATGCGTCGGACAAATTGTCCGGCGGCATCGCGATCAGAATCTGGCCTTCGCCTGCCGCCAGGATCTCGTCGAATCCGAGATGGCATTCGCCCTTGTCTGCTCTGAGATTGCCCGCCGACAGCAGCCGCGTCAGCCGTCCATAGGCGGCGCGGTCGGTGGGATAGGCCAGCACTTCGAATCCGTCCGTGGTGACGAGGTGCGTGCCGACCAGAAGCTTGACCAAAGGATGAAAATAATTCTTTTCCGGCGTCCGTCTCTCGTCCTTTTGTCTCTTCCATTGATCGAAGGCGCGCACCACGCCGGCAAAGCTGTTGCGGTCGGCAATGCCGATGGCCGCCAGGGCGAGCGCGTCGGCCGTTGCCACCATTTCCTGTGGGTGCGAGGCGCCGCGCAGGAATGAGAAATTGGTGGTGACGGCGAGTTCGGCATAGGCGGTCATGCCGGCCTCACGCGAACAGGCCGTGCAGGAACCATTGCGCCGCGCGACTCTCGCGTCCGTACAGGCCGGCGCGATAGAGCCAGAATCGATGGCCGGTTTCGTCCTCGACCAGATAATAATCGCGCGTCGGCTGGGCTTTGCCGTCACGCCACCATTCGCTGGCGATGCGTTCCGGGCCTTGTGCCTGCGCCACATTGTGGGTGATGCCGCGCCAGCGGAAGCGTTTGGGCGGCCCCTCCGGCACCAGCGCCGCGACATCCTCGACCGGCTCCGCTTCCGTCAACAGGATCAGGGGGCGCGGCCGCGCCAAATCCGGCAGAGGCCAGGCCGGCGCATCGCCGATCACGCTCGTGGACGTTTCCGCGCGTTCGGGCAGATAACTTTCGGCAGGCTCCAGCCGCCGCACGCTGCGCGGTCCGAGCTTCTGCCGCAGGCGATCGACCAAAGCCGCGCATTGTTCCGAGCCCGATATGCCTTCGGAATCAGTCAACAGTTCGGCCTGCCAGTCTTCCATCGGCTCGGCTTTGGTGACCGCGAGATCGAGCGCCTCGAAGCCGAAGCCGGCATCGACATCCTGCGTGAGGCGTTCCAGCTTCAGATCGAGCAGCCGCACGACATGTGCGGCATCGCGTGTCGGCCGAGTCAGGCCGATATCCAGAATTCCGGCGTCGCCGTCGACGCGATAGAGCGACAGCCGCAGGTCGCGGGCGCCGACGCCGTCGCGCACCAGCGCGTGGGCGATAGCCTGCATCAGGCGCGTCGCGATCCTGATCACGGCGTCGGTGGTGAAGACGGGTTCGAGCAGATAGCGGATGCTGTGATAGACCGGCGGCGCGACGATGAAGTTGAGCGGCTCCGCGGCTTGGCCGAGCGCCTGGTCGAGCCGCAGCAGCAATTCCTTCTCGAAGCGCGCGGCAAATGGCGCGCGCGGCGTGCCGAGCAGGGCGCCGATGCACTTGAAGCCGAGCCGCCGCAAGGTGGTGCCTGTGTCGTACGACAGGCGCAAAGCCTCGACCGGCAGGGACGCCAGCGCTTCGGCTTCCATACCGGACGGCGCCATGCCGATGCGCGTCCGCTGGAAGCGCGACAGGGCCCAGGCCGCGCCCGGCGTGCCGGCGATGGCGAGTTTTGCCGGCAGGCCGAAATGATCGAGACGGCGTTGCAGATCGGCGAGCATCGTTTCTTCGCCGCCGAACAGATGCGCTGCCCCGGTGACGTCGAGGAAGAATCCGTCTGCACCATTCTCCTCGTCCCAGCAGGAGACGGCGGGCGTGTAGCGCGTGGTCCAGAGCGCGAGCCGCTTCAGGGCGACGTCGTCGGCCGCCGGATCTGCGGCCTGCACCTGCAGCCTGTCGATCTTCGCGCGTGCATCCGCCAGCGTGTCGCCGCGTACAAGACCTTCGGCTTCGGCCGCTTCATTCAAGGCGGCAATGCGCGGCGTTCCGGAGGAATCGACCGACAGTACGAAGGGGCGTTCAGGATCGATGCGCGCTTGCGAGGAGGGATTGCGCGCCTGCGCGGCGAGACAGCGCAGGATCGGCCATCGTGGCAGGAAGACTGAAACGATACGCGGCATGATCGAACTCCACTGGCCATTCTCCCGATCGCCCGTTGCGGCAGCGCTCGAGCCGGACACGCCAGCGCCAATGCGTGGCGAGTCCGAAGCGGTCGCGCGCGCATGCCGCTGCGCTGACGCGCCAGCGCGTCATTGCGACATTCACGCCCGGCAGTCCTGCCGGCCGCAGCAACACGAGCGGAATTCCTGTATCGCCGGCGGCAAGGCTCAGACGCTGGCCGGCCAGAAGATCGAACGGACCGCCGGCAATGCCGGCGACGGCGCCGGGCGCGCCCGAACGCAAGGCTTCTTCCAGTGCCCACAAGGTTTGCTTGTCGTCCGCCGTGTCCACCAGCACGACGCGCGCCGGATCGAGGCCGAGGCTGTTCAGTCCATGCCCGTGCAGGCGGCTTCGGCTTTTGTCTGCGACGAATATTACGGGGCCGCTCCGGGGCAGGCGGCCGAGCAGCGCCGCGGCGAAACCCAGGGCTGCCGGGCTGTCCGCCTCGGCCGTCGGCGCGATTTCGTGGATGGCATCCAGCGCCAGGCCGCCCTGCGGCAGGCAGGAATCCAGCGCCGCCACGCCGAAGGCGAGGGCATGCTTTTCCGCCGGGATGGGGGCCATCCTCGGCAGCAGACGGCGCAATTCATCCACGACCTCGGCGCGCGGGCGGCCGTGGGGCAGGGTGACGGACATGATTTCTCTGCGGTCAATTGAAAATGAATACTAGAACAAAACAGGAACTATGCAAGAGGAGATGCAGGCACCCGCTGCCTTGTCCATCCGGCCTTTTCGTTCAGGGGGCTAACTGATAGGTCCCGGGGCAAATCCCGACCCGAGGACATTCAAGGCTGTGACCCCCGCCCACCGCTTCAGCGTGGCTCCGATGATGGAATGGACCGACCGGCATTGCCGGTTCTTCCATCGCCTGCTGACGCGCCGTGCGCTGCTCTATACCGAGATGGTGACGACCGGGGCGGTGCTGTTCGGACCGCGGGACCGGCTGCTGGGCTTCGATCCGGCGGAACAGCCGGTGGCGTTGCAACTCGGCGGATCGGACCCGGTCCCGCTCGCGCAATGTGCCCGGATCGGCGCCGATTTCGGCTATCGCGAGATCAACCTGAATGTCGGCTGCCCGTCCGACCGCGTGCAGGAGGGCCGCTTCGGCGCCTGCCTGATGGCGGAACCGGACCTTGTCGGCGACTGCGTGGCGGCGATGAAAGCCGCGGTGTCGATTCCGGTGACTGTGAAATGCCGCATCGGTATCGACGATCAGGATCCCGAACATTCACTCGATAGCCTGACAGCAAAGGTGAAAAGCGCCGGTGTCGACGGCCTGATCGTGCATGCGCGCAAGGCCTGGCTCGAGGGTCTGTCGCCGCGCGAGAACCGCGATATCCCGCCGCTCGACTATGACCGCGTCTATCGCCTCAAGCGCGCGCATCCCGATCTCGTCATCGCGATCAATGGCGGCATCGCCGATCTCGAACAGGCGCGCGAACATCTGCGTCACGTTGACGGCGTAATGATGGGCCGCGCCGCCTATCAGGAGCCCTGGCGGCTGCTCGCGGTCGATCCCGTATTGTTCGGCGAGGCCGCGCCGTTTGCTTCGATCAAGGACGCGGCCGAAGCCTTCTATCCCTATGTCGAGCGCGAACTGGCCAGCGGCACGCGCCTGCATGCCATCACGCGCCACATCCTCGGCCTGTTCCGTGCCGTGCCTGGCGCGCGCGCGTTCCGGCGGCATCTGTCGGTCAACGCCGTGAAGCCCGGCGCGGACATAGGTGTTCTGCGCGACGCGCTGGCCCTGATCGTAGACACGCCCGCCGAATTGACGCACACCGCAGCGGCCTGATCCCTTTCAACCGGATAGACCGGAGCTGCAGCGATGTTGGGAATGCCCGCAGGCGAACTTGCGCTGTTCGCCGCCATGATTATTGCGGGCGGCATCGCGACCGGATTGCTGGCAGGTCTGTTCGGCGTCGGGGGCGGCGCTGTCATCGTGCCGGTCCTGTACGAAGTATTCCGGCTGATGCATGTGCCCGAAGAAGTACGCATGCAGCTTTGCGTCGGCACCTCGCTCGCCATCATCATCCCGACCTCCATCCGCTCCTTCCGCGCCCATCTCGCGCGCGGCAATCTGCCGGTCGCCATCTTGCGCCGCTGGGCCTTGCCGATCATCGCGGGCGTGGTGATCGGCGGCCTGATCGCGGCGGTTGCGCCGCCGTCGGTGTTCAAGGCGTCGTTCGTGGTGGTCGCGACGCTGCTGGGATTCAAGTTCCTGTTCGGCACCGGGCACTGGACGCTCGGCAGCCAGTTGCCCACGAGCCGCGTGCTGATGACCATCTACGGGCTGGTGATCGGGCTTTATTCGGCGCTGATGGGGGTCGGTGGAGGCGCGGTCTCGACCGTCATCCTGACGCTGTATGGCCAGCCCATCCTGCCGGCGATCGGCCTGTCGGCCGGCGCCGGCGTGCTGATCTCGCTCACCGGCACCGTGAGCTTCATGCTGGCCGGCCTGCACGACCAGGCGCTGATGCCGCCCTTGTCCCTGGGCTATGTTTCGCTGATCGGCTTCGTGCTGATGGCACCGGTGACGTCGCTGGTGGCGCCGCTCGGCGCGCACATCGCGCACGCTCTGTCGAAGCGCAAGCTGGAAGTCGCGTTCGGGATATTCCTGCTGCTGATCGCCGTGCGGTTTGTGTTCAGCCTGATCGGCTGACGACGTCAGGGATAGCCGCGCATGATCAGCTTGTCGCCGCGCACTTCCCAGCTTTCCAGACGATTGAGGAAAGTCATGCCAAGCAGGCTGGTGCGCAATTGTCCCGGGCGTGCGACCAGAGCGGGGACCGAACGCTCGACAAGCCCGCCCACGCCGATGCGATCCAGAGTCACAGACGCAGCCTGCGTGCGGCCATTCGCGGTATCGACGTTGACATTGTAGGACAGGATTTCCAGCGGCAATCCTGCCGCCTTAGCCGCTTCCTGCGTGAGCACGACCGCGGTGGCGCCAGTGTCGAGCACCATCGGGATGCGGCCGCCATTCACCTGTGTGTTGATGCTGAATTCGCCGGCGCGTCCGCGTGCGACTTCCACAATGCGTCCCTGGCTCGCCACGCGACCGGGAACAAGCTCGGACATGATCCGGTCATACACCGTTTTCAGTTCGAACCGGTAAGTGTAGCCGAGCGCCAGCACCAGCGCGATCACCACCCAGAACAGCACGGCCTGAAACGCTTTCCAGAAACTTTCGCGGAACAGCAGCAGCACCGTGCCGCCGAGAAAAACCAGGAACGCGATCTTCACGGTGAGTGAGGCGAAGTCGTCGCTGCTGAGCGCGCCGATTGTGCCCTGATCGTGCCGCACGATCAGGATCACCAGCGACAAGCCAAGGCCGATCAGCAGGATCCAGAGGAGGCGGTGGCGCAACGATTAAACCCTCAATGCACGTCGAACTTGGCGTCTGGCGCGGAGCCAAGCGCGGCAAGCCGGTTCGGAAGCAGCGCCATGATGCGTGCGCGTTCGGGTTGACTCAGGCCGATCCAGGCCGCGATCTCCTCGCCATTGCGTCCGCAGCCGCGGCACAGCCCCGAGCGTGGGTCGAGAAAGCAGATTTTCTTGCACGGGGTGACGATTTCGGACATCGGCTTTGCCGGGCTGTGGGATGTGCGAGCAACATAAGGACGCCGCTGATAAAGGCAATGACAGCTTTGTCGCGCGGCCCGACTCGTCAGTTGCCCCGCAATCCGGCAATCAAGGACGTTTTCTTGGCGCGCGAACCGGGCCGTTCCTCATAGGGCACGATCGGCAGTTCGGGCGTGCCCTGTTTTTCAGGCTGCAGGGACGGAGCGGGCTCGGCCATCGGCGCCAGCGCCGACATGACGCGTTCCGGCGGCAGTGCGATGATGACCTCGGTGCCGACGCGCAATTTCGACTTCAGCGTGAATGTACCGGCATGTAGATCGACCAGGCTCTTGGCGATCGGCAGACCGAGGCCGGCGCCTTGCTCGGCCGATTTGATGGCGTTGGAGCCCTGGCCGAACGAGGCCAGCACCACGGGGATTTCATCTTCCGGAATGCCGGGTCCGCTATCCTTTACGCTGAAGTATTGCCCGCCGGACGCCGTCCAGCCCACCTTGATCCAGATTTCGCCGCCCTGCGGCGTGAACTTGATGGCATTCGACAGAAGATTGAGCGCGATCTGGCGGATCGCGCGTTCGTCAGCCCAGACTCGGGGCAGATCCTGCTCAAACAATTCATGGATCGTGATGTCGCGGTTCTTGGCGCGCAGTTTCACCAAATGATGGCAATCCTCGACCACCAGCGCGAGCGGGACCGATTCCTCGTTCAGTTCGTAGCGACCGGCCTCGATGCGCGACAGATCGAGAATCTCGTTGATCAGCCCCAGCAGGTGCTGGCCGGAGGTGTGGATATCGTTGGAATAATCTTTGTAGGCGGGCACGGCATGCGCGCCGAAGATTTCGGACTTCATCACTTCAGAGAATCCGAGAATGGCATTGAGCGGCGTGCGCAGTTCATGACTCATCTGCGCGAGGAATCGTGATTTCGAGATATTGGCGGCTTCCGCGCGGCTGCGCGCCTCGTCGGAGATCGCCTTGGCCTGTTCCAGCTCGCCGATCAGCATGTCCTTCTCGGCGCGGGCCTGCAAGGTGGCGAGCGCCGACGAATATAGGCGATGCGCGAGCAGTAGGAAATAGCCCTGCGCCGTCACCGCCATGACGGCGAGGATATAGTTGTGCAGATCGCCCTTGATCGCGAAGTTGATGGCGACGGCGGCTGTGACCGGCACGGTCGAGGCGAACACGGCGATCGGCAGGCTCCACGCCAGCATGCTCGCCACCGCCACCACCAGCAGCATGACGAACAGCATGAACGTGCCGGTGCCTTCGGCGACGCCCACCGGCTGAATGAGATTGAACATCCAGGCGAGCCCGAAAAACAGATCGAGCATGATGAAGCGCAGACGCCAGCCCTTGATGTCGATTTCGGATTGCGGTGTGGCGAGAAATTGCCGGCATTTGGCGATGATCACGAAATGGATCATCAGCACGCCGATGGTCCAGACGGCGGCGGTGGCGGCGCCGGTCCACAGGCTCGACAGGAAGCCCACCGTTGCCACCAGCAACGGGATGACCAGCGAGGCGGACATCCGGTTCTGCGCGAACAGCCGCAGCAATTCGTAGTCGAAAATGGGCCGCGTCCCGGTGGTGGATGTCAGCCGGTCGCGCGCATCGCGAACGCGCTGCGCCGCGGCGCGCCGGCGTTTCGACGACAGGAACTGGCGCTGGTCGGTCGCGGTACTGGACATGGGAATACGCGGTTACTCGGGGATTCAGGCTAAACTGTCCCAAAATCCTTAAGGGCAACCTTAACTAAAAGGTAAAACCACCGGTTAACGCAAAGGACGGGGCATGAAACTTTATGACGGGGGCCGCGCGCCCAATCCGCGCCGGGTCCGCATCTTTCTGGCCGAGAAGGGCATCACGGTGCCGATCGAGCCGGTGGATCTCGGTGCCCAGTCCCACAAATCGGAGCAGTTCACCGCGCTCAATCCGCTCCAGCGGCTGCCGGTTCTCATTCTGGACGACGGCACCGTTCTGACCGAATCCATCGCGATCTGCCGCTATTTCGAGGCCGTCCAGCCCGAGCCGGCGCTATTCGGGCGTGCCCCAAAGAGCGTCGCGCTGGTGGAGATGTGGCAGCGACGGCTTGAATTGAACCTGTACCTTCCGATCCAGGCCGTGTTCCGGCATCTGCATCCCGGGATGAAGGAGATGGAGGTCCCGCAGATTTCCGCCTGGGGCGAGGTCAATAAGCCTCGCGCCATTGAATTCCTAGCCTTGCTCGACAAGGAACTGGCGAGCCGCCCCTTCATTGCCGGGGAGGAGTTCACGGTGGCCGACATTACAGGGCTGGTGGCGGTGGATTTCATGAAGCCGGCCAAGCTGCCGCTGCCGCCGGAACTGACTCATGTGACACGCTGGCACCGCGAGCTGGCTGCGCGCCCGAGCGCTGCGGCGTGACGCCGGTCCTGCCGGTATCTGAGTAGGGGTGGCCGGACGGCCAAGCCGTCTTGAACCGGCGTCCCGCGCACCGCGACCAACTCCCGAGGCATTGCATCGATGCCGTTTGCACGCCTTTGGAGGACGTCATGTCACGGACCGGTTTTGCGCTCAGGCTGTTCGCCTTGGCCGCTGCTGTATTTTGGCTGGCATTCAATCCCGCCGCCGCCCAGACGGACCCTGCGCCTGAAAAGCGCATTGCGCTCGTCATCGGCAATTCGAATTACGAGGCGGTGAAGGCGCTGCCCAACCCCGCCAACGACGCCAAGGCGGTTGCGCAATTGTTCAACCAGGCCGGCTTCGAAGTTGTCATGGCCTTCGATCTCACCCGCGACCTGATGCGTCAGGTGGTGGCCGAGTTCGCGGCCAAGGTGGCGGAGAAGGGCCCGAATTCGGTGGCGCTGGTCTATTACGCCGGTCACGGCCTGCAGGTCGACGGCGACAACTTCCTTGTGCCGGTCGATGCGCGCTTCGAGAAGGAAGCCGATGTCGCCGAGCAGGGCGTGCGGCTTGCGGATGTGATGGCGACGCTGGAAGCGGTGCCGAGCAAGACGCGCATCGTGATCCTGGACGCCTGCCGCAACAACCCGTTCTCCGCGATCGGCGACGTGGCCGGAAAAGGTCTCGCCATCGTCGACGCGCCATCGGGCACGATCGTCGCCTATTCGACGGCGCCGGGCACCGAAGCCTTTGACGGCGCCGGCCAGCACAGCCCCTACACGGCCGCCTTCATCCGCACCGTCAAGCAGCCCAATCTTCCGATCGAGCAGCTGTTCAAGAAGGTGCGCGTCCTTGTCGACGACGTGACCGGATCGAAGCAGATGCCGTGGGAGAGTTCCTCGCTCACCAGCGACTTCGTGTTCTTCAGCAACGCCAATGCCGACGTCGCGGCCGAATCGGCTCCGAGGCTTCAGGTGGCCGAACTGCGCACGCGTTCGGTACAGGACGCCTATCACGCCGTGGTGGCGGAAGACTCGGTCGAGTATTACGAAGAATTCGTCCGCATCTATCCGACCCATCCGCTCTGCGATCACATTCGCCGCGCGCTGTCGCGCCGGCTGCAGATGATCGCCTGGCACAAGGCGACCAAGTCGAACTCCGCCCAGGCTTACCAGGCATTCCTGTCGAAGCACGGCAACAGCGATCTGGCGAATGCGGCGAAGAAGCTGCAGGAGCGCCCGAAGCTGGTCTCGCTGTTCCCGAAGAGCGACATCAAGATCGGCAATATCGGCAGCAAGACCGGTCCGGTGATCCCGTTCCCGAAAAACGGCAACGGTCAGAACGGCAACAATCAGAACGGCAACAATCAGAATGGCAACAACCAGAATGGCAACACCGGCATCGGCGGTGGCATCAAGACCGGTCCGATCGTGAAGCCGAGCGGACCCGTCAATCCGCTCCCGCAGAACGGCCAGAACGGTTCCGCCAACGGCACCACGAACGGGCAGGCGACCACGCTTCCGAAGCCGAATGGCAATGTGATCAAGCTGCCCGCCGACGGCCAGGTGGTGACACTGCCCAAGCCGGGCGAGGGCACCGTCGTCAAGAAGGATGGCGTGATCACCAAATTGCCTGAAGCCGGCAAGGTCACCACATTGCCGGTCAAGACCGGCCGCCCGGTGATCAAGCAGACCGGCACGAACGGCAATATCGGCATCATCAAAAACCAGAACGTTCAGGTGAAGCCGAAACTGAACAATAATGTTCAAATCCGCCGCGATATCGCCATCCAGCGCAAGCCGGTGGAGCGCCAGAACGCCGGAAATTTCAACGGCCAGTTCCGCCGCTGATACGAGCACATGCGAAGGGTCGCGAGGGGGTTCCTCCCGTCGCGGCCCTTGATGAACTGAAACTCTTGATGCACTGAAAAGTGAATGTCGACGATGTCCGCTTCCGGCGTAATGTGCCGGCACATTGCGAGGTTGGTTTTGGGGGGGCATGGTCGCGTCATTCAGAGACGATGTCAGCCTGATCGCAGATAAAGGAGAGCTCCCATGTGGCGCCGCTCGCTTGGCATGTTTCTCGGATTGAGCATCGTCGTGATGTGGCCGTTCTCCGCCGGCGCTGAATCGCGGCTGGCGCTGGTGATCGGAAATTCGGCCTACAAGACCGTGACCGTCCTGCCCAATCCCGCCAATGACGCGCAGGCGATGTCGGACATGTTGCGTGCCGCGGGCTTCGATGTGGTGTCGGCTCCGGATCTGTCGCAAGCGGACATGCGCCGGGCGATCCGGGATTTCGCCGCCAATGTCGCACTCCGGGGACCGGACACGGTCGCGCTGGTCTATTATGCCGGGCACGGGGTGCAGGTCGAGGGCGAAAACTATCTCGTCCCCGTCGACGCCAGAATCGATCGCGAGGCCGATGTCGCAATCGAAGCGGTCCGGCTCGCCGACATCATGGCTGCGCTCGCGAGCACGCCGAGCCGCACCCGCATTGTCATTCTCGATGCCTGCCGCAACAACCCGTTCTCCTCCATCAACAGGACGACCGGCCGGGGGCTTGCGATCGTGGACGCGCCGAATGGCTCCATCGTGTCCTACGCGACAGCGCCCGGCACGGAAGCGCTCGATGGCGCGGGAAACAATTCTCCGTTCACTGCCGCGTTGGTCGAGGTCGCGAAAGAACCCAATCTGCCGATCGAGCAGGCGCTGAAGCGCATTCGTCTTCATGTGCACAAGACGACGGAAGGCCGCCAGACTCCCTGGGAGAGTTCGTCGCTGACGGCTGATTTTGCGTTCTTTGGCGCGCCGGATTCAAAGGTGGCGTCCGGCGCCGGAACCGTGCCGAAGACAATCGGCGCGGCGGCGAATATGGGCAAGCCTGCCGGATTCTGGCGTAAGGAATTGCAGGGCCGGTCGCCGCAGGAGGCGTTCGATGTCGTCATTCTGGAGGACGAGGTCGATGCCTACGAGGAGTTCCTGTCGCTGCACGCGGCCTCCGCCCTGGTGCCGCGCGTGCGCGGTCTGCTCGAGCGGCGGCGTGAAATGATGACCTGGTTCACGGTGGTGAATGTCAACACTGTGCTGGCCTATGACGCGTTCCTTGAGCGCTATCCGAACAGCGATCTGGCGCCGACGGCGCGCAAAATGCGCGACCGCGCCCGGCTGCGCGCGCAATCTGCCAATCTGACGCGCGGCATTCCTGGAATCGGCAACACGCCGCCGCCCGCGGCCATTCCCGCCAGTCTGCCGGCGGGACCGGCGACATGCTCATGCCCGGTTCCGTCGCGCAAAGCCGAGCCGACACCGCCGCCGCGCCGGCCGGGTCCGCCGCCGCGCGGTTCACGGCCGCCGGTCATCGAGGAGGAAGAGATCATTATCCGTCGTCCCCCGCCGCGCGTTGTGGGGCCGGGCTCGTCAATTACGATTGTCGGACCGACTCGAAGGCCGCCGCCGATCACCCGTCATCCGCCCACCGGCCCGCAATCCTGCAAGCCGGGCATGCGATGCTGGCAATTCCGCTGACTGCGGCTAACGGTCGAGCCGCGCGATGAGGCTCGACGTGTCCCAGCGCTTGCCGCCCATCTTCTGCACTTCGGAATAGAACTGATCGACCAGCGCGGTGACCGGCAGGTGCGCGCCGTTGCGGCGCGCTTCCGACAGGCAGATGCCGAGATCCTTGCGCATCCAGTCGACCGCGAAGCCGAAATCGAACTTGCCTTCGGCCATGGTCTTGTAGCGGTTTTCCATCTGCCAGGATTGCGCCGCGCCCTTGGAGATGGTGGCGATCAGCTTTTCGATGTCGAGCCCGGCTCTTTTTGCGAAATGCAGGCCTTCCGACAATCCCTGCACAAGACCTGCGATGCAGATCTGGTTGACCATCTTGGCCAGTTGCCCGGCGCCGGGCGAGCCGAGCAGATTGCAGGCGCGGGCATAAGCCGCGATCACCTTCTCGCCGCGTGCAAAGGGTTCGGCGTCGCCGCCACACATCACCGTCAGCACGCCGTTCTCGGCGCCGGCCTGGCCGCCGGACACCGGTGCGTCGATGAAATCGAAACCGCTCTTTTTCGCGGCGTCATAGAGCTCGCGTGCAATCTCGGCCGAGGCGGTGGTGTGGTCGACGAACAGCGCGCCCTTCTTCATGCCGGCAAATGCGCCATCCACTCCCAACGTGACCTCGCGCAGGTCATTGTCGTTGCCGACGCAGCACATGACGAAGTCCTGGCCTTCGGCGGCCTGCCTGGGTGTTTTCGCGCTCTTGCCGCCGAACTGGGCGGCCCACTTGTCGGACTTCGCGCCGGTGCGATTATAGACCGTGACCTCGTGGCCGCCCTTGGTCTTCAGATGCCCCGCCATCGGGTATCCCATCACCCCAAGCCCGAGAAAAGCAACCTTCGCCATTATGTCCTCCCAAGAGCGCAATGCGGCGAGGAGGAAACCGGTCCGCCGGGATTGCGCGATAAATGGATAAATTCGGCCGGGTGGAGCCGACCATCGCCCTTTTTGTCCGCGCGCCAATGTGACGGCTTGTGCGCCCCCGTCAACCCGCCCTATCTAGATGGCATCACCACCACGCCGCGTGCGGCGATCGAAGCGGAGACGCGCGGATGGCGCCCACCAAAGAGCAGATTCTGGATCGCCTCGCGACGGTGGCGGCCCCCGACGGCCGGAAAGTCACTGAAAGCGGGGCGCTATCCGAGATTGTGGTCAGCGACGGCAAGGTCTTCTTCTCGCTCAGTGTCGACGCCGCCGCGGTCAAGGCCTGGGAACCGGTCCGGAAGCAGGTCGAGGACGCCGTGAAATCCGTGTCCGGAGTGGTCTCGGCCATGGTCGCGCTGACGGCCGAACGCGCGGGCGGGCAGGTAGGCCGTGCGGCGCCGCCGCCGGCCGCCGCACGCGCGCAGGGGCAGGGCGGGCATGGTCACGATCATGGACAGGGACGCGCGCCCGCCGGACCTTCCGGCGTGCCGGGCGTGAAGGCCATCATCGCCGTCGCCTCCGGCAAGGGCGGCGTGGGCAAGTCCACCACCTCGATCAATCTGGCGCTCGGTCTGCGCGATCTCGGCCTGAAGGTGGGCGTGCTGGATGCCGACATCTATGGGCCGTCGTTGCCGAAGCTGCTGGCGATCAAGGAGAAGCCACAGACCATCGGCGGCACGCGGCTGAAGCCGATCGAGCGCTATGGCCTCACGGTCATGTCGATCGGATTCCTGATCGAGGAGGAAACGCCGATGATCTGGCGGGGCCCGATGGTGATGTCGGCGCTGACCCAGATGCTGCGCGAAGTGGCCTGGGGCGAACTCGATGTCATGGTCGTGGACATGCCGCCCGGAACCGGCGACGCCCAGCTCACCATGGCGCAGCAGGTTCCGCTGGCCGGCGCGATCATCGTGTCGACGCCGCAGGATCTCGCGCTGATCGATGCGCGCCGCGGCATCGCCATGTTCCAGCGCGTCAATGTCCCGATTCTCGGCGTGGTCGAGAATATGAGCTATTTCCTCTGCCCGAGCTGCGGCACGCGCTCCGATATTTTCGGGCATGGCGGCGCGCGCAAGGAGGCCGAGCGCCTCAAGGTGCCGTTCCTGGGCGAAGTGCCGCTCGACATGGCGATCCGCGAGACCTCCGATTCCGGTCTGCCGATTGTCGCCACGCAACCCGACAGCGCCCATGCCAAGGCCTATCGCGCGATCGCGGAAAATGTCCGCAGCGCCTTGTCGGGAGCGGGCGCCGCGCGCGCCGCGCCGAAGATCGTGATCGAGGCCTAGCGTCAATGGCGGAAAGCGTTTTGCCGCCGCCTGCGGCGGCTGTGTCGGTCCGTCCGGCCTATGTCGCCGCCGCGATTCTCGCATTGGCGACGATGGTGGCGGCGATTGCGATCGACAATATCTGGCTTCTGAATTTCGTGCATGTCATGGCGGGTGTGTTGTGGACCGGGATCGACCTGTTCCTCGGCTTTGTGCTGGGGCCGATCCTGCGCCGGATGTCGTTCGACACGCGCCGCGCGATCACCGCCGCGCTGATCCCGCGCACCATGATCCTGATGCCGACGCTTGCGATCATCACCGGCACCGCCGGCTGGTTTCTGGCCAAGCGCATGGGCTATCTCGAGCTCGGCTATCCGGAATTCTACTGGGTGGCGGCCGCGCTGGTGATCATCACGATTCTGACCGTGCAGGGGCTCGGCATCCTGACCCCGACCAACATCCTCGTCTTTCTGGAAATGCAGAAACCGAATCCGGACGGCGAGAAGATCGGCCGCTGGATGAAAACCTATGTGCGGGTGGTTGCGATCCAGGGGCTCATGCAGATCGCCATCATCGTCGTCATGGCGCGTTTCGGCGCCGGGCTTTAGACCGCGTCAGATCATTTGACCACAGCCGCAACAGCCCCGATTCGCGACCAGTGCGGCCAAAGCCGGCGGGCGGCGATCCTTTTCGCATTGACGCCTGCTCCTTGATTTGTGAAAGCCGGGCCCTTGCGCCGGTCCGGGGCCCACTTCATGGTACCGCCAACTCAAACGCGCGAGCGGCGTCCGGATAACCGCGAGAAGCGGTTCCGATGCGCCGCGGACTTCAGTGGAGAGGAAAACATGAAACGTCGGCAATTCATCACCGCGATCGGCGCAGGCGCCGCGACGGCGGCCATTGCAAAGCCGGCCATTGCCCAGGCGATGCCTGATGTGAAATGGCGCCTGACCTCGAGCTTTCCGAAATCCCTCGATACGCTCTGGGGCGGCGCGGAAACGATTGCCAAGGCGGTGGCGGAAGCGACCGATAACAAGTTCCAGATCCAGACCTTTGCGGCCGGTGAAATCGTTCCGGGTCTGCAGGCGGCCGACGCGGTGAGCAACGGCACGGTCGAGATGTGCCAGACCGCGTCGTACTATTATGTCGGCAAGGATCCGACTTTCGTGCTTGCGGCCGCAATGCCGTTCGGTCTCAACACGCGGATGCAGAATTCGTGGATGTATCAGCACGGCGGAACCGAGCTGCTCAACGACTTCTTCAAGAAGTTCAAGATTCACGCGATCCCGGCCGGCAATACCGGCTGCCAGATGGGCGGCTGGTTCCGCAAGGAGATCAGGGACGTCTCCGACCTCAACGGCCTGAAATTCCGTATCGCCGGCTTTGCCGGCCGCGTGTTGCAGAAACTCGGCGTCGTGCCGCAGCAACTGGCCGGCGGCGACATCTATCCGGCGCTGGAAAAAGGCACCATCGACGCGGCGGAATGGGTCGGTCCGTTCGATGACGAGAAGCTCGGATTCCAGAAAGTCGCGCCTTATTATTATTATCCGGGCTGGTGGGAAGGCGGCACGGTGATCCACGCCTTCATCAATATCGACAAGTGGAACCAGCTTCCGAAGCATTACCAGGCGATCCTGCGCGGGGCATGCGACACCGCGAATCTGTCGGTGACGGCCAAGTATGATGCGGTCAACCCGGCGGCCTTGAAGCGGCTGGTGGCGTCGGGCGCGCAATTGCGTCCCTTCACGCAGCCGGTGCTCGAAGCCTGCCTGAAGGCGGCGAACGAGGTCTACGCCGAGACCACCGCGTCGAATGCCGACTTCAAGAAAATCTACGACAACATGGTCGCCTTCCGCGGCGACGAATATCTCTGGTGGCAGGTGGCCGAATACACCTTCGACACCTTCATGATCCGCTCGCGTACGCGCTCGTAACCGCGCCGCGGGCGGTGCGAAACCAGAACGCTGTTATAGCGGGCCGGCCTTGGGGGCCGGCCCGTTTTTTTGTTGCGACCTCTGGATAACGATTGCGGTCTCGGCCATGCTGTCACTGGCCCGAGCCAGCCCGCAGAAGCTGTCCGGCAGGTCCCGCATCGCGGGGAGGGAAATGAGGGGAGATCATAAACTTATGAAACGTCGTCAGTTCATCACAGCGGCGGGCGCGGGCCTTGCCGTCGGCGCGATCGCCAAGCCCGCCATCGCGCAGTCCATGCCGGACCTGAAATGGCGCCTGACGTCGAGCTTTCCAAAGTCGCTCGACACCATTTACGGGGCGGCGGAAGTGTTCGCCAAGACGGTGGCCGAAGCCACCGACAATAAATTCCAGATTCAGGTTTTCGCCGCCGGCGAAATCGTTCCGGGCCTGCAGGCCGCCGACGCCGTGACCAACGGCACGGTCGAGATGTGCCACACCGCATCCTACTATTATGTCGGCAAGGACCCCACCTTCGCATTCGGGACCGCGGTGCCGTTCGGACTCAACCAGCGCATGATGGATGCGTGGATGTTCTCGATGGGCGGCATGGATCTGATGAACGGCTTCTACAAGAAGTACAACATCCATGCGATCCCGGCGGGCAATACCGGCGCGCAGATGGGCGGCTGGTTCCGCAAGGAGATCAAGGACGTCTCCGATCTGAAAGGCCTGAAATTCAGGATCGGCGGCTTTGCCGGCCGCGTGTTGCAGAAGCTGGGAGTCGTACCGCAGCAGCTGGCGGGCGGCGACATCTATCCGGCGCTGGAGAAGGGCACGCTCGACGCCGCGGAGTGGGTCGGCCCCTATGACGACGAGAAGCTCGGATTCCAGAAGGTCGCGCAGTATTATTATTATCCGGGCTGGTGGGAAGGCGGCCCCATGCTGCACAATTTCATCAACATCGCAAAATGGAACGAGCTTCCGAAGCATTACCAGGCGGTGGTCTATGCGGCGTCGCATGTCGCCAACACCATGATGATGGCGCGCTACGATGCCGGAAACCCTGCCGCCTTGCGCCGTCTGGTGGGCGGCGGCGCGCAATTGCGGCCGTTCCCGCAGCCGGTGATGGAAGCCTGCTACAAGGCGGCAAACGAGGTCTATGCCGAAACCTCCGCAGCCAATCCGGACTTCAAGAAGGTTTACGACGCCATGGTCGCGGTACGCGGCGACGAGTATCTGTGGTGGCAGGTGGCCGAGTACGGCTTCGACACCTTCATGATCCGCGCCCGCGGGCGGTCCTAGACGCGAAGCGATCCCGATGAAAAGCCCCGAAGCATGGCTTCGGGGCTTTTTTCATGTCCGTCTTTGCGTCATTGAATCCTGGGCGGCTGGTCGAATTGCAGTTGCGGAATATCAGGCATCTGGATCTCGATTTTCACTTTCGACGGATCGACGGTCGGTCCGGTGCCCTTGTAGTGCATCACCATGCCGGGGAAGACGATCACCAGCGCGACCATGATGCACTGGATGACGACGAACGGAACCGCGCCCCAGTAAATCTGTCCGGTCGTCACCGGTTCCATGCGCAGGCCGGTGACGCGGTCGGTATAGGGCTCGCGCGGCGCGACCGAGCGCAGGTAGAACAGCGCGAAACCGAACGGCGGGTGCATGAACGAGGTCTGCATGTTCACGCCCAGCATAATTCCGAACCAGATCAGATCGATGCCGAGTTTTTCCGCCGGAGCGGCGAGCAGCGGGATGACGATGAAGGCGATCTCGAAGAAATCCAGAAAGAACGCGAGCAGGAAGACAAAGATGTTGACGAAAATCAGGAACCCGGTCTGTCCGCCCGGCAATCCTACCAAAAGCTCTTCCACCCAGCGATGGCCGTCGACGCCGTAGAAGGTGAGCGAGAAGACGCGCGCGCCGATCAGAATGAAGACGACGAAAGCGGAGAGCTTGGCGGTGGATTCGCTGGCCTGGCGGACAAGGTCCCAGCGCAGGCGCCCCTTCATGATCGCGAGCACCAGCGCGCCGACGGCGCCCATGGCGCCGCCCTCGGTGGGGGTGGCGACGCCGATGAAGATCGTGCCAAGCACGAGGAAGATCAGCGCCAGCGGCGGCACCATCACGAAGATCACCTGCTGCGCCAGAATGGAGAGCAGCCGCAGCCGCAGCAGGCGGTTCAGCGCCGCGATCAGGAACGCGATTCCGACCCCGATCGACATGGTGAGGACCACGAAATCGGCGCCGGCGCGCACGCCGGTGGTTCGCATGTAGAGATACGCCGCCGCAGCCGAAAACAGCACCACCACGCCCAGCGAGATCACGCCGCGCTTTCCGTTCGGGTCCTTGTAGATGATTGCGTCCAGCGGCAGGCCGGGGGCGGCCTTGGGATAGAACAGCGTGACCAGAAAGACATAGCTTGCGTAAAGCGCCGACAGCACGAGGCCCGGAACGAAGGCGCCTTCATACATGTCGCCGACCGAGCGGCCGAGCTGGTCGGCCATGACGATCAGCACCAGCGAGGGAGGAATGATCTGCGCCAATGTGCCGGAAGCGGCGATCACGCCGGTGGCGACGCGGCGGTCATAGCCATAGCGCAGCATGATCGGCAGCGAGATCAGCCCCATGGAGATCACGGAGGCCGCAACCACGCCCGTCGTCGCCGCCAGCAGGGCGCCGACAAAGATCACCGCGTAGGCGAGGCCGCCCCGGATGGTGCCGAACAATTGTCCGATGGTGTCGAGCAGATCCTCGGCCATGCCGGACCGCTCGAGGATCAGGCCCATGAACGTGAAGAATGGAATCGCGAGCAGCGTGTCGTTGTTCATCACGCCGTAGACGCGCTCCGGCAGCGCCTGCAGGAAATCCGGGCGGAACAGCCCGAGTTCGATGCCGATCAGTCCGAACAGCAGGCCGTTGGCGGCAAGCGAGAACGCGACCGGGTATCCGAGCAGCAGGAACACCACCAGCGCCGCGAACATGATCGGCGCCATGTTATGGATCAGCAGATCGGCCATCGTGGCTCCGTGTGCGGTCTATTCGCGGATGGTTTTGAGCTCGGCGGCCAGCCGCTCGGCTTCGGCTTCGACTGCATGCTGAGTATGGATGTAAGGGTCGGGAATGAGACCGCGCATCACAGCGATGCGCTTGATCAACTCGGAAATGCCCTGGAAGAACAGCAACGTGAATCCGATCACCACCAGGGATTTGGCCGGCCATTGCGGCAGACCGCCGGCATTCAGGGATTGCTCGTTGATTTCGAATGACCGCAGGAAGAACGGCCATGACGTTATGATCATGACGATCGTCAGCGGCAGCAGGAACAGCGAATGACCGACAACGTCGATGACGTTGCGAACGGTCCTGGGGAACATGCTGTTCACGATGTCGATGCGGATGTGTTCGTTCGAGAGCAGGGTCCAGGGCGAACACAGCAGGAAGATCACGCTGAAGATGATCCACTGCAATTCCAGCCAGGCATTCGACGAGGTGTCGAATACCTTGCGCACCACCGCGTTGGTGGCGGAAATGATGACGACGATCAGGACAAGCCAGGAAAGCCATCGCCCAAGGCGGGAATTGACGGCGTCGATGACACGGCTCAGCGCGAGAAGCGTTTGCACAGTAAAGGCGTCCCCCTCCCAGGTCCCGCGAGCGCTTGCATGCGCTTCATTGGCGGGCCGCCGCTCATCCCCCATAACGGCGACTGCTCGTTACCTAATCTGAACAGGGCTGCAGCCGTCAATGGAAAGTTGCCGCTGCCGCGGGAGGCGTCGTCTGGATTGGGGTAAAATGGCAGAGGGACGACTTGCGCCGGGGCGGAACCGGGACGCGCTGTCAGCCTCCGGTGACGCTCATATGCCGCGGCAGGGACGGCCGCTTGTTGCGGCGGTCGATGACAAAATCATGGCCCTTCGGCTTGCGCGACACCGCGGCGTCGATCGCCGTATGCAGCAGATCGTCGGCCTCCGACGCCCGCAAGGGACCGCGCAGATCCGCAGCGTCTTCCTGGCCGAGGCACATGTAAAGCGTGCCGGTGCAGGTCAGGCGGACGCGATTGCAGCTTTCGCAGAAATTATGCGTCATCGGCGTGATGAAGCCCAGCCGCCCGCCGGTCTCGGCGACGCGCATATAACGGGCCGGGCCTCCGGTCTTGTAATCGATCTCGTCGAGCGAATAGCGCTCTGCCAGTTTCGCGCGCACGAGCGACAGCGGCAGATACTGGTCGAGCCGGGTTTCGCCGACATCGCCCAGCGGCATCACCTCGATCAGCGTAAGATCCATGCCGCGGCCATGCGCCCATTCCATCAGGGAGGAAATCTCGTCTTCGTTAACGCCCTTGAGCGCAACGGCGTTGATCTTGACCTCAAGTCCGGCCTGCTGCGCGGCGTCGATGCCGGCGATCACCTTGTCGAGTTCGCCCCAGCGGGTGATGGCGCGGAACTTGTCGGGATCGAGGGTGTCCATCGACACGTTGATGCGCCTGACGCCGTATCCTTTCAACTCGGCCGCATACCTGGCGAGTTGCGAGGCATTGGTGGTCAGCGTCAGTTCGTCGAGCGCGCCGCTTTGCAGATGGCGCGCCAGCGACGACACCAGTGTCATGATCCCGCGCCGCACCAGCGGCTCGCCGCCGGTCAGCCGCAGCTTGCGCACGCCGCGCGCCACAAAGGCGCTGCAGACGCGGTCGAGTTCTTCCAGTGTCAGCAGATCGGCCTTGGGCAGAAAGGCCATATGTTCGGACATGCAATAGACGCAGCGGAAATCGCAGCGGTCGGTCACCGAGACCCGGAGATAGGTGATCGCCCGCGCGAACGGGTCGATCAGGGCCGGGCGGGGGGCCGTGGCCAGGTCGAGATCTTGCGGTCGGACGTTCATGCGGAATCCTTGGCTCGCCCCAATATAGGGCTTTGTTGTCGCGGGTAAAACCCGGGCGCATGGCTTTCTGGGCCATGCGGCGCTATGAAGCTGACACTCGAGAAGGCCTGCCATGACCGATGCGCCCACCGCCCAGCCGAGACCCTGGCCCACCGAATTGCGGCTGGGCAAGGATCGCAAGGTTCTGACCATCGCCTTCGAGGATGGGTCCCGGTTCGACCTGCCGGCGGAATATCTGCGGATCAAGAGCCCGAGCGCCGAAGTCCAGGGCCATTCGCCCGACGAGCGCAAGACCGTTCCCGGCAAGCGCGAGGTCATGATCCTGGAAATCCAGCCGATCGGGAACTATGCCGTCCGGCTCGTCTTCGATGACATGCACTCGACCGGGATTTTCTCCTGGGACTATTTCGCCGAACTCGGACGCAATCAGGCCGCCTACTGGCAGGATTATCTCGACGAACTCGCAGCCCAGGGATTGTCGCGCGATCCCCTTCGCCGCTGAACGCAAAAAAGGCCGGCGCGCGGCCGGCCTTTTGAACGCGCAGATCGTGCGCGGCTATTGCAGCACGACGACCTTGGTGCCGAGCTGCACGCGGCCATACAGATCGATCACGTCGTCGTTGGTCATGCGGAAGCAGCCCGACGACACGGCCTGTCCAATGGTTTCCGGCTCGTTGGAGCCGTGGATTCGATACAGCGTCGAGCCGAGATACAACGCGCGCGCACCCAGAGGATTGTCCGGGCCGCCCGGCATGTAACGGGGCAGGTCGGGGCGGCGCTGCAGCATCTGCGCGGGCGGCGTCCAGTCCGGCCATTCGCGCTTGGCGCTGACGGTCTTCACACCCGACCAGCGGAAGCCGTCACGCCCGACTCCGATGCCGTAGCGGATCGCGCGACCGTCGCCGAGCACGTAATAGAGACGGCGTTCCTTGGTGTTGACGATGACGGTGCCGGGCCTTTCGTTGCTCGGATAGCTGACGGTGGTGCGCGGAACGGGCGACATGCCGAACAGGCTGTAGAGCTTTCCGCGCGGCGCGCCGCCGGTGAAACGTTCGTCGATGTCGAAGGGAACAGATTGGGCGCGGGTCACCGTGCCGGACAGGATCAGCGTGGCACAGGCGATCGCGACAAGGGCAAGACAACGCGACAGCATCTCATATCCTCATGCCGTTCTGGAAAAGACGGGATCGATAAAAACAGTTGGCGGACCGGACATTTTGCGCATGTTTAAAGCCATGATTTGCACAACGCAGCAAGAACCAATTGGCCGCATGTCTTCGGCCGGGACATGCGAGAAATGGTGGGCGCTACAGAAATTGAACCTATAACATCTCCCGTGTGAGTGAATTTTAAATTTTAAATATTTTCAAGGGTTTATAGTCAAAAAACTTGAGGGCCACTGATACTCCACGAGTCCGAATGGCGAGCTTTTTCGACCAGAGGGCTAAACGTCGCACAGCCTGGCGACCGTGGAACGTGTGTCCAGCCGGACTGCTCAGCCCTGCTGGGGCGCGTGCTCATAAATGGATTGTGCGCGGTTTTTCTCAGTGTTCGCGTATCCTCCGTTAGCGACCAAACTGCGGACATGCCGGGATGTCCGTATATCACTTGAACCAATGTACCGCTGCCGGGTCACGCCTTGTGTGCGTCTACGGCTAATGTGCGCGCGTCTTGGGCCAGCATTTTCAATTGCTCAATGGCGGAACTCGGAAACGTCGCCCACAACCGCTCACCTTCAGATTCGAATTCCAGAGTGATTTTCATCCCATCCTTGGACACAGCAACTCCGCCAAGTTTCTTTGCAAAGAACTGGTGTGTAATCTTTCCGTTCCAGTTTTGTAGGGGAGCAGCCAGCCCAACGCAAACTAGGACACCCTCCGTTCCTGCTTAGGACGCTGGGTCAGACAGTGTCCAAAAGCGGCCCGTCGCGTGCAAATTTGGGCGTCAGTTCATCGAGTAGAAATAGTTGTCGTTAAGGGGTGAGGTCCGCCTTGGGTCAGACCCGGACATCGCCTGATGTCGGCATCAAGTCTGCATTATACTCATAAGCAGACATCGACGTTCGTGCATGCTCGTGATAGCGTGGTCGTGGCGAACCCGTTTGACAGATGATCGGTCTCTCCTGTTGTTTGATCGATCGGATTTCCAGATTCACATTGGCGGGGAGCGGAGGTTCCGGCAGTCATGAAAGCTCGTGATGTAATGGTCACGAATGTGATCACGGTGAGTCCTGAACTTGATGTCAAAACGGTCGCCCGCCTTATGGTCGCCAACGGCATCAGCGCTCTGCCGGTGACCGACGAGTCGTTCAACGTCATCGGCATTGTATCAGAAGGCGATTTGCTCCACCGGGCGGAAATTAAGACAGAGCGAAAACAGTCATGGTGGCTGGAAATGCTTATGTCTGACCATGGGCGTGCCATGGATTTTGTGAAAAGTCATGCTCGTCAAGCCAAGGACGTGATGACTCGCAACGTCATCACGGCCGATGCTGAAACCTCGTTGCAGGAGATTGCGGGAGTTCTGGAAAAGAATGGGATCAAGCGCCTTCCGATTTTAGAACAAGGAAAGCTTGTGGGGATCGTAAGTCGAGCGAATATCATTCAGGCATTTGCGAGTCTGAGCGATGCGACGAAATTGCACGCGAATGATGAGCAGTTGCGTCGCAAAATTCTAGATGATCTCAGCAGACAGCCTTGGGGGAAGCGGCCAGTGAACGTGCTTGTCAAAGGCGGTGTCGCGGAGCTTTGGGGGGTTGTTCCTAATGCAGCCGAGAAGGATGCAATCCGGGTCGTCGCCGAGAGCACGGCAGGTATTGTTGCCGTCCGCGACAATCTCAGAATTATGCGCCTAGAGTCGATGGTTTAGCAGGCCTGATCGACATTGGCTTCGGTATCGCAATCTTTTACCAGCACCGCGCGGTGCAGGTTACGTGAGGGCTGAGCCGATACCAATAAAGACATCAGCCCGCACCGAGAATTCCGTCAAGGATTTCGGCATCATCATTCGCCGGCTTGTTGACTCGCGTCGAGATTGGCCACATCCGCAGCCGCAGCAGGTCAAGCGGGTCGGTTTCCTCGCCAAGCCGGCGTTCGAAATCCGTCGGCGCACGTCTAAGTTTCCGATTGTCACGATCCGGCAAGCCGGTAATTGCCGGGTTACGACACTCGCCAAGCGACTGGTAAAGACTGCATTGTGCCAACGCGGAAAAAAATGGTGGGCGCTATAGGGATTGAACCTATGACCTCTCCCGTGTGAAGGGAACGCTCTCCCGCTGAGCTAAGCGCCCTGTTGAGCAGGGGTCGGGGATTTAAGGAATGGCGCCCAAGGGTGTCAAGCGCGCTGCGGCAAACACCCCCTCGACACCTCTAAAATCATCAGCGGACAGGGTTTGCGGCGGGCGGCCAGGGCGAACTGGCGGGCGCCGGCGCAGTCGGCTGCATCGGGGGCGGGGCGGCTGTGCGCGGGGCCGGGCTTGCCGCCTGCGCGTCGGCCGGGCGGGCGGCACGCGGCTTGCGCGGAGCCGGCCGCTTCGGCGGCGCCTTGACGAGTTCGGCATAAACCGGGCTGGGATCGAAACGCGGCAGGGCGGCGCCGATTGCGACTTCGGAATCGCCGCGCGGATCGTCCGGCGGCATCAGCTTCACGGCCACGGTCTGCGGCTGAAAGCCGTTCATCGAATAGGTCGCCATGAAATCGGCGGCGGGAACGGCCAGCGCGCAAGGGGTCTTGCAGGTCTGTCCGCCCGAGGTTTTCACCTCGGCGCCGGGCGGCTCCGATTCAAATTGCAGCGGCACAGTCGGCGTGGCGGTTTTCATCATTTCGCCAGAAGACGAGCATGCCGCCAACGCGAATCCGCATGCTGCGATCACTAGCACCTTGTGCATGGGTCGATTCCGTTCGTTCGCGCGGCCCGGCCGCTTATCCCCACCCCACCCAACCATACGAGCGGGGCATCCGAGGTGCAACAAGCTTAGGCAATGATTGATCGCAAGAGATAATTTTTCAAAATATCCTCCGCTTGCCGACCTCCTGCGGACGATTTCCGAATGCCATAATTATGGTTAATCTTGGGTCGGGCCGTGGCTTCGGGTTAGGCCAGCAACTCGAAGACCGCGGGGACCAGCATCTGATAGCTGCTGATGACGCGATCGGGGCGCAGCGCCGCGACGGGCGTGTCGGTGTAACCGAAATCGACGGCAATGACGGGAACCTGCGCAGCCTGCGCGAGGCGGATGTCTGTTGCCGAATCGCCGACCATGACGGTGCGCGTCATGTCGCCGCCGGCGGCCGCGACCGTCTTTCGCAACACGTCGGGATCCGGTTTCTTCACGCCGAATGTGTCCTGTCCGCAAATGGCTGCAAAGCGCGCGGTCAGTCCGAGTTCGTCGAGCAGACGCAAGGAGAGCCATTCGAGCTTGTTGGTGCAGACCGCCAGGACAAAGCCGCGTTGCGCCAGAACATCCAGCGCAATTTCCACGCCTGGAAAGGGCCGCGAACGATCGGCGATATGCGCGGCATAGTGATCGAGAAATGTTTTGAAAAGAGCATCGATTTCCGGTGCCGGGACCGACCGGCCTTGTTCGGCGAGCGCGCGTTCCAGCATCGGCCGCACGCCACCGCCGATCAGCATGCGCGCCGCCTCATAGCCGATCGGGGGGATGCGCTCGCGCGTCAGGATGACGTTGAGAGTATCGACCAGATCGGGCGCGGTATCGACCAGGGTGCCGTCGAGGTCAAAAACGACGATGGGGCGGGACATGGCACTCGCTAACGTTGCAGATGGCCGCTGGCAAGGGGGCCTGCCGGCAGACCATCGGGGGACTAGGTTCCGGGGCGGATCGGGGCTAGACAGGCACCGGAAAACGCCCCCCGGGACCGTCTCGCCCCTATGGATATTGAAGCTCAGAAGCGGCAGGCTGCCGCGCGTGCCCTCGACTGGGTTCAGCCGGGCATGCGGGTGGGCCTTGGAACCGGCTCGACCGCCCGGCATCTGGTCGATCTGCTGGGGGAGAAGGTCCGTGCCGGCTTCGACGTCGTGGGCGTGCCGACCTCCGAGGCGACCCGGATCCAGGCCGAACAATGCGGCATCCGGCTGGCGACGCTGGACGAGATGCCCGAACTCGACGTGACCATCGACGGCGCCGACGAGGTTGGTCCCGATCTGAGCCTGATCAAGGGCGGCGGCGGCGCCTTGCTGCGCGAGAAGATCGTCGCCTCCGCCTCGGCCAAAATGATCGTGATCGCGGATGAATCGAAATGGGTTGCCGTGCTGGGGCAATTTCCGCTGCCGATCGAGGTGGTCCCGTTCGGTCTGCGTGTGACGCAACGTCAGATCGTGTCGGCCATCGGCCCGGGTCATAACAGCTCGATGATCACGCTTCGCAAGACCAGGGACGGCCATCCTTTTGTCACGGATGGCGGACACTTCATCCTGGATGCCGCGCTTGGCCGGATCCCCGATCCGCAGGCGCTCGCCGGCCGGCTGGCGGCAATTCCGGGTGTGGTCGAACATGGTTTGTTTATTGGAATGGCAAGTGCCGTCGTTCTCGCCGGCGCTGGCGGCGTTCGCGTCGTCGAGCGTCCCTGATCGGTTTCTTTCAACAGGAGTTGAGTTATGAGATTCACAGCGTTAGCCCGGTTGTCGTGGGCCTCGTGCATCGCCGCAGCCTGTCTGGCATCGCCGCTGACGGCGGCCGCGCAGCAGCCGTCGGCCGCCGCGGTGACAGCCGCGACCGAGATCATCGACGCCAAGGGCTCGATGATTTTGTTCGAGCCGCTGGTTCCTGGCGTCATCGAGCAGGCAAAAAACGTGTTCATGCAGACCAGTCCGAACCTCTCCAAGGATCTCAATGAGGTCGCCGCGAATCTGCGCAAGCAACTGGCCTTGCGTCTGGGCAATCTGAAAACCGAGGCCGCCAAGGTTTATGCATCGCGCTTCACCGAGCAGGAACTCAAGGACATCGCGGCCTTCTACAAGACCCCGCTCGGCAAAAAGATGATTGAAGAGGAGCCCAAGGCCGTCGACGGCACGTTGCGCATGGCGCAGGACTGGGCCAACAAGTTGTCGGAGGAGGTCATGGGCCTGTTCCGGAGCGAAATGAAAAAGAAAGGGCACTCCATCTGATGGAGCGCGCAGACAAGCGCTCTTTCGGAGCACCGGGCCATGGCTGAGCGCGACGTCGACTTGTTCGTGATTGGCGGAGGGTCGGGCGGCGTGCGCGCGGCGCGCATCGCGGCGAGTCATGGCGCGCGCGTGATGGTTGCCGAGGAATACCGGGTCGGCGGCACCTGTGTCATCCGCGGCTGCGTGCCGAAGAAGCTTCTGGTCTATGCGTCGCGTTATGCCGATGAATTCGAGGATGCCGCGGGCTATGGCTGGACCGTCCCGGAGCCGTCATTCGACTGGCCGACGCTGATCGCCAACAAGGATCGCGAGATTGCGCGGCTGGAGGCGGCCTATGCCGCCAATCTCGAGCGCTCCAAGGTCGAGATCGTCAAGAGCCGCGCCGTGCTCGAAGGCCCGCATGAGGTGCGCCTTCTCGCCACCAATGACCTCGTGCGTGCGCGGCATGTCCTGATCGCGACCGGTGGCTGGCCGCATCCCGGCGCCGAGATCGCGGGCATCGAGCATGTCATCTCCTCGAACGAGGCGTTCGATCTGAAGGAATTCCCCAAGCGCATTCTCATTCAAGGCGGCGGCTATATCGCCGTCGAATTCGCCGGAATTTTCAACGGTCTCGGGTCCGAGGTGACTCTGGTCTATCGCAAGGACAACATCCTGCGCGGATTCGACGATGACGTCCGCGAGCATCTGCGCGCCGAGATGACCAAGCGCGGCATAAAGATTGTCACGCATAACATCGTGGAGTCAGTCGAAAAGGTCGATCACGGCCTATGCGTCAGCTTGTCGGATCATGAATCCCTGACTGTCGACCAGGTCATGTTCGCGACCGGCCGCCGTCCGAATGTCGCCGGGCTTGGTCTCGACAAGGCCGGCGTGCATTTGAATGACAAGGGCGCGATCAAGGTGGACGCGTACTCACGGACGACTGTCCCGCACATCTACGCGGTCGGAGACGTGACCGATCGTGTGAATCTCACGCCGGTGGCCATCCGCGAGGGCCATGCCTTCGCCGATACCGTGTTCGGCGGGAAGGACATCAAGGTCGATCACAGCGATATACCGACCGCGGTCTTCTCCGAGCCGGAGGTCGGGGTGATCGGCCTGACCGAAGCCGAGGCCCGCAATCGGTTCGACCGGGTGGACATCTACAAGACCAGTTTCCGGGCGATGAAATACACGGTCGCGGCGCGCGACACGCGGTCGTTCTTCAAATTGGTGGTGGACGGCACGACCGACCGGGTCGTCGGCTGCCATATCGTCGGCCCGGAGGCCGGAGAAATGATCCAGCTCGTCGGCATCGCCGTTAAAATGAAGGCCACCAAGGCCGATTTCGACGCGGTCATGGCGGTGCATCCGACCGCCGCGGAAGAACTCGTGACCCTGCGGGAAAAGGCCGCCAGCTACGTCCGGGAAGCAGCGGAATAGGGCCATTTCCGGCCGTGGCCGCGGTTATGGCCATATCGGCCGAGGGCCGCTATAACCCCGCCCATTCAAGCAAAGGCGGCCTGTCCACCAGGGCTGGCCGCGAGGAGTGTGTGGTGCCTGAGCGTTGGAAACCCGATAGCTGGCGGACAAAACCGGTCGTCCAGGTCCCGGATTATCCGGACAAGGCCGCCTTGGCCGCGGTCGAGAAGCAGCTTGCGACGTTTCCGCCGCTGGTTTTTGCCGGCGAGGCCCGCAGCCTGAAAAAGGCTTTGGCGGGCGTTGCCGCCGGCGACGCGTTCCTGTTGCAGGGCGGCGATTGCGCCGAAAGCTTTGCCGAGCACGGCGCCAACAATATCCGCGACTTTTTCCGCGTCTTCCTGCAGATGGCGGTGGTGCTCACCTTTGCCGGCGGCTCGCCGGTGGTGAAGGTCGGTCGCATCGCCGGGCAATTCGCCAAGCCGCGCTCTTCGCCGACCGAAAAGAAGAACGGCGTCGAACTGCCGAGCTATCGCGGCGACATCATCAACGGCATCGATTTCACGCCGGAAGCCCGCATTCCCGATCCGCGCCGGCAGATCGAGGCCTATCGGCAATCGGCCGCAACGCTGAATCTGCTGCGCGCCTTCGCGCATGGCGGCTACGCCAATCTCGGCAGCGTGCATCAATGGATGCTCGGCTTCGTGAAGGATTCACCGCAGGCCCGCCGCTATCAGGAACTCGCCGACCGCATCTCGGAAGCTCTTGGCTTCATGCGTGCCTGCGGTCTCGATCTGGAAAGCCATCCGGAATTGCGGACGACCGATCTGTACACCAGCCACGAGGCGCTGCTGCTTGGCTTCGAGGAAGCCATGACGCGCGTCGATTCCACCTCGGGCGATTGGTACGCGACCTCCGGTCACATGGTCTGGATCGGCGACCGGACCCGCCAGCCGGATCACGCCCATGTCGAATATTGCCGCGGCATCAAGAATCCGATCGGTCTGAAATGCGGACCGTCATTGAAACCGGATGAATTGCTGAAGCTGATCGACATTCTCAATCCCGACAACGAACCGGGCCGCATGACCCTGATCGGACGCTTCGGCAGTGACAAGGTCGGCGAACATCTGCCGGCACTGATCCGTGCGGTGAAGCGCGAAGGCAAGGTCGTGGTCTGGTCCTGCGATCCGATGCACGGCAACACCATCACCGCCGCCTCCGGCTACAAGACCCGGCCGTTCGACCGCATCCTGTCCGAGGTGAAGGATTTCTTCGGCGTGCACCAGGCCGAAGGCACCTTTGCCGGCGGCGTGCATCTCGAAATGACCGGCCAGGACGTAACCGAATGCACGGGCGGCGCACGGGCGATCAGCGATGCCGATCTCAACGACCGTTATCACACCTTCTGCGATCCGCGCCTGAATGCCGAGCAGTCGATCGACATGGCTTTCCTGGTGGCGGAACTCCTGAAGAAAGAGCGGATCGCCAAGGACAAGCCGCTGCCGGCGGTGGCCGCACTCTAGCGCGCGCACCCGATTTACGGCGCATTAACGCTCGCTGCTGACCCTGCGTTAACGCTGCGGTCAATGCGCCGCTGCGGGCCGTCGCGCCGGCAATGAATTGAAAGCAATTTGATTCAAATTTTACGCGCCTGGACGGGAGGCGCGTGTGGTGCGTGGAAGTGCGTTGTTTGGTGCGGCTTTATTGGCGATGGCGGCGGTGAATGCGCCGGCGCATGCTGCCGATCATGCCGATCCGCAATGGCCGAATATTCCGGGCGATCCCGGCTATGTTGCCGGCAAGACAGGCACTCCGCGCTGGCCCAGCCTGCCGAAGCAGCGCGAGGTGTCGTCATTCACAAGCGAATTCGGGCTGCGCTACTGGTACAGCTGGGGCGAGACCCAGAAAGATCTCTATGGCATCTCCGGCGCCTATATGGTGTCGCGCCTGACCTATGACGGCCTGAACGGGCATTCCGGCGAAGCCTTCGGGCGTCTCGACCACACCAGCGGATTTTTCCTGAAGGGCTATGCCGGCGGCGGCATTCTGCCCAACGGTTCGCTGAACGACGAAGACTTTCCGCCTGCGATCACGCCTTATTCCAGCACGGACAGCAAGCAGCGCGAGGGCCATCTGGCCTATGCCAGCATCGATGCCGGCTTCAATCTGCTGCGCCAGCAGGATTTCCGGCTCGGCATTTTCGGCGGTTATCACTATCTCGAAGACAAGGTCAGCGCCTATGGCTGCCAGCAGCTCGCGAGCAATCCGAGCGTATGCGCGGGGGGCATTGCCGATTCCGTTCTTGTGATCTCGCAGAACAACCGCTGGCAGTCGGTGCGCGTCGGTGCCGACGTCGACATCAAGCTCTCGGATCGCCTGATGCTGCGGCTCGATGCGGCCTATCTGCCTTATGTCCGTCTGAGCGGCACGGATTTTCACTGGCTGCGCATCGGCAATGCGCCCGGCGATTTCACCGGCGGCATCCCCGAGGACGGCACGGGGCAGGGCTATCAGCTCGAGGCCGTCCTGTCCTACGCCTACAGCCCCAACGTCAGTTTCGGCATCGGCGGGCGCTACTGGAACATGAAAACCAGCGGTCACAGCCATTTCGAAAACCGCGTTGTCGGCGTCAACACCGCGCAGCAGCCGGTCGACTGGAAGACCGAACATATGGGCGTGTTCGTCCAGGGGGCTTTCAAGTTCGGCCCCTATGTGACATCGCGCTCGTTCTGATCTAGACCTTCCGCCGTCACAATCCGGGTCTCGACGTGCAGCGTATTCTGCGGGCCACCATCCACACTCTGAACGGACTGCGCGCGGTGATCGCGAGCGAGGCGGCTTTCCGCCAGGAACTGGTCGTGCTGGGGGTGTCGGTGCCGCTGGCGTTTTTCGTGGCGACCGACAACTGGAAACGGCTGGCTCTGGTCTGTCTGGTCTTGCTTGTCATGATCGTAGAACTGCTCAATACAGCGATCGAGAAGCTGGCCGACCGGGTGACCCTGGAGCACGATCCGATGATCGGCCGGGTCAAGGATATGGGCTCGGCCGCCGTGGGCTTGAGCCTTCTGGTGGCCGGCCTGTTCTGGCTTCTGGCGCTCTGGGAGCGCATTTCAGCCTTTCTCTAGGCGCCGCCGCATCGCATTGCGGCCCGGCCGTCCCTCGCGCTAGACCATCAATCATGACCCAGCGGCCCGCCGACCGTCTCGCCATTGCCCTTGCGCAGCTCAACCCCGTGGTCGGGGATGTGGCGGGCAATGCCGACAAATTGCGCCGGGCGCGCGCCGCGGCCGCGGGCGAGGGGGCCGATCTCGTGATCGTCCCCGAATTGTTCCTGGCCGGTTATCCCCCGGAGGATCTGGTGCTCAAGCCCGCCTTCCAGGCGGCGTGCCGGGCCGAGACCGAAAAACTGGCGCGGGACACCGCCGATGGCGGCCCCGCCCTCGTTGTCGGCACCCCATGGCTGGAGAACGGCAAGCTCTACAATGCGGTCGCCCTGCTGGATGGCGGCCGGATTGCCGGCCTGCGCTTCAAGGTCGATCTGCCGAATTACGGCGTGTTCGACGAGAAGCGCGTCTTCACGCCGGGACCGCTGCCGGGGCCGGTCAGCTTCCGCGGCGTGCGGCTCGGCATTCCGATCTGCGAGGATATCTGGGGACCAGAGCCGGTCGAATGCATCCATGAAACCGGCGGCGAAATCCTGCTGGTGCCGAACGGTTCGCCCTATCGCCGCGGCGTCGTCGACCAGCGCTTGAGCGTGGCGGTCGCGCGGGTGACGGAAACCGGATTGCCTCTGGTCTATCTCAACCAGGTGGGCGGACAGGACGAACTGGTGTTCGAAGGCGCGTCCTTCGTCCTGAACGGCGACGGATCGCTGGCGGCGCAGCTTCCCGCCTTTGCGGAGGCGATCGTCACCACGCATTGGACGCGCACGGCGGAAGGCTGGCGTTGCGCGCCCGGTCCGGTCGCCGCAATCGAGCCGCAGGAAAAGTCCGACTACACCGCCTGCGTTCTGGGACTGCGCGACTATGTGACCAAGAACGGTTTCCCCGGCGTGGTGCTCGGGCTGTCGGGCGGCGTGGATTCCGCGCTGGTCGCCGTGATGGCCGTGGACGCGCTCGGTTCCGAGCGCGTGCGCTGCCTGATGCTGCCATACAAGTTCACGTCGCGGGAATCGCTCGCCGATGCCGCGCTGGTCGCGACGGCGCTGGGCGTGCAATACGACACGCTGCCGATCGCCAGCGCCGTGGAAGGACTGGAAGCCGCGCTGGCGCCACTGATGGCGGGCCTGCCGCGCGACGTCACCGAAGAGAATCTGCAGGCGCGCGCCCGCGGCGTCATCGTGATGGGCGTTTCCAACAAGTTCGGCCTCATGGTGCTCACGACCGGCAACAAGTCCGAGATGTCGGTCGGCTATGCCACGCTGTATGGCGACATGAATGGCGGCTTCAATCCGGTGAAGGATCTGTACAAGACCGAAGTCTACCGTCTGTCGCGTCTGCGCAACGCATGGAAGCCGGCGCTGGCGCTGGGCCCGTCCGGCCGCGTGATCCCGGACAACATCCTGACGCGCGCACCGACCGCCGAGCTGCGCGAAAACCAGAAGGACGAGGATTCGCTGCCGCCTTATGACGTGCTGGACGCCATTCTGGAACGTCTGGTTGAGCGCGAAGAGGCCGTTGCCACCATCGCCGAGGCCGGGTTCGACCGCGACACGGTGATGAAGGTCGAGCGCATGCTGCACATCGCCGAATACAAGCGGCGGCAGGCGGCGCCGGGCGTGAAAGTGACCCTGAAAAATTTCGGGCGTGATCGCCGCTACCCGATCGTCAACAAGTTCCGCGATCCCGGCACGCCGCTGCCGCAGCCCGATATGTCGGCGGCAAGCGGTGCGGTGAAAACCGAGGCGTTCGATTTCTGATCACGCGCCGGAACGCACAGCGCTGAACTGTCGACATAGGCTATTGCGCGTTCAGGAATTTCGGTCCGACGCTGCGCACCGGCTTCTGGATGGCTTCGCCGGCACTGTCCTCGGCCGGTGTGGCCGGGGTGGTGCCGATGGTGGTGCCCTTCGGCGCCACGATCGGACGGCCTCTGGCGTCGCGCGGCGCCGACAGGGCCTTGGCGCGCTCTTCCGTCACGATGATGTCGCCGCGCTCCAGAACGGTCTGCCGGTCGTCGAGATGCTTGAGCGCATCCGCCCAGCTTTCGCCCTGGCGCTTGCAGCTGCAGGCCGAGTTGTATTCCTGCTTGAACCGGAAGGCATTGGGCAGGGCGGTATAAGGCTGGCCGTTGATCGACACCGCCTTGGAAATGTCTTCGCCGGGATTGCGATACGAGAACAGGACGACTTCGGCGGCCGGGCACATGCGCTGGCAGGTGCGCTCGTCGTCGCGGAACCGGTCCTGCGAGGTCGAGAACGAAATCGGAAAGAACGACCCGTCGCAGGTGCGGACGCAGACCGTGCGGAAGCCCGAGCCTATCTGTTGCTGTTCCGGCGCGAAGATCGAGCCGCCGCCGCCGAAGAGCTGGTCGAAGAAGCCGCGGCCTTGCGGCTGCGCGGCCGCCTGCCGGTATTGCGGCCCGCAATCGTTCTGCGACAAGGCGGCGAGCACCGCGCGGCGCTGTCCGTCGCGCTCGTAATTCGCGCCGGCGCCCTGCATCCGCTGCAGGTCGGCCTGGATGCGGTTCAGGTTGCCGCGCATGTCCTGGATTTGCTTGGTCAGCGGCCCGCATTGCTGGGCCTGCTGCGGATTGAACAACTGAAAGAAGCCGGAGCTCTCGCATCCCATGCGGCGCGACTGGGCCGTGGTGCGGTCGAGCTCGCTCTGCTGGCGGGCAATGGCGTCTTCATAACGGCGGATTTGTTCGACGCGGGCGGGATCGCCGCTGGCGCGGTCGATACCCGAAAGCTGCGCTTCCAGCCGGCTGCAGACCTGATCCCGGCCGCCGCCCGGGGGCGGGGGGAAGGATTGCGCCGCGGCGGCAAAGCCCGTGGCCGCCAGCATCAGCGCGGCGAGATTGGATGTGCGGAACAGCGTCAAAACCATCGTCCCCGCCGACTTCATGTCCGGTTCCATGGCCGCTTGCCGGCCATCAGGCGCCCGTTTGGTTAGCAAAGTGTAAACGAACGGCTCAAGCAGCACAGGCAGCCTACAAGGTCAATGCGGCGAGGGCGACCCCCGCTCACACAACCGGTGGTTTGGGGCGGGTTTCGGCGCGCAGGTTCCACAGGATACCGGCCAGGATGATCAATCCGCCGACGAACACCCAGATATCGACCGTCTCTCCGAAAAACCACCAGCCCACCACCGCGATCAGCGGGATGCGCAGGAAATCCAGCGGCGTCACCAGGCTGGCGTCGCCCCAGCGGAAGGCGTTGGTGAGACAATAATGCGCCGCCAGTCCCGCGACGCCGATGCCGAGCACGGACGGCAGATTCGAGAGATCCAGTTTCTGGACGAAGAGCGGGTCGCTGCCGGCAAGGCCCATCGGCAATTGCATCAGGTTCATCCAGAACACGATCGCAAAGGTAGTCGTATTCGAGGTCATCTTCTTGGTGAGGACGTTGAACACGGCGTAGAACAACGCCGCCAGCAGCACCAGCAGCGAGGCGGGCTGGAAGGTCGCAAGACCCGGGCGCAGGATCACCAGCGCTCCGACAAAGCCGAACACGATCACGATCATGCGGCCGACGGTCATCCGCTCGCCGAGAAACAGCACCGCCAGGATGACCACAAAGACCGGCAGCATGAATTCGAGCGTGAACACGACCGCAAGCGGCAGCAATGTGAGACTGAGCGCCCAAGAGTACTGACCGCCGAAATGCACCAGGCTGCGGATGAAATGCAGCCTGAGCTGTTGCGGCGCAAAACTCCTCCGCAAGTCCGGCCGGACAATCGCGAGCGATACCAGGATAATCAGCGCCACCGACGATCGGACGGTGAGAATCTCGAAAATGCTCAGACGTCCCGCAAGACCGCGCACGGAGACGGCCATCACGGAAAAGGCGATGAGGGTGCCGGTCATCCAGAACAGGACCCGGCTGATCTGATGCAGTGTCACGGCCCGCTCGTAACACGCCTGTGCGCGGCGAGATACGCGTCAGGCGGGAGGCTGTTATTCGCTGTCGAACTGGTTTTCGGGGCGCGCCTTGTCGAAGGCGGGCAATTTCGCGCAAGCCGCGTCGACGGCGACGATCTTCGGAAAGCGTTCGAGCGGCACCTTGAATCGCCGCGCATTGAACACCTGCGGCACCAGGCAGAGATCGGCCAGGGTGACATGCGATCCGAAGGCATAAGGCCCCGGCCGCAGCATGGTCTCGATCGCCTCGAAGCCAGACACAACCCAGGACGCGTACCATTCGTTCACGGTCTTGTCGTCATGGCCGAGCTTGCGCAGATAATTCAGCGCCACGAGATTGTTGGTCGGGTGGATGTCGCAGGCGATGATCTGCGCCACCGCGCGCACATGCGCCCGCTCGATCGCGTCGGTCGGTAGCAGGGCCGGATCGGGAAACACCTCGTCGAGATATTCGATGATGGCCAGCGACTGGATCAGGGTATCGCCGGTGGAGAGTTCCAGCGCGGGCACACGCATTTGCGGATTGACGGCCTGATAGTCCGGCTTCCTGTGCTGGCCGCCGTCCTTGGTCAGATGAACGGACACCGCATTGTAGGGCACTTCTTTCAGATTGAGCGCGATGCGAACCCGGTAGGCGGCTGACGAACGAAAGTAGGTGTAGAGCTTCACGTGGTGTCCTCTGGTTCAGTGTCCGGCGTGGCGGCGGGCGGCTTCAGTCGTCCTGTTCGCCCGTTTCGCCGTTGTCGGCAAGCGTCATCGATCTTTTGGTGAGTTGGTCCAGCGACCGCGCGAAGGCGGCGCGATCGGCGGGATCGATGGCTTCGATGAGATGTCGGGAGAAGGCGAGCGCGCCGGGCGTCAGGTCCTCGTAGATCGCGCGCCCCTCGGATGTGAGCGACAGCAGCGATTCGCGCAGGTCATCCTTGTTGACCCGACGCTGGATGAGTTTGCGCTTCTCCAGATGCGCCACCGCCCGCGATACCTTGGTCTTGTGCATGTGGCTGTGCGCACCCACCGCCTTGCCGGTCATGACGCCGAACTGGCCGAGTGTCACCAGGACTCGCCATTCCGGCACGCCGATTCCGTAGCGTTGGGCATAGAGACGCGACAGCGCCTGTGAGACCAGGCTGGCGGCGACATTGAGCTGATAGGGGAGAAATTCTTCGAGCTTCAGCGGGGCGTCGCCCGCCGCTCGCGCCTGGTCGTCGTGATCACCGGCCGGACCGTGGCCTGTTTTTGACTGTATAGCCATGAAGGCGATGCGCGCCCGATTTGCTCCAGACCGGCGCGGACCATGACCGAACTTTGAGCAACGTGCAACGGCGCGAGGCGGGTCCGCAGTCGCAGCTGAACCGGCCGGCGGTCAGTCCGTGGCGGTCCGGCGGCGCAAAAGCGCGTGGATATTTGGATAAGTGGTGATGGCGCCGAGCAGGAGAGTCATCAGCAGGAGCTTCATGGCTGTCGATCTCGTAAGGACACCGACAGCCATGCTATTTTTATGCCAGCCTCGGTGGCTGATGCCGATCGTCAGCGCTTGCGCACGAAGGTCTGCCGGCGGGTGGGCGGAGCGGCCATGGCGTTGCCGCGATGGCGGAAGCTGATCCGTCCGCGCGTCAGATCGTAAGGTGACATTTCGACGATGACGCGGTCGCCCACGCCGGTGCGGATCTTGAACTTCCGCATCTTGCCGGCGGTGTAGGCCAGCACCTGGTGCTCGTTGTCGAGGGTCACCCGGAAGTGACCGTCGGGCAGCACCTCGGTGACGGTGCCGTCGAATTCCAGCATTTCTTCTTTAGCCATGAAGCGATCCTTATCAGGTAAGCCGGATTAGCGCGCGTTGCGGACGTCTTTGCGCCCGTTGTCGCGCCGGCCTTGCATGAATGCGACCGAGGAGATTTCACCATTGTGCGGCGCGGAGCCCTGCGGGGCATTCCCGCGCTGTCCCTGCGCGTCGGCCGGACGCTGGCCGCCCGGACGGCGGCGGTGCTTGCGGTTTGCACCGTTCTTGCCGCCATTTGAATTGCCGCGATTGTCGGGCCGGTTGTTGCGCGGATGCTCGCGCGGCGCCGAATGGGTCTCGGCCACGGCCTGACCGTTGCGATCGGTTGCCGGCACGCTCATGCGGATCAGCCTTTCAATATCGCGCAGGAAGGCTCTTTCTTCTCCATCGCAGAAGGAAATTGCAACCCCCTCCGCGCCCGCGCGGGCCGTGCGGCCGATGCGGTGGACATAGCTTTCCGGGACATTGGGCAGGTCGTAATTGATGACATGGCTGATGCCGTCGACGTCGATGCCGCGGGCGGCAATGTCGGTGGCGATCAACGTCCGCACGCTGCCATTGCGGAAGGCGGACAGCGCCCGGTCGCGCTGGCCTTGCGACTTGTTGCCGTGGATCGCCGTCGCCGGAATGCCCTTCTGCTCAAGCTGACGGACCACCTTGTCGGCGCCGTGCTTGGTGCGGGTGAAGACGATGGCGCGGTCGATGTTTTCGTTCTTCAGGGTTTCGGCGAGCAGGGACGGCTTGCCGGCCTTGTCGACATGCACCACGCGCTGGGCGATGCGTTCGACGGTCGAGGCCGCCGGCGTCACCGCCACGCGGGCCGGATCGCGCAGCATGCTGCTTGCAAGCTCCTCGATTTCCTTCGGCATCGTGGCGGAGAAGAACAGGGTCTGCCTCTGGATCGGGATCTGCCGGATGATCTTCCGGATGTCGTTGATGAAGCCCATGTCGAGCATGCGATCGGCTTCGTCGAGCACAAGAATTTCGACGTGATCGAGACGCAGGGCGCCGTTGTTCACGAGGTCGAGCAGCCGCCCGGGCGTCGCGACCAGAATGTCGGCGCCGTTGGCGAGCGCGCTGCGCTGTCGGCCGATCGGCACGCCGCCGATGGCCAGCGTGACGCCGACGCGCATGTGGCGGCCGTAGGTCTTGAAGCTGTCGACGATCTGCCCGGATAATTCGCGGGTCGGGCTCAGCACCAGGACGCGGCAGGTTTTGCGCTCGGCGCGCTTCTGATGTTTGGTGAGGTGGTTGAGGATCGGCAGCGCGAAGGCGGCTGTCTTTCCGGTTCCGGTCTGGGCGATGCCGACGACATCGCGGCCGGCCAGAACGTGGGGAATGGTTTGCGCCTGGATCGGCGTGGGGGTTTCATAGCGCTCGTCGGTGAGGGCGCGGGTAATCGGCGCAGCAAGGCCGAGGTCAAGAAAAGCGGTCAATAGACGAATCTTTCATGCAGCGAACCGTCCGCCGCCATTCAGGCATACGGATGCGTCCGCGGGGGTGGACAAGACACCCCGCGTGGTCTGGGCTGTCGATGGAATGAGATCGGGGAGAAAGGCAGGCCGAAAGCCAAATTGCTTTTGTTCAAGCTGGTTTTCGTTCACGCGGCCCGCAGGCGGCTGAAAAGCCGACTCCGATGTGTCTATATCGTCTTTCCATGTGGTGGTTTCAAGGCATTTATGCGCGAATTGACACTGGTTTCATATGTAACTAAAGCTTGATGAACAAATAATGCTGCCTGAGGCGGCAAAAGGAGGATGTCCATGGCCAGCGAGATCGATACCCGTCTGCGCATGGCGCGCCCCGCGACCCCGTCGTCGGGATCAGGGAAATCCCAGCCGGCCGGCAAGAAGCGGCCGCCCGAGTCGGCGATCCTGGACGGGTACATGTCCGGCTTCGGAAACAGCTTCGAGACCGAGGCGCTGCCGGGCGCGCTGCCGATCGGACGCAATTCGCCGCAAAAGGTGAATTACGGTCTGTACGCCGAACAGCTGTCCGGCTCGCCCTTCACCGCGCCGCAGGCGACCAACCAGCGCTCCTGGCTCTACCGCATCCGCGCCACCGTGCGGCACACCGCGCGCTTCAAGAGGATCGATCGGGGCCATATCCGCACCGCGCCCGAGCGCGAGGACAGCGATCTGGCGATCGGACCGCTGCGCTGGAACCCGACGCCGTTCCCGAAGAAGAAAACCAATTTTGTGACCGGGCTGCACACCATGACGGTGGCGGGCGATTGTGAATCCATGGCCGGCATGGCGGCGCATATTCTGCTGGTGACCGAGTCGATGGTGCGTGAGCATTTCTTCAACGCCGACGGCGAGATGCTGATCGTGGCGCAGCAGGGCCAATTGCGCTTCCGCACCGAATTCGGCGTGATCGAGATCGAGCCCGGTGAAATCTGCGTGATCCCGCGGGGCGTGATCTTCCGCTGCGAACTGATCGACGGGCCGGCGCGCGCTTATGTCTGCGAGAATTACGGCGGCGGCTTCATATTGCCGGATCGCGGCCCGATCGGCGCCAATTGTCTCGCCAATCCGCGCGACTTCCATACGCCGGTGGCGTGGTACGAGGATGTCGAACAACCCACGACGCTGTTCGTGAAGTGGGGCGGGGAGATGTTCAAGACCCAGCTTCCGCATTCGCCGCTCGATGTTGTGGCTTGGCACGGCAATTACGCGCCTTACAAATACGACCTGCGGCATTTCTCGCCGGTCGGTGCGGTCTCGTTCGATCATCCCGATCCGTCGATCTTCACGGTGCTGACCTCGCCGTCGGAGACGGCGGGCACCGCCAACATCGATTTCGTGATCTTTCCGGAGCGCTGGAGCGTGGCGGAAAACACCTTCCGTCCGCCCTGGTATCACCGCAACATCATGTCGGAGTTCATGGGCCTGGTGTATGGTGTTTATGATGCCAAGCCCGAGGGCTTCGTGCCGGGGGGCATGAGCCTGCACAACACCATGCTGCCGCATGGCCCGGACACTGATGCCTTCGAGCATGCCAGCAACGTGGAACTGAAGCCGGTGCGGATGAACAACACCTTGGCCTTCATGTTCGAGACCCGCTTCCGTCAGCGGGTGACGAAGTTCGCGGCGAAATCCAGCACCCTGCAGGCCGAATACATGGATTGCTGGAAGGGGCTGAAAAAGCATTTCGACCCCAAACGCCGCGCGCCCAAATAGGGACGCCGGTTTCGACGCCGTCAGCCGGTCCGGCGGCGCCGGACCGGCGAGGACGTTCGCGCTCTGCGCCGCCGGCGGGACGTGATACGCTTTCGGTCTGGCTAGACCAACGGAGGCAACATGGCCGAACAATCCCGCCTTCTGATCCCGGCGCTGGGCGGACTCTATCGCGCGCTCGCGCCGGTCACCGAATTGCTCATCCGCCTGATGGCGGGGCTGTCGCTGATCGCGCACGGCTATCCGAAATTTTTCGCGCTGCCGGCGAACGCGGCCTTTTTCGAGAAGGCTGGTTTTACGCCGGGATTGCTGTGGGCGCTTGCGGTCGCCGTCACGGAGACGATCGGCGGCCTGTTGCTGGCGGTCGGATTTCTGACCCGTGTCGTTTCGGTTCCGATCCTGCTCTTCCTGCTGACCGCGGTCGTCTATCACTCGCAGTTCGGATTTTTCTGGAATGCGCGCGGCTTCGAATATCCGCTGTTCTGGTCCATCGTGGTGTTTCATTTTCTGATTCATGGCGGCGGCCGCTGGTCGATCGATCGCCGGCTGGGCCGTGAGGTGTAAGGGCGTAAAGATGGCAAAAGGCTTCGCATCCACCACCGATACCGCGGACAAGACCATCTCCTTCGACGAGATCGGCAAGGGACTTTACGCCTTCACCGCGGAGGGCGACCCCAATTCCGGCATCATCGTCGGCGACGATGGCGTCATGGTCGTCGACGCGCAGGCGACGCCGGTCATGGCGCTCGAAGTGATCGCTCGCGTGCGCAAGGTCACCGACAAGCCGATCAAGTATGTCTTGCTGTCGCATTATCACGCGGTGAGGGTGCTGGGCGCTTCCGCCTACGCCGGTGCCGAAATCCTGGCGTCGGACGCGGCGCGCGACATGATCGTGGAACGCGGCCGGCAGGACATGGATTCGGAAATCGGCCGCTTTCCGCGGCTGTTCCGCGCGGTCGAATCCATTCCCGGCCTGACCTGGCCGACTATCACATTCCCGCAGCAGATGTCGGTCTGGCTCGGCAAGCGCGAAGTGCGCATCATGCATATCGGCCGCGGCCACACTGCGGGCGATGTCGTGGCCTATGTCCCGGACGCCAACGTCGTCTTCTCCGGCGATCTCGTCGAATATCACTCGGCCTGCTATTGCGGCGACGCGCATCTGGCCGACTGGCCGAAAACGCTCGACCGTCTCGCCGCCTTCAAGGCCAATGCGCTGGTGCCCGGGCGCGGCGCGGCGCTCGATTCGTCGGACAAGGTGCAGGCCGGCATCGACGGCACGCGCGATTTTCTGGCGACGCTTTACACCTCCGCGCAGGACAGCGTCGCCCAGGGCCTGACGCTGAAACAGGCGTTCGCCGCGGCGCGCAAGGCGATGGATCCGAAATTCTCCGGCTACGCGATCTACGAACATTGCATGCCGTTCAATGTCGCGCGCGCGTATGACGAAGCGAAAGGCATGGGCTGGCCGGTGATCTGGACCGCCGAGCGCGATCGCGAGATGTGGGCGGCGTTGCAGGACTGACACCTCCGCGCCACTGTCTCGCCGCGATCAGCCAGCATTGATGCGGGTCCGGACCTGGTTCCGGTTCCCTCATATCCATGGCGTCTGGTGCTGGTCCTGTCAAAAATAGTCGTCCGCCGCGCGTTGCTTTTGTCCGGGCTGCTCTGTCTTGCGGCGGCGGTGACCGCCTGTTCGACCGCGCCGGGAAGTTCCGCGCTGGTTCCGGCGGGCGAAAGCCGCGATGGGTCCGCCATCAGCGGCGATCCGGTGCTGACGGTGGTCACCACCCGCAGTCCGGTGAAGGGAGCCCGCGCTTCGCCCTGGTTCGGTGCGGAAAGAGCCAGTCAGGCCAGCCAGGCGCGTGTGCGGCTGGCATCGCCGGCCGCCAGTTCCTTCGCCGCTGTTGGGCTGGGCGGCTGGCGCATCGAGTCCGTCGAGGCGGTTCCGGTCGGGCAGGGCCTGTCGCGCGGTGCCGGCCGGCGCGACGTGCTCATCTATGTGCATGGCTTCAATCAGACCTTCGAGACGGCGGCGCTCGATGCGGCGCGGCTGTCGGACGGCATCCAGTTCCGCGGCGAGACCCTGCTGTTCTCCTGGCCGTCGAAGGCGAGTCTTTCGGATTACAACTACGATCGCGAAAGCGCGATGTGGTCGCGCGATGCGTTCGAGAGCATGCTCGACCAGTTGATCGCCGACCCCAATGTCGGCCGGATCAGCATTGTCGCCCATTCCATGGGAACCATGCTGACCGTCGAGATGCTGCGTCAGCTCTATGACAGCCGCGGCGCCAGTGTGGACCAGAATATCGGCGCGGTGGTGCTGGCGGCGCCCGACATCGACATCGACGGCTTCTCCGCCTCGGTCAATCGCATCGGCCCCTTGAAGGGCAAGATCACGGTGCTGACCGCATCGACCGACCGCGCGCTCGATCTGATGCGGCGCATGTCCGGTGGCGTGACCCGGGTCGGGATGGCGGAAGCCAGGAAACTCCAGGCGCTGGGCCTGAAGGTAATCGACGCCTCGCAGGTCGGTGTCGGCGCGGTCAATCACGACCTGTTCCTGTCGGACGCCAGGGTGCGCGACCAGGTCCGGCGCGCCATCGATCAAACAGCCGCGCCATCCCATGCGGGCGCAGCCAATTAGCGGGGCGGCCGCCGTCTGACCGCAAGTTGCCGGCCCGGATGAAGCGCGCTATTGGTTACAGTCGAAACCGTTCGGCGCAGCCTGCCGCCAAGAACAGGCGCCTGACCGGGAGGGACGCATGACCTCTGCCGCGGGCGAGCGCAAGACCATCTATCATTACAGCTATCGCCGTTCGCGCGATCAGGACGCCCATGTGCCGGCGCGGCATCCGGTGGTGGTGGTCGGCGCCGGTCCGGTCGGGCTGACGGCGGCGATCGATCTGGCGTTGCGCGGCGTGCCGGTGGTGCTGCTCGACGATTCCGACAAGATCGGCGAAGGCTCGCGCGGGATCTGCTACGCCAAGCGCACGCTGGAAATTCTCGACCGGCTCGGCGTCGGCGAGGGACTGGTTGAACAGGGCGTCACCTGGAAGCTCGGCAAGGTCTTTCTCGGCGATGACCTCGTCTATTCCTTCGATCTGTTGCCGGAAGACGGCCACAAGATGCCGGCCTTCATCAACCTGCAGCAATATTATCTGGAGAAGGCGCTGGTCGATCGCGCGCTCGCGCTCGATAACATCGATCTGCGCTGGCGCAACAAGGTGGCGGGGCTGGAGCAGCGCAATGACGACGTGCGCCTGACCGTCGAGACTCCCGACGGCCCGTACCAGATCGACGCCGACTGGCTGATTGCCGCCGATGGCGCGCGATCCAGCATCCGCGATTTCATGGGTCTCGGTTTCAGGGGCGTCACCTTCGAGGACAAGTTCCTGATCGCCGATATCCGCATGACCGCGGACTTCCCGACCGAGCGCCGGTTCTGGTTCGATCCGCCGTTTCATTCCGGCCAGTCGGCCCTGATGCATCGCCAACCCGACAATGTGTGGCGCATTGATCTGCAGCTCGGGCCGGAAGCCGATGTCGAGGCGGAGCAGAAGCCCGAACGTGTGACCGCGCGGCTGCGCAAGATGCTCGGCGAGCGCGATTTTGAACTGGAATGGGTGTCGATCTATCGCTTCAATTGCCGCAGGCTCGATCGCTTCCTGCATGGCCGGGTGATCTTTGTCGGCGACAGCGCGCACCAGGTCTCGCCCTTTGGCGCGCGTGGGGCGAATTCCGGGGTGCAGGACGCCGAAAATCTGGGCTGGAAACTGGCTGCCGTGATTGCCGGCGAGGCCGGTCCGGGCCTGCTGGAAAGCTACGATCTGGAGCGCCGGCAGGCGGCGGACGAGAACATCGCGCATTCGACGCGGTCGACCGATTTCATCGCGCCGCATTCGCCGGCCGAACAGAACCTGCGCAACGCCGTGCTCGATCTTGCGCCGCGCTGCGATTTCGCCCGCCGCATGGTCAATTCCGGTCGGTTGTCGGTCGCCACTGTCTATGACACGCCGCTCTCCACGCCGGACGAGGAGTCCTTTGCCGGGTCCGCGCGGCTGGGCGCGCCCGTTCCCGATGCCCGAATGCGAAAGGCGGACGGCACGAACTGCCATCTGGTGTCGGAATTGTCCGACGGCTTCGAATTGCTCTACGTGAAGAACGGCGTGGCGCCGTCATTGCCCGACGGCATCAGGCTGACCGAAATCGGGACCGGATTGCTGGACGATCGCGGATATTTCGCCGCACGCTTCGACGCCACGCCCGGGGCAGCCTATCTGCTGCGGCCCGACCAGCATCTATGCGCACGCTGGCGTACCTGCGATGCGGGCAAGGTGAGGGCGGCGCGCGATCGCGCGCTCGGCCGCTGAGATTCAGGTCGGCATCCGCATCGACAGCAGCATGTCGTTGCAGGCGTCCGCGCACTCGCTGCAGGTCTTTGCGCAGACGGCGCAATGCTTGTGCATGCTGGCGTGGCGCTCGCACTCCGCGGCGCAGGATCGGCAGAAGGCGATGCAGGTGGTGAGCTGGGCTTCGAGCAATTGCCGGTGCCCGACCTTGTTGGTGCGCGACATGATCGCGCCGGTGGCCGAGCACACGGCGGCGCAGTCGAGATTGAGCCGGATGCAGGTGATCAGCTTGCTGACATTGCTTTCGGCGAGACAGGCGTCGGCGCAGGCGGTGCAGGTTTCCACGCAGGCGAAACACGCCTCGATGCAGCGGCTGATGGCGTCGGCGTGAGCCGGATGGTCCGGGTGCGCTTTCACCATGGCCCGGACGGCGACGGCTGACATAAGAGCCTCCATTGTTGTGAATGCCGCGATCGGCTTCAAAGCTAACGGGCACAACTGCAGATGGTTCCGGGGAACCCGGAATCCGCGCATTGACCCCTCCGATCGGGGCGCTAGGCTCGCGCCTCGTCGAAATCCCCGTCAGGACCGCCGATGCCGACTCTTATCACCGCCTCGCAATTCAAGGATCCCGATTCCGCCTATGTGACGCTAATCGAAGCGCGGCGCGGTCTGTCCGAATCAGAGGCGGCGGCGCTCGATGCGAAGCTGGTTCTGATTCTCGCCAATCACATCGGCGATCCGGATGTGCTGAAGGAGGCGATCGCGCTGGCGAAAGCCGGCCGCTGAGTCAGGACTCGTCCGGATCGCGCGGCTTTTCCGCCATGCGGTCGAGCACGGCGCTGGCGCGTGCCACAGGATCCTTCGAATCCGCGTCCAGGATCTGGCGGATTTTCTTGGCCAGATCGTCGGCCGTGAACGGCTTGGTCAAAAGATCCACGTCGGCATCAAGCCGCCCCTGGTGGATGATGGCGTTGCGCGTGTAGCCGGTAGCGAACAGCACTTTCAGGTCGGGCCGCCGCCGCCGTGCTTCGTCGGCGATTTGCCGGCCGTTCATGCCGCCGGGCAGCACCACGTCTGTGAACAGCATCTTGATATGCGGATTGGCGTCGAGCAGCCGCAAGGCGCTCTGGCCTTCATAGGTGGAAATCACGTCATAGCCTTCGTCGCGCAGCACTTCGGTGCTGAAGCGATTGACCTCTTCGTCGTCCTCCACCAGCAGGATCGTTTCCTTCAGGCTTTCGCTTGCGGGCGAGGCGGCCGGTTCCGGCTCGGACGGAAGCCAGGGTTCGACCTGGCTCTCGTCGGTCAGCCGCAGCAAATACAGCTTGATCGTCGTGCCTTCGCCGGCCTCGCTGTAGATCTTGATGTGCCCGCCCGACTGCTTGACGAAGCCATAGACCATGCTGAGACCGAGTCCGGTCCCGACCCCGGTCGGCTTGGTGGTGAAGAACGGCTCGAACGCGCGATCGATCACGTCCTTGGTCATGCCGGTGCCGGAATCGGTGATCGCCAGCAGCACATACTGGCCGGCCTCGACGTCTCCGCCCTGGGCCGCGGCATAGGCCTCGTCCAGATAGGTATTGGCGGTTTCGATGGTGAGCGTGCCGCCCTCCGGCATGGCGTCGCGGGCATTGATCGCCAGATTCAGGATGGCATTCTCGAGCTGGTTGGGATCGATCGCCGTCTTCCACAAGCCGCCGGCCAGCACGGTCTCGACCGTGATGCTCTCGCCGATCGAACGGCGCAGCAATTCCGACATGCCCTGGACCAGCCGGTTCAGATCGACCGCCTTTTCCTCCAGCGGATGCTGGCGGGAATAGGCGAGCAGCCGCTGGATCAGCGTCGCGGCGCGCTGCGAGGCCTGACGCGCGGAATTGAGCGTGCGCCGGAGGCGATCATCGCCCTCGGGAACGCGGCGCAAGGCGAGATCGACATTGCCGAGGATGGCGGTGAGCAGATTGTTGAAGTCATGCGCGATGCCGCCGGTGAGGCGGCCGACCGCCTCCATCTTCTGCGACTGACGCAGCGCGAGTTCCGTCCGCTCGCGGCGGGCGACCTCCTGCTGCAGGCGCGCCAGCGCCAGCGCGGCGTTGCGCGTGCGGCGCAGGGCGATCAGCGACAGAATGAAGAGGGCGATGGTGGCCGGCACGCCGAAAATCAGATGGCGCGACATGTTGATCAGCCATTCGGTGATCACCGTCTGCCGGTTAATGCCGACCATCGCGAACACGTCGACATTGGCGAGCCGCCGGTAGGCGAAAATCCGCTCCGCGCCGTCGAGTGGAGAGACGGCGTAGATCAGCCCTGAATTGTTCTCCTGCATCGCGGGGATGAGCGGGCTGTTTCCAGGCAGGCGCCTGGGAAACCGGGCGTCCAGCGGGAAACGCGTCAGAACGGCGCCGTCTGCGCGGATCAGCTGCACGATGTCGCTGTCACGCCGGGGAAGGGTGGAATAGAATTGCGAAAAATATTCCGGCCTGGCCGAAATCGTCGTCAGCCCGTTGAAATCGGGCGCGCCGCTCGCGGTCGAGCGGCGCTTGTTATAGGCGAAGAATCGAAGATCCTGAATGCGGGAATCGAGAACCTCGCTGACATGCAGCAGCAGGTTCGGATTGTCTTTCAGCATCTTGAAGTAGTCGCGGTCGCTCAGGTCGAGCGCCGGCATCGGAAACACGGTGCCGGACACCAGCGGCTTGCCGTCTGCCCCGATCACCCAGATGTCGAGCAATTGCGGCATGGAGTTGGCGAGGACGCGCAGGCGCTGGCTGAAGTCGCGCTCGCGGGCGCGAATCTCCGGGTCCGCGACATTGACCATTTCGTCGGTGTAGCGGGCGGCCAGATCGAGGGTCTCGAACACCTTGGTCGCGTGCTCATAGACCACATCGAGCGTGCGCTCGAGCCGGGCGGTGGACTCGGCGAATTGCTGGCGGTAGCCAAGCCATGCGGCGAGGGCGAAGATGATGATCGGGAACAGGATCGATGCGGCGACCAGCAGCCGCAGTGGCCGCGTCGCATGCGCCATGTCGCGCGACGAGATCGGGTCCTCGGGGGCGGATTTTTTTGCGGTCTTCGCCAAGGCCAAATCGTCCGCCTGCCGGTCTCTATTCAATGAATTAAGGGCTTTTGGTAGCCGCTCGCCGCCGCGAGTTCAATGCTGCGTCCGGGTCGCATTCACGGCGCCGGGTTCCCATATGGCGTCCGGACGAGGAGATTCCGGAATGTTTGGGCTTCTGCGCACGGGTTCCATGGCGGCTGCGGCCGCGTTTTTTACAATGGCGGTCTGGGGGATTGGTCCGGCCCGGGCGGCGGACGATCCGGACCTGCTGTTCAAGCGGTCCACGGTTTTCAAATGGCTGTCGCCGAACGACAAGCTCGCCACCTATGGAATCGACGACCCGGAGGTCGAGGGCGTGGCGTGTCACTTTACCGTCCCCGAAAAGGGCGGCTTCAAGGGCTGGATCGGAATAGCCGAGGAGGTGTCCGATATCTCGCTGGCCTGCCGGCAGATCGGGCCGATCAAATTCAAGGCCAGGTTCGAGCAGGGCGAGGATGTGTTCCGCCAGCGCCGTTCGCTGCTGTTCAAGAAGATGCAGATCGTGCGCGGCTGCGACATGAAGCGCAACGTGCTTGTCTACATGGTCTATTCCGACCGCATCATCGAAGGCTCGCCGAAGAATTCCACGTCTTCGGTGCCGATCATGCCATGGGGCGGCACGGGCGATGTTCCGCGCTGCGCCGACTGGGTGGAGAAGTAAGGCACGAGGGCATGACCCCGAAAAGTAGGGACCGGTTTTCGGAAAAGATCCTGCTGGCCCGAAAGCGTCAGCGCGAGCAGACGATGGCGACGAATTCCGAGCAGGTGCCGGCGCGGCAGGCGCCGCTGCCGGTGGTCGGCACGGCGCCGGTGATCTCGTCACGGTCGATCTTGCTGTAGGACGCCGCCTTGGAGAATTCCTTGGACTGGCAATAAGCGGCGGCCGCCGCCGCGCCGCAGGCCGCGCCCGAGGCCAGGCAGCGATCCACGCCATAGCCGTCGGCGTCATTGGCGATGATGAAGATGCGATTCTCGGCCTGGGCCGCGGAGGCCAGCAGGACCGCGATCAGCATGGGCAGTGCGAGCAGGCTCCGCATCGGATCACGCGCGTTGGAGGTAATGCCATAATTTGGATGGAAATAACTAAGGTTCTGTTAACCGGTTCCATCCGGCCGCAACAATCCCTCCTTCAGCCCGGCCGGCGATTTCGCGCCGGGTGCGGCGCCGCGGCCACGCCTCAGCGTTTGCGCGTCGCGGGGCTGTCCTTGCAGAAGGCGCGATACAGCACGTCGATGAGCTTGCGGGCGGTCGGGTCCGCCAGCCGGTAATGCACGCTGGTGCCCTCGCGGCGCTGCGCCACCAGGCGCTCGGCGCGGAGCACCGCCAGATGCTGCGAGACCGTGGCCATGCGCAGGCCGGTCAGTTCGGCGATCTGGCCGACCGATTTTTCCCCTTTTCCCAGGTGGCACAGCACCATCAGCCGGGCCTTGGAGGCCAGCGCCTTGAGCAGGGCGGCCGCCGCCTGGGCGTTATATTCAAACTCTTGAATATTCATAACTTTGAATATATAAAAGAATGCGTGGGATCAATCAAGTTCGAACCGGGAGCATTGTCATGTCGATTCTGTCCGCCCGGGTCTGGTCGCCCTATGCCGCCGGCATTCTGATAGGGCTTCTCCAGATTCCGGCCTTCCTTCTGATGAACACCGCGCTCGGTGCGTCCTCGTCCTTTGTGACGGTGGCGGCGAGCATCGCATCCTTCTTCGATCCGGCCGTGAACGCCATTCCGTATTTCAAGGCGCATGTCTCCACCGCCAAGGACTGGTGGCAGGTGGCGCTGGTCGTCGGCGTCGCCGCCGGCGCCTTCATCTCGGCGAAGATGTCGGGCACCACGCGGCCGGCCATGTCGGAGATGTGGGGCAGGGTGATGGGCATCCATTCATTCCCGCTCCGTCTCTTGGTCGCCTTCGCCGGCGGCTTCGTGCTGCTGCTGGGCGCCCGCATCGCCAATGGCTGCACCTCCGGGCACGGATTGTCCGGCCTGTCGCAGCTCGCGGTGTCGTCGCTGATCGCCATGGCGGCCATGTTCGCCAGCGGCATGGCGATCTCCGCTGTCCTCAAACGCGCATAACGGAGGCTGTCATGTCGGTTTATCTTGCTGTCGCCATCGGCCTCGCCATGGGCGTGCTGTTCGGCCTCGCGCTGGAAAAGGCCCGCGTCATGGAGCCGGGGTTCCTGATCGGCCAGTTCCAGCTGACCAACTTCACCATGATCAAGGTGATGCTGTCGGCCATCGCCACCGGACTGGTCATTCTCGCCGTGCTGCACGGTTTTGGTATCGTGCAGCTGAGCGTGAAGACCGCGCTGGTCGGCCACATGATCGTCGGCGGGCTGCTGCTCGGCGTCGGCATCGTCTTCGCGGGCGCATGCCCGGGCACGGCGATGGCGCAACTCGGCGCCGGCTACAAGGATGCCTGGGCGGTGATCGCGGGCGGTCTCGCCGGCGGCTACACCTACGGCCTCTACCAGAAGCAGATCGACACCGCGCTCGACTGGTCGGGCATCGGTCTCGGCAATCTCGGCAAGATGACGCTGGCCGATCTGTTGCCGGGCGGGTTCGTGACGCTGGCGCTGATCTTTGCGGCGCTGATCGTCGTCGGACTGGTCGCGCTGGAGCGCTGGCGGCCGTGGCGGGTGGAGATGGAGCGGCACGATCCGACCAGCGGTCCCGGCCGCTCGGCGGGCATCGCCCCCCGCTACGCCGCGCCGGCCGAATAACGATCAAGGCCCGCTCCGGTTCGCCGGGGCGGGCCTGGCCGTCGTAACAGCCTCTTCATATTGCCGAAATCCCGCCCTTGACGGCGCGATGGGGCTTCGGCCATTGTCCGCCCATGAACGGCCTCAACGCATTTTTCGGCATTTGCCGGGAGATTATTCGCTAGCGCTTCACGCTGGCTGCGGCCGTCTTTTCTCCCATGAGATAAAGCAACGCCCGGGGCCAGCAGGCGCCGGAGATGCTTATGGACTTGCGGCTCTACGATACGCTGTCGCGCGAGAAGCGGGTGTTCACCCCGCTCGATCCGAACAACGTGCGCATGTATGTGTGCGGGCCGACGGTCTACGACTTCGCGCATATTGGGAATGCACGACCCGTTATCGTGTTCGACGTGCTGTACCGGCTGCTGCGCCACCTTTATGGCGCCGATCATGTCAAATATGTCCGCAACATCACCGACGTGGACGACAAGATCAATGCGCGCGCGGCCGAGCGCAACATCCCGATCCGCGATCTGACCGAAGAGACCTACAGGAATTTCAAGGAGGACGTCGCGGCGCTCGGCTGCTTAGCCCCCGATGTCGAGCCGCGCGCCACCGAGCATATCGCGGAGATGAAGACGCTGATCGAGCGTTTGGTCGCTTCGGGCCATGCCTATGTCGCGGAAGAGCATGTGCTGTTCAGCGTGCCTTCGATGCCGGACTACGGCCAGCTCTCGAAGCGTCCGCTTGACGAGATGATCGCCGGCGCGCGCGTCGACGTCGCGCCCTACAAGCGGCACGATCAGGACTTCGTGCTGTGGAAGCCGAGCAAGGAGAGCGAGCCGGGCTGGCCGTCACCCTGCGGGATTGCAACGCCCGGCCGTCCGGGCTGGCATATCGAATGCTCGGCGATGAGCTGGAAGCATCTCGGCGAGACCTTCGACATCCATGGCGGCGGCATCGACCTGGTTTTTCCGCATCACGAGAACGAAATCGCGCAGTCGCGCTGCGCGTTCCATGCTGGCGTGATGGCGAACTATTGGCTGCATAACGGCTTCCTGCAGGTCGAAGGCGAGAAGATGAGCAAGAGCCTCGGCAATTTCGTTACGATCAGGGATGTGTTGAAGGATTGGCCGGGCGAGGTGGCGCGCTTCAACATGCTGCGCACGCATTACCGCCAGCCGATCGACTGGACGGTGAAGGGATTGGAAGAGAGTTGGAAGACACTGGACGAATTCTACGCGGCAGCGGGTGACGTGGCGGACAAAGGCGTTTCAGGTGAAGTTCTCTGGGCGCTGACCGACGATCTCAACACGCCCCAGATGATCGCTGAATTGCACCGCCTGCGCGCCGAGGTCCATTCCGGCGCGGCTGGCGCACCTGAGGCTCTGGCAGGTTCGCTCCGGTTCCTCGGTTTTCTGCGGGAGACCACGGCGCAATGGGCGGGCCGCCGTCAGGCGGCCAGCAACATTGATGTCTCGAAGGTCGAAGGTCTCATTCAAGAGCGCACCGCCGCGCGCAAGGCCAAGAACTGGACCGAATCCGACCGCATCCGCGATGCACTCGCCGCCATGGGCGTGGTGCTGAAGGATTCCAAGGACGGCACCACCTGGGAGATCGCGCGATGATGGCGCGCGCCAATCCCACGCTCGCCATGCGGCCGTTCCTTGCCGCCGACACGCCGCTGCTGGCGGAGATTTTCCGCGCCAGCATCGCCGAACTCGGCGCCGAGGACTATTCCGATGCGCAGCTCGATGCCTGGGCTTCGGCGGCCGATGACGAGGCGGAATTCGGCGGCCGGCTGGGCGGCCAGATCACGCTGATTGCGACCCTGGACGGCTCGGCCATCGGTTTTGCCTCGCTCAAGGGCGCCGATGTCATCGACATGCTCTATGTCCACCCGGCGGCGGCGGGGCAGGGTGCCGCCTCCATGCTGCTCGATGCGCTGGAAAAGCTCGCGGGCGCGCGCGGGGCGACAAAGATCAATGCCGAGGCGAGCGACAGCGCGCAGGATTTCTTTCAGAAGCGCGGCTACGTGCCGATGCAGCGCAATACCGTGTTGCGCGGCGAGGAATGGCTGGCCAACACCAGCATGCAGAAGCCGCTCGGCGGCAGGCAGGATGCCCGATGAACTTGCAGAAGCATCATATCGTGGTCGCGGCCATCGCGATCGTCGTCGCCATCGCGCTGGCGTCGAACTATTATCTGTGGTGAGGACACCATGAAACGCCCCGACACGCCTTTCCCCCGCCACTGGCTGTATTACATCGCGCTCAAGCTGGTGATCATCGCCGTGGCGGTGGCGATTGTGCTGAAACTGTACGGCTTCTGGTGATCCATGGTTCGTAACTTGGCTCGTGAGCGGCTTTATCTGTTCGACACCACCCTGCGCGACGGCGCGCAGATGAACGGCGTCGACTTCACGCTGCACGACAAGCTCGTGGTCGCAAAACTGCTGGACGATCTCGGCCTCGACTATGTCGAGGGCGGCTATCCCGGCGCCAATCCGACCGACAGCCAGCTGTTCGGCGAAGACCGCAAGCTCGACGCCACCTTCACGGCGTTCGGCATGACGCGGCGGCCCGGCCGCTCCACCTCCAATGACCCCGGCCTCGCAGCATTGCTGGAGGCGAAGGCCGACGCGATCTGCTTTGTCGCCAAGTCCTGGGATTATCACGTGCGGGTCGCGCTGGAGACGACCGACGAGGAAAATCTCGCCTCCATCCGCGACAGCGTGACAGCGGCGAAGGACAAGGGCCGCGAGGTGCTGGTCGATTGCGAGCATTTCTTCGACGGCTACAAGGCCAATCCGGATTACGCGCTCAGCTGCGCGAAATCCGCCTATGACTCCGGCGCACGCTGGGTGGTCCTCTGCGACACCAATGGCGGCACGCTGCCGCATGAGATCGAGCAGATTGTCGGCGCGGTGGTGAAGCAGATCCCGGGCGATCACGTCGGCATCCACGCCCATAACGATACCGAGCAGGCGGTGGCGAATTCGCTCGCCGCCGTGCGCGCCGGCGCGCGCCAGATCCAGGGCACGCTGAACGGCATCGGCGAGCGCTGCGGCAATGCCAATCTGGTCTCGATCATCCCCACACTGAAGCTGAAAAAAGAGTTCGCCGACAGGTTCGAGATCAATGTCTCGGACGATCAGTTGAAAAGCCTCGCCGCCGCCTCGCGCAAGCTCGACGACATGCTCAACCGCGCGCCCAATCGCCATGCGCCCTATGTCGGCGATAGCGCCTTCGCCACCAAGGCCGGCATCCATGCCTCCGCGATCCTGAAGGACCCCGCGACCTACGAGCACGTGCTGCCGGACAGCGTCGGCAATCATCGCCGGCTGATGATTTCGGACCAGGGTGGACGCTCCAATGTGCTCTCGGAGCTCGAGCGCATCGGCATCCAGGTCGACAGGGCCGATGCCCGTGTCGCGCGGTTGCTCGACGAGGTGAAGGAGCGCGAGGCGCTGGGATTTGCCTATGAGGCCGCCGATGCCTCGTTCGAATTGCTGGCGCGGCGCGTGCTCGGCAAAGTGCCGGCCTATTTCGATGTCGAGCAGTTCGACGTCAATGTCGAGCAGCGCTACAACGCGGTCGGCAAGCGCATCACCGTGGCGATGGCGGTGGTGAAGGTGAAGGTCGGCAACGAGACGCTGATTTCGGCCGGGGAGGGCAACGGCCCGGTCAATGCGCTCGACGTCGCCCTGCGCAAGGATCTCGGCAAGTACCAGAAATATATCGACGGGCTGAAGCTCGTCGATTACCGCGTGCGCATCCTCAATGCCGGCACCGAGGCGGTCACCCGCGTGCTGATCGAGAGCGAGGATGAGAACGGCGAGCGCTGGACCACCATTGGCGTGTCGCCGAACATCATCGATGCCTCGTTTCAGGCGCTGATGGATTCGGTCGTCTACAAGCTGGTGAAGTCGGGCGCGCCGGCATGATCGACCACGTTTCGGTGCCGGTCAGCGAGCTGGAGCGGTCGACGGCATTCTACGAAGCCGTTCTTGGCGCCCTCGGCTATGAAAAGCTCGAAACGCGTCCCGCGACCATCGCCTTCGGCCGGAAATATTCCGAATTCTGGATCAACCATCGTCCCTGGATGAAGCCGGTCGAGGACGATTCCGGCATGCACATCGCGCTGCGCGCCTCGTCGCCGGAGATGGTCGATGCCTTTCATGCGGCGGCGCTGACTGCGGGCGGCTCCTCCGACGGCGAACCCGGCCTGCGACCGCAACACGGCGAGGGATATTACGCCGCCTTCATCCGCGATCCGGACGGCAACCGCATCGAGGCGGTGACGTTTGTGAAGTGACGGCCTAAAGCCGCTCCGCCGTTCCGGCTTCCATCATCTTCTCGGTTTCCGAGAGTGTGAGCGCGGCCTTTTTCAGCATCGGCAGGATGTCGTCCACGCGGTCGGCGCAGAGCAGGTTGATGTTGCCTGCGGTGTGGATGAAATCGAGGCTCTTCATGTGATCGAGCAGGACCCGCAGCGGATCCCAGAAACCGCCGATATTGGCGAGCAGGATCGGCTTGCGATGGCGGCCGAGCTGCGCCCAGGTCAGTTGTTCGACCAGTTCCTCCAGGGTGCCGATGCCGCCCGGCAAGGCCACAAAGGCATCCGAGCGTTCGAACATGATGCGTTTGCGCTCGTGCATGTCATGGGTGACGATCAATTCCTGGCCGTCGGCGAAGGGCCGCTCGATGCCGGTGAGGAATTCAGGAATCACGCCGGTGACTTGCCCGTCCTTGGCCAGTACGGCCGCGGCGACAGCGCCCATCAGGCCGACCGATCCCCCGCCGAAGACCAGCCGGACATCGTTCTCGGCCATGATGGTGCCGAAGGCATGGGCCGCCTCCACAAAGCGAGGATCGTTGCCGGGGCCGGAACCGCAATAGACGCAGATATTTCGAATCGTGGTCATGATCCTGACTGTGGCATTGGAGGCAAAAGGACGTCAAAGGCGGGGCCGCAATTGATGTAGGGCGGCAATGCGCCTATTCCAAGAACGGAATTTGACTGCGTTTTTTGGCTTCGCCGGTGCCGGACCCCGCCCGGCGGCCTATATGAACGCGGTTGCCCCAGCCAGCCCTGATGCCAGCCGCCGGTAATTGACGCATGAAAGATCGCCCAGCCTCCGGCACCGCCCGGGACCAGACCAGCGCCCGCGCGCCCGTGCGCAGCGGAGCGCTGTTCAAGACCTTGCTGCATCTGTGGCCTTATATCTGGCCGGCCGACCGGGCCGATCTGAAGCGGCGCGTCGTCTATGCGATGGCGCTGCTGCTGCTGGCCAAGCTCGCGACCGTCGCGGTGCCCTTCACCTACAAATGGGCCGTGGACGCGCTGAGCGGGCAGGCGCCGGCGCCGGCCGGCGGATCGTCGTGGCTCGATCACTGGCTGACCTGGGTGATCGCCGCGCCCATCGCCATGACGCTGGCCTATGGCGGCATGCGCATCCTGATGGCGGCGCTGACGCAATTGCGCGACGGCATCTTCGCCAAGGTCGCCATGCATGCGGTGCGGCGTCTCGCCATCCTCACCTTCGAGCACATGCACAAGCTGTCGCTGCGCTTTCATCTGGAGCGCAAGACCGGCGGCCTGACGCGGGTGCTGGAGCGCGGCCGCAACGGCATCGAAGTGATCGTGCGGATGGTCATCCTGCAACTGATGCCGACCATCGTCGAGCTGGCGCTCATTGTCGGCGTTCTGCTCTGGCAATTCGATTGGCGCTATGTGGCGGTCGTCATCGTCACGGTCGCGGCCTATATGTGGTACACTTATATCGCCACCGAATGGCGCATCGCCATCCGCCGCAGGATGAACGACAGCGACACCGACGCCAATACCAAGGCGATCGACTCGCTGCTCAATTACGAGACCGTCAAGTATTTCGTCGCCGAGGAGCGAGAGGCGCGCCGCTATGACCGCTCGATGGCGCGCTACGAGGACGCCAGCGTGCAGGCTTATACCTCGCTGGCCTGGCTGAATGCGGGACAGGCGCTGATCTTCACGCTCGGTCTCGCCGCCACCATGGTGATGTGCGCCTATGGCGTCAGGAACGGCACCAACACGGTCGGCGATTTTGTCATGATCAACGCGATGATGATCCAGCTCTACGTGCCGCTGAATTTCATGGGCATGGTCTATCGCGAGATCAAGCAGGCGGTGACCGATATCGAGACCATGTTCTCCATTCTTGCCCGCGACCCGGAGATCGTGGACCGGCCGGATGCCAGGCCGCTCGCGATTTCGGCCGGCGACATCCGCTTCGAGAATGTGACCTTCGCCTACGATGCGGCGCGGCCGATCCTGAAGGGCATCAGCTTCCAGGTGCCTGCCGGAAAGACGGTGGCGATTGTCGGTCCCTCCGGCGCCGGCAAGTCCACGATCTCGCGTCTGCTGTTCCGTTTCTACGAGGTGACCGGCGGGCGCATCACCATCGACGGACAGGATATCCGCGACGTGACCCAGACGTCGCTGCGCTCCGCCATCGGCATGGTGCCGCAGGACACCGTGCTGTTCAACGACACCATCCGCTACAACATCCGCTACGGCCGCTGGGAAGCGACCGACGCCGAAGTGGAAGAGGCGGCGCGGCTGGCTCAGATCGACGCCTTCATCCGGCTGTCGCCGAAGGGCTATGAGACCGAAGTCGGCGAGCGCGGCCTGAAATTGTCGGGCGGCGAGAAGCAGCGCGTCGCCATCGCGCGCACCATCCTGAAGGCGCCGCCGATCCTGCTGCTGGACGAAGCCACCTCGGCGCTCGACAGCCACACCGAGAAGGAAATCCAGGATGCGCTGGAGCGGGTCTCGCGCAACCGCACAACGCTGGTGATCGCGCACCGGCTCTCCACCATTGTCGGCGCCGACGAGATCATCGTGCTCGACAAGGGCGAGATGGCCGAGCGCGGGACGCATGCGCAATTGCTGGCGCAGAACGGTCTTTATGCCAGCATGTGGAATCGCCAGCGCGAGGCCGAGGAGGCGCGCGAGAAACTGGCGCTGGCGGGTGAGGGGGACGCCGCGCCCAACCGCAAGCCGCCGCTGGTCGAGGACGAGATTTCCGCCGCCGCCGATGCGCCGCGCCCGGTCGCACCGGTCGATGCCGCTGGGTGACATATGCGGGCTAATCCGACAGAAATGCAGCTTGCCGCGTTGCGCGCGGTAAGGCACTAGAACGCCACGAAACAGAGCCACAACCATGTCCATCGTAAATTCCATCCGCTCCCAGATCGCGCCCATCCATTCCGAGGGCTATCCCTTCATCGGCGCCTTTGCGTTGCTCAGCCTGATCCTGTTCTGGGTCTGGACGCCGCTGGGCTGGATCGGCACGGTGCTCACTCTCTGGTGCGCCTATTTCTTCCGCGATCCGGTGCGCGTCACGCCGGTGCGCGAGGGCCTGATCGTGTCGCCGGCCGACGGTCGCGTCAGTCGCGTTACCAATGTCGTTCCGCCGGTCGAGCTCGATCTCGGCAGCAAGCCGTTGCCCCGGGTCTCCATCTTCATGAGCGTGTTCGATTGCCATGTGAACCGCAGCCCGTTCGCCGGGCGCATCGAGCGCATCGTCTACAAGGCCGGCAAGTTCCTGAACGCCGATCTAGACAAAGCCAGCGAGGACAACGAGCGCAACTCGCTGGTGATCGCGAATGGCGGTGTCCGCATCGGCGTGGTGCAGATCGCGGGTTTGGTGGCGCGGCGCATCGTGTCGTTTGCCCGCGAGGGGGACGTGGTGGCGGCGGGCGACCGTTTTGGCCTGATCCGCTTCGGCTCCCGGCTTGACGTCTATCTGCCCGAAGGCACCAAGCCGCTGGTGGCGGAAGGCCAGACCTCGCTGGCCGGTGAAACGGTCCTGGCCGACCTGAAGGGCGGCGACGCGCTGCGGACCTTCCGGGTGGGGTAATGTTAAGGACGCCGCCCGGCCGCCATGGCAAGGGTGGCCTTAACTTGCTATATTGAAAATATGTTCTTTCCCCCGCTCGACCCGGACCGTCTCGAAGCCCGCCGCAAGCGCTTTCGCGCCATCCCCGTGCGTGTGCTGCTGCCGAATCTCATCACCTTGCTGTCGCTCTGCGCCGGCCTGACCGCGATCCGGCTGGCCATTGAGGGGCGGCTGGAATGGGCGCTGGGCGCGATCGTGTTTGCCGCCATCCTGGACGGGGTGGACGGACGGCTGGCGCGCATGCTGAAGGGTCAGTCGCGCTTCGGGGCCGAACTCGACAGCCTGGCCGATTTCGTCAATTTCGGCGTGGTGCCGGGCCTCATTCTCTATTTCTGGGGCCTGAACGAACTGGGCTCGGCGGGCTGGATCGCCTCGCTGGTATTCGCGATCTGCATGGTGCTGCGGCTGGCGCGGTTCAACGTCATGGCCGACGACCCCACCAAGCCGGCCTGGTCGGCGAATTTCTTCACCGGCGTTCCGGCGCCCGCCGGCGCGATCATCGTCATGCTGCCGATCTATCTCAGCCTGCTCGGAATGCAGCGCATGCCGGCGCTGGCGCTGGTCTATACCCTGGTGGTGTCGTTCCTGCTGGTCTCGACCTTGCCGGTTCTTTCCGGCAAGCGCGTCGGCAAGCGGGTGCCGCCCGAAATGGTGCTGCCGATCTTTGTTGTGGTGGTGCTGTTCGTCGCGCTCCTGGTCAGCTACCCGTGGTGGGTGCTGACGATCGGCACGGTCGCTTATCTGGCGTCGCTGCCGTTCGGCTGGATCGTCTACAAGCGCTATCAGGCGCAGGATGCCGTCCCGGCCGCCACCGACGCCGACGCCGGCACCGTCGCCGCCCAGACCGGCTCGCCGCCGGTGTCGCCGGTTCTGCCCGGCAGCGAAGACGGCGAACGGCCCGGCCGCTTGAACTGACTTCACGCTTCTTGTTGTGAGCCGGTGGAGATGAAACGCGCCATTGCTGTGCTGCCGGCCGCCAACGGCACATCGCCGAAGGCCATCGATACGCTTTTGTTAGACTATGCCCAGCGGCAAATGCCGCAAGGCGTGTACACGGCGTTGCGCGGTACGCAGGTGGAGATGGATTTGCCGCAGCCGGTCCGGCTGTGCACCGATGATTGTCTGATCCTGGACGACGACAGTCTGGTGGAGATCGTGGCGCGGCCCGAGCCGCTCTACGAAGTGCGCGCGGGCAATCCGTCCGACCTTGCGAGGATCGCTTGGATGCTGGGCGACCGTCATATGCCGGTCGACATCTCGGAGCGGCGTCTGCGGGTGCGGCGCGACCCGGCGATTGAAACCTTGCTAAGTAACGCGGCAGTTAAGATTGTTGCGATCGATGCACCGTTCGAGCCGGAGGGCGGAGCCTATGCGCGCGCCACGACGCAGGGACCGGCGCATGATCACGAGTGTGCGCATAGCGAACACGATCATCACGATCATTAATTCCTGCTGACCCAAGGCCTGCGGCCACTTGCGAGCCTCTTTGAAAAGCCGCATAAATCGCGGCAATTGCGCGTCCCCAGAGACGCCTTGCAGGGAGGACTCCATGACCATTGCCCGCCGTCAATTCATGAAAATCGCCGGCGCCGCCGTCGCCGCGCCCGCGGTGTCGCGCGTCGCTTTCGGCCAGGCGCCGACCACATTGCGGTTGCATCATTTCCTGCCGCCGGTCTCGAACGTGCACACGCGGCTGCTGACGCCGTGGGTGAAGAAGATCGAGCAGGATTCCGGCGGACGTCTGAAGATCGATATTTTCCCGTCCATGCAACTCGGCGGAACGCCGCCGCAGCTCTACGATCAGGCGCGCGACGGCGTGGCCGACATGGTCTGGACTCTTCCGGGCTCGACGCCCGGCCGCTTCCCGAAGATCGAGGTGTTCGAGCTGCCGTTCGTCGCCGACAAGCGCGCGATCGTGAACGCCAAGGCCGTGCAGGATTTCTACGCCGGCAATCTGCGCGACGAATTCAAGGAGACGCAGACATTGTGCGTCTGGGCGCATGACCACGGGCTCATCCATGCCAGCAAGCAGGTCAGCAGCATGGACGACCTCAAGGGCCTCAAATTGCGTTCGCCCACGCGCCTCGCCGGCGACGCGCTGAAGGCGCTCGGCGCCAACGGCATCCCGATGCCGATTCCGCAGGTGCCGGAAGCGCTGGCGCAAAAGGTCATCGACGGCTGCGTGGTGCCGTGGGAAGTGGTGCCCGCGATCAAGGTGCAGGAGCTGGTGAAGTTCCACACCGAGATTTTCGGCTCGCCGACGCTCTATACCGCCACCTTCGTCATCGCGATGAACAAGCCGAAATATGACGGCCTGCCGGCCGATCTGAAGAAGGTGCTGGACGCGAATTCCGGACAGGCCTTTGCGGAACTCGCCGGCAAGATGTGGGACGAACAGGCCGTCGCTGTCGAAAACATGGTCAAGGCCCGCGGCAACACCATTACACAACTCAGCAAGGACGAATCCGCGCGCTGGCAGAAGGCGACGCAGCCGGTTGTCGACAATTGGCTCAAACAGGCCAAGGACAAGGGGCTGAATGGCGAAAAGCTCATGGCCGACGCCAAGGCTGCGATCGCCAAATACGCCAAGTCCTGACCATCACGTCTTGAGCGCAAGTCCCGATCAGAGGCAAGAAACGGCCGGTGATGGCGGTCAGTCGGTCCGTGAAGGGCCGCTGGCCGCCCTCACGCGCCCGCTGGCGATTGCCGGCGGGTTGCTGTCAGTCGCCATTGCGATCCTGGTCGCCGTTCACGTCTGTCTGCGCTGGATGTTCAACAGCCAGGTGCCGGGCGATATCGAACTTGTGCAGATCGGCACCGCGCTGACCATTTTCGCCTTCTTCCCGTTGTGTCAGTCGCGGCGCGGCAACATCGTGGTCGACAGCTTCACCACGCGTATGTCGCCGCGCGGGCGCGACCGGCTCGATGCGCTCTGGGATCTGGTCTATGCCGGCATGGCAGTGATCATCGCCTGGCGTCTCGGCGTCGGCGCCTGGGACACGATGCGCAGCAACACCGTCTCGATGATCCTCGGATTGCCGACCGGCTGGGCGATCGCGGCTTGCGCGGTGGCGGCGGCGTTTCTGGCGGTGGTTGCGGTCGCGACCTCGCTGCGCCTGTTACGGGCACGTTCATGAGCCCGGCGGCGATTGCGGGACTGGGCTTCCTGGCCATGCTGGTGCTGATTGCGATCCGCATGCCGGTCGGACTCGCCATGCTGGTCACCGGCAGCGCCGGGCTGGTCTATTTCTCCGGCTGGACGGCGTTTTTCAGCTACATGAATTCGACGCCGTTCTACCTGTTCTCCAATTACACCTTGTCGGTCATTCCGCTGTTCATCCTGATGGGGGCGATCGCCGAACGCTCGGGCCTGTCTTCCAAATTGTTCACCGCGGCGGCCGGGCTGATCGGACACCGGCGCGGCGGGCTGGCAATGGCGCTGATCGGCGCCTGCACGGCGTTCGGGGCGATCTGCGGCTCGTCGGTGGCGACCACCGCGACGTTCGCGCGTGCGGCGCTGCCGGAATTCAAGCGCTACCGTTATGCGCCCGGTTTCGCGACCGGCGCCGTCGCGGTCGGCGGCACCCTCGGCATCCTGATCCCGCCGTCCATCATTCTCGTGGTCTATGCGATCACCACCGAGCAGAATATCGCAAAATTGTTCAAGGCGGCGCTCATTCCCGGCCTGCTGGCGGCGGTGTTTTACTGCATCGTCATCGCGCTGATCGTGCGCCGCCATCCCGACGCGGGTCCGGCGGTTCCCAAGGTGAGCCGGCGCGAGCGAATGGCCGCGCTCCTGGCTGTATGGCCGGTCCTGATCGTTGCCGTGATCGTGGTCGGCGGCATTTACGGCGGCGTGTTCACGCCGACGGAGGGCGCCGGCATCGGCGCGGTGTCGATGCTGGTGATCGCCGCCGGTCAGCGTGCGCTGGGCTGGCAGCGATTGAAAGAAGCGCTGCTGCAGACCGCGGAAACCTCCGCCATGATCTTCATCATCATTCTCGGTTCCCAGGTGTTCGAGGCGTTTCTCGGTCGCTCGCAATTGCCGGAAAAGGCCGCCGAATTTGTCACCGCCGTCGGCCTGCCGCCGCTCGGCGTGATCGCGCTGCTGATGCTGGTCTATATCCTGCTCGGCGCGGTGATGGACGAACTCGCCATGATCCTGCTGACCCTGCCGGTATTCTTCCCGATCGTGTCGGCGCTGGATTTCGGACTGCCGCCGGACGAGGTGGCGATCTGGTTCGGCATTCTGGTGCTGATCGTGGTCGGGATCGGACTGACCTGTCCGCCCATCGGGCTCAATGTGTTCGTGGTTGCGGCCATCGCGCGCGACGTGCCCATGACCACGATCTATCGCGGCGTGCTGCCCTTCATCGCCGCCGACATCGTGCGGCTCGCGCTGGTGGCCGCGTTTCCGGTGCTGGCGTTGTGGCTGGTGCGACTGCTGGACTAGCGTCCCGGCAGCGGATGCCCGGGCATCAGGTCGTAAGGGTGGCCCCAGCCGGGCAGGGCCTTCATGCGTTCGAGCCAGGCCGCGATGTGGGGATAGGTCTTGGCAATGTCGAAGCCGAATTCCTCCGGCGGGTAATACATGTAGGCGACCAGGGAAATATCGGCGATGGTCGGATGATCTCCCACAACAAAGGTTGATTTCGCCAGCCGCTTGTCGAGAATGCCAAGCGCGTTGTCGATTCTGCCTTTGAGAAAATCGAGCACGGCCTGATTGCCGCGCGGGTTGGCGATGAAATTCAGAAAGCGGAACGGGCCGAGAAAGCCGTTAACTTTCTGATTGTCGAAAATGATCCAACGTAAAGCTTCAAGCCGTTCATCCTCGGTTTGAGGATGAAATTTTCCCGTCAGCTCAGACAGGTAGGTCAGGATCACACCGGACTGCGTGAGCGTCTTCGCGCCGTGCTTGAGAACCGGCACTTCCCCCATTTCGTTAACGGCGCTTCGGTACTCGGGCGTGAGCTGTTCGCGCTTGCCGAAGAAATCCACCCAGACCGGCTCCCAGTCCGCTCCGATCAGGTTGAGCATCAGCGCGGCGCGGTAGGCGTTGCCGGACTGCGCGAAGCAATAGAGTTTGTATTCGGCCATGACGGTCTGCCCCGCCGTTACCGCATCGTCGGAATGACGAATTCCGCGCCTTCCTTGGTGCCGGACGGCCAGCGCGCCGTCACGGTCTTGGTCTTGGTGTAGAAGCGGATCGAATCCGGCCCGTGCTGGTTGAGATCGCCGAAGCCGGAACGTTTCCATCCGCCGAAGGTGTGATAGGCGAGCGGGACGGGGATGGCGAAATTCACGCCCACCATGCCGACATTGACGCGGCTGGTGAAATCGCGCGCGGTGTCGCCGTCGCGGGTGAAGATCGAGACCCCGTTTCCGTATTCGTGCTCGGAGGGCAGGCGCACCGCCTCGTCGTAATCCTTGGCGCGCACCACCGACAGCACCGGCCCGAAAATCTCTTCCTTGTAGATCGTCATGTCCGGCTTCACGTGGTCGAACAGGCAGCCACCCATGAAATTGCCGTTCTCGTAGCCCTGCAGCTTGAAGCCGCGGCCGTCGACCACCAGCTTGGCGCCTTCCTTCACGCCGGTCTCCACATAGCCCTTCACCTTGTCATGATGGGCCTTGGTCACCATTGGTCCGTAATCGGCGCTCGGATCGGTGGAGGTTCCGATCTTCAGCGCCTCGACGCGCGGGATCAGCTTCTTCACCAGAATGTCGGCGGTCTTCTCGCCGACCGGCACGGCGACCGAAATCGCCATGCAGCGTTCGCCGGCCGAGCCGTAGCCCGCGCCGATCAGCGCGTCGACCGCCTGGTCGATGTCGGCGTCCGGCATCACGATCATGTGGTTCTTGGCGCCGCCAAAACATTGCACGCGCTTTCCATGCGCGCAGCCGGTGGCATAGATGTATTCGGCGATCGGGGTCGAGCCGACAAAGCCGATCGCCATCACGCGCGGGTCGGTCAGGATCGCATCGACCGCTTCCTTGTCGCCATTGACGACATTCAGCACGCCGTCCGGCAAGCCGGCCTCGACCAGCAATTCCGCGATCCGCATCGGGACGGACGGGTCGCGCTCCGACGGCTTGAGGATGAAGGTGTTGCCGCAGGCAATGGCGGGCGCGAATTTCCACATCGGGATCATGGCCGGAAAGTTGAACGGCGTGATACCCGCCACGACTCCCAGCGGCTGCCGCATGGAATAGAGATCGATCCCGGGCCCGGCGCTGTCGCTGAATTCGCCCTTCAGCAGATGCGGAATCCCGCAGGCGAATTCCACCACCTCGATGCCGCGCTGGATGTCGCCCTTGGCGTCGGCCAGCACCTTGCCGTGCTCGGACGACAGCAGCCGGGCGAGCGGCTCCATGTCCTTCTGGATCAGCTCCAGAAACTTGAACAGCACGCGGGCGCGCCGCTGCGGATTGGTCGCCGCCCAGGCCGGCTGGGCGGCCTCCGCATTGGCGATCGCCTGGCTCATCTCGGCGCGGCTGGCGAGGGCGACCTTCGCCTGAACCTCTCCGGTGTTCGGATCGAAAACGTCGCCGAAACGTCCGGAGGCGCCTGTGACTGCCTTGCCGCCGATGAAGTGGCCAATCTCACGCATTTGGATCTCCCATACGGATCTTGATTTTTCTTAACGATTACATGTTCTTCGCCGATATCGGCGCGCTCCCTGGCGCAGCCGTCGCGGCGCGGCCATTAGCCTTTACGCTCCTTTAAGCGCACGCGGCCTAAGGTGCCAAGGCCTGTTATGGGCCTTGTGTGGCGTTGGCGTTGGGGTAGCGTTTATGGATATTGCAACCGGTTTGGGTCTCCTCGCCGGAGCCGTGGTTCTCGTCACCCTGATCCTGATGGGCGGCGAGCTCGGAATGTTTCTCGACGTCCACGCGGCGATCGTGATTTTCGGCGGCGCCTTCGCCGCGACCCTGATCCGCTTTCCGCTGACCTCGATCTTCCACGGCTTGCCGGTGGGGCTGAAATACGCGTTCACGCTGCGCCGCACGACCCAGCGCGAGCTCGTTGACGAGATCGCCAGCCTGGCCGAAATCGCGCGCAAACAGGGACCGATCGGTCTTGAGCGCGTCGAAGTCGACGATCCATTCCTCGCCAAAGGCGTGCGGTTTGTGGCCGACGGCTATGACTCCGACTTCATCCGCGACAATCTTGAGCGCGATCGCGATAATTTCATCACCCATCTCGACGAAGGCCAGAAAATCTATCGTGCGATCGGCGATTGCGCGCCGGCCTTCGGCATGGTCGGCACGCTGATCGGCATGGTGCAGATGTTCGCCAACATGACCGATCCGTCGAAGCTGGGTCCTTATATGGCGGTCGCCTTGCTCGCCACGTTCTACGGCGCGGCGGTCGCCAATCTGTTCTGCCTGCCGATCGCCGACAAGTTGCAGCTCAGGCTGCACGACGAGGACATCAACCGCACCCTGATCATCGACGGCATCCTGATGATCCGCGATGCCAAATCACCGACATTGGTGCGCGAAATGCTGCTGGCCTATTTGCCCGAGAAGCACCGCCACGGCGAGGCCGAACTGGCGGCGGCGTAGCGGGCGGTCGTCATGGCGCGGAAGAAAAAGGGCGACGGACACGGCGGCGGCGGACACGGGTGGTTTGTCACCTTTGCCGACCTGATGGGTCTGCTGGTCGCGTTCTTCGTCATGCTGGTGGCGTTTTCCACGCAGGATCAGGCCAAGCTGCAGGTCGTCGCCGGCTCCATGCGTGAAGCCTTCGGCGTGCAGCAGAATGTCCGCTATTCCGGCATCATTGAGGTGGACGGGTTGCCGACACGGCCCCGTCTGAAGAATGCCGCGCGCATCAATCCGGAAGATACGACCAACACGCCGGCGCCGGACGAACAGGATCACAATCGCCAGCAAGGCATGAAGCTGAAACAGGACCGCGCCTTCGCGGTGGCCTCGGCGTCGCTGCGTCAGGCCATGCAGGACATGCCGGAACTGTCCGAAATCTCCAAGCACATCATGTTCGAGGAGACCAAGGACGGTCTCAATATCGAGATTGTGGACCAGGACGGGCGTTCGATGTTCTCCGACGGCGCCAAGGAGCCGTATGAGCGCACCCGCCGTGTCGTTCAGAAACTGGCGACACAGTTGAAAGGCATGCCGTACCGCATTTCGGTCACTGGCCATACCTCAGCCAGCCGGGTTCCGCCCCGGCGCGGCTATGGTCCCTGGGACCTGTCCGCCGACCGCGCCAACGCGATCCGCCAGATTCTGGAGGAGGAGGGCGTGCCGGCGTCCCACATCTACATGGTGGCCGGCCGGGCCGACACCCAGCCGCTGTTCGCGGATGACCCCTATATCGCCGCCAATCGCCGGGTCACGATCACCCTCATGAAAGAAGAGCCGCCGCTTCCGGTCAACTTCAAGCCCTGAGCAGGGCGTGGTAGGGCCAATCAAAAGTCTGTTGCCGGGCAGGATGGGGTAGGATAAGCCCCCGGTCCTTGTGGCGCATCGTCAGTCCGTTTCATGAAGAATGCCTCCACTGCTGTTTCGGCCGGCCCTGACGGTGGTGGGTCGTACGCGCATTCAAAGCCGAATTTCTTCGCCTTGACGCTGGGCAGCGTCGGTGTGGTCTATGGCGATATCGGCACCAGTGTCCTCTATGCCTTCCGCGAAGCGGTGAAGGCGGCGAGCGGAGATGCCGAAGGCTTTGTGACGGAAGCCACGGTGCTGGGTGTGCTGTCTCTCATCATCTGGACGCTCATCCTGGTCGTCACCGTCAAGTATGTCGTCATCCTGTTGCGGGCTGACAACAACGGCGAAGGGGGAACCCTGTCGCTGACCGCGCTCGCCTTTCGTGTCATGGGCAGGCGTGCGCCGCTGGTGCTGATGCTGGGCGTGATCGGCGCATCGATGTTCTACGGGTCGTCCTTCATCACGCCGGCATTGTCGGTGATGTCGGCGGTCGAGGGCCTCAAGGAAGTGTCGCCGCAATTTGATCCTTACGTCGTGCCGCTGACCGTTCTGATCCTGGTCGGTCTGTTTGCCGTGCAGTCGCATGGCACCGGTCGGGTGGCGATCCTGTTCGGTCCGATCACGCTTGTATGGTTCGTCACGATCGCTGTTTTGGGCGCGATCCATATCGCCGACGATCCGCGCGTTCTGTATGCGCTCAATCCTTATTACGGGATTGTGTTTCTGGCGCAGAACGGCTTTGTGGGACTGTTGACGCTGGGCGCGGTTTTTCTGGTCGCGACCGGCAGCGAAGCGCTCTACGCCGATCTCGGGCATTTCGGGCGTAAGCCGATCCAGATGGCTTGGCTTGTCGTCGTTCTGCCGGCGCTGTTGCTGAATTATTTCGGGCAAGGCGCTCTTGTGCTGGCGAATCCGGCCGCGATCCGCGATCCTTTCTACAATCTGGTGCCCCAGGGCTTCCTGTTGCCGATGATCGTTCTTGCGACGATCGCCACTGTCATTGCAAGCCAGGCTGTTATCACCGGCGCTTATTCCCTGACCCAGCAGGCCATCCAGCTCGGCCTGTTGCCGCGTCTGGAAATCAGGCACACGTCTGCCGCGCATTATGGGCAAATTTACATTCCGCGCATCAACACGATCCTGCTGATCGGTGTCCTTCTGCTGGTGCTCGTGTTCCGCAGTTCGGGCGCGTTGGCGTCGTCATATGTTCTGGCGGTTGCGGCCACCGAACTCGTGACGACATTTCTTGGGTTCATCGTCATTTGGCAGTTATGGCAATACCGGTTCTGGACGACGGCTTTGCTGATGGTTCCGTTCATCGTCATCGACGTCGCGTTCTTTCTGGCGACAGGATTGAAGTTGCTGGAAGGGGCGTGGGTGCCGGTGCTGCTGGGCGCCGTGATCGTCATGATCATGCTGACTTGGCGGCGCGGAACGCACATGCTGTCCGACAAGACGCGCAAGATTGAAGTGCCTCTGGAATCCCTGCTGCGCAGCCTGGAGAAGAAGCCGCCGCACGTGGTGCCCGGCACCGCGGTGTTCCTGACCAGCGATCCGGCCTTTGCGCCGACCGCGCTCATGCACAACCTCAAGCACAACAAGGTGCTGCATGAGCACAACGTGATCCTGACCATCGTCGCCGGCGATACGCCGCGCGTGACCGAAGAGGATCGCGTCACCATGACGCCGGTGTCGCCGCATTTCAGCCGGATCTCGCTCAAGTTCGGCTATATGGAACAACCCAATGTGCCCAAGGCACTGGCGATCGCGCGCAAACAGGGCTGGACCTTCGACATCATGTCGACGTCGTTTTTCCTGTCGCGGCGCTCGCTCAAGCCGTCGGCCCATTCCGGGATGCCGGTCTGGCAGGACCGGCTGTTCATCAGGTTGGCCAAGAGCGCCAGCGACGCCACCGACTTCTTCCAGATTCCGACCGGGCGGGTGGTGGAAGTGGGCACCCAGGTCACCATCTGACAACGCCGGCACGCCCGGTCTTGTCAAAAAATTATATATAAAACAAAGGTTTGATTGAGCGTTGTGACGCCAAGCCCGCTGTCCTTGCATGGCTGGGGCCGGGATTTGCGGCCCGACCGGCCGCGACGCCGCAGGACATTCGGCGTATAGCGCCGTCCCGCGTTTTTGCGGTGCAGCATCCAGAGGAGTTCCAGCCATGGTTTTATCAGCCGCCGCCGGCCATGCCGGCGGCACCTCGCATGCCGACCGGAAACAGGGACATGCGGGTTTTTGGGCGCTGACGCTCGGCAGCATCGGCGTGGTCTACGGCGACATCGGCACCAGTCCGCTATACGCGGTGCGCGAATCCGTGACGGCCGCCGTGGGCGCGGGCAATCCCGCAAGCGAAGCCGCGGTGCTCGGCATTCTGTCCCTGATCATCTGGGCGTTGATCCTGGTGGTTACGGTGAAATACGTCATCATTCTGCTGCGCGCCGACAATAACGGTGAGGGCGGAACGCTGGCTCTCATGGCGCTGGCGCATCGCGCATTGCAGCGCGGCGGCGGATTGGTGGTTCTGCTCGGCATCGTGAGCGCGGCGCTGTTCTACGGCGACGCCATGATCACGCCGGCCTTGTCCGTTCTCTCCGCGGTGGAGGGCCTGAAGATCGTGACACCGGCCTTCGAGCCGTATGTCGTGCCGCTCGCGATCGTGATTCTGGTCGCCCTGTTCGCCGTGCAGTCACGCGGGACGGCCAGCGTTGCAGCCTATTTCGGTCCGATCACCCTGGTCTGGTTCATCGCACTGGCGGGAGCCGGTCTCTGGCATATCGGCGACAACCCGGCGGTGCTGCGCGCCTTCGATCCGCGCTATGGCGCAATCTTTGTGATCGAGCACGGCGTAATCGGCCTGCTGACTCTCGGCGCGGTGTTCCTGGTGGTGACCGGTGCGGAGGCGCTTTATGCCGATCTCGGACATTTCGGCAAGAAGCCCATCCGCATGGCCTGGCTCACCGTGGTGCTGCCGGCGCTGACCATCAATTATCTCGGGCAGGGCGCTCTGGTTCTGGCCGATCCAAAAGCGATCGAGAATCCGTTTTTCCTGCTCTATCCGGAATGGGCGATCCTGCCGATGGTTGGACTCGCCACGGCGGCAACCGTCATCGCCAGCCAGGCCGTGATCACCGGCGCCTATTCCATCACCAGCCAGGCGATCCAGCTGGGATTGTTGCCGCGGTTTGAAATCCGTCATACGTCCGAATCCCAGTTCGGCCAGATCTTCATGCCGCGCGTCAACATGCTGCTGCTTCTCGGCGTTGTGGTTCTGGTGATCTTCTTCCGCTCGTCCAGTGCGCTGGCCTCGGCCTACGGTATCGCCGTGACCGGCACCATGGTTGTGACCGCGATGATGGCCTTCGTCGTTGTCTGGAAAGTGTGGAAATGGGGACCGGTGGCGGCTGCCTTGCTCATGGTCCCGTTTCTGTTGATCGACCTGGTGTTCCTGTCCGCCAACATGCTCAAGGTGTTTGAGGGCGGCTGGATGCCGCTCGCGCTCGGCGCGCTGGTCATGCTGGTGATGTATTCTTGGCGGCGCGGCAGCCGGGTGCTGTTCCAGAAGACGCGCAAGCTGGAAATTCCGTTGCGCGATCTGGTGACGTCGCTGGAAAAAAAGCCGCCGCAGAGGGTGCCCGGCACAGCCGTGTTCCTGACCAGCGATCCGGACAGCGCCCCGACCGCTCTGCTGCACAGCCTGAAGCATTACAAGGTGCTGCATGAGCAGAACGTGATCCTGACCGTCGAGTATGCGCCGACGCCGCGCGTGGATGAATCCGAGCGCGTCCGTATGGAGCCGATCGGCGAGACCTTCATGCGGGTGGTGCTGCGGTTCGGTTTCATGGAACGGCCCAACGTGCCGAAGGCGCTGGCGGTCGCGCGCAAGCAGGGCTGGACCTTCGACATCATGTCGACGTCGTTCTTTCTGTCCCGGCGCGCGCTCCGGCCGGCGAAGGATTCGGTTTTGCCGCTCTGGCAGGACCGCCTCTTTATCGGCCTGGCCAGAAGCGCCAGCGATGCCACCGACTATTTCCAGATTCCGACCGGGCGGGTCGTGGAAGTTGGCACGCAGGTGACGGTATAGATTTCGGCCGGCGGACGTTCTAAATCAGGGCGTCCGTCGCCAGCAGTTCGAGGGAGTTTTTGCATGGGCCTGTTCAGTAGCAAGCCGACCGTTCGCGACCTGACGGTGGAAGAGGTCGCGCGCGGCGTCACCGAAGGCAGGATGCTGCTGGTCGATGTGCGTGAACCCAACGAAACCGCGGCCGAGAGCTATCCCGATGCCGTGGTGGTGCCGCTGTCGACATTCGATCCCAAAGCCATCCCCGACCCGCAGGGCAAGCAGGTGGTGTTTGCCTGCCGTTCCGGCAAACGGTCGGTGACCGCCTCGCTCGCGGCGCAGGAGGCAGGCTTGCCCTACGATTCCCATCTGGCTGGCGGCATTCTTGCCTGGAAGGCGGCCGGGCTTCCGACCAAGACCGGGGCGTGAAAAAACAGTGAGCGACCGATGATATTGCGATCCGCTTTTGCCGCGTTCGTTGCCGCCGCCCTTGTTTCGTCCGCGTCCCCTTCCGCCGGCGCGCAGACGCCGCGCGAGCGGGTGGTGAATGTCTATAACTGGTCGGACTATATCGATCCGGCGGCGATTGCGGGTTTCACCAGGGAGACCGGCATCAAGGTGCGCTACGACACCTTCGATTCCAACGACACGCTGGAAACCAAGTTGCTGGCCGGCAAGTCGGGCTACGACGTGGTGGTGCCTACCGCGTATTTTCTGGAACGCCAGATCAAGGCCGGCCTGTTCCAGAAGCTCGACAAGAGCAAGCTGCCCAATTTCGTCCATGTCTGGCCGGAGATCGCACAGCGCCTGTCCGGCTACGATCCCGGCAACCAGTTCGCGGTCAACTACATGTGGGGGACGACCGGCATCGGCTATAATGTCGAGAAGGTGCGCGCCGTGCTGGGACCGGACGGTCGGATCGACAGCTGGGATCTCGTATTCAAGCCGGAGAATCTGGCGAAGTTCAAGGATTGCGGCGTGATGATGCTGGATTCATCCGACGACATCATGCCGGCGGCCTTGCGCTATCTCGGTCTCGATCCGAACAGCAAGAATCCCGCCGATCTCGAAAAAGCCGCCAACCTGCTGATGAAGGTGCGGCCGTCGGTGCGCAAGTTCCATTCCTCCGAATACATCACGGCGCTGGCCACCGGCGAAATCTGCCTGGTGATGGGCTGGTCGGGCGACATCAAGCAGGCGCAGAAGCGCGCGCAGGAATCTAAAAATAAGATCGACATCGGCTATGCGATTCCCAAAGAAGGTGCGCAGATGTGGTTCGACAATTTTGCCATTCCGAAGGATGCCAGGAATGTCGCTGAGGCGCATGCCTTCATCGACTACATGCTGCGGCCGGAGGTGGCGGCTAAGAATTCCAACTTCATCTCCTATGCCAACGGTAATCTGGCGAGCCAGAAATTTATCGACAAGAGCGTGCTGGACGACCGGTCGGTCTATCCCGACGCCGAAACCATGAAGAGCCTCTACACCATCACCGCGCACGACCAGAAGACGCAGCGGCTGATGAACCGGCTCTGGACCCGGATCAAGACCGGCAGGTGATCACCGCCACCTGCGGTGTAGCCACAGCCATTGTTCGGGATGCTCGCGCACCCAGCCTTCCACCACGCTGGTGATGGTCTGCATCGTGCCGGCAATGTCGATCTTGCCTTCGGCGTCGCGCACCGGCGGAATTTCCTCGGTCAGCTCGATGAAAAAGCGGTGGTTCGGCAGGCGCGCGACGCGCACGCCATGGATCGGGCAATCGACCTGGCGGGCGAGGCGGGCGATCAGCGGGTTGGCATTGGTCTGCCGTCCGAAAAAGGTCACCGGCACGCCACGCACGTAATATTGGTCGACCAGCATCCCGACATGCAGGCCTTCGGCCAGAGCGTCGGCCGCCTTCACCGGAGCGTCGAGCCCGGTCTTGATCAGCCGCCCCATATTCACCCCGCGCGTCGCCATCACCATGTCGGCGACCGCGCCGATATTGGGCGCGCGATAGAGCACGGCGCTGGGCAGCCCGTGTGCCGCGCCCGGCAGGGCCGGCATTTCCCAGTTGGCCAGATGGGCGGCGAAGACCAGCGCCGGTTTGCCGTCGTCGCGCAGCCTGATGAAGCGCTCTTCGGATTCGGGCGAGAATTCGATGTGGCTGTTGCCCCGGTTCTCGGGGTCGTGATCCCAGATACGGTCGAGATGGGCGAACTCCACCGCGATGCGGCCGAGATTGTCCCAGACCCCGCCGAGAATGGTCTCGATCTCTTCCGGTGTTTTTTCCGGAAAGGCGGCGGCGAGATTGGCGCGGCCGATCCGGTGTTCGCGCAGCTTGGGCCCGATCCGGCGCATGAATCCGCCGGCAAAGTCCGACATCCTGTGCGGATCGGTCCAGCGGATCGCCTTGATCAGTCCGACCGCCAGGCGGCCCAGCACCGCGTCGCGCAGGGCGTTCGGAATCCGGATGCGCATCAGAAGCTGACGATCACTTTTCCGAACACCTGACGGCTCTCCAGCCGTTCGAGGCCGCGCTCCAGATCCTCGAGCCCGACTTCGGTATCGATCACCGGCGTCAGCCCGCCCGCCATCTTGTCGAGGCTGTCGCGAATGTTGCGCATCGAGGCGCCGAACGAGGCGAGGATCTTGTATTGCTGCTGGAACAGCTGCATCAGGTTGATGGTGACGGTGGGGCCGGCGGTCGAGCCGCAGGTGACCAGGCGGCCGCCCTTTTTCAGGCAGAGCAGCGAGCCGTTGAAGCCTTCGCCGCCGACATGCTCGAAGACGACGTCGACACCCTTCTTACCGGTGAGTTTGCGCACGCGGCCCTCGAAACGGTCAGTGCGGTAGTTGATCACATGATCGGCGCCGATTGCCTTGGCCTTCTCGATCTTGTCGTCGCTGCCCACCGTGGTGATGATCGTGCAGCCGAGCTGCTTCGCCATCTTGATCGCGGTCGAGCCGATCCCCGAGCCGCCGGCATGGACCAGAATGGTTTCGCCCGGCTGCAGCTTGGCGTTGTCGAACAGCATGTGCTCGACGGTGGAGAAGGCGACCGGCGCGCAGGCGGCGTCGCGCATCGACACGCCCTTCGGCACCGGGATCACCAGGCGTTCCTGCATGTTCACGAGTTCGCGCGCAAAACCGTCGACATGGAAGCCCATGATGCCGGACACATTTTCACAAAGGTTGTCGCGGCCTTCGCGGCAATATTTGCAGGTGCCGCAGGTCAGCGCGCCATACATGACCACTGGATCGCCGACCTTGAAGCGGGTCACGCCGGGGCCGACGGCGGCGATTTCACCGGCCGCTTCGGCACCCACGACCAGCGGATAGGCGCGCTTGGCGAAGGCCATGCCGCGATAGCCCCAGACGTCGATGTGGTTGAGGCCGACGGCGCGCACGCGGATCTGCACTTCGCCCTCGGCGGGCGGCGGCGGGGGCGGCAGGTCGGTCAGCTCGAGCTTCCGGTCACCGAGCAGGGCAAGCGCACGCATGGACGCGATATCTCCGGGAAACGGCCAAAAAGGGCGGGAAATCGTGCGCTTGGGTAGCCCCCGGTGGCGGGCGGCGTCAACCCTGAACGGTCAGGCGGCGGACTTCAGGCCGGCTCGCCGGTCAGCACCAGGCAGGTGTTCTGGCCGCCAAATCCGAAGGAATTGGAGATCACCCGCCGCACCCTGGCGTCGCGCGCCACATTCGGCACCACGTCGAGCGGAATCGCCGGGTCCGGCATGGCGTAATTGATGGTGGGTGGAATGCGCTGGTTGATGATGGTCAGCGCCGACACCACCGCCTCGATCGCGCCGGCGGCGGTCAGGGTATGCCCGACCATCGACTTGTTGGACGAGATCGGAATGTTCTTCAGATGCTCGCCGAACACGGTGGAGACGCCGAGATATTCCATCTTGTCATTTTCCGGCGTCGAGGTGCCGTGCGCGTTGATGTAGTCGACGTCTTCCGGCGTCACGCCGGCATCGGCCAGCGCATTGCGCATGCAGGAGATCACCGGCTTGCCGTCGGGGCTCGAGCGGGTGCGATGGAAATTGTCGGCCTTCTCGCCGCAGCCTTCCACCACGCCGAGAATTCTGGCGCCGCGCGCCACGGCATGATCGTAGTTTTCCAGCACGACCGCGGCGGCGCCTTCCGCCAGCACGAAGCCGTCGCGGTTCTTGGAGAAGGGGCGCGAGGCGCCCTGCGGGGCGGCATTGTTGGTCGAGAGCGCGGACAACAGCGAGAACCGCACCACCGATTCCGCAGTGATCGAGCCGTCGGCGCCGATCGCAAGCGCGGCGTTGCATTCGCCGCGCTGGATCGCTTCCAGCCCGAGCTGGATCGCGGTCGCGCCGGAGGCGCAGGCGGTGGTCAGCGAGATCGGCGAGCCCTGCGTGCCGAAATGCTCGGCCAGATGCTCGGCAACGATGCCGTATTTCGAGACTTCGTAGAACGGTGCGAATTCCTGGCGGGCGGCGGCGCGCACCAGATCGCCGTAATCGATCTTTTCGTTGGCGCCAGACGCGCCGGCCAGCGCGAAACGCTGCGACCATTCGATCTCGATCGGGGGCAGGGCGAGAAACAGCGGACCCGGAAAATTGCCCTTCGCGCCGATGCTGGATTCGGCGATCGCTTCGGTGCCGGCGAGCCGCGCCAGTTTTTCCGACAGCTGCGCCGATACCATGCCGTCTTCGTAGACATGATCGACGGTGCCGGCGATGGTAGTGCGCAGGCCGTCGGTGGCGAAACGCGTGATGGTGCGAATGCCGGATTCCCCGGCGGTCAGTTTTTTCCAGTTGTCGGCCTTGCCGGTGCCGAGCGGAGTCACGATGCCCATGCCGGTGATCGCGACCACCGGGCGCCCGGCCTTGTCCCGTCGTCCCTGATTTGCCATCGCTGTCGCCTCAATCGATCCGTTCAATCAGCGCCAAGCCTTCGCCGCGCCAATGGCCGACGCTGGTGACCAGCGCCTGGCACACGCCCTTGGATGGCGCGGTGCCGATATCGCCGCTGCCGGCGGCCGGAAACAGCGTTCCCGCGCGCACAGCCTGGCAGCCCAAGGCGATATTGGCGAGGAATTGCGCCTCCATCCCGTTCCCAATATGGGTCGCCGTGGCGCGAACCGGAAGACCGATATCGGCGAGAACTTTGCGCTCCTCCGAGGTGGCCGGCTCGGCGCCGGACGCACCGGAGACGACCACGGCGCAGTCTTTTTTGACCTTGCCGGCGATACTGTCCCATTCGCTGCGCAGCGTGGCCGCGGCGTCGCCGGGCTTGCGCGGATTGCGGCTGGACAGCACCGAGGACAGGCGCGCCACCGGCTTGGCGCCGCGCTTTTCGGCGTGTTCGCGGCTCTCGATGACTACGAAGGCGCCCATGGCGGCAAGCGCAATAGCGCCGTTCGGGCCGCGATCCCAGACCGGCTTGAAGGGACCTTCGAGCAGCGGTGTGCCCAGCTTGAACAGCAACACCAGATCCCAGCGCGTGCCGTTATAGGCGCCGCCGACCAGGCTGATCTCGCTCTGTCCGGCCGCGATGCGCGAATGCGCAACGCGCAAGGCGTCGACGCCGGAGGATTCCTCGCCCATGAAGGTGCGCGACGATCCCACCACGCCATGCACCAGCGAAATATTGCCGGCGAGCAGGTTCGGCAATTGCGCCAGGAACAGGGTGGGACGCAGGTCGCTCATCAGGCGTTCGTTGACGAAAGCGTCCGGCTTGTCGGCCTTGCGAACGTCGGTGAGGATCGCCGAGTCGACCGCGACATCGCGCTCGCCGCCGCCGGCGGCCACGATCATGTCGGTCTTGTCGAGAATTTCGGTCTTGCCGGCGACGCCGGCATCGGTGAGCGCGAGACCCGCGGCGTAGACGCCGATGCGCTGCCAGGCTTCCATCTGGCGCTGGTCGCCCTTTTTCGGAATCTGGCTGTCGAGATTGAGCGGCACCACCGGAAAGGTGGTGTAGGGCGCAAATGTCTTGTCGTCATAGGGCGGAGGATCGCCCGCCATCAGGCGCGACCAGTGCTGCTCCAGCCCCTCGCCGAGCGCGGAGACGATGCCGACACCGGTGATCCAGACTTCGCGCCGATCGCTCACTTTTTGAATTCCTGCAGCGGAAAGTTGAGCTGCTTGGCCCATGTGACCATGGTGTTCTGAAATTCCGGGCTTGGATAGGGGATGATGCGGTAGGTCAGTCGCGCATCGGCGATCGCGGTATCGCCCGAGGAGATCTTGCCGTCGGCGATCGCGAAGCCCGAGCCGTCATGCACGATCTTGCCCTCGGTCGAAATGTCCATGCCCGGAAACACCGCGCCGCGGATTTTGGCTTCCTTTACGCCGGCCAGAACCGGCAATCCGGAAAAGCCCGTGATCGCGCTGACCAGCCAGCCGCAGGTCTGCGCCATGTTCTCGATCAGCAACACGCCCGGCATCAGCGGATAGCCCGGGAAATGGCCCTCGAAAACCGGGCTCTCCATCGGCACCCTGGATTCGGTCTTGATCCAGCGCTCATCGGCCTTGACCTCGACGAACCGGTCGAGCATCTGGAAATATTCAAGCCGCATGATCGCTTGCCTGACTCAGAGGGGTGCCGCTGGGCGACGGAAATCCGGCATCCGGCCGCGCGTCACGCACCCTTCGCGGCGATCAGTTCGTCGATGCGGGCGCAGAGATTCTTCAGGACGAAATACTGTTCGGTGGTGGCCTGGCCGTCGTTGATCTTTTGCGTCCACTGTTCCAGCGGCAGCTTGATCCCGAACGCCTTGTCGATGGCAAAGGCGATATCCAGAAAATCGAGACTGTCGATTTTCAGATCGTCGATGGCATGGCTTTCCGGCGTGATCGTGTCGCGCGGAATATCGCAGGTCTCGGCAATGATATCGGCGACTTTATCAAACGTTGTGGACATTGGCGCTCTCAGATGATCACGGGGCGGGGCCGGAGGAAGCCTTGGTAGCCGGGAGGGCCCAAGTCTTGCAAGCCTCAAGTCTTGCAAGCCTGTCGTACAAGCCTGCTCTCGGCCCGTCGTGCAAGCCCGGTGGGGACGGCAAAAGCCTTCCGGTGAAGGGGTTTAGGAAGCCCCTATAGCGAAGGACAGCCCCAAGTTCAACGGCAGCGCAGCATGTTGGGGGCGGAATCGGCTGCCGCCTTGTACATCGGTCCCGATTTCCCTTAGAGCCTGCTGGGCAAGGGAAACCGGGGCAGGTCATGGCAGCGCAGGAGGTCCGGAAACGTTGTGTGTTCTTTCTGGGCGGCTATGAGCCGATCCCGCCCGAGCGCCAGCACGAGCGCTTTCTGCGCGAACTGGGCCGTTTCCAGACCACCTGGCACGTGACGGCCACGGTCTCCGGCCTGACCCTGTCGGAGGGCGGGGCGATCGGCTCCTGGACCATCCGGACCCAGGGCCCTGACTGGGCGGTGGAAACCGAATACCGCTCCCTGCTCTGGGGCGACCTCGTGGCCTCCGATTTCGAGCGATCGGACTGGGAGCGGGTGCCCTGTGCAATCCGGGCTTTCGCCGATTTCATCTGGTCCGGCACCGCGTTGCGCTATTTCGCGGTCAATTGGCGCTACGGGCTGTTTTTCCTCTATCCGATCCTGATCCTGGCCGCCTTTGCGGGACTGGGGCTTGCCGCCGCCTGGTACGCCACCGGCTATGGCTTGCCCCTGCTGCTCGTCGCGCCTGTGGCGCTGGCGGTGTTCGCGCTTCTGAATATCTGGCCGGGCCGCTTCCTGCTGCTGCCCTACATGCTCGACGACTGGCTGTTCGCCCATGAACTGGTGCATCGCTCCCGCACCGGGCTGGACGAACGTCTCGGTGTGTTTGCCGGGGATGTGGCGAAGCGGCTGCAAGCGGGCGGCGTCGACGAGATCGTCTTTTGCGGTCACAGCCTGGGCTGCGCGCTCAAGGTCGAGGTGCTGGACCGCGCCCTGCGGCTCGCAGCGGAGGCCGGGGCAGGGGATGCGCGGCTGAGCGTTTTGTCCACCGGCTCATCCCTGCTCAAGATCGCGCTGCATCCGGCCGCCGCCTGGCTGAAAGCGGCGGTGGCGCGGGTGTCGCAGAATAACGCGGTGTTTTGGGTCGAATACCAGACGATGGTGGACATCATCAGCTTCTACAAGGTCAACCCGCTGCTGGCGCTCGACCTGCCTGACACCGGACGGCCGACGATCCGGCGGGTGCATGTGCGTGACATGCTCAATTCCGAAACCTATCGCCGCTTCAAGGGCAATTTCTTCCGCCTCCATCGCCAGCTCGTCATGGGTAACGACAAGCGTTACTTCTACGATTACTTCATGGTGTGCTGCGGCCCGTTCCGCCTGCAGACCCGCGTCGACCAACCGGAGCTGGTCACGGCCTTGTCCCCCGAGGGCGGGCTGGACGACCAGAGCGCTCACTCCCAACAGACAGAATAGGGCTCACGCATCATGACCCCGCTGATAGCCAAAACCATTCTCATTGTGGGCGCGATCGCGTGGTTCGTGATCCGCTGGCCGCATCAGCGCCGCTCCTGGAAGACCCCGGTCAGCAAGAACCAGCGCACCACGCGCGAAAAGCTCCTGTTGCTGTCCAATTTCATGGGCCTGGGCGTCATCCCGTTCACCTACGCCTTTACCGGCTTTCCGCGCTTTGCCGACTATCCCTTCAATCCCGCCCTGGCGCTGGTCGGTGCCGTTATCATGGCCGCATCGCTGCTGCTGTTTCACCGGGTTCACCGGGAGCTCGGGCGCAACTGGTCGGACTCGCTGCAACTGCGCGAAACCCACACGCTCGTGACCCATGGCCTCTACACCTATGTGCGGCATCCGATGTATTCGGCGTTCTTCATGTGGGGACTGGCGCAGCTTTTCCTGTTGCCGAACTGGATCGCGGGTCCCGCCGGCCTGGTCGGGTTCGCGATCCTGTTCGGGTTCCGGGTCGGCCGGGAAGAGCGGATGATGGAAGAGACGTTCGGCGACCAGTATCGCGAGTACATGAAGCGGACCCCCCGGATCATTCCGTGGGTCTATTAGGGGCGGATTAGGAGTTCCCGGTATATAAGTTGCAATCAGGCAACACCGGTTCACGTTCAGTTTGAAAAGTGGCTGCCGGACTGGCCTTTTCCGTCAATCGCGTTGTAAATCGACGCAAGACGGGCTCGGTGTTGCGCCGGTCCGGATTTGAATATGAACGAATTTGCGGAGCTTCGGCGGACGATGAGCAGGATCGTACGTTTCCCGGCCATGTGGGCGGTGGCGGCAAGTCTCTTTCTCGGCAGTGCTTTTTCGGCCTCCGGCCAGGATATCGTGGCGCCTGAAAAGCGCGTCTCCTCTGCGGTCAGTGCGCAGAAGCGCACGACAAGTTCCGCGCATGTCTATCTGCTGCGCGGGCTGCTGAACATCTTCTCCCTCGGGATGGACGATCTGGCGCAGAAGATCGAGCGCCGCGGCATCAGCGCATCGGTTCACAACCACGCGGAATGGGAAACGCTGTCCGATCAGATCGCGGCGAAATACAAGGCCGGCAACAGGGGCGCCATCATTCTGGTCGGCCATTCGCTCGGCGCCGACGCCGTGATGTTCATGGGCGAATATCTCGGCAAGAAGGGCGTGCCGGTTGCGCTGGTGGTTCCGTTCGACGGCACCGGCTCGTTCGCCGCCAGCAGCAATGTGGCGCGCGTGATGAATCTCACGCAGCGCGATTACGCCTACATGAAGCGCGGCAACGGCTTCCGCGGCGAACTGGCGAATATCGACGTCAGCGGTCAGGGCTATGGCCATACCGATATCGACAAGTCGGCCAAGCTGCACAGCATGGTGATCAACAAGATCGTCGGCGTTGTCGGACGCGGGGGTATCCGCACGGCGGAGCCAGACGCACCGAAGCCGCAAGCGCGACCGGCCGCGGCGCCGGCTGCTGCGTCCGAGGCGGCGACCAAGCCGGCACCTGCTGCGGCGCCGGCCACGCCGCCCGCGCCGACGCCGGCGGCTGCACCGTCCGGCAATTCCGGATCGACGGTTCCCGCCTCGCGTTCGGCGAGCGCGACGTCCGGCGCCGCCAGCGACATCTCCTCATCGTCGCCGCCTGCGGCCAGCGAGAGCGCGGTTCCGCTGAAACCCGCTTTGCGCTTCTGAGCGGCATCCGCTAACGGCTACCGTTCAAAGAGCCCGGCGCGGTCGCGCCGGGCTTTTTCGTTGCGGCATGCTTGCCCGGAGAATTCCCCGATTGCGCCCAGAAAGGGAACGATTTCGTCCCTAGCGGACTTCCCATCCATTCGCTTCAAGGGGACATCCGAATGATCGTTCATCCGATCGGCGTGAAAGCCATTGTCATCGCGGCGCTGCCGTTCACCTGCACAGCCGCGCCGGCGGATTCCAGCCGGACGCAGAGCGGAATTGCGTCGGTCTACGGCTATCACGGCAGCAAGACCGCGAGCGGCGAGCGCGCCGACAAGCAGGGACTGACCGCCGCGCATCGCACCTTGCCGTTCGGCACGCGGGTGCGGGTGGTCAACAAGCGCAACGGCAAGGCGGTGGTGGTGCGAATCAACGACCGCGGTCCCTTCATCAAGGGCCGCATCATCGATCTCACGCCGACGGCGGCGTCGGCTTTGTCGTTTTCGGGACTGGCGCCGGTTACGGTCGCGGTCGTGAACTGAGAGCGGTCAGCGCGGCTGCACCGGAGCCTCGACCGGCGTGCAGCCGCGCCGGCCGGACAGCACGCAATCCTGGTTCTTGCGCATGGCCGCCAAGGTGTCGGCCAGCCAGAGCCCGGCGACGATCAGCAGCAGCGTGAACGCCGCGGCCGCGATGTTGGTGATCATGCGATGGCGGTAATCGTCCCGCTCGCCGGTCTGCTCGAATTTTTGCAGATCCTCGACCGAGGGCGGTTCCTGCGTCCGGTGGTGCCCGGCCTGCGGGCGTGCGCCGGTCTTGCGGCGAAAGCTCACCACGCGGTTGTCGGAACTCGGGGACGGGCTGTCAGGCATCCGGCGATCCTGATCGATGACGTGTCAGGATAGCACAATAGGTGCGTGGCCGCTGCGCGGCATCTGTGGCCTGCTGGATAGTGTCAACACCGGGCCCGTGGCGCAGGCGTCGCTATTTCTCACGGAAGGGCAGGGTTTCGCCCGCCGGCAGCGGCACGTTGAACACGTTCAGCGACATTGCGACCAGCGTGTAATAGCCGAGAATGCCGGTGAACTCGACCATGCCGGCATCGCCGAACAGCGCATGCACCTTGGCATAGGTCTTGTCGGACACGCGTCGCGTCTTGTGCAGTTCCTCGATGAAATCGTAGATCGCCCGTTCATCCTTGTTGAGCTTCGCCGGACGCCGTCCGGCGCGCAGATCGGCGATCGTTGTTTTCGGCACGCCGGCTTTTTCGGCGATCGGCGAATGCACCCAGAATTCGTATTGCGAGCGCCACATCCGCCCGATCACCAGGATGGTGAATTCCGACAGCCGCGGCGGCACCGCGGTCTTGTAGCGGCAAAAGGCGCCGAGTTTCTGCGCCAGATCGCCGTAGTCGGGCGCATGCAGCATCACACCGAAGGGGCCGCCCAATGTCGCGCGGCCGCGCGAGGCTTGGATCTCGGCCAGCACCTCCCGCTGCTTGGGCGTCATCCCGGCTTCGGGGATGTCCTTCAGGCGCGGGATCAGCGGCTTGATTTTTGCCGTCTTGCGGTTTGTCGTTTTCGTCTTCTTGGCCATACGGCGAATCCCCTCGATTGCGGCGGCAATCTGCGGCAGGATGAAACAACAGGCAAGCGCTCAGACGCACGAGGCTCTGTCATGTCGCACTCCATCATGTATCACGACGGAAACCGTCAGCTGCAGGATGAGTTCTCCTCGCGCCGGATCTCCGACCGGCTCGAAGAGAAGCTGACCCGCACCGCCTTCACGCCCGACGACAGGGCTTACATCGAGAGCGCGTCATATTTCTTCATTGCCACGGCCGACGCCGAAGGGCGGCCGGATTGCTCGTTCAAGGGCGGACCGCCCGGTTTCGTGCGGGTGACGGGCGACGCTGAACTGGCTTTCCCGGATTACGACGGCAACGGCATGTTCAAGAGTCTGGGCAATCTTCTGGTCAATCCCGATGTCGGCTTGCTGTTCATTGCCATGCACGGCAAACCCAAGCGCCTGCGTGTCAACGGTGCGGCCAGCATCAGCCGCGACGATCCGTTGCTGGCCGAAACGCTCGGGGCGCAATTGATCGTTCGGGTGAGGGCGCGCGCCATCTTCCCGAACTGCCCGCGCTATATCCCGTCGATGCAGTTGATTGCGCCCTCCGACTATGTCCCGAAGGCCGGCTGCGATCCGCTGGAGCCGGCCTGGAAGGGCTTTGCCGACTTCAAGGACGTGGTGCATCCCCGTCAGCCCATGGCCCGAAAAGGCCCGGATTCCGGGGATTAGGTCGATTACATCGCCAATCTGTAAAATTAGAGCGATCCGTAAAACCGTACCGCAAAGGTCTTTTGGTACCGTCGCAGCGCTCGATCGTGTCGAGTCAGGTGGCGAGGGTGGCGATGCGTGCGTTTGTTTTGATCCCGTATTTCACGATAGCGGCCGCCTGCGGCGTGCTCGGCATTGCCTCGCCGGCGGCGATCATGGCCGGTCCGACCGAGGGGCAGATGCGGGCCGCCTTCGAGGAAAGCCTGACGCGGCAGGTGCGCAATGCCCTCGACTTCGCCGCCGAAACCGGCGGCCCCGCGGCCGTCGCGCTGATCCGCGCGCAGGGACATGACCGCTTCAGCATCGCGGCATTCAGGAAACTGGGATGTGTGAGGGAGCCGCAGGAGCAGGCCTATCGCTGCGATTTCAGCGTCGCAGTCGATCTGACAAATGGCAACCTGCAGAAGACGATGAGCGGCCGGTTCACGACCGCGCCGGAGACCCGCGCCGTGCAACTCGACGCATTGCTCGACGATCCGCTTACGACTCCCCGAACACGCGCCTGAAAATCGTGTCGACGTGCTTGAAGTGATAGCCGAGATCGAAATTCTCCTCGATCTCCTTCGCTGACATCTTCGCCGTGACGCGCGGGTCGGCTTTCAGGAAGGTGAGGAAATCGCCTTCGCCGCGCCACACCTTCATCGCGTTGTCCTGCACGATCCTGTAGGCGTCTTCGCGCGCCACGCCTTTCTGCGTGAGCGCGATCAGCACGCGTTGCGAATGAACGAGGCCGCCGAGCCGGTCGAGATTCTTCTGCATGTTGTCCGGATAGACCACGAGCTTCTCGATCACCCCGGCAAGACGGTTGAGCGCGAAGTCGAGCGTCACGGTGGCGTCCGGCCCGATCATGCGCTCGACCGAGGAATGCGAAATGTCGCGTTCGTGCCAGAGTGCGACATTCTCCATCGCCGGCAGCGCATAGGCGCGCACCATGCGGGCAAGGCCGGTGAGGTTTTCCGTCAGCACCGGGTTGCGCTTGTGCGGCATCGCCGAGGAGCCTTTCTGGCCGGGCGAGAAATATTCCTCGGCCTCCAGCACTTCGGTTCGCTGCAGATGGCGGATCTCGATCGCCAGCCGCTCCATGGAGGACGCGACCACGCCGAGCGTCGCGAAATACATGGCATGGCGGTCGCGCGGGATTACCTGCGTGGAGACCGGCTCGATCTCAAGGCCCATGGCCTTGGCGACATGCGCTTCCACGCGCGGATCGATCTGCGCGAAGGTGCCGACCGCTCCGGAGATCGCGCAGGTCGCCACCTCCTTGCGCGCGGCGACGAGGCGTTCGCGCGCGCGGGCGAACTCTGCATAGGCTTGCGCCAGTTTCAGTCCGAAGGTCACGGGCTCGGCGTGGATGCCGTGCGAGCGGCCGATGGCCGGCGTCATCTTGTGCTCGAAGGCGCGTTTTTTCAGCGCGGCGAGCAGCTTGTCGACATCCGCGATCAGGATATCGGCCGCGCGCACGAGCTGCACGTTCAGGCAGGTGTCGAGCACGTCGGAGGAGGTCATGCCCTGATGCACGAAACGCGCCTCCGGCCCCACGATCTCGGACAGGTGGGTGAGGAAGGCGATGACGTCGTGTTTGACCTCGGCCTCGATGGCGTCGATGCGGGCGACGTCGAAGACGGCTTTCTCGCCCTTGTCCCGCACCGCGCGGGCGGCCTCTTTCGGGACCACGCCCAGCTCCGCCAACGCGTCGGTCGCATGCGCCTCGATCTCGAACCAGATGCGGAAGCGGGTCTCCGGCGACCAGATGGCGGTCATTTCGGGGCGGGAATAGCGGGGGATCATGCGGCGCTCGTCGTGTGGGCGGTATGGCGTGGCCTAACATGCGCCGGAGGCCGCGCAAACCCTGTCACGGCTTCGGCAGCCGTTTGGTCACAGCCAGAAAGCGCCGGTTCGGGCCGGCATGGTAGTCGTGGTTGTCGGCATATTCGATCAGGACCGCCAGCGTCACGGTGCCGTCCGGCGCGGTGTGCAGATAGGCTTCGGCGATCCCGTAATCGGCGGCGCAGCGGCGGCTTTTGGGCAGGGTCTTGTCCTGCTGCAGAATCACGGGCGCGGCGCCGTCCAGGCTCAGGGTCAGCTTCAGGCCGGCCACCTTGGCCCGCCCGGCCGTGGCGCGTCCGCCATAGCCTTCGCACCGTGCGGTCCCGAGCGGGTGGCTTGCAAGGGCGAGCCGCGCCTTGCGGCCGCCGGGCAGGGGCACGTCCAGCGCCTTCGCCAGCGGTTTCGGGTCCTGGTGATAGATGCCGATGTCGTCGAGATCCATCGACGGCTGGCCGGCGATATAGCTGCCCGGCTCGCGGACGTTGTATTTCTCCAGCAGCGGCTTTGCTTTTTTCTCCGCTTCCGCCCGCGCCTTGGTTTCGTCCAGCCCGTCATCCTCATCGCGGATGAAAACGCGGACCGGCGCGCCCGGAACGAAACGGTCCTTCTCGGTGTCGATGATGACATATTCCGAGAACGCGGCTTCCTCGTCGTAGACCGTGGTGTATTGCTCGAAGGCAAAGACCTTGCCGTCCGGCGAGAAGCCGATGAAGCGGCGGGCGGCGGCGTCGCCGGCATGGGCCGGTGCGCAGAAAATGGTGAGTGCACCGAGGATCAGAGCGGACAGACCGGCTTTCATCACGTCTTCTTTTCACGCGACTCGTTGCGGACCTTCTGAAGCAGCGCCTTGACGTCTTCCGGTTTCCGCACCTCGCGGAACGCGACCTTGCCGGCATGATCGGCGTCCGGCACTTTCGAGCGCGCGCCGGACATAACATAAAGATGGCCGGTATTCTCGCCGCTGTTGAGGATTTCGAAGTCCTCGTCCAGTTGCTCCAGACTGTACCAGAGGAGCCGCCGTTTTGTTGTGACCGTGTCATGTTTGACAATCACACGCCGGTCGGTGATGGCGTAGGTCGTGCCATAGGCGAACATCACCATCAGGAAGGGTGCGGCGAGAAAGACAAACGCGATCATCATCGGAAAGAAGCTGATCTCGGCCGGGATGACTCCGGCAAGCCGCAGGCCGAGGGTGACCGCCATCAGCGGCAGGCCGAGCCACCACCAGAACAGTTGCGTGCGAAAGGTCGCGATGGTGTCGGGCCGGCCCGCCCAGATCACGCGTTCGCCGGGTTGCAGGATGCCGGCGAGAGCGGCAATGGCCGCTCCCGGAACGATCACGCCGCTTCCCCGCGCGCGAGCGCGCCGGCATTGCGGATCGCGGAGATGTTGCCGCGATAGGCCGACGCGCCGCCCTTGAACACGGCCGAGCCCGCGACGAGGACATTTGCGCCGGCGGCGGTGACGGCGGCTGCGGTCTCCGGCGTGACGCCGCCGTCGACTTCCAGATCGATCGGCCGCCCGCCGATCATGGCGCGGATGCGCGCGATCTTCTCGACCGCCGCCGGAATGAAGGCCTGTCCGCCGAAACCGGGATTGACCGACATCACCAGCACGAGGTCCACGAGATCGAGCACATGCTCGATGGTGTTTTCGGGGGTGGCGGGATTGAGCGACACGCCGGCTTTCTTGCCGAGCGCGCGGATCGCCTGCAGCGAGCGGTGCAGATGCGGACCGGCCTCCACATGCACGGTGATGATGTCGGAGCCGGCCTTGGCAAAAGCTTCCAGATGCGGATCGCAGGGCGCGATCATCAGATGCACGTCGAAGATTTTCCTGGAATGCGGACGCAACGCCTTCACCACATCCGGGCCGAAGGTGATGTTCGGCACAAAGTGGCCGTCCATCACGTCGAGATGGATCCAGTCGCCGCCGGCCTGGTCGACGGCGCGCACGTCCTCGCCGAGCTTGGAGAAATCCGAGGCCAGAATCGAAGGCGCGATCAGCAGCGGGCGGGTCATCGTGTCCTCTTCGGCGGTCGAGCTTTCGTCTATCACCCCCCTGTCGGGGGAGCAACGCGGCTTACTTCTTGCTGTTAATTCTCCGTGCCAGCGGCCCCAACATGTGCGGCAGCAGGTAGATCGGAAACTGCGCCAGCGCGAAATAGAGCCAGGTTAGCTCCGGCAGCGCGCCGCCGGTCGCGGCCAGCATCAGTCCGGTATTGCGCTGGGACGCCATCAGGCCGAGGGCGAAGGCGTCGCGCCAGCCGGCGGGCGCGAAGACGAGGGCGGTCAGCCCCATCATCAGAAACGTGACGGCGAAGGCGAGGGCGGTCAGGCCGATCACCAGCAGCGGATCGGACAGGGTGCGCGCGGCCACGTCGCTCATCAGCGCGGCGACGAACACGAACAGCAGGATCACGTTGAGGCCGTCGATTTCCTCCTTGCGCCGCGCCACGCGCTCTACACCCGCGATCCGGCGGATGACGGCGGCCAGCACCGCCGCGCCGCCCAGCATCGCGAACAGCGCCAGCCCGAGCGCCAGCGGCGACAGCGTCAGTCCGTCTCCGATGAAGATGCGGACGAATACCGGCGCCGCGAACGGAATGAGCATTGTGCAGGCCACCATGGCGCTCAGCACCAGGGCGGCGTCGAGGCCCATCAGCGCGGCGATGGCGGGCGAGGACATCATCGGGGTGGTGGCGGCCTGCAGCACCAGCGCCAGAAACAGCGCCGGCGCCAGCGCGCCGAATCCCAGCAGCCAGTACAGCGCGCCGAGCAGGACCGGCTGCGCCAGCATGATCCAGAGGCTGGCGCCGATCACCAGACCGGGCCGCGCCAGCCGGACGCGGATCGCGGCCGGCTCCACCCGCAGGAAAGTCAGCACCAGCAGCAGGAACACCGAGGCCGACAGGAACGGCTTGAGCAGCACGCCGAGCGGCGGCACCGCCACGCCGATGATCACCAGCGCCGCGACCGCGCGCGTGCCCTGCCGGCCGAGCCAGGACAGGGCTTTCGACAGGATCGCCGCCGGTCCGTTGACGAGGGGCATGCAAACTCCGGCGGGTGATGACGAATCTGTGAGTCGGGGCGGCAGGCAGCCCGATCTGTAGCGCGGCCGGGACAGGCAATCCATATAAGGACAGCCATGCGTCCGCGCGGCTTTTCCGGGCCGCGCAGGATGCTAAGGGATCGTTTTGACGGGAGAGCCTATCGATGGCGCGGACTGATGCGATCGTTCTGGGCGCGGGCATTGTTGGCGTCTCGGCCGCCCTGCATCTGGCCAGGCGCGGCCTCTCGGTCGCGCTCGTCGACCGCCGCGCGCCGGGAGAGGAGACCTCCTACGGCAATGCCGGCATCATCGAGGGCAACACCTATTTCCCGTATCCCTTTCCGCTCAAGCCGGCGGCGCTGCTGAAGATCATCTTCAAGCAGGCGCCGGAAGCCAACTACCATCTCTCGCATCTTCCAAAACTCGCGCCCTGGCTGTTCTCCTATCTGATGCATTCGCGCGGTCCGGCGATGCTCGACTTCGCGCACCGGATGCGCCCGCTCTTCGCCAATGCCGTCGCCGAGCACGAAAAGCTGATGCAGGAGGCCGGCGCCGAGAGCTATCTGCGCACGAATGGCTGGTTGAAGGTCTATCGCAGCGTGCGCGGGCTCGAGGACGCGCGGCGCGATCTCGACGTCATCGCCGCCGCCGGCATCGCTTTCGAGCCGCTCGACACCGATGCCGCGCTGGCGCTGGAGCCGGATCTCGCGCCGGTCTTCGAGCGCGCGGTGTTCTGGCCGGGCGCCGCCAGCCTGAGCAATCCGCTGGCGGTCACGCGGGCCTATGCCGAAAGGTTCAAAAAGCTCGGCGGCGTGCTGCTGGAAGGGGATGCGCGCTCGCTGCATCGCGCGGGCGACAAGTGGCGCGTCGACACCGACGAGGGCGCGGTCGATGCCGCCGCGGCCGTGATCGCGCTCGGTCCCTGGGCGCCGGACGTGCTCGATCCGCTCGGCATCAGATTGCCGCTGCTGGTCAAGCGCGGCTATCACCGCCATTTCAAGCCGGCCGGCAACAAGGGATTGTCGCGGCCGGTGCTGGACGCCGAGGTCGGCTATCTGGTGGCGCCGATGGAGCAGGGGCTGCGACTGACCACCGGTGCCGAATTCGCCGATCGCGATGCGCCCGCAACGCCGGTGCAGTTCGACCGCCTGATGCCGCAGGCGCGCGAACTCTTTCCGCTCGGCGCGCCGGTTGAGCCGGAGCCCTGGCTCGGGCGGCGTCCCTGCTTTCCGGATTCCATGCCGGTAATCGGCCGCGCGCCCGGCCAGCCGGGGCTGTGGCTGGATTACGGGCACGCGCATTGGGGACTCACCCTCGGCCCGGTCGCCGGACGTCTGCTCGCCGAAATGATGACCGGAGAGACGCCGTTCACCGATCCCAAGCCCTACGCGGCCGAACGGTTTTTGCCGTAACGATCAGCGCGGGCAGGCCCTGTGCGCGGCAGGTATGCAGCGTCTGCTGCGATGATCGCGCACGCGCTCCCGCGCCTCGGCGTCGGATGCGGCCATGATGGTGGTGACGCCGATCGCGGCGGCGGTCACGGTGCTGCCGCCGGCGGACGGGGTGAGAACAGAGAAGAGCGCGGCGGCGAAGGCGGCCTGGCGCAGACGGGACGGCAGGAACGGCATGGCGGTCTCCATAAAATATGAGGCTCCGTTCATTGGTCGCGTGCCGGCCATGGCCGGTTCAAATGTCAGGCGCGGCGCTTCACTTCGTGAAATGCATAGCGATCGCGAATGTTCGCATTGAAGAAGCGCCCCTTCGAGGGCGCCGTCTGAAACGCGGCATATACGCCCGGCGGCACGGCGTCATAGATGTATTTTCGGCCGGTCGTGAAAGTCACCAGCAGGCGCCGCGACGAAGCGTCATAGACGATGGTTCTGATCGCGGTTGAGGGCATGCCGGTCAACGCGCGGCTGCGGCTTCTGGTTCGCCTCAACGGCCGAATTTGCTGCGCCAGTCCGGCAATGCGCCGTCGAATGGCAGCGCGGTCGCCTCATGCACCCCGCGTGCAATCGCGCGCGCCAGCACATTGGCGGCGGCAATGCCGATCGCGGTGAGATCGGCGAGCGGATCCGTCAGCGGCCTGGTGCCGGTGGCGGCGGCGAACACGATGTCGCCGTCGAGCGGGGTGTGCACCGGATAGATCGCGCGCGCGAGACCGACCTGCGCCATCACCGCGAGCCGCTTGCATTGCGCCTTGGTGAGCCGGGCGTCAGTGGCGACCACCGCCGGCGTCGTGCTTTGCGGGGCGCCGCCCTTCATCCTCGGGTCCAGCGCGTTTGCCGGAAACGGCGAGGGCAGGCCGCGCCCGCCGAATTCCCTGTCCTGTTCGAACGGCGCCGCCCAGAAATGCGCGCCGTCACCGATCGTGACGCTGCCGACGGCGTTGACGGCGACCAGCGCGCCGACCGTGAATCCCTGCGCCGTGCGCGCCGAGGCCGAACCCAGCCCGCCTTTCAGGTTGACCGTGGTTGCGCCGAGGCCAGCGCCGGCGCTGCCCAGTGCGAAATCATGACCGGCCCTGGCGGCCGCCTCATAGCCGAGATCGCGATAGGGCGAAAAGCGCCCCCAGGCCTTGTCGCCGCCATTGATCAGATCGAACAGGATGGCGCCCGGCACGATCGGCACGCGTGCCTTGCCGACCGCGAAGCCGCGGCCGATTTCGGCAAGAAAGGCCTGCACGCCCGAGGTCGCATCGAGGCCGAAGGCCGAGCCGCCCGACAGGCAGATCGCGTCCACGCTTTCGACCGTCATCGCCGGGTCGAGCAGTTCGGTGTCGCGCGTTCCGGGCCCGCCGCCGCGGATGTCGACGGCGGCCGTGGCCGGCGCGTCGAACACGATCGCGGTCGTGCCGGAGGCGAGTTTCGCGTCGCCGGCATGGCCGACGCGCAGACCGGGGATGTCGGTGATGAGATTGCGCATGGATGGGACCTTTGGCCGGCGAGTGTCACGATTGCACCGCGAAGGTCAACGCTTCACGCGTCCATCACATCCCCGCCAGATCGTGCCCGCGCGCTTGCACCCCGGCCCGGGCCGTGCAAACCAGACGCCAGTCACGAGGGCTTCATGGCCGCCGATATCTCCTTTCTTGCCGCCCTGTTCGCGGGCCTGATCAGTTTCCTGTCGCCCTGCGTGCTGCCGCTGGTGCCGCCCTATCTGGTCTATCTCGCCGGCACCTCGCTGGAGCGGCTCGCCGACCAGGAGCCGGAACCGCAGGTCAAGCGCGACGCGGTGATCGCGGCCTGCCTGTTCGTGCTCGGATTTTCCACCGTCTTCGTCGCGCTCGGCGCCAGCGCCAGCCTGATCGGCGGCTTGATCCGCGCCTGGTCCGACATTCTGTCCACCATTGCCGGCATCGCCATCATCGTGATGGGCCTGCATTTTCTCGGGCTGACGCGGATTGCCTTTCTGCTGCGCGAGAAGCGGCTCGGCATGGCCAAGCCCGTGGGCCTGTGGGGCGCCTATGCCATGGGGCTCGCCTTCGCCTTCGGCTGGACGCCCTGCATCGGGCCGATCCTCGCCGCCATCCTGGCGGTGGCGGCGTCGGAGGCGACGGTGCTGAAGGGCGCCTCGCTGCTGGCGGTCTATTCGCTGGGCCTTGGCATTCCATTCGTGATCGCGGCGGTCGCGATCGAACCGTTCGCGGCGTTCCTCGCGCGCTTTCGCTCACACCTTGCGCATGTCGAGCGAGTCATGGGCGCGCTGCTGGTTTTGACCGGCATCATGTTCCTCACCGGCACCATCACCCAGATGAGCTTCTGGCTGCTGGAGACGTTTCCCGTGCTGGGCCGGATCGGATAGCGGTTACGCCGCCTCGCTGCGCTTCCATTGCGGAAAGGGATCGCGCAGCTTCTTCCATGCGTCGGTATCCATCTCCTCGCCGCCTTCGATCAGACAGGCATCGAGCCGCGCGCGCAAAGCGGCGATGTCCATGCCGGTGCCGATGAGCACGATTTCCTGCCGGCGGTCGCCGTAGAGGTCGTGCCAGTTTTCTTCCAGCGTCTTGCGCCATTGCGGATGGTTCGGCCAGCGCTGCGGCGGTACCGCCGCCCACCAGAAGCCCATCGCCTCGTTGCGCGTGATCGCGCCGGCCATGCTCAGTTCGCCGACCCAGTTCGGCCGCGTCGCCAGCCAGAAATGGCCTTTCGCGCGGATCACGCCCGGCCAGTCCGTACTGATGAAGGCGTGGAATTTCTCCGGATGGAACGGCTTGCGCGCGCGATAGACGAAACTCGAGATGCCGTACTCCTCCGTCTCCGGCACATGATCGGCGAAGCCATAGAGTTCCTTCGCCCAGATCGGATTCTGCTGCGCCTTCTCCAGATCGAAACGGCCGGTGTCGAGAATGCGCTCGGGCGCAACATGCGCAAAGTTGGTCTCGATCAGGTCGGCGCCCGGATTGAGCACGCGCACGATCTTGCGCGCCGCGTCCCGCTGCTCCGGCGTCGCGTCCTCCATCTTGTTCAGGATCACGACGTCGGCGAATTCGATCTGCTCCACCAGCAGATCGACAATCGTCCGCTGATCGTCGTCGCCGAGCGATTCACCGCGCGCGCGCAGAAAGTCCTTCGACGAATAATCCTTGAGCAGATTGGCGGCGTCCACCACTGTCACCATGGTGTCGAGCTTCGCCACCTGCGACAGGCTCTCTCCGTTCTCATCTTCGAAGTTGAAGGTGGCGGCGACCGGCAGCGGCTCGGAAATGCCGGTCGACTCGATCAGCAGATAGTCGAAACGTCCGTCCTCCGCCAGCGCGCGCACCTCTTTCAGAAGATCTTCGCGCAGCGTGCAGCAGATGCAGCCGTTGGTCATCTCCACCAGCGTCTCATTCGTCCGCGACAGGTTCGCACCGCCATTGCGGATCAGATCCGCATCGATGTTCACCTCGCTCATGTCGTTCACAATCACCGCAACCCGCAAGCCCTGTCGGTTGCTGAGGATGTGATTCATCAGCGTGGTCTTGCCGGCGCCGAGAAAGCCCGAAAGGACGGTGACGGGAAGTTTTTTCATCTGGGACCTGCGTCGGTTTTGGGGAGAAGGGGAGTGCGGCTCCCGCCGCTGGATCGGAAACGGACATGCGGCTATTGCCTGCGGGTGCTGGCGGCGTGGCCGGTGGCGATTTCGCCGCTCAGGCGTGTGAGCATGGCCGCCACCCAGTGGGGGCCATAAAGATCGACCAGGCGGGGCAGCGCCTCGCTGAACAGCGCGGCGGCGAGGGTCGGGCCGCCGATGCCGGCCTCATGCGCCCGGGCGAGGCCCGCGCGGACATGCCCGCGCGCCTCCCAGAAGCGTGGCGGCAGGACGGAAGGACTGATCTCGTCCTGCGCGGCTATCATCTCCTGGCCCAGGGGACCCATGCTGTGATCCATGCCTCAATATTCCCTGTCCCTCGCGGGTCATTCTTGTATGTTATATTATAACATAACAGTCTAGCAAGATGAGATGCGCGGGGCGTCCATCTTGACTATATTCCTATATGAATATAATCTGACCTCACCTCGTCCGCCGAGGGGCGCTGTCATGAGGCGTCGTGAGAGCGGGACGAAGAAAGGGGTGCCGTGGAGATGCGCGGCACGGCCTTTCTGGGCATGTGCGGGCAATTCCCGTGCGTGACCGGTGCGGCGCCCGCGCGCCGGCCTCGCAAGCCGGCTCCCGGGCAACGGCGGGGCTCCGCCCGAGGCCACTATTGGGCCTCTGCCAGGAGCTGGCTGATGACAGGCGGCCCCGGTCGGCCACCGTCAAAAGCGCGGCCCGCCGTCGCAGTGAAAACGCCGCGATGGTGCGTCGAGAGACGCGGCGGCCTTCGAGAGGAGGTCGTCTCTGAACGGACTTGGTTGCGTCACTCGGCGCACCATCCCCCTCTTTCATTCAAAGGGGGGAAGGAAAATGAAGGCGATCCCGGCGCCTCCAACAATACGGGCGGCGGAGCGTTGGCTGTTTGAGAATTGAATCGGACGATGAAGACCGTGCGGGCGAGGCGAACTCCCTTACCCTCCCCCTCCAGGGGAGGGTAAAGGCAAACAAAAAAGCCCGCGCTGGTGCGCGGGCTTCTCTGCGAAATGCGATGGCGGTTTACGACCGAGGCTTCGACTCGATCTCCTCGTAGGTGATCTTGCCGTCCTTGCCCTTCTTCCAGACATACATGACGTAGTCGGGACGGGTGATGTCGCCCTTCTTGTCGTAGGAGAGTTCGCCGATCACGGTCTTGAACTTCTGTCCCGACTTGATCTGCGCCGAGACCTTTTTCGGATCGAGCGACTTGGCGGCTTCCGCCGCCTGCTTGATCACTTCGACGGCCGCGTAACTGTAGAGCGTGTAGGCTTCCGGCTCGAATTTCTTGGCGCGGAACTTTTCGATCACGGCCTTCGCTTCCGCACGCTTGCGCGGATCCGGCGCAAACGTCATCAGCGTGCCTTCCACGCCCGGGCCGCCGATCGAGGCGAATTCATCCGAGGTGATGCCGTCGGCGCCCATCAGCACGGCCTTCACGCCCTGGTCGCGCATCTGGCGCACCAGCAGACCGCCTTCGGTGTGCAGGCCGCCCCAATAGACGAGGTCGGCGCCGGCCGCCTTGATCTTGGAGACGAGGGCGGAGAAATCCTTGTCGCCGATGTTGATGCCTTCATAGAGCACTTCCTTGACGCCGCCCTTGTTCATGGCCTTGCGGGTTTCGTCCGCGAGGCCCTGGCCATAGGTGGTCTTGTCATGCACCACGGCGACTTTCTTGCCCTTGAAATTCTTGATGATGTAGTCGCCGGCCACCGCGCCCTGCTGGTCGTCGCGGCCGCAGGTGCGGAAGACGTTCCACATGTTGCGTTCGGTCACGCGCGGGTTGGTCGACGCGGGCGTGATCGAGAGGATGCCGTTCTCCTGATAGACTTCGGACGAGGGCATGGTGACGCCGGAATTGAAGTGTCCGACCACGAACTTCACGCCTTCGGACGAGAACTTGTTGGCGACCGAAACGCCCTGTTTCGGATCGCCGACATCGTCGCCGGTCGAGGGCGCGATCTTCTGGCCCAGAATGCCGCCGGCGGCGTTGATGTCGGCCACCGCCTGGTCGAAGCCGTTCTTGAGCTGGGCGCCGAAGGCCGCGTTGGAGCCGGTCAGCGGTCCGGCGACGGCGAATTTGACCTGGGCCTGAGCCGGTCCCGTCAGCGCCACCGCGGTGCCGAGCGCGAGCGCTGACAACAGGCCGAACGAGGTAATCTTTGACATGCGGAACTCCCCTTGTGATCCGATTGCAGGCGCGCCGGCTGCCCGCCGGCGTCCGCTTTCCATCCAATTAAACGACAAAAATCGCCAAAGGTCAGCCGGATTCGCTTGCGACATCTGGCCCGGGCCGGCGCCGCGATTGCAGCCAGCCCTGGCGCGCATAAAGCCAGCCATATTGCGTGGCCATCTGGGCGGCGCGGGTCGTGCGAAAGCCCAGCCAGCCGAAGCCGAGGCAGATCGCCATGTCCACAAGATAATAGTGGAACGAGAGCAGGGTGCCCTCGAACAGGGCAAAATGCATGAAACGGACTGCACCCCCCAGCACCAGCATGTAGCCCGCAACCTGCCAAAGCGGCCGCCAGGTGCCCGCGATCGCCCGCCCGGACAGATAAGCGGCGCCCCCGCCCATGATCACGCTGATCAGAACAAAGAGCCCGAAGGAATCCTCTTCGTACAGGAACCTGGCGAGGTTGAAGTCCATCTACGTCTCCCGGCGCCCGCCCTCGAGATAGGCGGCGCGGATTTCCGGCCGCTGCAGCAATTCGCGGCCGCTGCCGCTCATGGTGATCTGGCCGTTGACCATCACAAAACCGCGATGCGCGAGCCGCAGGGCGTGAAAGGCATTCTGCTCGACCAGCAGCACGGTCAGCCCGGCGCGGCGGTTCAGGTCGGCGATGATGTCGAAAATCTGCCGGGCGACCAGCGGCGCGAGGCCGAGCGAGGGCTCGTCGAGCAGTAGCAGGCGCGGGCGCCCCATCAGCGCGCGGGCGATGGCGAGCATCTGTTGCTCGCCGCCCGACAGGGTGCCGCCGCGCTGAGCGAGGCGCTCCTTCAGGCGCGGGAACAGGCCGAGCACATGATCCAGGTTTTGCCCAAACAGTCCGGGCTCCGCGATGGCCGCGCCCATCTGCAGGTTTTCCAGCACCGTCATGCGCGAAAAAATGCGGCGGCCTTCCGGCGACTGCGCGATGTTCAACCGGGCGATTTCATGGGTGGGCAGGTCGGTGATGTCCTGACCGTCGAAAAAGATGCGGCCGTGATGCGCCCGCGGATTGCCGAAGATGGTCATCATCAGCGTCGACTTGCCGGCGCCGTTGGCCCCGATCAGGGTGACGATCTCGCCCTCGCGGACATCGAGATCGATGCCGCGCAGGGCGACGATGTTGCCGTAATTGGTCTGCAGACCCCGGATCGACAGCAGCACTTGCTGGGAGGGGCGGCTTTCCGGCACCGGCGCGGCCATGCTCATGACACCGGCTCCGTGATGACGCTTTCGACTTCATCCTGCTCGACGCCGAGATAGGCGGCGATCACATTCGGATCGTCGCGGATTTCGGCGCTGGTGCCTTCGGAAATCTTCACGCCGTAATCCAGCACTACGACATGGTCGGAAATTTCCATCACCACCGACATGTCGTGCTCGATGAGCAGAATCGAGGTTTTGGTTTCCTGCCGGATCGACAGCAGCAACTCGCTGAGTTCGCCGCTCTCGCGCGGGTTGAGGCCGGCGGCCGGCTCGTCGAGACACAGCAATACCGGATCGGTGCACATGGCGCGGGCGATTTCGAGGCGGCGCTGATCGCCATAGGGCAGGTCGCCGGCCGGGTCGTCGGCGCGATCGATGAGGTTGATCTTCTCCAGCCACTGGATGGCTTTCTCGGTCGCGCGATTTTCGGCATGCCGGTAAACGCCGAAACCGAGAATTCCAAGCACGGTCAGGCCCGAGGCGCGCATCAATGGGTTGTGCTGCGACACCAGCAGATTCTCCAGCACGGTCATGCCCTTGAACAGCCGAATGTTCTGGAAAGTGCGCGCCACGCGGGCGTCCTTGGTGACAAGATAATCGGGCATGCGTTCGAGCAGGAACAACCCGCCATCGGCGCGGACGCGCTTGCGCAGGGAGCTGTCTGTCAGCGCGCCAAGCTCGTCCCACATCGCCGGATCGCCGTGATGCAGCGCGATCCGTCCTTCGGTCGGCTTGTAGAAACCGGTGATGCAATTGAAGACAGTGGTCTTGCCCGCGCCATTGGGCCCGATCAGCGCGGTGATGTCGCCGTGGCGGGCGCGGAACGACAGGTCCTGGATGGCCACTAGACCGCCGAAACGCATGGTCAAATGCTCGACCTGCAGGACATCGGTCGCGCTCATCCGCGGCCTTCCTCTACAAACTTGGCGGCGACGGTCTTGCGTTCCTTCAGGAAGGCCGTCGGTTCGCGGGTCGAGATCAGGCCGCGCGGCTTCCAGATCATGATCAGCACCATGGCCAGTCCGAACAGCAGCATGCGGTACTGCGTCGGATCAAAGCCGGCGCCGAAAATCTGTTTCAGGAAATCGAGCTCGCGCAGCATCTCCGTGCCGCCGATCATCGCAAGCGCGGCGATGGCGACTCCGATCTGGCTTCCCATGCCGCCGAGCACGACGATCGACAGGATCATGGCCGATTCCGTGAAGGTGAAGGATTCCGGCGAGATGAATCCCTGCCGCGCGGCGAAGAACGATCCGGCAAATCCGCCGAACAGCGCGCCGATGCCGAAGGCGGTGAGCTTGGTGTTGGTGGTGTTGATGCCGAGCGAGCGGCAGGCGATTTCGTCCTCGCGCAGGGCCTCCCATGCGCGGCCGATCGGCAGGCGGCGCAGCCGCACGGTGACGAAGGCGGTGAGCAAGGCCAGCGCCAGAATGACGTAGTACAAAAAGATGGTGCGATAGAGCGGCGTGAATTCCAGGCCGAAGACGGCGGCGAATCCGTCCTCGTTGGCCGTGAACGGGATTCCAAAGAAGGTCGGACGCGGGATGCTGCTGATACCGGCATAGCCGCTGGTAACGTCCACCCAGTTGATCAGCACCAGGCGGATGATTTCGCCGAAGGCGAGGGTGACGATGGCGAGATAGTCGCCGCGCAGACGCAGCACCGGAAAGCCGAGCAATACGCCCCAGAAGGCGGACAGGATTCCGGCCAGCGGCAGCAGGATCCAGAACGACAGGCCGAAGGTCTTGGCGAGCAGCGCATAGGAATAGGCGCCGACAGCATAGAAGGCGACATAGCCGAGGTCGAGCAGCCCGGCGAGTCCGACCACGATGTTCAGACCCCAGCCCAGCATCACATAGATCAGAATCTGGATTCCGAAATTGTCGATCCATTTCACCGCGCCGCTGAACCCCGTGATCCAGATGACGAGTACGGGGTAGAAGACCGCGACGCCCAGCGCGAACGGTGTGAACCATTTCGCAAACGCGGCGCGCAGGGCCGCGCCTTTGAGGCTGGCGCCGGCTGGCCTGACGGCCCTGCGATGCTGGTTCCACGGCCGCACCACAAACGAAATGAACAGGCTGGCGAGCACGACCAGTCCGACGAAAATGGCCAGCAGCCACGGCCGCGTTTCGAGCGCGAGCTCGTTGCGCATGTTCTGCACGGTCTCGAAGCCGATCAGTGGCAGCAGGATCCCGAACGCGATAAGTCCTGCAATCGTGGCGTCCCTGATCGCGCGTGCGACATTCACGCCCGTTTTCGGCGCCGATGCCTGCAACGTCATGTCAGACTTTCTCGACTTCAGGCCGCCCGAGCAGTCCCTGCGGCAGGAAAATCAGCACGATCGCGAGAATGCAGAAGGCTGCGACATCCTTGTAGTCGAGCGAGAAATAGGCCGACCAGAGCGTTTCGATCATGCCGATCAGAAGCCCGCCGATCACCGCGCCCGGGATTGATCCGATGCCCCCCAGCACCGCCGCGGTGAAGGCCTTGATGCCGGGCACGAAGCCGTCGGAAAAGCTGACTACGCCATAATACATCAGGTACATCGTACCGGCCACTGCAGCGAGAGCGGCTCCGATCACGAAGGTCATGGAAATGGTGCGGTCGACATCGACGCCCAGAAGAGAGGCCATTTTCTGATCCTGCTCGCACGCACGCTGGGCGCGACCGAGCGACGTCTTGGTGACGATATACCAGAACGCGGTCAGCAGCGTCGCGGTGACGGCCCAGATAATGATCTGGCGATACGACAGGGTGACCTGATAGCCCTCGCGCTCCATGATCACGATCACGTTCTGGAAAAACGGCGGAATGGATTTGTTGCGCGGACCTTGCGCGACCTGGACAAAATTCATCAGGAAGATCGACATGCCGATCGCGGAGATCAGCGGTGCGAGGCGGAAGGATCCGCGCAACGGCCGGTAGGCGAGGCGTTCGATGGTCCAGCTTACCAGCGAGGTGACGACCATTCCCACCAGAAGAATGACGAAGAGCGACAGGAAAATGGAACTGATCCCGAGCCAGGTGGCAAGGATCAGGGCGGTGACGAGTGCGACGAAGGTCGACACCATGAAGACATCGCCATGCGCGAAATTCACCATGCCGATGATGCCGAACACCATCGTATAACCGATGGCGATCAGGCCATAGATCGATCCCAGCGTGATGCCGTTGATGATCTGCTGGATAAAGACTTCCATGAGTCCGACGCGCCTTCCCCGTTCCCCAAAATCACCTAGCGCCCGGCCGTGAGGCGGGTGAAACAGCCCGCATCGTCAGCTTTTCTTACCAGCGCCGCCCCCCACCGGCAACGCGTTCAGCTCCCCTGGCCCGGTCCGCGATGCCGCAGCGGACTTGCCCGGCCGGCCCGGCGGCGTAGATACTGCACCGGCTATGGAACCGACTACCGAGATCACGCTGCGCATCGCGTCCTTTGCGGCGATTTTCGCCGGGATGGCATTGTGGGAACTGGCAAGTCCTTGCCGCAGTCTGCTGGCAGGCCGCCGGCCGCGCTGGCCGAATAATCTCGGGATTCTCGTGGTCGACGCCCTGGCCGTGCGGCTGGTCATCCCCACGGCCGCGGTCGGCGTGGCGGTGGTTGCAGCCGAACGCGGATGGGGGTTGCTCAACCTTGTGGCGATGCCCGGGTGGCTGGCAGGGCTTGCCGGATTCCTGATTCTCGATTTCGTGATTTACGCCCAGCATTACGCATTTCACCATGTGCCGTGGCTCTGGCGGTTGCATCGGATGCATCATGCCGACCTGGATATCGATCTGACCACCGGAGTCCGTTTTCATCCCATTGAAATCCTGATCTCGATGGCGATCAAGATTGCGATCGTCCTCACTTTCGGCGTGCCGGCCATCGCGGTTCTGATCTTTGAAATCGTTCTCAATGCCACTTCGGTGTTCAATCACGGCAATGTTGCGATGCCAATCTGGCTCGATCGCGCCCTGCGTCTTATTGTGGTGACGCCCGACATGCATCGTGTGCATCACTCGGTTGTTCGTGCGGAAACTGACAGCAATTTCGGTTTCAATCTGCCGTGGTGGGATTGGTTGTTTGGAACGTACCGTGCGCAGCCCCTAGCCGGGCATCAGCGCATGACCATCGGACTGCCGATCTTTCGCCACCGTCGGGAGCTGCGCCTCGACCGGCTTTTGACGCAACCCTTCCGCAACGAAGTTCCTCCATCCGGCGGAACGACGGGGAATTGAGCAAAATTTGAGGCAAGGCTGCAACGGGACGTCGCAGACACCGATGGTCCATCGGAACGGATGTCCGTCCAGCCGCGTTATGTCGGCGGGGCTCACATCCTAGGAGCGTGCAATGGGTAACCAGCAGCAGAACAATCCCAACAATCCGAGCCAGAAGCCTGGTCAGCAGACACAGAATCCGGGCCAGGGCGGCCAGCAGCAGGGCGGTCAGAAGCCCGGACAGCAGGGCGGGCAGCAGAGTCAGAATCGCTGACGCCAGCCCGGTGCCGAGAAACGGATTTTGGACTGAAGGGGAGGCCCCGCCTGCGGCGGGGCCTCTTCGTTTGAAAGGTCATCGCATCCGTTGGCGACGCCCGCCCGCGCCATTATGCTGGTTGCATGACCACGAGCCTTCCGCTCTTTCATCTTTACGGCGACCCGCCGGACGACCAGGCATTCGATTTCATTCACGTCGAGACCATTGTCTCGCGCTCGTCGGCACATGACTGGCTGATCCGCGCCCACCGGCATCGCAACCTGTTTCAGTTCCTGCTGATCGAAAGCGGCGGCGGCGACATGATTTTTGAAGCGTCCACGATGTCGTTTGACGCGCCATCGGCTTTCATTGTGCCGCCGAACGTTGCACATGGTTTCCGCTTCCGGCCGGATATCACGAATGGCTGGATCGTCAGCTTTACGGAAGACGTTGCTGCCACAATTGGTGAGCGCGCCGGGGAGGCCGTGACGCAGTTGAAGGCGATCGCAAGCGAGCCCTGCATTCCGCTCGACAAGGAACAGGACGTCCAGCGATTGGCCGGCCTGTGCCGCGATCTTCATCAGGAGAGCTTTCTTGCGCGGGAAGGCCATCGCCTTGCGATGCGCGCTCTACTGGTGCTGATGGCGGTCGAACTTGTCCGCTTTGCCGCCAGCCGCGCGCGCACCGGCAGCGTGACTCTTGCGCCGACGGATACGACGGTCGAGGCGCTGCACCGTCTGGTGGAGGACAATTTCAGGAAGGAGCGCCAGATCGGGTTTTATGCCGGCATGCTGGCGATGACGGCGGACCGCCTGAATGACCACGTCAAACGCGCCGCCGGCGTCACGGCGGGTCACTTGATCCGGCAACGAGTTCTGACCGAGGCCAAGCGCGAACTGGTGTTTACCAACCGGGCGATCCATGACATCGCGTACGACCTCGGATTCACCGATCCATCCCACTTTGCCCGGTTTTTCCGCAAGCAGACGGCGATGACGCCGCATGATTTTCGCGCCGGGCGAATGGTAACGGAGTCCGGTCAGAGGCTGGCTTTAAGGTAAACAAATGGTTTCGATTGCAGGCGCAATTGGAACCAAACACTGTCATGACGTTCGCGCAAGTCGGGAGTTCACAAGCGGCTGCGTCCATCACGGGAGAGCGTCATGCGGTGGCTTCCGAAATCCATCCCTTTTCTTGTGACCAGCATTGCCCTTTATTTCGCTTTTTACTTCGGCATTGAGGCCGTCCGGATTCTGACATCGCCGGTGTACGGGCTCGACCACGCGGGGTTCTCGCATGTCGTGCACGGCATCGGCCGCTATATGGCGCTGGGTTCGACGGGATTGATGCAGATCGCAGCCTTTTTTGGAGCCGTGAAGCTGGCCATCGCAATGTTGTTCGCGGGGTATCTTGTCAGCCGTCTCAAGTCGCTGTTCGGACCCGAGATGGATCATGAGATTGTCGACGCGGCGGCCGTGCTGATCGTCATGGTCACGATTGTGGCAGCGACGCCGGCTCTGTTCGATGGAGCGACCAATCTGCTCGCCCAGTACCGTCTGCCGCTCTGGCTCGCGGGCCTGGCTGTCACGCTCAGCATGATCGAACGCGTGGTTGCGGATGAAAAACTTCCATTGGAGCAGAGGTCAGATACGAATTTCCCGCCCGCGATCCATGATGCGGATGTCGCGCTGCCGCCGCAACGATATGGCGTCAGCAGCCTCCGTTGGAACCATCTCCGCCGCAGCGCCAATATCAATGCCGCATGAGCATGATGCGTGAGGCAGCCGCCAGTCAGGCGGCGGCGGACTTTGCAATCGCCGCATTCACCCGCGGCATCACTTCTTCCGCCATGAGCTGCATGGAGCGTCTGGCCAGCGCGGGATCGACCCAGTCCATGCCGGCGTAGACGAGTTCCCCGAAATCCCCGATCTCCTCGCGCAAGGCGAGAATGCGGTCGACCACCTTGTTGACCGAGCCATGGATGACAAGCTGATCCATGACGAAATCGTGGGTGACTTCCTCGTCAGGCTGTTCCTTGTGCGACTTGAAGACGAACAGCCGTTTGCTGCGCGTGAGCTTGGCGTGCATCTGGTTGAAATAAAAGCGATAGGGACTGGCCTGATCGTCCCGCGCATACCGGGTCGCGGTCTGGTCATCGTCGGCCACGAAGATGTTGCGCGCGACCCGCCAGTCTTTGGTGTCGGGCTCGACGCCCACCTCGATCTTGCCCTTGCTGTAATTCTGCCAGTGCGATTTGAGGTGCATGGAAAGCAGGAAATTGGCCGAAAGCGGATGGAAATCGCGTTTGCCCATCAGCACGACACCGGGCGAGAACGGTGACAGCACGGTGCCGACAATCTCCGGCCGGGGCTGCTGGTAAGGCTTGCCCATATAGCCGACTCCCAGGTGCAGTGCGCTCGTTTTCGCGGTCGAGACCTTGAAGCGGTTGTCGGGAAAATCGATATCGTAGGGTGGCTCGCGCTCCCAAATCGCGAGGATGACGTCGATCGCCTCGGCAAAAATCTTGTTGCGGTCCTGATCCAGCATGCCCAGGACTTCGGCGTCGGAGGTCAGCGCTCCCGGGCTGATGCCGAAGATGAACCGTCCCTCGGCCAGATGGTCGAACATCGCGGCCTGCACGGCGACGAGTGCCGGGTGGTTCTGCGACAGGTTGGAAGTGCCGGTGGCCAGCTTGATCTGCTTGGTGTCTGAAATCAGCGTCGCATGAAACAGCATGCTGTTGGTGATGGCTTCGCAGCGATCGGTCAGATGCTCGCCGACAAAGGCGTCATGGAAGCCGAGCTGGTCGGCGAGGATGATCGCGGCGCGATCTTCCTTCAGCGTCTCGGTCCAGCTTCGATGCAGCGGATGCACCGGCATCGTGAAATAACCCAATCGCATTATGCTTCCTCCGCCTGTTATTTACGATGGGGCGCCCGATCGTTCGGACCGGACGCCCCACGATGATCGATCTAGCAGATCGATACCGGCCGGTCGCAAGCACGATGCATGCGTGGCAAGAATAGGTGCCGCGCAGCAGCGGAATTTTACATTCTGAAAAAAGAGGATTGCGTGTCCTTGTTCAGCGGATCGTCGTGCTGCTGAGGTCTGCGATGATGTCGCCGGCTTCCTTGAAGGCGTGGTTGGCCGCCGGCACGCCGCAATAGATCGCCTGCTGGATGATGATTTCCTTGATGTCGTCGGCGGTGAACCCGCCCTCGACCAGGGCCGCCCTGACATGCATGCGAAACTCGGCCCATTTGTCGAGCGCGAGCATGGTCCCGATCACCAGCACGCGGCGCGTGCGCTCGTCGTAATGCGGGCGCGTCCAGACTTCACCCCAAGCATAGCGTGTGATGAATTCCTGAAATTCTTCGTTGAAGGACGTCTTGCCCGCGTTGGCCCGGTCGACCCACGCATTTCCCAGCACCTGGCGGCGACGCGCCATGCCCTTGTCGTAACGGTCCGTCTCATCCATGACCATGTTCCTCGCGGCGCTATTTGGATGTGAGGAATCCGATTACGTCCTTGGCGTAAATATCGGGTTGCTCGACATTCGAAATATGCGCCGCCTCGATGATTGAGATTTTCGCGCCGGGGATTCTGGACTTGATGAATTCGCCAGCCTCGACATTGGTCGCCGGGTCGTACTTGCCGGCGATGACAAGCGTCGGCGCCTTGATGCGCGGCAGCAGATCGCGGTGGTCCATGGCGGCGATCGCCTCGCAACAGCCGACATAGCCTTCCACCGGCGTTGCCACGAACATGTCGCTCATCCATTTCATCGTGTCGGGCGACCGCTCGCGAAAGTCTTTAGTGAACCAGCGCTCCATGTTGCCGGGGACGATGGCCGCGAGACCCTTCTCGCGCACGAATTTGATGCGGTCGCTCCAGGGCGTCTTGTCGGCATAATAACAGGTGGTGTTCGAGAGGATCAGCTTCTCGATTCGGTCGGGTGCGTTGGCGCCCAGCCATTGACCGACCATCCCGCCCATCGACAGGCCGCACCAGTTGATCTTCTTGATGCCGAGTCCGTCGATGATGGCGAGGACATCGCGGCCGAGCCGCTCCATGCTGTAGGGACCCTTTGGCGCGCCAGACCGGCCGTGACCGCGGCGATCATAGCGCACGAGACGGAATTTTTCTGCGAAAGCCTTCGCTTGCGGGTCCCACATGTGGAGGTTGGTGCCGAGCGAGTTGGACAGCATCAGGACCGGCGCATTGTCCGGTCCTTCGACTTCGACGTGAAGCGGGCAGCCATCGGCATCGATCATGGGCATAGAACGTCTCCGGGATTCCAAGTGTGTTTAATTGCTATGTGCTGCCGGTGGCGGAGGCCACCAGCCGGTCGATCAGAATTTGCGCGACCCCTTGATAGCTGAGGGGATCGAACAATTTGGGAATGTCGCCGGCGGGAATTTGCGCCGTGACGCGCGCATCGGTGGCCAGTACGTCTTTCAGGCTGCGTTTTTCCGCATGCGCACGCTTGCTGGCATCCTCCACCAGCTTGTGCGCGACCGACTTGCCGAGTTTTTCGGCGAGCTTGAAAGCAACCGCTTCCGCCATGATCTGGCCGCCGGTGAGGTCGAGATTGTGTTTCATGCGCTCGACGTCGACGTCGAGACCTTCCGCGATATCCACGATGGCCGCGAGCGCGCCCGAGGTAACGAGGCAGAGCGAGGGGAAGGTCGGCCATTCCGCCGCCCAGGCGCCGGCGGCGCGTTCGTGTTCCTGGATCTCGGCCGCAAGGATGGTCGCGCACAATTGCGGCGCGATGGTCGCGGCCGCCAAGGCCGCGGCTGACGCAACCGGATTGCGCTTGTGCGGCATGGTCGAGGATCCGCCGCGGCCTTCGCCGGCCGGCTCGAACGCCTCTCCGACCTCGGTCTGCATCATCAGCGCGACATCGCGTGCGATCTTGCCGCAAGTGCCCGCCAGAATCGTCAGCGCCGCGGCAATCTCTGCTAGCCGGTCGCGGTGTGTATGCCAGGGTGCTTCGGGCAACGGCAGTTTCAGTTCGCCTGCAAGTTTGGTGGCGACATCAAGGCCACGGTCGCCGAGCGCGGCGAGCGTGCCGGCGGCGCCGCCGAATTGCAGGACCAGCGCGTCCTCGCGCAAGCGCATCAAGCGTCCGCGCGAACGCGCCAGGGCCGCGCCATAGCCGGCCAGCTTGAGTCCGAACGGCATCGGCAAAGCCTGCTGCAGCCAGGTGCGCGCCACCGTCGGCGTGTGCCGGTATTTCTCCGCCATGTTGATGAAGCCGGAAATGGCGCGGTCCATTTCGCTCACCAGCGCGTCGATCGCCGCGCGTAACTCAAGCACCAAGGCGGTATCGATGATGTCCTGGCTGGTCGCGCCCCAATGCACATAGCCGGCAGCCTCGGCACTGGCTTTCTTGACCTCGGCGGTCAGCGCCTTGACCAGAGGAATGGCCAGATTTCCCGAAGACACGGCGGCTTCGCCCAAGGCCTTGATATCGAACAGGTCGGCCCGGCAGGCTTTGGAAATCGGGCCTGCGGCGCCTGCGGGAATGACGCCCAGTGCTGCTTCCGCCCGCGCCAGGGCGGCTTCGACGTCCAGCATACGCTGCAGCCGCGCTTCGTCGGCGGTGATGGCGCGCATGGCCGCGCTCGAAAAGAGCGGCGCAAGCAGGGAGGAGGGGACGAGCGGAGAGGTCATGCCGGATGGGGTGTGAGGAGCCGGGGGCACACTAAGGGCAGAGCCGCGATCCGCCAAGTCACACGCCGTTCCCGGGGCCGCCAGACCACAGGCGCATGGCTGGGCCATTGCGGTCGGGTGTCAAATTGGTGATACCGAGCCATGTTCGACCTGACCCTCTCTTTCGACAATGGGCCGGAGCCCGAGGTGACGCCTGCGGTCCTCGATATCCTCGCACGCCGGGGGATCAAGGCGACATTTTTCGTGATCGGCCAGAAGGTCGCAAACCCGGAACGGCGGGCGCTGGCAGTGCGCGCGCACGCTGAGGGTCACTGGATCGGCAACCATTCCTGGAGTCATTCCGTGCCGCTGGGCGAACGGCCCGGCCCGGACGTGGCCGAGATGGAGATCGGCAATACCCAGCGGGTCATCGGGGATCTCGCACACGCCCATAAATATTTTCGCCCGTTCGGGGGCGGAACTCTCAGTCGCCGGTTGCTCAGTTCGGACGTGGTGGATTTTCTCAAGGCCGGCGGTTTCAGTTGCGTGCTCTGGAATTCACTTCCTCGCGACTGGGACGATCCCGAAGGCTGGGTCGACCGCGCGATCGAGCAATGTCGGAGTCAGCCTTGGAGCCTGATGGTTCTGCACGATCTGCCGACCGGCGCCATGCGGCATCTCGACCGTTTTCTGGATCGGGTCGGCGAGTTGGGGGGGCGGCTGCGGCAGGATTTCCCGCCCGATTGCATGCCGATCGTAGACGGGATAGTCGTGCGGCCGATCGACAATTATGTCGCCGCCGCTTCAAGTAAGGAGTGATCGCTCATGGCCATGACAATGACAGGGGAGGTACAACTTCCCGCCTCCCGCGACACAGTCTGGGCCAAGCTCAACGATCCGGCCACGCTGAAGGCGTGCATTCCCGGATGCGAGGACCTGAATATGCTCTCGGATCATGAATTCGAGGCGGTCGCGGTCAACAAGATCGGGCCGGTGAAGGCGAAGTTCAAAGGCCGGGTGACGTTGTCGGATCTCGATCCGCCAAATGGCTACAAGATTTCCGGTCAGGGCGATGGCGGCGTGGCCGGCTTTGCCAAGGGGGGAGCGGTTGTCAGCCTTACCGACAAGGATGGCGGCACATTGCTGACCTACAATGTGGAAGCCCAGATCGGCGGCAAGCTGGCCCAGCTTGGGCAACGGCTGATCAACGGCGCGGCCAAGAAGATGGCCGATCAGTTTTTCGAGAACTTTGCCGCCGCCGTCAAAGGCTGAGAGGTCCGCCATCTGGAACAGAGCCCACCGGTCCGTGCCGGGCCGGCCTCCGTTTCCGGAATGGGCGGCCGATTGAGCTCTTGACCGAAGCGCGGCTCGGGGTTCAGACTTGGATTGGTTCAAAACACCGAAAATTGGCTCGATTTCAGACCAAATAAATGGGTGCCGGCCCGAACGGCCCTGAAAAACGATCGTTCTTGTAAGTCCGAGGAGGAATACGATGCTTCCCGTCTCGATGACGGTGAACGGCAAGGCCGTCACCGCGACCGTCGATCCCCGCACCCTGCTGGTGCAATATCTGCGCGACAACCTGCGCCTGACCGGCACTCATGTCGGCTGCGATACCTCGCAATGCGGGGCCTGTGTCGTGCATGTCGACGGGGCCGCCCGCAAGTCCTGCACGATGTTCGCTTGGCAGGCGGAGGGCGCCAAGGTCACGACCATCGAAGGCGTCGCCAACGGCGAAAAGCTGCATCCGATGCAGGAGGCGTTCCGCGAGCATCACGGCCTGCAATGCGGCTATTGCACGCCCGGGATGATTATGTCGGCCATCGACATGGTCAATCGCAAGGGCAATGATCTCGATGACAACACCATCCGGCACGAGCTGGAAGGCAATCTCTGCCGCTGCACCGGCTACCATAACATCGTCAAGGCGATCAGCGCGGGCGCGCGCGCGATGAAAGGGTAACGCGTCGGATTGCGAAGATAAAAAAACGAAACGAGGGAGAGACCGCCATGAGTGCGACCGGAATCGGCGCGGCGGTGCGCCGCAAGGAAGACCAGCGTTTCATTACCGGCAAGGGTCACTATACCGACGACGTTTCACGGCCCGGCCAGACCTTCGCCTATTTCGTGCGCTCGCCGCACGCACATGCAAAATTGCACAGCATCGACGTCAAGGCTGCGGCGGCGATGCCGGGCATTCTCGCGGTTCTGACCGGTCAGGACCTCGCCGGCGACAAGATCGGCAATCTCATCTGCGGCTGGATGATTCACTCCAAGGACGGATCGCCGATGAAAATGGCGCCGCATCCGGCGCTGGCGGCGACCAAGGTCTGCTATGTCGGCGATCCGGTTGCGGTGGTGATCGCGGAGACGCTGGCGCAGGCGAAAGACGCGGCGGAGAAAATTGCCGTCGACTACGAAGTCCTGTCAGCGGTGACCGATCCCGCGAAGGCGAAATCGGCTGCGCAGATTCACGACGTCGCACCGAAGAACACGATCTATGAATGGCATCTCGGCGATTCGAAAGCGACCGATGCGGCGCTCGCCGCGGCAAAGCATATCACCCGGATCGATCTGACCAACAACCGGCTGGTGCCGAACGCGATGGAGCCGCGCGCGGCGCTGGCCGAATATGATTCCGGCACCGACAGCCTGACATTGTGGAACACGTCGCAGAATCCACATGTGGCGCGACTGGTGATTTCAGCCTTCGTCGGCATGGCGCCCGAACACAAGCTGCGCGTGATCGCCCCCGATGTCGGCGGCGGATTCGGTTCGAAGATTTTCATCTATCCGGAAGAAGTCGTGTGCCTATGGGCCGCGCGCCGTGTCGGGCGGCCGGTGAAATGGACTTCCGATCGCTCCGAAGCATTTCTGGCGGACGCGCATGGCCGCGATCACGTCACGCATGCCGAAATGGCCTTCGACGGCGACGGAAAGATCACTGCGCTGAAGGTCAAGACCATCGCCAATCTCGGCGGCTACATGTCGACCTTTTCGTCGTCGGTGCCGACCTATCTCTATGCCACGCTGCTGTCGGGCCAGTACGCGATCCCGAACATCTATTGCGAGGTTGACGCGGTCTATACCAACACCGTTCCGGTCGACGCCTATCGCGGCGCCGGCCGGCCGGAAGCGACCTTCGTCGTGGAGCGGCTTGTCGAAGTGGGCGCGCGCGAACTGGGTCTGGATCCGGCCGAATTGCGCAAGAGGAATTTCATCAAGAGCTTCCCGCACCAGACCCCGGTCATCATGGCGTATGATGCCGGCGATTATCTGGCATCGCTGAAAAAGGCGATGGAACTCGCGGATGTGAAGGGCTTCGGCCGGCGAAAGCGCGATGCCGCCCGCCACGGCAAGCTGCGCGGGCTGGGCTATTCCACCTATATCGAAGCCTGCGGCATTGCGCCGTCGCAAGCCGTGGGCTCGCTCGGCGCCGGTGTCGGCTTGTGGGAATCGGCCGAGGTGCGGGTCAATCCAACCGGCAGCGTGGAAGTGCTGACCGGCTGTCACCAGCACGGGCAGGGACATGAAACGACCTTTGCGCAGCTGGTGTCCGAGCGTCTGGGCATTTCAATCGATCAGGTGTCGATCGTGCATGGCGATACCGACAAGGTGCAGTTCGGAATGGGTACTTATGGCTCGCGCTCCGGCGCGGTCGGCATGTCTGCCATCGTGAAGGCGCTCGACAAGGTCGAAGCCAAGGCGAAGAAAATCGCCGCGCATGTGATGGAAGCGGCCGAAGGCGACATCGAGTTCAGGGACGGCAAGTTCACGGTCGCCGGCACCGACAAGTCGATGGCTTTCGGCGAGGTCGCGCTGGCCGCCTATGTCGGTCACAAGTTCCCGACCCAGGAGATCGAACCCGGCCTGAAAGAGGGCGCCTTCTACGATCCCACCAATTTCACCTTTCCGGCCGGCTGCCATATCTGCGAAATCGAGATCGATCAGGAAACCGGTGAAACCGAGGTTGTGAGCTGGACAGCGGTGGATGATTTCGGAACACTGATCAATCCGATGATCGTGGAAGGCCAGGTGCATGGCGGCATCGCGCAGGGCGTGGGGCAGGCCATGATCGAGCAGACGGTCTATGACAAGGACGGGCAATTGCTGAGCGGTTCGTACATGGATTATGCCATGCCGCGCGCGCATAATTTCCCGGCTTTCAAAGTCGACACAACGGAAACGAAATGCCCGTCCAATCCCTTGGGCATCAAGGGCTGCGGCGAGGCCGGAGCCATCGCCGCGCCGGCCGCGGTGATGAACGCCATCACGGATGCCCTTGGCACCGAGAAAATCGAGATGCCTGCGACGTCCATGGCGGTGTGGCGGGCGTTACAGACAATGAACCGCAATCAGGTTGCGGCGGAATAGGAGCTTTCCATGTACGCCTTCAAATTCGAACGCCCCACCACGGTGCGGCAGGCCGTCAACCTTCTTGCCAAGAATGAGGAAGGCAAGCTGCTGGCGGGCGGGCATTCGCTCATTCCGGTGATGAAGCTTCGGCTTGCCAGTCCCTCGGTGCTGATTGATCTGTCGAAGGTCGAGGGCCTTTCCGGCGTCGAGGTTACGCCGCGTTCGGTCGTGATCGGGGCGATGACCAAACACAAGGACGTCGCCAATTCGAAAGAGCTGCAAGCGGTGATGCCCGGCCTTGCGGCCGTGCCGGGTTCGATCGGCGATCCGCATGTGCGGCAGGTCGGAACCATCGGCGGCTCGCTCGCCAACAACGATCCGAATGCCGATTATCCGGCGGCGACGCTCGGTTTGGGGGCGACCATCATCACGTCGAAGCGCAAGATTCCGGCTGACGCGTATTTCAAGGGCATGTTCGAGACTGCGCTCGAACCGGACGAGATCATTACCAAGGTCTCGTTTCCGATCGCCAAGAAGGCCGCCTACCAGAAATTCAAGCACCCGGCCTCGGGCTTTGCGCTGGTCGGCGTGTTCGTCTCCAAGCGCGGCTCGGAGATTCGCGTGGCGGTGACGGGAGCCGGCGCGAACGGTGTGTTCCGGGTGCCGTCCTTCGAGGAGGCTCTGAAGAAGCGCTTTTCGCCGAAATCGCTGGAAGGTCTGACACACACGGCCGCAGGTCTGAACAGCGACATCCACGCCAGTGCGGAATATCGCGCGCATTTGATCGGTGTGATGGCGCGCCGCGCAGTGGCGGCGGCGAACGAAAAGGGCGGCGCCGAAGACTAGGCGGCCGGAGCGCGGTCGAGTTCGGCCAGCAGATCGCGCAGGTCGAGCGGCTCGCTCGGCATCTCGATCATGCCGTCGGCGCCGCGTTTCCAACTGCCTTTCGGGCGGTCCCAATAGAGTTCGATGCCGTTGTCGTCGGGGTCGCGCAGATATAACGCCTCGCTGACGCCATGGTCGGCCGCGCCGTCGAGGCGGATGCCGGCCTCGATCAGGCGCCGGAAGGCGTCGGCCAGCAGGCGGCGGGTGGGATAGAGGATCGCCACATGGTAAAGCCCGGTGGTCCCGGGCGGAGGCGGCGAGCCGCCCTGGCTTTCCCAGACATTGAGCGCGATATGGTGGTGATAGCCACCGGCCGACATGAACACGGCGCCGCCGCGCTTGCGGGTGATCTCAAAGCCCAGAATATCGCGGTAAAAGGCTAGGGCGCGGTCGAGATCGGCGACTTTCAGGTGGACATGGCCGATCCGCACCCCGGGATCGATGGTCCTGTTAGGCATATCGCTCATGCTGGCAGCCCATTCAAAGACGCAAGAGTGATGGATATGTAAGATGACGGTTACGCGCAACAAGCGGGCAAACGGCCCTCTGCGAGAGCCGGGAGCGACAGGAATCTGATGACTGCGACCAAACCTCGTTCCGTTCCGGCCTCCATCGAGGCCACGCTCGACCTGCTTAATGCCGGCCATTATGTCGCCGACCGCTCGCTAGCGACCGTGCTATTTCTGGCTCTGAAAATGGGCCGGCCGCTGTTTCTGGAAGGCGAGGCCGGGGTCGGCAAGACCGAGATCGCGAAGGTTCTGAGCGAGACGCTCGGCCGCCGGCTGATCCGCCTGCAATGCTATGAAGGCCTCGATGTCTCGGCGGCGGTCTATGAATGGAATTACGCCGCGCAGATGATCGCCATTCGTCTGGGCGAGGCCGAAGGCAACACCGACCGCGAGCGGCTGGAACACGACGTGTTTTCCGAAAAATTCCTGATCAAGCGGCCGCTGTTGCAGGCCTTGGAACCGGATGCAGCTGGAGCGCCGGTCTTGCTGATCGACGAGCTCGACCGTACCGACGAGGCGTTTGAGGCCTTCCTCCTGGAAGTGCTGGCGGATTTCCAGGTGACGATTCCTGAAATGGGCACGGTGAAGGCTGAGCGGCCGCCCATCGTGATCATCACCTCGAATCGTACCCGCGAAATCCATGACGCGTTGAAGCGGCGCTGTCTCTATCACTGGGTCGGCTATCCGAGCGCCGAGCGTGAACTCGCCATCGTGCGCGCGAGGCTGCCAGGCGTTGCCGGGACGCTGTCGCAGGAGATCGTGCATTTCGTGCAGAAGCTGCGACGCGAAGATCTGTTCAAGGCGCCGGGCGTCGCCGAGACGCTGGACTGGGCGTCCGCTCTGTCGGAACTGGATGTGGTCGCGCTCGATCCTGCGACGGTATCGGACACGCTCGGCGTGCTGCTGAAATATCAGGACGACATTGCGCGCCTCGACAGCGGCAAGGTGAAGGACATCCTCAACGACGTGCGCGCGGAACTGCGTGCGGCGGAATAGCCATGCAACAGGACGGCCGCCTCGCCGAAAATATTCTGTATTTCGCGCGTGCCCTGCGCGCCGCCGGAATCCCGGTCGGTCCCGGCGCGGTCATGGACGCGCTTGAGGCGTTGTCGGCGGCCGGCATCGGCACCAAGGACGATTTCTACTGGACGTTGCATGCGGTGTTCGTGAAGCGGCACGAGCATTCGATCTTGTTCGATCAAGCGTTTCGCATCTTCTTCCGCAAGCGCGCCTATCTCGAGCAGATGATGGCGATGATGATGCCGCAGGCGTTGGCGTCGAGCGATCCGGTGCCGCCGCCGGCCGCGCAGCGCGTACTGGAAGCGTTGTTTCCCGAGGGGCAGCGCAAAATGCCCAAGAAGGAACAGGATCTCGAGATCGATGCGCGCCTCACCGTCTCCGACCGCGAGGTGCTGGAAAAGAAGGATTTTGCCCAGATGTCGGCCGCCGAGATTGCGCAGGCCAAACAGGCGATAAAGCGGCTGGTGCTGCCGCTGGACGAGGTGCGGACCCGGCGTTTCATGGCTGCGCGTCGGGGTCATGTGATCGACATGCGACGCACCATGCGCGCCAGCATGAAGGCAGGCGGAGCGCTGATCGATCTGAAATATTTCGGCCCAAAGACGCGGCAGCCGCCGATCGTGGCGCTGCTCGATATTTCCGGCTCCATGAGCCAGTATACGCGGCTGTTTCTTCACTTTCTTCATGCCGTGACGGACGCACGCAAGCGGGTCTCGACCTTCCTGTTCGGAACGCGACTGACCAACGTCACCCGCGCGCTCAAGGAACGCGATCCTGACGACGCGCTCGCGGCCTGTTCCAGCGGCGTGCTCGACTGGTCGGGCGGCACGCGCATCGCCATCTCGATCGAGGCCTTCAACAAGCAATGGGCGCGGCGGGTGCTGGCGCAGGGCGCCATCGTCTTGCTGATCACGGACGGGCTGGAGCGCGACCCGGGCGACCGGTTGGGTTTCGAAATGGATCGGCTTCAACGCTCCTGCCGGCGGCTGATCTGGCTCAATCCTCTGTTAAGGTTTGAGGGATTCGAGGCCAAGGCGAGCGGCATCAAGGCGATGCTGCCGCATGTCGACGAATTGCGCGCGATCCACAATCTGGACTCGATGGCGGATCTCTGCGCCGCGCTGTCGGTGGATCATAGGCGCCTCGATGAGTCGAAAAACTGGTTGAGGAAGATCGCGTGATGCCTGAACATTTGCGAACAAGGGTCTGATCATGGATTCAAAATTGCTCGCGCGCGATGAGGATATCCTCAAGGCAGCGGAGGACTGGCGCAAGGCCGGACGCGGGGTGGCGCTTGCGACGGTGGTCGAGACCTGGGGCTCGGCGCCGCGGCCGGTCGGCTCCAATCTGGTGATCGACGAGGAGGGCAATTTCCTCGGCTCGGTGTCGGGCGGCTGCGTTGAAGGTGCGGTGGTGACCGAAGCTCTGGATGTGATCGGCAGCGGCAAGCCGAAGACGCTGGAATTCGGCGTTGCCGACGAGACAGCCTGGAAAGTGGGACTGTCTTGCGGAGGCACCATCCGGGTCTATGTCGAGAAAGTGGAGTAGTCTGCTTTGCGCCTCGATATTCTTTCAGCATTGAACGCCGAACGCGCCGCGCGGCGCGCTGTGGTCATCGTCACCGATGTATCCGGAGGACACCAGCGTCTGGTAAGAGGCTCCGACGCAAGGAATGACCCACTCGCCGATCTGCTGGACAAGCATCTGCGCAGCGGCAAGAGCGGCATGGAGGAAACGCCGCAGGGCAGGGTATTCCTGACCGTGCATGTGCCGCCGCCGCGGCTGGTCATTACCGGCGCCGTGCATATCAGTCAGGCGCTGGCGCCCATGGCCAGGCTGCTGGGATATGATGTGATTATTGTCGACCCGCGCACGGCCTTCGCGACCCCCGAGCGGTTCCCCGACGTGAAGGTGCTGGCGCAATGGCCGGACCAGGCGCTGCCGCCGCTGAACATCGATCGCTACACCGCTTTCGTCGCACTGACCCACGATCCGAAGATCGACGATCCGGCGCTGATGCACGCATTGTCGCGGGACTGTTTTTACATCGGCGCGCTGGGATCGAAAAAAACGCATGGGCGACGGCTTGAGCGGCTGAAGGAGCAGGGCATCAGCGATAGCCAACTGGCCCGTATTCATGCGCCGATCGGCCTGTCCATCGGCGCCGTCTCGCCGCCCGAAATCGCGGTGTCGATCGTGGCGGAAATCACCGCCGGGCTGCGCCAGCCGCCGGAGGCGCGGGCATGAAGTTCGGTCCCGTCTCACCGGCTGATGCCCTGGGTGCCACGGCGGTACACAGCATCCGCAAGGGCGGCTTTGTGCTGAAAAAGGGGACGGTGATCAGTTCTGCCGAAATCGCGGCCCTGCAGGCAGCCGGTGTCGCGGAAGTCGTGGTCGCGCGGCTGGAGACCGGAGACGTGTCGGAAGACATCGCGGCTGCCGAGATCGCGTCTGCCGTCGCGGGCCCACATGTGCAAGCCGATCGCGCCTTTACCGGCCGCTGCAATTTATTTGCGCAGTCCCCTGGCGTACTGGTGATCGAAAGGAACGCCGTCGACGCATTGAACCGGATCGATGAGGCCATAACCTTCGCCACCTTGCCGGCCTGCAAGCCTGTGGTCGAAGGTGAAATGATCGCGACCGTGAAGATCATTCCCTTTGCCGTCGGCAAGATTGCAAGGGAGCGCGCGCTGGCGGTTGCAGCGAATGCGAGGCCGTTGGTCCGGGTCGCACCGTATAAGATCAGGCAGGTCGGAATCATTTCGACGCTGCTGCCCGGTCTGTCCGACAAGGTGGTTGAGAAGACGCTGAAGATCACGGCCGACCGGCTCGCGCCGGCGGGAGCGACGATCGTCGCAGACAAGCGCGTGCCGCATGATCAGGCGGTATTGTCCAAGGCCATCGACGACGTCCTGCGCGCCGGCGCGGAACTCGTGATCGTGTTCGGCGCCTCGGCCATCGCCGACCGCCGTGACGTGATTCCCGCAGCGATCGAGGAGGCCGGCGGGCAGATCGAGCATTTCGGCATGCCGGTCGATCCCGGCAACCTCATGCTGATCGGACAGGCACAAGGCCGTCCTGTCCTGGGCGCGCCGGGCTGCGCACGCTCGCCGAAGGAAAACGGGTTTGACTGGATCCTGATGCGCTTGCTCGCCGGCCTGCCGGTGTCCCGTGCCGACATCACAGGCATGGGAGTGGGCGGCCTGCTCATGGAAATCGTCACCCGGCCGCAACCGCGCGACGAGCCGGTGGTGGCGGAGCAGGGGCGTATCGCCGCCGTGGTTCTGGCGGCCGGCCGCTCGACCCGCATGGGCGGTCCCAACAAGTTGCTGGCGGAGATCAACGGGCGTCCGCTGGTGCGCATTGCCGTCGACGAGGCGCTGGCATCGCGCGCGAGTCTGGTGGTGGTTGTCACCGGCCACCAGAAGGATCGCGTTGAAGATGCGCTCACGGGACTGAAAATCGATTGCGTGCACAATCCCGACTACGCCAATGGCCTGTCGACGTCATTGCGCACGGGATTGGCGGTGCTTCCGGCCGATATCGATGGCGCGGTGGTGTTGCTGGCCGACATGCCGCAGGTCGATGCCGCGCTGATCGACCGTCTGATCGCCGCTTTCGATCCCTCGAAAGGCGCGCTCGCCGTGGTGCCGACCATCGAGGGACGGCGCGGCAACCCGGTTCTGTGGTCGCGGCGTTTCTTTCCCGAACTGATGGCGCTGGAGGGGGATGTCGGCGCCCGCCATCTGATCGGCCAGTATGCGGAAGCGGTGGTGGAGGTGCCGGTTGCGGGGAGGGGGGCATTGGCCGATGTCGATACCCCCGATGCCCTGCGCGCGGCCAAGGCCGAACTGGAACGGGGCTAAGCTCACCTCCGGGAATCGATATAAAATATTGAAATAACAGTATTATTTACAGCCAACTTAACGCTGAGCAAGGCCGGCTTGTAATTTGCCGGCACCCAAAATATGACTGACCAGTCAGTCATATTGTCAGAGGCATCGATGCCCTCCGGGCGCCGCGCAAAATCTGGAATGGAACGACGGGGCGCCGCTGCATCCGCGCCCCGCGGATCCGATCGTGCGGCGCAAAGCGCGGCGCGGCGTGACGCCATTCTGAAAGCGGCGCTCGACGAATTCTCCGCCGGAGGTTTTGCCGCGACCCGTCTGGACGATGTCGCACGCCGTGCCGGCGTTGCAAAAGGCACGATCTATCTGCATTTCCAGGACAAGGAGGCGTTGTTCCAGGAGATCGTGCGCTCGATGCTGACCCCGCTGGTCGGCAATCTGGAAGCCTTGCGCGAAATGGACATGCCGTTCCGGATCGTCGCGGAGCAGATCGTGAATCTGTTCGTCAGCGAGGTGCTGGAAACCGACGGCAAGAACATCATACGGCTCATGATCGCGGAAGGTCCGCGCTTTCCGAAAATTGCGGAGTTTCACTATCGCGAGGTGGTCAGCCGCGTGATGGCCGCGATGCGGGCCATTCTTCAGCGCGCGGTCGAGCGCGGCGAGATCCGGCACGCCGCGTTGGCGCAGTTTCCGCAATTGCTGTTCGCGCCCGCGTTGATGACGATCATCTGGAATAGCCTGTTTGACCGCTTTGCACCGCTCGACGCCCGTGCGTTGCTGCGTGCCCATATCGACATTCTTCTTTCTGAAAGGAACTTGCCATGACCCGGCATTATTGCGCCGGAATTTCTCTTGTCGTGCTCGCGCTGTTGCTCGGCGCCTGCGGCAAGACGAACGAGAATATCTTTCAAGGCTGGATCGAGGCCGATTTCATCTTTGTCAGCCCGGATGAACAGGGCCGCGTCGAGGAACTGAAGGTGCGGGAAGGTGACCAGGTCGAGAAGGGGGCGTTGCTGTTCACACTTGATTCCGATCTGCAGCGTTCTGATCTCGGTGTGGCGGAAGCGGCCCATACCGGAGCTAGGCAAAATTTTGAGCGCGCGCAGGCGTTGTTGAGGACAACGGCCGGAACGCAAAAGGCGTTTGACGATACCCAGGCAGCCTATCGCGACGCCGAAGCGCGGCTCAACGCTGCGCAGACGCGGCTGGCGCGCCGGAAGGCTTTCAGCCCCGCCGCCGGAATCGTGCACCAGATCTATTACCGGCCCGGCGAGACGGCACCGGCCAGCAAGCCGGTGATCGCCTTGTTGCCGCCCGGCAATATCAAAGTGCGGTTTTTCGTTCCGGAAGGCATGCTTCCGCGCATCGCGATCGGCGACAAGGTGGACGTGTCCTGCGACGGTTGCGGACCCGCGCTTGCGGCCAATATCAGCTTCATTTCCCGCAATGCCGAATTCACTCCGCCGGTGATCTATTCGCTCGAGGAGCGCAACAAGCTGGTCTATCTGGTCGAGGCGCGAACCGAGAAAGTGGACTCGCTGCGGGTCGGCCAGCCCGTCGATGTCACTGTATTTCCGCGCGAGACGGCAAAGTGACCGTGGCGGCTGACATCGCAATCGACGTGCATGGATTGACCAAGTCCTTCGACGGACGGGTGGTCGTGCGCGACCTGTCGATGCAGGTGAAGCGCGGTTCGATTTACGGATTCCTGGGCCCGAACGGTTCCGGCAAGACCACGACCATCCGCATGCTGTGCGGGTTGCTGACGCCGGACAAGGGCGACGGAACGTGTCTCGGCTACGACATCCGCACCGAAGCCGACAAGATCAAGCTGCGCGTCGGCTATATGACACAGCGGTTCAGCCTGTATCAGGATCTGTCGGTGCGGGAGAATCTGGAATTCGTCGCTCGGCTCTACGGGATACCTGATCCGGTCGGCGCCGCGCGCGCCATGATACAGCGGCTCGGCCTTCAGGGCCGCGAGGAGCAACTGGCCGGCTCGCTGTCGGGCGGCTGGAAGCAGCGGCTGGCGCTTGGCGCCTGCACTCTGCCCAATCCGCAATTGCTGCTGCTTGACGAGCCGACGGCCGGCGTTGATCCCAAGGCGCGGCGCGAATTCTGGAACGAGATCCATGCGCTTGCCGCGGAGGGGCTCACCGTGCTGGTGTCCACGCATTACATGGACGAGGCCGAGCGCTGCCACGAGATTGCTTACATCGCGTATGGCGAGTTGCTGGTGCATGGCACGGTCGAGGACGTGATCGAGCACTCCGCACTGGTCACCTATACCGTCAGCGGCGAAGACCTGAATGGTCTGCTGCACGAGCTGGCCGGCAAGCCGGGCATCGACATGGCGGCGCCGTTCGGGACCAGTCTGCATGTGTCGGGACGGGACGCGGCTGCGCTGGACGCCGCGATCGCACCGTTTCGAAGCAGGAAGGGACTGGTCTGGGCCAAATCCGAGCCTTCGCTGGAAGACGTGTTCATCGATCTGATGAGCCGAGCCAGGGATAATTTCCAGTGAGCGCGCGCGAGCCCAACATTTCCAGCGGATTCTGGCGCCGCACCACTGCGATGCTGATCAAGGAGTTCATCCAGTTGCGGCGCGACCGGGTGTCCTTTGCGATGATCGTGATGATCCCGCTGATGCAACTGGTGCTGTTCGGCTATGCCATCAATACCACGCCGCGCGACCTGCCGACGGCCGTGTTGTTGCAGGAAAGCAGCGACCTTGGGCGCTCGATCCTGAAGGCGCTGGAAAATACCCGCTATTTCAAGATCACCCATCAGGTGACGGACGAGGCTGAATTCGATCGGCTGATCCAGTCCGGAAACGTCCTGTTCGGGGTGGAGATTCCGCGCGGCTTTGAGCGCGCGCTACGGCGCGGAGAGAAACCCGCTCTGCTGGTGGCCGCCGACGCCACCGATCCGGTTGCGGCGGGTTCGGCGCTGGGAGCGCTCAATCAGGTAGTGCGCACGGCCTTGCAGAATGACCGCGCCGTGCCGGATGCCGGTGCCCCGTCTTTCGAGATACGCCAGCATGCCCGCTACAATCCGGCGGCAGAGACCGCTTTGAATATCGTGCCGGGGCTGGTCGGCACGATTTTGACCATGACCATGCTGATCTTCACCGCCTTGTCGGTGACGCGCGAGATCGAGCGCGGCACCATGGAAAGCCTGCTCTCCATGCCGATCACGCCGATCGAGATCATGCTCGGCAAGATCGTGCCCTATATCATCGTGGGCTTTGTGCAGGCGGCGCTGATCGTAGGCACCGGCATCCTGCTGTTCGGTGTGCCTGTTTTGGGCAGCCTGTGGCTGTTGGCTGCACTGAGTACATTGTTCATCGCCACCAATCTGTCGGTCGGTTACACCTTCTCGACGGTGGCGCAGAACCAGTTGCAGGCCGTGCAGATGTCCATGATGTTCTTTCTGCCGAACATCCTGCTGTCGGGATTCATGTTTCCCTTTGCCGGCATGCCGACCTGGGCGCAATGGATCGGCGAGGCGTTGCCGCTGACCCATTACATCCGGATCGTGCGCGCGATCATGCTGAAGGGATCGACGCTGGCCGAGCTGCATTACGATGCAATCGCGCTGTTTTTCCTCATGCTCGTGGCCATGACGATCGCGGTCACGCGGTTCCGGCGCACCCTCGACTAGGTCAGCGCCGCACCAGAACGCCGAGGCGTCCATACAAGCCGTCGCGGTCGTCATTGTCGAATGTCCAGCCGAGTGCGGCTGACCATTCGAGATCATTGGTCTTCAGCCCGGTGACGTGGAGCCCGACCCGGAATTGGCTGTATTCCTCGCCGCTGGCAAAGCCGCCGATTTCGGGCCCGACATGAAAATCGGCAGGAATGCGCCACCCAGCCGCGAGGCGGGCGGAGTAGCTCGACCCCACCGAAGAGACCGATATATTTGCGGCGATCATTGAAAGCGGAGTCGGTTCGAACCACAGATCCAGACTTGCACGGACACCGTAGTTGGTGCCGTGCAAGGAGTTGGCAGGATCGTCGGGCGTCAGGCGGTGGTGTTGCAAATCCAGTCCGGCGAAAATCGAAACCGTGAGCCGGTCTTTTTGAAAACGCCATCCCGGCATTAGAAACGCGACGACCTGATGACCGGTTACGGCTGTGTTGCCGAGTGCGCCGGAAACGTAGCGATACTGGCCGCCGCCGAGCAGCATCTTCAGCGTGAAGCCTTGATGATCGAGTCCACGTGGTGACCAGAGCAATCCGCCATGCGAGAAGGATCCGTGCCGCCACAAATCTCCGCCCGAGAAGAACAGAACGGTCTTCTCGTCGTCGATCTCGATATCGGCCGACGCGGCACCGACGCCAACGCTGCTTGTGATCGCCCCGAGCAGGCATGCCCGGGCGAAGCTCCCGACGCGACGCATGTACAGAACCCACACAATTGCGGGTCGGCAGGATACGCAGCCACATCCCTCGGTTGAATTTACCGGATCATGGGTTGTATCCGCCACTGTAAAATTGCGGGGTTATTGCGGGTAAGCAGCGGTTCTGGCGATCAACCGCTTGGGCGGGTGCCCGAAATTGCGGCGGATCATGGCCGAGAAGGCGCTTGGGCTGGCGTAGCCCACGGATGCGGCCACGGATGACACGGATGATCCGGTTGCGAGCCGTGCCAAACCGTCGATCCCGCGCAGCCGGGCGCGCCATTCGGCGAAGCTGAAGCCGGTTTCGGCCCGGAACAGCCTTGCCAGCGTCCGGCGGCTGGCGCCGGCGATGGCTGTCCAGTCGTCAAGACTTTGATCGTTATCGGGATTTTCCAGCAGGATGCGGGCGACGCGCAACGCGCGAGGATCGCGCGGCATGGGAACCGCGAGCTTGCGGTCCTGCATGTGTCTCAACTCGGTCAGGATCAGTTGCGCGATCAAACCGCCGCGCCCGGCTTCGTCGTAGTCGAGCGGTTCTTCGAGGGCGGACAGGATGAGTTCGTGCAGCAATCCGCTGATCTCGATCAGCGTGGGCTTCTCCGGCAGCCCTTTGCAGATATCGTCGTCGATATAGACCGTGCGCATTTCGAGATGCCCGCGCATCACCATGCTGTGCGGGTGCTGCGGGGGCATCCAGAGGGCGAGCGCCGGGGGCACGAGCCAGGCCGCATTGGCGGTCTCGATCCGCATGACCCCCGTCATGGCGTGAATAAGCTGGCCGCGGCGGTGGATGTGGAGCGGGATGCTGTCGCCGTCCCGCCAGGCCTTGGCCATGGCGGCCACGGGGCGGGGGGCGTCGTCCAGGTTTCTGCGGTATTCCGGACGCATGCATTTTGGCCTGTTCGCGACGAAATTCGACCGAACATCGCGTTTTGGCAAGGGTATATTTTTGGCTGAGTTTCCACCGATTCCGGCTTGGACCGACATGACGACAGCTTCGACAAGCGCCGAAAATGGCCTTTCCCGCGACAAACGGGTGTCGATCGGCTTCCTGAACTGGGCGCACGCCCTCGATCACTACGTAATGCTGATTTTCCCGACGGTGGTGATCGGGCTGGAGGCGGTCTATGGCCGCAGCTACGGCGAACTGATCGCGCTTTCCACGGCGTCCTTCATCGCCTTCGGGGTGTTCTCGCTGCCGGCGGGATGGCTCGCGGATCACTGGAGCCGCCGCAACATCATGGCGGTGTTCTTTATCGGTTGCGGCGTGTCGCTGGTTGCGGCCAGCGCATCGCCGAATGTTTATCTACTGGCCGCCGCGCTCGCCGCGCTCGGCATGTTTGCCTCGATCTATCATCCCGTCGGCATGGCGATGCTGATCGAAGCCTCGCAGGCGCGAGGCCGCGTGCTCGCTTTCAACGGCGTGTGCGGCAATCTCGGTGCGGCGCTCGCCGCCGGCATGACGGCGTTTATCGTCTCCTATTTCGGCTGGCGCATGGCGTTTGCCGTGCCTGCCGTGATCTGCATCGCGACCGGCTTTGTTTATCTCTGGACGGTGCCCGACGATCACCATCACACCGCAAGCCGCAAATCGGCGCCCGATGTCCGGCTGAGCAACAGGGCCGCGGCCACCATGTTCGGGTTGTTCATCCTGATCGCGCTAGGGGCAGGGCTCGCCTTCAATGTGATCTCGGTGGCCTTGCCGAAACTGATCGATGAGCGTGTCGGCCACGACATTTCGCTCATGGTGGTCGGGAGTCTGGCCACTGCTGTGTTCATGGTCGGAGCGCTTGCGCAGCTGGCGATGGGGCGGCTGGTGGAGCGCATGACGCCGACTGTTCTTCTCACGCTGATCACCGCGACGCTGTTTATCGGTGTGTACTGGTCGGTTCATGCCAGCGGTGCCGTTCTGATGGCGGCGTTGGCGGTGGCCATGATCGGTCTGTATGGACAGGTGACGGTCAACGACGTGGTGATCGCACGCTACACCGCCGATGCCTGGCGCGGCCGTGTCTACGCCGTGCGCTATTTTCTGGTGTTTATCTCCTCGGGTGCGGCGGTGGCTTCGATCGCCTATCTGCACGCACGCGGAGGATTTGATCTGGTTCTGCTGGTGACCGCGGGAATCTGCTTCATGTTTTTCGCTGCGACGGTCGGCGTCGCGCTGTTGGTGGCCGGTGTAGACGGCCGCAAACGCCCGGCGGTGCTGGCAGAGTGAAGTTGCGCTCCGCGCAACTATGCCAGGGCTTTCGGCCGTGCCGCCAGCTCGCCTTCCAGCCGCGCGATATTCTCGAACAGGCGCTTGCTGGTCAGCTTGAGGAAGCTCAGCCCGAATTCGGGATTCTGGAAGTAAAGTTCTTCGAACTTCTCGTAAGACAGCGCGAGGACCTCGCCATCTTCCAGCGATACGAGGCTCAGGGTGCGCACCCCGTCGGGCTGCAGCAGGCCCAGTTCTCCGACCACGGCACCGGGCTCCAGTTCGCGGTTGATTTCCTGCAGCACAAAACGGCCGGAGACGATCAGATACATAGCTTCCGCAAGATCGCCTTTGCGGAACAGGGTCTGGCCGGGCTTGATTCGCCGCTTTGTCATGAAAGGCTGCAGCCAGGTCATGTCGAGATCGGACCGGCTGGCGCGTTTGGTGCGCCGGATCAATTCCCGCATTTCATGCAGGCGATACAGATTGAGTGGCAGCACGATGCAATTCAGGATCAGCGTCGGAAAAATCCCCGCCAGCGACGCATAGATCAGGAAGAAGACATTGGTGGTGATTCCCACAACCCGGAGCGGGATCATGGTTTTCATCCAGTATTGCAACACGGTCAGGACGACCCCGATCGCGGCTGCGACCTGGGCGATATGTTCAAAATCCATCCTGTCCTCCGCATGCTGCGAAAAGCCGACACCGACGCCGACGCTGAATCGGCGTCACAGTGTCGATTGTAGCGGCCTGCGAGGCAATACGATGAAGGCGGATGAAAGGGATCCGGAGGCGGCGGGTCCTGGAGAAATCTGGCGGATGCGCACCCGCCGGCCTTCCCATCGTCCCGGCGCTGGTGCTAGGAATTGAGCAGGGACCGACAGACGTGATCAGTTTCAAGCATCTCAGGCGCAAAAGCCGGCCGTGGATCGCCATGATCGCGGCCTATGCCGTGGCGTTGCAGATGCTGCTGACAGCCGCGGTCGCGAGCCAGGCGGTCGCGGCGTCGCCAGGGACCAATCCCTTCCTGATTTGCTATGGCGCCGGAAATACTGGCACCGACAGTCCGGACGGACAGACGCCATTGCACAAGACGCATTGCGTCCTGTGTACAATAGCGGCGTCAGATACAGCGGTATTGCCGCAAATCGAGGCCACGCCAACCTATGCGGGCGCCGGCGCAGCGCCGAAACCCCGAATCGAATTCGGTTTCTTTCCAGTCGCGCCGCCCAATCCCCGGCTTTCGCAAGGACCTCCCCAGATCGCGTGATCCGCGCCGTTCCTCACAGAACGGTTCCTTGTTCACGTTGTCTGGAGACTTCTTATGAAGCTGTTTTTTAATGCGGCTGGTTTCGCGTCTTCCTTTGTTCTCGCTGGCTTTGTGCTGGCTTCAAGCCCGGCTGTTGCGCATGTCACGCTGGAGGTGCGCGAGGCGAAAGCCGGCGCGCCCTACAAGGCGACGCTGCGGGTACCACATGGCTGCGACGGCACCGCGACCCTGAAGGTGAAGGCGCAGATTCCGGAAGGCGTCATCGCGGTGAAGCCGATGCCGAAAGCCGGCTGGCAGGTCGACACCGTTAGGGGGGCCTATGCCAAGACCTATCCCTATTATCACGGCGCGAAATTGTCGGAGGGCGTGAAGGAAATCGCCTGGACGGGCAAGCTCGCCGACGAGCATTTCGATGAATTCGTGTTCTCGGGTTTCCTCGCCGCCGATCTGCCGGCTGGCCGGATCTATTTCCAGGTGACGCAGGAATGCGAGAAGGGCGACATGCGCTGGAGCGAGATTCCGGCGGCCGGGCGGGATTCGCATGCGCTGAAAGCGCCGGCTCCTGCGCTTGTGATCCTAGCGCAGCATGCCGCACCGAGCGCCGCTGCGCAGAGCTTCAAGGCCGGTGCGCTGACGATCGAGGCGCCGTGGATTCGCGCCACGCCGGGCGGCGCCAGGATCGCCGGCGGCTACATGAAGATCACCAACGCCGGAAAGGATGCCGACCGGCTGGTGGGCGGCACGTTCCCCGTTGCCGGACGCTTCGAGGTGCATGAAATGTCGATGGACGGCGGCGTGATGAAAATGCGCGAGCTGGCCAAGGGGCTGGAAATTAAGCCGGGGGAGAGCGTCGAGCTGAAGCCCGGCGGCTACCATGTGATGTTCATGGATCTGAAACGAGGTCTGAAGGAAGGCGAGACCTACAAGGGCACGCTGGTGTTCGAGAAGGCCGGAAAAGTCGAGATCGAATACAAGATCGGGCCGATCGGCGGCGGCGCGCCGAAGGCGGGCGGACATTCGCATCACTGAGCGCGCGGCCGATCCTGTCGGGAAATCAACGGGATCGGCCACCGTTTCACGTGAAAATATTCCTAATCCGCTGATCTCGGGCGAGCGAATGGCCGTGCGCCGTCGGCCGCAAAACATCGCCTGTCATGCTCGTAGAACACGGCATCCTCGTGCGCGAGCACCGGGTTTCTCCAAGTGAGCATCGCATTCTCGCGCGCGAGCATCGCGTTGCGCGCGGCGAGGATCGATATGGATGCATGACTGAATGACGGACATGATCTGCCGGGGTCCATCGGCCGACGCGATCACGTGAGCCGCGACCGCCGCCGTCACTTCAGCCGTTCGATCAGCGCCATGGCGGCCGCTGGCATGCGGACCTTGGCTTCGTGGATGAAATAGATGAAGACATCGCGCGGCTGTTTTTTCGGTTTTGATCTTTCGTCGATCACCGGCAGGTCGGCGGGCGCGCCGCCCTTGGCCCAGAGTTTTGCGCGCGCCGCCCAGGCATCGAGCGCTTTTGGCGGGTAGCCGGTGGCCAGTTTCTCCTGGCCCTTCTGCAGGCGCGCATAGACAAAGTCGCCGGTGATGTCGGCGATGGCCGGATAGCTCGCGTGCTCGGCAAAGACCACCGGCGTGTCGAACTTCCGGAGCAGGGCGACGAAGTCCGGCATGCGGAAACTGTCATGCCGCACTTCGACCACATGACGCAGCTTTTGCTGGTCGAGCTTTCCGGGCAGCAATTCCAGAAACTTGCCGAAATCCGCGGCATCGAATTTTTTTGCCGGCGCGAATTGCCAGAGCAGGGGGCCGAGCTTTTCGCCGAGTTCGGCGATGCCCGAGTCAAGAAACCGCTGGATGGAATCGCCGGCTTCCGCCAGCACCCGCCGGTTGGTGGCGAAGCGCGGCCCCTTGAGCGAGAAGACGAAGCCGTCCGGCACCTCGCCCGCCCATTTGCGGAAGGTCGCGGGTTTCTGCGAGCCGTAGAAGGTCGCGTTGATCTCGATCGAGGTCAGGCGCTCGCCCGCGTAGCGCAGTTCCTGCGCCTGCGGCAGCCCTTTTGGATAGAACACGCCGCGCCACGGCGCGTAATTCCAGCCGCCGATGCCGGTCAGAATGCGTCCCTGCGATGTCGGCATCGGGTTTTTTCCGGCGGCGGTTACGGCCGGCGCCTTGCGCCGGATCAATGCGATGGGGGCGGATCGTGACACAAAAGCTGCGCCCGCCGGGCCATACCTTGTAGCGACTCAGCGGACGCAGCTAAATGCCCGTCCTTTCATCCGAGCGAGGAAAATGCCCATGCGTTTATCGATTCTCGTTGCGGCCGCGACCGCCGCCATCCTGGCCATGCCGTCGACCGCGCAGGCCCAGCGCGTGCGCGCCGGCGTGCTGACCTGCAACCTCGATCCGACCATCGGCCTGATTGTCGGCTCGCAGCAGCAGGCGAGCTGCGTGTTCGACCCGAGCCGGCCGGGCGCCCCGAACGAGCGCTACAGCGCCACGCTCAGCCGCATCGGCCTCGATCTCGGCGTGCGCGCCGGCGGCGTGCTGGTCTGGGGCGTGTTCGCGGCGACGTCGAAGCTGCCGCCGCGCACGCTCGCCGGCACCTATGTCGGCGCGGCCGGCGACGCCTCGATCGGCGTCGGCGCGGGCGCCAATGTGCTGGTCGGCGGCTCCAACCGCTCGGTCTCGTTGCAGCCCTTGTCGCTGTCGGGCGAACTCGGCGTGAACCTGGCGCTGGGCGTCGCGGGATTGAGGCTGTGGTAATTCACTTTCAGTTCTGAGAAAGCAAAAGGCCCGGGATCGCTCCCGGGCCTTCTTTATTGTCGAGTAGGCGACGGACTTAGAAGTCCATTCCTCCCATGCCGCCGCCCGCCTGAAATCGGCAAAGCCGATTTCAGATTCTTTACATTTGCCGGGCTGCGGCAAAGAAAAAGGGGCCGCTTACGCGGCCCCTTCGCATTTCGAAATGTGCGGTTGGACTTAGAAGTCCATTCCTCCCATGCCGCCGCCCG
>JALHOD010000005.1:222052-248419 GCA_022843165.1 Pseudorhodoplanes sp.
TTCAGATTCTTTACATTTGCCGGGCTGCGGCAAAGAAAAAGGGGCCGCTTACGCGGCCCCTTCGCATTTCGAAATGTGCGGTTGGACTTAGAAGTCCATTCCTCCCATGCCGCCGCCCGCCTGAAATCGGCAAAGCCGATTTCAGATTCTTTACATTTGCCGGGCTGCGGCAAAGAAAAAGGGGCCGCTTACGCGGCCCCTTCGCATTTCGAAATGTGCGGTTGGACTTAGAAGTCCATTCCTCCCATGCCGCCGCCCGGCATGGCCGGGGCCGATCCGCCCTTCTTGGGCAGTTCGGCGACCATGGCTTCGGTCGTGATCAAGAGGCCCGCGACAGACGCGGCGTTCTGGATCGCGGCGCGCACGACCTTGGTCGGGTCGATGATGCCCTTGGTGAGCATGTTGCCATACTCGGCATTCTGGGCGTCGAAGCCGTAGGAATACTGATCCTTCTCCAGCACCTTGCCGACGATGACGGAACCGTCTTCACCGGCATTCAGCGCGATCTGGCGGGCCGGCGCGGACAGCGCCTTGCGCACGATCTCGACGCCGGTCTTCTGGTCGTCGTTCTGGGTGCGGAGCTTTTTCAGGGCTTCCGAAGCACGGAGCAGGGCGACGCCGCCGCCCGGCAGGATGCCTTCCTCGACCGCGGCGCGGGTGGCGTGCATCGCGTCGTCGACGCGATCCTTGCGCTCCTTCACCTCGATCTCGGTCGCACCGCCGACGCGGATCACCGCGACGCCGCCCGCGAGCTTGGCCAGACGCTCCTGCAGCTTTTCACGGTCATAGTCCGAGGTGGTCTCCTCGATCTGCGCCTTGATCTGCGACACGCGCGCCTCGATGTCGGCCTTCTTGCCGGCGCCGTTGACGATCGTGGTGTTTTCCTTCTCGATGATGATCTTCTTGGAACGGCCCAGCATGGCGAGGGTGACGTTCTCAAGCTTGATGCCGAGATCTTCCGAGATCGCCTGGCCGCCGGTCAGGATCGCGATGTCCTGCAGCATGGCCTTGCGGCGGTCGCCGAAGCCCGGCGCCTTGACGGCGGCAACCTTGAGGCCGCCGCGCAGCTTGTTGACCACGAGGGTGGCGAGCGCTTCGCCTTCCACTTCCTCGGCGATGATGACCAGCGGCTTGCCGGTCTGCACCACGGCCTCGAGCAGCGGCAGGAGTTCCTGCAGGCCCGACAGCTTCTTTTCATAGACGAGGATGTAGGCGTCATCGAACTCGACGCGCATCTTGTCGGCGTTGGTGATGAAGTAGGGCGAGATATAGCCGCGATCGAACTGCATGCCCTCGACGATGTCGAGTTCGGTCTCCAGGCTCTTGGCCTCTTCAACCGTGATCACGCCTTCGTTGCCGACCTTGGCCATCGCCTTGGCGAGGAAATCGCCGATTTCCTTGTCGCCGTTGGCCGAGATGGTGCCGACCTGGGCGATCTCGTCGTTCGAGGTGACCTTCTTGGAATTGGTCTTCAGATGCTCGACGACCGCTTCGACCGCGAGGTCGATGCCGCGCTTCAGATCCATCGGGTTCATGCCGGCGGCGACCGACTTGGCGCCTTCGCGCACGATGGCCTGGGCCAGCACGGTGGCGGTGGTGGTGCCGTCACCGGCGAAGTCGGACGACTTCGAGGCGACTTCGCGCACCATCTGCGCGCCCATGTTCTCGAACTTGTCTTCCAGTTCGATTTCCTTGGCGACCGTCACACCGTCCTTGGTGATGCGGGGCGCGCCGAAGGACTTGTCGAGGACGACGTTGCGGCCCTTCGGACCGAGCGTCACCTTGACGGCATTGGCGAGCACGTCGACGCCGCGCAACATCTTGTCGCGCGCTTCGACGGAAAATTTCACGTCTTTGGCAGCCATGTTAAGTTCTCCATTCAACCGGTGTCGTCACCGGGATACGGCGGCGGTGCCGCCGAGATGTGTTGAGTCGGACGAAGGCCAGAACGACAACAGCCAGGCGACAAGGCCTGGCCGGTTCATTCAGGCCGCTTTCTTCTTGGCGACGGTGCCTTCCAGCACGCCCATGATGTCGCTCTCTTTCATGATGAGATAATCGACGCCATCGAGCTTCACTTCGGTGCCGGACCACTTGCCGAACAGCACGTGATCGCCAGCCTTCACATCGATCGGGGTGAGCTTGCCGGCTTCATCGCGACCACCGGGGCCGACAGCGACGACTTCGCCGGTCTGGGGCTTTTCCTTCGCGGTGTCGGGAATGATGATGCCACCGGCGGTCTTTTCCTCGGCATCGATGCGCTTGACGACGACGCGGTCGTGAAGCGGACGGAACTTCATGGGATCCTCCTAAGTTTTTGAAAACAAAAATATTTTCGGACGGCGACCGGGCCAAGCCCGGTTCAGCCGCGGATTTAGGCGCGGCGTGTCCGTGTGCAAGAGGGTGTCGCGGAATTTTTGGCACTCGTCAAGGGCGATTGCTAGCACGCCGTAAACCATGTCCCGGCAGCGTTAACGGCGGTGTCAGCAGTTGCGCCCGGATGCTGCTAATGCCTTGATTCTAGGAACATTATTTACTTTTTGGGCTTGAGATAGGCGCGCCGGAGCGGAAAACTTATAGCGCAACTGAGCTTGAGGATTCGCATGATCTCGGAAGATTTTCGACGACAGGTTAACGGCTACGGCCTGACAACCGCTGAAATTCTGTACCGGCGGCCGGATCATCCCTGGCTGCTGCAAAGCTATGTCTGGCAGAATTACGATCTGTGTCCGGACTTTCCCGAGCTGCAGGGCTTTCTCGACTTCTGGCAGAAATCGCTGGAAGGCATCCTGCATTCGGTGACGGTCGCGCATTCGCGGCTGATCAAGCCGGCGGAGATCAAGCCGGTCGACGGGGTCTTCAGGCTGCACTGAATTCACGTCGCCGGCGCGTCGATACGGATGATTTTACCGCGCGTTCCGCGCCCGCGATTCACCGTTGATTCAAGCCTGCGATTCCAGCGTGGCCTCACGTCATCGACGCCTGAGGCCACCATGGTCGCCATCACGACGGCGACAGGAGCTGCGCTGCATAAAGGCGGCGCTGCCGCACATCCGCCTCCCGCGCCCGCAGCGCAAGACACCGCAGCCGACACGCCCGCCACCATCGTCACCTTGTCCGATCGCGCGCAGCAACTGGTGGCGGAAGCGAAGGCCGCGCAGGCGGTGGGAGATATTTTCGGGCTGGCCAACGGTGTGCCGGTCAGCGGCGAGCTCAATGCCCCGGCGAAAACGCAGGCGCTGATCGCGCATGACGTGCAGACCAATGAAGGTCCTTATATTGTCTGGTCGAACGGGCGCTAGCGCATCTGTCTCCTCAGGATGAGGAGAGCCGGGGTTCAGTTGAGCACGCCCACAATCGCTCCGATCACGCAGGTCGCCAGCGTCCCCGACACGATCGTCTTCGGGCCGAGCGACACGATCTCGTCGCGGCGTTGGGGCGCCATGACGGTGAGGCCGCCGATCATGATGCCGAGCGAGCCGAAATTGGCAAAGCCGCACAGCGCATAGAGCGCCCGGACCGTGCCGGGCTATGACGTGCGCTCCTGGATGGGGATTGCCACGACCAAGGGCGTGCCGGGGCCGGTGCTGAAGCGGCTGAACGCGGACATCCTCCACGCGCTGCAGCCGCCGCAGGTGCGCGACAAGCTGGAGGGCATCGGCAATGAGGTGCGCGGCTCCACGCCCGAGGAGATGCGGGCGTGGATCGCGGGCGAAGTGGCGAAATGGAAGAAGGTGATTGCCGCCGCCAAGGTGGAGCAGCAGTGACGCGATTGCTCTCCGGAGTCCGGGGAGAGACCAGGGCTCAGCCGCGTCCCACGAACGGCATCTTGGTCGCCATCACCGTCATGAACAGCACATTGGAGTCCAGCGGCAGGCTCGCCATGTAGCTGATGGCGCGGCCGACATCCTCGGCCGGCATGCGCGCTTCCGGCCGCTTGGTGCCGTCCGGCTGCATCACGCCGTCCGCCATGCGTTCGGTGAGCGGGGAGACGGCGTTGCCGATATCGATCTGTCCGCAGGCAATGTCGTAGGCGCGGCCGTCAAGCGCGCTCGATTTGGTGAGGCCGGTGATGGCGTGCTTGGTCGCGGTATAGGCCGCCGTCATCGGGCGCGGCGCATGCGCGGAGATCGAGCCGTTATTGATGATGCGGCCGCCGCGCGGGTTCTGGCTTTTCATGATGCGGAACGCTTCCTGCGTGCATAGGAAGGGCGCCGTGAGATTGGTGTCGACCGCCGCTTTCCACTTGTCGTAGGGCAGATCTTCCAGCGGCACCGCCGGCGCGCCGACGCCGGCATTGTTGAACAGCAGGTCGAGCCGTCCAAAGGTGTCCTTGACCTTGGCGAACAGCGCCTTGATCGCGGCCGGATCGGTGACGTCGGCGGGCACGATCAGGATCTGCGTGCCGAAGGCCTTGCCCTCATTGGCGACCGCTTCGAGCGGTTCCTTGCGGCGGCCGGCCAGCACGACATCAAAGCCGTCCTTCATCAGCGCCAGCGCCGCCGCGCGGCCCACACCCGTCCCCGCGCCGGTGACCAGCGCGATCTTTCCTCCCGCCATAACTGAACCCCTTTTCTTGAAAGCAAATTCGGATCGTGGCCATCCTAGTGACTGGCCGCCTCATCGCAATATGCGCGTACCGGAAAAATGGGTGGGCGTCAGCCCGCAAGCGCAGCGGCGTCGCTGACGATGCTGCGATGGGTGCTCCGCATCGCCATCCGGGTGCTGATGACGTTGGGCGAGCCCGGCTTGCCGAAGCGATAGCCCTGCATGCAATGCACGCCGGCGGCGCGCAGGAACAATTGCTGCTCGGCGGTCTCCACGCCCTCGGCAGTGACCTTCATGCCCAGGCCGCGGCCGAGGCTGACGATGGCGTGCACAATCGCCGCGGCATCCGGCGCGCGCTCGATCGAGCGCACGAAGCTGCGGTCGATCTTGAGCTTGTCGAACGGAAAGCGGCGCAGATAGGCAAGGCTCGAATAGCCGGTGCCGAAATCGTCGAGCGCCAGCCGCACGCCGATGGCCTTCAGCCGGTGCATGGCGATTTCCGCGGAATCGACATTGCCGAGCAGAGTGCTTTCGGTCAGTTCGAGCTCCAGCAGCGAGGGGTCGTATTTCGTCTCTTCCAGGATGCGCTCGACCATGTCGACGAAATCCGGACGGCGGAATTGCAGCGGTGAGACATTCACGGCCATGGTGAGGCTCGGCCAGGCTTTGCCGTCGAGACAGGCGCGCCGCAGCACCCATTCGCCCAGTTCCACGATCAGCCCGGAATGCTCGGCAATCGGGATGAACTGCGAGGGTTCGATGTCGCCGCGCTCCGGATGCGACCAGCGCGCCAGCGCCTCGACACCGATCATGGTGTCGCCCGACGCATTCACGATCGGCTGGTAGGCGAGGCGCAGGTCGTCCGTGTCGATGGCCTGGCGCAGGTCGTGCTCGATCGATTTGCGGTTGGACAGGTCGGCATTCATGGCCGCATCATAGATGCACGCGCGGTTGCGGCCTTCATTCTTGGCGCGATAGAGCGCCATATCGGCATAGCGCATGACGTCAGCCGCGCCGCCGCCGGAATGATAGTCGATGACGGCAATGCCGATGCTGGCGCCGATCAGGATGTTGTGGCCGTTGATGCCATAGGGCGCGCAGAGCGCGGCGATGATGCGGTCGGCGATGCGCTGCAATGTCGCTGTGTCGGTGGCGAGTGTGGTGATCACGGCAAATTCGTCGCCGCCAAGCCTGGCTACCAGATCGTCCGGCCGTAATGTCCCGCTCAGGCGCGCCGTCACATGACGAATGAGCTCGTCGCCGACCGGATGGCCGAGCGTGTCGTTGACGTCCTTGAAGTGATCGAGATCGATGTAGAGCACGGCCGCCGCCGGTCCGCCGCGCCGGACATTCCTGATCGTCGTTTCCAGCGATTCGCTGAAGAAGTTCCGGTTGGGCAGGCCACAGAGCGGGTCGTGCATGGCGAGATAGCGCAGTCTCTGCTCGCCGGAGGCGATCGTTGCGGTGGTGCGGCGGATATAGCCGTAGATCAGGACGGTGAGCAGGGCGAATCCCGCAAAGGCGACGGCGATGAACGGAATGACGCTGTTGACGATTTCCGAGCCGGGGCGCTTCGGCGTCCAGATGAATCCGGCAATCGGGCGTTCGTATTCATCCTTGAGTTCGAAGAAGAAGTCAGAGCTTCCGGGAGGTTCGGACGCGTCGCTCCTGAGCTTGAGGAGTTGCAGACGCGAGGCGATTGCGCTGAGCACGTCCTCGTCGATGAATTTGACCGCCATGGCGATGGGCGCCTGACGGCGATCCTCGGCGGTTACGTCGTCACCGGACGTGACCAGGACCGCCGCGACGACCGCCGGCCGGCCGAGAAATTTCTGGATCAGCGACGTGCGGCTGGGCTGATCGGTTTCGCTGTGCCGGCCATGCTCGATGATCATCGCGCCACTCGGAGCGTTGCCCGACCGGCCGCGGATATATTCAAGCGTGGGTGCAAGTTCGGGCAGGATGGTGTTGAACCAGCCGGGATCGACGCTGTTGCGACCCAGCAGCGCATAAACCAGCTGATCGGATTCATTGGCGACGAAAATAAAGTCGTGGTCGAAATAGGTCTTCAGCCACAATCCGAGACGGCGCTGAATCCAGTCATGATCGAAATTCGTACGGATGGATCGAATGGCCTGGTCGGTGGAAGCCACGCTTTCCAGTTCGCGCAGCACACGCTCGCCCTGGGTGACGATAGCGCGGGTAAACAACCGTTTCTCGTGCTCAAGCGCAACCTCGTCGGCGCGTTGCGCCGATGTCAGTACCGCGACCACGATGCAGACAATCGCCACGACGACGATAACGCTGATCGGAATGACGATGCTGAGACGCGCGCGGTCCCAACTCGTTTTGATCCGGTTGTTGGTCAACTGCGACCAGGCCGCCGCCACCACATTGTGCCCCTAACTAACGGATTTGGGCCGAAAATTAGGGGCTGAAAGCTTGTAAATGGTTGTTAAAGAAGACGACCTTGCCCACCAAGAGCGCACGGGGCGCCCTTTCGGCCAGCGTGGTTAACGAAAGGTTATGGCGCCCGGAGGTTTCAGCTCGATCCGGCATAGGGTGGGCGCGGAATGGCGATGTGCGCCGCCCGCAACGCGGCCGACCAGCGTTCCCGCAAATCGTGGAAATAGGGCTCGCCCGGCTCGATCCGGTAGGACAATTCCGCGTCGCAGGCGTCGCGCCGGGCCACCAGAATGTCGATCGGCATGCCCACCCCGAGATTTGACCGCATGGTCGAGTCCATCGAAATCAAACCGATTTTCAGCGTGTCATACAGATCGACGCCATAGGAGATCGCGCGGTCCAGCACCGGCTTGCCGTATTTGTGCTCGCCGATCTGGAGATAGGGGGTATCGGTCGTGCATTCGATGAAATTGCCGGCCGAGTAGATCATGAACAGCCGCATCCGCTCGCCCTTGATCTGCCCGCCGAACAGGAACGATACGTCGAACTTCACGTCCGCGGCTTCCAGCGTGGTGCCTTCGGTTTCATGGATGTTGCGGATGACCTTGCCGATGCGCTGCGCGGCCTGGAACATGGTCGGCGCATTCATCAGGGTCTCGAACTCGCCGGTGTCCTTGTTCTCCAGCCCCTCGGTCAGGATGCTGACGACCGACTGGCTGAGCGACAGGTTGCCGGAGGAGGCGATCGCCATGATGCGCTCGCCCGGCTGCTTGAAGACATGCAGCTTGCGGAACGTGGAGACGTTGTCGAGACCCGCATTGGTGCGGGTATCGGCGATCATCACAAGGCCTTCGCGGACCAGAATTCCGCAGCAATACGTCATATGGGCGAAAGCCCCCGTGTTTGGCGCGCTGTTATAGCCATCGTTGGAGGGGGGCGGCAACACGCGGTTCCTCAATTCTGCATTTGGCGCATGGCCTGATCGACCCGCACACGGATCGACATCTCCTCGCCGGCGCCGCCCATGCGGGTGCCCCGCACCGGAGCCGCGCTCAGGTAATCCAGCCCGACGGCGACCCGCAGATGCGCGTCGGTCGCGCTGATGCCGTTGGTGGGGTCGAACCCGACCCAGCCCAGATCGGGAATATAAGCCTCCGCCCAGGCATGGCCGGCTTCCTGCTCCACCACGCCGTCGATGCGGTGGAAATAGCCGCTGACATAGCGCGCCGGAATTCCGAGGCTGCGGGCGGCGGCGATGAAGACATGGGTGAGATCCTGGCAGACCCCGCGCTTGAGCACGAAGGCCTCGCTGGCGGTGGTGGCGGTGTGAGTCGGATCGGTGTCGAATACGATCTCCGTGTTCAGCGCGCCGAGCAAGGCGTGCATCCGTGGCAAGGCGGTATCCGTGCCGCGGGTTGCCTGCCGGGCGAAGTCCATGATCGCGTCGTCGGCCTGGGTCAGCGGCGTCTCGCGCAGGAACAGCGACGGCGGAAAGCGTTCCACGGCGTTGCGGATGACGCCGTGAGTGTCCTCGGTTTCGACTTCGCCTTCGACATGGACCACGAGTTCGTCGATCGGGCCGTCGGCCGAAAAGGTATGCGTCAGGTTTCCGAACGCATCTTCCTGCGCGATCAGCGGACAATCGACGGAAATGTGCAGCCGCCACGAGACGACATACTGGCCGTCGTGATTGCGCGGCGTCAGCCGCAGCGTCTGGATGACGCTGCTGGGCGGCCGCTCGTAGCGGTAGATGGTGTCGTGGGAAATGACGATCCGCATCGCTCTATCTTCCCTGCGCGGTGCCGGATGTCCAGTGAATCAGGCCAGATATTGCTGGGTGACGGTCTGGCTGATGCGGTTGTTGTCGGCGATGAATTCCTGGATGAACTCATGCAGGCCGTTCTGGAAAATGCCGTCCATCCGGCTGTTCTGCAGCCGGGTGCGGATGCCCCGCGCGAGCCTCTGCGACGGTCCCTGGCGGCCATAGGCGGAGCCGATATCGTCGAGATAGCGCACGATATTCTCGTAGCAGCTGGCCAGCGAGCGCGGCATCTCCTCCTTGAGGATCAGCAGGTCGGCGACCAGCCAGGGCTTCAGGCTTTCGCGGTAGACCCAGTGATAGGAGGTGAGTGCCGAGACCGACCGCAGGATGGCCGCCCACTGGAAATAGTCGAGCGGTCCGCCGACATGTTCCTGCGCCGGCAGCAGCATGTGATACTTGACGTCGAGAATGCGCGCGGTGTTGTCTGCGCGTTCCAGATAGATGCCGAGCCGCGTGAACCAGTAGGCGTCGTTGCGCAGCATGGTCCGGTAGGCTGAGCCGTCGAAGCGCAGCGAGGATTCCTGCACCCAGCGCAGATAGCGGGAAAACTCCTCGCGCGAGGTCGGGCCGTTGCCGTAGCGTTTCAGCTCCAGCCAGGTGCCGTTGATGGCGTCCCACATCTCCATGGTCAGCGCGGTGCGCACCGCGCGTGCATTGGTGCGCGCCACTTCGAAGCAGGAGCGAATGGAGGAGGGATTGTCGATCGAGAAGGCGAGGAAGTCGGTGACGTTCTCCTCATTGGCCTCGTCGTAGATCGCGTAGAAGGAGTTGGCGCAGCCGGCGGTGGCGACCGCGGACTCCCATTCGTTGCTTTCGCCGACGGTGTCGAGCGGCAAGGCGGTGAGGCGCTGGGTCGCTTCCAGAATGCGGGCGAGATATTCGGCGCGCTCCACGTAGCGCGCGAGCCAGTACAGATTGTCGGCGGTGCGGGAGAGCATCTACTTGTCTCCGTCGTCCCGGCCGAGCGTCAGCGAGAGCCGGGACCCATAACCACAGCCGGCGCGAATTGGCTGGCGTTTGTGTTTATGGGTCCCCGCTTTCGCGGGGACGACCGGGGAGTTGGTTCTCATCCCGCCAGCACCCAGGTGTCTTTGGTGCCCCCGCCCTGGCTGGAATTCACCACCAGCGAGCCAGCCTTCATCGCGACACGCGTCAGTCCGCCCGGCACGATGCGCACGCGGTCGCGGCCGGTCAGGACGAAGGGGCGCAGATCGACGTGGCGCGGCGCAAGCCCCGAATCGACGCAGGTCGGGCAGGTCGACAGCGCCAGCGTCGGCTGCGCGATGAAATTCTTCGGCGCGGATTTCAGCTTGGCGCGGAAGGCGGCAATGGTCGCCTTGTCGGCGGAGGGACCGATCAGCATGCCGTAGCCGCCGGAGCCGTGCACTTCCTTGACGACCAGTTGCTCGAGATTGTCGAGCACATAGGAGAGATGCTCCTCCTCGCGGCAGCGCCAGGTCGGCACATTCTTCAGGATCGGCTCCTCGCCGAGAAAGAACTTCACGATGTCGGGCATGTAGCTGTAGACCGCCTTGTCGTCGGCGATGCCGGTGCCGACGGCGTTCGCCAGAGTGACGTTGCCGGCCTGATAGGCCGACATCAGGCCGGGCACGCCGAGCGCGGAATCGGGACGGAAGGCGAGGGGATCGATGAAATCGTCGTCGATGCGGCGGTAGATGACGTCCACGCGCTTGGGCCCCTGCGTGGTGCGCATGTAGACGATCTCGTTCTTGACGAAGAGATCGCGGCCCTCGACCAGTTCGATGCCGAGCTTGTCGGCCAGGAACGAGTGCTCGTAATAGGCCGAGTTGTAGACGCCCGGCGTCATCAGCACCACGGTCGGCTCGCCGGGCGAGGAACTGGGCGCGACCGATTGCAGGGTCGCGAGCAATTCGTCGGGATAATTGTCGACCGGCGCGACGCGGTGGCGTGCGAACAATTCCGGGAACAGCCGCATCATGATTTCCCGGTTCTCCAGCATGTAGGAGACGCCGGAGGGCGTGCGGGCATTGTCTTCCAGAACATAGAAGGTGTCGGCATCGACCCGGACGATGTCGATGCCCGCGACGTGAACGTAGATACCGTGCGGGACCTTCTGGCCGTTCATCTCGGGACGGAAGACCGGATTCTGGAACACCAGATCTTCGGGCACAATCCCGGCGCGCAGACATTCGCGCTTGCCGTAGATGTCCTTGATGTAAAGGTTGATCGCCTTCACCCGCTGCTCGAGACCGCGCGTCAGGGTCGTCCATTCCGACGCGGCCAGAATGCGGGGAATGACGTCGAAGGGGATCAGCCGCTCCTGGGCGTCGGCCTCGCCATAGACCGCAAAGGTGATCCCGATCCGGCGGAACACCAGCTCGGCTTCCCGCCTGCGATAGTCCAGGACGTCCGGTCGGACCTCCGACAGCCAGTTTGAGAGTTCCGAATAGGCGGGACGAACCGCGCCGTCGGTCCCCTTCATCTCATCGAACGCAACCGGCATTCTTGGCGCCCCCGGGCAGGATACCCTCCCTAATGTGCAAGCTTTGCGCCAGTTGCACGCGATAGAAAGGGAAATGATCAATGCCTGTGCATATAAATTTGCCCAGGGATTGGGCGGGCTGACTACCGGGACGGCGGGGGGGTGCTTGAGCCTCCGCCTGCGGCAGGCTAGACGGAAGCCGGCTCCGTGGGCCGGGACACACAGCATGAATGACGCACCGGCGCAGCCGCAAACCATCGTCACCGCCGGGATTCTGGTCATCGGCGACGAAATCCTCTCGGGCCGGACCAAGGACAAGAATATCGGCTATATCGCCGAGTACCTGACCGCGATCGGCGTCGACCTGCGCGAGGTGCGGGTGGTGCCGGATGTCGAGGAGGAGATCGTCGCCGCCCTCAACGCCCTGCGGCATAAATACACCTATGTCTTCACCACCGGCGGAATCGGTCCCACGCACGACGACATCACCGCCGATTGCGTGGCCAAGGCCTTCGGCGTGCCGATCGATTACGATCCGCGCGCGGTCGCTCTGCTGCAGCAGCGCTTCAAGGGGCCGGATCTGAACGAGGCCCGCATGCGCATGACCCGCATTCCGCAAGGCGCGGATCTCGTCACCAACAAGGTGTCGCTGGCACCGGGATTCTGGATCGGCAATGTGATTGTCATGGCCGGCGTACCCAACATCATGCAGGCGATGCTCGATGAGGTCGGTCCCAAGCTGAAGACCGGCCAGCAGATGCTGTCGGAATCGGTCCGCGCCGATGCGCGCGAAGGCGATATCGGCACCGAGCTTGGCGAGATCGCAAAGCAGCACCCGGACGTGTCGATCGGCAGCTATCCGTTTTTCGACGACAAGACCGGGCCCAATACCAACGTCGTGGTGCGCGCGCGGGACGCCGAAAAACTCGCCGCGGCAAAGACGGCGGTCGAGCAAATGCTGCGTGAGGTGAAGGCGAATCTCAAGGCCGGCTGACGCTCTTGTGATTCGGATTCGGGCGCCGGCGTATTACACTGAGTCATGCGCAGAAATATCCTGACGCTGGCATTCGCAGCCGCCGCGCTAATGTCATTCCAATTTGCCGCCGTTGCGTCGTCCGCATGGAACGAGTTGAAGGCGGACGGCCGCGTGGCGCTCATTCGCCACGCCGATGCACCGGGGGTGGGCGATCCCGCGGGCTGGAAAATCGATGATTGCAGCACGCAACGAAATCTTACCGAGAGGGGCCGCGCCCAGTCGCGCGCGCTCGGCGAGCGGTTCCGGCAAAATGGAGTCCGCGTCGGCAAGCTGATCTCGTCGCAATGGTGCCGCTGCCTGGATATGGCGCGGCTGATGAATCTCGGTCCGGTCGAACAAGCGGCCGCGTTCAACAATGCCTTTGTCTTGTCGGAGCGGCGCGCCGCCTTGACGGCTGCAGCTCGCAACGTGATTTCCGGATGGAGCGGGCCCGGCGTGCTGGCAGTGGTGACGCATGGTGACAATATTGCGCTGCTGACCGGCGTGCATCCGGCGCAGGGCGAGATCGTCGTCGTTCAGGCGGCTGCGAAATTGTCCGACAAGTTGCCGGTGATCGCACGGATATTGCCCGGATCGTGACCGGGCGCTGACTGCGGGGGCATGAACAGGAGTTGATTGCGCCATGTCTGTTTCACACGACCGGGGCCGCCGCCGATTTCTCATCGCGGGAGCCGCGACAGCGGCGGGGCTGAGCCTGCCGCGCGCGGGCGTTGCGCAGGAGCTTGCGCCGACGCCGCAATGCGATGACGGCGACGAGCCGACCATCGCCCAGACGGAGGGGCCTTTCTATAAACCGCGCTCTCCCCGGCGTGGCGACTTGCGCGAAGGTGGCGGCGCAGGCCAGCCGGTCGAACTGGCGGGTGTCGTGCTGACGCGATCCTGCCGTCCGGTGGCCGGCGCGCTGGTCGATCTCTGGCACGCCGATGCGCGCGGTGACTACGACAACAAGGGTTTCCGCTATCGCGGGCATGTCTTTGCAGACGATCAGGGCCGTTTCCGCTTCCAGACCGTCAGGCCGGCGCGCTATACGGGGCGAACCCCGCATTTCCACGTCAAGGTTCAAGCGCCGAACCGGCCGATCCTGACCACGCAGCTCTATTTCCCGGGCGAGAGCGACAATGCGCGCGACCGCCTGTTCCGGCGCGAATTGCTGATGCGCGTGGCCGAGCGGCCGGACGGCCTTGCGGCCCGCTTCGATTTCGTGCTGGACCTGTCCTAGGAACGGCTCATTTCCTGTGGATCGCGACCCGTGCCGGTTGGCAACGGCCGGCGCCACCGGGATGGTGGCCGCAAAATCGCGCCGGGAGAGCAAGAATGTCCGAGACCCAGACCCAGAAACACTTTCCGGTGTCATGGGACCAGTTTCACCGCGACGCCCGCGCCCTGGCCTGGCGCCTGGCCGCGGCCGGTCCGTTCGACGCGATCGTGTGCGTGACGCGCGGCGGTCTGGTGCCGGCCGCGATCGTGGCGCGCGAACTGAATGTCCGCCTGATCGAGACGGTGTGCGTGGAGAGCTATGTCGATATCGGCAAGCAGGGCGAACTGCGCATCCTCAAGAACATCGATCCGAAGGTGGCCGCGGCCGGCGGCGGCTCCGGGCAGGGCGTCTTGATCGTCGACGATCTGGTGGATACCGGCAAGACGGCGCGCATCGTGCGCGACATCATTCCCAAGGCGCATTTCGCGACCGTCTATGCCAAGCCCATGGGCCGGCCGCTGGTCGATACCTTCATCACCGAGGTTTCCCAGGACACCTGGATTTTCTTCCCGTGGGACACCGCGCTCGCCTTCGTGCCGCCGATCCGCGAGGGCGGCTGACCCGAATCCCGGCTTTGCCCGAGCCCTGCGCCCGCTTTGGGCTTTCCGGCCGGCAATGTTAGAAGGCTGACCGCGCGGACGTGGCGGAATGGTATACGCAGCAGACTTAAAATCTGCGGCCCACAAGGCATGAGGGTTCGATTCCCTCCGTCCGCACCAGACTGGAGCGGAGACACAGGCTGCATGGCATCGGTATCGCTAAGGCTGGCGTTCATGTCCATGCTGATCACAGCCGGCGTTCTCGCCGGCTGCACCAGCGATCAGGTCGCCTCGACCATCGTCAGGCCGGCCAAATATTCCATCTATAATTGCGATCAGATGGCGCAGACCGGCCGCGCCGAAGCCAGTCGCGAGCGCGAGTTGAAGGCGCTGATGGACAAGGCGGCGCAGGGGCCGGGTGGCGAACTCGCCATCGCCATGGCCTATCGCAACGAATACCTCACCGTGCAGGGCAACCTGCGGGAGCTGGAAGCGGCCGCCGTGGAGAAGAATTGCAAGATGCCCTGGCGGACGGTGTCGGAACAGGCTGTGCGCTAATTGTCTTTGCAGGCTAATGAGGGATGGAACTTTTCGGGGTCCCGGCGATTATGTGCCGTTGGAGGGGCTGAAAATTTTCAGACCTAATTCATTCGGCAAAGGAGCGCCGCGATGTCGCTTTTAATCGGTATCCTGATCACCTTTCTGGTCATCATCCTCGTTCTGTATCTGGTCAACATGCTGCCGATCGACGGCCGCGCCAAGCAGATCGTCCGCGTCATCGTCATCATCATCGGCGTGCTGTCGCTGCTGAAATATCTCGCCATCTTCTAAGGCAGGTCAGGTCATTCCCGTTGTGCGGCTGCGATGACCCGGTTCAGAGCCGGGCCTGTCGCAGCCGCAACGCGTTGCCGACAACGCTGACGGAGGACAGCGACATCGCCGCCGCCGCGATGATCGGGGAAAGCAGCAATCCGAACATGGGGTAGAGCAAGCCGGCGGCGATCGGCACCCCGGCGGCATTGTAGATGAAGGCGAAGAACAGGTTCTGGCGGATATTGCCCATCACCGCATGCGACAGCTTGCGCGCCTGCACGATGCCCATGAGGTCGCCTTTCAGCAGGGTAATGCCGGCGCTTTCGATGGCGACATCGGTGCCGGTGCCCATGGCGATGCCGACATCGGCAGCAGCAAGCGCAGGCGCGTCGTTCACGCCGTCGCCGGCCATCGCGACCACGCGGCCCTGCGCGCGGAATTTCGCCACGACATCGCTCTTCTGGTCGGGCAGCACGTCCGCTTCGACGTCGTCGATTCCGAGCCGCCGCGCCACGGCGCGGGCGGTGGTGACGTTGTCGCCGGTCAGCATCACGACATGAATGCCCTCGGCCTTGAGCGCCGCGAGGGCATCGGGCGTCGTGCTCTTGACCGGGTCGGCGATGGCGAGAATGCCGGCCGGACTGCCGTCGATCGCGATGAAAATGGCGGTCGCGCCGTCCTGCCGCAGCTTGTCGGCGTCGGGCTCCAGCGGAGCGGTGTCGATCGACAACTCGCGCAAAAACGCCGCATTGCCGAGCACAACCCGCCGGCCGTCGACCGTGCCAGTCACGCCCTTTCCGGTGGGCGAATTGAAATCGTTGGCGGTTGCGAGCTGGATGCCGCGTTCGGTGGCGGCCTGCACGATCGCCGCGGCCAGAGGATGTTCGCTCGCCCGCTCGACGCTGGCGGCGATTCTCAGCACCTCCTCTTCGCTGAAGGATGCGGCCGCCACGATCTTCACGACTTTCGGCTTGCCCTCGGTGAGCGTTCCGGTCTTGTCGATCACCAGCGTGTCGATCTTCTCCATGCGCTCGAGCGCCTCGGCGTTGCGGATCAGAACGCCGGCCTGCGCACCGCGCCCGACCCCGACCATGATCGACATCGGCGTGGCCAGACCGAGCGCGCACGGGCAGGCGATGATCAGCACGCTCACCGCGGCCACCAGACCGAAGGAGAAGCGCGGCTCGGGTCCGAACAGACTCCACGCCCCGAAGGCAATCACCGCGATAGCGATCACCGCCGGGACGAACCAGCCGGAGACCTGATCGGCCAGCCGCTGGATCGGAGCGCGCGAGCGTTGCGCCTGCGCCACCATCTGCACGATCTGCGAGAGCAGGGTGTCGCGCCCGACCTTGTCGGCGCGCATCACGAAGGAGCCGCTCTGGTTGAGCGTGCCGGCGATCACCCTCGCTCCGGCTTCCTTGGTGACCGGCATGGATTCTCCGGTGACCATGGACTCATCGAGGGAGGATCGGCCGTCGATCAACTCGCCGTCGACCGGGACTTTTTCGCCCGGGCGCACGCGCAGCCTGTCGCCGACCACGACGGCGTCGAGCGCGACATCTTCGTCGCTGCCGTCGTCATGGATGCGGCGGGCGCTCTTGGGCGCGAGATCAAGCAGGGCCTTGATCGCGCCCGACGTCGCCTCGCGCGCGCGCAGTTCCAGCATCTGTCCGAGCAGAACGAGGACAGTGATGACGGCGGCGGCCTCGAAATAGACTGCTACCGCCCCGTCCGGACCGCGAAAGGCCGGCGGAAAAATTTCGGGTGCGAAGGTTGCGACTACGCTGTAGGCCCAAGCGACGCCGGTGCCCATGGCGATCAGCGTGAACATGTTGAGGTTGCGGGTAAGCAGCGATTGCCATCCGCGCACGAAGAACGGCCAACCCGCCCACAGCACGACCGGCGTTGCCAGCGCAAACTGGATCCAGTTCGATGTGGTCTGGCCGAGCAGCATGTGCAGGCCGGTGAGATGCCCGCCCATTTCCAGCGCGAAGACCGGCAACGTCAGAACGAGGCCGATCCAGAACCGGCGCGTCATGTCGATCAGTTCGGGATTGGGGCCGGTGTCGGCGGTCGCGATTTCCGGCTCGAGCGCCATGCCGCAGATCGGGCAGGAGCCGGGACCGACCTGCCGGATCTCCGGGTGCATCGGGCAGGTGTAGATCGTGCCTTCCGGCACCGGCGCCGCCTTGTGTTGATCGGGCGAGAGATACTTGTCGGGATTGGCGATGAACTTGGTGCGGCAGCCGGCCGAGCAGAAATAATAGGGCTGCCCCTTGTGGGTGTGGCGGTGCTTGGCGGTGTGCGGATCGACGCTCATGTCGCAGACCGGATCGGTCGCAAGGCCCGGTGCGGATTTGGCCGCGTGTCCGTGCCCGCAGGAAGGCCCGTGCTGATGATGGGAATGATCGTGCGTCATTGCGGTTTTTCCAGCTTGCCAAATATACCCTAGGGGGGTATATAGACCACATGCAGACAGAAGCCAAGACCTCTGTGCAAAAACGGCTCAACAAGATCGAAGGCCAGGTGCGCGGGCTGTCGCGCATGGTCGACGAGGACCGTTATTGCATCGACATCGTCACGCAGATTTCCGCCGTGCGCGCGGCCTTGCGCCGGGTGGAGGAGGAAGTCCTGCGCGACCACGTTGCGCATTGCGTGCATGGGGCGATCGCGTCCGGCGACCGCGCCGCGCAGCGCAAGAAGGTGGAAGAATTGATGGACGTGCTGGTGCGCGCCGAACGCTGACCTAAACGAAGCGCTTGCGCGCCAGTGCGGCGCCGTCGCCCAGCGCCTTCAGCTTGGCTTCCGCGATGTCGCGCTGCATCGGCGCCATGCCGCAATTGGTGCAGGCGAAGATGCGCTCCTTCGGAACATATTGCATCGCGGCCTCGATGGTGGCCGCGACGTCCTCCGGCGTTTCGACCTCGTCGGTCGCGACATCGATGACGCCGACCAGAATGTCCTTGCCCTTGAGCAGCGACAGCAAGCTGAGCGGCACTTTCGCGTTGCGGCATTCCAGCGACACCTGATCGATTCGGCTCTGCGCCAGCGCGGGAAAAATCGTCTCGTATTGCCGCCATTCGCTGCCGAGGGTTTCCTTCCAGTCCACATTGGCCTTGATGCCGTAGCCGTAGCAGATGTGAACCGCGGTCTTGCACCGCAGGCCGTCGATGGCGCGATGCAGGGCTTCGATTCCCCAGCCGCCGACCTGATCCATGAAGACATTGAAGGCAGGCTCGTCGAACTGGATCACGTCCACGCCGTCGCGTTCCAGCGCGCGCGCTTCCTGATTGAGCAGATCGGCGAAAGCGAAGGCCATCCTGACGCGATCGCCATAGAACTTGTCGGCGATGGTGTCGGCAATAGTCATCGGGCCGGGCAGGGTGAATTTCAGCTTGCGCCGTGTATGCGCGCGCGCGGTCTGCGCTTCCATCTCATGCACGCGGCCCTTCAGGCGCAAGGCGTCGGTCACGACCGGAACCATCGCCTTGTAGCGGTCGTTGCGGATTCCCATCTCGATCTTGTGCGCGAAGTCGATGCCATCGACGCGTTCCAGAAAGCCGTGCACGAAATGCTGGCGCGCCTGTTCGCCGTCGGTGACGATGTCGATGCCGGAATCTTCCTGCAGCTTGATGGCCAGCAGGGTGGCGTCGCGCTTGCCGGATACGAGCGAGGGGCCGGCAAGCCGCCACGGCGCCCAGAGTTTTTCAGGTTCGGCCAGCCAGTCCGGTTTCGGCAGACTGCCGGCGATCGTGGTCTCGAACATGCGCCACTCCCGGTGCGGAGATGTCAGAGTCTGCGCCAATCATAGAGCCAATCGTAGCGGCTGCGCAGTTTTTCACTGCCCATCCGTGCCAGCACGGTGTTGCGTGCGAGCGCGAGTGGGCCGGCCAGTTGATAGAGCTCGCCGGTGAAGCGCGCGGCGCGCTGCACACGCGCCGTCCGTCCGCGCCGCAGGGCTTCGTAAGTGCGCAAGGCGCGGGGAATGTCGTCGCGGCCGCTCGCAAGGCAATCCGCCAGCACCATCGCATCCTCGATCGCCATGGCGGCGCCTTGCGCCAGAAACGGCAGCATGGGATGGGCGGCATCGCCGAGCAGCGTCATGCTGCCTTGCCCCCGGCGGCGCAGCGGCGGACGATCGAACAAAGCCCATTTCAGCCACGAGCCCGGCGCCTGCAGCACGCCGCGCGCCGTGTCGCCCCAGGACAGCTTGCCGAAATGCCCCATCAGGTCGTCCGATGCGCCGGGCGCCGACCAGTCTTCGCCCTGCCACGTGTCGTTGACAATCGCCACGATGTTGATGAGCGATCCGGCACGCACCGGATAATGCACCAGATGCGCGTTGCGCCCGAGCCAGAGATGAACCGCCGGTCCGCGAAATATTTCCGGCATCACCGATGTCTGCACGGTTGCGCGCCAGGCGGTGCGCCCGCTGAAGCGCGGCTTGCTGCGGTCGCCCGCCGCCGCACGCGTTCTGGACCACAATCCGTCGGCGCCGATCAGGGCGACCGCGCGCTCGTCGCCGACATGGTCGCGCTGCCGGGTCTGCACGGTGACGCCGTTCTGGTGAATGGCGAAATCCTCCACCCTGGTGCCGAGTCGCAGGACAATATCCGGATTTGCGGAGACGGCGTCGCGCAAGGCCGCCTGCAGATCGCCGCGATGGATGATCCAGTAGGGCGCGCCGTAGCGGAATTCGATCCCCGCGCCCAGCCGCATGCGCGCGATCTCCGCGCCGGTGCGCGCGCGCCGGATCGAGAGGTGTTCCGGCATCACGACCTGCGGCCGCAATCTGTCGCCGAGATCCAGTTCGAGCAGGAGGCGCGTGGCATTGGGCGAGAGCTGGATTCCGGCGCCGGTTTCCGAGAGTTCTTCAGCCTGCTCGAAAATGACGACGCGGAATCCCTTGCGCGCGAGCGCGAGCGCCGCGGTCAGTCCGCCGATGCCGGCGCCTGCGACAAGGATGGTTCGCGATGACGCCACGGCAATCCAGTCTTGGCTGGGGTCAGGCGGCTTCGGCCTCGGTCAGCGCGCATTCCGGCGGGATGGCGGCATGCGGATCGAGCGCGGGATTGTAACGATAGAGCGTCGAGCAATAGCTGCAGATGATCTCGTTCTCGTTGCCCATGTCGCAGAAGATATGCGGGTGATCGAAGGGCGGCCGGGCGCCGATGCACATGAATTCATGGGCGCCGATTTCGATCACCGGCACGCCCGGATCGTTATGAAAATGCGGTACGACGTGGTCGGCCATGCTCGTGGAAGCCTCGTTCTTGCCGGTATTCTCACTATATTCCCGGCACCATAGCCGCGAGCGGGCGTTAATCAATGCCGCTTTTGGGCTGTTCCGGGCTTTTTCGCCGGGCCGAGGACGAGAATGTATCTTCCCGACATGCACAAGGTTCCGGCCAGGGCGTCCGGCCTGCGGATCGGCCTGTTGCTGATCGCGGCCCTGCTCTGCGGGATGGCCGGCTTTGCCGTGCTGCCGCAGGCCCTCGAATCGGGGACGCTGCTCTGGGTGCAGGACGACCCGGCGGAACTCGCCGACCGGCAACTGGCCCGCAGCTTCGACGCGCCCGCCGCCACCCGCGAGATCGAGGCTGCGCTCAAGGCCGACGACGCGGATCTTGCCAAAAGCTTTGTCGAACTGGCGCGCGAGCGGAACGTGCCGCTTGCGCCCGAACTGATCGCCAGGGTGGAGGCGGCGACCGGCGCCGCCGCCGGCGCCGCTTCGGCGGCCGGCAACTTCACCCGCGGCCTGATCACTGGCGAGCCGGACGATCTGGTTAGCCTGGCCGGCACTGCGCTCGGCGATCTCTTTGTCTTTGGCGATATTCGCGACGCCCTGCGCGAGGGCGGACGCTGGGCGGCGGGGGAGGAACCCGACCATCTGATCCTCGGGCTGTCGGCGGTCGGCATCGCGATCACCGCTGGCACCTATGCGACGCTCGGCGCCGGCGCGCCCGCGCGCATCGGGCTGTCGGTGGTGAAGGCCGCGCGCAAGACCGGGCGGCTTGGGACCCGCATGGGCGAGTCCATTGCGCGCTCGCTGCGCGGCGTGGTGGACTGGTCGGCCTTGCGCAAGGCGATGGCCGGCGCCTCGCTCACCGAACCGGCGGTCGCGGTGCGGGCCGCACGCGAAGCGGTGAAGGTCGAGAAGGCCGACGATCTGTTCCGGCTTACCCGCGACGTCGGCCGCGTGCAGACCAAGGCCGGCACCCGCGCCGCTTTCGACGGTTTGAAACTCGCCGATAATCCGCGTGAGATGGCGCGCGTCGCCAAGCTCGCGGAGAAGCAGGGCGGCAAGACCCGCGCGGTGCTGAAATTCCTCGGTCGCGGCGCCATTGCGCTGACCGCGGCGGCGTTCGATCTCGCCTTGTGGGTGCTGTGGGCGGCGCTCCTGGTCTGGGGCTTCCTGTCCTCGTTCAAGAGCGCGGTGGAGCGCACCACCTTGCGGCATCTGCAGCGCCGGAAAACCCGCCGCCTGCGCCGCGAGGTGGAACAGCAGCGGCGCTTGGCAACGGCAGGGAGCGGAGGATAAAAGGAGCTTGCTCTCCGTCGTCATGCCCGGCCTTGTGCCGGGCATCCACGTCTTGGGAGCGCCAACGACAAACGTGGTGGCCGGGACAAGCCCGGCCATGGCGAAACCAACAGAGCCATGCCGACATTCAGAAACAACGACATCGAGATCGCCTATCTCGACGAGGGCGAAGGCGATCCGATCGTCCTCGTGCATGGTTTTGCCTCCACCAAGGAGGTGAACTGGGCTGCGCCCGGCTGGATCACGACGCTGACGCGCGCGGGCCGGCGCGTGATCGCGCTCGACAATCGCGGGCACGGGCAATCCGGCAAGCTGTATGATCCGGCCGCCTATCACACCACGCTGATGGCCGAGGATGTGCGTGCATTGCTCGATCATCTCAGGATCGAGCGCGCCGATGTCATGGGCTATTCCATGGGCGCGCGCATCACGGCGTTTCTGGCGCTGAAACATCCCGGCCGCGTGCGGTCCGCGATCCTCGGCGGACTCGGCATCAAGCTGGTGAACGGCGTCGGCCTGCCGGAAGATATCGCCGTGGCGCTGGAAGCGCCCTCGCTCGCCGATGTCACCGACACCATGGGCCGCATGTTCCGCGCGTTCGCCGACCAGACCGGGTCCGACCGGCGGGCGCTCGCGGCCTGCATCCGCGGCACGCGGCAAACCTTGTCCGAACAGGACGTGGCGCAGATCAGGGTGCCGATGCTGATCGCGGTCGGCACCGCCGATCCGATCGCCGGCTCGGCGCACGACCTGGCCGCGCTCATTCCCGGCGCCCGGGCGCTCGACATTCCCGGCCGCGATCACATGCTGACCGTCGGCGACAAGGTTTTCAAAACCGCCGTGCTCGAATTTCTCGGCGAGCGGCCCTGAGCGCGATGACCCGCCGCATCGAACCCGCCGTCGCGACCTTCACCGGCTCAGCCGGCAACAAGCTCGTCGCCGATGTGTTCGGCGAGTCCGGTCCGTCGGTGCTGCTGCTGCATGGCGGCGGGCAGACGCGGCATGCCTGGCGCGCAACCGCGCAGGAGCTCGCGCGCATGGGCTGGACCGCCTATGCGCTTGACCAGCGCGGGCACGGCGATTCCGACTGGATCGCGGACGCGGCCTATTCCTTTCCCGATTTTGCATCCGACGCGAAAGCGGTCGCGCGCGAACTGTTTCGCCGCTCCGGCACGCGGCCGGCGGTGATCGGCGCATCGCTCGGCGGTATCGCCTCGCTGCTGGCGGAGGGCGAGACCGAGCGCAGCGATGGCGACGAACTGTTTTCGGCGTTGGTTCTGGTCGACATCACGCCGCGCGTCGATCCGAACGGTGTCGACAAGGTGCAGGGCTTCATGCGCGCGCATGCGGCGGAGGGATTTGTCACCATCGACGACGCCGCGCAGGCGGTGGCGGATTATCTGCCGCACCGGCCGCGTCCGAAAAGCAACGAGGGACTAAAGAAGAATCTGCGGCTGTCGCCGGACGGCCGCTGGCGCTGGCACTGGGATCCGCTGTTCATCGACGGCCCGCGCGGCGTCGGCAAGCATCGCGACCGGATCGAGGGCCTGCTGGTGGAGGCGGCGCGCCGCATCCGCATTCCCGCCCTGCTGGTGCGCGGCGGTTCTTCCGAACTGGTGCAGGAGGCGCATGTGAAGGAGTTTCTCAGTCTGGTCCCGCATGCGGAATATGTCGATGTCGGCGGCGCCCGGCACATGGTGGCTGGGGACCGCAACGACGACTTTTCGTCGGCTGTCCTCGGTTTCCTGAAAAAGATGAAGACGCCGGGGCTGCGGCCGGCACAAAAATAAGCGTGCGGAAAGATTGGGCAAGTTTTGGAGAATAATATTCTCCGCAATCTGTCAACGATATTGCCAGCCATGCCCTTTGCGGTCTGGCGAAGATGAAATTTAGCGTTTATGTGCTATGGACCTTGGAACCTCCAAAGGATGCGTCATGGTCCAGCATCAGAAAAAGCTCACCAACCCGCTCGACAGGGTCGATCCGGTCTGGTCGCAGGTGCGCGCGGAAGCCGAAGAGGTGGTCCGGCGCGAACCGGAACTGGCGAGCTTCATCTATTCCACGGTGCTGCATCACGACACGCTGGAAGCGGCGGTGGTGCATCGCGTCTCCGAACGCCTGCAGCATCGCGACGTCTCCGCCGAGCTGATCCGCCAGGCCTATGACGACGCGCTCGAGGATCAGGCCGCGATCGGCGACGCCTTCCGCGCCGACATCGTCGCGACCGTGGACCGCGATCCGGCCGCCGACCGGTTCATCGAACCGCTGCTCTATTTCAAAGGCTTCCACGCCATCGTGACGCATCGTCTGGCGCACTGGCTGCATGGCCGCGGCCGCAAGGATTTCGCGCTGTATCTGCAAAGCCGCGCCTCGGCGGTGTTCCAGGTGGACATCAATCCGGCGGTGCCGATCGGGCGTGGTATCTTTCTCGATCACGCCACCGGCCTGGTGGTCGGCGAAACCGCGGTGATCGAGGACGACGTGTCCATCCTGCAGGATGTCACGCTCGGCGGCACCGGCAAGGAAGACGGCGACCGGCATCCGAAGATCCGCCGCGGCGTGCTGATCGGGGCGGGCGCGAAAATTCTCGGCAATATCGAGGTCGGACATTGCGCCCGTGTCGCGGCCGGCTCGGTGGTGCTGAAACCGGTGCCGCACAACACCACGGTGGCCGGAGTGCCGGCACGGGTGGTCGGCACCGCGGGCTGCCCGGAGCCGTCGCGCAGCATGGACATGATGTTCAATATCGGCGATTGATCGCGCCAGAGATTCATCCGGCCGCGCAGACGGGCCTTTTCAGGAGTTGGATTGTGGACGTTACCGAAATCAGGAAGCTCGATACCTATCTGAAGAAGTGTTTCAATAATCCGCTGATCCGCGTGGTGCCGCGTCCGAAAAAGGACGATTCCGCCGAGGTCTATATCGGCGAAGAATTCATCGGCGTGCTGTTCGTCGACGATGAAGACGACGACAAGTCCTACAATTTCCAGATGGCGATTCTGGAAACCGATCTCGAGCCGTAATCGGCCGAACATCCGAAGATGATCCAATGGCCGGGCTTGTCCCGGCCATTTGCATTTTGTGGGATGACGTGACGAGCGGCGCTAGCGTGCGCTGACCCGCAGGCTGGCGATCAGCCGGTCGATCCCGCGCAGCACGCCCTGCCAGTCCGACAGCCATTCGCGCGGAAAGCGCAGAGTGATGTCGGCGGTCCCGATCCGGCGTTCATATAGGCACATGCCGATCAACGATGCCGCGCCGTCGCGCGTGCAACGCACGAGGAAACGCGCGAGATTGTCGTTGTCGTACAGAACCTCTTCGCCCTGATAGGGCGTGTCGTCGCGGAATGGCCGCACAGTGAGACCGCCGTCGGTGGTGCCGATGCTGTTTTCCAGATAGCGCGGATAGATGGTGGTGAACCGCTCCAGCGGCGGCAGGGTGGCGTCGCTGCCGGTGACGGTCATGAAGATGCGGTCAATCGCCTTGGAGGAGGCGACGGGCACCGGACGCTCTTCGGGCGGCATCAGGCTCGGCCACATGAAGACGAGATCGAGCCGCTCCTGCACGCCGGCCTTGCGCTGGCCCTTCAGCCGGATGGCGTTGGGCGGAATGTTGAAGGTGACGCCCTGCACGATGATCGGCAGGGACGGGGCGTCGACGGCGACATTGGGGGCCGGCCAGCGCGGCCAGAGCAGCCAGGCGACGATCAAGGCCGCCAGCACGATGCCGCCGAGCAGCACGAGCAGCGGCAGGGCCAGCAGGCTGTGTTTGCGCCGCCGCGGGCGGGCGGCGCCAGGCCGCGCGGCATGCGACTGAGCCATGGCCATGACCGGTCTCCAGGGTTCGGCTCAGATTCACGGGGCGAATCAGCGGCAGTATCGCACGCCGGCAAGGGCTTGCAGATGCGAGCTTTTCTCCAGAAACCGGCTGTCCGTTTACCCTTTTTTAACGAAACGCTGGCGGCGGCGGGCGCGCCTGCCGCATATCAGGCGTTGTCTGTGCGGGAGAGTTGCGTCGTGTCGGCTGAATCTGTGACTTCGATCCTGGTGCTTCTGATCGGCTTCGCCGTGGCGGGGGCGCTTGCGTCGGGCTACCAGCTGCTGACAGCCCGCCCGGCCAGTTTCAACATCTTCGGCGACGGCACGCGCCCGGCCGCCGTGGCGCAGGTGCCGTTCCTCGTCTTCGCCGCGCCCTTCATCATCATGCGCAATACGCTCATGGGCTGCCGGATCGAGCGCGGCAATTTCGTGCCGGCGATGATCGCCACCGTGCTGGCCGGTTTCTGGAGCCTGATGTCGGGCACCGTCGTGGTGATGGCGCTGCAGGCGCTGCGTCCGCTCTTCCTCTGATCGGTTTGCCGGGCGGGGACTTGTCAGCCCCCGCAGCCCTGGTCCATGCAGGGCACGAAAGCCGCGCGCAGGCGCGGCGAGGAGACAGGCATGCCGATCTACGAACTCGACGGACAATCACCGGAATTTCCCGCCGACGGGCATTACTGGATCGCGGAGACCGCGACCCTGATCGGCCGGGTGCGGCTGCGGCCGGAGAGCAGCGTGTGGTTCGGCGCGGTGCTGCGCGGCGACAACGAGTGGATCGAGCTCGGCACCCGGTCGCAGATCCAGGACAATTGCACCTTGCACACCGATCCCGGCTTTCCGCTGGTGATCGGGCGCGACTGCGTGATCGGCCATAATGTCGTGCTGCATGGCTGCACGATCGGCGACAATTCGCTGGTCGGGATGAACGCGGTGGTGCTCAACGGCGCCAAAATCGGCGCCAATTCCATCGTCGGCGCCAATGCGCTGGTGGCCGAAGGCAAGGAGTTTCCGGACAATTCCCTGATCGTCGGCTCGCCCGGCCGCGTGGTGCGCACGCTCGACGACAAGGCGAAAGCCGCCATCGCCGCCGGCGCCGACATCTATGTGCGGCGTTCGAAG
>JALHOD010000006.1:0-123446 GCA_022843165.1 Pseudorhodoplanes sp.
ATCTGCGCGGTGTCGGCCGAGGGCAGGGTGAACTTGAAATGCAGGATGCGGCGGACTTTCTTCTCGTCGGGCATTGTTGTCTCCTTTTGGGGCGTCCGCTGTCACGGAGCGCCCAGAAATCCTCTCAGGCGTTGCGCCACCAGCTTCGCGGCCGTCTTGTCCAGCCGGCCGGCGCGGCGCTGGATGCGCGAGGGGTCAATGCAGGCCAGCTTGGCGATGCGCACCACCGACGGCGCCGGCAGGCCGGCGCGCTTCAGGTCGGCGATCGTCACGTCGCTCGGCCAGGTCTCGTTGTCGGCGCTGGTAATCATCGCAACCCACGCAAGGCCATGCGCGGCGAGCTTGCGATTGGACACGACAAGGGCAGGGCGGCGTTTTTCGGCCAGGCGGTCGGCATAGGGAAACGGTACGACGACAATATCGAAGGCGGCAAATCGCTCTGCCTCAGAGGCTGCCATAAGCCTTCTCGTCGGCTTCGCTGGTCCATTCCGAAAACGCCGCGAAGGGATCGTCGCTCTCTGTCGCGGGCGCCTTGTCCACCAGCACGCCGTCGTCGGTCAGGCGGTAGCGCAGCGTATCTCCCGGCTTCACGCCGAGCGCGGCGCGCACCTCGCGCGGGATCACGGTCTGGCTTTTGACCGACACCCTGGAGAAGGTGGCGGGGGCGGGGATGCGGCGGTTCATGGCCTGTAAGATAACTTACCGTCTTACCATTGGCGAGTCCGGTTTTTCCTTGACTTAATTCCTATAAGACTATATCCCCATTCTGTCCTGCTTGCGAGGGGCGTCTTCCGGAGACGTTCTGAAGATGGAGCGGGATGCGGCGCCCTGCGGGCGGGTCGTGACGTACGATCCGCACCCGGGTGGCCCCGGGGCTCCGCCCTACGGGCATTACGACCCGTGCGCGAGGAGCTCGCTGAAGCGGTGCAGGCGCAAATGCCCGCATACGTAAGCGCGGCCCGGGGTTGGCGGAGGTTGCGGCCTTCGCCGAGAACGCCGCAGACGGTGCGCCGAGAGGCGGCTGCGCCCGGCAACGGACGCAGCACGAAGGACTGGCCTGCGCCTTTCGGCGCGCCGTCCCCCTCACGCGCGCATGTCGGGCCTGCCCGATATGCGCCACCTAAAAAAGCAGCCCGGGCGCGATCGCGCCGCGGGGATGATGACGCGCGCGCCGGTTCGACTTTGTCGTCCCCGCGAAGGCGCGGACCCATGTTCCGGAGCGGCGATCCTGAGGGCGCGCTTGCGCGCACGACCTGCTGGAGGCAACATATTCATTCGAATGCATTTCACCGCAAAACGCTGTGCCATGCGGCCTTAATGGTAAATTCGCACGCCACCATGCGCCGGAGGAATACGAAAACACCACTTGACCGCCACTTGGCGGGCGCGCGCAACATGCCGACACAAAGCGTGACCGCACATCACATTGTGGTCGCATCATCGCCCGATTTCGCCGCGAGAAGCCCCGTCAATCCAATCACATGGAAGGGGACACCATGATTCGTGCCATCACGATTCGCATCTCGTCATTGCTCGCATCGGTCGCGCTCGCCGTCTGTGCGCTCGCGCTCTCGACCATCCTGCTCGCGCCGCAGAGCGCGCAGGTGAAAGCCAATGACGGCACGCCGTACTTTGGCTTCCCGTCATTCCCCGGTCCGCAGGCCGGCGTCAGCGGCAAGGCCGCGGCCAATGCCGCGCGCCGCGCCGCGCGCGCGCAGGAAGGCGCCGCCTATCAGTCGCTGGTCGCGCAACATGCCGCCGCCAACGGCCTGCCGGTCGAACTCGTGCATCGCGTGATCATGCGCGAGAGCCGCTACAATCCGCGCGCGATCTCGAAAGGCAATTACGGCATGATGCAGATCCGCCTCGGCACCGCGCGCGCCATGGGCTACCAGGGCGGCGTCGAAGGCCTGCTCGATGCCAATACCAACATGACCTATGCGGTGAAATATCTCGCCGGCGCCTATCGCGCGGCCGGCGGCAATCACGACCGCGCGGTGATGAATTATGCGCGCGGCTATTATTACCAGGCCAAGGCGCAGGGCTTCTCGCCCTATGCCGCGCCGGACACGGTGTCGGCCGCGGCGCGCTCGTCCTATGCGCTGGCCGATGCGCCGGCCTCCGGTGTTGCCACCGCGCACCAGGAGGCGTCCGCGGCGCCCGCCATTCAGTAACCGGTCGCGGGTTCAGCCCGCGATTCTTGCGACTCCTCCCGGCCGGTTCTGCCCTCCGCATGTGTATTGCGGTGCGGCAGAGCCGGCCTTTTTTGCGCGCCGGGCCGGATCGTGAGGCGGAGGAGGGGTTTGCCGGTCGGGAGAATCCCCCTAACATGGCGGTGCGTGACGGACGTTGCGCCGCGGGCCGCACCGGCTTTGCGGGGCATAGCCGTTGCGGTCAGACATTTTGCTCTGCCTGTTCCGCGTGACGTCATTTGCAACAACAACAGGGGGCTTTGCTATGAAGAAGCTCGTTCTCTCCCTCGCTCTGGCGGCCGGTGTTGCGCTGGCCGCGCCGTCCACGCCCGCGCGCGCCGATGGCGGCGCCACCGCCGCGATCGTCGGTGCGATCGTGATCGGCGGCGCCATGGTCAACCATGCCGCCTGCGGATCGCCGGTCTGCTGGTGGCTGGCCCCGCGCCCGGTCGCCGTGACCCCGGCCTATTACTACGGTCCCTGGCCCTGGTGGCCCTGGTACCAGCCGGCCGTCACCGTGAAGGCCAAAGGCAAAAAGAAGAAGTAACCCCGGCGCCTTGCCGGCCAACGCCCCGCCCGGTGCGGGGCGTTTTTCGTTCGCGGCGGGAGGCCACCCCCCGCATGGCGCTTGCGGGCCGGCATTGCTAAACAGGGGCCGCGCCCGCCCCCCGCGGGCCGGGGGCCTGTAGCTCAATGGTTAGAGCCGACCGCTCATAACGGTCTGGTTGCAGGTTCGAGTCCTGCCGGGCCCACCAGTTTTTTCAATGGGTTGCTCGAGTGGCCGTCGGCGCGTGTCCCTGTTTACCAGCGTTTCCACCAATGATTGCCGCCGGTAGCCGATCAGCCGTGCTGCTGACTTCAAATGATCGGGGTGATGGTGTCCGTAGACACGGTCCAGCATCTCGACGCTCATTCCTAAGAAGCCGGCGGATTCCCACTTGTCGACACCGGCTTGCAAATAGCCAGCAGGCGGTGTTGCCATTGCTGATGCTGGCGACGCCCGCGCTGCGGATTCAACCGATGATCTAACTCTTGTCATCGGTGCTGGTGATGGTCGGGCTCCTGATCAGCCGCTATGAGTTCATTATCGGCGGCCAGCTCGTTCCGCTATTCAAAGGCAGCTGGGCGCCGCCGCTGATCTCTTTCACCCCGTCTCCAACCGAATGGGCGCTCCTGGTGATGGGCATCGGCGTCGCCAACGTCGTCTATGCCGGCGCCAATTGGTGGCTAGGCACCGAAGATTGAGATGATGTGCCGGCGCCGCGAATAAGTTGCAAGTACGTTGTTCGCAGCGTCGGTGCACTAGCTGCAAAGGACGAGCATGACCAAAAGTCTCGGAGAACGTTACGCATCCAAGCGCGATCTCTGGCTGTGCCTGGCACGGGCTTTTGCCCCTCCGGCCGGCGGAGACTATCACGCGGCATTCGTGCAGGATCTGCCGGACGACTTGGCGGCGATTGGCGAAGAGATCGGACTGAACATTGTCTCCGAACTCGACAATTTTGCCGGAGCGGCACGCCAGCTACCCGACGGGCTCGAAATCCAGCGAAGCTATGCGGCGCTCTTTGTGACGCCGCCTGCTCCCGTCTTCATGAACACGGCCATCTACCTCGATGGGGTTTTCCTGGGGCAGAACGAAATTGATCTCAACACATTGTATGCCCGACATGGTTACGAGCAGCATGCCGAGTTCCACGACCTGAACGATCATGCGGCCGTTCAGTTCGAGTTCGTCGCGCTGCTCTTCAACAAGGCGGCGACCGCGGCTCTTGCAAACGAGGACATGGAGGCATTGGCCTATGCCGCCGAAGCCGAACGTTTCCTGAATGCGTTTCCAAAGCACTGGATGACGGCGTTTCTGCAGGGGCTTGCGCAGGCGGTCTTGCGCCATGACAGAGGCGGGGTCTACTTGCATCTTGCCAAGATAGCGTGGCTTGCGATCGAGCAATCGCTCGCGGAAAGTCCGGCACAGTCTGAGCTCGCTGCCGTGACGACGTTCCCGGACGGGTCGAGCCGCGGTCTGGGGCCGCTCACTGCCGAAGATCTCGCTGAAATTGCCCTGCGTCTTTAGGCGGCCGGCCTCGACTACGCCCATGTCAAGGTGCTTCCAGAATAGCGCGAAGACGCGCTGGCAGCCCGTCGCCTGCAAACGGCCAGCGATCTGCGGCCTGCACAGAGAAGCGCACTGTGTCATTCGATGACGGATGGACGAGATCGGATGGCGCGGCAAGCTAGCCACCCCTGACGAGCAGCGCCGGTCTTGCTCAATCAAGGTTGCCTGATCTTTTGCTCGCCTTCCCTGCTCTTGTTGTGGAATTCCCTGTTTTTAGGTTTAGGGAAATGGCCGCTAACACTCTGCGAAGAGATCTTCGGTCCCGTGCTGTCAATCATGGGCTATGACACCGAGGACGAGGCGATCGACATCGCCAATGACACGCCGTTCGGGCTGGCGGGTTTTGTGCGGTCCAGGGACCTGAGCCGCGCCCGCAAGATCGCCAACCGCATCCGGGCCGGGCGCGTCTATCTCAACGGCGCTTCGGCGGCTACAAGCAGTCCGGCAACGGGCGTGAGTTTGGAATCTTCGGATTTGAAGAATATCTTGAGATAAGGCGCTGCTCGGATTCCGAGATTAGCGTGCTCCGGGACCATCGACGAAACCGACGGCAGGTCGTCGAAAACATCAATAAAATCAATATTTCAGGCGACCGATGACGGTCGTCAAAGTCCGACTAGATTTTCCTCAAGGCTGAACAGAGGATTCCTGGAAGCGCCAGGCGCGGTGTGTGGCAGGCACGCCGTCCCGTCTCCATTTATAGTGCGGTTGATTCGGCCCATGGGCGTCCTGCGATGAAAACGTTAATCCGTCTGTCGATGATCGCGGCCTGGCTGGCCGGCGCAACGGCATATGCCGTTGCCCAAAGCCAGAGTCTGGCCGGCTTCGGCGTGGTGCTGCTGCACGGCAAGGGCGGCACGCCGACCAGCATGATCGAAGGCCTGAGCGAGGCGCTCAAGAAGGAAGGCGCTGTCGTCGAGGCGCCCGAACTGCCCTGGTCGCATCGCCGCATGTATGACGCGACCTACGATCAGGCGATGGCCGAGATTGATCTCGCGGTGCAGAAACTGAAATGGGCGGGCGCCACCAGGATTGTCGTGGCCGGGCACAGTCTCGGCGGCAATGCCGCCATCGGCTATGGCGCGCGGCGCGAGGATCTCGCGGCCGTCATCGCCATGGCGCCCGGTCATATGCCGGAAGCCTGGGCCTTGCGGATCCGCACCAAGGGCGCGATCGCCAAGGCGAAACAGCTTGTGGCCGACGGCAAGGGCGATGTCCGGATGTCATTCCCCGATCTTGCGCAGGGGATTCCGTTTCAGGTGAAGGCGACGCCCAACGTCTATCTCAGCATGTTCGATCCGGAGGGGCCAGCGATCATTCCGAAGAACGCCGCGGCGATGGGGACGGTGCCGTTTCTCTGGGTCGTGGGCGTCGGCGATCCGATCTTCTTTCACGGGCGCGACTACGGTTTCGATCCCGGCGCCAAACATCCCAAAAGCAAGTATCTGGTCATTCCCGGCCTGCACCTGACCACGCCGTTCCAGGCGCGCAGCTCGATCATCGACTGGCTGAAATCGCTCTGAAGCCGGACGGCTTTATTTGAGATTATTGATCCTTGCAATCCAGTCCCGCACGTCGGGCAGGATCTGCGGCAGCAACTCGCGCACCTGCTCGGCGCTCATGCCTGCCTTGATGCGCGGATCGTAGAGAATGTTCAGCAGATACTGGTCGTAGATGTCGAAGAAGCCCTTCTGGACGTCGTCGTTGAACATCGTCCACGGCACGGTTGCATCGTCATTGATCGGTCCGAGCGACTGCAGGATCTCCTCGTAGGCGCAATCGTAGAAAATGAAGTCGCCCACGTCGCTGACGATGATGACGTCCGATTTCACGATGCGGAAGAAATCGTCCTTGCGAAAGCCGGACAGGCATTGCGGCTCCAGCGATTGCAGGATCGTCCTGGCTCGCGCGCGGCCATAGAATGAACGGATCGTCTTTTCCAGATCGCGGTCGCGCACCAGCGTGAGCGACACATTGGCGTCCTTGCGGCTGTCCACCACGGCAATGTCGAGACCCCTGATCTTGCTGCGGATGTCCGCGATCACGCTTGCGATCTGCGAGCGGCGGTCCGGCTTGGCCCGGTTGTCGACATAGATGCGGACCGGCACATCGTATTTCCGGATCCGGTCGGTGCGGCCGGCGACATGGAATTCGGCGCCAAAGACGATCTTGAAAAATCCGTCGATGATCTGCTGATCGGTGAAATTCTTCCGTTCCGCGCTTTTGTTTTTTGCAATTTGCGGGATGTCGGCCCGCGCCGGCTGCGCCGCCGCCGGGAGCGCAATCAGCGAAGCCGCGATCAGGCCCGCGGCCTTGAGCCGGACAGGGGTTCGTTGCGCATGTCTCTTGCGACGCAGGATACTTTTGAAAATCTCGAACATGTCACTGAAAATCCGGCCCCGGTGCATCATCGTCGCGCAGCGGGGGGACCGCAAGCATGACGTGTCGCGGGATTGTCTAGGTGGTCGGCGTCAGGCGCGACGCGCGGCTTTGCAGTGCGCGCATGCGGTCGGCGAGATTGCTCTGGCTTTCCGGGGAAGAGGCCGCTTTTGGCCTGGCCGCGTCGGCTTTCGCGGACGGACCGTTGGCGGCGGCGCGGGACGGCGGCGCATCGGCCGCCAAGATCGTTTCGATCGGCGAATTGGGGCCTTCCAGCACCACGGTGAGCTTTGCGACCTCGGCCGCGACGTCGTTGATGCGTTCGCGCAGCAGCGCGTTCTCCACGCGCTCCGCCGCCCAGTTGGATTCGGCATCGCGTTTCATCGCGGCGATGTCATGCTCCAGCTTGGTGCGCTCCGCCCTGGTTTGCTCCAGTTCCTTTTCAAGCAGGTCCTTGGCCTTGCGCAGGCTTGCGGTCGATTCATTATGGTGCTCGCGCGACGACACGATCTCGGCCCGCAGGTCGGTCTCGGTCTGCTGGAGGGACTGCAATTTTCCGCGCAGTTTCTCGCATTCAAAATCGCGCTCGGTCAGGATCCGGCCCTGATCGGCGACGCGCGCCTGCAGCTCCTGCACGCGGCGGGCGAAGCTCTCCGACTCCTCCGTTTGCCTGGCGAGCTGCTGCTCGAGTTGCGCGACGCGTGCGCCGAGATTTTGCACGCGTCCGCGCTCGTCATTCAGGTCCCGCGTGGCGCCGGCGACTTCGACGCGTTCGCGCTCAAGGCGTTGTTCGGTCGTCTTGATCTCGCGTTCGTAATCCTCGATGCGCAGCTTCAGCGCGTCGATCTGGGTCCGCAGCGCGATAAGCTCGACCCGCTGGCCGTCATTCGCCGCGCTTTTTTCGCCAAGCTCGGCGGTGAGCCGGGCGGCTTCGGCTTCCTTGTCCGCGAGCGAGCGTTCGGTCTCGCGCAAAGCCGCGGTCTTGACGGCATATTCTTCTTCCGTCGTGCGGTTCTGGTCCTTGAGCGCCTTTTCGCGCGCTTCGAGCGCAAAAATCGTGGCGGTCTTGTCGCCGAGTTCGACCTTGAGGCGGTTGATGGCATCGGTCTTCTTGCCGAGCTCCGCCAGCTGGCTGGTGGTCTTGGCCTTCATCTGCTCGACGCTCATTTCGAGACGGCGCGTCGACATGGCGAACTCGGCCCGCAATTGATCCTTGTCGGCCTGGATCTCCGCCATCGACAGGGGCGTGGAGGCTTCGAGCCGGCGCATGGTCAGCCGGACGGCGCGCGCATGGACCAGAGGAATGAAAATGATGCCCAGCAGGCTGGCGAACAGAAAGCCGATGCCGAGATACATGGCCGGCTCGATCATGGTCTCACTCCAACCCCACTGAAAACGCCTTCATGACAGGGTCATGAAGGAAAAAGCCTTTACCCGCGTCCCCTCGACACCCTAGACCGGGAGCCGGGGGCGGGTGAAGCTCATTTCTCTTTTGGCAAAACCAAGGGCGGGCCCTTCAGAACGGGTTCCAGGTCGGCTTCGGGGTGAATTTCAGATAGCCGATATTGGCCCCCAGCCTCAGGCCGACGCCGGAGCGGATCGGTACCAGCACCACGTTATTGGCGGTCAGTGCGGTCATGCCGAAGCCGCCGATAAAGTAGGCGGACCCGTCGATCCCGGCAAAGCGCTCGTAGATCGCCTCGGTGGCGGGCAGATTGTAGACCAGCATCATGGTGCGCGCGCCTTCACCGCCGGCGTCGAAGCCGAGCGAAGGCCCCTGCCAGAACACCCGCAGGTCGCCGGCATTCTTGGTGAAAAGCGTGCCCTCGCCGTAGCGCAACCCGGCGACAAAGGCGCCGCCGGCTTCCTCGCCGAGGATGTAGCCGTTCGGCAATCCCCATTGGCTGAAGGCCTTTTCGACCACCTGGGCCAGTCCGCGCGACACGCCGCCGAAGAAACGGTGACCGGCGTCCAGAATTTCATTGGACGAGTATTGGGCCTGCTGCGCCGCGACCGGCTGGGCCGCCAGCCAGAGCAGAATGGCGGCGAGTCCAAAACACCGAGTTACCGCACGCATGAAGTGCTCCATCGATTGCGATCAGAAAAGGGTCCGCTTAACCCGATACTCACGGTAGGGCTGCTAGAGCCAGAGCATCCGAATCGGAACACTTATGGACCGAATCATGACCGCACTGCGCCGTCAACGGACGAAGCTGTTGACCGGACCGGGTCCATGGCTGGTGGTCGTGATGGTGTGCCTGATTTTGGCGAGTCCCGGGCCCGGCGCGGCCTCCACCACCGAGCGCGTCGTGACCGACCCGTTGACCGGTCTTGCGATCAACGGCTTCGATCCGGTGGCGTATTTTACCGATGGTGCGGCAAGGCCGGGAAGCGCCGACCTGGAATACCGGGCGGGCGGCGTGATCTGGCGCTTTCGCAACGAGGGGAACCGCGCGGCCTTTGCGGCGGCTCCGCATATCTACCGCCCCCGTTTCGGAGGATATGATCCGGTCGCGGTCGCCCGCGGCGTCGGGACGGCCGGCCATCCGGACATCTGGATGATCTCCGGAAACCAGCTTTATCTCTTTTACAATGTACAGGCGCGCGCGGCGTTCGCCGCCGATCCGCTGGGTATCGCCCGCAATGCCGATCAGAGATGGCCCGAGGTCTTGCTGACGCTCGCGCCCTGACTGTTACGTCCGGGAGATTGCGGCAGTATCGCGTCGACCCCAGGCAATGAAGGCGGGAATCCGCAAACCGGTTTCGATCCGGCCGTAGACCAGAGGTTTGCCTTCCGGTGTCGTCACCGCGCCGCCGGCCGCCGTCAACACCGCGTCACCGGCAGCGACGTCCCATTCCATCGTGGGCGCGAGGCGCGGGTAAATGTCGGCGGCGCCTTCGGCAACGCGGCAGAATTTCAGCGCCGATCCGATGGACAGCAATTCAAGCCCGGATTTGTCGGACAGCCACGCCGCGGTCGCTTCATCCATATGCGAGCGGCTGACCACCGCACGCAAATGCTCTCGGTCGGGGACCGCCGTGTTGAGTGCGGTCTTGTCGCGCGCCGCCTTTGTCGCGGCGCCCGGCGCCAGATGCAGCCGTTCGGCGCCACGGCTGACCACGCCGCGCCAGATGCCATGCAATGCCGGCGCCGACACCACGCCCAAAACGGGCCTTGTGCCGACAACGATGGCCAGGTTGATCGTGAATTCGTCCCGTCCGGCGATGAACTCGCGGGTGCCGTCGAGCGGATCCACCAAGATGAATGTCGAGGACAAGGATTGCGGCGCGCTTTGCGCGGAGGCTTCTTCCGAGACAACCATGATTCCGGGCAACAGGCGGCTCAGTCCCTGCATGATGATCTCTTCCGAAGCGTGGTCGGCTGCCGTCACCGGGCTCGCATCGGATTTCAGTCGGACTGCAACCGTGGATGCGCGGATATCCATGACCGCTGCCGCCGCCCGCGACACCAGCGAGGTGAGTTCGTCGGCCAGGAACGGGTCCAGGAAATCCCTGTCGGACGTCACTCGTTCCGCCTCCCCCTTGTGTTCATGGTGCCCGCAAGTCTTGGCGTGTCGGCGGCTGCAGTGTATCAGACTGACGATTCCCCACGTTCATCTGATTCGTTTGTCCGCGTCACCGCCTCCGGAGACAGGTTCATGACCACCGCGACCACCCTTGAGTCTCTCGACCTTGCCGCGTTGCTGTGTTCGCGGGTCTGTCACGATCTGATCAGCCCGGTCGGCGCCATCGTCAATGGTCTCGAGGTGATGGAAGACGACAACGATCAGGAGACCAAGGATTTCGCGCTTGAGCTGATCAAGAAGAGCGTTAAAACCGCCTCGGCCCGGCTGCAATTCTGCCGGCTGGCCTTCGGTGCCGCTGGCTCCGCCGGAGCGCAGATCGACGTTGGCGACGCCGAGAAGGTTGCGCGCGGCTTTCTGGAAGACGACAAGACCAAGCTGACCTGGTCGCTTCCGCGCGTTCTGCTCGCGAAGAATCGGGTGAAACTTCTGCTGAATATGCTGGTTATCGCCGGCCAGACCATTCCGCGTGGCGGCGTGCTGACAGTGGATCCGATCGGCAGCGGCGACGACATGAGCTTCAAGGTGACGGCAACCGGGACCAACGCGAAGATCCAGCCGGCCATTCCGGTGCTGCTCGCGGGCGGTTCGCATGACGGCGGCGCGATCGACGCCCATGCCATCCAGCCCTATTATACCGGCCTGCTGGCCCGGCAATGCGGGCTGTCCGTTGCCGCTGCGCCGGAAGGCGACGCGGTGGTCCTGACGGCGAGCTGACGCCATTCACGCCCCATCCTGCGCGCCTGGGCTCCCGGTCGGCCGAATTTGGCCGGTTCGTTAACCGAGCGTTAATCGGCTATTTTGACCTTCGGCTTACCCAAAATTTAATCGTTACCGAACACACTCCATCCCGCCGATCGGTGGAGGCCGCTGGGACCATTCCTGGCGCGTCAAAGGCGTGTGTTTATGGACGAATTGTTACGCGAGTTCCTGACCGAGACGAATGAAAGCCTCGACGTGGTTGACGTCGAGCTTGTTCGTTTGGAGCAGGAGCCCAACAACGCCGACATCATCGCCAACGTCTTTCGCCTGGTTCATACCATCAAGGGAACGTGCGGCTTTCTGAGTCTGCCGCGGCTTGCCACGCTCGCGCATGCCGCCGAGTCGATGATGGGAAAATTCCGCGACGGCATGCCGGTCACGGCCGAAGCGGTGACGCTGATTCTTTCGACCATCGACCGAATCAAGGACATTCTCGATACGCTTGAGAAGGAACAGCGCGAGCCCGAAGGCGACGATGCCGACCTGATCAGCAAACTCGACGATCTTGCGAACAGAGGCACCCAGCCGGTTGCGGCCGGACATACCGCCGGCTCGCTGGTCTATCAGGTGCTGGAGCGGCCGCTGCGGGCCGGCGAAGTGTCGCTCGATGAGCTTGAGCGCGTGTTCCGCGAGACGCCGGGTCCGTCAGCCATTCCGGCGAAGGAGCCGGCCGCCAGGGACGACGACAAGTCCGATACCAGGGTCGCCAACCAGTCGATCCGCGTGAATGTCGGAACGCTCGAACACCTGATGACAATGGTGTCCGAGCTGGTCTTGACCCGCAACCAGTTGCTCGAACTGGCGCGCCGGCAATCCGAATCCGAATTCAAGGTGCCGCTGCAGCGGCTTTCGCATGTAACGGCCGAGCTGCAGGAAAGCGTCATGAAGACGCGCATGCAGCCGATCGGAAACGCCTGGCAGAAATTGCCGCGGATCGTGCGCGATCTGTCCGCCGAACTCGGCAAGCATATCGATCTCGAGATGCACGGCGCCGATACCGAACTCGATCGCCAGGTGCTGGACCGGATCAAGGATCCGCTCACGCACATGATCCGCAATTCGGCGGATCACGGCATCGAATTCCCGCAGGAGCGCGTTGCTGCCGGCAAGCCGGAAAAAGGCACCATTCGCCTCACCGCCTATCACGAGGGCGGTCACATTATCATTGAAGTCGCCGATGACGGCCAGGGGCTGAACACCGCCCGGATCCGGGCCAAGGCGATCGCGAAAGGTCTCGCCAGCGAAAGCGAGATCGCGAAAATGTCGGAGGCGCAGATCCAGCGCTTCATCTTCGCGCCGGGATTTTCCACGGCGGCTGAAGTCACCAGCATTTCGGGGCGCGGCGTCGGCATGGACGTCGTGCAGAACAATATCGATCAGATCGGCGGCGCCATCGACGTTCAGTCTGTCAGCGGCGAAGGCTCATCCTTCGTCATCAAGATTCCCTTGACGCTGGCGATCATCTCGGCGCTGATCATCGATGCGGGCGGCGAGCGCTTTGCCGTGCCGCAGCTCGCCGTGGTCGAGCTCGTGCGCGTCAAAAAGGGCGCGGAATACAAGATCGAACGCATCAAGGATACGCCGGTCCTCAGGCTGCGCAACAAGCTGCTTCCGCTGATCTATCTCAGCAAGCTACTGCGTCTCGGCGATAATCCCGATGTGGAATCCGAGAACGGGTTTGTCGTCGTCATGCAAGTCGGCACCCAGACCTTCGGCATGGTTGTGGATGCGGTGTTTCATACCGAGGAAATCGTCGTCAAGCCGATGGCGACCAAGCTTCGTCACATCACCACCTTCTCCGGCAACACCATTCTGGGCGACGGCTCGGTGATCATGATCCTTGATCCGAACGGTGTCGCGAACGCCCTGGGCTCGGCGGCCTCCCAGACGATGAAGGCCGACGGCGCTTTCACGGAGTCGCACGCCGATATCGGGCAGGAGAAGACGTCCCTGCTGGTGTTCAGGGCCGGCTCCGTGGCACCCAAGGCGGTGCCGCTGTCGCTGGTCACGCGGCTGGAGGAAATCGACGTCAAGAAGATCGAGATCGCGAATTCCCGGCATCTGATTCAGTATCGCGGCCACCTGATGCCGCTGATTCAGGTGAACAGCGATGTCCGCATCCGGGATGACGGCACGCAGCCTCTCCTGGTTTTCTCCGACGGCGCCCGCTCGATGGCGCTGGTGGTCGACGAGATCGTCGATATCGTCGAGGACACGCTCGATATCGAAGTGGCCAGCGACCGCCCGGGGATTCTCGGCTCCGCCATTGTGAAGGGCGAGGCGACCGAAATCCTGGATCTCGAGCATTTCCTGCCGCTGGCTTTTGCCGACTGGTTCCGCCGCAAGGATCCACATGCCGCTGCCGAGGCGCGCAGAAGCCTTCTGTTCGTCGAAGACTCGGCATTCTTCCGCAATATGCTGGTGCCGGTCCTGAAGGCCGCCGGCTACAACGTCACCGACGCGGGCGGCGGCGAGGAAGCGCTGAAAATCCTGAAAGGCGGCGCGCGCTTTGACGCGATCGTCACCGATCTCGAAATGCCGGACATGGACGGCATCGCGCTCGCGGCGGCCATCAAGGCCGACCGGCAGACCGCATCGATCCCTCTGATCGCCTTGTCGTCGATCACGACCGAGGACGCGATTGCGCGGGTGCGCGACGCCGGGTTCCACGATTTTGTCGCCAAGTTCGATCGTCAAGGACTGATTGCCGCCCTGAAAGAGCAGATTTTCAACGTTCACAGGGCCGCGTGAGTGCAGATCATGACAGCCTCGGAAACCCAGACAGAGAACATCCTGGAGTATGTGACGGTGACAATCGGCAGCCAGCTATTCGGATTGCCGATTTCGCGCGTCCAGGACGTGTTCGTTCCGGGCCGCCTGACGCCGGTGCCGCTGGCCTCCGACGAGATTGCGGGCGTGCTGAATCTGCGCGGCCGGATCGTGACGGCAGTCGATATGCGATGCCGTCTCGGCCTGCCGGCGCGCGACAAGCTGGCACCGGCGATGGCTGTCGGCATCGACCTGAACGGTGAGTCTTATGGCCTGGTCATCGACAGCGTCGGCGAGGTTCTGAAGCTGCGTGAAAACAGCCGCGAGGCTGTGCCGATCAACCTGGACAGCCGGCTGGCGCGCGTCGCGTCCGCTGTCCACCGCCTTGATGGCGAACTTCTCGTGGTGCTCGATGTCGAGCGGCTGCTCGACATGAAGCCGCACGAACTGGCTGCGTGATGCACGCTTGACGTGCCGAGTGATGGACAAGAGCGGAGCGCAAGATGGCTTCGCGAAAGTGAGGATGTAATGAAGACCTGTCTCGTCGTCGATGACTCCAGCGTCATCCGCAAGGTGGCGAGGCGTATCCTGGAGGGCCTCGATTTCCAGATCGTCGAGGCCGAAGACGGCCAACAGGCGCTTGAAGCCTGCCAGCGCACGCTCCCGGACGCGATCCTGCTCGACTGGAACATGCCGAAAATGGACGGCTATGACTTTCTGAAGGCGTTGCGCCGCTTGCCCGGCGGCGACGGTCCGAAGGTCGTTTTCTGCACGACTGAGAACGACGTCGCGCATATCGCGCGTGCGCTGCATGCCGGCGCCAATGAATACATCATGAAGCCGTTCGACAAGGAAATCGTCGAAGCAAAACTGCAGGAAGTCGGCCTGATCTGATCCCGGCGTTTTTTGCTCTGTTCCGTGTTGTGTCCAGTGTTGAGTATCGCGTATCGTGACAATCGCAATTTCAGCTGATGCGTCAGTATCGCCCGTTCTCCTTGGACCCATCCGGGTCATGGTGGTCGACGATTCCGCGGTCGCGCGCGGACTTGTGCGCCGCTGGGTCGAGCAGGAACCCAATCTCGAGATTGTCGCGTCGCTGAGAACCGGCCGCGAGGCCGTCGATTATCTCGATCGCACCTCTCCCGATGTGGTCGTTCTCGACGTGGACATGCCCGACATGGACGGCATTTCCGCGTTGCCGTTGCTGTTGAAAAAGCGCCCCGACCTCGCCGTGATCATGGCGTCGACGCTGACGCGCCGGAACGCCGAGATCACGCTCAAGGCGCTGGCGCTCGGCGCGCTCGACTATGTGCAGAAGCCGGAAGCCAACGGTGTTGTCACCAGCCCGGAATTCCGCCGCGATCTGATCGCCAAGGTTCGCGAGTTCGGCGCGCGTGCGCGCCGGGTCGCCTTGCGGCGGGAGGCGCCGCCGGCTGTCGAAGCCAGGCGCATTCCGGAATTCAACGATCCGTCCATCATTCCTTTCAGTCCGGCCAAGAAGCCGGACATCAGGCTGCGGCCGTTCTCGAAGATGGTGCCGCGCGTACTTGTGATCGGCTCCTCCACAGGCGGACCGCAGGCGCTGACCCAGCTCTGTGCCGGCATCGGACCGGTGATGGAGCATGCGCCGGTGCTGATCACCCAGCATATGCCGCCGACCTTCACCACCATTCTCGCCGAGCATCTGTCGCGGTCGACCGGGCGCCCGGTGCGCGAGGCCGAGCATGGCGAGCATGTCCGCTCGGGCTGCATCTATATCGCGCCCGGCGCCCGCCACATGCGCGTGACCCGCAAGGACAATCAGGCGGTCGTCGTCATCGACGACAGCCCACCGGTGAATTTCTGCAAGCCGGCGGTGGATGTCCTGTTTTCGTCGGCGGCGGAGGTCTGGGGCACCTGGGTGCTGGGGGTGATCCTGACCGGCATGGGCGCCGACGGCACGCGTGGCGCGGCCGATATTGTCGCCGCCGGCGGATCCATCATCGCCCAGGATGAGGCCAGCAGCGTGGTCTGGGGTATGCCCGGATCCGCGGCCAATGCCGGGCTGTGTTCGGCCGTGATGCCGATCGATCAGATCGCGCCCAAGCTCGTGCGCATGTTCGCAACGGGGGATCATCCGTGACCCCCACCGACTATGATTTCCTGCGCAAGCTGCTGAAGGACCGCTCGGGCCTGACCCTGTCGGCCGAAAAGCATTATCTCGTGGAAAGCCGGCTTCTGCCGGTGGCGCGCAAGTCCGGCTTCGCCGGGCTGACCGAACTGGTGCAGAAGCTGAAAGGCTTCAATGCGGAAGGGCTCACGACCGAAGTCGTCGAGGCCATGACCACCAACGAAACCTTCTTCTTCCGCGACAAGATTCCGTTCGAGCATTTCCGCGACCACATCATGCCGTCGCTTCTGGCGGCGCGCGCCCAGCATCAGCGCATCCGGATCTGGTGCGCGGCCGCATCGACCGGCCAGGAGCCCTATTCGCTGGCGATGGCGCTGAAGGAAATGGAAGGCCGGCTCGACGGGTTCCGGGTCGAGATTCTGGCGACCGACATTTCCACCGAAGTGCTGGAGAAGGCGAAAGCCGGCATCTACAGCCAGTTCGAGGTGCAGCGCGGCCTGCCGATCCAGCTGCTGGTGAAGTATTTCACCAAGGTCGGCGAGATGTGGCAGATCTCGCCCGACATCCGCGCCATGGTCCAGTTCCGGCCGTTCAACCTGCTGCACGATTTTTCGCGCTTCGGGACGTTCGATTTCGTCATGTGCCGCAATGTGCTCATCTATCTCGATCAGGCGACCAAGATCGATATCCTCGATCGCATCGCGCGCGTCACCGCGTCCGATGGCTATCTGGTGCTGGGCGCCGCCGAAACCGTGATCGGATTGACGCAGTCTTTCAAGTCGGTCGGGGATAAGCGCGGGCTGTATGCGCCGCATTCTCCCGCCGACGCGCCGGAAGAGGGCGTGCTGCTGAAATTCCCGGCGCCGCGCGCCGTGGCGATGGCCGGCGGCGGCTGACGCCGTCCAGAACGCTGCTCGCCTTGATTCCGCGTCGCCGGCCGTGCTCGACCTAGAGCAGCTTCGCCGCGCGTGTCAGCCCGCCTCTCGCGAAGAATGACGGCGGCTTGTCCAGCCGGAACACCACCACCATGCGATCGATCTCGCCGCGTTTGAAGGCCGCCAGGAACTTGTCATAGTCCTTGATGGAGACGCAGCCATTCGACTGACCGTTCGGACCCAGCAGGTAGGGATGGGCGAGAATGCCGTTGCGGCTGAACATGGCCTCCTTGTTTTCCGGCGTCATGCGGATGGCCTCGGTGCCGTGAAACAAGGCTTCGCGCATCGTCAGCCTGTAGGTGTTGGGCGGCGTCACGCCGCGCATCCGCAACCGCACATAGCGTGGATCGTCCATGAATTCCCCGAAGCCCGAATGGGCTTCGAGCTTCTCGCCATTGGGCATGTAGACGGTTTGGGCTGCGATGTCGTAGACCGCCGTTCTGGATTCCGGCGCAGTCCCGTCCAGCCGGATGCCGAGGTCGGGCGGCGTCAGCGCCGCGAATTGCGGCCGTATGCGTGGCAGCGGCAAGGGGGCGTCCGCCCTGGCCGCATTGTCGAGCCCGGCCGACGGCACCCGGCGGGCGGTGTTGAAGCGTTCGCCGCCATTGCCGATGGAGCCGGTAAAGACCATGTCGTCGGCTGCGAGAGAGCCGGAGGCGGCCGCCAGCACCAGGCGCGATCCGCCGGCCGGCAGCGCGCCGGAATGCAGCGCGGGTGCGGCCGCGATCCGCTGCGGGATCATTGTGGTATCCGGCTCTGAGAACCACGCCAGCCTGCCGGAGGGCCTTGCAAGACCGACAAGAGACCGTGCCTCCGCATGTGCGTCGATCGACAGCGCCAGAACGTGCCCCGCCGCGGCCATGGTCGTTCCGACGACCGCGCAGGCGATCGCCGCCGCGGCCCCGCCGCGCGCGAGCGATGCGGTCCACCGATAACCGGATAATGATGTGTGGCGTGTCCGCGTCCTGCCGTCCCGGACAGGCGCGGTCTCCCCCGATATCCAACGCATTACGCAACTTCACTCGGCATGGACTGGCTCCCTGCACCATCCCCGAGCGGTGTTAATCGCGCGTTAAGGGCGTCAAGAGGGAGCAGGCAGGACGGAACCGTGTCAGGCCGGAGACAAGAATGGACACAAACAAAAAACCCGCCGTTTCCGGCGGGTTTTTTGTTTTGTTAATGCGGCGATCAGGCCGGGATGCGGGCCTCGTCGTCGGTCGGCTCGCGCAGCACATAGCCGCGACCCCAAACGGTCTCGATATAGTTCTTGCCGCTGGAGGCGTTCGCCAGCTTCTTGCGCAGCTTGCAGATGAACACGTCGATGATCTTGAGTTCGGGCTCGTCCATGCCGCCATAGAGATGGTTGAGGAACATCTCCTTGGTCAGCGTGGTGCCCTTGCGCAACGAGAGCAGCTCGAGCATCTGGTATTCCTTGCCGGTCAGATGCACGCGGGCGCCGTTCACTTCCACCGTCTTCTGGTCGAGATTGACCACCAGGTCGCCGGTGTTGATGACCGACTGGGCATGGCCCTTGGAGCGGCGGACGATCGCGTGGATGCGGGCGATCAGCTCGTCCTTGTGGAAGGGCTTGGTCATGTAGTCGTCGGCGCCGAAGCCCAGGCCCCGCACCTTGTCCTCGATCCCGGCCAGGCCGGAGAGGATCAGGATCGGCGTCTTCACCTTCGAGACCCGAAGGGAGCGCAGAACCTCGAAACCCGACATGTCGGGCAGGTTCAGATCCAGCAGAATGATGTCGTAGTCGTAGAGCTTTCCGAGGTCCACGCCTTCCTCACCGAGGTCGGTGGTGTAGACGTTGAAGCTCTCGGATTTGAGCATCAACTCGATCGACTGCGCTGTGGCGCTGTCATCCTCAATCAGCAAAACGCGCATGCCAGTCCCCTTCTTCGCCGCTGCGGGGCTTAAGGTCGGCACGCCTCAAAGCGGCGGCCCTCGAAACGCCTTTGCAACGCTACGATTCGGGAACACTAATCCGGCATGGTTAACAAAACCTGATTCCCGTTCGCAAGCATTACTAGGCAGAAAATGTCGAATCGGCCTAAAATCTTTTCCGGAAAGCAGTTTTTCGCCACGCGTCAGTTCATGATCCACTTTAAGAGTCGGGCTTAACCGACTCTCCGGACTCGCTGCTTCCCGAGGGACTCAGCGAGTCCGCGCACCGCCACAAGAACGATGACGCAATGATTAACGACGCGGGTAAACAGGCGGTTAAAATTGCAAGGACCGGAAACCTTTTATGAAGGCTCTGGCGGAACAGGTGCAGGAACTCGACGGCGTAGAGATCTACGGCCGGGTCGTGGGCGTGCGCGGCCTGATGGTGGAGGTCGCCGGCCCGATTCATGCGATGTCCGTGGGTGCCAGGGTCCTGGTGGAGACCGGCCCGGAACGGCCGATCCCCTGCGAGGTGGTGGGATTTTCCGGCGCGCATGCGCTGCTGATGCCCTTTGCCAATCTGGAGGGGGTGCGGCGCGGTTGCCGCGCGCTGGTGACCGGGGTTCCCGGTGCCGTGCGCCCGACGTCCGGCTGGCTCGGCCGGGTGGTCAACGCCATGGGCGAGCCGATCGACGACAAGGGGCCGCTGCCGTCCGGGCCTGAGCCGTTTGCCTTCCGCAACGCGCCGCCGCCGGCGCATGCCCGCAAGCGGGTGGGGGACCCGCTCGATCTCGGGGTGCGGGCGCTCAACACCTTCACCACCTGCTGCCGCGGCCAGCGCATGGGCATTTTCGCCGGCTCCGGCGTCGGCAAGTCGGTGCTGCTCTCGATGATGGCACGCAACGTGAAGGCGGACGTGTCGGTCATTGGCCTGGTCGGCGAACGCGGCCGCGAGGTGCAGGAATTTCTGCAGGAGGATCTGGGCGAGGAGGGGCTTGCGCGTTCGGTGGTGGTGGTCGCGACCTCGGACGAGCCGGCCCTGATGCGCCGCCAGGCGGCGTATCTGACGCTCGCGATCGCGGAATATTTCCGCGACGAGAAAAAGGACGTGCTGGTGATGATGGACTCGGTCACGCGCTTCGCAATGGCGCAGCGCGAGATCGGGCTGTCGGCCGGTGAACCACCCACCGCCAAGGGCTATACCCCGACCGTGTTCACCGAATTGCCGCGCCTGCTCGAGCGCGCCGGTCCCGGCACCGCCGAACAGGGCTCGATCACCGGCATCTTCACGGTTCTGGTCGACGGCGACGATCACAATGAGCCAGTGGCCGACGCCGTGCGCGGCATTCTCGACGGGCACATCGTGATGGAGCGCGCCATCGCCGAGCGCGGCCGCTATCCCGCCATCAACATTCTCAAATCGATCTCGCGCACCATGCCGCGCGCCGCCAATCCGCAATTTTTACCGTTCGTTAACCAGGCCAAGCAGGTCATGGCGACCTACGCCGACATGGAAGAACTGATCCGGCTGGGCGCCTATCGCCCGGGTTCCAGCGCGGACGTGGACGAAGCCATCCGGCTGCACAAGCCGCTGGAGGCCTTTCTCGGCCAGGCCAAGGACGAAGCAACCGGGCTCCTCGAAGGATATCAGCGGCTTGCCGAAATCTTACCGGTCTTGGATACGGAAAAATAACGTTAGCCGACCACAATCTCGCCGATTGTGTAGTTGGCCGTGCCGTCATGTTGGCGGCACGGGCCTCGCTTGTTGTGGGGCTTCGGGGAGTATGAGTCGATGAAGTCACGTGAAACGCTGATCCGGCTGCGGAAATTCCAGGTGGACGAGAAGCGCCGCCGCGTCGCCCAGATCGAAGGCATGATTGCGGAGTTCGAGCGCATGGGCGCCGATCTCGACCGCGAGATCAAATCGGAACAGGAAAAGGTCGGCATTTCCGATCCCGCCCATTTTGCCTATCCGACCTATGCCAAGGCCGCCAACCAGCGCCGCGAGAACCTGAAGCGCTCGTGTGACGACCTCAGGCTGCAGCTCGACGAGGCCAAGGCCGAACTCGGCGAGGCTTTCGAAGAGCTGAAGAAGGTCGAGTTGCTCGACGAGCGCGACCAGATGCGCGAGCGCGCCGAGCAGAACGCGCAGGAGCAGCGCGAGCTCGACTCGATCGGCATCATGCGCATCCGGGATGCGGCGCGGGCGTAAGCTTCTACGCGCCGGCTTTTTTGATTTGTCATTCCGGGGCGCGCCGAAAGCGCGAACCCGGAATCCACCAGTTCAGAACCGGGCGTTCAGACCGGCGCGGAAGATGTGCATGTCGACGTCGCCGGTATCCAGCGTCATCGACGACGATACAAGTCCGCCGAATGCCAGTGCGACTGCATTCATCGTCACCGAGCCGTGGCCGAGGTTGACGTAAAGATATTCGCTCTTGAACGTGATGTTCTGCCACAGCGTCCATTCCACGCCGCCACCGAGCGTCCAGCCGAGCTGGATCTGCGAGGAATTGCCCGCAAAACAGACGTTGCCGCCGCCGGCGCAACTGAACGAATAGGTGGCGAAGAGTGCGTCGACGGCAAGGTCGGTCCTGAAGTCCGCGGCGTGATCGACGCGGCCATAGGCTAGGCCGCCGGTGCCGTAGAGCAGAATATTTTCGGTCGGAAGAAAGCCGATGCGTCCGCGCAGCGTTCCGAACCACTTGACGTTTTCGCTGAAGTTGACGACGCCGGGCACGCCGCCGCCGGACGTGATGAGCGGCAGTGACGGGGTTCCACCGATCTTGCCGAACTGGAAATCGGCTTCGACGCCTGCGAGCCATTGCGGCGCGTATTGCCAATTGTAGCCGGCCTGGAATCCAGCAAAGCCGCCGTCGATCTCGTGCGGGACGCTCAGGCCGCCGACCAGGCTGATGCCGTTGATTGCGGCCGGGTCGTTCATGCCGAGCGCGACCGGGCGATCCTGCCAGGCATAGCCGCCGTTCAGGCCGAGATAATATCCCGTCCAGGGCGGCGCGGCTGCGGCGATGGGAGCCTTGAACGGGATGGCGATGTCCGCGCCCGATGCGCCGCCGGCCACACTGAAAACGAATGCCGTCACCAGTACGGCGCATGTGCGGAAACGCATCCCCGACCCCCAATGAAACGACACCGCTGTCGCCGTTTCATTGAAAAGCGGTAACCTTAATAAGCCGTCAATCCGACGGCTTTGGATGCGTTGCCGGCTCCTTTCCGGATTTCCGGAGCGTGCGCTCAGGACAAAACCTTCAGCACCGTCAGCGATCGCCAGCCGCCGCTCGGCGTCTGCCATTCGATCGACTGGCTGACCGACAGGCCGATCAGTGCCGCGCCGACGGGAGTCAGCACGGAGATCCTTCCTTCGCTGACGTCGGCCTCGGGCGGATAGACCAGTGTCACGGTGCGTTCCTGGCCGCTGACATCGTCGCGGAAGCTCACCCGCGATCCCATCTTCACCAGACCGGGACGCGTCTCGACATCGTCGATCAACTGCGCGCGCTCGACCTCGCGTGCCAGAAAATCGGCGGTGCGCGGAAATTTCTCCGCCGCGGCATTTGCGATGCGCGCAAGCTGTTCGGAATCTGTGCGGGTCAGGGCGATCGGCGGCAGATCCGGCTGCGGGTAACTGGTCATGATGCTCTCCTTTCGTCGAAGCTTGCAAAGCGCCGGCGCCTGATGGCGCGGCGTATGCCGGCGCATCGCTGCATCGGCATGTCGGATTCTCTATTCGGGATTTAGCGGATGAATGTCAGCCCGGAAGGCTGACACGCGCAGCCGTCCGGGTCAGTGGCCTGCGTGCAGGCGACCGGCGCGAAAAAAGGAACGGTTCTGGTTCGCGAGACAAATCATTGAATGGACATAGGAAGTGGGAGAGGAAAGTCAAGTTTCCGGCATTTTCGCTCGACGGACACAAAACGGAACAGATATCGTTATAATTGATCCGATATCCCGCCCCCCGGAACCCCCGCCCGCATGCTCACCCCCGCCGATCTTGTCGACCTCCTGGCCGCCACCGCGAAGGGCGATCAGGCCGCCTTCGAGCGGCTTTACGAGGCCACCCGGGCGAAACTGTATGGGGTGGTGCTCCGTATCTTGAGGCGCCACGACCTCGCAGACGAAGTCGTGCAGGAGACCTATCTGAAGATCTGGGGCAGCGCCGGGCAATACAATGCCGCGGTGGCGTCCCCGATCACCTGGATGGCGACCATTGCGCGCAACCGCGCCATCGATCTGGTCCGCAAACGCAGCGAGGCCTCGATCGAGGAGGAGCCCGAGGCCATGGACGTGGCGGCCGAACTTCCCAACCCGCTCGCCGCACGCGAGATGAGCGAGGATTTGCAGCGCCTGATGCGCTGCGTGGACAAGCTGGAGCCCGACCGCCAGCAGCTGGTGATGCTCGCCTATTATAACGGACTGTCGCGCGAGCAGCTCGCCGCCAAGCTGGCCAAGCCGGTCAACACCATCAAGACCTGGCTGCGCCGCAGCCTGATCGAAATCCGGGAGTGCCTCGGGACATGATCAGCGAAGACCAGGAATTGCTGGCCGCCGAATATGCGCTCGGCACGCTCGACGCCGGCGAGCGCGCGCAGGCGGCCGCGCTCGCCTTGTCGGATTCGGAATTCGCCGCGCGCGTGCGTTACTGGGACAATTATCTCGGCGCGCTGATCGCGGCGGTGGAGCCGGTCGAGCCGCGCGCCGACCTGTTCGCGCGCATCAAGGAAAAGATCGCCAACGACCGCAGGAATGGCGGCGGCGCCGAGGTGATCGATCTGACGCGTCGGCTGAATCGCTGGCGCGGTGCGACCTTCGTCGCGTCGGCGCTTGCGGCTTCGCTGCTGCTGTTCGTGAGCGTGAAGGAATTCGCGCCGCAATATCTGCCGGACGCGTTGCGGCCGGGCGGCGAACGCCTTGTCGCGGTGATCCAGCAGGGCAAGGACGCGCCGGCCTTCCTGCTGACGGTCGATACCCGCACCAAGGGCTTCACCGTGCGCAAGGTCGGTGCCGAAGTGCCGCCCGGACGTTCCTACGAGCTGTGGCTGGTGCATGACAAGTTCCCGGCGCCGCGTTCGCTCGGCGTGATCGGCGAACATGAATTCACCAGGCCGCCGGCCTTTGCCGAATACGATCCCAGGATCATCAACGAGGCGACCTACGCGGTGTCGGTCGAGCCGCCGGGCGGCTCTCCCACCGGTCAGGCGACCGGGCCGATCGTGTTCACCGGCAAGCTGATCGAAGCGGACAAGTGAGTCTCGCGCCGACGTGCTGACATACTCCATCGCGGAAAAATAACGCGCCCTGCGGGGGGACAGGGCGCGTCAGTCTTGGGGTTCAACGTGGGATCACTTCGGTAGAAATCGTTTCGTCATCATCAACGGATGGTCGCGGTGCCTCCGGCGGTCACGGTCGGCTTGCCGGCGCGGATCACCGGGCCGGTGGCTTCCATGCGGGTATTCGAGAGACCGCCGCTATTGAAGGTCGGGCTCGCGGCAATGCCGATGCCGATCACCAGAATGCCGGCGATCAAGGACACCGCCACCACCTTCAGGTGAGTGGCCGAGTCAGCGCTGGTGAGCGACGAATTGTTCATGGCACCTGTCCTTCCGGACGTTCCTGTCTGTCGTTGGTCGGACGCCGCGACCTTGCGGTTCAAGGCGCTCGCGGGGTGCAAAAGCCCGTTCCTCGACAGGGCTTTACCCGTCTCGGCGCCGCGCTCGGCACTCCATTGACACGTCAGTAACGTAGGAGCCCGGCATTCGGTTCCAAGGGGGTCTGGGAGGGTTCACGCGGCCTTGATGGCGCGTGAGCAGGCGTGAAGCCGGGGCCGGCGCCGCCTAGATGCTTCCCACCGTCTTCAGCCGCACCCGGGGGTGGATTTCCGACTGCGACAGCACGGTGGTCTGCGCCCGGAAGCGCTCGGCGATGCCGCGCACGAACGGGCGGATGCCGGCCGAGGTGACCAGCACCGGGTTTTCGCCCTGGCGGGCGGCGTCCTCGAAGCGGTCGCGCACGAGGGTAATGAATTCCGACAGCCGCGAGGGCTGCATGGCGAGACTGCGGTCGTCGCCCTGGCCGACGATGGAATCGGCAAACGCCTGTTCCCATTTCGGCGACAGCCCGATCAGCGGCAGATAGCCGGCGGGCGTCGAATATTGCGCGCAGATCTGCCGCGACAGCCGGGTGCGCACATGTTCGGCGATGCTGGTCGGATTGCGGGTGAAGGAGAGCGCGTCGGCGATGCCTTCCAGGATGGTGGACAGATCGCGGATCGACACGCGCTCGGTGAGCAGGATCTGCAGCACGCGCTGCACGCCCGACATGGTGATCTGGCCGGGGATGATGTCCTTGACCAGTTCGGCCTGCTCCTTCGGCAGTTCCTTGATCAGTTTGCCGACCTCGCCATAGGAGAGCAGGTCGGCGGTGTTGTTCTTGAGCAGTTCGGTCAGATGGGTGGAGAGCACGGTGGCGGCGTCGACCACCGTGTAGCCCTTCACCGCCGCTTCTTCCTTCTGCGAGATATCGACCCAGGTGGCGGGCAGGCCAAAGGTCGGCTCGGTGGTGTGGATGCCCGGCAGGTTCACCTGGCCGCCCATCGGATCCATGACCATGAACTGGCCGGGCCAGATGCGGCCGGAACCGGCCTCCACTTCCTTGATCTTGATGACATACATGTTCGCTTCGAGCTGCACATTGTCGAGAATGCGCACGGCGGGCATGACAAAACCCATCTCGATGGCGAGCGCGCGGCGCAGCGCCTTGATCTGCTCGGTCAGGCGGTCGCCGCCTTCCTGCGAATTGACCAGCGGCAGCAGCGCATAGCCGAGCTCGATCTTGAGATCGTCGATCTTGAGCGCGGAGGAGATCGGCTCCTCCACGGGCTCCGCGGTGGCGGCCGCCGTGACGGAGGCGGTCTCGGCATCGGCCGTCACTTTCAGGCGTTTGGCGCTGTACCAGGCGAGCGCCGAGGCGCCGCCGCCGAGGATCAGGAAGGGCAGCATCGGAATGCCCGGCAATATGCCGAGCAGCAGCATGACCGCGCCCGACATGCCGAGCGCCTTCGGATAGCCGGAGAGCTGCTTCACCAGCGCCTTGTCGGCGGCGCCTGTGACGCCGGCCTTGGACACCAAAAGGCCGGCGGCGGTCGACACGATCAGCGCCGGGACCTGCGTGACCAGGCCGTCGCCGACGGTGAGCAGGGTGTAGACCTTGGCGGCGTCGGTGAAGGTCATGTTCTGCTGCGCGACGCCGATGATGATGCCGCCGATGACGTTGATGAACACCACCAGCAGGCCGGCGACGGCGTCGCCGCGCACGAATTTGGAGGCGCCGTCCATGGCGCCGAAGAAGCTGCTCTCGTCCTCGAGGTCCTTGCGGCGCTTGCGGGCGTCGTCCTCGCTGATCAGTCCGGCCGACAGGTCGGCGTCGATCGCCATCTGCTTGCCGGGCATCGCGTCGAGGTGGAAGCGGGCGGCCACTTCCGCGATGCGGCCGGAGCCCTTGGTGATGACCACGAAGTTCACGATCACCAGGATCGTGAACACGATGATGCCGATGACGAAATTGCCGGCCATGACGAAATGGCCGAACGCTTCGATCACATGGCCGGCGGCGGCGGTGCCTTCATGTCCGTGCGACAGGATCAGCCGGGTGGAGGCGAGGTTGAGCGACAGCCGCAGCATGGTCGCGATCAGCAGCACGGTCGGGAACGACGAGAATTCCAGGGGCGCCTGGATGAACAAAGCGGTCATCAGGATCAGCACGGAAATGGTGATCGACACCGCCAGGAAGATGTCGAGCACCATCGGCGGCAGCGGCAGGATGAGGACCACCAGGATGGTCAACACGCCGATGGCGAGCATCAGGTCGCCGCGCTTGGCGAGACCCGTCAGGTCGCCGAGCACGGGCCACCTGAACCTGGTGCCCGGTTGTCCTGCGGTGATGTCGGTCATGCGATTCTGAACAATGACTCTTGGTGATCAGCGGCAATCACTGAAGCAACCCACATGCAATGAGCAGCCGGCCGGATGGCTGGTGCCAGAGTCTCGAATCGCGATGTGCGACGGACCCGTCCCCTGGGTAAAATTTGCCTCCCTTATGGTTAGCGGGAGGTTAACGGCGGTACTTATGGAGGCGCCGTGGCCGAAAGGTCACAGCATGGGCCCGAAGGCCACCTGGTGAGGCGGATGCATCTGCAAACGGATCGGGGCGGGATTCCGCCTCGATCTGCAAACGGATCGGGGCGGGATTCCGCCTCGATCCACGGTGGGCCTGTGCGAGAGATCAGGCGCTCAATGCGGCGATGCGACGCCTCACCCCGTCACCGACGGTCTCCATGAAGGCGCGCACGCGCGCGGTGTCCTTCAGCGACCGATGGGTGACGATCCACATTTCGGTGGTGAGATCCTTGAGCTGCAGCACGCGCACGATCCTGTCGTCGCCGGCCGCGAGATAGACCGGCAGCAAGGCGACGCCGAGTCCATCCATCGCCGCGATATACTGGTTGAGCAGGGTGCTGGAGCGGAACGCGATGGCGGAGGAGGGCACGTGCTTGTCCAGCCAGCGCCCGGCCCTGGTCTGCGGCGCGGAGTCCGTCCAGCCGATCACGGCATGCCGTGCGAGGTCCTCGAGGCGCTTCGGCGCCGGCTGCTCTTTCAGATAGCGGGGTGAGGCGAACAGCCCCCAGCGGATGTCGGCGAGCTTGCGGCCGAACAGATCGCCTTCGCTCGGACGGGTGGCGCGCAAGGCGACGTCGGCCTCCCGCCGCGACAGGTCGATCACCTTGTTCTCGACCGACAGGTCGATGGTGATGCCGGGATGGGTCTTCCGGAAGCGCGCGATCTCGCCGGTGAGAATCTTGAACCCCAGAGTCTCCGAACAGGTCACGCGCAACTGTCCGCTCAGTCGTGTGTCTCGCCCGGTCAGGTCGCGGTCGAGCGCCAGCGCCTCGGTTTCCATGCGCTCGGCCGCTTCCGCCAGCCGCCGCCCGCTCTCGGTCGGGCGATAACCGCTCGCCAGCCGCTCGAACAGCTTGGAGCCGAGCGCGGCCTCCAATGCATTCAGGCGCCTGAACAGGGTGGAGTGATTGACGCCGAGATTCTGGGCCGCGGACGCGAGCGTGCCGGTGCGCGCGATCGCGAGCACATAGCGCAGGTCGTCCCAGGCAAAAGGCTGATTTTGCATTTTTGCAAATTTGATTGGTAATAACGCTGATAGCATTGCGAATTGGCAAAAGCTAGATATCGGCCATCGAACTCGTCCGGCTTCGGCCGAACCCACCAAGGAGATCTGTGATGGCTGCAAATCATCTGTCCCAGGCGACCGACCCCCGCGACCTCGCCGCCTTCATCCTTCGCGTATCGCTCGGCGCGCTGTTCCTGGCGCACGGCCTGCTCAAGCTCTTCGTCTTCACCCTGCCGGGCACGGCCGGCTTCTTCGCCGCGCAGGGCTTTCCGGCCTGGACCGCCTATCCGGTGGTCTTCGGCGAGCTTGCGATCGGCGTCGGGTTGATCCTCGGCATCCTGGTGCGGACTGTGTCGGTCGCCAGCCTGCCGATCCTGATCGGCGCGCTCGTCGTGCATGCGCCGAACGGCTGGGTGTTTTCCGCGCCGAGCGGAGGCTGGGAATTCCCCGCCTTTCTGATCGTCGTGGCGGTCGTGCAGGCGCTGCTCGGCGCCGGCGCCTATGCAGTCAAGCTGCCTTACCTGCGCAGCCGCCTCGCGCACGCCTGAGCGCGGCGCGAGGACAGGGAGAAGCCGGGGCGCAAGCTCCGGCTTCTTTTTTGTCGTTCCGCCGCGACGCGTTCCCCGCTTGACAGAATCCGTTTCTAGGAATAAATTCAAATTGCTTCCGTGCCTCCGGTCGATATCAGCCGGGCGGACGGAAACGGTGGAGCGCCGGGAGGCGCAGCCCCCTTATCGCGCTGACGAGGGGGCGCGCGCCTCGCGGGTGGGACTCGCAACCCCGCCTGCGTGTGATTGCCGCAAGGCAATCTGCGGCGCGCGGAACGGGCCCTCGCAAGGCCCGTGATGGGGCCTCGCAAGCCCCTGGCGCCTCCCGGCGCTCCATTCCTGCTGCGGCAGGGAGAGGAAAAAGGGGACAGGCGTTCCCTGCGCCTTCAAGAACAAGGGCGGCGGAGCGTTGGCTAGGTCGAACTACATATTGCGCGGGACAATTTCATGCGAGATCGGGAAAAACGTGGCGCCTGTCCGCGCCGAGCGGCAAATGTTCGGCGCGGGTGACGTGCCTGAGGTCGAGAACATCATAGAGATGCGGGAACAGCGCGCCGCCGCGCGAGGGCTCCCATTTCAGCTTGTCGCCGAGCGCCGCGCTGTCGACCCACAGCAGCATGAGATCGCCCTGGCCGGCAAAATGTTTGGCCGCGGTCTCGCGCGCCTGTCCGGCGGTGGAGAAATGGATATAGCCGTCGGCGAGGTCGACCGGCGCGCCCTTGAACACGCCAAGCCGTCTGGCTTCCTCCCACAGATGCGCCGGGCAGATCTTGTAGATGGTCGGCATGCTTCTCCTTGCCGCAAAGAAAAAGCCAGGGCAACCGGCCCCGGCTTTCGCCCGTCGCCTGACTTGACTCAGCCTGCAAACCGCATCTCGCCGCCGCCGGGCGGCGGCACCGGAATGCCGTCGCCGGAATATTCGTTCAGCTTGTTGCGCAGGGTGCGAATCGAGATGCCGAGGATGTTGGCCGCGTGCGTGCGGTTGCCGAGGCAATGCTTGAGCGTCTCGAGAATGAGCTCGCGCTCGACATCGGCGACGGTGCGGCCGACCAGGGCGCGGGTGACCTGTTCGGCGGCCTGGGTCGCGTGCGCGACCGCCGGGGAGTCTGCCGGCTGGTTGAACTGTCCGCCGTCCGGCGTCATCAGGGCTTCCGCGCCGATCGCGTCGCCCGAGGTGAGCAGCACCGCGCGGTGCAGGGTGTTTTCCAGTTCGCGCACATTGCCCGGCCATTTGTTGGCCGACAGCGCCTTGCGCGCCTCCGCCGACAGCGGCCGGATCGGAAAACCGTTGGCCCTGGAATATTTCTCGATGAAATGATCGGCCAGCGCGATCACGTCCTGCGGACGTTCGCGCAGGGGCGGGATTTTCAGGTTCACGACATTGAGCCGGAACAGCAGGTCCTCGCGGAAACCGCCGCCGCGGGCATATTCCGCCAGATTGCGGTTGGAGGTGGCGATGATGCGGATGTCCACCGGCACCGGCTTGGTGCCGCCGACGCGGTCGATCACCCGCTCCTGGATGGCGCGCAGCAGCTTGGACTGCAGGCGAATGTCCATTTCGGAAATTTCGTCGAGCAGCAGCGTGCCGCCATTGGCTTCCTCGAACTTGCCGATGCGGCGCGCGACCGCGCCGGTGAAGGAGCCCTTTTCATGCCCGAACAATTCGGATTCCATCAGCGATTCCGGGATCGCCGCGCAATTCACGCAGATGAAGGGCTTCTTGGCGCGGGTGGAGCGGGTGTGCACGTAGCGCGCCAGCACCTCCTTGCCGGTACCGGATTCGCCGGTGATCAGCACCGAGGCGTCCGAGCCCGCGATCTGCTGCGCCAGTTTCATCACATGGCCCATCGACTCGTCGCGCCAGATCAGGTCGCGGCTGTCCTCGGCGACGGCGGCCAGCACCGCGCCGATCAGTTCCGGATCGGGCGGCAGCGGGATGTATTCCTTGGCGCCGGCATGGATGGCGGCGACCGCGGCGCGGGCGTTGTTCTCGGTGCCGCAGGCTACCACCGGCGCATGGATGCGTTCGCTGGCGAGCTGGGCGACCAGGCTTGCGATGTCGATGGCGACATCGACCATCAGGAGGTCCGCGCCCTTGCCGGAGCGCAGCACCGCCATGGCCTGCTCGATATCGGTCGCATGCGTAACCGAGGCGCCTTTCTCGATGGCGAATTTGGTGGCGAGCGTCAGCTGGCCCTTGAGCGTTCCGACGATCAGAAGGCGCATGGTGTGGCTCCGTTTCGTGTGATCATGCCCGGTCCGCCTTGATGATTTCCGTCATGGTCACGCCGAGCTTTTCCTCGACCAGCACGACTTCGCCGCGCGCGACCAGACGGTTGTTGACGTAGATGTCGATGGCTTCGCCGACTTTGCGGTCGAGTTCCAGCACCGTGCCGGGCCCGAGCCGGAGCAGGTCGCCGACATCGATCTTGCAGCGGCCGAGCACCGCCGACACCTGCACCGGCACGTCGAACATCGCTTCGAGATCGGCCGCCGACTTGTCGGGCGCATCCGCGTCGCCCGGCGCCAGCGGGCTTTCGTCGTCGATGGCGGGCATGTCGGCACCGGCTTCCAGATCCGGAAGCGGAACCTTGGTGTCATCCTCGTCACTCATGTGTCAGTGCCTTTCACGGGAGTCTCTGCGACCGCGCGGCGCGCGGCGACAAAACGTCCGACATTCTCGCTGATCACCGCTTCGGTCTTGTTGCTGTCGCGGATGATGCCGCCATCCGCCCATTCGATCCGGCAATCGCCGTCGCGGATGTCCGGCTCGGCCAGCACGACCAGCCGGCCCTGGAATCCGGATTCGCTGGCCAGACCTTCGAGCTTTTCGAGAATATGCGGATACAATCCGTCGCTGACCCGCACCACGACATGCGGGGTGGCCGACAATTGCCGGAAGCAGTCGCGCACCAGCGTCTCGATCTCGACCAGCGGCTCGCGCGCGACCAGTTCGCTTGTAAGTTTTCTTGCCACCGCAAGCGCGACCTCGACCGCTTCCGCCTCGAGCCGCGCCTCCACCTTGGAGACCGAGCCGACAATTCCGGTCAAGGTCTGGCCGATGCGGTCGAGCGCCTGGCTGAGCTTCCGCGCAATCTGCGCTTCCGCCTCCTGCTGGCCGGCGGTGAATCCGCTGCGGTAGCCGCGGGTTTCGGCCTCGCTGAGTTGCGCCTGGTGGTCGGCGAGCGAAATCGTGGTCGGCGCTTTCGGCGCCGCGAAATCCAGATCGAAGAGATATTTGGAGGGCGAGGTCATGGCTTAATACACCAGCTCCTCGTCGCCGCGCTGTTTGGCGATGACGATTTCGCCCTTGGCGGCCAGATCCTTGGCGAGGTTGACCAGCAGCACCTGCGCCTCGTCCACGTCGCGCAGCCGCACCGGGCCCATGGCCTGCATGTCATCGGCCAGCATCTTGGCGGCGCGCGAGGACATGTTGCTGAGGAAGAACTTGCGCACCGCCTCGCCCGCACCCTTGAGCGCAATGGCGAGCTTGTCCTTGTCGATGTGGCGCATCAGCGTCTGCGCCGAGCCGGCATCGAGCTTGATCAGGTCGTCGAAGGTGAACATCAGCGTCTTGATGCGCTCGGCGGCCTCGCGGCTTTCCTCTTCCAGCGCGGTGATGAAGCGAGTTTCGGTCTGGCGGTCGAAATTGTTGAAGATTTCCGCCATCACCTCGTGCGCGTCGCGGCGCCGCGTCTGCGCGATATTCGACATGAATTCGGTGCGCAGCGTCATCTCGACGCGGTCGATGACCTCCTTCTGCACCGCTTCCATCTTCAGCATGCGGTAGACGACGTCAAAGGCGATGTCTTCCGGCAGGATCGCAAGCACGCGGGCGGCGTGTTCCGGCCGCAGCTTGGAAAGAACGACCGCGATGGTCTGCGGATATTCGTTCTTCAGGTAATTGGCCAGCACCTCTTCCTGGACGTTGGAGAGCTTCTCCCACATGTTGCGGCCGGCGGGGCCGCGGATCTCGTCCATGATGCCGCCGACGCGCTCTGGCGGCAGGAATTGCTGCAGCAGGCGCTCGGTGGCCTCGTAATTGCCCATCAGCGCGCCGGAAGCAGACAGCCGCCCGACGAATTCCAGCAGCAGGTCCTCGACCGAACGGGAATCGATGGTGCCCAGCGTCGACATGGTGATCGACAATTCGCGCAGTTCGTCGTCGTCGAGCATGTTCCAGATCTTGCCGCCATACTGGTCGCCGAGCGACAGCATCAGCACCGCGGCGCGTTCCGGCCCGGTCAGTTGCTTGGGCGGCGGCGCGGTGTCGTCCTTCGGACGGTTCGCCAGCGAAGCCACGATATTCGCAATATCCTGTTGCGACTTTTCCGCGGCGTTGGGATCGACTTCGGCCATGCGTCAGTTTCTCAATCTCATTTACGGCGTGTCGTGGAGCCACTGGCGGATGATCGCGACCGTTTCGTGCGGGTTCTTCTCGGCGAGTTCGCCCACCTTCTGCACCGACTGCGCGTGCACCTGTCCCTGCACCTGCGCGATATCGATCATCGCCGAGGTGTGATTGGAGATCGCGACCGCCTGTTCGGAGCCCACCAGCGCCACGTTCGGGCCCGCCGCCACGAGGCCGGTGGCGGCGGCCACTTCCGCGACCTTTTCCGGCGTGATGATGCGGCGGACCAGCGGGCGGACCACGAAGAACAGCACCACCAGGCCGAGCAGCAGCATCACCAGCATCTCGACGCCGCGCATGATGTCGTCCTTGGTGAGCGCCAGACGCTCCAGCAGGTCGTTTGGCGGGGCCAGGGTGGCGCCCGGCGCTTCGGCCAGCCGCAGATTGACCACTTCCACCTGGTCGCCGCGCTTCTGGTCGAAGCCGATGGCGGAGCGCACCAGGGCGGCGATGCGGTCGATCTCCGCATTGTCGCGCGGCGCATAGACGACCTGCCCCTGGTCGTTGCGGGTGTAATTGCCGTCCACCAGCACCGCGACCGAGATGCGGTTGACCCGGCCGCCCTCGATCACCTCGGTCTTTGTGGTGCGGGAAATCTCGTAATTGACGATTTCTTCCGACTTCTTGCTCTGGTCCTGCTTTTGATTCTGGTTGTCGCCCGGCTGCTGACGGGCGTTCGGCAATTCGTTGCCGACGGTGACCTGGTTGTCGCGTCCATCGGAACTGGCGGAGCTTTCCTCCCGGTTCTGGCTGGAGCGGACGACGCGGCCTTCCGGGTCGAAGCGGTCGGAAGTCTGGGTGATGCGGTTGAAATCGAAGTCGGCCGTCAACTGCACGCGGGCGCGGCCCGGACCGACCACCGAGGAGACGATCTGCTCCACCTGGTCGCGCATCCGGCGCTCGAAGGCGACCTTGCGTTCGTCGGCGCCGAGCGAGAAGCCCTGCACCTGGTCGTCGGCGCCGTCGGCCAGAAGGCGGCCGGTCTCGTCCACGACCGACACCCGGTTCGGCTTCAGGCCGTTCACGGCAGAGGCCACGAGATGGCGGATGGCGCGCACCTGCTGGGTGTCGAGGGAGCCGCGCAGCTTCAGCACGATCGACGCGGAGGGTTCCGGCTTGTCGCGGGAAAACAGCGGACGTTCCGGCAGCACCAGATGCACGCGCGCGGTCTGCACGCGGTCGAGGGCGCGGATGGTGCGGGACAGCTCGCCTTCCAGCGCGCGCAGATGATTGATGTTCTGGACGAAGCTGGTGGCGCCGAGGGCATCCGACTTGTCGAAGATCTCGTAACCGACGCCGCCGCCCTTGGGCAGGTTCGATTCGGCCATCTTCATCCGCAGCCGGGTGACCTGCTCCTTGGGCACCATGATGAGGGTGCCGTCGTTGCGGGCGACATAGGGTATCGCCTGCCGCTCCAGTTCCTTCATGATGGCGGAGGCGTCCTCGATCGCGAGGTCCGAATACAGCACCGTCATCTGCGGCGCGGTGACGCGCAGAATGATGAAGGCGAAGAATCCGATCAGGGCCACAGCGACAGCGGCCATGGCCGCGATGCGCGTCACGCCCAGTGTTTTCACAAACTCGACAAGGCCCTGCACGAAAGTCCCCCCAAGGGATTCGAACACCACATGTTCACCCGGCAAAAAATGCCCGGTTCATGGTTTCCATCTGGTTAATGCGGGGGCCCGCGATGCGGGTTGGGCAAAGAAAAAGGCGGGCTTTGGGGCCCGCCGGGATCAAAAACGCTTCTGATGGAGAATTTTGAGTTGCCCGATTGCAACGATCTCTAGTTGCAATAGTCGTGGCGGCCATAGCCGATATCGGTGACGCAGGGCGCGCGATAGCGAAGGACGGCCTTGGCCGACTTCTTCACATAGACCCGCTTCACGACCGGAGCGCCCTCGAGCGGCAGCCGGCGCAGGTAATAGCCGCGCACATAGACATATTTGTAGCCCTTGGGCGTGGCGTAGATCGGCTCGCGGAAAGGATAGCCGAAGCTGGTATCGGCCGGCGTCCAGGCCTGACCGATCGGCGGAATGAACACCGGGACCGCCTCATAGCCGGGCGGCACCTCGTAGCCCGCGGCCGCCCCAATCGCCAGGCGGCGTCCGGCAAAGGCGTCGCCGGCCGACAGCACCGTAAACGCCAGGGCGAAGATCAGCAGAATGGGCCGCGTCATGTGAATCTCCCGTCACGCCCGGATCTCTGCTTATAAGGCAAAATCGCGCCGAGGAAACCCAGGCGATCGCAGGCCTGCGGCAAAAGTCCGGCACAGGTGGGGAGAAAGGCAACGCCAGCCTTGCGGCTGGTGCGTCATTATCTCGGAGAACCGCCGGGAAACGGCTTACTGCCGGTATTGTTGAATGCGGGTGGTGCGCAGTCCGGCGAGTCCGTGCTGGTCGATGGAATACTGCCAGGACAGGAATTCCTCCGTCGTCAGCGTGTAGCGGTTACAGGCTTCCTCAAGCGAGAGGAGCCCGCCGCGTACGGCTGCGACGACCTCCGCCTTGCGGCGGATCACCCAACGTTTCGTGCTCGGAGGCGGAAGATCCGCAATCGTCAGCGGAGAACCGTCCGGCCCGATGACGTATTTCACCCTCGGGCGATGGGCATCTGTCATTGGTATACTCACACACTCGACCGACAAACTCCCCGGAATGTAATCGCCGCCGCTTAAGATTTGCCTAAGCGTCGCATTCAATTGGGAAAGGACGGGCACAGGCATGAGCATGCGCGAGGTCTTAACTGCTTCTTAATGCGGCGATTAAAATTGAAAACAGATTACGAGCCGCTGCTTTCTGCCGGCGCTTGGTAGCGCACAACGCGCTTGATCTTGTCGATCGTATAATCCTTGCCGCCGACATTCAGGACGGGCGGAGACTTCGAGACGTCGACTGAATCCACGACGCCTTGTGTTTCCGTCGACACCGCGACGGTCTGTCCGCTCGCATCGGTCGCGGTGATCGACATGGTGTATTCGCCGTCGGGCATCGCATTGCCGCTGTTGTTCTTGCCGTCCCAGACGAAATTCTGCGTGCCCGCCTGCAGCGAGAAGGTTCCGGTATAGACGGTGGAACCGGCTGCGTTCTGGATGTTGATGGTCGCAGTCGAAGGCTTGGTCGCGTTGAAGCTCCAGCCGGCTCTGCCGTTGGCGAGCGTCGTGGTCCTGCCTTCGATGGCCACGATATGGCCGACATAACCGAGAGCCTGCGTCGTCTGCATCGATTGCTGCACGGATAACAGCGCGGCGAGTTGATCGTTCGATTTCAGTTGCTGCTCGACCTGCGCGAACTGTACAAGCTGCTGCGTGAACTGGTTGGTGTCGAGCGGGTCGAGCGGATTCTGGTTCTTCAGCTGCGTGGTGAGCAGCGTGAGAAAGGTCTGGAAATTGTCCGCCAGCGTGACGGTCGTCGGCTTTGTGCCGCTTCCGGTGACCGCGGATGTGACGCTGGTTGTGACGCCGTCGACAGCCATGACGCGCTCCTAGATTCTGATATCGACGCCGCTGCCCAGGCCGAGCACACGGTTGTAACCGCTGACGGCTTCGGCCGGCAGCACATCGGCATCCGGGATGATCCCGCGTTCCGGATTGCGCTGGTTCTGATCGCGCGCCTCGCGCTGGGCGTTGCCCTGATCGCGCAGGCTGAATTCCATGGCGTTGTCCGATGTCTTGAGGCCGGCCTGCTGCAGCGCGCGTTCCAGCGTGGACGCATCGCGGCGCAGGAGGTCGTAGGTGTCCGAACGCTCGATCACCAGACGCGATTTGACGTTACCTTCGCGGTCGACGTCGAGACGCACATCAATGCGGCCGAGCTCGGGCGGATCAAGGCGGATTTCGAAGCGGTTGTTGCCGGCGCGCGCTTGGGCCGCGATTTCGACCGCGATGCCGGAGACCGGCACGGCGGTGGCGGCCATCAGCGGCGTGCGCAGATTATTGACCGCAAGGGACGCTGCGTCCGGCACCGCGACTGTCGGGGTTGGGAGAGCAGGATTGGTGGTGTCGAAATTCTGCGCCGCCGGCACGGAGGCTGGCTTTTGTTGCGCGGGCTCGGCTGCATTGACCGCGTCGGCGCGCGACTTGCCGTCGACCGGCTGCTGCGAGGCGTCCTCGTCCTGGATCGGCGGGCGTGTCTCCGGCGCGGTCCTGGCCTGCTGCGGGAGTTCGGGCTGCTTGCCCGACTCCACAGGCGCGTCGGGAGTCTCGAGCGTCACATCGCCCGCTTTCAATTCGGTCTTGCCTTTGCTGTCCGGCGTGTCCTTGCCGTCCTTGGACGTTCCGGGTTTGGCGACAACCGGCAGCACGGGAGCGGCGATCCCCGGCGCGAGTTCCGGCGTGCCGGAGGTATCTGGCGCGGTGGCGGCGGCGGGTGCGGAAACCTGTCCGGCCGGTGTCACGGTCAATGCGGGATCAGCTTCGCCCTCGGCGCCGGCCGCAACGGTCGGATCAAGCGCGGCCGTTGCCGGCACCACCGCGGCTTGCGGAGTGACGGCGGGTTGCGGCGGGGCGATCTCGACTTCCGCGTCTGCCAAGGCGACATCCGTAGCTGCTGGGTCGGAATCCTTTGCCGTTTCCTCGGCGCCCGGAATCTCCGGCACGATCTCGCCGACGACTGGGGTCTCACCCGGAGCCGCGACGTCTTCGGCCGGGGCCGCCTCGGCGGCGGGCGTGTCGTCCGCGTTGTCAGAGCTTTTGGCGCCGGTTCTGGTGTCCGGGCTGTCTGAAGCGGCGGTTTTCTTTGAATCGCCAGGGGGCGGCGCCGAATCCCGCGTCTGGGTCGCTGGCTCGGACGGCTCCGGCCGGCGAGGTCCATGATCGGGGGGCGGCGCGCCGGTCTCCAGCAGCATCTCAAAAGGCGTATCCGCCTCGGACGCCAGGCCCGAGGACCTGCGGTTCTGCAGGGCGGCGTAGTGGCTCGACAGGGCGATTGTTTCGGACGCGACGCTCGGCACGGCAAAACCTCGGGCAAAAGATGTCTCTGGACAGACCTTTGCAATCGCCACGCCAGCCGGACCGGATTCTTAAAAATCTTTTATATTCAATATCTTGTAAAAAAACGCGCGGAGAGAGGCCGGCCCGCCGGCCGGCTTCGCTCGGCAAGAAATGCCGTCCGGCAGTCCCTATATGCCGTGTCGGTGGCCACGCGGCGCCCTCGTTGCACAGCTAGGCGCGCGCCTATACTAAGAAGATCGGCTGGGGGACTGCCGGACCGAGGCTCATCGGGGCGCATATAAAAAGAGGAGTGCGGCGGCGGCCGCGACCCGGAATGCTGAACAGTCTCGATCTCAAGGGTGAGCCGAAGAACACGCGCGTGGTGGTGGCCATGTCGGGCGGGGTGGATTCCTCGGTCACGGCCGCGATCCTGGCGTCCGAAGGCTATGACGTGGTCGGCGTCACCCTGCAGCTTTACGATCATGGCGCCGCGATCCATCGCAAGGGCGCCTGCTGCGCCGGCCGCGACATCCATGATGCGCGCGCGGTGGCCGAGAAGCTCGGGATCCCGCATTACGTTCTGGATTACGAAAGCCGCTTCAAGGAAGCGGTGATCGACCGGTTCGCCGAGAGCTATGCTGGCGGCGAGACGCCGGTGCCGTGCATCTCCTGCAACCAGTCCATCAAGTTCCGCGACCTGCTCGAGACCGCGAAGGAACTGGGCGCCGACGTGATGGCGACCGGACATTACATCGCTTCGCGCGCCTTGCCGTCCGGCGAGCGCGGTCTGTTTCGCGCGCGCGAGGACGAGCGTGACCAGAGCTATTTCCTGTTCGCCACCACCCGCGACCAGCTCGCCATGCTGCGCTTTCCGCTGGGCGACCTGACCAAGACACAGACGCGCGAACTGGCGCGCCGCTACGGCCTGTCGGTCGCCGACAAGGAGGACAGCCAGGACATCTGTTTCGTGCCGCAAGGTAAATATACCGACGTGATCGAGCGCCTGATGCCGGGCGCCGCCGACAAGGGCGACATTGTCGACCTTGAGGGAAACGTGCTCGGCCATCACGACGGCATCATCCGTTTCACCGTCGGCCAGCGCAAAGGCCTGGGCATCGCCGCCGGCGCGCCGCTCTATGTAATCAAGCTCGACGCCGCCAATCGCCGCGTCATCGTCGGTCCGCGCGAGGCCTTGCGAACGCGCCGCATCCTGCTGCGCGACATCAACTGGATCGGCGACGGCTCGATCGAGAATGCCGTCGCTGCGGGCCGCCGCGAGGTCTTCGTGAAAGTGCGCTCCACGCGTGCGCCGCAGCCGGGCTGGCTGACGCGCGGCGAGGGCGATTACGAGGTCGAACTGATCGGCGGCGAGGACGGCGTATCGCCCGGCCAGGCTTGCGTGTTCTATGACGCGATCGATGGCCAGTCGCGCGTCCTGGGCGGCGGCTTCATCCGCGGCACCGTGGCGATGACCGAGCCGGTCGCCGCCCGCAGCTCCGACGGGCTTTCCGTGATGCCGTTGCGCGCATAACGAAGGCCGCAGGCATGGGGGACATCGATAAGGCGACGGTGACGAAGGCCTATGCGCGCTGGGCGCCAGTCTATGATCTGGTGTTCGGCCGCGTGTTCGAGCAGGGCCGCAAGTCGTCGATTGCGGCGGCCGAGCGCATCGGCGGCCGCATCCTGGAAGTCGGCGTGGGTACCGGCATTTCGCTGCCCGACTATTCGCGCAAGAACAGACTGGTCGGCATCGACATTTCCGAGCCCATGCTGCGCAAGGCGAAGGAGCGCGTCGCGCAGTTCAATCTGACCAATGTCGAGGCGCTTTCGGTGATGGACGTCTCGCATCTCGGTTTTCCGGACAACAGCTTCGACGTGGTGGTGGCGCAATATGTCATTACCGCGGTGCCGGACCCGGAAGCCGCGCTTGCGGAGTTCGCCCGCGTGCTGAAGCCGGGCGGCGAGATGATCCTGGTCAATCACATCAGCGCCGAGAGTGGTCCGCGCCGCGCCTTCGAACTGGGTTTTGCGCCGATTGCGCGCCGGCTCGGCTGGCGGCCGGAATTCGAATGGGCGCGGCTGCAGCGCTGGATCGACAGTCGTCCCGACATGCGGGTGATCGACCGCACGCCGATGCCGCCGCTCGGGCATTTCTCCATGATCCGCTTCGGCAAGGCCGCGCGCGCCTGACGCGGCTGCGGAACCAGATCCCCGCCGCCGCCGTTATCCTGTCTGACGCGGGAGAACGATCATGCGGACCTGGATGCTGGCTTCGGTGACCCTGCTGCTGATCTTGAGCGGCGGGGCGCTTGCGCAGATGAAGGCGCCCGACCTTCCCGTCGGCATCACGCCGCCGGCGGCCGATCCGAAAGCCTGCGCCGAACACAATATGCAGGGGCGGGGCAGCCCGGCCGAAACACAGGGCCGCGGCGGCACGGACAGCGGATTAAGCGAGAAACTGGCGCAATCGGGCGGCGTGATATGCCCGCCGCACAGTCCCGATTCCGAGATCCGGACGCCCGCGCCGGGTGGCGGCGAAACGCCGGTCATTCCCCCGCCCGATGCCGGACGCCGGGCCCCGTCCCGATAACGCTGTTTCGGTGTTTTTCGTGCAGACGCCGGGCCGAACTTGACAGGTTTTCGGGCGGCTCCCTATATGCAGCCTCGCTTGCAGGCATATCGGTCCCGGCCCGGCCATTTGGGAGGGTGCCGCCTGCAACCTGGCGGCGGGGTAGCTCAGTTGGTTAGAGCAGAGGAATCATAATCCTTGTGTCGGCGGTTCGAATCCGTCCCTCGCTACCAAATCTTTTCAGCCGGTCTGTTCTGCCTGAAAATCGTGACCACCGGACGCCGGGATGCCTCGCGACCTGGTTTTGTGAATTTTCACCTGAAGGCCCGCAGGGCCGGTCCCCGAGTTCCGCGGCTGGCTATTTTCCTTGGCGCCTGGAAGTCGGATTTCCTCAGTAACAGATCCGCAAGTGTATAGCGGTCGAGCGTGGCCACGAAGCTATTGAGCGCTTCGTTCAGGATAGACGGCAGCTTGCAGCATCCCGTGACGATGCATTGGTTGCCGGTGGCAAAACACTCGACAAGCGCAAAGTCCGGCTCGGTGACGCGGATGACATCGCCGATATTGATGCGTTCCGGCGATCTGGCCAGGGTGAATCCGCCGGAACGGCCGCGCACGCCCTTGAGATGGCCGCTGCGGATGAGGATATTCACCACCTTCATCAGATGCGCTCGCGAAATGTCGTAGGTCCGCGAGGTTTCCTCGATGGTTATCAGGCGGTCTCCGGCCGCTGCGGCGTACATCAGCACGCGCAGGGCGTAATCTGAAAGTGTTGTCAGGCGCATGCGATAGCCCGTTTGGTCCCCACAAGATTTTCCTCTGGCAAACCCGAATTTGCCTACACCAGGAAAATCACTGCGACCGCGCCAATAAACGACCATGCGAAGGAATTGATCAGCATCCGGAGCAGGTCGCGATTGTTCGCTTTTTCGACCCCCAGCACATTGCACACGATGTCTCCCGGCAAGAGAAAAAAAGAAGTCAATGTGCCGGTAAAGGATGCAGCGTGTCCCATTGGGTGTCTCCGGAATATCAGGAAGTGCCAGTATCTTGACAGTAAAGAATTACGCGCTAAAAGCAATATATTATATATATCTTAAAGGGCAACATGCAGGGCTCGGTGGACGGCAGTGAGCGGCGGTCGCTTATCATTCAGGACATCAGGGATCGCACCGGCATCGATGAGGCGATGATCGAGGCGCTGGTGACCGCTTTCTACGCGCAGGTCCGCCAGGACCCGCTGATCGGGCCCATTTTCGAGGAGAAGGTGCGGGACTGGGATCTCCATCTGCAAAAACTGTGCGCCTTCTGGTCGTCGGTTGCGCTGATGAGCGGCCGTTATCACGGGCAGCCCATGCAGGCTCATGTCTCATTGCCGGTCGGGAAGGAGCATTTCGACCGCTGGTTGGAGTTGTTCGAGACAACGGCCAAGGCGGTCTGCCCGCCAGCCGCTGCTGCGCATTTTATTGAACGCGCGTACCGTATTGCCGACAGTCTGGAACTCGGGATCGCCAGCCGGCGAGGCGAAATCAGGACACCACGCTGGGAACCGGGCCTCTCCATGCGTTGAGCCCAGGCGTCGTTTCCGAGTGCAGCGCAAGCCACTTCAATCAGCGCCGACCTGCGCCATCAGGAGATCGTAACGCTCACGATCGATTGCCGGACCACGGAGCTCAGGCTTGCTCCCGACTCCGCTCCCTGACTACACTGCCGGCCTTCTTGCAACGAACGACAAGATCGCGAATCAAGCGGCCATGAGCGAAATCAGAAAATCGACCAAAGAGCCGGCTTCGCGCTTCTTCACCTCCGCCTATCAAGCCGTGAATCGGCTCCTGCCGGGGATGGTGGTCGCCATCCTCGTGGCGATGAGCGCGATGCTGGTGACCGAGCATCATGGCGGGCCGGTGATGCTGATGGCCCTGCTGATGGGCATGGCGGTCGGGTTTCTCCGTGACGATGCGCGCCTGAGGCCGGGCTTTGCCTTCTCCGCGCAGACTGTGCTCCGCCTGGGCGTGGCGCTGCTCGGGGCCAGGATCACCGTGCAATATCTCACCGATCTCGGCTGGGCTGCGCTGGTATTCGTGATCGGCAGCGTACTGGCGACAATCCTCGCCGGAGTCGTACTGTCGCGCCTGCTCGGCCGTTCGTCCTGGTTCGGAATGCTGGCCGGAGGCGCGGTCGGCATTTGCGGAGCCTCCGCCGCCGCGGCGCTCGCCGCCGTGCTTCCGCGCCACACCAAGAGCGACGCCGACATGGCGATGACGATCATCGGCGTGACGGTGCTGAGCACCATGGCGATGATCGCCTATCCCATCCTCGGCCAGGCCGCGGGTCTCGACGAGCGCGGCATCGGGCTTTTTCTTGGCGTGACGATCCATGACGTCGCGCAAGTGGTCGGCGCCGGTTATTCGGTGTCCGACGAGGCGGGCAATGTCGCCGTCGTGGTGAAGCTGTTTCGTGTGCTACTGCTGTTGCCGGTGGTGCTGGGCGTGACGCTCGCGGTGAGCCTGGTGCAGAAGCAGGCCGGGTCGGCGCGGCTGCGCGTGCCGGCTTTCGTGGTCGGGTTCGCCATACTGGTGGCGCTCGGAAGTTTTGGGGTCATTCCGGCGGAGGTCTCCACCCAGCTCTCGTCCTTGTCGCGCTGGTGTTTGGTGATCGCCATGGCGGCCATCGGCATCAACACATCGCTCGGCGAGATCCGCAATCTCGGCTATCGCCCCGCCGTCGTGCTGATCGGCTGCACGGCTTTTATTGCCATTCTCGGGCTGGCAGGCGCGTTGCTTCTCATGCCGGCGAGGTGATCGGGACCGCGTTAGCGGCCCTCATCCGGAATCCGCATTGCGGGCAGGAAAAGTGCACCTTGTGCGGCCGCAGCATGGCGCGCGCGAGATTGAAGAACAGCGTTACGCCAACCTGCGACCGCACGCCTGCGTTTCGTGAGGTTGCGGAGTGTATCCTGCAGCTTCGTCACAAGATCAAAGCCCCTCGTTTCGCCGCCCCGCCGCTGCCGGAGCGCAGGTGTCAGCGTCGGTCGCGTGGATCGAACCCCGCCGGGCCGAGCGCGGGGTTGAGGATGCATTCGCCTTCGCGGCCGACATTGGCCGAGTCCAGGCACTGCTTCATCGTGGCGAACATGCAGTTCACCGAGGCCGTCTGGCGCTGCACCAGGCAATACCGGTTGTTCGGTGGTATCACGCCTGACCGGTCGCCCTGCGCGGAACTGGGGCCGGCGCATGCAGCCGACGCGATCAGGGACAGAAGCATCACGCGCAGCATGGGCGCCTCCCGCATTGCAGTTCTGCCCGTCGGTGCGCAAGCCCGGACGAACGGTCCTCAAGTATACATCGTCTGCCGCAATTTCCAGCGATCAGAAGCGCAACAGCCACAGGCTGAGGATGGGGAAGGTCATCAACAGTATGGTCACCAGGACCATGCAGACCACGAATGGAATGGCGCCGATGAAGATGGTGGAGAGCGAGGCGTAGTTTTTCGGCAGCACGCCCTTCACCACATAGACCGACAGCCCGAAGGGCGGGGTGAGCAGGCCGATCTCGATCGCCACCACGGTGACAATACCGAACCAGATCTTGTTGCCGTCGAGCACGTCGAGAATCGGCATCATGATTGGCAGCATGATCAGCATGATCGAGACCGAGTCGAGGATCATGCCAAGGAACAGCAGGATGATGAAATAGACGGCGAGGAAGCCCGACATGTCGAGGCCGGCCGCCATCACCCAGTCCGCCACCTTGCCGGGAATGCCGGTGAGCGCAACCTGCCGGGTGTAGAGATTGGCGGCCACGATCAGGAACAGGATCGCGGCGGAGACAAAGCCGGTTTCCACGATGATCGACTTGAACGACGTCCAGTCGATGCGCTTTTTCACCAGTGCGATCACAAAGGCGAACGCGGCGCCCACGGCGGCGGCCTCGGTTGGGGTGAAGATGCCGCCATAGATGCCGCCGACCACGGCGACCACCAGGAGGACGATCGGCGCCAGTTTGGTCAGGATTTCAGACCATGACGCGGGTTCAATATCCTCGGCGGCGCGCGTGCTGCCGATCAGCTTGGGCGTGAGCCAGGTCATGCCGTAGATCATCAGCGCGAAGGACATCGACAGGATGAGTCCGGGAATGACCGCGGCGATGAACAGCCGGCCAACCGAGACTTCGGCGACCAGTCCGTAAATGATGAGCAGCAGGCTCGGCGGGATCAGCATGCCCAGCACGGAGGAGCCCGCGACGCAACCGAGCGCAAATCCCTTGGTATAGCCATGCGTCACCATCGCGGGTGCGGCGATGCGGCTGAACACGGCGGCGGAGGCGACCGAACTGCCGACGATGCAGGCGAAGATCGCATTGGCGAAAACCGTGGCCATGCCGAGGCCGCCGCGCACCTTGCGCAACAGGCTGGCGGCCACCGCAAACGCGTCGCGACCGACATCGGCCTTCTCAAGCACCAGCCCCATCATAATGAAGAGCGGGATCACGCCGAATTCGTACGACGCCACGCCGCTGGAGGCGGCGAGCCCGAGCGTGTTGATCGCCATGAACTCTCCGCTGCGGATGATCCAGATGCCGAGATAGGACAGGCTCATCAGAACAAAGGCGATCGGCATCCCGAGCAGCACCAGCACCAGCATCGAGGCGAGCGAATAGATGCCGACTTCGACCGGCCGCAGATTGCCGTAGAACATGAAGGCGATGAAGCCGAGCGCGGCGGCGATGAAGATGGCGGCGATCAGGATGCCGACGCTGGGGCTAACATCCTTGGCGCCGGCCGCGGCCGGTTCGCCCCGCACGATGGTTGCGGCGTTGAATACGGCCAGCTTGACCAGTTGCAGCAGCGCGAAGGCCGTGCCGATAATCAGCGTGAGCTTGAACGGCCAGACCGGAATCGTGTAGGCCCCCTGCATTCCCGCATATTCGCCGCTCTGGAATGCCTTGACGAAATCCGGCCAGGCCCAGACCAGAATTTTCCAGAACAGCACGGCGCCGACGATCGTGAAGACAAAATTGAAAATGGCAGCGACGCGCGGCCGGCTGGTCTCGAGCGGAGCGATGACCAGTTCGGCGCGCACCAGGCGGCGCTCGCAAACGGCGTTGGGCATTTGCAGGAAGACGATGACGGGTACCGACAATGCGATGAACTCGACCACGCCGGAGATCGGCGCATTGAACAGGTTGCGCATCAGAATGTCGGCGCAGATCACCACCATGATGGCGAAGATCCAGACCGAACTCACAGCCGACAACAGGAAGTTGAAGGCGCCGTCGGCGCGTCCGATCAGGCTGCGGGCCGGCGCCGGCGTGTCCGACTGCGCTGTCGTCGTATGCATCGTGTCCCCACTGCGCCGGCTGTCGCGCCCGATCGGCGTCGCAGTCTAGCTTTTCTTGGTTGGCCTGAAGATAGCAGACAAGGTGGCGTGTCTGCATCCGGAATGATCTGCGCGCGACGCGGGAGCATGCACGACGGGCGGAAAGAATACGGCCGGGCGTCGGAGGACGCCCGGCCGTAGATCGGTCAGAAGATCAGAGACCCTTGTCCCAGTCGCGGGCCGGCTTGGCGCCGGCCGCACGCATGGCGGCCATGTAGTCGGTCATGATCTGCTTGGCCGGGATACCCTTCTTTTCGTTGGCCTCGACCCAGGCCTTCGCAGTGTTCGGCATCGCTTCCGCCCAGCGCTTGCGCTCGGCTTCCGGCAGGGTGGAGATCTTGGCGCCTTCGCTCTTCATGCGCTCCAGCCCCTTCTTCTCGCGATCGAGCACGATGTTGATGTTCTCCATCGTGTATTCGCGAGCGATCGGCGCCAGCACGTCGCGCACTTCCTGCGGCAGGCTGTCCCATTTCTTCTTGTTGGCGGCGAAGCCGCCGAAGGCCACCGCACCCATGTTGACGTAGGTCACGTAGGGAGCGACCTCGTGCAGCTTGATCGGCACGGCGCCGGACGGGATCAGGATCACGCCATCGCCCACGCCGGTCTGCAGTGCGTTGTAGAAAGTCGGGATGCCGGCATTCACGAAGCTGGCGCCAAGACCTTCAGCCCAGGCACCGACCGCGCCGGCGGCCAGAATCTTCTTGCCCTTCAGGTCTTCCAGCTTGGTGACCGGGAACTTGGTGAAGAGCTGATAGGAATCCGACACCGTCGCGCCGAAATAGACCGCGTTCTGGCTGGCCCATTCCTTCTGGAAGTTCGGATTCTTCTCCATCAACGACAGCATGACGTTGGCGGAGAGTTTCGGATCGTCGGTGGTGAAAGGCGTGGCGAACATGATGTTCTGCAGCGGCATTTTCGCCGGCTCCCAGAGCGTGCCCACCCAGCCGAAATCGGTGATGCCCTGTTCGATCGCCTCGATGGTGTTTTCGAAATTGTACAGAACGCCGCCATAGGCTTCGTTCCATTCGATGCGATACTTCGAGCCCTTGGCTTCCAGCGCCTTGTTCGCCTTGGCGACGACGGTGTTCTTCATCGCCAGCACCCACGGAATGACCGGCGGATGGCTCGAAGCGATGGTAAGACGGATCGTTTCCGTCTGGGCCGACGCGGCCGAAGCCGACAGGGCGACGGCGCCTGCCAGCAAAGCGGTGATCAACTTCATCTGAATTCCTCCCTCAAGCACCTGGATTTGTCTGAAATACGAGCCGGTAGGGCAAGTGGTTCATGCATCCGGGGTGGAGATTGGCCGATTTTTCCGAAAAACGATAGGGACGCAAATGTCTCAGGGTATGGGAGCGGGCAGGTACACTAACGAATTTCATCTGTTGAAATGTTCGGCAGATCGACGATTTGCCGCAAAATTAATCGGGCTTGACCTGCTGCGTGGGACTGTTTCCGATGCACCCACTCGAAGCCGAATGGGCCGGCCTACTTTTGCCGACCGCATGGTGGGACAGGATGTGGTTAATACGGACATACATATGACGTCTCCGAACGGGGTGAGGATATTGTCCCCACAGGGCGCGATCACGCCGACCGGCCCCTGGAGTCTGGGCACGCGCGCCGGCGATTTCGTCTTCGTGGCGGGCATGCGCGGAATCGACCCGGCAACCAACGCTCTGGTGGCGGGCGAGGCGGCGCGCATTCGCCAGGCCTTCGTCAATATGAAGCTGATTGCGGCCGCGGAAGGCGCCGGCCTGCGCGATGCGGTGCGCATTGTGGCCTATGTCACCGACATGAACCGGCTGCGTCCGCTGGTGAACAAGGTGCAGGAAGAGCTGTGGGGCGGCGCACCTTATCCGCCGCGCACCATTCTGGAAGTCAGCCGGCTTAACCAGGATGATATCTTCGAAGTGGACGGGACCTTCTACGCGCCCGTCGCACCGGCGCGTTGACGATGCGCCTCGCATGGCGCTACGTGACGTTTCTGCCGCTGGTTGTGACGTGGCTGTCGCTGGTCAGTGTGAACGCGGCCGCCGCGCAGACCGCCAAAGCCGCGAAACCGTCCGCGCCGTCCTGCGATCGCGCGTCATTCCGTGTGCTGTTGGATGTCGGTCATACCGCCGAAGACCCCGGCGCGATCTCCGTGCGCAGCGTGACGGAATACGATTTCAATCTCAATCTCGCAAAACGGATCGAGCGCAACCTGATCGACGCGGGTTTCGCGAAGACCATGCTGCTGGTGACGTCCGGCCCGGCCTTGCCCGCGCTGATCAGGCGCGTCGTGAATGCCAATGCCGCAAAAGTCGATCTGCTGGTCTCCGTGCATCACGATTCGGTGCCGGAATCCCTGCTGCAGCACATGGACGGGGAGGGCGGACCCAAGCGCTTCAGCGACCGGTTCCAGGGACATTCCATGTTCGTCTCCCATGAGAACAGCGATCGCGTCGGCAGCCTGCAATTCGCAAAAATGCTGGGCCAGCGGCTGAAAGAGCGTGGCCTGCAATTCACCCGGCATTACACGGAAAAAATCATGGGCGGGCGACGACGCCAACTGCTTGATGCGGAGACCGGCGTCTATCGCTTCGACAAATTGTACGTGCTGCGCGCCGCGCGCATGCCGGCGGTGCTGTTCGAGGCCGGGCTGATCATCAATCCCGCTGAGGAAAAAATCCTGGCAGGGGAAGAACGGCAGACGGTCATCGCGGCGGCGGCGGCGGACGCGGTTGAGGCGTTTTGCAGCGCGCGCATGGCGGCAACGCCGAAAACCATCGCGCGGTCCGCCCGCCGGTAGTAGCGGATCACTTCACGCTCTGGCGCAGGACGGTGCCGCTCCGGCCCGAGCAGAAGAAATCGACATCGTCGGTCAGCTTCGGCGTCCCGACGTAAGCGACGCCGGAATTCAGGAAACCGCGCACCCGAAGGGAATTCGTGCCGGAGGAATGCGTGAAATCCACCGCGCCGGCAGCCTGCGCCGTGACATAGACGTCGATGTCGCAGGCCGCGACCCAGTCGCCCACTTCACCCAGCACGATACCCTTGCAGGGCTGCGCGCCCTCCAGCGGCCCGTCGAGCCGTGCCTTCATGACGATTTCGGTGGTGCGGATCACCACATTGCGGCCGTTGCCGGCGGCGAAGAAGCGGCAGGCATCGAAGGTCGACCCCTGGCCGAGCGCATAGACATTGGCGTTGAACGCGCCCTCGAACTGGCAGCCGATGAAATCGTTGCCGCCCGATCTGTCGTACAGTCCGAAACGATGCCGGGCCTTGCGGTTGGCCCGCGCCCAGGAATGGCAGGTGACGAAGCGTGAGGTGGCGCGCCGCTCGAGATGGAAGGAATCCCATTCGCCCTGGCCGGATTGCGAGGCGTCGACCACGAACACGCTGGTGATTACGGAATCATGCGGGCCGCCATACCAGAAGCCATGCTTGCCGCAGGTCTCGACATAAAGATTGGTAATGACGCCTTCCATGCCGAAGCGCGGGCCGCCGGTGCCCCATTCGCTGTGCCATGCATGTTCGGCGACATTGCCGATGAAGAGATTTTTCACGATCGGCTTGAAGCCGTAGACCCAGACGCCGTTGCCGGCAGTGTTGTTGGCGCGGTTGCCGTCGATCTCGATGTTCACCAGCGACCAGTTTTCCACGCCCTCGGCCGAACCACTGCCCCAGAGCGTCTCAACATTGGCCGGGCCGTAGATCATGGTTCGGTTGGCGCCGTCCTTCAGTTTCAGCAGTGCGGCGCGCGGCGCCTCGCCCTGCAACGTGACATGCGAGCGAAGTTGCAGGCCGCCAATGCCGTTCGGCTCAGCGCCGATCAGATAGACGCCTTTCGGGAAATAGACGCAGCCGCCACCGGCATTGGCGGCAGCGTGGATCGCGGCCTGGATGGCGGCGCGGTCGTCGCTGCGACCGTCGCCCTTGGCATTGAAGGGCGGCGCCGTGACATTGATGTGAGGGGGCTTGACCATGCGCTCTCTTGCTCTTGTCCCGCCGCGCGATCACTAGTGGCTCGGGGGCGGTGGCGGCAGCCAATGCGTGTCGGCGGGAATCGACAGGCCGGGTGCGCGGGTGGGGCGCCGTTGCAGGCGCGGATTGGTGCTGCAGGTGCCGCCGACGCCGCTGACCGCCGCGCGGCAACTCTGCATGGTCGGGAAGCCGCAATTGTTGGAGCCGTCGGAATAGACGGCGCAATATTGCGACTGATTGCCGGAACCAGGGGTCGACGAAAGCGGCGCCAGACCGGAATCCGGCGGCGGCGCTATCGGAATGGGCGCGAAAGCCGGACCGGTGCCCTGCATCAGACGCTGCATGAAACCGGGTGGTGGCGGCGGGCTGTTGCGCGACCGGGGATTGACGTTGCAGGAGCCGCCCACGCCGCTAATGGATGCGAGGCAGCTTTGCAACGAGGGGTAGCTGCAATCCATGCCGCCGTCGCCGCTGAAGGTCGCGCAATAGGGCGAATAGCGCTGCGCCGCAGCCGGGCCGGCAGCCGCAAGGATCAGTGCAACGGCGAAAACTGCAATTCCCGAAATGCGAGTCATGTGGCGCTCCTCGCGACACCACACGCTAGTTGAACGCCATGTTCAAGAGCCTTCCTCCCGCAATGGCGCCGTCAGGCGAGGCCGAACAGCGTTGCGGCGTTGCCGCCGATGATTTTCTCTTGGTCGGCTGCGGTGAGGCTGGCGGTTTGCATGATGAATTCGACCGGCTTCATTTCGCCGACCGGGTAATCCGAACCCAGTAGCACCCGCTCCGCGCCAACGGCGGCGACCAGCGCCTGCAGGGTGACCGGATCATAGACGCAGGTGTCGTAGAACAGCATCCGCAGATAGTCGTCCGGCGGTTTCGTCATATTGACGCGGGTGGTGGGCTTTTCGAGATAATTGCGTGCGATACGGCCCATATAGAAGGGCATATAGCCGCCGCCATGCGAAACGCAGATTTTCAGTTTCGGATAGGCGTCGAGGATGCCTTCATACATGAGCGAGGCAATCGCCATCGCTTCTTCGAAATTCTGGCCGATGCTGTTCCAGAGGAAGTATTTCCTGAAGCGCGCATCGGGATTGCCGGCCGGATGGATGAACACCACGGCGTCCAGTTCTTCGGCTTTCTCCCAGAATGGCCGCAGGCTTTTGTCGCCGATCTCGGTATCGCGAACGCGCGTCGAGATTGTGACTCCACTAAGCCCGAGATTCGTCATGCAACGGATCAGTTCCTGAACCGCGAGGGCGGGCGATTGCAGCGGCAGACTGCCGAGGCCTCTCAGCCGCGCCGGATGCGCCGCGACCATCGCCGCAATGCGGCCGTTGGACTTTTGGTCGAGCGCGAGCGCCACCTGCGGCTCGGCCTCATATGTGCATTGATGCACCAGGCTCGCCGACAGCACCTGCACGTCGACGCCCATGGCGTCCATCGCCCTGATGCGCTGGTCGGCGTCGGCCATGCGTGCGACAACGCTGTCGCTGCGCTCCTTCGCCGTCCTGCGGGCCTCGTCGCTCAGGCCGGGATAATTGCTCGATTGCGCGAACACGCTCCAGCGCGCGGTCTGCTCATAGACCTCCGGCACCACGACATGGGCATGGACATCGATGGCGAGGCGCCTGCTCATGGCGGCGGTCCGTCACGGCGCTCCACCCGCCGCGCCAGCGGGAACAGCTCCCAGCCAAAACGGTCGGCGACATAGCCCCAGATGCCCTTCGGCGCTTTCAGCATCACCCCGATAGCGACGATGCCGAGCATGAGCAGGTAAAGTGCGCCGAGGTCGGCGAGGGTCTCGCGCAGCAGGAAGAACACGATGGTGCCGATGATCGGACCTTCCAGACGGCCGACGCCCCCGATCACCACGATGAAGATGACGAAGGCGGTCCATTCGTTGACGCTGAAGGCGACATCGGGCGAGATGCGCAGCTTCTGCAGGAAGATGAGTGCGCCGATCATGGCCGTGCCGGCGGCGGTGATGACATAGACCACGAGCTTGGTGCGGGTGACGTTGACGCCGTTCGACAGCGCGGCGGTCTCGTTGTCGCGAATCGCGGTGAGCGCAAGTCCGTAGCGCGAGCGCAAGAGCATCACGATCAGCCCGAGAATGACGACCAGAAGTGCGAGTGCGATCCAGTAGATCAGGAATTCGCGCATCTGCCGCGTCTCGGCGATGGCGGTGACAGTCGCGACGGGGAGCGAGATGCCGGAGCCGCCGCCGAGCGGGCCGATCTGCGCGGCGAGCAGGCGAAAGACCTCCGCCACCACCCAGGTGCCGATGGCAAAGTAATGCCCGCGCAGGCGGAAGATCAGGAAGGCGACCGGGATCGCGATGACGGCGGAGATCAGTCCGGCAATCGGAATGGTCCAGACCGGATTGATGCCGGCAAAGATCGCAAGCCCGAAGAGAATGTAGGCACCGAGCCCCACATAGGCCTGCTGGCCGACCGAGACCAGGCCGGCATAGCCTGCGAGCAGGTTCCACAGGCTGGCGAGCGCGACATAGGTGAAGATCTCGACCAGGAGCCGCAGGTCGGAGCGCTCGGCCCAGAACGGGGCGGCTGCCAGCATCACAAAAAGCAGCGCAAAGCCCGCGACGCCGATCCGGCTGGAGCGGGTAGAGTGCACGACCCGGATGGCGGCGGCGCCCATCACTGCACCTTCGGGAACAGGCCCTGCGGCCTGATGGCAAGGATAAAGAGAAAGACGAGGTGTCCCGCGAGCAATTGCCAGCCGGGGTCAATCTTGGCGCCGATCGCCTGCGAGACGCCGAGAATGATGCCGCCTGCGAGCGTTCCCCACATCGAGCCAAGCCCGCCGATGATCACCGCCTCGAAGCCGAAAATCAGCCGGGCCGGGCCGATGGAGGGATCGAAATTGGCGCGCACGGCGAGCAGCACGCCGGCGATGGCGACGATGGCGAGCGAGAGCGCCATCGCGAGCGCGAAGACGTGGCGGTTATCGAGACCCATGAGCTGCGACACCGGCTGGTCGTCGGAGGTGGCGCGAAAGGCGCGGCCGGTGGCGGTGCGGTAGAATAGGAACTGCATGGCCGCGATCACCGCAACGGCAAGCACGAATTGCAGCAGCGGCAGGACGCCGAGCGAAATACCGGGAAGCACCTCGATGCTTGCAGTTTCGATTGGGCCGGCATTGAGCTTGCGGCTGTCAGCAGTGAATATCTCCAGCAGCGCGTTCTGGATGATGATCGACAGTCCGAAGGTCACGAGCAAGGGCGGCAGCAGGTCGTCGCCGAGCGTGCGGTTCAGGATCGTGCGCTGCAGGACATAGCCGGCGATCGCCATGATCGGCACCACGAAGGCGAGCGAGACCAGCGGATTGATGCCGAGCGTTTCGGTGACGACCAGTGCGACATAGGCCGCGAGCACGATCAGGTCGCCATGGGCGATGTTGACCAGCCGCATCACGCCGAAGATCAGCGACAGCCCGGCGGCGAACATGGCATAGAGCCCGCCGGTCAGAATGCCCTGCACGATGGTGTTGACCCACTCCACGCTTACACCCCGAAATAGGCGGCCGACACCGCCTTGCGCGTGATGTCACCGGTCCGGCCCTGCAGCACGATACGGCCTTCCTGCATGCAATAGACGTGGTCGGCGGCTTTCAGCGCCTGCGCCACGTCCTGTTCCACGATGACGAGCGTGATGCCGGCGGCGGCGATCTGCGGCAGCCGCGCATAGATGTCGCGCACGATGATGGGTGCGAGGCCAAGACTGATCTCGTCGCACATCATCAGGCGGGGATTGGCCATCAACGCGCGGCCGATGGCGCACATCTGCTGCTGCCCGCCGGAGAGTGCGGTGGCGGATGTGTTGCGGCGCTCGAACAGCACCGGGAACAGCTCATAGACGCGCGCCAGCGACCATGGCCCCGCGCGGCCGAGCTGGCCGCCGATCATGAGATTTTCTTCCACCGACAGCGACGGAAACAGGCGCCGGCCTTCCGGAACCAATGCGATGCCACGTTTCGCAACGTCATAGGCGGGCTTGTCGCCGATCGCTTCGCCGTCGAACGTGATGGCGTCCGCCTTGGCGGGCATCAGCCCGGCGATACTTTTCAGCAGCGTGCTCTTGCCCGCGCCATTTGCGCCGACGAAAGACACGACGGAATTGGCCGGAACAGCCAGAGAAATGCCGAACAAGGCCTGGAAATCGCCGTAGAAGGCGTCGAGCGCGCGGATGTCGAGCAGCGGCTCAGGCATCGGCGGGGATTCCCATATAGATTTCATTCACTTGCGGCGAGCGGATCACCTCTTGCGGATCGCCCTGCGCGATGAAGGCGCCGCCATGCAGCACCACCAGCCGGTCGATCACGGCCAGCAGCGCATGCACGATGTGCTCGATCCAGACGATGGTGATGCCGGTCTTGCGGATGTCCCTGATCAAGTCGACCAGCGCCTCGCATTCATGCTCGGTCAGGCCGCCTGCCACTTCGTCGAGCAGGAGCAGTTGAGGCGCGGTCGCGAGCGCACGCGCCAGTTCCAGCCGCTTGCGGTCGAGCAGGGTGAGCGAGCTCGCCGGCCGGTTGGCCTTGGCCGCGAGTCCGCAGCGCTCGAGAATGTCATGGCTCTGCGCATAGACGTCGTGTTCGCTGCGGCCCTGGCCGAATGCGGCGGCCACGACCAGATTCTCGAACACCGTCATGCCGCCGAACGGCTGGGGAATTTGGAAGGAGCGCGCGATGCCCATGCGGCAGCGCTGGTCGGGCGGAAGCCGCGTCACGTCGCGGCCGTCGAACGTCACGCATCCCGAATCCGGTGGCACGGTGCCGGTGATGACGCCAAAGAGGGTGGTCTTGCCGGCGCCGTTAGGTCCGATGATGCCGAGCGCCTCGCCTTTCTTCACAGCGAGATCGACATCGTTTGCGATCACGATGGCGCCGAAGCGCTTGGAGATGCCGTCTAGTGTGAGAATGGAGGCCATTGTGAACCCGTCACGCGGAAGAAGAGTCGGGAGCGCGGACTGGCCGCGCTCCCGGCTGACGAGGCTACGACAGCAATTCCATCTTGCCGCCGACCGGAATCTGCGGCGCCGGCTTGTTGGCGGTGATGACCAGATCGAGATTGGCGCCCTTGCGCTGCCACTGTCCGGCCACAAGCGGAGTCTTGGTCACGTTCTTCACCGGCTGGCCGGTCCATTTCACCGGGCCGACGATCGACTGATAGTCGGTCGCCGCGATGGCGTCGCGGATCGCCTTGGGATCGAGCGACTTCGCGCGCTTGAGCGTGTCGATGGCGACCTCGAACAAGGCGTGCTGGAAGCCGATCGGCTGCGTCCAGGGACGGTTCGCCGCCTTCACATAGGCGTCGGCGAGTTCCTTCGAGGACTGGCCGGTGAGGCCGGACTTGAAGGGATGATTCGGCGACCACCAGATTTCCGTGGTGAGGCCGTTGCCGCGCTCGCCCAGCGCGTTGACCGCGGAGGGGAAGAGCAGGGCTTTCGCCACTGTGACGATCTTCGGCTTGAAGCCCTGCTGCGCCGCCTGCGACCAGAAGGTTGCGAAATCCGGTGGGATGAACACGCCGGTGACGATCTCGACATTCGCCGCCTTGAACGCGGAAATCTGCGCGGTGAAGTCGTTGTTCATCAGCTGGAAGCGGCCGGGGTCGACCAGCTTGTAGCCGGCCTTCGGCAAGGCGGCGGGGAAGCCGAGGTTGGCGTCGCCGAAGGCGTTGCCGTCGGCGTCGTTGGAGAACATGCCGCCCACCACCTTGTTGGTCGGCGCGCTGTCCCACAGCGCGGTGAACGAGGCGATGATGTCCTCAAGGCCCCAGAAGAAGTGGTAGGTCCAGTTGAAGCCCTTCTTCGGGTCGCCCTTGCGGCCGAAAAAGTAAGGCTGCCAAGGGCAGTTGGTGGTGATGCAGGGAACTTCGTTGACTTCGGCCTGATCGGCCACCGGGTTGGTGGTGTCGGGCGTGCCGGAGGCGAGGATCAGGTCGACCTTGTCGCGCAGGATCAGTTCGGCGGCGACTTCGGCGCCGCGGCTGGCATTGGACTGGCTGTCCTTGGAGATGATCTCGACCGAATACGTCTTGCCGCCGCTCTGGATGCCCTTGGCGAGAATGCCTTTCACCTGGTCGATGATGAAAGGGTCGGCCTCGCCGAAGCCGGCAAGCGGGCCGGTGCGCGGGCTGACATTGCCGATCTTGATCACCTTGCTCTGCGCATTGGCGGGAATGACCCGCAGCACCGCCGGCGCGGCCACAAGGCCGACACCGGCCTGAATGACGGTGCGGCGCGAAACACCGCTGCGGAGCTGGTCTTTGGAAGTGCCGTTGTCTTCTGTCATGATCGTCCTCCCTGTGATTTTCGGAAATGATCAGGCGTCTTGTGCGCGCGCCTTTTTAAGATGTTGCGTCACCCGCGAGCGTAACGCGGCCTGTTGCTCCGGCGTCCACTTGCGGAAGCCTTCGCCGGATTTCATGCCCAGCTTACCATCGGCCACCAGCTTCTCCAGATAGGGCGAGGGGCCGGGACGGCTTTCGATCTCGGGCAGCACCGTCCTGTGGATGGCGAGCGTCAGGTCGGTGCCGACTAGGTCGGCATTCTCCAGCGGACCCAGCACCGCGAGGCGGCGGCCGAAACTCGCCTTGATCACAGTGTCCACGGTCTCGGCGTCGCAGATGCCGTGCTCGACCAAAGCGACGGCCTCGCGCCAGAGCGCGTGCTGCAACCTGTTGCCGACAAATCCCGCGACGTCCTTCTTCACATGCACCGGCGTTTTGCCGATCGCCTGGTGCAGGGCCATCGTCCAGTCGATCGCCGCCTGCGAGGTCCAGGGCGTGCCGATCACTTCCACCAGCGGCACCAGATAGGGCGGGTTCCACCAATGGGTGCCGAGCGCGCGCTCGCGCCTGCTCAATCCTTCCATGATCCTTGTGATCGGAATCACCGACGTATTGCTGGCGAGGACGGTGTCGGGGCGCACATGCCGCTCGATCTCGGCAAAGAGCTTCTGCTTGAGCGGCAGATCCTCCAGCACCGCCTCGACCACATAATCGGAATCGCGCACGGCCGCCGCGAGATCTGATTGCGGCGTCACGCGTTCGACCGCTTTCGGGTCGTCGCCGAGATCGCGCAGATTGACGGAGATGCGGTCCTTCAGCGTTTTCAGATTGGCGTCGAAGGAGTCGTAGACCGTAATGGCGTGCCCGTGCAGGGCGAAGACCTGTGCGATGCCGTGGCCCATCAGGCCGGCGCCGATGACAGTGACAGCCATGCCTGCCATGGGTGCCATCTCAGCCCGCCGTGTAGCCGCCGTCGGCATACAGGATATGTCCCGTATAGAAATCCGAGGCGGAGGAGGCGAGGAACAACAGCGGACCGGCGAGATCGGACGGCTCGCCGAGGCGGCCCTTCGGCACGCGTGACAGGAAGCCCTTGCGCACGTCCTTGGCCTTGTCGGTGTCGTCGTACATCCATGCGGTCAGCGCCGAGCGGAACACGGTCGGCGCGATCGCGTTCACGGTAATGCCGGTGTCGCCCCATTCGCAGCCGAGCGCCTTGGTGATGCCGTCGACGGCGGATTTCGAGGCGCAATAGGCGGTGTAGCCGGCGGGATGGCCGAGCAGGCCGCGGGCGGAGGACATCAGCACGACCTTGCCGCCAGGTTTGCCGTCCTGGCCCTGTTTCAGCATCTGCTTGCCGGCGGCGCGCGCCATCAGCCAGGACTGCGTGACATTGGCGTCCATGACGTCGAGAAAACGGTCCGGCGTCATGTCCACGATCTTGGCGACATCGTTCTTGCCCGAGCCGACGACCAGGATGTCCACGCGGCCGAACTTGTCGACCGCCGCCTGCACGATCCTGTCGCAATTGGCTTCCGAACTCGGGCGGATCGCCACGCTCTCCACCTTGGCGCCGAGCTTCTCGCATTCGGCGGCGGTCTTCTTCAATTCGTCGGCCTTGCCGGCGGCAATGACCAGATTGGCGCCGGCGCCCGCCAGCACCTGCGCGGCCAGCGCGCCGAACGCGCCGGAGGCGCCGGTGACGATGGCGGTCCTGCCGCGGATATCGAACAGCGAATGCGGGTTCTTGAGCCAGGCTTCGGTCATGACATTCCCTCCCTCGTCATGCCCGGCCATGTGTCGGGCATCCACGTTTTATTTTTTGGCAAAGACGCGGATGGCCGGGCCAGGCCCGGCCATCACGTCCTGCATCACGCCTGCGGGTTGTTCATCGCCACGATCATCGTCACCACTTCGTTGGTGCGGTTGATGATCTCGCGCTTCTCGTTCGGGCCGATGTAGCAGGAATCGCTCGGGCCGAGGATCGTCTCCTTGCCGTCGACAATCAGGGTGAGACGACCCGACAGCACTACATAGACCTTTTCGGTCGGCGAGGAATCCGGACCCGCGCCGCCGCCGGGAAGAAAATGCGACAGCCCGACCACGAACTTGGTCGGCCCACCGGCATCCATGCCGAACAGACGCAGCGAGGAATAGGCGCGGTGATTGGGTGCTTCGTACGACTTGGCGTCGTTGAGCTTGCGAACGATCATTTGAAAGCCTTTCCGCGTTCGATGCGATAGCCGCCGGTCGGATCGATCATCGCGACCAGGCGAATGATGCAGCCGTCGCCGCGATCCCAGTTCCACGGGAAGAAGGCAAAGGTGCAGCGCTTGCCGGTGACCTTGTCGAGATCGCCGCCGATATTCTCGATGCCGAGAATGCCGTTGCTGAACAGCTTGCGATGGACCGGCTCCCATTCCGGGAAGTCGTCCTTCCAGTCGCGGCCGCCGGACCATTCCTTGTATTCGTCGGCGAGATGCGGATGCAGCGGGCCGTTGCGCTGCGGGCCGATGGCGGTGGCGAGCGGATGATCGTTGGCCTGCGTGTCGTGGCCGACGACCTTCACTTTCTTCTCCACGAACCAGTCGCCAGCCGAGGGCACGAAACCCGGCGCGCGACAGAAATAGTCCTCGCTGTCCTCGTATTGGTGGTGCCAGCCGGTATTGACGATGACGACGTCATGCGGGCGCACGACCTTGCCGGCGGCCTTTTCGAGATCGTCATAGGTGATCTGTTCCCATTTCTTTTTCGGGATCGACACCACGATGCCGGTGCCGAAGAAATGCGGCAGCGGCACCTCGTCGATGAAGGGCGTGCCCTGGATGACATGCGCCGGCGCGTCGATATGCGTGGTGTTGTGCATGGAGGTCGTGATGCGCTGCGACAACACGCCCGACTTCGCCATGTAGTGAATGCGCTCGATCTTGACGTCCTCGAAATAGGGCCAGTTTGGCGACTGGTAACCGAAACGATGCGACAGGTTGTAGAATTCCAGTCCCATCTCGTTCTTCAGGTTCTCCTGGAACGATATTCCGCGAATCTTCTTCGCCATATCCGAGCCTCCCTTTCGTCCGCGCGAACCCGCGCTTGCCGGTGTCGTGTTGAGTAGAACTGTGATTGCCGTGCTATTTCATGGCGGCGTTGATGTGCTCCTCGAGCTCCGCCTTGGTGCGCAACAGGCGCTCCGCGATGTCCTTCTGCTGCTCCTTGAAACGCTGGCTGGGCACCGGCACTGAAACGGCGACCGTGTTGCCGTGGAAATCGCGCAGGGCGACGCCCGCCGCGCAGATGCCGAGCGTGTGTTCCTCGCGGTCGAAGGCGACCCCGTGCCGGCGGATCGACTTCAGTTCGTCCAGCAGCGCATCCAGCGTGGTGATGGTTTTCGGCGTGCGCGCCTCGTAGGAACGGCCGATCAGCGCTTCGACTTCCTCGTCGCCGAGCTGTGCCAGATAAGCCTTGCCGTTGGCGGTGCAATGGAGCGGGAAGGCGTCGCCGACGGCGGACACCGTGCGCAGCCGCTGCGACCCGATCACCTGGTCGATGAAGACCATGTGGTCGTTCTTCACCGTCGCCAGATCGACGGTTTCATGCAGATCGCTCGACAGCTTGCCGATGAACGGCTTGGCGATGGTGACGAAATCGGTGCGCACCGAGGCCGCGAGCCGCAGGATGGTGGGGCCAAGCCGCACGCGGCCGTTGGGTGAGGCGGCGATCACCAGCTTCTCGGTTTCCAGCGCCGACACGATGCGCTGCACGGTGGAGCGGGCGAGATTCACCCGTTGCGCGATCTGGCCGAGGCTCAGTCCCGGCGTGGCGTCTTCCAGCGCGCGCAGGATGGAGGCGGCGCGGGCGATGACCTGCACCTGGCTTTTGTCCGGCGTGCCGGCGGGCCGGGCGATGGTGTGCTTGTTCATCGGTGACTCTCGCTGATGCCTTGTGAATCAGTCTGGCAGTCGCAGAAGTTTTTTCGCGTTGTTGTAGCTGATGTCGTCGCGCACGCGCTCGTCGAGCGGCACGCTGTCCATGAAATGCCCGGCTTCCTCGGTGGATTCGAAGGGGTAATCCGCGGAGAACATCACATGCTCGTGGCCGAGCGCGGCGATCGCGCAATTGAGCGGCTCGGCCGAGAACATGCCGGACAGGGTCACGACCATGTTGCTCTTGATGTAGTCGGAGGGCTGGCGGTTCAGCTTCACGCCATAGAGCTTGGCGCGGCTGTCGAAGCGCCAGAGCAGATAGGGCAGGGTCTCGCCGAGATGGCCGAGCGCCAGCGTCGCCTTCGGAAACCGGTCGAACAGGCCACCGAACACCATGCGCAGCGCATGCGAGCCGGTTTCCAGCGTCCATTCCCAGGTCGCGCGCTTCAGGCCCTTGTAGCCCTCGAGCACCGCGAAGGGCGAGACCGGGTCGGCCGGGTGCAGATAGACGATGGTCCCGAGCGCTTCCGCGCGTTCCCAGAACGGATAGAGCGCGGGATCGTCGAGATATTGCCCGTGGGTGTGGCCGTTGATCATGCAGCCGGCAAAGCCGAGCTGTTTCACGCAGCGCTCGAGCTCGTTGGCGGCGGCGGCGGGATCCTGCAGGGCGATATGGGCGAAACCGGAATAGCGGTCCGGCCGCTTCTGGATTTCGCGCGCCAGGAAATCGTTGGCCTCGATGGCCTTGCGGACTGCCTTTTTGGCATCGTGTTCCGCCTGCACGCCGGGACCGGCGAGCGAGAGCACCGAACGCGCGATGCCGGCCTTGTCCATGGCCGCGAGCCGCTGCTCGCCGAAATCCTTCAGCCGCGCCAGCACCTGGCCGTAGAGCTTGGGATCGACGTCCTCGACCGTCTTCAGCCAGTATTCTTCGAAGGCGGGATCGAGAAAATGCTCTTCGAGCGCGATCTTCCTGACAACCCTGGACACGCAGACCTCCCGACGCGACTTTTGTTGCGGCTTCTTATGGACCGCTATGCAGTACACTTGTATCGACATATGGATATCGCAACCCGGCCTGTGTGGCAAGCGGGCGCGGCCGTCTGCGACGGCGCATGATGCCGCAGCGGGATCGTGGATGATGTCGCGCTGATACTGGGGCGTCGCAGGCGTCTGCAGATGCAAAGAGGCGCGGCAACGCCCCGCGCGGCTAGAGGTAGGACAGGACGAGATAGGCCGCGAGCATCACCGTGGTCCAGAACGCCATGATTCCGGTCGGCCAGGTCCGCGCCAGAATCCCTCCGGGGCCGTGATAGGTATGCAGGCGAAAGACGATCTTGCTGACCGCGTGCCGCACCAAGCGGTCGACCGCCTCCCAGAAGGTCTGCGCGCCATCTGCGAACCGGACCGCCAGTGCATAGCCGGCGCGCCGGTAGAACCAATCCGTATCCAGATTGGTTGAGCGCAGTTCCGGGGGATAGAGACCGGTCCGCATCAACACGGTAAAGGCAAGTGCCGAATACATCAAAAGCTGCAATTGCGTAACGACATGCTCTGTGGTGTACGGCTTGAAGTCGACAGCATAAGGAAGCAGGTCGTAGAGTGGCTTTGGCCAGACGCCGATCAGCACGCAGAGCGAGGCCGTAATACCCATCGCAACAAGCATGTTGCCGGGCGCCTCCGCGCAACGTTTCCCAGAATCGTGTGCAAAAAATGCAAAATAGGGAATTTTGATTCCGGAATGGTGGAACACGCCGGCGCTTGCAAAAAGCAGGATCAGCCAAGTCCAGAAATACCCTTCATTCATCGCTGCTGTAATGATCAGCGCCTTGCTGATGAATCCGGAGAAAAGCGGGAAGGCGGAAATCGAAGCCGCGCCGACGATGCAGAATCCGGTCGTCCATGGCATCGACTTGTAAAGACCGCCAAGCTCCGAGCCTTTGATCGTTCCGACCCGGAACAGCACCGCGCCCATCGACATGAACAACAGCGCCTTATAGAGGATGTGGCAGAAAGCGTGCGCGGCAGTGCCGTTCAGAGAAAGTTCGGTTCCGATGCCGATGCCCACCACCATGAAACCCAGCTGATTGTTCAGGCTGTAGGCAAGTACGCGGCGCAGGTCATTCTCGATCACCGCATAGAAGATTGGGAAAGCCGTCATCGCTGCGCCGATGGGCACCAGGATTTCCGTGCCGGCGAAGCCCCGCGCGAGAGCATAGACCGCGAGCTTGGTGGTGAAGGCAGAGAGTATCACGGTGCCGGTGACGGTTGCTTCCGGATAGGAATCCTGCAGCCAGTTGTGCAACAGCGGGAATGCACACTTGATTCCGAAGGCGAGGAATATCAGCCAGCTCGCTGGCGATCCGACGCCCATATGCTCGAACGCGATCGAGCCGGTCGCATGGTAGTGGAGCAGCGTTCCGGCCAGCAGCAACACGCCGGAACCGACTTGGATGATCAGGTAGCGCATGCCGGCGAAATAGGATGACGGTGTGCGGCTGGCCCATATCAGGAACACCGACGCGATGGCGGTGCCCTCCCAGTAGAGAAACAGCGTAACCAGATCGCCAGCAAAAACGGCGCCAACTGCGCTGCCCGCATAGACCAGCGCTGCGACGTGCTGGAGTGTATCGTCGACATGCAGCGCATAGATGATGCCGAGAAAGGCGGCGATCAGGAAGATATAGCCGAAAATCAGGCTCAGCCTGTCGACGCGAAGCGTCACCAGTGTCATGTCCAGAAAATGGATCTGGCCGAACTCGCCTTCTGGCAAGCCGAGCACTTGCCAGAAGGCAAGGAGGGGCAGAGCCAGCATATAGGCCTGACGCAGGCGGCCGTGCAGCAGCGGTACCAGCAAGGCACCAAGGATAAGAACGAGCCCCGGAGAGATGTCATTCATTATAATAATTCTCCGGGCGCATCAGGACGACGCGCATCGCTCGTGCGGCCAGCACCAGAGCAACGCAGCCGACAAAACCGAAAATGCCGTAGAAGCCAAATAGATGTTCGATGGCATAGGGGCCATGCTTGTGTATGAAGACGTCGGCAAGCAAGAGCCCGGCGCAGACTGCGTAAAGTGCCCAGACGATGCGGCCGACATTCCGGGGGTCGTCAAGCCAATAGCGTTTTTCGCCGCCGGGTTCCTGCATCGTGTCTTTGCTGGCGGGCATGCGGGACTCCTCCTGAGGCTAGCGGCTGGCAAACATCGTCGTCAGCAGGTTTTCAACCTGGCCGGCGCCAAAAAACAATACGACGCAGAGTCCGGCGGTCGCCGAAAGCGGAATGACGCAGGCCAGCGGCGCCTCGCGAATGGCGGAGGCGGCGCCGGGCTCGGGCGCGAAGAAGAAGGCCCGCCCGACTATCGACAAGAGATACGCAATGTTGAGCAGCGAACTGATCATGAGTGCGCCCAGTGCGACCAGATAGCCGCTGTCCGCTGCCGCCAGCGCGAGCGTCCATTTGCTCCAAGTGCCGCCGAAAGGTGGCAGCCCGATGATGCTGAGGGAGCCGATCAGGAATGCGGCCATCGTCACTGGCATGGTCCGGCCGAGGCCATCGAGCTCTTTCACTTCAGTCTTGTGGGTTGCGACATAGATCGCGCCGGCGCAGAAAAACAGGGTGATTTTGCCGACCGCATGCGTGGCCATTTGCATGCCGCTGCCCATGATTCCCAGCGGGGTCGCGATGGCCGCGCCCAGCACCACATAGGCCAGTTGGCTCACTGTCGAATAGGCGAGGCGGGCCTTGAGATTGCCGCGGGTGAGCGCGATCAGCGAGGCTAGCACGATGCAGCCTGAGGCCAGATAGACCAGCCAGACATTGGCGCCTGCGGCAGTCAAGGTGTCGAGCCCGAAGATATAGACAACGACCTTGACGATGCTGAACACGCCGGCCTTCACCACCGCGACCGCGTGCAGCAGCGCGGAGACCGGCGTGGGCGCCACCATCGCCGCCGGCAGCCAGAAATGGATCGGCATCACCGCCGCCTTGCCGATGCCGAAGACGTAGAGCGCCAGCAGGACAGCCATCGCGCCGCTGCCGAGCTTGCCGCCGAGAATGCCGCCGGGCGTGAAGTCGAGCGTGCCGGCCATCACATAGGTCGCGATGATCGCCGGCAGGAAGAGCAGCATCGAGGTGCCGATCAGCAGCGCCAGATAGATGCGCGCCCCGCGCCGCGCCTCGACACTGTGCTTGTGCGCCACCAGCGGATAGGTCGAGAGCGTCAGCACTTCGTACAACAGGAACAGCGTGAACAGGTTCTTTGCGAAGGCGAGGCCGATGGTGGCCCCGAGTGCGATCGCGAAACAGGCATAGAAGCCGGTTTGCCGCGGCTCGTCATTGCCGCGCATGTAGCCGATCGAATAGACCGAATTGACGATCCACAGCGACGACGCGATCAGCGCGAACAGCATGCCGAGCGGCTCGACCTGGAAGGCGAGGGTAAGTCCGGGCGCAACGCTGAATCCCGCCCATTCCGGCCGTGCGCCGCCGAGTACCGGCCCGAGCAGTTGCAGGACGAAAAAGAGAAGCACCGCAGCGGTGACGAGCGTCACCGTCTCGCGGAGATTCGGCCATCTGCCGAAAACCGGGATCAGCGCAGCGCCGATGAACGGTGCGATCAGAGCAAGCAGCAGAGCGTCATTGGGGGCAAGCATCGTCATCGGGCGAGCCCCTGCACAAGCGCCTGCGACGCCTTGCCGGCAATGCCGGCGGTCCATTCGGTGTCGAAGCCGAAATAGACGGTGGCGGCGGCGAGAACCAGCATCGGCAGCAGCATGGAGAGCGGCGGATCGCTGGCGCGTGCGGTTTCAGCCGAGGGTTCGCGCAGATAGGCCATTTCCAGCACGCGACCGACATAGACGAAGGCGATCATCGAACTCGCCATGATGGCGGGGACCAGTATCCACCAGCCCCTGTCCAGCGCGCCGATGGCGAGAAACCATTTGGAGATGAAGCCGGAGGTTCCCGGCGTGCCGATCAGTCCAAGTCCGGCGACCGCGAAGGCCGCCATGGTGAGCGGCATCTTGCGTCCGATGCCGGCGAGGTCCCCGAGCCGCGCGCTGCCGATGCGGTAGACGATCGCGCCGAGCGCCAGGAACAGCGCGGCCTTCATGAAGGCGTGGTTGACGATATGCACCAGTCCGCCGGTCAGGCCGGCCTGGTTGGCGAGGCCGATGCCGAGCGTGATGTAGCCGATCTGGGCGACCGAGGAATAGGCCAGCATGCGCTTGAGATTGGTCTCGAACACCGCGACGAAGGACGCGATGAACATCGCCGCCAGCGAAAGCGCGATGATGATTTCGCCGACCGGCAGGGCCTGCAGGTTCACGGCGACGCCGAAGATCGAGAACAGGTAGCGCACCAGCAGGTAGATCGCGACCTTGGTCGCGGTCGCGGCCAGAAACACCGTGACCCAAGACGGCGCGTAGGCGTAGGCATTCGGCAGCCAGACATGCAGCGGAAACAATGCCAGTTTCAGGCTGACGCCGACGGTGATGAAGGCCAGCGCCGTGATCACCGTGCGCATCTGGTCGGGCTCCACCGCCGCAAGACGCTGGGCGACGTCGACCATGTTGAGGCTGCCGGTCAGCAGATAGAGAAAGCCCACGCCGATCACGTAGAGGGTCGCGCCGATGGTGCCGATGATCAGATACTGAAAGGCCGCGAGCAACGCGCGCCGGTCGCGGCCCATGGCGATCAGCACGTAGGTCGCGAGCGACGACACTTCCAGAAAGACGAAGGCGTTGAAGGCGTCGCCGGTGATCGTGATGCCGAGCAGTCCGGTCAAGCACAGCAGATACATGCAGTAGAACCAGGCCTGCTTGCTGGCGTCGATCTCGGAGGCCACGCTGCGGTGCGCGAACGGGATGATGACGACGCCCACCACCGAAATCAGCATGAGGACGAAGGCGCTCAGCAGGTCGACGCGATACTCGATGCCGATCGGCGGCGCCCAGCCGCCCATGGCGTAGGAGATCGGTCCGCCAGTCAGAACCTGCCACAGCAGGGCGCCCGATATGAACGGCAGGATGGCGCTGACCGCCAGCGTGAGCGTGAAGGCAAAATTGCCGCGCCGCAGGAAGGCTGCGAGTATTGCGCCGATCAGCGGAACGACGACCTGCAGCGCGGGAAGATGCGGCAGGACCGCGTTCATTGCTCGCGGTCCTTTTTGAAAATTTCGTCTTCCTCGATGCTGCCATAGGCTTCGTTGATGCGCACGACCAGCGCCAGCCCGAGCGCCAGCGTCGCCACGCCGACGACGATGGCGGTCAGGATCAGCACATGCGGAAGCGGGTTCGAATAGACCGTGAAGGCCTTGTCGATAATCGGAGGGGTTCCACCCAGAATCTTTCCCGGCTCCAGATACAGCAGATAGACCGAGGTCTGGAAGATCGAAAGACCGATCAGCTTCTTCACCATGTTGCTGCGCGCAACCATGATGTAGAGCCCCGTGATCATCAGGAAGATGGTGATCACATAATTGTAGTGCGCGATGAAGTTGTTCAGCGCCTGCATCAGCGGCCCCGCTCGACGAATGCGTAGAACAGCGCCGTCATCGTTCCCGCCACGGTGATCAGCACGCCGAGTTCCACGATGAGGATGCCGAGCTCGTGGCCTGTGGCGGAATTCGCCGAGAAGACGGAATAGTCGAGATAATTCTTGCCCATCAGCAGGCCGGCGACGCCGGCGCCGGCAAAGATAAGCACGCCGAGCGGCACCATGAACTCGACCAGCCAGTTCGGAGCGATGCGTTTGGCGGCCGCCAGACCGAAGGTGATGGCGACCAGGAAGACCGTGCCGGCGGCGATCACGCCGCCCTGGAAGCCGCCGCCCGGCCGGTAGTCGCCGTGGAAATGGATGTAGAAGGCGAAGACCAGGACGAACGGCAGGATCAGCTTGGTTCCGATGCGCAGGATCAGGTCGAACTTCACGACGCGTCCTCCGCCTTGTCATCTTCGCTGCGGCGGCGTTTGCCGCCGCGCAGCAGCATCATGACGCCGATGCCGGCGGTGAAGATGACGACCGTCTCGCCCAGCGTGTCATAGCCGCGATAGTCGGCCAGAACCGCCGAGACGATATTCGGCACATTGGTTTCCCGCAGGGCGTTCTCGATATAGTAGGGCGCGACATGGCGATGAATCGGCGCATCGGGCGTGCCGAAGGGCGGCAGCGTCAGCGTACCCCAGACCAGCGCGCCGCCGACGCCGAGCGAAACGAAGATCGGCAGCCAACTGGCGCGAGTGTGGGCCGCCTCGGTGGTCTTGATGAGATGCAGCGTCGCCAGCAGGATCACGACCGACACGCCGGCGCCGACCGACGCTTCGGTCAGGGCAACGTCGATGGCGTCCAGCACGATCATCACGCTGGCAATCAGGAAGCTGTAAATGCCGCTGAGCAGCACCACGCCGAACAGGCTGCGCTGTCGCACGATCGCAATCGCGACCGCCGCCAGCAGGGTCAGCAGCACCATGTTGATCAGGGCTTCTATGGCTGCCTCCCTGACGCCGCCTGATCCTTGCCGTCGCCCGATGTGCGATCCTCGGACAGCAGCGGCTTCACGCCCTCATGCAGCGCCGCCTGCGCCAGCGCATGCGCGGCCACCGGCAGCGTAAAGAAGAAGACCGCCAGAACGAAAACCAGTTTTACCGTCACCAGACTGGCGCCGGCCTGCAGCATCAGGCCGGTGAGCAGAAATCCGGCGCCGGCGGTATCGATCACGCTGGCGCCATGCACGCGGGTATAGACGTCGGGCAGGCGCAGCATGGCGATGGCGCCGGCAACAATGAAAAAGCAGCCGAGGGCGATCAGGATCCCGCTCGCAATGTCGATGACGAATGACATCACGGCTTGGAGTCCTCTTCGGCGTCGTAGGCGAGGTCGCCGTGACGGAAGAATTTCAGCACCGCGAGGGTGGCGATCAGGTTGAGCAGGCCATAGGTCAGAGCGACATCGAGGAATTGCGGACGCCCGGTGAGAAATCCGATTACCGCCAGCAGCAGGATCGCGAGCATTCCGACGGAATTGCCGGCCAGGACGCGGTCGAACACCGTCGGTCCCTTGATGGCGCGGATCACCACCATCGAAAGCGCCACGAGAATGGCCATGGCAGCGGCCGCGAACATCATGCCGTGCCCTCGAACTGGCTGACCCGGCGATCCATGCCGCCCGACTCCAGATCAAGCGCGCCGTCTTTTACCAGCGCATGGATTGTCAGGGTGTGGCCGCTCACGCCGGTGGTCAGCGTGCCCGGCGTCAGGGTGATGGAGTTGGCATAGGTGGCGATTCCCGAGGGTGTTTTCTGGCTCGCCTTCACGACGGTCATGGTCGGCGAGATCGGCAGCCGCGGATGCAGCACGACCTTGGTCACGTTCCACGCCGACTTGATGATCTCCACCACCAGCCACGGCCAATAGGTGAGTGCGCCGCGCAGCAATTCCAGCGGCTGCGCTTCGCGGTCCACCATATTGAGCCGCCAGACCGCGGCGGTGGCCAGCAGGCAGGCGACCACGCCCAGCGAGATCAGCAGCGGAGCAAAAAGCCCGGACAGCGCCAGCCAGAACAAGAACAAACCGCCGAACAGCCCGACCAGCCGCATCCGCCATCCCCCCGGGATTGCCCGCCGTGGTGCGAGCATTCCGCCGTTTGTAGCGCGGCGCCGTTGCCCCAGCCAAGGGACAAAGGGCCGCAAACGCGCCTGTGGAGAGGCTATTGACCGATGAAATCGCCGATGGCGGCGAGAAACTGCCTTGGCTGCTCCAGCGGCGGGCAATGGCCGCAGCCTTTCATCTCGACGGCGCGGGCGCCCGGTACCTTCGCGGCGATGAGCGTGTTGAGGGCCGGCGGCGTGGCCTGGTCGAGTTCGCCGTAAACCACAAGCGTGGGCGCCTTCACCTTCGGAAGGTCGGGGACGAGATCGGCATCGACCAGGGTCTGGCAGGCGGCGCGGAACGCCACCGGATCGATCTTCAGCAGGACGGCGCGGCGTTCGTCGATCGCCTGCGGATGGGCCGCCAGATAGGCCTGATGGAAGACGCGGTTGGAGGCGATGTCGGCGATGGCGCCAAGCCCGGCCGCTGCCACTTTCTCCGACATGACCCTGAAGGCCTGCTTTCCGGCATCCGGAAAGCCGGCCGCAACATCGACCAGGACCAACTTTCCGACGCGATCGGGATGCGCAATGGCGAAGGCGAGCGCAACCGTGCCGCCATAGCCGTTGCCCATCAGGATAGTGTCGCGCGCAATGCCGAATTCATCGAAGGCGCGCTGCACGAAGGCGACCACGTCCGCGATTGTTCCGTCCACCGGCTGCGAGCCGTGAAACCCGGGCAGGTTGACCAGCGTGACGCGGAATTTCGCCGCCAGATGCGGCAGGACCGGATCGAAGGCGTGCCGGTCGGTGAGCAGCGAATGAAGAATGACCAGATCCCGACCGATCCCGATCCGCGCAGCCGTGATGCGGCCGTCCACGCTGTGCAGATTGCTGATTGTCATGTTGATGGCCCCCGACGGGGGGCAACCTAGCGCATTGCCGTAGCGAGGCAAGATGTTCTCGCGAGATCGCGCCGACCCGACGGGCCGGTCGGCGCGATCTCGCGATAGACGATTATTTCCGCCACGCGCTGCGGCGGGTCGTTGTTTTCTTGCGGGAGGCGGCGCGGCGAACCTTGGGAGCGGAGCGGCGCGTGGCGGATGGCTTGCGCTTGCGCCGCGTTCCCGGGCCTGCGCCGACGGCGGCCTGCGCCTTGTGCTTGAGCGCGGCGATCAATTCGCTGGTGTCGAAGCTCGCCAGAAATGAGCCGATAGTGTCGGTCGCCTGCCGGCTGCCACTGCTGACATATTTGCGGCCGGACGAGACATAGCCTCCGATTGCGGATTGCGCATCGCCCAGCGAGCGCGTGAGCGGGTTGCCGCGGCGCGCGACGCGACGCTTGCGAGTAGGTTTGGCCATCTTCGTGTCTCCTCGATCGGGATCAGGAAAGGGCGGCAAAAAAATGATTCAATCGGATTCCCGCCTGTGCGACCGCGTCAACGCGCCAGACGTGAAATGGCTCCCGGCCCATCTTGAAAATCGGCGGATCGTTGCGACATCGCTGCGGCGAATGGCTGCGTTGCATCCCGCGCGAACCGGCATTGCATAAAATTATCGCCAGCTATCAGTGACTTACGCCGATTAAGGACGTCGTCACGACAGCGCGGGTTGACCCTAAAGTGGGGTGGCTCGGGGCTTGCAGCGGTGGAACAATGCGATCGAGGCCGCATTCTAGTCCTGTCGGCGGATCGTCGTCTCGCTCACACGCGTGGAGTTCAGGAATGCCTACCGCAACGTCCTTACGCAAGGACGAGACCGGACATCTCCCGCCATTGGCGAAAGCCTCCTGGCAGCGGCAGCGCGCCTATTGGAGCGATGCCTTCCGCCGCGTGCGCGGCGAGACCGAAGCGCGCGCCGGGCGCCTCTCGCCGGAAGATCAGGTCGTGCAGTCCATGCCGGATACCAGCCCGACCAAATGGCACCGCGCGCATGTCACGTGGTTCTTCGAAACCTTCCTGCTGGCGCCGCACGCGCCCGGCTACAAGATCTATGACGCGCGTTTTCCGTTCCTGTTCAATTCCTATTATGTGGCCGCCGGACCGCGCCATGCGCGCCCGAAGCGCGGACTTATTACGCGGCCGAATGCGGAAGAGGTCGGCGCCTATCGCGCGCATGTCGACGCGGCGGTGACCGCGCTGATCGAGCAGGCGGACGAAGAAACCTGTGCAAAAATCTTTCCGATCGTCGAGATCGGCCTGCATCACGAGCAGCAGCACCAGGAATTGCTGCTGACCGACATCCTGCACGTCTTCGCGCAGAATCCGACGAACCCGGCCTACGACCCGGACTGGACCATGCCGCAAGCGCAGCCGGACAAGGACGCGTTCGGGAATTTGCCGTCCGGCATTCACAATATCGGACATGTCGGCGACGGCTTTCATTTCGACAACGAGAAGCCGGTGCATCCGGTCCTGTTGCAGCCGGCGCGCATCGAACGGCACCTTGTCACCAACATGCTGTGGCTGGAGTTCATGGCCGACGGCGGCTACACCACGCCCGCGCTCTGGCTGTCCGACGGCTGGACGCAGGTGCAAGCCGAAGGCTGGGACGGGCCCGGCTACTGGCAGCAGATCGACGGGCAGTGGTTTGCGATGACGCTCGCCGGATTGCAGCCGGTCGATCTGGCTTCGCCGGTGTGCCATGTCAGCTATTACGAAGCCGATGCATTCGCCCGCTGGGCCGGCAAGCATCTGCCGACCGAAATGGAATGGGAAGTGGCGGCGCGCGCGGGGCTGATGGACGACGCCTTCGGCCTGGTCTGGCAATGGACCCGCAGCGCCTATGCGCCCTATCCGGGCTATCGCGCCGCGCCGGGCGCGCTCGGCGAATATAACGGCAAGTTCATGATCAACCAGATGGTGCTGCGCGGTTCCTCGCTGGCGACGCCGGAGGGCCATGCGCGCGAGAGCTATCGCAACTTCTTCTATCCGCAGGCGCGCTGGCAATTTACCGGCCTGCGGCTGGTCGACTACCCGTGAGACAAGTGTGAGAGCATCATGGTTGCGCTAGCAAAGTCGCGTTCTCTGTTCGACACGGACTCGCCGGACATCGCCGTTTTTGCGGCGGATGCCGTCGCCGGTCTGAGCGCGACACCCAAGCACATTGCGCCAAAATATTTCTACGACCATGAAGGCTCGCGCCTGTTCGAGACCATCACCCGGCAGCCGGAATATTACCCGACCCGCTGCGAGTTGGAGATACTGCACGCGCATGCCGGCGACATGGCCAAGCTGATGCCGGACAATGCGGCGCTGGTCGAGTTCGGCAGCGGGTCCGCCGTCAAGGCGAAAATCCTGATCGCGGCGGCTGGGGAAAAACTCGCCGCTTACATTCCGGTCGATATCTCGGGCGAATTCGTGGATCAGGAAGTCGCCGACCTGCGCAAGGAGTTTCCGGCGCTTCCGATCGAGCCGGTCACGGCCGATTTCATGCAGCCGTTCCAGCTTCCGGCGATCGCGGCGGGAAAGACCAAGGTGGGTTTTTTCCCCGGCTCGACCATCGGCAATCTGGAGCCGCATGAAGCCTCGGCGTTTCTGCGCCATGCCGGCGCCATCCTGGGCGAGAACGCGCTGCTGATCATCGGGGTCGATCTGGTGAAGGACGCCGAGATCCTGAATGCGGCCTATAACGACAAGGCCGGCGTGACCGAGGCGTTCAATCTCAACCTGCTGACGCGCATGAACCGCGAACTGGCCGCCGATTTCAAGCCGGAAACCTTCGAGCACCACGCCTTCTACAATCGCGAGCGGCGGCGCATCGAGATGCATCTCGCCTCGCTCAAGCGGCAGAAGGTGAAGGTGGCCGGTAGCGTGATCGATTTCCGCGCCGGCGACACCATCCATACCGAGAACAGCTACAAATACACGCCGGGCTCATTCAGTGCGCTGGCGCGCGGTGCGCGCTGGACTCCGGTGGAAATGTGGACCGACAGCGAGCAGCTGTTTTCGGTGCACGCGCTGGTCCATAAGTAACCGGCGCGCCTTTTACAGGGATCGCGGACGGCTCTTTCTTTGCCGCGACGGATGATTCGCCGCGATGCGCTGCAGCGCCTCGCGGCTGAGCGCCGCCGTGGTCTGGAAATGTGCGTTCAGCAAATTCACGGCCGCATCCGCATCCCGCCTGACGGCTGCCTCCATGATCCCGCGATGCTCTTCATCGCGCCGGCGTGCGCCGGCCTGCGGCGCCATGCGCGAGATGTGGCGATAGCGGTCGGCCAGATCGAACAACTGGGTGCAGAAGCCGACCAGCCATCGCGAGCCGCAGGCATTGATCAGCTGAAGGTGGAAGGCGGCATGCGCGTTTTCCCAAGCCGCGTCGGTATCCGGCGGCGAGCCGTCGATGCGCGCCTCGACCCGCGACAGCCGGTGATAGGCGACCACCACGCGTTCTTCCCAGGCGGCGTCGCCATGGGCGATCGATTCCCGCAGCGCCTTTTCGTTCGCCCAGAGCCGCGCCTTGGTGAGTTCGGAGAGATCGGTTTCGGTCGCCGGCGCCACCGAGAATCCGCGCAGGTCGCTCTGCTGCACCAGTCCGTCGCGCAGCAGCCGGTTCAGCGCCTCGCGGATGGGGGAGAGGCCGGTGCCGAATTTCTCCGCCAGTTGGCGCACCCGCAATTTCTCGCCCGGCGCGAAATCGCCGGTGATGACGGCCCGCCGCAGCGCGTCGAAGACGGCCGAGGTCAGTGTCTCGCCTTGCTTTTGTCCGAGGTCGGTGACGGTCACGATCAGAATGCATCCAAACGTTCGATCAATTCCATAGCAGACAGGAAATGTTCGATCAAATATTGACACTCTATCGCCGCGCGGCTTTAGTCCGGCGCGCAAGGCGGAGACAATAAGAAGAATGACGGACGTGAAAGATGTGATTGCGGAGGGCGCAAAGGTGCGCCGCCTTGGCGCGGATTTCCGCTGGCCGGGCGGGCGCAAGGTCGCGGTGGTCATGAATATTGCCTTCGAGGGCTGGTCGGACGGCAAGGCGCCGGGCCTCGGACCCATGGGCAATCCGCTGCCGGCCGGCACCTTCGACACCAATGCTTTGATGTGGGGCCATTACGGATCGGTTCGGGGCATCGACCGGCTGCTGGGTGCGATGAAGCGCGCCGGCACGCGCGCGAGCGTGATGACCAGCGGCGTGTTCGGCGAGCGGATTCCGCACGTCGTGAAACGCATCGCCGACGAGGGCCACGAGATCGTCGCGCATGGCTACGGCCAGGAGATCATTCCCGCCAAGCTCACGCCGGATGAAGACAAGGCCAACATCCAGAAGACCACCGACCTGCTGACGCAGGCTTCCGGCATGCGTCCGCGCGGCTGGATCAGCCCGCGCGGCACGCCGGCCGCGACCACGGCCAAGCTGCTGCTGGATGCCGGCTATGCCTGGCAGGGCGACGTGTTCGACGACGACCGCCCCTACGTGCAGGATTTCGGGTCCGGCAAGCTGGTGGCGATCCCGCTCACCATGGAGGTCAACGATCTGCCGCATGCCATGCGCTTCGGCCGTTCGCCGCGGCAATTCGTCGAACTGTATGACGATTTCGTCGCGCATGCGTTGCAGAACGACGACGCCATCATGATCGACGTGACCGCGCACACGCATTGCTATGGCCGGCCCTACGGCGCCTGGGCGTTCGAGGAAATCGCGCGCAAGGCAAGGAGCGACGGCAAGATCTGGGTCGCGACCCGCAACGAGATCGCAGATCATGTGCTGTCGGTGACCTGATTTTTTGAATCTGTGAGAAGGAAAAAGAAACAATGAAACTCGTCGGTTTCGAAGCGGATAAGAAATTGCATCTCGGTCTGGTGCAGGGCGACACCGTGATCGACCTGCAGGCGGTTGATCCGAAGCTGCCCTATGACCTCGCAGAAATTCTCGCATCCACCAACGGCGACCTCTCCTCGCTCGCCGATCTCGCCAAGAAGGCGCCGGCTTCCGCGCATCGTCCGCTGAAGGGCCTGAAATTCGCGCTGCCGGTGGCCAAGCCCGGCAAGATCGTGTGCCTGGGCCTGAACTACATGGAGCACGTCAAGGAAGGCCGCTATGCCGACAACGTGCCAAAGTTCCCGACCTACTTCCTGCGGGTGATTTCCTCGCTCACCCCGCACAACGCGCCGATGATCCGGCCGCAGGCTTCCGACACCTTCGATTACGAAGCCGAGCTTGCGCTGATTGTCGGCAAGCGCGCCAAGCATCTCACCCTGCAGAATGCCTATTCCTGCATCGCCGGCTGGTCGTCCTTCAACGACGGATCGGTGCGCGAATGGCAGAAGCGCACCACGCAATGGGACATCGGCAAGAATTTCGACAAGACCGGCGGTTTCGGTCCGTATTTCGTCTCGGCCGATGACGTGCCGGCCGGCGGCAAGGGCCTGAAGATCGAGTGCCGTCTCAACGGCCAGGTCATGCAGTCCGACAACACCGACAACATGATGTTCCCGGTCGCCGAAACGCTGGTCGACCTCACCAAGGCGATCACGCTCGAGCCGGGCGACCTGATCATCACCGGCACGCCGTCGGGTGTCGGCCAGGCGCGCAAGCCGCCCGTATTCATGAAGAACGGCGATACCTGCGAGATCGAGATCGAGGGCGTCGGGCTTCTCAGCAACCCGATCGTCGACGAGAAAATCTGACCGATGACGCGAACCGGGCGCCTGCCGCTTCTGGCACTGGCCACAGCCCTGTTGGCCGTGGCGGCGACGCCTGCTGTCGCGCAACAGCCCTTGCGGATCGGCATGGGCAATGGTCTTGCCTTTCTGCCGATCTATGTCGCAACCGACCTGCAGCTGTTCGAAAAGCACGCCAAGGCGGCGGGTCTTTCTGTGAAGCCGGTCTTCCGCCGGATGACGGGTGCGGCCGCCATGCGGGACGCGCTGCTGTCAGGCGGAGTCGACGTCGCGCCCTTCGGCGTGTCGGCCTTCCTGCTGACGCGCGAAAAGACCCAAAACACGCCGCAGGAAATGGTTGCGGTCTCCGGCCTGACCACTATGCCGTTGACGCTCGTCAGCAACCGCGCCGACGTAAACTCGATTGCCGATTTCAAGCCCAAGGACCGCATCGCGATGCCGCTTCTGGCGGCGCCGCAGATGTATTTTCTTCGGATGCAGTCGGAGAAGGCTTTTGGTGCCGGCCAGGCCGACAAACTGCGCGGGCAGGTGGTGGCGCTGCCGCATGCCGAGGCCATGGAGGCGCTCGGCGAGGGCCGCAACGGCGTTGCCGGCTATTTTGCATCGCCGCCTTTCGTGCAGGCCGTCCTGAAAAACCAGAAAGTCCGCAAGGTCCTGTCATCCGCCGAGATCGTGGGCGGCAAGGCTTCTTTCCTTGTGCTGGCAGCGATGAAACGCAGCGTCGAGGCGCAGCCGAAGCTCGCGCAGGCCATGATCAAGGCGCTGGACGAGGCCGCCGACATCATCCGCAAGGAGCCGCGCCGCGCCGCGCAGATCTATCTGAAATTCGAGCCGTCGCGCAGCCTCGATGTCCGTGCGCTGGAAGCGATCTTGCGCGACCTGAAGGACGATTTCGGCAGCGAGGTGCATGGTCTGGATTATTATGCCGGCTTCATGGGGCGCGACGGCAAGCTGAAGCAGCCGCCCAAGAGCTGGAGGGATGTCGTGATCCCCGCGCTGGCTGCGATGCCGGGGTCCTGACGCATGCCGACCATCGACTCCATCGTGCTGGAAAATTTCGTGGCCGATATCTTTGTCCGTGTCGGCTGTTCGCAGCCGGAGGGCGCGCGCATCGGAAAATATCTGGTCGGCGCCAACCTGACCGGACATGACAGCCACGGCGTTGCCCGCGTGCCGCGCTATGTGAAATGGAAGCAGGACGGTCTGCTGATCGCCGATCAGGTGGTGAAGCGCGTGGTCGATACGCCTGCACTCACCATCCTCGACGGCCAATTCGGTTTCGGTCAGACCATTGCCCCGCAGGCGGTCGAGATCGGCATCGAGAAGTGCCGCGCCATGGGCCTCTCGGCGGTCGGCCTGCGCCATTCCGGGCATGTCGGCCGGGTTGGCGAATGGGCGGAGATGGCGGCGGCGGCCAATGTGGTGTCGATTCATTTCGTCAATGTCGCGGGCAGCGTGCTGGTGGCGCCGTTCGGCGGCGTCGATCGCCGGTTCTCGACCGCGCCGGTCTGCATCGGCATTCCGCGTCCGGCGCAGGAGCCGGTCATTCTGGACTTCGCAACCTCGCTGGTCGCCGAAGGCAAGGCGCTGGTGGCGAGCCAGGGCGGCAAGCCCTTGCCCGCCGACGCCCTGATCGGCCCCGATGGCCGCATGAGCGGCGATCCGAAATTGCTCTACGGCGACTACGGCACGACTCTCGCGCGCGACAACACCAAGGGCATAGGCGCGATCCGCGCCTTTGGCGAACACAAAGGCTCGGGCCTTGCGCTGATGTGCGAATTGCTTGGCGGCGCCCTGACCGGCAATGGCGGCTCCACATTCGAGAAGCGCTGGTCGCAGGGCATGTTCTCGATCTATGTCGATCCCGTGCAGGCTGATCCGGAGCAGTTCTTTCCGGCCGAAGTCGTGCGCTTTCTGGCGTTCGTCAAAAGCGCAAAGCCGGCCCATGCCGATGCGCCGGTTCTCGTTCCCGGCGAGCCGGAATCGCGGACACGGAAATCACGTCGCGATGACGGCATTCCGCTGCCCGACGACACGCTGGCGGCGCTGATTGCGACCGCTCGATCGGTCGGCCTGGAGCGCATTCCCATGTGACCGATTGCCCGTGTGACAGGGATTGTGACAAGTCATGTGACACATAATGTGATTGAAGGAGCCATCGTTCTTGCCGGAAATGACATCGTGTCTGCAAGCATGCAAGCCACTACAACAGCAAGAAAATATCCGTCACCCCAAGGAGTGTATCAAATGAAACTCAGATCGATCATGTTCTCGGCCGTGGCTGTATTTGCCTTTGCGGCAGCCGGCGCGGCTCCGGCGGTCGCGCAGGAATGGCCGACGCGCACCGTCAAATTCCTCGTGCCTTACGGCCCCGGCGGCGGCACCGACATCGTGTCCCGCATTATCGCCCAGCATCTGCAGGAGTTGCTGGGACAATCCTTCGTGGTCGAGAACAAGCCCGGCGCAGGTTCGACGCTCGGCGCCGACACGGTCGCGAAATCCGACAAGGACGGCTACACCGTGCTCGTGCTGAGCAACGCGCATGCAGTGGCGGGCGCGCTGTATAAAAAGCTGCCCTACGACTCGGTGAAGGATTTCCAGATGATCTCGCAGATCGGCACCGTGCCGCTGCTGCTGGTCACGGCACCCGCCTTTCCGCCGAAGGATGTCAAGGAATTGCTTGCGGTCTTCAAGAAGGAGCCCGGCAAATACAATTATGGCGCCGCCGGCGGCGTCGGAACCACACAGCATTTCGCCGGCGAGTTGTTCCGCGTTCTTGCCAATGTTGACGTCAAGCACATTCCTTACAAGACGACTCCGGCTGTGCTCACCTCGATGCTGCAGAACGACGTGCAAATGACGTTCGAACTGCTTCCGGCGGTGCGCGGGCAGGTGGCCGGCGGACAGCTCAAGGCCCTGGCGGTGACCTCGCCGGAGCGCAATCCGGCGCTGCCGGATGTGCCGACCCTGATGGAGGCGGGTGTGCCGGGCTACAACGTCACGAGCTGGTATGGCTTCGCGGTGCCGGCCGGCACGCCGAAGCCGGTGGTCGAGAAGTTCACCAAGGCCGTGCACCAGGTTCTCGCCAAGGACGAGGTGAAGCAGGCGATTGCGAAAACCGGTATCGTTGTTAAGACGTCGAGCAATGACGAACTGGCCAAGCACGTGGCCTCCGAGGTCGCCAAGTGGAGCGATCTCATGAAGAAGGCCGGCATCGAGCAGCAATAAGCCGCTATGGCTGGAAAACGCGGGCTGACGGAATTTATCGTCTCCGTCGGCCCGTAACTTTCTGTCCGGGTGACAGCGGCGGCGAGGCTCGCTAAGACCGTGCCTGTGCCACCCCGGCGAAAACGATGCGACCAGAAGGATGTCGGCGATGTCAAAAGTGCTCTCGATCTGCGGTTCGCTGCGCAAGGGATCGTTCAACCGGATGCTGGTCAATGCGCTGCCGGCGCTGGCTCCGGCCGGCATGACGATTACGCCGGCCCCCTCGATCGAGATGCCGCTCTACAATTCCGATCTGCAGGCGCAGGGCTTCCCGGCGGCGGCGACCGCGCTGTCGGACGCGATTCGCGCGGCGGACGGCGTCATTATCGTGTCTCCGGAATATAACTGGACGATTCCCGGCGGGCTGAAGAACGCGATCGACTGGGTGTCTCGGATGAAGGATCAGCCCTTCGCCAACAAGCCGGTGGCTCTGCAATCCTGCTCGATGGGCATTCTTGGCGGCGCGCGTATGCAGTATCACATGCGTCAGTCGATGGTGTACCTCGACGCCTTCGTGTTCAACCGGCCGGAAGTGATCGTTGCACAGGTGCAGAACAAGTTCGACGACAAGACCGGCGAGCTGAAGGACGAGGCCACCCGCAATGTGGTCAAGCAGCAGCTCGAGGCATTCGCGAAATACGTTTCGTTGTTCGGCGGCAAGGCCTGACCGGACGATCCGGGGCGCTTCACAGCGCCCCGGACTCAAGAATTAGGCCGGCTTCGCGCGGTTCGGAAACACTTGCGGCCGCATCGTGGGATGCGCCGGCATCGTCTTCGGCGCATAGGGTGTCTCCGCACCCAGTTCCTCGGCGGCATGCCAAGCCCAGCGCGGGTCCCACATTGCCGCGCGGCCGATGCAGATGAAATCCGCCTTGCCGGACGCAATGATATCCTCGGCCTCCTGCGCCTTGGTGATAAAGCCGACCGTCATGGTGGGAATGCCGGTCTCGCGCCGCACCCGCTCCGAGAACGGAGCGTTATAGGCCGGTGCGAACGGGATCTTCTGGCGCGCATCGAGTTGCCCGCTGGAAATGTCCGCGTAATCGCAGCCGAGCTTCTTCAACTCCTTGGCGAAGGCGACGGTATCCTCGATCGCGGTGCCGCCCTCGACCCAGTCCACCGCCGAGATGCGGATGCCGAGCGGTTTGTCGGCGGGCCAGGCCGCGCGCACGGCGGCGAAGATTTCGAGCGGATAACGCATCCGGTTTTCCAGCGAGCCGCCATACTCGTCCTTGCGCTGGTTGGAGAGCGGCGACAGAAACTGGTGCACCAGATAGCCGTGACCGCCATGCAGTTCGAGCAGGTCATATCCGACCCGTTCGGCGCGCTTGGTGAAGCTCACATAATCGTCGAGCGTGCTCTTCATCTCCGCCTTGGTCATCTCGCGCGGGATGTGCCAGCCCTCGCCGAACGGAATCGCGGACGGTGCCAGCGTCTCCCAGGCGCCTTCCTCAGGATTCAGAGGCTTGCCGCCGGCGGCGGGAACATGGGTCGAGCCCTTGCGGCCGGCATGGCCGATCTGCAGGCCGTGCTTGGCCACCCCGTATTTCTTGCAGAAATCGATCACTCGCTTGAGTGCGGCCTCGTTGGCGTCCGAGTAGAGGCCCGCGCATTTCAGCGAGATGCGGCCGACCGCGTTCACGTTGGTCATCTCGGTCATCACCAGACCGGCGCAGCCGAGCGAGAAGCTGCCGAGATGCTGCAGATGCCAGTCGGTGGCCGAGCCGTCGACTGATTCATACTGGCACATCGGCGACACGACGACGCGATTGGCGAGCGTCAGCCCACGCAAGGTGATCGGCGAGAACAGAGTTGAAGCCATTTGATTGTCCTTTAGGTCAGTGAGTCAGGAGAGCGTTTTCCAGGCATGCATGGCGACGACGATGCAGCAGATGCTCCAGAACAGCGGATATTCATAGCCGCCGATATTCCACAGCCATTTGCCGCCCGTCAGTCGGTGAACGGAGACGCAGATCACGATCAGGTGGATCGCCGCCAGAATCGCCGCCCAGAAGGTGTAAATTCCAAAAATCAGCCCGATCGCCAGTACCACCTCCACCGCGCCGGCCACATACATCCAGGTCGCCGGCGGGTTGAATTTCGCGGCCTGAAAGAAGCCGAGCGCCTCAGGTACCATGAATTTCGCATAGATATGCGGAATGAAGAATGCGCCGCAGATGATGCGCAGGATATTCCACTCATTGAGCAGATTGAATTTGTCGGCAATCGACATGGTTCCCCCGCGACGTGTTTTGACGTTATCGCGGGGGCATTCCATGCGATCGGATGGAACCGCGCAAGGGCCATGCCGGGTCCGGGTCCTTGCGGATGCGAGGGGGGCTGCGGTCCGGTCAGAGCGGATTGCCCGTGAGCCAGGCCTTGCCCCGCGTGTAAAGTGCCTCGAGCTCCGGACCGTCGAGACCCGGCATGTCCTTCTTCACGTTGTAGCCGATGCGCGCCTGCATATAGGCGAGATGGCGATAGCCTTCAGGAAACTGCATCAGCAGGGTCTGGTCGAGTTTCAGCGTGGCGGACGGATCGATCGGATCGAGGCGGTCTTTCTCGTAGATCGGTTGCCGCAGCACGATGCCCCAGCGGCCGTCCTTTTTCTCCAGGAAATCGTAGAAGCGGCCAGTGCACACCACGTCGCAGATCACGCCTTCGACCGCCCCGCGCTGCGAGATCGTCATCTTGGTCTGCGAGATCGCGCGGTTGCCCGCAATGTCGATGCTCATGCCGCCGAGGAAATGCAGGATGCGCACACCCTTGTCATATCCCTCCTGGCTGACCTTGATGAACTCGTCGGCCGTGCCCTGGAACCAGGTGGCCATCATGCGGCCTTCGCCCTGCCAGACGGTGCGGAAGCGGTCCCACAACCTTGCGTCGCGCCAGACCGCCCAGTTCTCGATGACGTCGCGGATCGCCAGGCGGTCCAAAGTCTCACTGTTCATGGGAGCGCTTTCATCCTGTGTTGAGCCATGCATAAATCCCGGCCGTCGTTCTAAACAACGCAAGGCATATGACAAGGGCGGATATGGCAAGACTTTCAGGGCGAGCGGCGATCGTGACCGGCGGGGCCAAGGGCATCGGCCGGCATTATTCGGAGGCGCTGGCGGCGGCCGGAGCCGACGTGATGATCGCCGACATCGCCGATGGTGAAAAGTTGGCGGAGGCGATCGCCGGCAAGCATGGCGCGCGCGCGGCGAGCATGACCTTCGATGTCAGCGACGAAGCGCAGGTGAAGGGCCTGATTGCGAAGACGCGCGAGCGTTTCGGACGCATCGATATCATCGTCAACAACGCCGCCGTCTATTCCACCTTGCCGCCGGTCAAGTGCACCGACATCGAGGTCGCGCTCTGGGACAAGGTGATGGCGGTGAATGTGCGCGGCCCCTTCCTGATGGTGAAGCACGTGGCCCCGCACATGATCGCCCAGAAGAGCGGCAAGATCATCAATATCGCCTCCGGCACCGCCTACAAGGGGCTGCCGGACTTCCTGCATTATGTGACATCGAAAGGCGCCATGGTGTCCTTCACCCGGGCGCTGGCGCGGGAGCTCGGCGCGCACAATATCTGTGTCAATACGCTTGCGCCGGGGCTGATCCTGAGCGAGACCGGGCTGGAGAATACAGCCCATCTCGACCAGTCGCGGGCGGGCGTCCTCGCCAGCCGGGCGCTCAAGCGGGACGGCTATCCGGAGGACCTGTTGGGGGCGCTGGTCTTTCTGGCCTCCCCCGACAGCGACTTCATCACCGGCCAGACGCTCGCCGTCGATGGCGGCTCGGTGAATACCTGATATGCCGCAGGCCCCTGTTTTCTGCCCGCGTAAAAGACTATTATAGTTGCAATAGTAACAATTCCCCGAGGAGGAAGCGATGGACGCCGCATCAGCCACCGCGCAAAAGCAGTTCGATAAAAAGGCAAGGATCTACGAAGGCAGCAAGGATCCCAAGCGCGCCACCTATTACGAGAAGATTTCCCAGCGCGATATGGCGCCGCTGTGGGAGGTGTTGAAGGACCTCGTGGCCAAGAACCCGAAGTCGATCGCGGCCCCCGCCATCTGGCATTTCGACCAGGTGAAGCCGATGGTGGAAGAAGCCGGCGGCCTGCTCACCGCCGAGGAGGCCGAGCGCCGCGTGCTGGTGCTGGAAAATCCCGCCCTGCGCGGCCAGTCGCGCATCACGTCATCGCTCTATGCCGGCTTGCAGCTCATCCTGCCGGGCGAGATCGCCGGCGCCCATCGCCATACCGCCGGCGCGATCCGCCTGATCCTTGACGGCGACGGCGCCTATACGCAGGTCGATGGCGAAAAGACCATCATGAAATACGGCGACTTCGTCCTGACCCCGAGTTGGACGGCGCACGATCACGGCAACGAGTCCACAAAGCCGATGATCTGGCTTGACGTGCTTGATGTGCCGACCATCAATTTCTTTGAGACCGCCTTCTCCGAACATCTCGAAGACACGGTGCAGAATACAAAGTTCACCGACAACGACTCGCTGTGGCGCTACGGCTCGGGCGTGCTGCCGGATGGCACGAACACCGAGAAGACCTCGCCGATCATCAACTATGCGTATGATCGCGTGCGGCCGATCCTCGACCGTATGGCCAAGACCGACGAGATCAACAAGTATCACGGCTTCCGGCTACGCTACGCCAATCCGTTCAACGGCGGCTGGTCGACGCCCACCATGGGTGCGCATCTGTCGCTGCTGCCGAAGGGATTCAAGGGCCAGCCCTATCGCTCGACCGACGGCACGATCTTCGCCTGTCTCGAAGGCAAGGGCCAGACAACGATCGACGGCGAGGTCTTCGAATGGAAGCCGCGCGACGTGTTCGTGATTCCGTCCTGGAAATCCTATTCGCACAAGGCCGACGATCAGAGCGTGCTGTTCTCGATCTCGGATCGCCCCATGCAGGAATCGCTCGGCATCTGGCGCGAGATCAATTGACCCCGCAGCACGGTCCGTTCGTCATGCAGAATTTCATCCACGACGCGCCTCAGCAGCGCGTCGTGTTTGCATCCGGCGCCGTGTCGCGCGTAGTGGACGAAGCGAAGCGGCTTGGCCTCATGCGCGCGCTGGTGATCGCCACGCCCGGCAGCGGCGCGCGGCTCGGGCAGCAGGTGCTGGATCAACTGGGCAGCATCGGCGCCGGCTTGCATGCGGAAGCCGTCATCCATGTGCCGAAGGACGTGGCCGAAGGCGGGCGGAAGGTGACACGCGACACCAACGCCGACGGTTTGGTCGCGGTCGGCGGCGGCTCCGCCATCGGGCTTGCGAAAGCCATCGCCCTGTCGACCGGCCTGCCGATCGTTGCGGTGCCCACTACCTATTCCGGTTCGGAAGCGACCCCGATCTACGGCACCAGCGAAGGCGACCGCAAGATCACCGGCCGCGACAACAAGGTGGTGCCGCGCACCATCGTCTACGATCCCGACCTCACGCTCGGCCTGCCGGCGGCGACCAGCGCCGCCAGCGCCATGAACGCGATCGCGCATTGCGTCGAAGGACTGTGGATCGCCGAGCGCACGCCGGTCACCGTCGCTTATGCGACCGAGGCGATGCGGCGCTTCGGCGACTATCTGCCGCGCGTGATCGCGAACGGCAAAGATACGGAGGCGCGTGCACAATGCCTGGTCGGTGCCTGGCTCGCCGGCATCGTGCTGACGGCCGGCACCGCGTTGCATCACAAGCTGGCGCATGTGCTGGGCGGGCTCGGCCTGCCGCACGCGGAAACGCATGCGATCATCCTGCCGCATGTCACGCGCTTCAACATCGCGGCGGCGCCCGACGCCAGGGCGCGGCTCACCGACGCGCTGGGCGGAGATCCCGCAGATGTGCTGGAAAAGATGCTGCGCAGTTTTCCGATTCCGCAGCGTCTGCGCGATGTTGGCCTTCCTGAAGATCGTATCGACTTTGTGGCGCAGGAAGCCGGCAAGCTCGGCCTCACGGTGCCGCGCCCGGCGCCGGTCGATGATGTCCGGACGATCCTGAAGGCCGCCTATTAAGGCGCGACCGTAAATCCGGCCTCGCCCTCGAGTGTCAGGCGGCCTTGCGCGGCATGTGCCGCCCAGCGCGCCGTGGCGCCGATGCCGCCGAACGAGAAAAAATGCGCCGCCACATCGCCCAGCGTGCCGCGCACCGTCGTCTCGCTCAGCGCGCAGACAAGCCCGTCGGGCGCGGTGACGCCGAACAGATGCTTCACCAGTCCGGCATGGCGCGCAAAGCCGCCGGCCGATGCCTTTACGCCGCAGCGCTGTGCATAGCGCAGCAAGGTCGTGAGATTGGTCGGTCCGGCCATGCCGATCCGCACCGGGGTTTCGATACCGTAGTCCCGCAGCCGTCTCACCCAGGCGATGATCGCGTCGCCGTCGAAGCTGAACTGCGTGACGATATCAGCTGCCAGCCCGCTTTCCTCGGCGGCTTCGATCTTCGTGCGCAAGGCGCGGTCGAGCATGTCGGTGGAGACGCGCGGATGGCCTTCCGGGTGGCCGGCCAGTCCGACATGCGTAATGCCATGGCGTTGCAACAAGCCGCTCTCGATCAGATCGAGCGAGGTAGCGAAGGGACCGGCGGCATCGCCGCGGTCGCCGCCGATCACCAGCAGGTGTTTGGCCTCCGCCTCGTCGCGCAGCCGCTCCAGCAGCGCGACAACCTGTTCGCGGCTGTCCAGATTGCGGACCGCGACATGCGGCACCGGCTCAAGTCCCGCGGCGCGGATCAGAACGGCTTGGTCGGCGAGTTCGCCCAGCGGGCGGTTCGGCAAGGCGCTCAGATAGACGCGCGTTCCGGCCGGGGCGGATTGTTTCAGCGCCTCGACGTCGCCCGCCTTCGGGCGCGTCGCCTCGACCGAGAAGCCGCGCAGGAAATCGCCGATGCGCTGCGTCGTGGTCGACGTATCGTCCGTGGACGCAGCAAGGACGTCCGTCATGGCAAGCCTCACTGGCCGCACGGTGTCAGTCGCGGCGGCGCGATATGACGTAGGATTCGTCATTGAACCAAAGCCCGTTGTTCTTGCGCAGGACTTCGCGGGTGGAGTCGAGATAGCGGCTATCCTTGACGACCTCGTTCAGGCGCTCGTCTTCCACCTGCGCGACATAGATCGCCGCGTTCCAGGCTGCGAGCGTGGTCGAGGTGCCGATCGAGCCCGTCACCTCGCTCGGCAGCGTGTGCATGTCGTAGCGGAAGATCGAGCGGTTGTCGGCATAGGTATTGAAGTTCAGATCGCGCGCCGCCGGTCCGAGGATGCGTTTGACTTCACGCAGGATCGCATGGCGGTCGGTCTGGAACGGATTGTCGCCCGGCCAGACTTTCTGGATGATCTCCATGCCGGGATCGCCGCCGGCGGAATGAATCGCGATCAGGCGTCCGCCCGGTCCGAGCGCGCGCGCCAGCGGCGCGATTACCTTGCCGGCCTTGAACTCGGCCGAGGCGCGGGCACGATAGGGCTGCGAGGCGATGATCAGGTCGAAATCGGCATTGGCCTGGCCACGCTTCGGGATGATCGGATCGAGCAGGAATTTGTGATCCTGCCGGTAGATCACAAGCACGACCGGGCGTTCGTAAACCGGATTGCCGGTCTTGCTGCTGACGCCGGCGCGCCAGTTTTCCGCGAGGAAATCCTGCATGCCGGTAATCTGTTCCTCGAAATCATGCGAGGAATTTCCGGTCAGTGCAACTTCGTGCCAGACAAGGCTGTTGGCGGCCGCCGGCGACTTCACGGTCAGCCAGGGCGCTTCCGAATAATACATGTTGGTGAGCACGAGCACGGTGGAAGGATGCTCGTAGAGCCGGTCCGGCATTTTCTCGAGCGTCAGCCGGATGTCTTCCAGGCTGATTTCCTTGCCGGAGATATAGAACGGCATGTTCGGATATTTGTGATGCATCGCGCGCATCACGCGCGTCAGCACCGTGCCGTCGCCGAGTCCGGCGTCGAACAGGCGCACCGCCGGCGGACGGGGATGGATATTCGCAAGTTCAAGCGAGACGCGGTTCGCCACCACCCATTTTTCGCTGCAGGTGTTCACGAACAGCAGATATTTCTGCCGGTTGTCGAAGAAGCGGAAATTCTGCTGCGGATCGTCGTTGTCGGCCGGCGGAATCGTCGGCGCCGGAGGGACGAAAGCGGGCGTGGACGGGCGTCCGCTGCGCTCGATGACCATGGGGCGGGCACCCTCCCTGTCGATATGGATTGTCATGAAGGACCGGATGCGATCGAGCGTCTCGGTCGTGATGCGGCCGCCATTGCGCAGGCGGCTGGTCAGCTTGCCGTCATTGACGGCGCGGCGGCCGAAGGTGGATTCGGCGAGCCCGGTTTTCCGGCAATAGTCGGAAATTTCCTGCAACAGTTCTGCTGCGTTCATCGCACTGCTCCCGGTCGTTTCCTGCGCGTGTAATTTTTCTTGGATCGAACCAATCCGCATGGAAAGGGTCAACCACAAAGCATCCCACAAGATAAGTGGGCAATTTAATGGGCAATAGCCCAATTTCAGATGTATTTGAAATAATGGATATTTGTTGCCTGCCCACCATTCCTAACGGAACGTTAAGATGAGGCTCTGGCGCGGTGGCCCAAAATTATGGGCAATGGCCCACTAACCGGTGTCCGGCGAAAATACCAACCGTCATTTCAAGCTGTTTTCCGGACGGACGCGCCCTTACCGGGCGGCCGGCGTCAGGTCGGCAGGGGAAATCAGCACGCTGAAGCGCTCGCACCAGATAATGACGCTGGGGAAATCCTTGAGATTGACCCCCGCCGGGATGGCATACCGCTGGCTGCCCTTGAAGGCGCGCAGGCGGCCGAGATCCACGAACATCACATTCTTCATGTCCGCTTCGCTGCGGATGCCGGACTTGGGCACCAGATAGACATGATAGGCAGGTCCCGGCCCGACCTCGAAATCAGGTTCCAGGAACACCGCCCGTTCGTACACGGTGACTTTTCCGCGGCCCCAGTGAATCGGGTCGGAGGGTGTGGCGTGAATGAAAGTTCCCGTCGCAAACAAGGCCGCACGATCGGAATCGAGAAGTGTTTCGGCTGCGGGTGGTGGCGGAAACACGAACGGGAACAGAAAAAATCCGAGCGCGACGCCAAGCCCGGTTCCGAGCATGCCGCCGAACAGAAAGATGGCAAGTCCTCGCCACAATCGGCGCATCGAAAATTTACCGTCTATTAACGCTGCAACGCTCGCACATCGAGTTCCTTCGACATCGTACTACCATCTCACCGTCATGAGTTCCATTCACGCACAATAAATGTTGCGTGAGAGACACATGCCGCCGCGATTACACAATAAGGCGGGATGGTGACGAATTATGAGGAACTTTCGCCCTAATTGGTTCTTAGCACGGCACTGGGACGACAGCGGATTCCTTTCGCTCGCAACCTAACACCCAAACAATGGGGGACACTGATGCGTAAAGTAACACTCTCTCTTCTGACGGCTGCCGGCCTTGCTCTTGGCGTGCAGTCCGCTTCGGCAGCCGATATGGGCCGTCCGGTTTACAAGGCGCCGCCTCCGCAGGTTGTCGCCGCCTATAACTGGAGCGGTTTCTACCTCGGCGGCCATATCGGTTACGGTTGGAGCAGCGAAGAAGCGACCGACATCGTCACCGGTTTGCGCAGCTCGACGGATCCGGACGGATTCATCGGCGGCGTGCAGGCTGGTTACAACTGGCAAGCGGATCGCTGGGTGTTCGGCGTCGAAGGCGACTGGTCCTGGACCGGCGCTGACGGCGGCACCTCGCTGGCCGGTCGTTCGCTGACGTCGGATCATGGCTGGTACGCCACGCTGACCGGTCGCGTCGGTTACGCTTGGGACAGCTGGCTCTGGTACGTGAAGGGCGGCGCGGCTTGGGCCGACACCGAATACACCTATGGCGGTCTCGGAACGGCGAGCGACACGCGCGTCGGCTGGACGCTCGGCACCGGCGTCGAATGGGCGCTCGGTCCGCAATGGTCGGCGAAGCTCGAGTATAATTATCTCGACTTCGGCAAGGACACCTTCACTTTCGGCGCCTTCCCGGTCGACGTCGATACGCAGGTTCATCTCGTGAAGCTCGGCCTGAACTATCGCTTCGGCGGTTACGGCAAGGCCCCGGTCGTCGCCAGGTACTGATCGATCGACGATCTCGCACATCAAAAGCCCCGGCTTCGGCCGGGGCTTTTTTCATTTTGCGGGGACGATCGCCGCGGCGAGAATCCCGTCGAGCGTTGTCTTGTCGGCGGGAAAGTCCGCTGCCATCCAGGCGTCCTCGGCGGCACGCAAGGCAACGCCCAGAAGCGGACCTTTCGGCACGCCGCGCGTCATGAAATCGGCGGCGCTGAGCGGAAAATCCGGCGGCGTCCAGTGCCGCGGCAAGGCCGCGAGATCGTGCCAGCGAGCGTCCGACAGGCTCTCGTGCGAGCGGCTCCAGGCCAGCAGCACGCGGTCGATATAGGCATCGCCACGCACGCGGTAGAGCAGGGCGCGCATGTCCTGCATCGGCGATTCCGCCGACAGCCGCCACCAGTGGTCGCTCATCGAAACGAGGCGGTCATGTTCGGCATTGGCCAGCCGCAGTCGTTGCGTCAGGCGTTCGGCGTCTTCGTGCAGGATGACGCCCAGCGCGCCGAGCCGCCGGATTGCGTCGGGCGCGACGCCGATGGCGGCTTCCGCCTTCATCAGGTTGCTCAGCGAGGCGAGCAGCGGAACGCCGCCAAGCAGCGGAACCAGCAGGCCATTTTCCGACATCACCGCCAGCGCCGGCACCGCGTGCGCCGCCAGCAGCAGCTTGAGCAATTCCATCCGCACGCGTTCGCGCGACAGGCCGGCAAGTCCCTCGCGCCCGGCGACGCAGGCAGCCAGTCCGTTGCGATCCGGAAAGTCATGGCTGTAGGCGGCGTGAAAACGGAAGAAGCGCAGAATGCGCAAATAATCCTCGGCGATCCGGCTGGCGGGATCGCCGATGAAACGGACATGACGCGCCGCGAGGTCGGCGAGGCCGCCGACATAGTCGTGCACCACGCCGTCGCGCGACACCGACAGCGCGTTCATGGTGAAGTCGCGGCGCTCGGCGTCCTTCTTCCAGTCGCGGCCGAACGCCACCTTGGCCTTGCGGCCGAAGGTCTCGACATCCTCGCGCAGGCTGGTGACTTCGAACGGCTTGCCTTCGACGATGACCGTCACGGTGCCGTGCTCGATGCCGGTCGGAACCGTCTTGAAGCCGGCCTTGTTGGCGCGGCTGATGGTTTCGTGCGGTTCCGCCGTGGTCGCGACATCGAATTCATGGATGTCCTGGCCAAGCAGCGCATTACGCACCGCGCCCCCGACCACGCGCGCCTCTTCGCCGTCGCGGTCAAGCACCTCCAGAAGACGCGGGAGCGGCCCGCGCTGCAGCCAGGCGACGCCGTCCAGGCGCGCAGTCATCGCTTGATGTGTCCCGGCACGAGTTTGCCGTCTTCCATGTGCGGCGGCACGTAATCCGAACCTGCCGGCGCGCCGGAAAAATGCGCGAGGATCAGGAAGCTGCCGATCATAAGAAGAAAGGCGGCCGCCGTCAGCCAGATCAGGACGCGGGGCGACCACGAGGCGGGATCGAGGACGCCCGCGCGCGTCGCCAGCAGGAATGCGGCGTAAATCACGAACGGCGTCAGGAACAACGCGATTTCGGTCAGGATCGGCCGGATCATTCGCGATAAATCCTCTCATACAGATTCCGCAGGATACCCGCAGTCACGCCCCAGATGTAGCGCTCGCCAAATGGTATCGCATAATAAGTGCGGGTGATCCCCTGCCATTCGCGGCTGTGACGCTGATGATTGGCCGCCTGCATGAGAAAGGCGAGCGGCACCTCGAACGTGTCGTCGACCTCGGACCTGTTCAGCGTCAGCGCAAAGCCCGGATGCACCCGCGCCAGGGTCGGCACGATGCGATAGCCGAGCGTGGTCATGTAAAGATCCAGATAACCGAGCGGCTGGATGAACTCCGCCGCGAGACCGATCTCCTCGTCCGCCTCCCGCAAGGCCGCCGCCAGCGGGCTCGCGTCGTCCGCGTCGATCTTGCCGCCCGGGAAGGCGATCTGCCCGGCATGATCGGGCAGATGCACGGCGCGCTGGGTGAGCAGCACCATCGGCTCGTCGCGCTCCACGACCGGAACCAGAACTGCCGCCGGCTTGATGGGCCGCACCGCCGCGACCGCGGAGAAGGCCGGATCGAGATCGTGATCGCCGCGCCTGGGGATCACGTCGGGGTCGGTGAGACCGGCAGGCACATCGAGCGTGAGTTGCTCTTGAGCGCGCCGGAAAAAGTCGGCGGCCGACTGGATCGCGATCTCGCCGTCCATCACGCAAAATCCTTCAGGGCGCTCGCATCCGCCATCGCAAAAAAGGTTGCGCCGGACGCCACGCCGAACATGCGCCGTCCTTCAATCTCGCGCTCCTCGCCGCGCGCGACAAGATCGTAGAACAGGGCGCGCGTCACTTTCGCCCACAGATTGCGCCGCACATGCAGGTAGGGTTTCAGCCCGCCGGTTTCCGGCTCCCGCTCGAACCGCAAAGGATGATCGGCCTCGCAGGTCACGTGATCGTCGACATTGGTGCGGAATTGCAGAACGGGGCGCTCCACCGATTGCGACACGCTCATCTCGACCGCAAGGAAAGGGGCGTCCTCCACCGTGATCCCGACCTTCTCGACCGGCGTCACCAGGAAATAGGCGTCTCCCTCGCGCTTCAGAACCGAGGCGAACAGTTTCACCAGCGCGGGCCGTCCGATCGGCGTGCCGAGATAGAACCAGGTGCCGTCGGTGGTGATTCGCAGGTCGAGGTCGCCGCAGAAGGGCGGATCCCACAGGTGGACCGGCGGCGGGCCCTTCTCGCCCTCGCGGCGGGCGGCACCGGCGATCCCCTCGAAAAGGGCCGAATTTTCTTGCCTTTCCTTCGCCATTGTTTCTCTAAAGGCTGCTTTCGATGACATTTTTCAGTTTGCGGCTCAGTGCGCGTAAATGTGATCGTCAGGTCACCCCCTGCGCGCTCGCTAAAATAGCGTAAGCTGCCGATGTGTAACGAACCAGCGGGAGATTCGCCTTCGGTTCCGCTGGCGCGCTTGTTGCATGACGTCTGTGCAAGCGGGGCGGAACAAGGAGCGGAATATGGCGGTATCCGGTGGCGAAAGCCTCGATAAACTCGAAGACATGATCGTGCGTGCGGCGGAATCGACCGCCACGCACGCACAGGCAGCCAAGGATGCGATCGGCGGCGTCATTTTCGGCCAGGAACAGGTGGTCGAGCAGGCGCTGATCACGATCCTGTCAGGCGGACATGCGCTTCTGGTCGGTGTACCGGGCCTCGCCAAGACGAAACTTGTGGACACCATGGGCACGGTGCTGGGCCTCGATGCCCGCCGCATCCAGTTCACGCCCGACCTGATGCCCTCCGACATTCTCGGATCGGAAGTGCTGGAGGAGAGCGCGGGCGGCAAACGCAGCTTCCGCTTCATTCCCGGTCCGGTCTTTGCGCAATTGCTGATGGCCGACGAGATCAACCGCGCCAGCCCGCGCACCCAATCGGCGTTGCTGCAGGCCATGCAGGAACAGCATGTCACCGTTGCAGGCGCTCGGCATGATGTGCCGAAGCCATTCCATGTTCTGGCGACACAAAACCCACTGGAACAGGAAGGCACCTATCCGCTGCCGGAAGCGCAGCTCGACCGCTTCCTCATGCAGATCGACGTGCATTATCCCGATCGCGAGGCCGAGCGCCGCATGCTGTTCGACACCACGGGCGCCGAGGAATCCAAGCCGAAGGCCGCCATGTCAGCGGAGGAACTTATTTCCGCGCAGCGGCTGGTGCGCCGGCTGCCGGTCGGAGAATCGGTGGTCGACGCCATTCTCGCCCTGGTGCGCTCGGCGCGTCCAGGCGAAGCGGCGGGCGAGGTGTCCCAGCTGATCGCCTGGGGACCGGGACCGCGCGCCAGCCAGGCGCTGATGCTCGCGGTACGAGCGCGCGCCTTGCTGGACGGACGCCTTGCGCCGTCGATCGACGACGTACTCGAACTGGCCGAACCCGTGCTCAAGCACCGAATGGCTCTGACCTTTGCCGCGCGCGCCGAAGGCGAAACCATCGAAGCCGTCATCGCGCGTCTTAAGAGCCGTATCGGCTAGGCAATGGCGGTCGAGCCCGGTCCTCACAGCATCGAAACCGAGGCGGTTCGCCGGGCCAGCGGGCAGGCGCGCACGCTCGCGGCCGGCATGCCGCGCCTGATGCTGGAGGCGCGCCGCATCGCCGCCACCGTGATTCACGGACTGCATGGCCGCCGGCGCTCGGGCTCGGGCGAGAATTTCTGGCAATATCGCCGCTTCCTGTCCGGCGAGCCGGCGCGGCGCGTCGACTGGCGGCGGTCTGCGCGCGATGATCATCTCTATGTGCGCGAGCAGGAATGGGAAGCCGCGCACACGGTTTGGATCTGGCCGGACCGCTCGCCGTCGATGGTGTTCGCGTCTCCCTTGGTCTGGGAAACGAAGCTCGATCGCACATTGGTCGTGACGCTGGCGCTGGCCGAAATTCTGGTCGAAGGCGGCGAGCGTGTCGGCATTCCCGGCGTCATGCGTCCGACCGCCAGCCGGCAGGTGATCGACAAGATCGCGCAGGCGCTTGTGCATGACACCGGCGAACGCTCGAGCCTGCCGCCGGCATTCTCGCCGTCGCCGCTGTCGGAAATCGTGATGCTGTCCGATTTCTGGAGTCCGATCTCCGATTTCCAGGAGAAGATCGCCTATCTGTCGGGATCGCGCGCGCATGGTCATGTCGTGCAGATCGTCGATCCAGCGGAAGAGACATTTCCCTATTCCGGCCGCATCGAATTTCTGGACCCGGAGGGCGCGGAGAGCGTGACTGCCGGCCGCGCCGAGACCTGGCGCGATGATTATCTCGCGCGTCTGACCGATCATCGCGCGCAGATGCGCGCGGAGACCGAGCGGCTCGGCTGGAGTTTTGCCGTTCACCGCACCGACCGGCCGGCCAGCGAGCTGGTGCTGGCGCTGCATGCGCGGATGGGGCAGAGCGGGGTCCTGTCGCCCGTGACGCGCAATCCCGCGGCGCAATCGGAGACCGCGGCATGATCGGCGGCCTCCCGCTCGGCTTCGCACAGCCTCTGGTGCTGCTCGGCCTGCTCAGCCTTCCGGTTCTGTGGTGGTTACTCCGGCTGATTCCGCCGCGCCCGCGCCGCATCGCCTTTCCGCCGGCGCGCCTGCTGTTCGATATTGTCCCGAAGGAAGAAACGCCGGCCCGCACGCCGTGGTGGCTGACTTTGCTGCGGCTCGCGCTGACGGCGCTGGTCATCATCGCGGCGGCCGGGCCGCAATGGAATCCTTCGGTTGCGACGTCCGGCGGCAATGCGCCGATCGCGTTGCTGATCGACGACGGTTGGGCGGCGGCGTCCACCTGGGAGGCCCGCATCCGCACCGGCGACGATGTGATCGCGCGCGCGCAAGCCGACAATCGTGGAGTCTACATTATTCCGATGTCGGAAGCCCAGCGCGCCATCGCGCTGCAGACGCCGGCGGCAGCGCGCGTGCAGATGGGACAGTTGCAGCCCAAGCCGCATGCGGTCGAGCGTGCCGAGGCCTTGCCGGCGCTCACCCGCTTTGTCGCCGCGACACCGGAGGTTGACCTGATCTGGCTGTCGGACGGCGTGGATGCCGGCCGCGCGGCGGACTTCGTCGCGGCGTTGTCGGGCTTGCTCGGCGGTCGGTCGATCACGGTGGTGGAAGGCGGCGTGGCGTCGCCGCGGGCGTTGACGGCGGCCAACAATGCCGCCGGGTCGCTGACGGTCAAGGTTCTGCGCGCCAATGCCGGCGGCGCCGATCAGGGCGTGGTGCGTGCGCTCGATCTCAAGGGCCTGCCGCTCGGCGAGGCGCCGTATCAATGCAAGAGCGGCGAGCGTGAGGCTGACGCCGAAATCACATTGCCGGTCGAAATCCGCAATGACATCGCCCGGCTCGAAATCGTGAACGAGCGGTCGGCCGGCGCCGTGCAATTGCTCGACAAGCGATGGCGCCGCCGCGCCGTCGGCGTGATCACCGGCGCCACCGCCGACACCGCGCAGCCTTTGCTGGCGTCGACATTCTATCTGTCGCGCGCGCTCGGGCCGTTTGCGGATGTGCGCATGGGTGAGCGGGTGTCGCCATCCGACGCGGTGGTGCGCTTTCTCGACCAGAATATCCCGATGCTGATCCTGGCGGATGTCGGCAATGTGGTGGGCGACGCGCGCGAGCGGCTGACCAAATGGATCGAGGATGGCGGTGTTCTTGTGCGCTTCGCCGGGCCGCGTCTGGCCGCGTCCGATGACGATCTTGTACCGGTGCGGCTGCGCCGCGGCGGCCGCACGCTCGGCGGCAGCCTGAGCTGGGAGAAGCCGCAGGCCCTGGCGGCGTTCTCGCGCGAAAGTCCGTTCGCCGGCATGCCGGTGCCGAACGACGTCACAGTGACGCGGCAGGTCCTGGCCGAGCCCGAAGCCGGTATTTCCGAACGCAGCTGGGCGACGCTGGCCGATGGCACGCCGTTGGTGACCGGTGCGCGCCGCGGCAAGGGACTGGTGGTGCTGTTCCATGTCACCGCCGACACGCGCTGGTCGGATCTGCCGCTGTCGGGCGCCTTCGTCGACATGCTGAAGCGCATTGTCGCGCTGTCGGGGTCCAATGTCGCGAGCGAGCAGGGCGCCAACGCCGCGCGCGAGCGCGAAACGCTGGCGGCCGCGCGCGTCCTCGACGGTTTCGGCGCGTTCACCGCACCGCTCGCCAGTGTAAAACCGGTGATTGCGAATTTCGGCGGGCGGGCGACCGCCGACCACCCGCCCGGCTTTTACGGGCCGCCGGAGGGATTGCTGGCCGTGAATACACTGATGCCCGCCGACCGGCTGCAGCCGATGGATTATTCCGGACTGAATGCGCGCCGCGAGGCCTATCGGCTGACCGAGCCGCTCGATCTGCGCGGCCCGATCCTGCTGGCGGCACTCGGCATGCTGCTGGTCGACGCGATGATCGTGTTCTGGCTGTCGGGCGGGATCGGCCGTCTGATACGCCGACGCCGTCCGGCGGTCGCGGCGCTGCTGGCGGCCGTGATCGCTGTCGCGACCCTCGCCGCGCCGACGCAATCTGTCGCGCAGGGCAGGCCGAAACCCGCGCCGTCTTCGCCGGCCGCGACGCCCGCACCGCCGCCCGCGCCATCCCCGGTGCAGGCGGAAGATTTCGCGATGAAGGCGGCGCTGGAAACGAGGCTCGCCTATGTCATCACCGGCGACGCGGAAACCGACGCCGTCAGCAAGGCCGGATTGAGCGGCCTGACATTGTTCATGGCGCAGCGCACCGCGCTGGAAGCCGGCGAGCCGATCGGCCTCGACATCGGCCGCGACGAACTCAGCTTCTTTCCGCTGATCTATTGGCCGATCGTGCCGGGCGCGACTGCGCCGACGCCGCAGGCGCTGGCGCGGGTCGACGCCTATATGAAACAGGGTGGCACCGTGTTGTTCGATACGCGCGACGCCATCATGGCGCCCCCGGGTCCGGGCGGAGAAACCCGCAGCCCCGGCATGACCGCCCTGCGGCAGATCCTGAGTTCGCTGGATATCCCGGAACTGGAGACCGTCTCCAAGGATCACGTGCTGACCAAGACGTTTTTCCTGCTGAAGGATTTCCCCGGACGCTTCAGCACCGGCCAGCTCTGGGTGGAAGCGCTGCCTTCGACCGACGAGATCGACGATGAGTCCGAAAACAAGCGCCCGGCGCGCGCCGGCGACGGCGTTTCGTCGATCATGATCACGTCCAACGATCTCGCCGGCGCTTGGGCGATGCGGCCGGATGGACAATCCATGCTGCCGATGGTGGCGGCCGAGCCGCGTCAGCGCGAGATGGCTTTTCGCGCCGGCGTCAACATCGTCATGTACACCCTGACCGGCAACTACAAGGCCGATCAGGTCCATATTCCGGCTTTGCTGGAACGGCTCGGCCAATAGGGGCGAAATCAGGAAAAGTGGAAACCGGTTTTCCGTTCGATTTCGCGACAAGAAAATAGGAGCGCCTTGTGGGTTTGGGTATCGCCTTCGCGCCTCTGGTCCCCGCCTATGTCCTGTGGTCGGCGGCCGCCGTCGTGGCGGCTGTGACGGCGCTGCTGCTGCTGGCGCGCAGTCGCGGCGCGCTGGTGCGTGCGGTGGCGCTCGCGCTGGTGGTGCTGGCGCTTGCCAATCCGTCCTTCACCAAGGAGGATCGCGATCCGATTCCGTCGGTCGCTGTTGTCGTGATCGACAAAAGCCCGAGCCAGAATTTCGGGGAGCGTGCAAAACAGACCGAGGAGGCACGGGCCGCGCTCAACGAGCGGCTGGCGCGCATTCCGGGTCTCGAGGTGCGCGTGGTCGAGGCCGGGCAGGCCGACGGCGAGACCGACGGCACAAGACTGTTCAATGCGCTGGGCGCGGCTTTGGCCGACGTGCCGCCGGATCGCATCGCCGGCGCCTTCCTGATCACCGACGGTCGCGTGCACGATGTGCCGGCGGACGCGACCTCGCTCGGATTCGCCGCGCCGCTGCACGCGCTGGTGACCGGCAAGCGCGAGGAGCGCGACCGTCGCGTGGTGCTGACTTCGGCGCCGCGTTTCGGCATTGTCGGGCAGTCGCAGACCATCGCCTTCCGCGTCGAGGACCAGGGCGTGCGCCCCGGCGCCGCGCGCGTCACCGTGCGGCGGAACGGCGAGGCGATCGAGACCCGCAACGTCAACACCAATGTCGGGCTGCGGGTGAACGTGCCGATCCCGCATGCCGGGCCGAACATCGTCGAGATCGAAGCCTCGCCGCTCGAAGATGAACTCACGCCGGTCAACAACCGCGCCGTCGTGTCGATCGACGGCGTGCGCGACAAGCTGCGCGTGCTGCTGGTCTCCGGCGAACCGCATGCCGGCGAGCGCACCTGGCGCAATCTGCTGAAGTCCGATGCGTCTGTGGATCTCGTGCATTTCACCATCCTGCGGCCGCCGGAGAAGCAGGACGGCACGCCGATCAACGAACTCTCGCTGATCGCGTTTCCGACCCGCGAACTGTTCCAGCAAAAGATCGGCGAGTTCCATCTCATCATCTTCGACCGCTATGCGCGCCAGGGCGTGCTGCCGATCATCTATTTCGACAATATCGCGCGCTATGTGCGCGAGGGCGGGGCGGTGCTGGTCGCCGCCGGTCCCGATTACGCCAGCCCGACGTCGCTCTGGCGCACGCCGCTCGACGCCATCCTGCCGGCCGAGCCGGCGGGTACCATGACCGAGCGCGCCTTCCATGCGCGGCTGACCGATCTCGGCAAGCGCCATCCGGTCACGCGCGAACTCGACGGATCGCAGAACGATCCGCCGCACTGGAGCCGCTGGTTCCGCGTGGTGGACACCAAGATCGCGCAAGGTTCGTCGGTCATGGAAGGCCCGGACGGCAAGCCCTTGCTCGTGCTGTCGCGCGAGGGCGAGGGCCGCGTCGCGCTTCTGCTCTCCGACCATATCTGGCTGTGGGCGCGCGGTTTTGAGGGCGGCGGGCCGCATCTCGATCTCCTGCGCAAGCTCTCGCACTGGCTGATGAAGCAGCCCGATCTCGAGGAGGAGGCGTTGCGCCTCGTGGCGCGCGGGCGCGAGCTCGCGATCGAGCGGCAGAGCATGGCCGAAAGCGTCGAACCGGTGACGGTGACCACGCCGTCGGGCGAGACGCGCAATATTGTCCTGCAGGTGGCCGAGCCCGGCCTGTGGCGCGGTGTGACGCCCGCCAGTGAACTCGGCCTGTGGCGTGCGAGCGACGGCAAGCTGACCACGCTGGTGAATGTCGGGCCGGTCAATCCGCGCGAATTCTCCGAAGTCACGTCTTCCATCGATATGCTGAAGCCGCTGACCGACGCGACCGGCGGCGATGCGCGCCGGCTCGACGACAACGGAAGTGTGCGCATGCCGCGCGTGGTGGGCGTGCGCTCGAGCGAGACCTTCAGGGGCGAGGACTGGCTGGGGGTGAGGATGCGCGACGCCAGCGTGGTGCGCGGGATCGGCGTGCTGCCGGTCTTTGCCGGATTGCTCGGCCTCTTGCTGCTGGTCGGGTCTCTCGCCGCGACCTGGGCGCGCGAAGGACGCTGAGTCAGACCGTCTCCCAGTCCGGCAGCACGTTGCCGGACACGCCCGCGAAGGCGCCGGGGGCAAGTTCGGCCACCAGCAATCGCGCGGGATCGACCGGGCCCGGCATCTTCACCTGGCCTTTCGGGATGCGGACAAAGCCGAGCGGGCCGTAATAGGGCTCATCACCCACGAGCAGCACCAGCTTGTGCCCCTTCGCCTTTGCCTCCTCGCAGGCGCGCGCGACCAAGGCTTTCGCGATGCCGCGGCCGCGAAACGGCGGCTCGACCGTGAGCGGGCCGAGCAGCAAGGCCCGGGTCTCCCCGATGGTGACCGGAGACAGCCGCACCGAGCCGACCAAAAGGGTGCCGATGCGGGCGGTGAAGGACAATGCGAAATCGTGGCCGACGCCCTCGCGGATGCGATAGGCGGTGCGCGCGAAGCGGCCGGGGCCGAAGGTGCGCTCATGCAGCCGGTCGATCGCCACGGCGTCGTCGGGCGTCTCCGGCAGGATGGTGAGCGAGAGGTCTGACATGCGGTCCGCGCTTAGCATTTGCCGCCTGGAAAATCCATCGCGGCCCCGTTTCGTGATCGGCACATTTATCATTGCTCTGGCCGCCCCGTCGCCTAGATAGAGCGCGGGACAACGGAGAACAGCATGGGCGTTTTCGTCGACGGCGTGTGGCACGACCAGTGGTACGATACCGGCAAGAGCAAGGGCGCCTTCGAGCGCGAGCCGACCCGCTTCCGCAACTGGATCACGCCCGACGGCGCCGCCGGCCCGAGCGGCAAGGGCGGTTTTCCCGCCGCGGCCGGCCGCTATCATCTCTATGTCTGCCTCGCCTGTCCCTGGGCGCACCGCACGCTGATTTTTCGCAAGCTGAAGCAGCTCGACGGACTGATCTCCGTGTCCACCGTCTCGCCGCTGATGGGCGCGGTCGGCTGGACCTTCGAGGAGAGCGAAGGTTCGAGCGGAGATGCGGTCAATCACGCAAAAACGCTCGGCGAGATCTATCTGAAGGCGGACCAAAAATATTCCGGCCGCGTCACCGTACCGGTGCTGTGGGACAAAAAAACCAACACCATCGTCAGCAACGAATCCTCCGAAATCATCCGCATGTTCAATTCGGCGTTCGACGCGCTGACCGGCGACCGCAGCGACTATTATCCGCTGGCGTTGCGCGGCGCGATCGACCGCGTCAACGACATCGTCTATGCCGGCATCAACAACGGCGTCTACCGCGCCGGTTTCGCCACCACGCAAGAAGCGTACGAGGAGGCCTTCGACAATCTGTTCGCCGCGCTCGACACGGTGGAGGCGATCCTGGCCGGGCATCGCTATCTCGCCGGCAATGCCGTCACCGAAGCCGACTGGCGGCTGTTCACCACGCTGGTGCGCTTCGACGCGGTCTATGTCGGGCATTTCAAGTGCAACAAAAAGCGGATCGCGGATTATCCCAACCTGTCGAACTATCTGCGCGAGCTGTACCAGGTGCCCGGAATCGCCGGCACCGTCGACATGCATCAGATCAAGACGCATTATTACGCCAGCCACCGCAACATCAACCCGACCGGCATCGTGCCAAAAGGGCCGGAGCTGCATTTCGACGCGCCGCATGACCGGGGACGGTTCGGTTGACTTTATCCTCCCCCTTGCGGGGAGGGTGCGAGCCGGGTGGGGGGTACTTCGTTGAATCCCATGCGGACCCCCACCCCGCCCGCTTTCGCTTTGCTCAGCGGGCGACCCTCCCCACAATGGGGAGGGTGAAGTACAGTGCCTCCCGGGAAGGACATCGCCATGCAGCTTCGTCTCCCGATATGCACGACCGCAATTGCGTGCGGCCTCTTCGCTTTCATCGCCGCCGACGCGCGCCCGCAGAACAATCCCGGCCAGACCTTCGTGCCCGGCCATTACGCCTGGAACGCGCGCACGCAAGCCTATGTCTGGGTGCCGAGCCGCTGGGAGCGCAATGCGCGCGGCCAGCGCTCCGCCGGTGTCGGCTGGACCTTCAGCGGCGGACGCTGGCAATTTACGCCGGGGCGCTGAGCGCATTTACAATGTCCTGATGCGCGGCATGTGAGCTTCGTGCGGCGGCGCGGCGTCGGGGCCGGGCGTCCCGGACTCCGCCGGATTTTCGTGGGCCGCGATCTCGGGCCGGATCTCTTCCGCCGCGCGGCGATAGCTTTGCGCCTGCTCCGGCCGGCCGGCCGCCTCGCAGATCATGGCGCGAATGTCGTTCTGTATCTCCTCCGGCACCTGCGGCCAGAACACGTCGAAGCAGGTGTGCGGGTTGCCGCGGCAGCCGCGCGACCGCAGGCATGCCTTGTCGGCGCAGAAGCGCCAGAACTGCATGAAGTCGCACAGCTTGCGCTTGCCTGTGTCATGCGCGCGCTGGAACTCAAGCCCGGCAGCGTGCTGTTCGGGGGTCTGCCAGTTTTCGCGTGCGGTCAGCGTGTCGCTGTCGGACATGACAATCTCCTGATCGTGTGGGGGAGGGATGGCGGCGCGCAGCCGCCCGCATTCCCGCGCCGCGTTTCGCGGCCGGGTCCTGCGTCTGCGCGGCGCATATCGGGCAGGCCCGACATGCGCGTGAGGGGGACGGTGCGCCGGGAGGCGCAGGCCAGTCCTTCGTGCTGCGTCCGTTGCCGGGCGCAGCCGCCTCTCGGCGCACCGTCTGCGGCGTTCTCGGCGAAGGCCGAAACCTCCGCCAACCCCGGGCCGCGCTTACGAACGCCAGGCGAACCGCGCCTTGCGCCGCCACAGCGAGCTCCTCGCGCACGGGTCGTAATGCCCGTAGGGCGGAGCCCCGGGGCCACCCGGGAGCGGATCGTACGTCACGATCCGCCCGCAGGGCGCCGCACCCGCTCCATCTTCAGAACGTCTCCGGAAGACGCCCCTCGCGAGCGGGCAATAGGACTATAATCCATAACTAGGAAAAAAGTCAATACTCAATCTCAAGGAAAATATTCAATCCACGCGGGTGGATATTGAGCGCGGCACCTATGAGTGGTATCGTTTTGCTTCTACCAGCAATGGAGGTTGGCAATGCTCCATATGAAACTGCTTGCCGCGCTTATTCTGGTGCTGGGCTTCGTTGCCCCGGGCGCGGCGCAAAACAAGCCCGATCTTTTTCCGAGGACGGAAATCCGTCCGCAAACCGACAGCGAGCGACTTCAGAACTTCAAGCCGCCGTCGCCGCCGCCCACGACCTATCCGAATATCAGCCGGGATGAACGGGGCGAGCCTCGTCTCAATATCAATCGCGATGTGTCGGTTGGCGGCAACGTGACAAGGGACAGCGTGGAGGGGAATGTGAGATTTCCGATTCCAGACAGGCGCTAGAACTGAGAGAGCAGGATGGGCTTGGCAATGAGCCCACCCTTCAGCGGTTGAATTTTATTTTGACTCAGGCTGTCCCAGATTAACTTTGCATTATCTAGAGCGAGTTCGTTTTTCCGCGAGCGCACAATGCACTTGTCTGATTTTATCGCGTGGTTTGGGAACGGGCGACCGCCGGGGGAGATACTGTACTGGGTATCTCAAATTACACTAGCCATCATCGCAATGACCGCTGCAATGATTGCCTATCGACAAGTGAAGGCGTTTGGCGCTCTTGAGTTAGTTAAGTTCATGCAAGGGGATGGTATCCGGCGAGCACGACATCATTTGCGCAGCGAGCTTGCGGGAAAACCATATGCGGACTGGAGTGAGAGAGACAAATTTGAAGCTTCCACGGTCTGTAGCTCTTTTGACCTAATGGGATTTTTAATCCGAAATAAATTGTCGCCCAGAAGGCAATACATTCGACTGTATGCAATCCCAATTCAGCGATCACATGCTGCCTTGGGGGAATATTTGGCGGAGCAGCGTGACCCATCTCGAAACGGACCTGATTTTTGGAGAGATTTCGATTGGCTGCATGAAGAAGCCCGACGTATTAATCCGCATCCTGCGCCAGCCGATCGGCGATAGAGAACAACACAACCATAATACTAGTGCCTCTGATGAGGTGCACATTACTTCATTAAGTCAATTGTGTTCGGAGTCGAGGTTTGTTCACCCAAGCTAAGACTGCATATAGAATTTATTCATTTTGCGCTCACCACCTCTCCGCGGTCTTCGCGCCGGACAAAACCTCGTTCAGCCGCGCCCGCGTTCCGGGGGAGGTGTCCTCCGGCAGATTGTCCGGCGCAAAGAAGCCGTGATCCACGATCTCGTGGTTCTTCTGCGGCGGCGCGCTTTGCGAAAAATCCTCGACCACATAGAGCACGACATGGTCGCGGTCGGAATCCCTGTCGTTGTAGTACATGGCGTAGAGTTCCGGCGGCTTGCCGGGGCCGTCCGTGGCAATGTCGATATTGCCTTCCTCCTTCAGCTCGCGCGTGAGCGCGCTGAGCAGGGTCTCGCCCGGCTCGACGCCGCCGCCCGGCAGATGCCAGCCCGGCACATAGGAATGTTTCACCAGGAACACGCGGCCCTGCGGGTCGAGCACCAGCGCGCGCACGCCCAGCGTCAGCCCGCGCGAGACGCGCCAGTACAGATGCATCAGGCGGCGGATCATGGCGGAAATAATAGCCCGTCATGGCCGGGCTTGTCCCGGCCATCCACGTCTTTCTTGCCGCGGTGCCAGGACGTGGATGCCCGGCACAAGGCCGGGCATGACGGAGGAGAGGACTTCCTATACATCTGAACGCATTGTCGTCGCCCAGAGCCCCCATGTACGTCCTCGCGCATCTCTCCGACCCGCATCTCGGCCCGATGCCAAGGCCGCAGCCGCGCGAGCTGATGGGCAAGCGCGCCATCGGCTACGTCAACTGGCGGCGCAACCGCCACAAGGTGCACCGCATCGACGTGCTGGCGCGCATCCTGCACGACCTGCAGGACCACAAGCCCGACCATGTCGCCTGCACCGGGGATCTGGTGAACATCGCGCTGCCGTCGGAGTTTTCGGTGGCGCGGGTGTTTCTCGATCATCTCGGCAAGCCGCACGATGTCAGCCTGGTGCCGGGCAACCACGATTTCTACGTGAAGCAGGCGGCGCAGTATTTCGGCGCGCATTGGGGCGACTTCATGCGCGGCGATCATGGCGCGCCCGGCGAGTTTCCCTATCTGCGGCGGCGCGGGCCGCTGGCCATCATCGGATTGTCGAGCGCGGTGCCGACGCCGCCGTTCATGGCGACCGGCGAACTCGGCCCCGAGCAATGCGAGCGGCTGTCGGAAACGCTGCTCACCCTGCAGCGGGAAAAGCTGTTCCGCGTGCTGCTGATCCATCATCCGCCGGAGAGCAAGCCGAACCACCGCTTCAAGCGGCTGGTGGATGCGGATAGCTTTCGCGCCGTGCTGAAGGCGCGCGGCGCCGATCTGGTGCTGCACGGCCACGACCATGTGCATTCGATGCTGATGCTGGACGGCCCGCGCGGACAGATTCCCGCCGTCGGCGTGCCGTCGGCGTCGTCCTTCGGCGGGGAGAGCGATCCCGCCGCCTACAATCTGTTCCGCATCGACCGCGCCGGCGCGGGCTGGCGGGTCGAAGCGGTGACGCGCGGCTTCCGCATCAATGCCGAGGGGCCGGTGGTGGAGATCGCGAAGCGGGTGATCGTGGGGAGTTGATCCCTCCCCCTTTCAGGGGGAGGTATGAAGAGAGTCAGCCCCGCGCCAGCATCCACAACGCCGCGAACAGCGACAGCAGCGTGAACGCGATCCCGAGCAGGAAGGCGCCGATCACGCGCCGCATCTGCCGGCGCCGCGCGCTCCTGGCCGCGCGCTCCTCGCGTGCCACCAGCGCGCTGTCGCCCGACAAGGCGCGCTCGCGCTCGACCAGCCGGCTTGCCAGATAGCGGGTGATGTGGCCGGAGGTCTCGCCGATCTCCGGCGATTCCGACAGAATTTTCCGGCCGTAGCGGGTGTCCTGCAAAAAGCGGTAGACGCGCTTGTCGCGGCCCATCTCGACGAAGGCGATGGCGTCGATCCACAGCCGGGGCGTCTCGCCGCGGCTCAAGCCCCGGTCGAACAGGTCGATCCCGGCGGGGATTTCCCGGAAGATCGGGTCGAGCGCCTCGTTCAGCAGTTCGAGCCGCGCCAGTTCGGCGTCGCGCAGCTCCACCACCACGCCGGTGCGCTCGGCGGCGTCGATCCGTGCCGCGCGCACGGCGTCCTTCAGCCGCTGCGGTTCGTCCGCAGCAGCCGGCGCGCCGCCTTCGGTCTTGTCCCGATTCCGTCCCCACATACGCCAAGCGTAGCAACGCCGCCCGCGCGCCGCCAACACTATCTTGATGCTACCGCGGCACCACCCCGAATGGCCTGGCCCAGCCGAGCCCGTCCTCGGTGCGCCCGCGCGGGTGATATTCCGCCGCGACCCAGCCGGTGTAGCCGAGCGCGTCCAGCGCCCTGTAGATCTCGGGATAATTGACCTCGCCCTCGTCCGGCTCGTGGCGGGAGGGGACGGCGGCGATCTGCACATGCCCGACCAGCGGCTGAACCTGTTCGAAGCGTCTCAGCAGGTCGCCGCCCACGATCTGCGCGTGATAGAAATCGAACTGGATCCTGATATTGGGCTTGCCGGTTTTGGCGATGATGTCGGCGGCGTGTTCGGCGCGGTTGAGGAAATAATCCGGCCGGTCGCGCGGATTGATCGGCTCGATCAGCAGCGTGATGTTTTTCGCCGCCGCGCGGTCGGCGGCGCGCGCGAGATTCGAGATGAAGGTGCGCTCGGCCGCCGGGCGCTGCTCCGGCGGCACCTTTCCGGCGAGACAGTGAATGGCGCTACCGCCGGCGCCCGTGATCCAGGCCAGCGACTTGTCGATCTGCGCCTCGAAATCGCGCTCGCGCCCCGGCAGCGCCGCCAGCCCGAATTCGCCGGCGCGGCCATGCTCGCTGTTGATGCCGAGCATGGTGAGCCTGTGCTTTTCAAGTTCGGCGCGCGCGGCTTCGGCCGGGGTGTCATAGGGGAATTGTCCCTCGACCGCGCTGAAGCCGGCGGCGGCGGCGGCCGCAAAACGTTCGAGGAACGGACGCTCGGAAAACAGATAGGCGATGTTGGCGGCGAAGCGGGGCATGGGACACGCGATGCGAGAGAGCGGGAAGTGTAATTCTGTAACCGTGATTGTGTAACACGCCGCCGCGCCCCCATATAGCGTGGAGCGAGTCAGCACGAGGACGGCATGAGCGCGGATTGCTGCGGACAGAATGCGACCTTTGAGGGACTCTCGGCCGACTACAAGCGCCGGCTCCGGGTCGTGATCGCGATCAACGCGTCGATGTTCCTGGTCGAGATGGGGGCGGGCGCGCTGGCGGGATCGCAGGCGCTGCAGGCCGACGCGCTCGACTTTCTCGCGGATTCGGCGACCTACGGCCTGAGCCTGGCGGTGATCGGCGCGGCGGTGGCGACGCGCGCGAAGGCGGCGTTCCTCAAGGGCATCAGCCTCACGCTGATGGGGCTGTGGGTGTTCGGCGCGACCGTCTATCACGTGTTCGTTCTCGGCGTGCCGCACGCCGAGGTGATGGGCGCGGTCGGATTTCTCGCACTCGCCGCCAATGTCGCCAGCGTTCTGATCCTGATGCGCTACAAGGACGGCGATTCCAACGTGCGCTCGGTCTGGCTGTGCTCGCGCAACGACGCGATCGGCAACGTGGCGGTGATGATCGCCGCGCTTGCGGTCTGGGTCACGGCGACCAGATGGCCGGACCTGATCGTGGCCGCTATCATGGCCTCGCTGTTCCTCTCTTCGTCGGCGCAGATTCTCCGCCAGTCATGGCGGGAGATCCGGACCGGCGAGGTGGCGGCGGGCGCACAGCATCACCACTAGCCGGGACTCGGGCTGCTACGGCCACTTCACCTCCGGCGGCAGCGACGACAGGATCGACTCCACATTGCCGCCGGTCTTCAGGCCGAAAATGGTGCCGCGGTCATACAGCAGGTTGAACTCGACATAGCGGCCGCGGCGAACGAGCTGCTCCTCGCGCGCAGCGGCGTTATACGGTTTTTCAAAATTGCGGCGCACCAGTTCGGGATAGACGTCGCGGAAGGCGCGGCCGACATCCTGCGTGAAGGCGAAGTCGGCGGTCCAGTCGCCGGAATCCAGCCAGTCATAGAAGATGCCGCCGATGCCGCGCGGCTCGTTGCGGTGCTTGAGGAAAAAATATTCGTCGCACCAGCTTTTGAACTTGTCGTAGGGCGCGACGGCCGCATGGGCGTCGCAGGCCCGCTTCATCGCGGCGTGGAAGGAGAGTGTGTCGGGATCGCTCTGGGTGCGGCGCGCGTCCAGCACCGGCGTCAGGTCGGCACCGCCGCCGAACCAGGCTTTGCTGGTGACGACAAAGCGGGTGTTCATGTGCACCGCCGGCACGTTCGGATTCCATAAATGCGCGATCAGCGAGATGCCGGACGCCCAGAAGCGCGGGTCGTCGGCGGCGCCGGGAATTTCCTTGCGGAATTCCGGCGCGAATTCGCCGTGCACGGTCGAGCAATGCACGCCGACCTTTTCGAAGACGCGGCCTTTCATGATCGACATCACGCCGCCGCCGCCGCCGTCAGCCCCCGTGTGATCCTTGCGCTGCCAGGGCGTGCGCGTGAAGCGGCCGGCCGGCTTGTCCGCATGCGGCGCTGCGGCGGGGAGGGTGTCTTCCAGCGTTTCGAACGCCGCGCAGATCTCGTCGCGCAGGGTTTCGAACCAGGCGCGCGCCTGCGCTTTGCGGGCGTCGAGGGTCGCGGGATCGGGGAGAGGAGAACTTGCGGGCGCGGTTTCAGTCCGCATCGACTTTTTCCGTCAACCAGACCTTGATGAGGGACTGATAAGGCACGTCGCGCTTGTTGGCGGCGATCTTGATGCGGTCAAGCAGGCCCTGCGGCAGGCGCAGAGAAATCGCCGTTGTCGACAGCTTCAAATTCGGAAGCTGGGCGCGTCGCGCCTTGCTCCAGTCGACGTAATCCGTCGTGTCGTGCGTTTCCCAGAAACGGCGTTCTTCCGCCTCGCTGCGGAATTTCGGAACGGGTTTAAGCTTCTTCTTCATAGATCGCTCTTTCTTTGCGATTCGCGGCTCGCGCCGAAATAACCCGAAGTCTGGTGCCGTTCTGTCTGAGAGTGAACGTGACCAGAAGCACGCGTCCAGCCGGCGTCATTCCCAAGGCATGATAGCGAGCCTCACTGGAACTGTGCTTTTCATCTTCACTGATCAGCACGCGCTCGTCGGCGAAGATCTGTTCCGCTTCAGCCGGGCCGACGGCATGTTTGTCCGCGCTTTTCCGGCTGTTGCCGTCATCCCAGTCAAAACCCTCGACCTTGCTGAAATCGGGCATCGAAGAGTCCTGTCGATGTATATTATGATAATATACAGTAGCAGACGGTTCAAGCCGGCTGCGGGAAGCTCTTGGTCTGCCTCAAAGCCTCCCCCAAGGCCATGGCGGCGGCCATGGCAATGTTGATCGAGCGCAGCCCGGCCTGCATCGGGATGACGAGGCGGGCATCGGCGGCGGCCTGCACCTCCTCCGGCACCCCGGCCGATTCCCGGCCGAACAGCAGGAGGTCGCGCGGACCGAAGGCATGGTCGAGATAGGAGACCGCGCCGCGGGTGGTGAACAGGACCAGCCGCAGGCCCTCGCCCCGCCGCCACTCCTGGAAGGCCGGCCAGGAGGCGTGACGGCCGATCTCGACCCGGTCCAGATAGTCCATCCCGGCCCGGCGGAAATGCCGGTCCGAGATCGGAAATCCCGCCGGCTCAATGAGATGGGCGCCCACACCGAGGCAGGCGCAGAGCCGCAGAATCGTTCCGGTATTTTGCGGAATGTCGGGCTGATAGAGCGCGATCTGCATGCGGTTCGGACCGACCCGAAAAAGGGAAATACGACGTTATACGAATGATTTGTGCGACTCTTTAGCAGCGTTGAAAAGGCAGGCTTGCGCTCCTTTATCAAGGGTGCCAATAGAACGCGGCCGGATTGCCGCAGACGGTCTTTCCCCAGGGCCGGACGTGGCCGGTTCGCTCGCTGTCGTCGGGTCGCCCTGCGTGGCCCTCGCGGGGGTTCGAAGCGCAAGCAGGTTTCGGCATGACGGAAGAGGGACTGCAACCGTGACAGCGACGTCTTCGGCGGGACACACACGCCGCGATTTTCTCTACATTGCAACCGGAGCGGTCGGGGCCGTTGGCGCCGCCGCCGTCGCCGTGCCGCTCATCTCGCAGATGAACCCGGACGCCTCCACCATCGCCGCCGGCGCACCGATCGAGGTCGACCTGAGCCCGGTGGCCGAGGGCCAGGTGATCAAGGTGTTCTGGCGCGGCAAGCCGATCTTCGTGAACCACCGCACCAAGAAGCAGATCGAGGAGGCGGTGAACGTCAACCTCGCGAGCCTGCCCGATCCGCAACCGGATTCGGCGCGCGTAAAAGAGGGCCATGCCAATTTCCAGGTGCTGATCGGAATCTGCACCCATCTCGGCTGCATCCCGATCGCGCATTCCGGCCCCTATGACGGCTATTTTTGCCCCTGCCACGGCTCGGTCTACGATACCTCGGGCCGTATCCGCTCCGGCCCCGCGCCGACCAATCTGGCGCTGCCGCCCTATCAATTCGTCTCCGACACCAAGATCCGGATCGGCTGACATTCTTCATACGACTGATCTGAAGGTTCACCATGAGCGGACATTCGACCTACCAGCCGCAGAGCGCATTCATGAAGTGGATGGAGGCGCGGCTGCCGATCGCGAGCCTCATCCATTCCTCCTTCGTCTCCTATCCGACGCCGCGTAACCTGAACTACTGGTGGACCTTCGGCGGCATCCTGAGCCTGATGCTCGGCGCCCAGATCCTCACCGGCATCGTGCTGGTGATGCACTATGTCCCGCAGGAGACGATGGCGTTCAATTCGGTCGAGCACATCATGCGCGACGTGAATTACGGCTGGCTCCTGCGCTATCTGCATTCCAACGGCGCCTCGATGTTCTTCGTCGCCGTCTATATCCACATGTTCCGCGGCATGTATTACGGCTCCTACAAGGAGCCGCGCGAGGTGCTGTGGATCCTCGGCGTCATCATCTACCTCCTGATGATGGCGACCGGCTTCCTCGGCTACACGCTGCCCTGGGGCCAGATGAGCTTCTGGGGCGCGACCGTCATCACCAATTTCTTCTCGGCAATCCCGCTGGTCGGCGAAGCCGTCGTGACCTGGCTCTGGGGTGGTTTCGCGGTCGGCAATCCGACCCTGCAGCGCTTCTTCTCGCTGCATTACCTGCTGCCGTTCGTGATCGCCGGCGTGGTGCTGCTGCATGTCTGGGCGCTGCACGTGGTCGGCCAGAACAATCCCACCGGCATCGAGCCCAAAAGCAGCAAGGACACCGTGCCGTTCACACCCTATGCGACGGTTAAGGACGGCTTCTTCATGGTCGTGTTCATGATCGTGTTCGCGTGGTTCGTGTTCTACACGCCGAACTATCTGGGACACGCCGACAACTACATCCCGGCCAATCCGGCGGTGACGCCGGCGCATATCGTGCCGGAATGGTATTACCTGCCGTTCTACGCGATCCTGCGCGCGGTCCCGGACAAGCTGCTCGGCGTCATCGCGCTGTTCGCCTCGATCCTGATTCTGATGTTCCTGCCCTGGCTCGACACCTCGAAGGTGAAATCGGCGCGCTACCGTCCGCTGTTCCGGCAGTTCTTCTGGATCTTCGTGGCGGTCTGCCTCGGTCTCGGCTGGCTCGGCGCCAAACCCGCCGAAGGCGGCTATGTCATCGCCGCCCGCATCCTGACCATCTATTATTTCGCGCATTTCCTGATCATCCTGCCGCTGCTCGGATTCATCGAGAAGACCAAGCCGCTGCCGAATTCGATCGAGGAATCGGTGCTGGGGCACGGCGCCGCCGCGCCGAAGAAAGCTTGAAGGAGCGGAGACAGGTCATGACGTTGCAACGCTCCCTTCTCGCTCTGGTGCTGGCGGCGGGTTTCGCCGCGCCGTTCGCGATGCCGGCCGGCGCCGCCGAAGGCGCGCCCGAGCCGCCGCGGCAGAGCTGGTCGTTCTCGGGTCCGTTCGGGAAATTCGACCGCGCGCAATTGCAGCGCGGCTTCAAGGTCTACAAGGAAGTCTGCGCCAACTGCCACAGCCTGTCGCTGGTCTCGTTCCGCAATCTCGCCGAGCCCGGCGGCCCGGGCTATACGCCCGCGCAGGCCGCGGCGGTCGCCGCCGAATACAAGGTGCAGGACGGCCCGAACGACGCCGGCGAGATGTTCGAGCGCCCGGGCCGCCCGGCGGACCGTTTCCCCAAGCCGTTCCCGAACGACAATGCCGCCCGTGCGGCCAATGGCGGCGCGCTGCCGCCCGACCTGTCGGTGATGGCCAAGGCGCGCACCTACGAGCGCGGTTTCCCGCGCTTCATTATCGATATCTTCACGCAATACCAGGAGCAGGGCCCCGATTACCTCGTGGCGCTGATGACCGGTTACGAGGACGCCCCGCAGGGCTTCAATCTGCCGGCCGGCACGCACTACAACAAGTATTTCCCCGGCCACGCGATCGGCATGCCCAATCCCCTGAACGAGGGGCAGGTCACCTATGACGACGGCTCGCCGACCACGCCGCTGCAATATGCCAGGGACGTGACCGCATTCATGATGTGGACCGCAGAGCCGCACATGGAAGCGCGCAAGCGTATCGGCTTCCAGGTCATGATCTTCCTGATCGTGTTCGCGGGCCTGATGTATTTCACCAAGAAAAAGGTCTGGTCGGACGTGCACGGCCACGCCTGAGCGTCTGTTTTTCGATCTTGACGAAGGGCCCCGCATTGGGGCCCTTCGTTTTTGTGGTGCGGCATACCTGTCATCCGCCCTCATCCTGAGGAGGCCGCGCAGCGGCCGTCTCGAAGGATGGGGCGGCCCTTATGGTTCGAGACGCGCAGCTTCGCTGCGCTCCTCACCATGAGGCCGGGAGAGGAACGAGATATGACCAAATCGGTTCTCGGCATCATCGGCGGTTCCGGCATTTACGATCTGCCGGGGCTTGAGAATGTCCGCGAGCAGCACGTCAAAAGCCCGTGGGGCGAGCCGTCGGGCCCGCTGCGCAAAGGCGAGATGGCGGGGCTGCCGGTGGTGTTCCTGCCGCGCCACGACAAGGGCCATCGACTCTCTCCGTCCGACATCAATTACCGCGCCAATATCGACGTGCTGAAACGCGCCGGCGTGACCGATCTGGTCTCGCTGTCGGCCTGCGGCTCGTTCAAGGAAGAGCTTGCGCCCGGCACCTTCGTGCTGGTCGACCAGTTCGTCGACCGCACCCACAAGCGCGACAGCTCGTTCTTCGGCAAGGGCTGCGTGGTGCATGTGTCGATGGCGCACCCGGTCTCGCCGCGGCTGCGCATCCATCTGGCGTCCGCCGCCGCCGCCGCCGGCATTCCGGTGGTGCGCGACGGCACCTATGTCTGCATGGAAGGCCCGCAATTCTCCTCTTACGCCGAGAGCATGACCTACAAGCAGCTCGGCTATTCGGTGATCGGCATGACCAACATGCCGGAAGCCAAGCTCGCACGCGAAGCGGAGATCTGTTACGCGACCGTCGCGATGGTGACCGATTTCGATTGCTGGCATCCCGACCACGACGCGGTGACGGTGCAGGACGTGATCAAGGTGCTGGTCGGCAACGCGGAAAAGGCCAAGACCCTGGTGGCGCAACTGGCGAGGGATTTTCCGCGCGAGCACGAGCCGTGCCCGATCGGCTCCGACCGCGCGCTCGACAATGCCTTCATCACCGCGCCGGAGGCGCGCGATCCGGAACTGCTGAAGAAACTCGATGCGGTGGCGGGGCGGGTGCTGGGCCGGTAGATTTTTGACGGCCGGCTGCGGCGGTGCGTTTGATCGTGTAATATTGGCTGCAGGTTCGATGTACGTGTGTTCATGTAATCAGGAAATGTCCGGATGACTGCCGATCAGCCGCCCGCGCCGTCCGCCGCGGTGTCGTCCGTGTCCCCCAGATTGCTGCTGATCGTCTATACCGCCGCGATCTTTCTCAGCGCGGCGCTGCTGTTCGCCGTGCAGCCGCTCTTCGCCAAGATGGTGCTGCCGCGGCTCGGCGGCTCGCCGGCGGTATGGTCGGTGGCGATGGTATTCTTCCAGGCGGTGCTGCTGCTGGGCTATGCTTATGCGCATCTCATCACCCGTATCCTGCCGGGCCGCTATTCGGTTTTCATCCATCTTGCGGTGATGGCGATTGCAACGCTCGCCCTGCCGCTGTCGATCGCGGCGGGCTGGGGCCGCCCGCCGGATGACGGCGAGGCGATGTGGCTGCTCGGCCTGTTCGGCATGTCGATCGGGCTGCCATTCTTCGCGCTGTCGGCGAACGGGCCGCTGCTGCAGGCCTGGTTCGCGCGCACCGGCCATCCCGACGCCAAGGACCCTTACTTTCTCTATGCCGCCAGCAATGTCGGCAGCTTTCTCGCGCTGTTGTCCTATCCGTTCCTGATCGAGCCGTTCAGCCGGCTGGGACAGCAGACCTTTGGCTGGTCGGCCGGATTCTACGTGCTGATCGCGCTGCTGGCGGTGTCCGGCGTGCTGATGCTGCGCTCGCGCAATGCGCTTCCGGACATCGCCGACGATGCGGGCGCGGCGCCGAGCTGGCGCGAGGCGCTCACCTGGATGACGCTGGCGGCGGTGCCCTCTGGCCTGCTGATTGCGGTCACCGCGCATATCTCGACCGATGTCGCGGCCTCGCCGTTCCTGTGGGTGATTCCGCTGGCGCTGTATCTCGTGACCTTCGTGATCGTGTTTCAGTCCAGGCCCGTGCTGCCGCACAGCTGGATGACGCTGATCCAGCCCGCGGCGATCATCCTGCTGGTGGTCTGGTATGCGATGGCGCCGAGCGACGACATCATCTGGGCGCTGGTCGTCAACATCGCCGGCTTCTTTGTTCTTGCAATGGTGTGCCACGGCGAACTGGCGCGCCGCCGTCCGCCCGCGCGCTATCTCACCGCCTTCTATCTCTGGCTCTCGCTCGGCGGGGTGATCGGCGGCATTTTCGCCGGGCTGATTGCGCTCCGGCTGTTCTCATGGGTGGCCGAATATCCGCTGCTGATCGTCGCCGCCGCCCTGTGCCGGCCGGGCTGGTCGCGGCCGCGCGGCTGGCTGGACAGCGTGTTCCTCGCCGGCGTGGTCGCGCTGGCGCTGGCGATGCTGGCCGCCGCCAAGATCTGGCGGGTCGAGCTCTACGAGACCGAATTCAACTTCTATGTCGGGTTGCTGCTGCTGGCGGCATTCGCGGTCCAGCGCGCGACGCTGAAATTCGCGACGCTGGTGGCGCTCGCTTTCGTGTTCACGCTCCAGTTCGGCGCCGACAGCGGCGAGCGCGATTTCGTGCGCAGCTTCTTCGGCGTGCACAAGGTGGTGGAGGTCGATGACGGGCAATACCGGGTGCTGAAACACGGCACCACCGAACACGGCGCGCAGCGCATCCGCGACGCGCGCGGCCAGCCGGTCACCGGCCGTCCGCAGGTGCTGACCTATTATCACGATCAGTCGCCGATGGCGCAGGGTCTCAAGGCTGCGCGCGAGAAGAAGGGCGCCCCGATCCGCATCGCGGTGGTGGGACTGGGCACCGGTTCGCTCGCCTGCCAGATCAAGCCCGGCGACAGGCTGGATTATTACGAGATCGATCCCGCCGTCGTGCGCATCGCACGCGACCCGAAACGTTTCAGCTATCTGTCGAGCTGCGCGCCGGACGTCAAAATCATTGTCGGCGATGCGCGGCTGACGCTGGCCGACGCGGCCGACGGCCAGTACGACATCCTGATCGTGGACGCCTTTTCGTCGGATGCGATCCCGACCCATCTGCTGACCAAGGAAGCGATGACGATCTTCGCAAAAAAGATCGCGCCCACCGGCATGGTGCTGATGCATGTGTCGAACAAGCACATGTCGCTCGCTCCGGTGGTCGCCGGCATCGCGCAGGCCAACGGCCTGGTGGCGCTGACCAGCGAGGGCGACGAAGGCAACGACGACAACGAACACAAGTTCTCATCGACCGTGGTGGCGGTGGCGCGCAGCGAGGCCGATTTCGGGGCGCTGGCCACATCCGACGAGTGGGACACGGAAGAGCCCGACCCGAAGGACTGGGTCTGGACCGACGACTATTCCAATGTGATCGGCGCCATGATCCGCATGATGCGGGAGCACTAGGGCGGGCAGGGACGGCCGGAACCGGCCAAAGGCGCGGGTTGCGCATTGCGCCGCACTTCGCCACATTGCGCCGGCTCCCGCCCCGATTTGACGCCTGACGCGAGACCACGATGACTTCTCCTGTGCTTGAAAACGATCTCAAGGCCGCGATCCGCACCATTCCGGATTATCCCAAGCCCGGGATCATGTTCCGCGACATCACCACCCTGCTCGGCAATCCGCGCGCGTTTCGCCGCGCGGTGGACGAACTGGTGCAGCCCTGGGCGGGCTCGAAGATCGACAAGATCGCCGGCATCGAGGCGCGCGGCTTCATCATCGGCGGGGCGATCGCGCACCAGCTCTCGGCCGGGTTCATCCCGATCCGCAAGAAGGGCAAGCTGCCGCACAAGAGCGTCAGCGTCGCCTATTCGCTGGAATACGGCCTCGACGAGATGGAGATGCACGAGGACGCGGTGGGCAAGGGCGAGCGCGTGATCCTGGTGGACGACCTGATCGCCACCGGCGGCACCGCCGAAGGCGCGGTGAAGCTGTTGCGCCAGATGGGCGCCGACGTCGTGGCCGCGGTGTTCATGGTCGATCTGCCCGATCTTGGCGGCGCCGCCAAGCTGCGCGCGCTCGGCGTCAATGTTCGCACGCTGGTGACGTTCGAGGGGCATTAACGGCCGCCAGGACCCTGCCGCAATAAAAATCAGAAATTCAGCGCCCCGCGCAATTCGCGCAGCATCACCCGCAATTCCAGTTCGCGGAATTCGACAAAGACCTTCTCGGTCCATGCATGCAGTTCGGTGCGCAGGTCGGCGGGCTTACGCATGAAGCTGGCGAACGAGAAATGCGGCTTGTCGATCACGCCCTTGATCACCGGATTTAGCCGCGGAATGAACAGGCCGCGCTCGGTGGTGATCGGCGGAAACTGATCCATATAGGCGCGCGCGCTCAGATTGGCGTCGTTCTGCACCGGCACGATGAGGGTGCGGGTGAACGCCTGATGCAGATGGCCGTACATCTGCGCCGCGCGCGGATGCTGGTCGGCGACGAACAGCAGCACCGGGTCGATGCCGCGCCGGCGCGCCTCTTCCATGAAGCCGATCTGCCGCGCCACCGTGAAGAACGGGTCAAAGGCCTCGCTGCCGAGATCGACGATGCGGGGAATGTCGCCGCCGGCGATCAACTGGTCGAACAGCGCCATCTGCCCGCGGGTTTCGGACAGGTCGGCGATCACGGTGTGGCGCGGAAGCAGGGCGGCGAGCGCGTTCTCGTTGCGGTTGAGGTCGTAGGCGATCGGCAGCCGGTTATTGACCAGCTCGAAATCCGTCAGCACGCGGGCGATCAGCGTCTTGCCGACGCGCGGGCGCGGTGAACAGACGATATAGACGGGCGTGCGGCGCGCCATGACCGAGCGTACGCTCCCTCGTCGAGAAGAGGTCAGCCTCCGCCGCTGCGTATCTGATTCTGCGGGGTGGACGTAAACCCGCTCTGAGGCTTGGGGCCGCCCACCACGTTGGAGCCGACGATCTCGGGCAGCTTCACGCGGTCGAATTCGGCCCAGACATTGCCCAGCCAGTGCCGCACATAGCCGCGCAGCACGAAGGAGTAATTGGCGTTGTCGCCGCGCGCGGTCTTGTTGGCGATGAAGGTCACGAACGGCACGGCGGACAGCTCGACCTGCTCATAGGCCATTTCGTTCAGCTTCGGGATCGTGAGGTCGACGGCGTCGCGGATCTGCTTGAAGTAGGAATCGTAGGTGCCCTGATCCCACTCGAAGAAGCTGGTATTGTTGATGAAATTTTTCACCAGATAATATTTGCCGTCGACCACGAAGGGCGCGATGTCCTTGATCTCGTCGAGCGAGGCGATCGAGGGGCCGACGATGTGGAACACCGCCAGCGTGATCTGGCCGCGCTTGGCCGATTCCAGAAAGCCGATGTCGCGCAGGGCGGCCAGCGTGGTGGAGAGCAGGCCGGCGCGCACGTCGATGATCGTGACCTGGCTGTCGCTCAGGGTGTCGAAAATCCGCATCTGGTCGGGCACCGAGGTGGCGTCCACCACTTCGGTCACTTCCGGATAGAAGCGCTTGAGCGTGCCGCGCGGAGATTCGGTGTCGAAGGCGCGGATCGGGACGTTGCGGGCGGTGAAATAGTCCAGCAGGGTGCGGGACACGGTCGTTTTACCGACGCCCCCCTTGTCGGCGCCCACAATAATGACAGTCGGCTTAGACATACCCGCCCTCTGCACTCTACTGACTGAAGGGAAACCCTCCGGGCCTCCGGTTCAGGTTCCTGGACCACCATGACAGATCAGGACCGCTCATTTCAATTCCCAAGTTGCGGGGATCGAACCCCTGAAAAACAGGGTTAAGCCTGAGAAATCTCCGGTTTCTTGACCGTTTCGCCCCCGGCCGATAGGTAGACCGCGCCGCAACCCGGATCTCCAGCCATTATGACTGCCGTTAACTCTTCCCGCGCTCTGGAGCCTGCGCGCTCCTTTCAGGGGCTGATCCTCGCCCTGCAGCGTTACTGGGCGGATTATGGCTGCGTGATCCTGCAGCCCTATGACATGGAGGTCGGCGCCGGTACCTTCCACCCCGCCACCACCCTGCGGGCGCTGGGTCCAAAACCCTGGAACGCCGCCTATGTGCAGCCTTCGCGGCGCCCGAAAGACGGCCGCTATGGCGAGAACCCGAACCGGCTGCAGCATTATTACCAGTTCCAGGTGATCCTGAAGCCGTCGCCGGCCGACCTGCAGGACCTGTACCTGAAGTCGCTCTATGCCATCGGCATCGACCCGAACATCCACGACATCCGCTTTGTCGAGGACGACTGGGAAAGCCCGACGCTCGGCGCCTGGGGGCTGGGCTGGGAATGCTGGTGCGACGGGATGGAAGTCTCGCAGTTCACCTACTTTCAGCAGGTCGCCGGGTTCGAATGCGCGCCGGTGGCGGGTGAACTGACCTACGGGCTCGAACGCCTCGCCATGTATGTGCAGGGCGTGGAGCGCGTCTACGATCTCAACTTCAACGGGCTCGAGGGCGACAGGAAGGTCACCTATGGCGACGTGTTCCTGCAGGCCGAGCAGGAATATTCCCGGCACAATTTCGAGCACAGCGACACCGCGATGCTGTTCGAGCAATTCCGGATGGCGGAGGCCGCCTGCCAGAAATATCTCGAAGCGGGCTGGGCCGATGGCGACAAGACAAAACATCTGATGGCGCTGCCGGCCTATGACCAGTGCATCAAGGCTTCGCATGTGTTCAATCTGCTCGACGCGCGCGGAGTCATCTCGGTGACCGAGCGCCAGAGCTACATCCTGCGGGTGCGCGAACTGGCCAAAGCCTGCGGCGCGGCCTGGCTCGCGACCGAAGCGGGCGGGGTTGGGTGATATTGATGAGGCGTGCAGCAAAGTTCGCGCGCGCCTGTGCTAGTGTTCACCCTCCCCTGGAGGGGGAAGGTCGCCGCCGAAGGCGGCGGGGTGGGGTGACCGTGACAGGACGCAAGCCCATCGATAGTTTTCGCAAGGCTGCCGCGCGTCGCATGCGAGCGCGTGCGACAGACGCCGAAGCATTTATATGGAAGCATCTACGACATCACCCGATGATCGGCAGTCATTTTCGGCGGCAGGTTGTCATTGGGCCTTACATTGCGGATTTTGCCTGCATGGCGGCGCGCCTTGTTGTCGAGGTTGATGGTGGGCAGCACGGCGAACAGGCTCATGCCGCGCGTGATGAAGCGCGTACCCGCTGGTTCGAAAGCGAAGGCTATCGCGTTCTCCGGTTTTGGAATAACGCCGTCTTTTTGAATGTCGATGGTGTATTGGCCGAGATCAAAACCGCGTTGAGCGGCGTTTCCGAAAGTGATGTGGTTCAGTTGACGCACGAACGGCGCCGCAAGTCAGATCACCCCACCCCGGCCCGCGTTGCGCGCCGACCCTCCCCCTCCAGGGGAGGGTGAACGACCGGCATTTTGCAATGACATCCTACGTTCTTCTCGTGCTGGGCGCCGCCGCCGCCATTTACGCGGCCGTCATCTACAACCGTCTGGTGCAGACGCGGCAGATGGCGCACGAAGCCTGGAGCGGCATCGACGTGCAGCTCAAGCGCCGCGCCGATCTGGTGCCCAATCTCGTCGAGGCCGTGAAAGGCTATGCCGGGCATGAGCGCGGCGTGCTGGAGGAGGTCACCCGCCTGCGCGGGGCGGCCGGCGCGCTGCCGCGCGAGGATGTGGCGCATCGCGCGCAGGCCGAAAGCGCGCTGACGGTCGCGATCGGCCGCCTGATCGCGCTGGCCGAAAACTATCCCGACCTGAAGGCGAGCCGGAATTTCCTCGAGCTCCAGCAACAGCTCAGTACGCTGGAAACGGAGCTGCAGATGGCGCGCCGCTACTACAACGGCGCGGTGCGCAACCAGAATGTGCTGGTGCAGTCGGTTCCCTCGAACCTGGTGGCGTCCGTGTTCGGGTTCGGCGAGCGCGACTATTTCGAATTGTCGGACGAGGCCGAGCGCGCGGTGCCGAAAGTGGCGCTGCGGCCAGGATCGTGAGGCGGGCGGACATGCAGGGGCTTGCAAGGTTGCGTCTGCTGTCGCTGGCCGTTCTGTTGCTGTGCGCCGGTGTCGCCCCGGGCGTCGCGGCCGAGGTGATCCATTCCTTCGACTCGCAGGTGAGCCTTGCGAGGGACGGCGAACTCACCGTGACGGAACGCATCCGCGTGCGCGCGGAAGGATCGAGCATCAAGCGCGGCATCTATCGCGACTTCCCGCTCACCTTCACCGATGCGCAGGGCAGGCGGCGCGAAGTGAGCTTCACGCTGCTCGGTGTCACCCGTGACGGCAAGCCGGAAAAATATTTCACCGAGCGCAAGAGCGGCGGCGTCATCCGCATCTATGCCGGCGACAAGGACGTGCTGCTGGCGCGCGGCGACTATACCTATGTCTTCCGCTATCGCACCGCGCGGCAGGTACGCTGGTTCGACGGCAAGCCGGAACTGAACTGGAACGTCACCGGCAATTTCTGGACCTTTCCGATCCTGACGGCGAGCTACCGGCTCGAACTGGCCGATCGACTCCCGCCGGTGCGATGGACCGCCTTTACCGGCCCGCTGGGCGCGCGCGGCAGCGATTTCCGCGGCGCGATCAACAATGACGGTGCGCTGGTCGTGACCACCACCCGGCCGCTGCAAGCCGGAGAGGGACTGACCGTCGCCGCCGCCTTGCCCGAGGGCGCGGTGGAGCCGCCGACGCAGGCGGACGAGTTCTGGTATGCGGTCTGGGACAACCGCGCCTGGATTTTCGGCGGCCTCGGCTTCGTGCTGGTGCTGGGCTATTATCTCGCCGCCTGGAACGCGGCCGGACGCGATCCCAGGCGCAGCACGATCATCCCGCTGTTCCATCCGCCGAAGGGCGTCTCGCCGGCGCTGGCCAACTATATCGAGAACTGGGGCCTGTCCCGCGACAAGTGGCGCGCCTTCACGGCGGCCGCATTGTCGCTCGCCGTGCGCGGCCTCGTGCGTTTCGATGACAGCGGCGGCACGCTGACGCTCAAGCGCGCCGGCCGCAAGCCGGAGGGCGGCCATGCCTCGCTGCCGGCCGGCGAGCGCGCCATCGCCAACTGGCTCGACGGCCAGGACGGCAACGCGAAGATCGACAGCTCCAACAGCGCGGCGGTGGCGAGCGTCGCCTCGAAATTCACCAGCGCCGTCGAGGACGAAAACCGCAACCGCTTCTTCCGCCGCAATCTGGGCTATGTCCTCGCCGGCGCCGTGATGACCGTGGCGGTGATCGTCGGCATCCTGATGTTCGGCGGGCTGGGCGAGACCGAGACCTTCATCATCGTTTTCATCGCGTTCGGCAGCGTCTGGCTCGGCATGTTCCTGGTGCCGATCATGCTGGCGCTGTTCGGGTCGGCCCGCTTCGCGTCCATCGTGCGCGCGGCGTTGACGCTCATCGTGCTCGGCATTTTCGTATCGATCGCGGCCCAGGCGCTGCAAGGCATCTTCTCCAACGGCCTTGGCGAGATCTTTCCGGCGCTGTGGTCGCTCGTGGGCGATCACCCGTTTCCCTTCATGCTGGTGGCCTCCTTCGCCACGCTCAACGGGCTGTTCCTCTATCTGATGCGGGCGCCGACCGCGCTCGGCGGCCCGATCATGGACCAGCTCGCCGGGCTGAAGCTCTATCTGGAGACCGCCGAATCGGCGCGCCTCAATCTCGGGGCGCCCGAGATCACCGCCGAGCGCTTCGAGGCGCTGCTGCCCTATGCGGTCGCGCTCAATGTCGAGGAGCCGTGGTCGGACGCCTTCGCGGCGGCGCTCCGGCGCGCGCATCCCGGAGAGGCCGATCCCATGCGGGACTACCGGCCGGCCTGGCATTCCGGCTCGTGGTCGGGCCGCAGCCTGGGCAGCGCGGTGGCCTCGACGGTCGCCGGCACCGCGAGCGCGCTGTCCAGCGCCATGCCGGTCTCCTCATCCTCCTCCGGATTTTCCTCGGGCGGGGGCGGCAGCTCCGGCGGCGGCGGCGGCGGCGGCGGCGGGGGCGGGTGGTGAACTTACTCTCCCCTGGAGGGGGAGGGTCGCCGCGAACGACGTGAGCGGCGGGGTCGGGTGTGAGTCCTTTACCAAGGAATCTGCCCCCCAATATTGTCGCGCTGGACGCAATCCCTATGGAGCTTTATGGCTCTGGCCACGCTGCGCCACGCGATCTGAAGCCATCGCGTCGGAGACACCAGACCGTCAGTCACCCCACCCCGGCGCGCATGCGCCGACCCTCCCCCCTCCAAGGGAGGGTGAGAGAAAGCAAGATGCCCGACCTTCTGCTCGAATTCTTTTCCGAGGAAATCCCCGCCCGCATGCAGCCGCGCGCGGCGGAGGACCTGAAGACGCTCGTCACCGACGCCCTGGTCGAGGCCGGCCTGGTCTATGAAGGCGCGAAAGCCTTCGCCACGCCGCGCCGCATCGCGCTGTCGGTGGTCGGCGTGCCGGTGAAGCAGCCGGACCTGAAGGAAGAGAAGAAGGGCCCGCGCGTCGGCGCACCGGAGGCGGCGGTTGCCGGATTTCTGAAAAGCGCGGGGCTGACCTCGCTCGACCAGGTGAAGATCGAAAAAGACCCCAAGAAGGGCGAGTTCTATGTCGCGGTGGTGGAAAAACCCGGCCGCGACGCCATCGCCGTGCTGGCCGACATCATCCCCGACATCGCGCGCAATTTTCCCTGGCCGAAATCCATGCGCTGGGGCGCGCAGTCCGCGCAGCCCGGCGCGCTGACCTGGGTGCGCCCGCTGCATTCCATCGTCGCGACCTTCGGCCCGGAAACCGAAGACCCGCAGGTAGTGAAGTTCGAAGTCGGCGGCATCGCGGCCGGCAGCACCACGTTCGGCCACCGCTTCCTCGCGCCCGGCGCGATCGAGGTGCGCCGCCAGGACGACTGGATGGCGAAGCTGGAAAAGGCCAAGGTCATCGTCGATCCGGCGCGGCGGCAGGAGATCATTCTCGCCGAGGCCAAGAACCTCGCCTTCGCGCAAGGATTTGAACTGGTCGAGGATGCCGGCCTGCTGACCGAAGTCGCGGGGCTGGTCGAATGGCCGGTGGTGCTGATGGGAAGTTTCGACAAGAGCTTTCTGTCGATCCCGCCGGAGGTGATCCGCACCACCATCCGCGCCAACCAGAAATGCTTTGTGGTGCGCGACCCGCAGACCGCAAAACTCGCCGACAGGTTCATCCTGGTCTCCAACATGGAGGCGAGCGACGGCGGCAAGGCGATCGTCGCCGGCAACGAGCGCGTGATCCGCGCGCGGCTGTCGGATGCGAAATTTTTCTACGAGACCGACCTGAAGACCCGCCTCGAGGCGCGGCTGCCGAAATTCCAGAGCATCGTCTTTCACGAGAAGCTCGGCACGCAATGGGAGCGCATCGAACGCATCGAGCGGCTGGCCGCGCAACTCGCACCGGTCGTCAAGGCGGATGTAGCGAAGGCGAAGCGTGCCGCAATGCTCGCCAAGGCCGACTTGCTCACCGACGTGGTCGGCGAATTCCCCGAATTGCAGGGGCTGATGGGGAAATATTACGCCGAGGCGCAGGGCGAGGACGAAGCGGTCGCGCATGCCTGCGAGGATCACTACAAGCCGCAGGGGCCGGGCGATCTGGTGCCGGGCGATCCGGTGTCGATTGCCGTTGCGCTCGCCGACAAGATCGACATCCTGGTCGGCTTCTGGGCGATCGACGAGAAGCCGACCGGATCGAAAGACCCTTATGCGCTGCGGCGGGCGGCGCTGGGTGTCATTCGTCTGATACTGGACAACGAGTTGCGTTTGCCGCTGCAGGCGGTTCTCGCCGGACACGACGACAGCGTGCGCCGGCGTCTTGCCGCCAAGCGCGACGGCGCGCCGCCTGCGAGCGGCGGGCCACAGGCCGTGGCCGACCTGCTCGTCTTCTTCGCCGATCGTCTGAAAGTGCAGTTGCGGGATCAGGGCGCGCGGCACGATCTGGTTGATGCGGTTTTCGCGCTCGAAGGGCAGGATGACCTGCTGATGATCGTGCGACGGGTCGAGGCGCTGGGAAAATTCCTCGACACCGACGACGGGAAAAATCTGCTCGCCGGCGCCAAGCGCGCCGCCAATATTCTCCGCATCGAGGAGAAGAAGGACGGCAGGAACTATTCCGGCGCGCCGGACGCGGCCTTGCTGACGGAGCCGGAGGAGAAGGCGCTGGCCGGCGCGATCGAGACCGCGCGCGACGACGCCGCCAATGCGGTCGGCAGGGAAGACTT
>JALHOD010000006.1:123546-192637 GCA_022843165.1 Pseudorhodoplanes sp.
AGGAACTATTCCGGCGCGCCGGACGCGGCCTTGCTGACGGAGCCGGAGGAGAAGGCGCTGGCCGGCGCGATCGAGACCGCGCGCGACGACGCCGCCAATGCGGTCGGCAGGGAAGACTTTGCCGCCGCCATGACGGCGATGGCCAGGCTGCGGCCTGCGGTCGACGCCTTCTTCGACAAGGTCACGGTCAATGCCGACGACAAGGCGCTGCGCGAGAACCGGCTGAAGCTTCTGAACGAAATCCGCGAAGCCACGCGCGCGGTGGCGGATTTTTCCAAGATCGAGGGTTGATGTACCTTCTCCCAGTTGAACCCGAGTGTTCTCGGGTTCAACTTTTGTTAAAGTAGCCGAAGTCGGAAACATCTGACGTCGGGTGGGAGAGGGTGGCGAGCAGCGAAGCTGCGAGCCGGGTGAGGGGGCGATGTCACGACATCGCGTCAATGAGCCACTCAGAAAGAATGCAAAGCGTCTGCAAGAGATTCGACAGATGCCGAAGCGAAGCTTTGGCGGCTTTTGCGGTCACGGCAATTGGCCGGAGCAAAATTCCGCAGACAGGTGCCGATCGGGCCATGGATCGTCGATTTTGTTGCGTTCGAGCAGCGGCTGGTCATCGAGGCCGATGGCGGACAACACAATGAGAGCTTGGCAGATGCGCAGCGCGACGCCGATCTAGCCGCGCGCGGCTTCCAGGTCGTCCGCTTCTCGAATCACGATATTCTGCAGAATCCGGAGGGAGTGCTTGTGCGAATCCTCGAAACGTTGAGTGAACCCCCTCACCCGGCGCTCGCTGCGCTCGCGCCACCCTCTCCCACAAGGGGAGAGGCTTAAATCGCCGCCTCGCTCGGACTCGCCTCACACGCCCTTCAGCGCCACGCCGGCGGCGAGCAGCACATAGCCGATCACGGCGATCCAGAATGCATAGGCCGAGACGAACGGGATTGCGACCAGCGCGCCCATCACCGCGGCCGCCACCAGCACCAGCGAAATGATGAAAACGATCTGTTTCGGCGCATTCAGAACCGGCATCTGCTTTTCCCCCGATTTTCAATCCACTTGAGAAACCCGAATCTCCCAGTAGCGTGCGACAGGAGCGCGGCTGAGTCGTCCCGTCAACGGGGCAGACGGTCGCGCTCCCGCCCGGCGGAACCACCCGCCGGGTTTCGCCGTTCACACCGGTCCGCTTATTCGGAGATCCTCCATGACCATCACCATTGCCCAGTTGCAGCCGATCGTGGCGCTCATCGCCGGCATCCTGATCCTGCTGGTGCCCCGGCTGCTGAATTTCATCGTCGCCATCTACCTCATTCTGGTCGGCCTGCTGGGGCTCGGGATTTTCCGCTGAGCACCCGGAAACGCCTGAAAATTCAGGGCTGGCCTGACTTTTGTTCCGGTTGAAAGAACATCCAAAACCGGCCAAAGACAGGCCGGGACGCGGGGCTCGAACGGGACAAAAGCGTGATGACGAAGTGGGTCTATACCTTCGGTGACGGCAAGGCCGAGGGCAAAACCGAGATGAAGAATCTCCTCGGCGGCAAGGGCGCGAATCTGGCCGAAATGGCCAATCTGGGCCTGCCGGTGCCGCCGGGCTTCACCATCACGACCGAGGTCTGCACCTATTATTACGCCAACGGCAACAGCTACCCGGCCGAGCTCAAGAAGCAGGTCGCCGACGCGCTGAGCGCTGTCGGCAAGATCGCTGGCCGAGGCTTCGGCGACGCCAAGAATCCGCTGCTGGTGTCGGTGCGTTCGGGCGCGCGCGCCTCCATGCCGGGCATGATGGACACCGTGCTCAATCTCGGCCTCAACGACCAGACGGTCGAGGCGCTGGCGCAGCTCTCCGGCGACCGCCGTTTTGCCTACGATTCCTACCGCCGCTTCATCACCATGTATTCGAGCGTGGTGCTCGATATCGAGCATCACCATTTCGAGGACATCCTCGAAGACCACAAGCACGCCAAGGGCTACACCCTCGACACCGAGCTCGAGGCGGACGACTGGATCGAACTGGTCAAGCGCTACAAGGCGAAGGTGCAGGAGGCGAGCGGCAAACCGTTTCCGCAGGACCCCGAGGTGCAATTGTGGGGCGCGGTCGGCGCCGTGTTCGGCTCCTGGATGAATGCCCGCGCCATCACCTATCGCCGCCTGCACAACATTCCCGAAAGCTGGGGCACCGCGGTCAACGTGCAGGCCATGGTATTCGGCAATATGGGCGACACTTCCGCGACCGGCGTCGCCTTCACCCGCAATCCGTCCACCGGCGAGAAGAAGCTCTATGGCGAATTCCTGATCAACGCGCAGGGCGAGGACGTCGTCGCCGGCATCCGCACACCGCAGGAAATCACCGAGGAGGCGCGCAAGGAAGCCGGCTCGGACAAGCCCTCGCTCGAAGGCGCGATGCCGAAAGCCTTCGCCGATCTCGCGCGCATCTATGCCTCGCTCGAGAAACATTATCGCGACATGCAGGATCTGGAATTCACCATCGAGCAGGGCAAGCTCTGGATGCTGCAGACCCGCTCCGGCAAGCGCACGGCGAAAGCAGCGTTGCGCATCGCCGTCGAGCTCGCCAACGAAGGACTGATCACGCATGACGAAGCAGTGCTGCGCATCGATCCGTCCTCGCTCGATCAGCTGCTGCATCCGACCATCGATCCAAAAGCCGAGCGCAAGGTGATCGCGACCGGCTTGCCGGCGTCGCCGGGCGCGGCCTCGGGCGAAATCGTGTTCTCCTCCGACGAGGCCGAGGCGCTGAAGGAGAAGGGCCGCAAGGTCATCCTGGTGCGGGTGGAGACGAGCCCGGAAGACATTCACGGCATGCACGCCGCCGAAGGCATTCTCACGACGCGCGGCGGCATGACCTCGCATGCGGCGGTGGTCGCGCGCGGCATGGGCAAGCCCTGCGTGTCGGGCGCGGGCTCGCTGCGTGTCGACTACGCCAAGAACACCATGACCATTGCCGGCCAGACCTACAACAAGGGCGACGTCATCACCATCGACGGCTCCACCGGCCAGGTGCTGGCGGGGCAGGTGAAGATGATCGAGCCGGAATTGTCGGGCGAATTCGGCACCCTGATGGGCTGGGCCGACAAGCTGCGCACGCTGGGCGTGCGCGCCAATGCCGACACTCCGGCCGACGCCAAGACCGCGATCAGGTACGGCGCCGAGGGTATCGGCCTGTGCCGCACCGAGCACATGTTCTTCGAGGCCGACCGCATCCAGGCGGTGCGCGAGATGATCCTGGCCGACGACGAGAAGGCGCGGCGCGCAGCGCTCGCCAAGATCCTGCCGATGCAGCGCGGCGATTTCGTCGAGCTGTTCGAGATCATGAAGGGGCTGCCGGTCACCATCCGCCTGCTCGATCCGCCGCTGCATGAATTCCTGCCGCATGGCGACGAGGAAATCGCCGAGGTCGCCAAGGCGATGGGCACCGATCCGCAGAAGATCAAAACCCGCGCCGCCGAACTCGCCGAGTTCAATCCCATGCTCGGTTTCCGCGGCTGCCGCATCGCCATCGCCTACCCCGAGATCGCGGAAATGCAGGCGCGCGCCATTTTCGAGGCCGCCGCCGAAGCCGGCCAGCGCACCGGCGCGCCGGTGGTGCCGGAGGTGATGGTGCCGCTGATCGCGACGCGGATGGAGTTCGATCTGGTCAAGGCGCGCATCGATGCAATGGCGGAGGCCGTCGCAAAGGAAAAGGGCGTCACGCTCGACTACCAGGTCGGCACCATGATCGAATTGCCGCGCGCCTGCCTGCTGGCCGACAAGATCGCCGAAGGCAAGGGGGGCGCCGAGTTCTTCTCGTTCGGCACCAACGATCTCACACAGACCACCTTCGGCATCAGCCGCGACGACGCGGCGAGCTTCCTGACGCCCTATACCGCGCGCGGCATCCTGCCGGTCGATCCCTTCGTGTCGATCGACCGCGAGGGCGTGGGCGAACTGGTGAAGATCGGCGTGGAGCGCGGGCGCAAGGTGCGGCCCGATCTCAAGGTCGGCATTTGCGGCGAGCATGGCGGCGACCCGGCTTCGGTCGCCTTCTGCCACGAGGTGAAGCTGGATTACGTGTCCTGCTCGCCGTTCCGCGCGCCGATTGCACGGCTGGCCGCCGCACAGGCCGCGCTCGGCAAGGAAGTCGCCAGCCAGGCCTAGCTTTTCGGCGCGTCCCGATCGCTGCCGGGCGATGTCTTGCGGGCGGCGTCCGCCGATCCCGGCGACATCGCGCGCCAGGCGCGCACTTCCGCCATCGTGGTCTGCCAGAGTGGGCGATTCTGTGCGCCCAGCCGCGGGCGATAGACCTCGGACGGCTTGAGGGGCGGACGCTCGGTCGCCGGGGTTGTCGCAGCCATTATCTACACCGCCACTTTCGCCAGAAATTCTTCCACTTCGGATCGCAGATGGCTCACGGCCTTCTCGACCGCGTCGGAGGCCCCCAGCACCGTCTCGGCGGATCGGCGGGTTTCGGTCGCCGCCCCCGCCACCTGATCGAGCACGCCGACGACATCGCTCGTGCCCTGCGCCGCGCTGGTGACGTTGTGCGAGATTTCGCGCGTCACCGCGTTCTGCTCCTCGACCGCCGCCGCGACGGCGGAGGCGTAGGTGTGGATTTCCTGCATGCGGTTGGTAATCCGGGCGATCGCCTCGACCGCGTTGCCGGTCGACGACTGCACCGAGAGGATCTGGGCGGAAATGTCCTCGGTCGCCTTCGCGGTCTGCACCGCCAGCGATTTCACTTCCGAGGCGACGACCGCGAAGCCGCGGCCGGATTCGCCGGCGCGCGCCGCCTCGATGGTGGCGTTGAGCGCCAGCAGGTTGGTCTGGCCGGCGATGTTGCGGATCAGTTCGACCACGGCGCCGATTTTTTGCGCCGCGTCGGCGAGACCTTTGATGCCGTCATTGGTGGAGCGGGCTTCGGTCACGGCCGAGCGCACGACCTCGGTGGTCTGCACCAGCTGCCGGCTGATCTCGCTGATCGAACTCGCCATCTCGTCGGCGGCGGTGGCGGCGGTGGTGACGTTGGTGGAGGCCTCGTTCGAAGCCTGCAGCGCGCCGGTCGCGCGCTGCGAGGTCTGATCGGACGAGGAGAACAGCGCGCTCGCCGTGGTTTTCATGGTGCTGGCGCTGTCCTTCACCGTCTGCAGGACGTGTTCGACGCGCTGGCGGAAGGAGGCAATCGCCGCCTCGACACTGGCGCGGCGCTGCTCGGTGGCGCTGAGTGCGGCGCGCTCCTGCTCCAGCGTGTGCTGTTCGGTCACGTCCTCATGGGTCGCGACCCAGCCGCCGCCCGGCAAAGGCTGCTCGGCGACCGCGATGCTGCGGCCGTCCGCCAAGCGCAGAATGTGGACGCCGGCCTTCATCTGGCCGATGCGCTCGCGGATTCCGGCGACGTACTTGTCGGGATCGCCGGCGAAATTGCCGATGGCAATGCGATGCCGGACGATCTCCTCGAGCGTCTTGCCCGGCTTCACGACGTCGGGCGACATGCCGTACATCTTGATGTAGCGGTCGTTGCAGACCAAAAGCCGCGCGCTGGAATCCCACAGGCAGAGCCCCTGGGTCATGTTGGAGAGCGCGGTGGTGAGGCGGATATTCTGCCGCTTGAGGCGGTAGCTGGACCAGGTGAACGCTCCGCCTGCCAGCAACAGGGCGAGCATGAGGACCGCGTTGACCGGATTTACCCCGGCAGACAAAAACACAGCGGTCATCGAGGCCCCACGCTTTGCAAAGTCGCTGCTTTTTCTAGCGCAGGGCCGATTTCCGTATGGTTAACCGGAGGGCAATTTGTCGGGTTCCCGGCCTCTCCGGACCGCGGCGCCGGACCGGGTATTCGCCCGTGCGGCTGCGTGCTAGCGTCGCCTGGGGACGTGAACACCCGGCCGCGGCCGGACAAAAAAGCGGGGCGAACCCGCCAAAAACAGCAATAGAGTCAAAGGGGGGAGAATGGCTGAGCAGCAGGGACGGCCCGATTCCGCGACGGGTGAGGATGTGTCGGGCCTTCTCAAGGCGGAAGCTTATGTCGAACAGGAAGAAGGACTGACCAACCGGCTGTCAGGCTGGGCGGGGACCATCGTGACCTCGATCGCGGTGGTGATGTCGCTGTTCCACCTCTACGCCGCCTACGAGATCGTTCCGACTCAGGAGATGCGCTACATCCATGTCGGTTTCGTGCTGGTGCTGTGCTTTCTGCTGTTTCCAATGGCGCAACGGTTCCGCAACCGGATTCAATGGTTCGATGTGCTGTTCGGAGCCGCCGCGGTCGGCATTCTCAGCTATGCGATCATCGGTGGCGAGGATTTCACCGACCGCGCCACCTTGCCGAACCACACCGATGTCGTTCTCGGTGTCCTCTTCATCGCTATCCTGATCGAGGCGTCGCGCCGCACCATCGGGCCGATCGTCCCCATTATTGCGCTTCTGTTTATCGCCTATGCGCTGGCCGGGCCTTATCTGCCGCCGCCGTGGAATCACCGCGGCTACGGGTTCGATGCGCTGGTCGGGCATCTGTTCATCACGCTGGAAGGCATCTTCGGCATTCCGGTCGACGTGTCGGCAACGCTGATCGTGCTGTTCTGCATCTTCGGCGCCTTTCTGCAGCATTCCGGCGCCGGAAAATTCTTCATCGATTTCTCGATGACGTTGATGGGCAGCAAGCCGAATTCGGCGGGGCGCACGGTGGTGCTGTCGTCGTTCCTGCTCGGCGGCCCTTCCGGCTCCGGCGTCGCCACCACGGTGGCGATCGGCGCGGTCGCCTATCCGATGATGAAAAAGGCCGGATTCGAGCGCAACGCCGCCGGCGGACTGCTCGCCGCGGCGGGCCTTGGCGCCATCATCTCGCCGCCGGTGCTCGGCGCGGCCGCCTTCCTGATCGCCGAATTCCTGAAGATCGGCTATCTCGACGTGATCTGGATGGCGACGATCCCGACCTGCCTCTATTATCTCTCGCTTCTCTTCATGGTCGAGATCGACGCGCGCCGCTATGGCGCGCGCGGCGAGGCTTATGTTCCCGAATTGTCGCTTTGGCAGCTCACGCGGCGTTACGGATTCCATTTCATCTCGCTGGTCTCTATCGTCATCTTCATGGTGTGGGGCTATTCGCCGACCACCTCGGTGCTCTATGCGACGGTGCTGACTTTCGTCATGAGCTTCATGACGCGGGAGACCGCGCTGATGCCGAAAAAGCTCACGCGCGCGCTCGCCGACGGGTCGCTCCAGACCCTGACCGCGGCGACGACATGTGCGGTCGCGGGCATTATCGTCGGCGTGGTGACATTGACCGGACTGGGTCTGAAATTCTCCGCCATTGTCATCGATTACGCCGGCGGTTCGCTGCTGCTGACCGCGATCTACACCGCGCTGATCGTCTGGATCATCGGTCTCGCGGTGCCGGTGACCGCCTCCTACATCATTTGCGCGGTGATCGCAGCGCCGGCCATGATCAAGCTCGGCGTACCCGACGTCGCCGCGCATATGTTCATCTTCTACTATTCGGTGCTGTCGGAAGTCTCGCCGCCCACCGCGCTCTCGCCGTTCGCGGCGGCCGCCATCACCGGGGGCGATCCCTACAAGACAACCCTGCAGGCCTGGAAATATACATTGCCGGCCTTCCTGGTGCCCTTCGTCTTCGTGCTCGACCCGCAGGGGCTCGGCCTGCTGCTGAAAATGCCGGCCGGCGGAAGCTGGGTCGATATCGTGATGATCACCGTCAAAACCGCGTTGGGCCTGGCGGCGCTCGCCGCCGCCGCGCAGGGCTGGGCCTTGCGTCGCACCACGCCGCTGGAGCGCGGCCTGCTGGTGCTGGCGGGCCTGCTGCTGGTGTTCCCGAGCCTGCTGGAAGCCCTCGCCGAGGCGCTGATCGGGCGCGATATCAGCTATACTGCGGCATTTGGCATCGTGATTGCTCTTGTTGTAATCTTTAAACAGAGACTAACGGCGGCACCATCCAAGGCCGAAACGGCCAGTCGATAACAGGGAGGAATTCACGCATGAAACGCAATGGACTTCTGATTTCGGGCTTGGCGTTGGGTGCTGCGATGCTGGCCAGCGCGGCCTTGGCGCAGCAGACCAATATCGCCATCGCCACCGGCGGCACCGGTGGCGTCTATTATCCGATGGGCGGCGGCATGGCCAACGTGCTGTCCAAGAATCTTCCCGGCGTGCAGGCCACCGCGCGCGTGACTGGAGGTTCGGTGGACAATCTCAAGCTGATCGGTTCCGACCAGAGCGAAGTGGCATTCACGATGGTCGACGCCGCGCTGAATGCGGTCAAAGGCGAAGACAAGTTCAAGGGCAACCCGGTCGAAGTCCGCACGCTGATGGTGCTCTATCCGAACCGCATGCATGTGGTGACGGTCGAAGGCACCGGCATCACCAAGATGTCCGATCTCAAGGGCAAGCGCGTCTCCACCGGCTCGCCCGGCGGCGCCACCGAGGTGATGGCGTTCCGGGTGATCGAGGCCGCCGGTCTCGACCGTGACAAGGACATGACACGCGAACGCCTTGGCGTTGCGGAATCGACCAACGCACTGAAGGACCGCAAGATCGACGCGTATTTCTGGGTGGGTGGTCTGCCGACCGCGGCGGTGACCGATCTCGGCGCGACGCCGGGGGTGAAGCTCAAGCTGATCGACACCTCGGATCTGACCGACAAGATGAACGCCAAATACGGCAATCTCTACAGCAAGGGCGTGATCCCGGCGAAGACATATCCCGGCCAGGACGCCGACAACAAGATCGCGGTGGTGCAGAATATCCTGGTCGCCAATGCGAAGATGTCGGAGAAAATCGCCTACGACATCGTGAAGACGCTGTTCGAGAAGCGTGATGAGGTCGCGATGGCGCATGGCGAAGCCAAGGCCATCGTGCTCGACACGCAGAACAACGAGAACACCACGATCCCGTGGCATCCCGGCGCCGCCAAGTATTTCAAGGAAAAAGGCGCCAAGATGTAAGCAGGATTGTCCTGCCCAGGTTGCAAACGGCCTCGCTGCGGCGGGGCCGTTTTGCCATTGAACGCCCCGCAGCAACGGACGACGCGACAAATCGATGCCCCTCGACCGGACCTTCTATTTCTTCATGGCGGTGGCCGGAATCATTGCCGGCGTCATTCTCGTGCGGTCGCCCGAAGCCGGAGCGCTGCCGGTCAAGCCGCTATTCTGGATGCTGATGCTGGTGGCGGCGTTCGACCTCGTCACCTATCTGCGCGGCCGCGCCGCGACCGGCGGGATGCTCAGCCTGAACCAGCGCTTTCTCGGATTCGCCATCGGCGCGATCTGGATGATGCTGATCCCCTACATCGCCGGAGCACCGGTGAAGCTGCTCTGAGCGCGCCGCGCCTTATGTCTTGACGGCGCGTTTACCATGACGCGCGGCGCGGTTAACGCGATCGAAACGATAATCCGACAATTTTAGCGGCTTCCGCGGCATGTCCGCCGCGGATGAGTTGCGTTTGTCGGTTGCGTCGGTCGCGTTGCGTGAGCGTATCAGTATGAGTGCTTCGCGTAAGAGGCCGAAGGGCGCCTTTCGCCGTCCCTTCGGCCTTGTCATGTCCTGCGTCATCATGATGCCGACCTCGGTCGGGCATCAGGATCTCGCGGCGCTCATCGCGCGCCAGCCGGCGGTAGCCGAGCGCGGCCGCCAGCATATCCGCGCCACCGGTTTCGCCACCCTGCACACCGCGACCTTCAGCTTTCCGCGTCCGATCGGAACCCACATTCCCGATGCACCGGGCTATCAGCTGGCCAGCCTCGATCCGCGCGCGCTGGACGTGACCGGTTCCATCAACGGCCGCGATCCCTTTCCGGACCCGTTCGCGCCGCGCACGCCGCCGCCGGCGCCGCAATATGAATTTCCGGTGGTGAACCGCAGTCTGAAGGGCGATCTGCTCGCGCCGCGCGAGCGGCAGCCGGATCCTGCCGCCCCGAGAACGAAGCCGGACAGGACGCGCGATCACGCCGCGCCGGTCCTCTCGGCGCCCGAGACGATTCCGGCCGTGTCCGTGCATGAGCCGTTTGCGATCCCGCAAGCCTATATCGCCGAAGCCGCCCGCATCCACGCGCGGCGCCTGTCGGCGGAGCGCGCGGCGCAGGCCGCGCAACGGCGCGCCGACGCCGAACTGCTCAGGGCCGGTGCGGCCGAGCCGTTTGCGATTTCGCAGGACGCGATCGTCGCGGCGCAACGGATCGCGGCGGAGCGCGAGACCGCCGATGCGCGCGAAGCCCGGATCGCCGCCGCCAGGACCGCCTTGCCGCAACCGGCGATGCCGGACCAGGGCGAACCGTTTGCGATCGCGGCGGAGATCGTCGCCGACGCCGAGCGGGCTGCGGCGCTGCGCACCGAGCCATCGCCAGTGGCAGCCGTCCGTCCGCAGCCGGCGGCGAAGCCTGACATACCTGCCGTCGCCTATCCTGCCATCACCGCATGGGCGCAGCCCGCCGCCGAGCCGTTCGGCGTCGGCGAGGATATCGTCGCGGAATCCGAGCGTATCGCGAGCGCGCGCCTCGCGCCGGTCCCGCAACCGGCGACGGACACCGCGTCCGCCGAGCCCGAGGAGGACAGCGAAGCGGGCGAGGGCATCGCCGTGGTCGAGAACAACGAAATTCTCACCGACGAGGAACCGCGCGACGCCGACAGCGTCGCCGCCGCTCCTGAGGACTCCGAGAATCCGGCGATGAAGATGGCGAAGCTGTATTTCGGCGCGGAAAGCTTCGGCCGCACCCATGGCGGCCTGGAAGCCTATGGACCGGGCGAAGCGCCGACGCCGCTCGCGCCGGGCAAAATCGATCCCGACATTAAATTGTCGGCGCTGACACCGCCGGCCGCCGAATCCGACGATGTGCCGCCCGCCAAGTTCCCCGGCAAGACGCCGCAGCCGAACGAGACGATCGCGCCCAAGGGCGAGGTCACCGGCGAAGGCAAGCGCCCGCGCACGCCGGCCGAGCGCCTCGGCCTGAGCGGGGCGTCACGCGCCAAGAACGAACGCTGCCTGGCCAACGCGATCTATTTCGAGTCGCGCGGCGAGGAGGAGCGGGGACAGAAGGCGGTGGCGCAGGTGGTGATGAACCGCGTGTTCTCGCCCTATTATCCCGAAAGCGTCTGCGGCGTGGTCTACCAGAACGCGCACAAGCATCTCGCCTGCCAGTTCACCTTCGCCTGCGACAACGTCCGCGACACGGTGACCGAGCCGGAGGCCTGGGAAACGGCGAAACGCATCGCGCGCGATACGCTGGACGGCAAGATCTGGCTGCCGGAAATCGGCAAGGCCACGCACTATCACGCGACTTACGTCAGTCCGTGGTGGAAGCGCACGATGACCAAATACAAGACGCTCGGCATCCACATCTTCTATCGCCCGAAACGCTGGGGCGACGGTTCGGACGAGCCGACCTGGGATCCGGCGGAGGTGCAGGCGACGGGCTCGATCAAGGCGCCGGACAAGTCGCGCGCCGACGCCTTCGACAAGCCGAGGGGCTGACTACATCTCGATATCGAGGCCGATATCGAGATTGATCGCCGAGTGCGTGAGCGCGCCGGAGGAAATGTAATCGACGCCGGTGGCGGCAATGGCGGCGGCATTCTCCAGCGTGATGCCGCCGGAGGCCTCGATCACCAGCTTGCCGGCGACCATGTCGACCGCCTTCTTCATCATCACGATGTCGAAATTGTCGATCAGCACCACGTCGGCGAGGCCGGCATTCAGCACCTCGCGCAACTGGTCGAGCGTGTCGACTTCGATCTCGACCTTCACGAGATGGCCGGCGACCGCCTTCGCGCGTTCCAGAACCGGGCGGATGCCGCCCGCGACCGCGATGTGATTGTCCTTGATCAGGATGGCGTCATCCAGCCCGAAGCGGTGATTGAAGCCGCCGCCGCAGCGCACGGCATATTTCTGCAGCGCGCGCAGGCCAGGCGTGGTCTTGCGGGTCTCCGTCACGCGCGTCCTGGTATGCGACACCTTGCCGACCAGTTCGGCGGTGGCGGTGGCGATGCCGGAGAGATGTCCGATGAAATTCAGCGCCACGCGCTCGGCGGCAAGCACGGCGCGGGCATTGCCGGAGACCGTCATGAGCCTGGTCTTCGCCGTCACGGTCTGGCCGTCACGCGCCTGCGCGATGATCTCGATATCCGGCGACAGCTTGCGGAACACCGCTTCGACCAGCGGCAGGCCGGCAATGGTGCCGGCCTCGCGCGCGGCCACGACGGCGCGCGCCTGCGCGTCCTCCGGCACGGTGGCGATCGAGGTGATGTCGCCGGCGCGGCCGAGATCTTCGGCGAGCGCGCGCGTCACCGCCTCCTCGACCTCCAGCGGCGAGATGAATGCGTCCGGGCAATAGAGCGAGCCGGAGGCCTTCTCAGTGGTGGCGACCTTGTCGCGCAGACGCGTGAGCATCGCGGCCATCCCTAGTTCCTGAGATTGATCATGCGTTCGACCGAGCGCCGCGCCTTCTCGGCCACGGTGGAGTCGATCACGACGTCTTCTTTCATGTAGACCAGGCTGTCGAGAATCTTCGGCAGCGTGATGCGCTTCATGTGCGGGCACAGGTTGCACGGGCGCACGAACTGCACGTCCGGCAGCTCCGCCTGCACATTGTCGGCCATCGAGCATTCGGTGACCATAACGACGCGCTTGGGCCGCTCGCGCCGTACCCAGTCGATCATGTGCGCGGTCGAGCCGGTGAAATCCGACTCGGCGATCACGTCGGGCGGGCATTCCGGATGCGCGATGATCTTCAGGTTCGGATCGCTGTCGCGATAGATCCGCAATTCGTCGCCGGTGAAACGCTCATGCACCTCGCACGAGCCTTTCCAGGCGATGATCTTCACCTTGCTCTGCGAGGCGATGTATTTCGCCAGATACTGATCGGGCAGGAAGATCACGGTATCGGAACCGAGGCTCTCCACCACCTGCAGCGCGTTCGACGATGTGCAGCAGATATCGACCTCCGCCTTCACGTCGGCGGAGGTGTTGACATAGGCCACGACCGGCACGCCCGGATAACGCGCGCGCAGGAGCCGCACGTCGGCGCCGGTAATGGCTTCGGCGAGCGAGCAGCCGGCGCGGCTGTCGGGGATCAGCACGGTCTTGTCGGGATTCAGAATCTTGGCGGTCTCGGCCATGAAGTGCACGCCGCATTGCACGATGATGTCGGCCTTTACCCTGGTGGCCTCGCGCGCGAGCTGCAGCGAGTCGCCGACGATGTCGGCGACGCAATTGTAGATTTCCGGCGTCTGGTAATTATGCGCCAGGATGACGGCGTTGCGGGTGCGCTTGAGCTCGTTGATCGCCTTCACATAGGGCGCAAAGACCGGCCATTCGACCGCCGGGATGACGCCCTTGATGCGCTCGTAGAGATGCGCGGTCTCGGCGGCGACCTGCTCGTTCCAGTCCAGCGCCGGCATCGGCACGATGCCATGCTTGCGCGCGGCCGCGGTCGATCCGGCAGGCGCCGGGATCGCGGTGGAGGGGACCCGGCTGGTAACCGGGCTTTCGATGGCAAGGATCGGCATGGTCGCCTCCAAGCATATATACTCAACTTGAGCATATATGGGTACTAAAAGAACCGGCACAAGAGAGCCGGGTACGAATGCCCGTCGGCGAGGACGATCTAATTATCCTCAAAGCGAGCAAAAGATTTATAGCACTTTCCCGATCCTCCGCCTAGTCCCTGCAGGCGCGTAGCCATGTCGCAGACGGATTGGAGCCATCACCAAGTTTCGTTTTGGGGCCCGCCTGCAACCACCTAATCTCCACGCCGCCCGCACCAGCCGCCACCGGATTCGTCCGATGTCGGCCAGACCAGAAACCGGGATCGCGGAGATTTTGGATGTGCCGGACTTGCCGGAGACTTTCATGACGGTTTCGTCCGCGCCCAGCCGCCCTGCGACATGGCGCACGCCGCTTGTCGTCGTCATCTGCGGCTGCGCGATCGCGATGTTTGCGTTCGGCCCGCGCTCCTCGCTCGGCCAGTTCCTGACGCCGATGTCGCTGACCTATGGCTGGGGGCGCGAGGTGTTTTCGCTCGCGCTGGCGATCCAGAATTTGCTGTGGGGCGTCGGCCAGCCCTTTGCGGGCGCGATCGCCGACCGCTTCGGCACCATCCGCGTCTTGTGCGGCGGCGCGCTTTTGTATGCCGCCGGCCTCGCGCTGATGGCGTATTCCGACACGCCCGGTGTGCTGCATCTGTCGGCCGGCGTGCTGATCGGTTTTGGGCTGTCGGGCTGCTCGTTCAATCTGGTGATCGGCGCCTTCGGCAAGCTGGTGCCCGAGCACATGCGCGGTCTCGCCTTCGGCGCCGGCACGGCGGCGGGCTCGTTTGGGCAATTCCTGTTCTCGCCGCTGGCGCGCGCGCTGATCGACCAGTTCAGCTGGCAGGCGGCGCTGTTGATCTTCGCCGCGCTCATGCTGCTGATCCTGCCGCTGTCGCTGGCCCTGCGCACGCCGCGCAACGACGCCAAGGGCCCGCCCGGCAGCGTCGCGCCGCAATCGCTGACCCAGGCGCTGTCGGAAGCCTTTGGCCATCGCAGTTATGTGCTGCTGGTGCTCGGCTTCTTCACCTGCGGTTTCCAACTCGCCTTCGTCACCGTGCATCTGCCCGCCTTTCTGGTCGATCGCGGCCTGTCGGCGGAGGTCGGCGCCTGGACCATCGGCGTCATCGGGTTGTTCAACATCGTCGGCTCGCTGTCGTCCGGCTGGCTGATGAGCCGCATGCCGAAGCGCTACATCCTTTCGATCATCTATTTCCTGCGCGCGGTCTCGATCGTCGTCTTCATCACGCTGCCAATGTCGCCGATGTCGGCGCTGATCTTCGGCGCGGTGACCGGCCTGCTCTGGCTCTCCACCGTGCCGCCGACCTCGGGCCTGGTGGCGGTGATGTTCGGTACGCGCTGGCTCGCCATGCTGTTCGGTTTTGCCTTCTTCAGCCATCAGGTCGGCGGGTTCCTCGGCGTGCTGATCGGCGGCATCGCGTTCGAAGCCACCGGCTCCTACGATCTGGTGTGGTGGCTGTCGGTGTTCTTCGGCGTCGCCTCGGCGGTGATCAACCTGCCGATCGTCGAGAAGCCGGTCGTGCGCCCCGCGCTCAATCCCGCCTGACACCAGAGGACCTCGTGACCTCCGTTCCGTCCCAGATTCGCGCGCCCGGATGGCGCACGCCGCTGGTGATCATGGTCTGCGGCTGCCTGATCGCCGTGATCGGGTTCGGGCCGCGCGCGACGCTCGGACTGTTCCTCACGCCGATGACGGCGGAGAATGGCTGGAGCCGCGACGTGTTCGCGCTGGCGCTGGCGACGCAGATGCTGCTCTGGGGCGCGGGACAGCCTTTTGTCGGCGCCATTGCCGACCGGTTCGGGCCGGTGCTGGTGATGTGGCTGGGCGCGGTTCTCTATGCCGCCGGGCTCGCCTGGATGGCATTCGCGACCTCGGCGGGCGAACTGTTCCTGTCGGCCGGCGTGCTGATCGGGTTCGGGCTCGCGGGCACCTCCTTCACGGTCGTGATCGGCGCGTTCGGCAAGCTGCTGCCGCCGCAATGGCGTTCGATGTCGTTCGGCGCCGGCACGGCGGCAGGTTCCTTCGGACAATTCCTGTTCTCGCCGCTCGCGGTCGGACTCACGCAGGGCGCCGGCTGGCAGGGCGCGCTTGTGCTCTTTGCGCTGGTGGTGCTGCTGATCATGCCGCTGTCGCTCGCGCTGGCGCGTCCGCGCGATGCGGTTGCGCCGGTGCAGGCCACGGCGCCGCAATCGGTGCGTCACGCCTTGGGCGAAGCGTTCGGTCACGGCAGCTATCTGCTGCTGGTGCTGGGCTATTTCACCTGCGGCTTCCAGGTGTTCTTCATCGCCGTGCATCTGCCCGCCTATCTCGTGGACCGCGGCCTGTCGGCGGATATCGGCGCCTGGGCGATCGGCATCATCGGGCTGTTCAACATCATCGGTTCGCTCGGCGCCGGATATCTCGGCGACAAGATGCCCAAGCGCTATCTGCTGGCGATCATCTATTTGCTGCGCTCGCTCGCGATCCTGGTGTTCATCAACCTGCCGGCATCGCCGGCGCTGGCGCTGACATTCGCGGCGATCATCGGGCTGCTCTGGCTGTCCACCGTGCCGCCGACGCAGGGGCTGGTGGCGGTGATGTTCGGCACGCGCTGGCTGACCATGCTGGCGGGGTTTGCCTTTTTCAGCCATCAGGTGGGCGGCTTCCTCGGCGTCTGGCTCGGCGGGGTGATCTACGAGCGCACCGGCGCCTATGATGCGATCTGGTATTTCGCCATACTGCTTGGCATTCTCTCGGCGCTGATCAATCTGCCGATTGTCGAGAAGCCGGTGGAGCGTCCGGCCGCCGCGGCGGCGTAGCGTTTCACGCCGGCCCAAACAGGGGACGCAAAGCCGTGGCGAGTTTCAAAGCGATCGTGATCGAGAAGGGCGAGGGCGGACAGGCCGTCGCGCTCAAGGATTTCGACGAAGCGGGCCTGATGGACGGCGACGTCACCGTGCGTCCGGACTATTCGACCATCAACTACAAGGACGGTCTCGCCATCACCGGCCAGGCGCCGGTGGTGCGCCGCTTTCCGATGATCGCGGGCGTCGATTTCGCCGGCACGGTGGAGGCGTCCTTGCATCCCGACTGGACAGCCGGCGACAAGGTGATCTGCAACGGCTGGGGTCTCGGCGAGACGCATCTGGGCGCCTACGCGCAAAAGGCGCGGGTGAAGGGCGACTGGCTGGTGCGGCTGCCCGCCGGCATGTCCACGCGCGAAGCGATGGCCATCGGCACCGCCGGCTACACCGCCATGCTGTCGGTGATGGCGCTGGAACACGCCGGCATCGCGCCCGAGCGCGGACCGGTGATCGTGACGGGAGCCGCCGGCGGCGTCGGATCGGTCGCGGTCGCGCTGCTGTCGAAGCTCGGCTACACGGTCACCGCCTCGACCGGACGGATGCACGAGGCCGATTACCTGAAGGGTCTCGGGGCGGCAGAGGTGATCGACCGCAGCGAACTCGCCGGGCCGGTGAAGCCGCTGGCCAAGGAGCGCTGGGCCGGGGGAATCGATTCGGTCGGCTCGACCACGCTCGCCAATGTGCTCTCGATGACGAAATATGGCGGGGCGGTCGCGGCCTGTGGATTGGCCGGCGGTATGGACCTGCCGACCAGCGTGGCCCCGTTTATTTTGCGGGGGGTGTCGCTTTTGGGCATCGATTCCGTGATGGCCCCGCTGGCCAGGCGCCGCGAGGCCTGGAAACGGCTGGAAAACGGGCTCGATCGGGCAAAACTGGCCGCCATGACCACCGAAATCCCGCTCTCCGCGGTGATCGGAACCGCGCCCGGGATCCTGGCCGGAGGTGTCCGGGGGCGGATCGTGGTCAATATCGGGTAAAGCCGTTCAGGATTTAGCTACGAAGGTGGATCATATTCACCCTCCGTTATGGTAAGAGGCCAGTTAACAGCCTCGTAGCAAGTGGGGTCGAGAGATGTTGCGTTTCGGAGCACTGGTTGTCGGTCTGCTCGCCGCGTTCCCGGCGATGGGCCAGGAAATGAAGGCCGAGGAAGCCCGCCGCTTCGTGGTCGGCAAGCTGTTCACCTACAACTGCTTTGAAGGCACCAAGGGGACAGGCCGCATCAATCACGACGGCTCGGTCGCCGGCACCATCCAGTTCCAGGGTTCCGGACCGGTCCGCTACGCCGTGCTGCCCGCCAATACGTTGCGCGCCAAGGGCGAGCAGGTCTGCGCCTCGGTCAAGGGCCTGCCGTTCGAGCCCTGCTTCAATCTGCAGAAGACCAGCCAGGAGAGCTTCCGCGGCTCGGTAAACGGCATGGGCTTCGCGGCTTGCGAGTTCAGGCGCCGCGGCGGCCGTGCGGAATTCGCCAATGCCGTGGCGAAGCCTTATCAGGCGGCGTCCGCCCAGCCGGATCGCTGACGCCTCTTTTCAGGATATTGCTCTAGCCCTTCGCCGGAAAAATCATGCACGTCGTCGTGGCGTGCGCGTAGATCTTGCCGTTGCGGTCCTTGATGTCGCCTTCGGCGGTGCCGACCGTGCGACCGCGATGCAGGATGCGGCCCTCGGCGGCGATCAATCCCGTGTCCTTCGTCAGCGGGCGCACCAGGTTCACCTTCATCTCCAGCGTCGTGTAGGTCTCGCCTTTGGCGAGCGTCGAATGCACCGCGCAGCCAAGCGCGGAGTCGAGTAGCGTCATGGCGAAACCGCCATGCACGCTGCCGATCGGATTGTAATGCCGGAATTGCGGCTCGCCCTCGAACACCACGCGGCCCAGATCCGCCTGCGCGAGACGGAAGCCGAGCGTCTCGGCGATCGGCGGCGGCGGCAATGTTCCCTCGATCAATGCGCGCAGGAACGCCAGGCCGTCATAGGACAGCAGAGTCTGCGCGGAGACGACATCGGGTGGTCCGGCCTTGGCATCCATGCGCTGTCTCCCCGGCTTTGATCGTTCACATCAGTTTCGCGCGCCCAGTCTCAGGCCGGGCGCATGCCGTTCCTGCATCACTTCGCGGCGGAATCGGAATAACGCGGCCGGACGTCCGCCGGTCGCGGTGGACATGTCGCCGGTCGGCTCCACCAATGCGGTGGTTTCGACCAGGCGGCGGAAATTCTGCTTGTGCAGGTGACGGCCGGAAATCGCCTCCACCGTGCGCTGCAATTCGGTGAGCGTGAATTCATTCGGCATCAGTTCGAAAACAACCGGCCGGTATTTCAGCTTGGCGCGCAGTCGGGCGATCGAGGTCGCGAGAATCCGCCGGTGATCGAAGCGCATGGATTCGCCCAGCGTCACCGGCACCGACGCCACGCGGCCGTCGCGGCGCGCCTCGTCGATCAGCCCGGCCTCGTAGAGCAGTTCGTAACGCTCCAGCACCTTCTCCTCGTCCCACGGCATGCCGCCGGTGCCGAAGCCGAGCTGCAGACGTTCCTTGCGGCTGAGCGCACGCGCGGCGTCGTCGCTGTCGCTTTTGGCCCAACGTTCGAGGCGCGGCAGCATGACGTCGTCAATGATGTCGGGACGCCCGTCGCGCCAGTCTTCCCAGGGAAAGAACCGGTACCAGGGCTGAAAGCCGGCGCCGGCCGCGCGCAGGGCGGAGACATCCTCCGGCATGCGGGTGAGGGCGAGATAGCCGATCGACACCACATGCGGACCGGTGTCGCTGACGCGCGCATGCCGGCCGCGGTCGCCGAAGGTATAGAGCTGTTCGACATAGCCGATGGAGAGCGCGGTCTGCGCCGCTACCCATTCGCGCAGGCCGATCTCGAAAGTGCGGTGCGCGATCGGATCGAACGGGCCGGACGGCAGACCGGCCGGCGCGTCCTTGTTGCCGACCTCGCCGGAGACCAGCACCAGCGGCTCCTCGCCGCGCAGCGCGACAATCGCCGTCGTCAGTCCGATCTCGATCGGCGTGAGCGCGGCGTCCATGAGATTCACTCGAGGTCGAGCCGGAACGGCACGCCCTCATAGGCCGACAGGCCCGGCCCGATCGCCTGCACGGCCTTGACCATGCGGCCCTGCCGGCGGAGGAGATTGTCGGCGAGCGCGACCAGCCGCATGTTCGGAATCGCGGTCGGCGAGGAATCGCGAATGAGTTTTGCGATCGTCATCTCGTCGCGCCGCGGATTGAGCGCGCAGGCGGCGATGAAGGCGCCGGCGGTGGAGCGACTGATGCCGGCATAGCAATGCACCACGATCGGCGCGGTGCGGTCCCAGCGGGTGACGAAGTCGATCAGCTTTTCGACATGATCCGCGTTGGGAGGAACATAGCCGTCCATCACCTGGACGATATCGTCCATGTCCAGCAGCAGGTGGTTCTCGGCCGCGATGCTGTCGGGCCGCCGCACCAGCGAGATGTCCTTGATCAGGGTGACGACATGGCGGGCGCGGGTGTCCTCGACCGTGTCGTGCAGGCGGGCCAGTGAGCAGACGTGAATCATCGCAGTCCTTCGCGTTTCAGGCCTACATATAGGCTGCGGTTTCACGCGGCGGAAGCGTCAGGGCAGGAGCTTGGCGAAGCGCTCCAGATAGCGGCTTTCCGCGGTCTCCGCTGGCCAGGGGGTGAGGTAATCGCGTTCGGTGACGGCCGTGATGGCGGGCGGCTTGCCGAAGAACCTTTGTGCCTCCCTGGCCTCGAACCCGGCCAGCCGGGTTGCTTCCAGATAGGCGGCGGCGCGGTCGGCCTCCTTGATGATCCGCTCGGTTTCGGCCGAGGATTTTGGCGGCAGGCCGAAGCGCAGATGGATGGCGGCGAGCAGGCGGCTTTCGGTTGCCTTGTAGGAATCGCCGATCACCGCCTTGAACGGCGAGATCATGTCGCCGATCACATATTCGGCGGCGTCGTGCAGGAAGATCGCGAGCCTGATTTTATTGTCGAGGCGCGGGATGCGCGCGCGCGCCATCACGTCCACAAGCAAAATGTGCTGCGCGACCGAAAAGATATGCGCGCCCCTGGTCTGGCCGTTCCAGCGCGCCACGCGCGCCAGACCATGCGCGATGTCCTCGATCTCGATGTCGAGCGGAGAGGGATCGAGCAGGTCGAGCCGTCGCCCCGACAGCATGCGCTGCCAGGCGCGCGCCTTGCCGTTGTCGGTCTTCGGCGCCGGCCGGCGCGGAGATTTTGCGGCGGGCTTCTTGGGCATCAGCGTTTTGCGGCCAGCTTGCGGCAGGCGGCATGGCGGTGGCAGCTCACCAGATGGTCGTTGACCATGCCGGTCGCCTGCATGAAGGCGTAGACGATGGTCGGTCCGCAGAACTTGAATCCGCGGCGCACCAGTTCCTTCGACATTGCTTTCGACACCGGCGTTTCCGCCGGAACGCCTTTGGGTGTTTTGAATTCGTTGACCTTCGGCTTGCCGTCGAGAAAGCCCCAGAGCAGATCGGAGAATCCGTCTTCCTTGTCCATGATGTCGAGCCAGGCGCGCGCGGAGACGATCGTGCCCTCGATCTTTGAGCGGTTGCGCACGATGCCGGCATCCTGCATCAGCGTCTCGACCTTGCGCGGGCTGTAGCGCGCGATCGTCTCCGGCGCGAATCCGTCGAAGGCCTTTCGGAAATTGTCGCGCTTGCGCAAAATCGTGATCCACGACAATCCGGCCTGGAATCCGTCGAGAATGAGTTTCTCGAACAGCGCGCGGTCGTCATATTCCGGCACGCCCCATTCGGTGTCGTGATAGGCGACGTAAAGCGGATCGTCCTTCGGCCAGGGACAGCGGTGCTTGCCGTCGGGATGCAGCACGGCGCTCATGAGACCGCCTTGGCCGCGCCCGGTTGCGCGAAGGCGGACTCGCGCAGACGCAGCGGCACCCCGCCGGCGGTCAGCGTGGCGCCGGCGGCGAGCGCTTCCTGCACGCGGTCGAGCCGCAGCATCGCCAGTCCGTTCCGGCCGCTCGACGATCCCATGGTGCCGACCGATTTCTCGCCCGCCATCACGGCGGTGCCGGCCTCGGCGGCGAAATCGTCGAACACGACCGGCACGATGCGGTTGCGCGCGGTGCCGCGATGCTCCACCCGCGACACCACTTCCTGTCCGACGAAACAACCTTTCTTGAAGTCCACGCCGTTGAGCTGATCCATGTCGGCGTCATGCGGAAAGGTGTCGCCGTAGGTGAAATCCAGTCCGCCGCGCGGCGCACCCAGCGCGATGCGATGGGACTCATAGTCTTTTGCGTCGCTCAGCACGGCGCCGAGATCGGCCGCGGCCTTGTCGGCGAGATGCGGCGGCAGCATGAGGCGCAAGCCCAAAGCCGGCAGCCGCGGGTCGGGATAGACCAGCCCGTATTCGGTGTCGCCGGCGCCGTCCCAGGCGGCCATGACGCCAAGGGTCTCGGACAGGTCTTCCACGATCACCTTCGCGCGCAATTTGTAGAAATTGAGCTTGTCCACCAGCGCTCCCGCCAGCGCCCGCGGGCAATCCAGGAAGAAATCGCCGCCATCGGCGGCCGGCGCCTGGACCACGATGAAATCGGCGATGATCTTGCCCTGCGGGGTGAGCAGGGCCGCAAAGCGCGGCGTCTGCGGGGTCATCTCCCCGATATCGGTGGTCACAAGGCCGTTGAGAAAGCCGCGGGCGGGCTCGCCTGCGACCTTGACCACGCCGCGATCCGGGAGAAGGGCCGCTTTCATGAGAATCCTTTGGAAACCCCTTGCCAGATTTCGCGCCGAAACGTAAGGCGCAGGCGGCAGCGGTCAAGAGCGCTTTCGGCAGCCCTGCCTGCAGCCGGGATCAGCATGGCGAAAACCTACGACCTCATTCTCAAGGGCGGCATTGTCGTCAATCAGGATGGCGAGGGACCGCGCGATCTCGGCGTCACGGCGGGCCGGATCGCGGAGATCGGCGACCTGTCGCGCGCCTCCGCCGGCGAGATTGTCGACTGCAGGGGCCTGCATATCCTGCCCGGCGTGATCGACAGCCATGTGCATTTCCGCGAGCCGGGCCTCACCCACAAGGAGGACCTGGAATCGGGATCGCGCGCCGCGGTAATGGGCGGCGTCACCGCCGTGTTCGAGATGCCGAACACCAACCCGGCCACGACCGACGATGCGGCGCTCGCCGACAAGGTGACGCGCGCACACCACCGCATGCATTGCGATTTTGCGTTCTACATGGGCGCCACGCGCGAGAACACGAAGGACTTGGCCGAACTGGAACGCCTGCCGGGTTGCGCCGGGGTGAAGGTCTTCATGGGCTCGTCCACCGGCTCGCTCCTGATCGAGGACGACGACGGCGTGCGCAATGTGCTCAAGGCCATTCACCGCCGCGCGGCGTTCCATTCCGAGGACGAATATCGCCTGCGCGAGCGCATGGATTTGCGGGTCGAAGGCGATCCGCGCTCGCATCCGGTCTGGCGCGACGTGACGGCGGCGCTCACCTGCACCAAACGGCTGATCGCGCTGGCGCGCGAAACCGGCAAGCGTGTGCATGTGCTGCACGTCACCTCGAAGGAGGAGATGGAGTTCCTCGCAGGTCACAAGGATGTGGCCTCCGCCGAGGTGACGCCGACGCATCTCACGCTGGCCGCCCCCGAGTGCTACGAGCGGCTCGGCACCTTCGCACAGCTCAATCCGCCGATCCGCGATGAAACGCATCGCGACGGGCTCTGGCTGGGGCTGCAGCAAGGCGTCGTCGACAGCCTCGGCTCGGATCACTCGCCGCATACGCGGGAGGAAAAATCGCATCCCTATCCGAAAACCCATTCCGGCATGACCGGCGTGCAGACGCTGGTTCCGGTCATGCTCGACCATGTGAATGCGGGCCGGCTGTCGCTGGCGCGATTTGTCGACCTTGCCAGCGCGGGACCGGCGCGGCTGTTCGGAATCGCTTGCAAAGGCCGCATTGCAGCGGGTTTTGACGCGGATTTCACCGTTGTCGACCTCAAACGCCGTGAAACCATCCGCAATGGCTGGATTGTGTCGCGCGTCGGCTGGACGCCTTATGATGGCGTGAGCGTTACCGGCTGGCCGGTGGGAACTTTTGTGCGCGGCTGCTGCGTTATGTGGAACGGCGAATTGCTGGCATCCGGGCAGGGCGAAGCGGTGCGGTTCCTGGAAGCATTGCGGCCGGTACATTGATTGTTGTGCCGTAAGTCGGTGCGTAAATACCTCGCGTTTGGAAAGTGTGGCTGCCTCGGATAAGTAACTGTGGGGAGGGCGCGGAGAATGAGCGGGGACATCCTCTCGATCCGCATTCTTTTGGTCTGCGGTTCGGATGACGATCGCGAGGTGCTGCGCCAGGGCGCGGCGCGCGCGACGTTGCCGCTCGACGTGTGCGAAGCGGAATCGTCCGGCAAGGCGAGCGGATTTCTGGATCGTGGCGATGTCGATGTCGTTTTCATCGACGCCTCGCTGCCGACCGCCGAACAGACGCGGGTGATCAAGACCGCGCGCGGTGCCGCCAACAAGCCGCTGGTGATCCTGCTGGTGACGGGCGCGGGCGGAATCATTTCGCCTGCCGATGCCACCGCGCCAAAGCCGCGCAACGCCACCGAGGCCGGCGTATTTCTGGACCGCGCCGCGCGCGCGCGGCTTCCGGTTCATGCGCTGGTGGTCGACGATTCGTCGACCATGCGCAGCATCGTCAAAAAGATCTTGTCGGCGAGCCGCTTCACGCTCAGCGTCGCGGAAGCCAGCGACGGCGCCAACGGTGTGGACCAGGTCCGCAAGGGCGAATTCGATGTGGTCTTTCTCGATTACAACATGCCCGGCCTGAACGGGCTAGCGACGCTCGCCGAGCTCAAGCGGTCCAAGCCTGGCGTCGACGTCATCATCATGACCTCGATCCAGGATCAGGCGATCGCCGATCGCGCGTTGCGCGCGGGCGCCAGCGCCTTCCTCAAGAAGCCGTTCTTTCCGGCCGACATCGATGGAGTCCTGTATGCGCGCTACGGGCTGATGCCCTGCGCGCAGTTGGGATGACGGCCGATTATTGGCGCGACAGGTCGGTGGAAAATTCGCCGTTGCGGATGCGGGCCGGAAGGCCTTCCGCGAATGTGGCGGCGGCGTCCTCGCCGTAGGTGGACACGAATTCGATCAGGGCGGCGAACAGGCAGGCCTGCGCCATGCAGTCGCCGTCGATGCCGTCCAGCCGGGCTTCCGCCCAGGCTTCGTGGACATAGCCAAGCGCGGCTTTCTTCTGTTCCTGATCCGGAATCGGCTCGTCGGCGGAATATGCGCGCGTCAGATTACTCATGTCACCCCAGCGGGCGCGCGCCGGGCCGCCCTTGACTGGTGCTTAGCACGGAGAATTGTGGCCCCGGGGCAGCACCTTTAAGAACGGTTAACGGGCCGGATAGCCGGGCGGCTAATTCGTGTAGCGGGCGGTGATTTCGCGGGCGATCTTGGCGCCTTCCTCGAGATAGCGCCGGATCGCGACATCGGCCGCCGGGGTGCAGGTCCGGTAGGTCTGCTGGAAGCCGCTGAACCCCCGGTTGAAACTGGCCACCAGCTTGGCGCGGCGTTCCGGCGCCTGGGCTTCGGCATCCATCAGGGCCTGCATCTCGCTGCGCCATTTGGCGCCTTCCTTGGCCCCGCAGACATCGCGGAGGTAATGCAGCGCGCCGAGGATTTCGGACAGCCGCTGCAGATCGGCCTCGAAGGCATCGCCGCTGTCCGCCGCCGGTGCGGGCGGGGCGGCCAGGATCAGCAGGCAGAGGATGAGTGCGAGGCGGCGGGTCATGACGGGGGACATATGCGCTCCGGCAGGAGCCGCCGCAAGCGTCAGCCGGCTTCGCCCAGCCGCTCGAAGGCGGCCGTCACAATCTCGGCCAGCCCCTCGGTGGTTTTGAGGCCCTCAATCTCGGCCGGCCGCAGCCAACGTGCGTCGTCCAGTTCGTCGTTCAGTTCGGTGTCGCCCGAGATCCAGCGGGCGGCGAAGGACAGGATCACGAAATGCCGCGACACTTGGTTGCCGCCGTCGCGCAGGATCACCTCACGGAAACCGGCGAGAGCCACTGGCGCGATCTCAAGTCCGGTTTCCTCCCGCACCTCCCGCGTCACCGCCTCGGCCAGCGTCTCGCCGGCTTCCACCACGCCGCCCGGCAGGGTGTAGACGCCGTTCGCGGGTTTGCGGGCGCGCCGCACGATCAGCACCCGGCCGTCGCGGATGATGGCGGCGCTGGCGGCAAGATAGGGCCGGTCGGGATAGGCGCGCGAATCGGTCATAAGGGAGATGCTGCTGTGATCGGAGCGGGCGGATTTATCGCATGTGCGGACGGTATATCATCATCTCCAGCCCCGACGAATTCCGCCGCCTGTTCGGCTATCCCGACCAGCCGAATTTCCCGCCGCGCTACAATGTGGCGCCGACCCAGCCGGTGCCGATCGTGCGCCTGCAGGAGGGACAGCGGCATTTCGCGCTGGTGCGCTGGGGGTTGATGCCGCCCTGGGTGAAGGATCCCAAAACCTTCACGCTGCTGATCAATGCGCGTGGCGAGAGCGCGCATGAAAAGCCTTCGTTCAAGAATGCCATGAAGCGGCGGCGCTGTCTTATTCCCGCCGACGGGTTCTATGAATGGACAGGCGAGGGCGCGGCCAAGCGGCCCTGGCTGGTGCGGCGCAAGGATCAGGGGCCGCTGGCCTTTGCGGGATTGTGGGACACCTGGATCGGGCCGAACGGCGAGGAGATGGAAAGCGCCGCCATCGTCACCGTCGAGGCCAGTCCGCTGCTGCAACAGGTGCATCACCGCATGCCGGTGATGCTGCGGCCTGAGACATATGACGCCTGGCTCGATTGCGACAACGTGCGCGCGGACGAGGCGCTGTCCGCGATCGCCGTGCTGCCGGACGATGAGCTTGAAACCTATGCCGTGTCGCCGGCGGTCAATCGCGTGGCCAATGACAGCCCGGATGTGATCGCACCCTATACCGCGCCGGTGGCAGAAGCGGTCGCCGAGCAACCGAAGCCGCGCGCGAAAAAGGTGCCGGTTATCGACGATCGGCAGGCGTCATTGTTTTGACTTTGGGTGACTGGTGTTGAATTTTCTCCGCCCTCATCCTGAGGAGCGCTCCGGCAGGAGCGCGTCTCGAAGGACGAAGGCGGCCCATCCTTCGAGACGCATTGCTTCGCAATGCTCCTCAGGATGAGGCCGATTGGTCAGGATGCAGCCCCACTCACCTGCGCCATGACATCCTCCGCCTTCGTTGCATCGCTCCCGCGCCACGCGACATGCTGGTCGGGGCGGATCAGCGCCAGATCGCAGCCGTAGAAATCGCGCGCCTCGGCGTCCGGTACATCGACAAGCCTGAGCGGGATGTTGCGGGACTTTGCGGCGTTCCGGAAATCCGATGCATCCGGCGCAGTCTTGCCCAGACGCAGCAGCGTGAAGCCGGTGCCAAAATGATCGAACAGACTGTCGCCCGTGCCGCGTCCGTCGCCCATCCACAGATGCGGTGCGCGGCCGCCTGGCACCGATGTCGGCACATAGCGATCGAAGCTGTCCTGCGGCGCGGCTTCCTCGCTCGCGATGATCGGCGAGCCATCGTAACGCGCGCCCAATTGCACGCCGATGGAGGCGAATTCCTCGCCGAAGGTGGCGAGATATGCGCCGACCTCCGCGCGCGCTGACGCGCCCGCGTCCGAAGCTTCTTCCATGACCGGCGACACATTCACGTCGCCGATGCTTTTGGCGAGTTCGCGCGCGGCATTGGTGTTGCGGATGGCGATTGGCTTGCGCTCGGCCTCATAGGACTCGAGCAGCCCCGCGCCGCCCCAGCCCTGCAGCGTGGCAGCCAGCTTCCACGCGAGATTGGCGGCGTCCTCGATGCCGGTATTCATGCCAAAACCGCCGGTCGGCGTGAACAGGTGCACGGCGTCACCCGCAAGCAGAACGCGGCCTTCGCCGAAGGCGTCGGCATAAAGCGCGACGCCGGCGGTCCAGGGCGCATGCCCGATGATCTCGACCGGGATGTCGGCCCCTGTACACAGCGCCACGGCGCGCTTCACGGTGTCGTCGCCCGGCTCGGCACTGGGGTCTTTCGGTTTCATCCAGAACAGGAATTCGTCTTTTCCATCGAGCGCGATGATTGTGGTGCGCAGTTGCGGATTGACCGCCCAGTACTGGAAGGCGCGGCGGTTTCCGAGAAAATCGCGATAGAGCGTCGGCGCGCGCAGATAGGTGGAGAACATGCGCCCGCCAAAATAGTCCTGCTGCAGCGTGTCCTCGCCGGCATAGCGGATGCCGAGCGTGCGGCGCACGAAAGAGCGTCCGCCGTCGCAGCCGACGAGATAATCCGCGCGCCAGTTTTCGTTGCGTCCGTCGGACAGATGAATGGCGGCGAGCGTCACGCCGTCCTTGTCCTGGTCGAAGGAGGTCACCTCGTGGTCGAATCGCAGCGTGATGTTCGGCCGCGTCCTCGCGTAGTCGAACAGGAAACGTTCGACATACATCTGGTTGCCGCGATGGATCGGCTCCGGCGTCTGGTCGAAACGCGATGACGCGGCGACTGCACGCATTTTCTCCGTCGACGACGGCATGGTCAGCCGCGCCAGCTCATACGCATTGAAGCGGGTGAAGTAGGCGACGTCGGTCGGATGATCGGCGGGCAGGCCGAACGCGCGGATGCTGTCCGCGAGGCCGAGCCGCCGATGATGCTCCATGCTGCGCGAATTGTGCGTGGATCCCTTCGGGTGCCAGCGCGTGGTCGTCTCGCTATTGAACACGACCGATTTCACGCCGTGCCGGTCGAGGAACAGCGCCAGCATCAGCCCGACCGGGCCGCCGCCGGCAATCGCGACGCGAGTTTGGTTGGGAGTGGACATAATTACAGTCCGTCATGGCCGGACTTGTCCCGGCCATCCCGAGGTTGGCACTGTAAGCGAATAAGCGGGATACGCGGGTCAATTTCGCGCATGACGACGTCAAAATGCAAAGTCCACACTAGAGAACCTTGCCCGGATTGAGAATGCCGTTCGGGTCGAGCGTCTGCTTGATGCTGCGCATCAGCTCGATCGCGGTCCTGTCCTTCACGCCGGGCAGGCGGTCGCGTTTGGCGATGCCGATGCCGTGCTCGGCCGAGATCGAGCCGGCATATTTCATGACGATGCCGAACACGAGGTCCTGCACCTCGTCCTCGCGCTTGAGGAATTCGGCTTTGTCGGCGCCGACCGGCTGGGTGATGTTGTAATGGATGTTGCCGTCGCCGACATGCCCGAAGGGCAATGGCCGCGCGCCCGGCACCAGCGCGACCACGGCAGCATTGGCTTCCGCGATGAACGCGGGAATGGACGCCACGGGCACCGAAATGTCGTGCTTGATCGAGCCGCCCTCGTTGCGCTGCACCTCGCCGATCATCTCGCGGATGCGCCAGAACGCCTTGGCCTGTTCCAGCGTCTCGGCCACCGTTCCGTCGAGAATCAGGCCATGCTCGAGGCCGTATTCGAGCAGTTCTTCGAGCATGACACGCAAGCCGGTCTCGGCCTGCGACGAGATTTCAAGGAGGACATACCAGGGATAAACCTGATCCAGCGGGTCTCTCACATTCGTCGCGTGCTTGAGAACCATCTCGACGCCGTCGCGCGTCATCAGTTCGAAGCTCGTCACTTCGCCAGCGGCGCGGCCGCTCGCGACATTGAGGAGGTCGACCGCCGCCTGCGGCGACGGCACCGCGAGATAGGCGACCTCGACCGATCGCGGGCGCGGCACAAGCCGCAGCACGGCGGCGGTGATGATGCCGAGCGTGCCTTCGGCGCCGATGAACAGGTTCTTCAGGTCGTAGCCGGTATTGTCCTTCTTCAGCTTGTTGAGATTGTTGAGCACGCGGCCGTCGGCCAGCACGACTTCCAGCCCCAGCACATGGGAACGCGCGATGCCGTGCGCCAGAGCGGCGGTGCCGCCGGCATTGGTGGAGAGATTGCCGCCGATGGTGCAGGTGCCTTCCGAGGGCAGCAATTGCGGATAGAGCCGGTCGGCTGCGGCCGCGGCTTCGCGCGTGCGCTGGAGCGTGACGCCGGCCTCGACCGTGATGGTGCTCGACACCGGGTCGATCTCGCGGATCTTGTCCAGACGATTGAGCGACAGCACGATCTCGCCGTGATGCGGAATCTGTCCGCCGACCAGGCCGGTATTGCCGCCCTGCGGTACGACGGCGATATGATTCTCGTTCGCGAGTTTCAGGATGGCGGACACTTCCTCGACCGAACCCGGCCGCAGCACCAGCGGCGTGTGCCCGCGCCAGCGGTCGCGCATCTCGACGAGATACGGCGTCTGCGCGTCCGGATCGGTGATCGCATAGCGCTCGCCGACGATGCCGGTGAAACGGTCAAGCAATTCGGTGGCGAGAGCGGGCATCGGCACGTCCGTTGCATTTTGATGTCTGGAACCGCGTCACGTTTAGCGCGGCGCGGCGGCGCGGAGTAGCCGGTCATTGATGGCCTCGCCCAGTCCGTCATGCGGTATCGGCATGACGGCGATGGTGCGCGCGCCGGACGCGTCCAGCGCCCGTAAATGGGAGAACAGATGGGCGGCGGCTTCCACCAGGTCGCCGCGCGCGGACAGATTGAGAATCTTGCGCGCATCCTGGGCGCCGCTGGCAAGATCAGGCCCGAAGGCAAGCAAGGCGTCGCCCGCGTTCACGCTTGTCGCATCGAGCCGCAGGGCGGCGCGCGGTGCGTAATGCGAGGCGAGCAGCCCGGGCGCCAGCGGGGCGTCGTCCTCGGCAACCGTCGTTTCAATATCGCCGTCGGCGGCGAAAGCCTGTCCGAGCGCAGCCTCGAGCGTGGCGCGCGGCAATCCGCCCGGCCGCAGCAACGCGGGCTCGCCCAGACAGGCCACGATGGTGGATTCCAGCCCGACCTGGGTCGCCCCGCCGTCAATGATGAGATCGATGCGGCCATCGAGATCGGCCAGCACATGCGTGGCCGTGGTCGGCGAGACATGGCCCGATCTGTTGGCGGAGGGGGCCACGACCGGTCGGCCGAAGGCCGCCAGCAGATCATGCGCCACCGGATGCCGCGGCACCCGCAAGGCGATGGTGTCCAGGCCGGCGGTGGCGAGGTCCGAGACCGGGCAATCGGCGCGTTTGGGAAGAACAAGCGTGAGCGGACCTGGCCAGAAGGCAGCCGCGAGCGTGCCGGCGGCGTCGTCGAACACCGCCAGTTGGCGGGCCGCCGCCAGGTCCGGCACATGCGCGATCAGGGGATTGAAGGCCGGCCGTCCCTTGGCGGCATAGAGCCGGGCGACGGCTTCGCCATTGGTGGCGTCGGCCCCCAGCCCGTAGACAGTTTCGGTCGGGAAGGCGACCAGCCCGCCGTCCCGCAGGCAGGCGATAGCGGCGCCGATCGCCCCAGGACCGGCCGCAAGCGTGCGTGTTTTAAGAGCGATGTTCATTGTTCCGCGCGCTTGCGGCCGAAGTTGCGTCGACCCCGGGCCATGGCTATAAGACGCGCTCTTCATATCGGAGTGTAGCGCAGCCTGGTAGCGCACCTCGTTCGGGACGAGGGGGTCGTAGGTTCAAATCCTATCACTCCGACCATTGAAGCTCCGCGTATCCCGAATGCGCAGATTCGCCGGCTCCACGTCCGATTCGGACTGTTTCCCGACCCATCAGCGACAAATCAACCTTGGGTTGCAGAACTTCCTGTGCTTGCAACGGCGGGTTTTGGGCGGGCCATCTTAACCCTTTCGGCCTGCGCCATTAACGCTGCTGCCCACAGAAGAGGCTGTGTTTGCTGGCCAGGCCCGCCGGGCTCTCAACGCTTCCCTAACGATTTCAATCTACTTTTTGGTGAATTCTACGCGTTTGAGTCGGGGAATGTCCGAACGGAACTGCCAAACAACGATCCGGTGTCTCGGTCGCAGGATTTGAGAGCGAGGCTCGGTCGGCCGGCGGTGCGGCAAAGGGGTGACGAGGAATGAATAACCAGGCTGCGGCGTCGACCGCCGGAACCGGTGGGATGAATCCGATGGACTGGGCGGGTGCCGATGGCGCCACCAGCACGGACGGGCTGACTCAGTTCATCAGTTTTGCCATCGGCGCCGATCAATACGGCGTCGACATCATGGCGGTGCGCGAGATCAAGGGCTGGTCGGAAATCACGCACCTTCCCAAGCAGCCGGAATATGTGCGCGGCGTGCTCAACCTGCGCGGCGTCATGGTTCCGATCATCGATCTGCGCTGCCGCTTCGGTCAGGGACTGACCGAGGCCACCCCGATACACGTCGTGATTATCGTACAGGTCGCTTCGCGCCTGGTCGGTCTGCTCGCCGATCGCGTGCTCGATATCATTTCCTGCGATGCCGCCAAGATCCAGCCAGTGCCCCGGATCGCCCAGGCTGCGCGCATCGACTTCCTTTCAGGGCTGGTGACGATGGATAGCGCGATGATCGCGCTGATCGACCTGCCGCATCTTCTGTCGCTCTCCGAGTCCGAGGAAAAAGCTTCATCGCACTGATGTGAGTTTGGTCGCGGATTTCGTGCGGGGAGGCCGAGCTTTGTAACCCGTGTTGTGTATGGGGCTGTCGTGCGTGCTTCAGGTCATGACGATCAGGAATCCAGCATGCTTGCGGGTGCGATCAATATTACAGCGCTGCTGACCGCCGCTGCGGCGAGCGAGAACGCGGTGACATTCGCATTGCCGGAAAACGTCGTTCCTCGGCATGGGCCGCGTCGCGGCCGGCTTTCACCGACAACAGCAACAACAGAAAAAAGCGGACCGGTGGGACGCATGCAAGCGGTCTTGTCCCCGATAATCCGGGCCGAGCCGCAACCGGAAGGATTCCTGGAATGTTGAAATCCTCAGCCTTGACGGCGCGCGAGTCCGAAGCCGCCTTCGACGATGTGCGGCGGGAGTACGAATTCTCAGATGCCGATTTTCACGTGCTGGCGCGCATCGCCAAGCAGCGCACCGGCATCACGCTGGCCGACAGCAAGCGCAATCTGCTGTACGGGCGGCTCTCGCGCCGCCTGCGCGCCCTGAAAATGTCGTCGTTCAGCGAATATCGCGAATATCTCGACGGCCCGCAGGGCGAGATCGAGCTCGAACGCTTTATCAACAGCATTTCCACCAACCACACCAAGCTGTTCCGCGAGCCGCATCATTTCGACCATCTGCGCGACAATATCGCGGTTCCCTATGCCCAGGCCGTACGCAACAACCGCGCCGGCCGCCTGCGTATCTGGTCCGCGGGCTGCTCAAGCGGCGAAGAACCCTACACCATCGCCATGGTGATCAAGCGCGAGATTCCCGACTGCGCGCGGCGTGACATCCGAATCCTGGCGACCGACATCGACACCGACGTCCTGACCAAGGCGGCGCTCGGCGAATACCCGGTCAAGATGATGGAAGAAATTCCGGAAATCTATCGCGGGCTGGTCCAGCCGAAGAACAAGGACAAGTCCTCCGACACAATGGTCATGAGTGAGGACCTGCGATCCATGATCGCGTATCGCCGGCTCAACCTGATGGATCATCCCTGGCCGTTCAAAGGCCCGTTCGACGCGATCTTCTGCCGCAACGTCATGATCTATTTCGATGCCCCGACCAAGTCAAACCTGATCGAGCGTTACACGCAACTGATCAAGCCCGGCGGCTGGCTGTATATCGGTCATTCCGAATCGCTTCTTGGTGCTCATCCCGGCCTCGAACTGATCGGCCGCACGGTTTACCGGAGAGTTTGATGGGCATTGCTGTGCAGGCACAGACTGACGGCGCGGCGGGCGATAATATCGCCGCCGCACGCCATCGTTTCTACGACACCGCGAATTCGCAATGGCTGGTGAAGATCTTTCCGGGCGAATTCTACGTCACGCCGAAATCCGATGAGGTGCTCGTCACCGTATTGGGATCCTGCGTATCCGCCTGCATCCGCGATCCGCGCACGGGCATCGGCGGCATGAACCATTTCATGCTTCCGCAGGGCGATGGCGGAAGCTGGGACGGGCAATCGACGCGCTATGGAAATTTCGCGATGGAGAAGCTCATCAACGAGCTGATCAAGAACGGATGCCCGCGCGAGCGCATGGAAATCAAGGTCTTCGGCGGCGGCAACGTGATCGACAGCAGCTCCGCCATCGGGTCGAAGAACGCCGAATTCGTGATGAACTTTCTGAACAGCGAAGGTTTGAAATGCGCCGCCCAGGACCTGGGCGGATTGCATCCCCGGCGCATTCAGTATCAGCCATCGACCGGAAAAGTCGTGCGCCGGTTGCTGCAGGTGAACGAGTCCGTGCTGATCGCGCGCGAAGAGAAGAATTATGCAAGCCGCCTGACGTCCAAGCCGACTGCCGGCGACATCGAACTGTTCGGGGACTGAAGATGACTGCAAGCCAATCGCCTGTCCGAGTTCTCATCGTCGACGATTCCGCCTTGATGCGGCAGTTGTTGTCGACATGCCTCTCCGCCGATCCGGAGATCGCCGTGGTGGGGGCCGCTGCCGACCCCATCGAAGCACGCGACATGATCAAGACGCTCAATCCCGACGTCATCACGCTCGATGTCGAGATGCCGCGGATGGACGGCGTGACCTTCCTGCGCAAGATCATGACGCTGCGGCCCATGCCGGTGGTGATGATTTCGACGCTGACCCAGGCCGGAGCCGAAGTGACGCTGGAAGCGCTCGAAATCGGTGCCGTCGACTTCATCGCCAAGCCGACCAAGGACATCGGCACCGTGATGACGGAACTGGCCGGCGAGCTGCAGACCAAGGTCAAGACCGCCGCGCGGGTGCGGGTCCGCGCCCGGCAGTTCGAGCAGAAAGCGCCCAAGCCGAAACTGGTGGCGGGAAACCTGTCGCCGAAGAAAATCGTGACCATCGGCGCCTCGACCGGTGGCGTGGAGGCGCTCAAGGTCGTGCTGATGCATCTGCCGTCCGATTGCCCGCCGATCCTGATCACCCAGCACATGCCGGAGCGATTCACGGCCTCCTTCGCGCGCCGGCTGGACATGGAATGCGCGATGCGGGTGACGGAGGCCTGCCATGGCGACGTGATCGAGCCGGGCCATGTCTATATCGCGCCGGGCGCGCGGCATCTCGAACTAGCCAAGAGCGCGGGAAAATTCACCTGCCGTCTGACCGACGATCCGCCGGTCTCAGGTCATCGGCCGTCGGTCGACGTCCTGTTCCGCTCGGCGGCGCAGGCCGCGGGTCCCGACATCGTCGGGGTGATCCTGACCGGCATGGGCAAGGACGGATCGGAAGGCATGGTCACGCTGCGCCAGGCCGGTGCGACCACGCTCGGGCAGGATGAAGCGTCGTCCCTGATCTACGGTATGCCGCGGGTCGCCTTCGAGCGCGGCGCGGTGCAGCGTCAATATCCGCTGATCGATATCGCCGACGGGATTCTCGACGCCTGCCGCGAAAAGCCCGGCCAGGCCGCGAAGTCCGCCATAGCCGCAAATCACAGGTAGAATGACAATGTCCACTGACGCTCAAAGTCCGGTCTCGTTTCCGCTGCCGCCGCTTCTCGATTTCGCGGCCGCCGAGGGATTGCAGGCGAGCCTGCTCCAGACATTGCATGACAGTCACGCCATCCGCCTCGAAGCGGACGCGGTGGAGACGCTGACGACGCCGTGCATCCAGGTCATTCTCGCGGCGGTCAAATCGCATTCGGTGCTGATCCGAAATCCTTCGCCGGCCTTCACAAGCGCTTTTTCCGATCTCGGACTGCGCTGGGAGGACTATGCCGACCTGTCCGGCGAGAGCGCGGCACTGCCGCAAGCCGAAAGTCCGGATCTCGCCGTGAGCGAAACCGGCGACTCATTAGCCAGCCAAACCATAGCCAGCGAAACGACAGCAAGCGAACCCACCGACATCGCGACAAGCGATCAAATTTATGGATCTGCCATGGCCAAGCGAATCTTGACGATCGACGACTCCAAGACCATGCGCGACATGCTGATGATCACCCTCAGCGATGCCGGGTATGACGTCATTCAGGCGGTCGACGGCGAGGACGGCGTGAACACGCTGAAGGATCAGCGTGTGGATGTGGTCATCACCGATATCAACATGCCGAAAATGGATGGCTATGAAGTCATTCGCCAATTGCGAAAGAATCCGGCGCACAAGACCTTGCCGATCCTGGTCCTCACGACCGAGAGCGATACCGAGAAGCGCGGTCTTGCGCGCGACGCGGGCGCGACCGGCTGGATGGTCAAGCCGTTCGATCCCGATCGTCTGGTCCAGACCATCCGGAAAGTGTCTCCCTAACCTTATTGAGAGCGATACTGCACAGATATTGCGCGATCGAGGAATAACTGATGTCCAGCCTGGCAGAATTAAAGAACACCTTTTTCGAGGAATGCAGTGAACTGCTGCAGGACCTGGAGGTGGGCCTCACCGACATGCGCGAGGAGCGGGGGTCGGAGGACACGGTTCATGCGCTGTTTCGTGCGGTGCATTCGATCAAGGGCGGCGCCGGGGTCTTCGGTTTCGACAATTTGATTGAATTCGCTCACGTCATGGAGACCGTGCTCGACGCTGTCCGGCGCGGCGATCTTGACGCCGGGCCCGAGGTCATCGATGTCCTGTTCGCTGCAAACGATATTCTAGCCGACCTGGTGACTCTGGCCCGTTCGGGTCAGGCGGTGGAGCCCGGTTTCGGCCAGGAATCCCGCGTCGCGCTGGAGCAACTGATCGGCAAGGACGGCTCCGAAGCCGCGGGCGGAGACGACATGGCGGATTTCGCCGGCATCGACTTCATGCCAGTGCGGGTCGATGAATTTGAAGCGGAAAGCGGCGTGGACTCTGGCCATACCTATGCAATCACCTTCCGGCCCAAGCAGGACATGCTCAAGAAGGCGAACGAGCCTCTCTTCATCCTGCGGGAACTGCGTGCGCGCGGCGAACTCGATCTCGTCGCCGAGATTGCAGCCTTGCCGCCGTTGTCGAATATGGAGCCGGACTTTCCCTATATCGGCTGGACCGGAACATTGAAGACGCAGGCCGAACGGACTGAGATCGAGGAGATCTTTGAATTCGTCGCCGGCGACTGCGAGCTCGAGATCGTCGAACTGGGTGGAAAGCCCGGGGTCGTGCCGACGCTCGAGAGCGAAGCGCCGCAGATCGCCGTCGATCCCGCGATTGCGGACACCCCGACGGCTGTCGTGCCGATGCCCGTTCCCTTGCCGGACAAGCCGGCCGCGGCCGCCGAAAAACCCGCCGCCATGGACAAGCCGGGCGGCGAGGCCAAGACGGCGGTCACAGCGGCGGCCGCCACCACTATCCGCGTCGATCTCGACAAGGTCGACCGCGTGGTCAACATGGTCGGCGAGCTTGTGATCGCCCAAGCCATGCTCGGTCAGGTCGTGCAGGATCTGCCGGAAGCGATGTCCGCGCGGATGTCGCAGATCCTGGAAGAGGTTACCCATCACACGCGCGAGCTCAAGGACAGCGTGATGTCGATGCGCGCGCAGCCGGTCAAGTCGGTGTTCCAGCGCATGCCGCGCCTTGTGCGCGAATTGTCGGCGAAGACCGGCAAAAAGGTCGAGCTCGAGATGCACGGCGAGAGCACCGAGGTCGACAAGACCATCATCGAGCGGCTGAGCGATCCGCTCACCCACATCATCCGCAATTCCGCCGACCACGGCATCGAAATGCCGGAAGACCGCCTGGCGTCCGGCAAGCCGGAGGAAGGCACCATCCGCCTCAGCGCCGAGCATCGCGGCGGCCGCATCGTGATCGAGATCAAGGATGACGGCGCCGGCATCAATACCGAGCGCGTGCTGAAAAAGGCGCGCGAGCGCGGCCTGGTGTCGGCCGATGCCGTGCTGAGCGAGGACGAGATCAACAACCTGATCTTCATGCCGGGCTTCTCCACGGCGGAGACGGTCTCCGACATTTCCGGCCGCGGCGTCGGCATGGACGTGGTGCGCCGGAACATCCAGGACCTCGGCGGCCGGATCAACCTGAAATCCGAGCGCGGCAAGGGCATGACCATCCAGCTCACCTTGCCGCTGACGCTGGCGGTCATGGACGGCATGGTGGTGCGGGTGGGCGTGGAAACCTACGTGCTGCCGATGGCGGCGATCGTGGAATGCCTGCGCCCCGGCCAGTCCGAGGTTCACAATCTGCTTGGCACCCATGGCACACTGCATCTGCGCGGCGAGATCGTGCCGATGGTTCATCTCGGAGACGCGCTCGGTGTGCCGTCCACGCTGAATTCCGGCGACGGCGTGGTCATCATCATCGAGGCCGGCGAAGGCATCAAGCTGGGTCTGGCGGTCGACGACCTGCTCGGCCACCAGCAGGTCGTGATCAAGAGCATCGAGGAAAATTACGGTGCGGTGCCGGGCATCGCGGCAGCCACCATTCTCGGCAACGGCCGGGTTGCGTTCATTCTGGATTCAGAAAAAATCTACGATTTGGCCTGTGACACGATGAACAACACGCTGGCCGGAGCGGCGGGGTCGCGCATGGCGCAGAAAACGGCGGCGTAACTCATGACGACAGACACCATTCAATCGCCGCGCTTGGCGCGCAAATACGACCAGGAGTAATTTCGATGCCTTTGGCAGCCGCTCTGAAAGTACTTGTGGTGGACGACCAGTTCAGCGTCCGGCAGATGACCCGCCTGACGCTGCAGGAACTCGGCATCCGCCATATCCATGAATCGGAAAATGGCCAGGAAGGTTTCCAGAAGGCCACCGTTCAGCCGCTGGATCTGATTATTTCCGACTACAACATGCCGGTCATGGACGGCCTCGACTTCCTGCGCGCGGTGCGCGGCCATCAGGCCGTGCGCAAGCTGCCCTTCATCCTGCTGACCGGCCGCGGCGACAAGGAACTTGTGGTCAAGGCCGCTCAAGCGGGAGTTAACAATTATCTGATCAAACCATTCAACGCTGCCATCCTGCGCGAGAAGATTGAACAGGTCATCGGAAAGCTATCGTGACAATATTCGGTGCGCATCCTCTGGACCCCCTCTACGAGGGCGGCGAGAATGCGCTGGCTGACAACGACCATTCCGGGGTCGATCTGGACGCATTTCTGCCCGTGCTGGCGGGGATGCTGCGGGAAACCGTGTCACGCTTCGAGGACACCGCGAACCGCGTCAGCGACCTCGTCATCCAGCAGCGCGAGCAGGCCAATCTCGACCTGATTGTCGCCTTGCAGGATTTCGATCGCATTCAGCAGGAATTCGCGGCTTTGGGCGATGCGCTGTTCCGCTATATCGCAGCCACCAGTCCGACCACGGTACCGGCCAGCACGGCCGATCATGACGTGATCGGCGGAATCCTGCTGGCCGATGTGAAGCAGCGTCTGCTGCGCCGTCTCAAGGCCGGGGCGGAAGCGCCGCCCGTCGGCCCCGAGGCCGATGAGCAGGTTTTCTAGCGCCACCCGGCCGACTTGCCCGTCGTCAATTATCCTGTTGCGGGTCGGCTCCCGTCTTCGCCAATGCGACAAGCCGGTTCAGTCCGGAACTCAGTTCGGGAAAATCTGCCGGCGTCATGCGCTGGTATCGGTCCTGCTTCGACATCCGCAGGGCTTCGACGTGAAGATTGATCAGATCCTTGTTGGGCTCCGCGCCGGCCTTGATCGCGTCGAGCACCTCGCAGAAATTGCCGGCGATAAAGGTCACCAGCTGGAAACCCATCGTGGTGCCGACATCGCGCAATTGCCGGCAATGGAAATGGGCGATGTCGACCCAGTTGACGATCCTTGCGTCGTCCGTCTTCGGCAGGACATCCACGATCGCCTGCACCTGCTGATCGAACCAGTCGCTGAACGTGACCTTGATCTCATCGACCTTGGATTGCGCGCGTTCGATCGCCTCGGCGCGCGGGATGCCGCCCGGCCGCCGTGCAAGCTGCTGAAACCGGGAATCCACCGGAAAAGTTTTTGCCTCGTTGTTGTCGCTATCGGCCATGGTTCGCTTCAGTCCAGTCTCAGCTGCGCGTGAATTTCAGCAGATTGTCGATTTCGTCCTGCGACAGGGCGGGTCCGGTATCCTCGCTGATCTCAACCGCCATATCTCCTTTTCGCCGGCCTACGCCGCCCGGATAGCCCTCGATTTTGAATCGCCGGTCCGGCCCGTAATAGGTTTCGGTGTCGACGAAGTTGCGCGGATTGAACGCGATCCAGGCCAGGCGATCATAAAGGCTCGACGGTGACAGCGGTTTGGCGACCACCATGTTGGCGCCGGAATCGCGGGCGTTCTTCACCGTCGTCGCACGCGTGTCGCTGGTCAGGATCAGGATCGGGACCGTGCGGTATTCGCTCGCCTCGTTTCTGCGGATCGTGTTGGTGAGCTTGAGGCCGCCCATCGGCGGCACATTCGCGTCGCAGAGCAGGATGTCGATGCGGTGCTCGGTCAGGTTCTGCACGACGCCGCGCGCGTCGCGGGTTTCGATCACCTTGCTGGCGCCAAAACTGCGCAGGATGCCGTGAATGACGGTGCAGAAATACGAACTCGGGTCGGCGACAAGGAACGTCAACCCGTTCAGGTTGAGGTTGGAGTCCTTCACCGTGCCGTCCTCAAGACGCGGCACCCGTCAGCATGGTTTGGCATGGGAACACGGCGCATTTCTCCGCGGGGCAAATCCGGCAGGGTGCAGATCAAAGACGACGTCCGCTTCACGCACCGCCCCCGTCCAGTACCGGACGACTGCCGGCCGAATCCGATGTGACCCGGCAAGAAGCCAAGATTCTCATGTATTTACGGTACGCCCGCGCTGATTCGCAACACGTTGGACCGCGGAATGGCTGTCCGCCCGTCCCGCGGACCGGTTTCCCGCGGTCCATCAGGGGCTGAAAAACAAGGAGGCCCCGGACCGCCGGAAAGGACAAGAGACGCTTGTGCCAAGGGTGGCTCGCCGCGTAACGTTGCGGTTAACATAATCAGAAAGCCTTCCGGAAATCCGGGGCACAGGGAGAGAAGCTCATGAAAACGCAGGTGAAAGCGCTTGGCCTTGGCTTGGTTCTGGCCTTCGCGGTGCCGGCGGCGGCCTCCGCCGCCGATCTGAAGATGATGACCGGTCCGCAAGGCGGGGTGTGGATTCCGCTCGGCGGCCAGCTCAAGGACATGTGGGAAAAAGCGGTGCCGCAATTGTCGGTCCAGGCCTTGCCGGGCGCCGGCATCGCCAATGTGCGCGGCGTGGAAGAGGGCAAGGCCGATGTCGGCTTCGGCAACTCGATCTCCACCGTCGATGCGATCAAGGGCAATGCGCCCTTCACCAAGCCGCACGGCAATGTCTGCAACATCGCGACCCTCTATCCGCAATATTTCCAGGTCGTGGTGCGGGCCGACGCCGGCGTCAATTCGGTCAAGGACCTGAAGGGCAAGGGCGTCACCACCCAGCAGCGCGGCAATACCGGCGAGCTGATCACCGGCCATATGCTGAAGGTGGCCGGCATGAGCTACAATGACGTGAAGATGAGCTTTGTCTCCTATACCGATTCCGTCACCCAGATGCAGGACGGCAATGCGGTGGCCTTCACGCTCGGGACCACCATTCCCTCGGGCGCTGTGATGGATCTCGCGGCCGCGCGCGACATCAAGCTGCTCGATCTGTCGGACATGCTGGGCGAGATGAAGAAGATCAACCCCGGCTACACGCTGGTGAACGTGCCGAAGGGCACCTATCCGAAGCAGGACAAGGACGTGAAGGTCATCGGCTATGCGACCCACATCGTCGCGTCCTGCAAGCTGCCCGAAGACATGGTGTATGCCATGACAAAGACCATGGCGGCCAATGTCTCGTCGATGGCGGCGGTGAACAAGTCGATCGCCGGACTGACGCCGAAGGCCATGGCTGAGGATATCGGCGTACCGTTCCACCCCGGCGCCGCCAAATTCTACAAGGAAGCCGGCGTCAAGATGTAAGCCGTCACCGATGCGAAGGCTGGCGTTATATGCGCCAGCCTTTTTTCTTCGCCGCGTGAGGGGACGCCGATGAAAATCGACTGCAGCTATGCCGGCATCGTGCGCTACGCGGTCACGGCGATCGCGATCGCGATGGCGATCTACCATATGTGGGCGATCATGTTCGGCGCGCCGGAAGCGATCCTGTTTCGCGGGACGCATCTGCTGTTCGCCATGGTGCTCACCTTCCTGATCTTCCGGATCACCGGCGGCCCGTCCCCGACGCCGGCTCCGCTCGATTATGTGCTGCTGGTGCTGGGCGCGGCCCCGATCGTCTATCTGTTCGCCAATTACGAATATATCGTCACCCGCATCTTCTATATCGACGACCTGTTTCCGGCCGATATCGCGCTCAGTGTCATTTTCATCCTGGTGGTTCTGGAGGCGACGCGCCGCGTCATCGGTCTGGCGCTGCCGCTCACCGCCATCGTGTTCCTGATCTACGGCCTGTTCATCGCCAAGCTGGAATGGATGCGGCTGCTCGACCAGCTGTTCATGACCACGGAGGGTATTTTCGGCATTCCGCTCTCGGTCTCCGCCTCCTATGTGCTGATTTTCGTGCTGTTCGGCAGCTTTATGGAACGCACCGGCACCGGCCAGTTGTTCATGGATTTCGCCATGAGCCTCACCGGCCACACCGCCGGCGGGCCGGGCAAGGTGTCGGTGGTCTCATCCAGCCTGTTCGGCACCATTTCGGGCAGCGCGGTGGCCAATGTGATGGTCGACGGGCCGATTGCGATCCCGCTGATGAAGCGCTCCGGCTTCCCGCCGCATTTCGCCGCTGGCGTGGAGGCGACCGCCTCCACCGGCGGCCAGATCATGCCGCCGATCATGGGCGCTGCCGCCTTCGTGATGGCGGAATTCCTGGCGGTGTCCTACGCGCAGGTTGTGATCTGGGCAATCATTCCTGCCGTGCTTTATTATATCGCCTGTTTTGCGGCCGTGCATTTCGAGGCCAAAAGGCGCGGCCTGATGGGGCTGCCACGCTCCGAACTGCCGCGCTTGGGCGAGGTCATGCGGGTGCGCGGGCACCTGTTCATTCCGATTCTGATCATCCTGATCGTCATGTATTCCGGCTACAGCGCACCCATGGCGGCGCTGATCGGCACGCTGGCCTGTTTCCCGGTCGCGTTTCTGCGGAAATCGACGCGCGAGTGCGTCAACTTGCAGAATATCGTCGACGCCTTCGTCGACGGCGCCCGCAATGCCTTGCCGGTGGCGCTGGCCTGCGCCTGCGCCGGAATCGTGATCGGCGTCGTGACCCTGTCCGGGCTCGGTATTGTGTTCACGCAATTCGTGGTGGGCCTCTCGAAGGACACCCTGCTGCTGGCGCTGATCCTGACCATGATGGCCGGTATCGTGCTCGGCATGGGTATGCCGACCACGCCGGCTTACATCATCATGACCGCCTTGCTGGTGCCGGCGATCATCAAGCTCGGTGTGATCGCGCCCGCCGCGCACATGTTCGCGCTCTATTTCGCCGTGCTCTCCGCCATTACGCCGCCGGTGGCGCTCGCTGTGTTCGCCGCGGCCGGAATCGCCAAGGCCGATCTCTGGAAAAGCGGATGGGCGGCGGTGAAGATCGGGGCGGCCGGCTTCATCGTGCCGTTCATGTTCATTTTTGAGCCCGCCTTGCTCATGATCGGTCCCTGGTCGGCGGTGATTCCAGCGGTGATGACCGCCTGTGTCGGCATTCTCCTGTTCGCCGCGGGCCTGCATGGCTATCTCGTGACCGCCTGTGCCGCTTGGCACCGCGTGTTCCTTGTGGTCGCCGGCTTGCTGCTGGTCAAACCGGGGCTGTTCACGGATCTTTTGGGCGCGGCTTTGGCGCTGGCCGTCATTGCCGTGCAATATCTTGCGCGCCGCGATACGACTGCCGCCGGCAAAACCCAAACCGCAAAGTGACACTTCTGAAATGACACGTAGACGTCCCGGCGACCTGCGCAGCCATCGCTGGCTCGGGGTCAGCGATCTGCGCTCCTTCGGCCACCGCGCGCGCCTGCGCCAGTTCGGCTTCGACAAGCCGGACTGGGAGGGCAAGCCGGTCATCGCCATCGTCAACACCTGGAGCGACATGAATGCCTGCCACGCGCATCTGCGCGCGCGGGCCGAGGACGTGAAGCGCGGCGTGCTGCAGGCCGGCGGTTTTCCGGTGGAAATGCCGGCGATGTCGCTGGCCGAGCCGTTCGTGAAGCCCTCGACCATGCTGTACCGCAATTTCCTGGCGATGGAGACCGAGGAAATCCTGCGCAGCTATCCCATCGACGGTGCGGTGCTGCTGGGCGGCTGCGACAAGACCACGCCCGCGCTCATCATGGGTGCGATCAGCATGGGCATTCCGTCGATTTACGTGCCCGCCGGCCCGGCCTTGCGCGGCAACTGGCGCGGGCAGGTGCTGGGCTCGGGCTCCGACGCCTGGAAATACTGGGACGAGAAGCGCGCCGGCAACATCACCGAGTCGGACTGGGACGAGATCGAGGGCGGCATCGCGCGCTCCTTCGGCACCTGCATGGTGATGGGCACCGCCGCCACCATGATGTCCACCGCCGAAGCGATGGGACTGGCATTGCCCGGCTCCTCGTCGATCCCCGCCGCCGATTCCGCCCATCCGCGCATGAACGCCGCGTCTGGCCGCCGCATCGTCGAGATGGTCTGGGAAGACCTGACGCCGGCGCGCATCCTCACACCGGCCGCTTTCGACAATGCCATCCGCGTGCACATGGCGCTCGGCGGTTCCACAAATGCCATCATCCATCTGGTCGCGATGGCGCGCCGCGCCGGCATCGCGCTCGACATGCAGCGCTTTGACGAGATTTCGCGGCAGGTGCCGGTGATCGCCAATATCACGCCGTCGGGCAAATACCTGATGGAGGACTTCTATTATGCCGGCGGTCTGCGCGCGCTGATGGCGGAAATCCTCGATCTGCTCGATTTGTCCTGCCTCACGGTCACCGGCAAAACGATCGGGGAGAATATCGTCGGCGCAAAGACACACCTGCCCGAAGTCATCCATCCGCTCTCCAATCCGCTTTATGCGGAGGGGGCCACTGCCGTGCTAACAGGGAACATTGCGCCCCGTGGCTGCGTGATGAAGCCGGCGGCGGCAGAGAAGCGGTTCCAGAAGCACCGCGGCAAGGTGATTGCCTTCGAGGATTACAATCACATGGCCCGCGAGGTCGAGCGTGACGATCTTGATGTCACGCCGGACCACATTCTGGTTTTGAAGAATTCCGGCCCCAAGGGCGGGCCCGGCATGCCGGAATGGGGCATGCTGCCGATTCCGAAAAAGCTGGTGAAGGCGGGGGTGCGCGACATGCTGCGCATATCCGACGCGCGCATGAGCGGGACCAGCTACGGCGCCTGCATCCTGCATGTCGCGCCCGAGAGCTTTGTCGGCGGGCCTTTCGCGTTTGTGCAGACCGGCGACGAGATCGAGGTCGATGTCGCGGCGCGCTCAATTCACCTGCATGTGGGAGACGAGGAATTCGCGCGCCGCCGCGCCGCCTGGACGCCGTCACCGCCGCATTACGAGCGCGGCTATGGCGCCATGTTTTCGCAGCATATCGGACAGGCCGATGAAGGCTGCGATTTCGACTTCCTGCAGGCCGGGGCCGGGATCCCGGAGCCGGAGATCCACTGAACCCCGTCGTGCGCGATCAGGACGCGTCGGCGAACTGAACGATCGCCGGAGTGGTCGACGGCGATTTTGTCTCCGCCAGCACCTTGCTGCGCAGGCTGTAGAATTCCAGCGCCTGTTTCGCGGTATTGACCTGCAGCTTCTCGAAATTCGCCAGCGCGTGATCCAGATCCATCGTCGACAAGCTGCGGTTGGCGGCCGTCATCTGCAGGATGGCCTTGGTGGTCGACCAGTAGCAGCGCGCCGCCTTGGTGAGGATCAGCACCATGTCGGGACTCTCGTCGAGCAGGGCCCGCTCCACCAGTTCGATCGGGAAGGTGCCCAGCATCGATAAGGCCACCGCCACCTGCTCGAAATTGTTGGCGCGCGCGAAGGCGTGCACGTCGGCCTCGCTGAACTGGCTGGTCTTGCACAGCCGCTTCACCCGTTGCTTGGCCTTGGCGTGGTCGCGCGAGGAACTGCGCACTTCCTGGCTGATATGAGTGGTGATCTCCGCCACAACGTCGCGGATCGCCTCGGCGGCATCCGGATTGGCAGTTTCGAGCTTGGCACGCACCGACGCCGACGCGGTTTCCAGCAGCTTCAGGAAGTGATGACGCGGAATGTCGCGGCGGGCGCCGACATAGCGCGCCAGCGTATCGTCGCCGCGCGCGCGCGCGACCAGCTTGCCGAAGCCGCGATCGGAGAAGCGGGCGCCGGAATTCTTCGCCACCGAATGCACGACCTCGCGGTCGCCGCGTTCGATCAGCACGTCGGTCACGGCCTCGCTCAGTTGCGGGCGCTGCGTGATGGCGTGCAGATGGTCCTGGCTCTTGGTGCTGGCGGTTTCGACGAGATCGTCGTCGTTGAGCTGCGGAGAGGATTTCAGCATCGGTGCGGCGACTTCGATGACGTCGTCAAACGCCAGCGAGCGCACCACCTTGACCGGCGCGTCGGAGACCGTCGCCAGCCGTTTCGACAGCTTGACGCGCGCTTTGGTCTCGATCGACGAGGACAAGGTCAGCAGCACGTCGTCGAACAGCGCGATCTGGTCGCCGGAATAGCGGCCCGATCCGGCAATAAACAGATCGGTCACCAGCGTCAGCGCCTTCTGCCGCTTCTTCGCGGTGCCGGACGAAATGGCGTGTTCGAGTTCCTGGATCAGGGAAGTCAATTCGGACATGGCGGACCCGTCTTTAACGTTCTGTTACAATTAAGGGTTGGCGCATCACGCGGCTCTTGATGTGTCATTCCTACAACTGAGACGTGAAGACTCCTTGTTCAGCTGTCGGTAAAATTTGAAACAACTGCCTTTCCGATTGGGGCTCAGGCTATGCGCAGCATGGTTGGCGTCAGCGCCGCCACGCCGCCCGCCGGCAATTCGCGGCGCGCCTGGTAGAACTCAATCGCCTGTTTGGCTGTCTCCACTTTCAGTTTGTCGAATTCGCCCATGGCCTTGTCGAGGTCGAGCGGGGACAGCGTGCGATTGGAGGCCGACATCAGCAGGATGGCCTTGGTCGTCGACCAGCAGCATTCGGCGGCGCGCGCCAGGACCAGCGCCAGGTCCGCGCGTTCGTCGAGCAAGGCGCGCTCCACGAGCTCGATCGGGAACTGGCCGAGCGCGGCAAAGGCCACGGCGGTGCGCTCGAAATTGTGCAGGCGGGCAAAGGCGTGAACGTCGGATTCGGTGATCTTGCGGTTGATCCGCAGCCGGCCGAGCTGCGCCTTGGCGGTCGCGTGTTCGGACGAGGCCTTGCGCACGTCGCCGCTGATCTTGGTCGCGATTTCCGCCACCACGTCGCGCACCGCCTCGGTGGCCTGCGGATTGGCCGCCTCGAGCTTGGCGCGGACGTTGGCGGAGGCGGTTTCCAGCAGCTTGAGAAAATGATGGCGCGGGATGTCGCTGCGGGCGCCGACCAGTTGCGCCAGCGCGTCGTCGCTGCCGGCTTTGGCCACCAGTTGGCCGAGCGCGATGCTGGAGAAGCGGGCGCCGGTGTTGCGGGTGACCGAATGCACCACCCGGCGGTCGCCGCGCTCGACCAGCACGTCGGTCACCGCCTCGCTCAGGCTGCGGCGCTGGCTGATGGCGTGCAGGTGGTCCTGACTCTTGGTGCGGGCATTGGCGACCAGATCGGAATCGTCGAGTTGCTCGGACGAGGTCAGGACCGGGGCCGCCACCTCGATGGCGTCGTCGAAGGCGAGCGAGCGGACCACGCGGGCGGGCGCATTGGCGGCGACGGCGAGCCGCTGCGACAGTTTGGCCCGCGCCTTCTCCTCGATCGTGGCCGAGAGCGGCAGCAGGACATCGTCAAACAACGAGATCTGCTCTGTGGAATAACGGCCGGAGCCCGCCACGAACAGATCGGTGAGCAGCATCAGCAATTGCTGACGCTTTTCCGGCGTCCCCGAGGCGATGGCCCGGTCGAGTTCGTGAATGAGGGACGAAAACTCGGACATACAGAACCTGCGCATTTCCAGCAAAACAACCCGCCCGCGAGGAGCAAGCGGCATGTGTCTTTTTATACAAGGCAGGCATGAATCATTTTTGCCGCTGATCGCGTCATCTGTGATTCAAATTTTAGCGATCTGGCGGGGACTTCTGACTTTATTCCTGTGGCCGGAGGCTGCCATTTTCATGAATTGCGCAGCGCAGCATGGCTTCCTATAAGGCGGCAGATTCTCATTTGCTCCGCCGGAGACGGGATTATGGCCACAGCGACGACCCCCACCACGCCGGCGGCCGGGCGGGCGATCGTCACCATTGTCGGTCTCGACCGGGTCGGCATCATTGCCGGCATCGCCAACGCGCTGGCCGAGGCAAATGTTAATATTCTGGATATCAGCCAGTCGGTCATGCGCGAGGAATTCTTCACCATGATCATGATGGTGGATCTCGGCACCTCGCAGCTCGGCTTCGAGGAGATCGGCCGGAGGCTCAAGGCCAAGGGCAGGGATCTCGGCGTGCAGGTCGAGATCCAGCGCGAGGACATCTTCAACGCCATGCACCGGGTCTGAGACATGCGCGCCCTGCGGTTTTCCGCCGACGAGATCGTCGAAACGATCGAGATGGTGCGGGTCGAGCGGCTCGACATCCGCACCGTCACCGTCGGCATCAGCCTGTTCGATTGCGTGAGCGACGACACCGCGATGCTGTGCGAGCGCATCTACAACAAGGTGACGACTGTTGCCGCCAGGCTCACCCGCACCAGCGGCGACATCGCGCAGGAATTCGGACTGCCGATCATCAACAACCGGGTCTCGGTCACCCCGATCGCGCTGGTTGCGGGCCGCGCCGAGGTCGACGGCTTCGTGCGCATCGCCCAGGCGCTCGACCGCGCCGCCGATACGCTCGGCATCGACTTCATCGGCGGCTTCACCGCGCATGTCGAGAAGGGCATGACCAGGGCCGACCAGAACCTGATCGCCGCCATTCCGCGCGCGCTGGCCGAGACCAGGCGCGTGTGCTCCTCGGTCAATATCGGCTCGACCAAGGCCGGTCTGAACATGGACGCCATCGCGCAGATGGGCCGCACGATCAGGGAAACCGCGGCGCTCACGGCCGCCAATGGCTCGATCGGCTGCGCCAAGCTGGTCGTCTTCTGCAACGCGGTGCAGGACAATCCGTTCATGGCCGGCGCCTTTCACGGCACCGGCGAGCCCGAAGCGGTGGTCAATGTCGGCGTCAGCGGCCCCGGCGTGGTGCTGCGGGCGCTGGAACAGGCGCCGGAGCAGGATTTCGGCGCGCTGGCCAATCTCATCAAGCGCATGGCGTTCAAGATCACCCGCGCCGGAGAACTCGTCGGCCGCACCGCCTCCGAGCGGCTCGGGATTCCTTTTGGCATCGTCGATCTGTCGCTGGCGCCGACCCCGGCCAAGGGCGACAGCGTGGCGCGCATTCTGGAAGCGATGGGACTGGAGCGGGTCGGCACGCATGGTTCGACCGCGGCCCTGGCGCTTCTGAACGATGCGGTGAAGAAGGGCGGGGCCATGGCCTCGAGCCACGTCGGCGGATTGTCCGGCGCGTTCATTCCGGTGTCCGAGGACGAAGGCATGATCGAAGCCGCCGAACATGGCGACATCTCGCTCGACAAGCTGGAAGCCATGACGGCGGTCTGTTCGGTCGGCCTCGACATGATCGCGCTGCCGGGCGACACGCCGGCCGAGACCCTGTCGGCGATCATCGCCGACGAGGCTGCGATCGGCATGATCAACAAGAAGACCACGGCGGTGCGGGTCATTCCGGTGGCGGGCAAGAAGGCCGGCGATCTGGTGGAGTTCGGCGGCCTGCTCGGCCATGCCCGCATCATCCCGGTCAACAAGCGCTCCAGCGCGCGCTTTGTGAATCGCGGCGGACGCATACCGGCCCCGCTGCAGGCCCTCAATAACTGACCCATATACGGCGCGCATGACCGACGACATTCCCTTCGACAAGAGTTTCGATCTGGTTCCGGGCGTGGCGAAAGAGGTGGCGCCGGGCGTGCGCGCGCTCTGCGCCGGCAATGCCGGGCCGTTCACCTTCACGGGCACCGTCACCTACATCGTGGGGCGCGGGCAGGTGGCGATCATCGATCCCGGTCCGGACGATCCGCGCCACATCAAGGCCTTGCTCGATGCGGTGCGCGGCGAAACGGTGACGCATATCTTCGTCACGCATACGCATCGCGATCATTCGCCGGCCGCGGCGGCGGTGAAGGCGGCGACCGGCGCAACGGTTTACGGCGAGGGACCGCATCGCGCCGCGCGCGCCCTGCATATCGGAGAGGCCAATCCGCTCGACGCCGCCGGAGATTCGGATTTCCGGCCGGAGGTCGCGCTGAAGGACGGCGAGGTCGTGTCCGGCCCGGGCTTCGACATCGAGGCGATCACCACGCCCGGTCACACCGCCAATCACATGGCTTATGCGCTGAAGGGGCAGAACATGCTGTTCTCCGGCGACCATGTGATGTCGTGGTCGACCTCCATCGTCGCGCCGCCGGATGGCGCGATGAGCGACTACATGGCCTCCCTGAACAAGCTGTCGAAGCGCACCGAGGATACGTATTTCCCCGGTCACGGCACCACCATCCGCGACGCGCCGCGTTTCGTGCGGAGCTATATCCGCCACCGCGAAGGGCGCGAATCGTCGATCCTGCATCGTCTCGCCAAGGGCGAGACCGATATTCCGACGTTGGTGCGCGCGATCTATATCGGCATCGATCCGCGCCTCACGGGCGCGGCCGGCCTGTCGGTGCTGGCGCATATGGAGGATCTGGTCGCGCGCGGCGTCGTGGCGACCGAGGGGGCGCCGTCGATCGCGGGCAGCTATCGCTTGGCCGCGGGCTGACCCTTGGCCGGCGCGCCTTTCGGCGCCGGCCGTTTCTGCTGCAAGGCCTTCCGTTCCAGCTTTTCCTGCCGGTCGAGCGAGGCGTCGACGGTTTCCTCGATCAGTCCGAGAAACCCCTCGATACGTTTGGCGTTGGTGCCGAAATCATGCCGCCCGTAACGCGAGGCTGAGCGCATGTCGATGCGGGATTCTTCGGCGGTGCCGCGGATGCGGATCACCACGTCGTCGCGGAAGCCCATGATCGGCGTGCGCGCCACCGCCTCGATGCGGCCGTCGCGCCGGCCCCCCTGCGGATCGCGCGCGTCGATCACCAGCCAGCGATTGCGGTTCACCAGCGCGAGCGCGGTGTCATAGGCGGCCTTGGGCGGGACGGAGACTTGGAGCGGTTCGATTTCCGGATAGGCATTGTGCTGCTGCTCCGCCGCGTACAGGCCGGCATAAACCACCGGATTGGCGGAGCGGCTGCGCAGCCGCGCGATGGCCTCGAACCGCGGCGCGTCGATCGCGTCGGTGGTGATGTCGGAAATGGCTGGCAGATGATAGGCTTTGTAGCCGAGATAGGCCGGATAGCTCAGCAGCAGCAGGCTGATCGCGATTCCGGAGACGGCGTAGCCGAGACCGCGCAGGCCCTCGCGCCAGATCACGACGAACGACGCCAGTCCGGTGAGGATGGCCAGCACGGCAAAAGCCAGCGCGCCTGCAAACGTCACCAGCGCCGGTTCGACCTCCAGCAGACCCGAGCGGACGATCACGATCGAGAGCAGGGCCGCGGCCAGCGAAAAGAACGCCAGCCGGCGTGCCCAGATGGCAAGGCGGGAATAGGGGTCCTCTGCAAAGCGGAGCCGCGCCATGGCCTTTAAGTCCGATATCCGGCGCAGATGCGCTTCAGGGCCGCCCATTCGGCGGGTTCCAGCAATCTGACGCCACGACTTTGCGGCGGCGCGATGGCATTGATGGCGGCGGCGCGTTCTTTCGCGGCGGGATGCTCCAGCAGGACACCGAAACTCTCCGGGGCCTTGCCGGCAATGCGCTCCAGGAACCGGCCGAGCGCGCGCGCATCGGCGCCCAGCGTCAGCATCACCCGCACGCCAAAGCGGTCCGCCGCGCTTTCCACATCGCGCGAATAGGCCGATTGCAGGATGGTTTTCGCGGCCAGCACCACCGCGCCGCCCCCGACGAAATCGCCGAGCATCATGCCGAACAGGAACGACAGCCCGGCGCCTTGCAGCACCGCGCGCATGCCATCGCGGTTTGCGACATGGCCGATCTCATGCGCGATCACCGCAGCCAGTTCGTCCACATTGTCCGCTTTGTCGATCAGGCCCTGAAAGACGTAGACATAACCGCCCGGCAGGGCGATGGCATTGGCTTCGGCCCGGCGCACTACGGCGACGGTCAGCGGCGTGCGGATATCGGCCGCCGCTTCCAGTTGCGCGATCAGCTTGTTGAGCGCGGCTTGTCCGGCCTTTTCGACATCGGCTACGCCGCATTCAAACGGCCGGCTGGCCGGTCCCTTGTCGAGCATGGCGCGGACCTGCGCGTTGGTGGCGACGCCGACCCGCTGCTCGAAGCCGCGCGGCACGACCGGCCCCAGACGGTCCGCGATATGCGGCACGCCATAGATCGCCGACAGCACCAGCGCCACCGCAGCGAGACAGGCCCAGACGATGGCCTGCCGCCGGTCGCGGCGCGCCGACGCGCCGGTGCGGTCGATGTCCGGCGCCAGCAGATCGATTTCATGCGCGAAGGCGGTGTCGCCGATTTCCAGCCGCGCCAGCAGCGGATGTCTCCGCAGTCCGATGCGGAACACATGATCGGGCGCCGACAGATGCTTGAGACGGGGATAGGGCCATTCCTCGATCATGCTGCCGTCGGCGGCGCGGATGACCAGGGCATGCGGTGCGAGTTCCACCGTCACCTTGTGACGCGCGCTGGTGACGCCGTCGAAATAGAGCGCGTTGCCGGTCGGTATTGTCATAGGCCACCGACATTCAGGGCGTCGGCAAGCCCTTCACCCAGCGGCGACGCAGGTGCGCCAATCGCCTTCACATGATCGAGCGCTGCGACGCCCGATAATTCCGTCGATTGCATCGTCAGCCGCCACAGCGCGAGCTTGGCGGTCGCCTGGTAGATCGTGGACAGGCCGAGCGCGGAGACCACATACAGCCCGACCATCGCCAGGATAATGGCGATTTCCGCGACTTTCGATTGCCCGGACGTGCCGAACACGGCTCCGATCACCGCGAATGTCACGAAGGCGGCGACGATCATGACCAGTGCGAATAACAGCAGATAGCCGATGAAACGCAGATAGGCGCGATAGACATCGCGCATGCGGAGTCTCGAGCTGAAACCGATATCGGCGAAGCGCAGACCGGATACCCACCAGCGCATCACGACGGTCTGGAATGCGGGAAAAAACAGCGCTGCCGCCACGGCGGCAAATCCGAACGACACAATGAACAGGCCGATGGTGGCGTAGAATTCCGGCACCTCGGTTCCGAGGCGGGTGAGAATGTCGCCGGTGTCGCGGCCGCGTTCGAAAATCCGGCCGACGCGGGTCCAGTCGACGGTGAGCAATGCCGACAGCGACAGCAGGGTCGGCGCCATGACCACAAACCACATCGGCAGTCCGCGCATGAACAGCGCAAAGCCCGACCCTTCGAAACGCCCCGCCAGCTCGCCATAGAATGTGTGCCGCAGCTTGAAGCGCTCGAGGCTGGCCTGTGCAAACGGGTAGGCCAGGCCGAGCGTCAGCGCCATCATTCCCCACCAGAACAAAACGCAGACCGCGTAATGCAGGCCGGAACCGGTCTGATGAAAGCGCAGTCCGCGGAAGACCGTTCGGGTCAGGCGATAACCGCGTGCGCGCCAGACGGCATATTGACCGACAAAGGCCACGGTCAGAATCGCAAGACCGGTCATCAGGCCGGCGGTGGCGACATTGAAGGCGGAGAGAAAGAACACCGTATACAGCGGCACCAGCAATGCCACCGCAACCAGAAAGCCGAGCAGGATTTCGATCGCCGTGCCGGAATATTCCAGCGAGTCGCCATCGACCTCGGTGTTGGCCCAGAGAAAGCGCCGGATATCGGTGGCCAGCCAGAAGCGGTAGATGCCGAGCGTGATCATCAGCAGCACGGCGCCGCGCGCCAGGAGCCGCCAATACGCCGCGTCGTGTCCCAGAAAGCGAATATTGCCTGTTTGCTGGTCAACGCCCAAAGGCGCGGCCGCGAGGCCGCCCGCATCTCCCGAAGCCATGCATTACTCCGCCGCGACCCGGTTGGGCAAAATGTAGTCCTTGAACGCCTCCCGCAACGCGGTTTTCAGGATCTTACCGGTCGCGGTATGGGGAATCTCCGGGACGAATACCACATCGTCGGGAATCCACCATGCCGCTATCTTGGACCGCATGAAATCCAGGATCTCCTCGCGGGCGGGCGTTTCGCCGGCTTTCGGGACCACGACCAGCAGCGGGCGTTCGCCCCATTTCGGATGCCTGACGCCGATCACCGCGGCTTCTGCAACCTTGGGGTGCCCGATCGCCAGGTTTTCCAGCGCGATGGAAGAAATCCATTCGCCGCCCGACTTGATGACGTCCTTGGCACGGTCGGTGATGTGCATGTAGCCGTGCGGGTCCATGGTGGCGACGTCGCCGGTATCGAAAAAGCCCTGCGCATCGAGTGCGTCGTCATCCTCCTTGTAGTAGCGGCGCAACACAGCGGCGCCGCGCACCTTCAGCCGGCCGAAGGTCTTGCCGTCCCAGGGCAGATCGCGATCATTGTCATCGGTGATTTTCATCTCCACCCCGAACGGGGGATGGCCCTGCTTTTCCTTGATATCGAGCCGGGCCTCGCCGGTGAGGCCGGCATAATCCGGCTTGATCGAGCCGAGCGTTCCGAGCGGCGACATTTCGGTCATGCCCCAGGCATGGACGACCTCGACGCCGTAATCCTCCTCGAAGGTCTTGGTCATCGCGCGCGGGCAGGCCGAGCCGCCGATGATGACGCGCCTGAGATAGGGCAATTTCGCGCCGCTCGCCTGCAGATGCTGCAGCAGCATCAGCCACACGGTCGGCACGGCGGCGGTGCAGGTGACCTTGTAAGTGTCCAGCAATTCATAGATCGAGGCGCCGTCCATCTTCTGGCCGGGCATCACCATGGCAGAGCCGTTCATCGGTGCGGTCAGCGCCATGCCCCAGCAATTGGCGTGGAACATCGGCACGACCGGCATCACCACGTCGCCGGATGACACGCCCATGGCGTCGGGCGCGCTCGCCATCATGGAATGCAGGACATTCGAGCGATGCGAGTACAGGACGCCTTTAGGCGAACCGGTGGTGCCGGATGTGTAGCACATGCCGGCGGCCGTGGTTTCGTCGAAACTCTTCCAGGCGAAGTCGCCGTCGGCTTCGGCGATCCAGTCTTCGTACGGCACGGCCTTCTTCAGCGGCGTGTCCGGCATATGTGCCGCGTCGGTGAGTACGATGTAGCGTTCGATCAGCGGAAGCTGCGGCGCGAGTCTCTCCAGCAGCGGCAGGAATGTCAGGTCGGTCATCATCACGCGGTCTTCGGCGTGATTGATGATCCAGGGGATCTGGTCGGGAAACAGCCGCGGATTGACGGTGTGATAGACCGCGCCGATGCCGAGAATGCCGTACCAGCTTTCCAGATGCCGCCAGCTGTTCCAGGCGAGCGTCGCGACACGGTCGCCGAGTCGGACACCGTCGCGCTCGAGGCGTTGCGCCAGTTGCAGGGCGCGGCGCCGCACCGTGGCGTAATCGGTGGTGTGGATCGGCCCTTCTATGGAGCGAGACACGATCGGGCGTGCCGCATGATAGGTCGCGGCATGGTCGATGATGCGATGGCACAGGAGCGGCCAGTCCTGCATCAGGCCCTGCATGGCGTTCCTCCCGCACTTTTGTTGCGCGTAAAACTAGCCTTCGAGCCGGCAAAGCCCAAGTGGCTGCTGCCGTAACCGGATCATCACGGGACGCTGGGTCACATATTGCACGCCCTGATTGAATCGAGGTAGTCTCTCCTGCAACGTGCCGTCGCCTCAGGGGCCGGACGCCATGGACTACACCGACATCCGAAATGTGAAAGAGGCGCGGGATCGCAAGCGCATCCTTGCGGCGCTGGGCGACATCCGCAAGGGATTGAAAGCCGAAATCCCTCCGAAGACGAGCGGCAACCTGCTGCTTGCAAGCTGGAACATTCGCGAGTTCGGCGGCAGGAAATATGGCGGGCGAATACCAGACGCGATGTTCTGCATAGCCGAATGTCTCAGCAGGTTCGATCTGATCGCCGTCCAGGAAGTGCGAAGCGATCTCACGGCGCTCAAGCGCATCATGCGCTATCTGGGCCCGCAATGGGACGCGGTCTACAGCGATGTCAGCTATGCGGATGGCGGCAACAGCGAGCGGCTCGCCTTTCTTTACAACAAGGCCAAGGTTTCTTTCAGCGGCCTCGCCGGCGAACTCGTGCTGCCGATGAAAGGCGCCACCGACCTGATGAACCAGATCGCCCGTACTCCGTTCATTTGCGGATTCCAGGCCGGCTGGGCGAAGTTCAACCTCTGCACCGTCCACATCTATTATGGCAAGAGTGTCGCGGAAGACCCCAGACGCGTCGATGAAATCGAAACGCTCGCCGAATTGCTGGCCGGCAAGGCGAAGGATTATATCGATGTCGATCGGAGAGTCGTCTATTCGCCGGAAAATCTCGTGCTCCTCGGCGACTTCAATATCTTTGCCAGGGACGACGCCACCTTTGCGGCTTTGACAAATAACGGATTTGTCATTCCCGACAAGCTGCAAGCCCTGCCGGGCAGCAATGTCAAACAGGACAAATTCTACGACCAGATTGCCTTCTACAAGGATATGGCCGGTATCGAATGCGACAACGCGGGCGTCTTCGATTTCTACAAGTATATTTTCAGGGACGGGACGGTCTACAACGGCGTCATGCAGGACGGCGCAAGTTTCAACGACTGGCGGACCTATCAGATGTCCGATCACCTGATCATGTGGTGCGAATTCGACGTCGATCAGACGGATGTCTACCTCAAGTCGCTGGCCGAATGGGACGGCAGCTAGTTCCCGGGCAGTCGCGTCAGCCGGAAGCGGCTGATGTCGTTGGCCGTCGCTCCCGTCATGGCCAGATCGGTCAGCGTTTCCCCGATCACCGGCGCGAATTTGAAGCCGTGCCCGGAACAGGGCGAGGCGGCGATGATCTGCGGGCTGCCCGGCAGACGGTCGATGACGAAATGCTCGTCCGGGCTCATGGTGTAGAGGCAGGTCTTCGCGTTCAGCAGCTTGCCGTTGGCGGCGGGAAGATATTGCGAGATCACGTCGCGGACGATTTTCTCGTCGTCGGCCGTCACCTGCCGATGACAGGTTTCGGGATCGACGATTTCGCCGGAATGATGATGCTTGGCGATCTTCACGCCATCGGCGCCGTGCAGCGGAAAGCCGTAATGGATGCCGTGCCCGGTTTCGATCATGAACACGGGAAAAGACCCGGGCCGGAACAGCGCATCATTCTGCGATTGCGTCCACAACACCGCCTGGCGCGTGACATGCAGGTCAACCGGCAGATCGGGCAGCAGCGTTTTGATCCACGGTCCCGCCGCGACAATCGCGGTGCCGGCGTCAATCGCTCCGTCGTCGGTGACAATCCGAACGCCGTTGCCGCCGGGCTCGACAGCCAGCACGCGCCTGTTGTGGTGGATATTCGCGCCGGCGGCGCGGGCGAGATCGAGATGGGTTTGCACGCCCGGTTCGGCTTCAAGAAATCCGCCGTCGGGCTGGACGACTCCGACAAAATCGTTCGGCAGATGAAAGGCGGGGTAACGCCGCATCAGTTCGCCCGCGTCGAGAACCTCGTGCGGCAGATCGTGCAGGCGGGATGAGGCCAGCGTGCCCCGCACCAGCGCGGATTCCGGATGCCCGATTTCCGCGATGCCGGTGATGGTCATGAGCCTGCGGCCGCTGGCCGCTTCCAGCTCGCGCCAGAGTTCATAGGCGCGGCGCAGCAGCGGGACATAGGAGGGATGCTCGAAATAGCCGAGCCGGATGATGCGGGTGGAGCCGTGCGACGACCCGCGCTCGTGGCCGGGCTGAAAGCGGTCAAAACCGACCACACGCGCCTTGCGGCGGGCGAGGTGATAAAGCGCGGCGCTGCCCATGGCGCCGAGGCCGATCACCGCAACGTCGAATGTCATGAAGGTCACATACCGCTACAGGGTGGCGGGAATTGCCGCCGAATCCGCCTATTCTGTCATCCCGCAGAATTGCCGCAATCTCTTCCGAGACCCCTCCGGTGAAGCTTGTTTTTCTCATGGCATTGATGTCGTTCTGTGCGCTTCTGCCGGTCGCCGGGGAGGTTTTCGCGCAGCCATTGCCGCGGGCCAGGCCCGACAGGGGCGGCGTGCCCGCCGCGCCCGCAACCCGCGCCGAACCGGCGCCGCCCGCGATCCTGGCGCCTCCCATGGAGGCCTTTGCCGCCGATCCCGAACCGGCGGCGCCCGTGCCGCAGGCGCCGGCCGAGCCGTCGGTCTGCCAGCGCCGCATCGACGGCGAAATCGCGGTGATCGCGGCGCAGCCGCCGCTGATCGGACCCGGCGATTGCGGCGCGACCGATGTGGTGAAGCTGGAGGCGATCATCCTGAAGGACAAGACGCGTGTCGCCGTGACACCGGCGGCCACGTTGCGCTGCACGATGGCGGAATCGCTCGCAACCTGGGTGCGCGAGGATGCGACCGCGGCCGTCGCCGATATCGGAACGACGATCCGCGCACTCGACAATTATGCCTCCTTCGATTGCCGCGGCCGCAATCGTCTCGCGGGTGCAAAGATCAGCGAGCACGGTGTCGCGAACGCCATTGATATTCGCGGCTTCGCCCTGACCAACGGCAAATTTGCCGGCCTGACCGACCGGACCTTTCCGAAAGAGTTCCGGGAGACCATGAAGACGAGCATCTGTGCGCGGTTCACGACCGTTCTGGGGCCCGGCTCCGACGGCCATCACGAAACCCATATCCATATGGACCTGGCCGAGCGGCGGGGCGGCTATCGCCTGTGCCAGTGGGATGTGCTCGAGCCGGTTCCCGATGTGCCCCTGCCCAGGCCGCGCCCGGCCGAAGCGCCACAGGCCGGCGCGGAATGACGCAGGGATTATGAGATTGCGTGAACCCTCCCTTCACCGCGAAGCGGTATGACCCCGGCATGACATCTCCCGGAAACGCCCCCGACATGTCGCGCGCGCGCGGCCTCTCGATCAGCCGCCGCTCGCTGATCCTCGGTACCGTCGGGCTTGCCGCCCTGGCCGGACCCGCGACGGCCGCCTATGCCGGGATCGAGGCGCAGAGCCTGACCGTCACGCGCTATCGGGTCACGCCCAAAGGCTGGCCGGCAGGCCGGAAGCTCAGCATCACCGCCATCGCCGATCTGCATGCCGGTGGTCCCAATATGGGCCGCGACCGGATCCGCGAGGTGGTGGACGTCGCCAATCTTCAGCGCTCGGATCTGGTGGTGCTGCTGGGCGATTATTTCGCCACGCATCGTTTCATCACCGAGGTCGTGCCGCATCAGGTCTGGGCCGCCGAGTTGGCGCGGTTGCGGGCGCCGCTCGGGGTCTATGCCATCCTCGGCAATCACGACTGGTGGCATGACGTCGGCAACACGCGGCGGGCTTTCGCCGAGGTGAATATTCCGCTGCTGGAGAATGACGCGCTGCTGGTCGGAGATGCCGGAGCCCGTGTCTGGCTCGCCGGTCTTGGCGATCAACTGGCTTATCGGCTTGGCCATGCCAGATTCCGCGGCGTCGACGATCTGCCCGGCACGCTCAAGCGCGTCGACACCAGCGACCCGGTCATCCTGCTGGCGCACGAGCCGGACATCTTTCCGAAAGTCCCGGATCGCGTGGCGCTGACGCTGGCGGGCCATACCCATGGCGGACAGATTCGCATTCCGTTCCTGTGGCAGCGTTTCGTGCCGTCGGCTTACGGCGCGCGCTATGCCTATGGTCATATCGTCGAGGATGGGCGCCACATGATCGTGTCGGGCGGATTGGGCACGAGCATTGTGCCGGCCCGTCTGGGCGTTCAGCCGGAAGTCCTGCGGATCGAGATCGGCTGATCCCGCACAACAAAAAAGCGCCGGAGACTCTCCGGCGCTTTTGCAATTTCAGTCCTGCGGATCGCTCAGTGCGTGAAGCGGTCCATGTTGTGAAGCGCGACCTGCGGATTGTGCGGGGAATCGCCCTGCTTCGGCGCCAGAACAACCACGACAGTGCCGGTCTTGACCCGATCATACAGGTCGATGACATCCTCGTTGGTCATGCGGATGCAGCCCGACGACACCGCCGCGCCGATGAGATCGGGCTGGTTGGTGCCATGGATGCGATACAGCGTATCTTTCGGACCGAGATGCAGATAAAGCGCGCGCGCGCCGAGCGGATTGTGCGGGCCGGGTCCGACCTGGTTGGGAATGCTTGGCCCGAGCCGTTCCTTGATCGCGGAGGTCGGCACCCATGTCGGCCATTCGGCCTTGCGGCCGACCTTGGCGATGCCGGAGAACGCCAGCGCTTCTTCGCCGACGGTGATGCCGTAGCGGATCGCCTTGCCTTCCGGCAGCACGTAATAGAGATAGCGCGCGTCGGAATCGACCACGATCGAGCCGGGCGCTTCCTTGCGGTGATAGGTGACGATATGCCGGCGATAGGGCTCGGGGATGGTCGCCTTGGCGTAGGGCGCGTTGGCGAGCAATTCCTTGTCGCGCGCAGTCATGGCTTTGCCGGAGGCGGGTTCCGGCGTCGAGGACGACGTCACGCAACCGCCAAGGCTCAATCCCACCAGCAGAAGCGCAACTGCGCGCATCGCCATCATCTTCCCCGTCAATTGTCGTATCGAACCGAAGACTCGTCCCGACCAAGGTAATAGACGAGAAAAGCCCTGATTTTCCAGCGTTGAGGTGATGCAGCAGGACGGTCCTGTGAAACTGTTGCGGGAATGCATCAGCAGCGTCTCTCCGGTCTGTCTCCTGCCGGCCAGCCCAAACCAGAATTCCAGCTTGTCACCAAGGCGTTAAGGGATGGTTTACCCTGTTCGACCGAGAACGGGGGCGGCACCGGTGAACCTCACGGTCGTCCCGGGGCACTAAGGTTTGCGGCGGAAATGCCTCGAAGTCTCACGATTCGTTACTCATTTCCGCCCCATGGAATCCCGATCCGCCCGCTATGGGTCAAGGACGGGGACGACGACGAAAGACTTCTGGAGGAAATGATGACTTCGCCGAAAGCCGAAACCGGCACCACCGAGAACCGCGCGACGGCCGATCTGGATCGCCGTTATGGACGGATCGGAATTTCCGCCGTGGCGGCCGCGCTGACCTGCAAGGGCGAGGACAAGACGTCCGCCGACACGTCGCACGAGACGCAGCGCTGACCCGCTTTTCCAGACAAAAGGCCTGCAGAAACCCTTGCAGCGGCGGGCCGGGAGGCTCATGAGTGTCCTGCCCGCCGCTGCGCCTGCCGCGGTCACGGGTGACCCCAGTCCGGCGGGAGCTGCATGCTTTCGGTCTATATTCCGCAAGGAAATAATCTCGAACATCGCGTGATGGAGCCCGGCCAGGGAATATCCGAGGCCGCGGTCTGGATCGATCTCGTCAATCCGACCTACGCGGAAGACAAGCTGGTCGAAGCCCTGGTCGGCATTGCGGTCCCGACCCGGGAGGAAATGCAGGAAATCGAGCTGTCGAGCCGGCTGTATTTCGAAAACGGCGCCCGCTACATGACGGCGACCCTGATGTGCCAGTCGGATTCGCCGGCGCCGAAAACCACGCCCGTCACCTTCATCCTGACCGGGCAGCGCCTGGTGACCGTGCGCTACGACGAGCCCAAGCCGTTCGCCATCATCCGCCACAAGCTCGGGAAGTCATGTCCGGCGACGATCACCGGCCAGATCATCCTGATGGATCTGCTGGATGCGGTGATCGACCGCGCCGCCGATATTCTGGAGCGGGTCGGCACCGAGGTGGACCGCGTCTCGTTCGACATCTTCAACCGCAAGCTTTCCGCCACCGAACGATCGCGGCGCTATCCGATCATCCTGCAGACCATCGGCCGCAAGGGCGACCTGTCCTCCAAGGTGCGCGAGAGCCTGCTGTCGATCATGCGGCTCATCCTGTTCCTTGCCAACGAGGAAGAGGGCATGCGCTGGTCGAAGGAAATGCGCGCGCAGCTGAAGTCGATGCAGCGCGACGTGCAGTCGCTGTCGGACCACACCACCTTCCTGACCAACAACATCACCTTCCTGCTGGACGCCATGGTCGGCGTGGTGTCGATCGAGCAGAACGCCATCATCAAGATTTTCTCGGTGGCGGCCGTCGTGTTCATGCCGCCGACGCTGGTGGCGTCGATCTACGGCATGAATTTCAAGCTGATGCCGGAACTCGACTGGGCCTATGGCTACCCGTTGGCGATCGCGCTGATGGTGATGGCCGCGGTGCTGCCGTATCTCTATTTCAAATGGCGCAAGTGGCTGTGAGCCGGATAGCCGTTACGGGCGAACCGCCACGGCGGCACCGTTTTCGAGCCCCATGAGAAGTGCGAAGCTGCCGGACGAGTTTTTTATCGTCGCAATTTCCGTCGTGATCCGCGCGGGGACCTTCAAGCGCGCAATTTCCCGCGGCATCGGCTTGAAGGCAATGATGCGCAGTGCGCGGCGATCGAACGACGGAATGGCCAAATCCGGCGTGCCGTCTCCGTCGAAATCAGCCGTTGCGCTCATGCGCAAGACCCGCGAACCGATGGCATGATTGGATGTGTCCGGAACCTGGAATTTTCTGACCAGCGTGCCGTTCTGCCATGACCAAAGCTCCAGCCGTCCCACTGCGTGTGGCATCATGACGGCCGCAATGTCGATGTAGCCATCGCCGTCGTAGTCGGCAACGCCGGCCGGATTGAGCCAGCGATTCGGAATCCCGATCGGCGGCGTTTCGGCCAGAATTTGCAGGGTTTTGTCCCGCTCTCCAATGACGGCAAGGCTCGATCCGCGCGCAAGATAGGACTTGACGACAATGACGTGATCCTTGCCGCCACTCTCCAATTGAACGATCCGGGGCTCAAGGTCCTCGAACACCGCATCTTGACCTGCGGTTAACTCGACCCGCCCAAGCTCCGGATTTTCGAGGATAATCTGTCCTGACTCGATGGCATCGCCGAGAACGGCATGGGCATAGCGGGTGGTCGGTTCGGCCAGCCACGCGCGCCGGATGTTGCGATTGCCTCTGGAGATGCGCCCGTCGGGCAGACCGTTCGGCGGGGTGGCCTCACGCTGGGGCGCTTCGCCCGGCGCAAGGGAAATTGCTCCGTTGTGAAGGATGGGCGAGGACCATGTCTCGCCGATGCGGACCCTTATATTTCCGTGATGGTCCTCGATCGCCGTGACGAGCCCAGGGGTGGCGACGGTTTGTATGCGAAGCTGCTGGGCTTGGGCGGCGTAACTTGCGCTCCATATGCTTGCAGCGGCCAGGGCCAATGTAGGCAGAAGTGCAGTCACACGTGCTGGCCGCCATTGATGTGGATTTCGGCGCCGTTCACATAGGACGCCGTATCGGTGCACAGCACATAGATAATCTTGGCGACTTCGTCCGGCGTTCCCAGCCGGTGCAGCGGAATCTGCTGCTCCACGATCTTTTCGGTTCCCGGCGAGAGAATGGAGGTGTCGATCTCGCCCGGCGCGATCGCGTTGACGCGAATGCCCACGGCGCCGAAATCCGACGCCATCTCGCGCGTGAGCGACGCGAGCGCCGCCTTCGACGTGGCATAGGCCGCGCCGGCAAAGGGATGCACGCGAGAGCCCGCGATCGAGGTGACGTTCACCACCGATCCATGCGCGGCTTTCAGCTGGTCGATCAGTCCGCGCGCCAGCATGATCGGGCCGAAGAAGTTCACGTTGAACACGTGCTGCCAGACGTCGATGGTCGTCTCGATCGAACTCAGGCGTTTGCCGCCTTCGGCTTTCGGCGAGATCGCGGCATTGTTGACCAGGGCGTGAAGCTGTCCGTCGGGCAGCCGGTTCTTGATCTCGGCGATGGCGTCCACGGTGTTCTGCGGGCTGGACAGGTCGACCTGGATGTGGTCCTCCGGTCCCATCTCCCAAGGACAGTTTTCGGGAAAGGCGTGGCGCGAACAGGTGATGACGCGCCAGCCGGCGGCGGAAAAGCGTTTCACCGTCGCATGCCCGATGCCGCGGCTGGCTCCGGTCAGCAACAGAATGCGGCGTGGCTGATTGTCTTGCGATTGCGGCATGGGTCACTCTAGCGGGTCACGGATAGAGCCGTGTCTTCGTCCATGCGCCGTCCGGCTTGCCGCGCTGGAACTCGATACGATCATGCAACCGGTAGGGGCGGTCGTGCCAGAATTCGAACGTCAAGGGAATGATCCTGAAGCCCGACCAATACGGCGGACGCGGGATCGCCCCGACCGGATATCTGGCCGTATAGGTCGCGACCGCCTTTTCGAACGCGAGCCGGCTTTCCAGCGGCGACGATTGCTTGCTGGCCCAGGCGCCGATCTGGGCGAGGCGGGGGCGGGTCGCGAAATAGGCGTCGGCCTCGGCATCGGTGACACGCTCGACCGGGCCGCGCACGCGGACCTGCCGGCGCAGGGATTTCCAATGGAACAGCAGGGCGGCTTTCGGATCGGCGGCCAGTTCCTGAGCTTTTTGGCTGCCCAGATTGGTGTAGAAAACGAAGCCTTGGGCGTCGAAGCCCTTCATCAGGACCATCCGCACATTCGGCAGTCCGTCGGCATCCGCCGTGGCCAGCGCCATGGCGGTCGGGTCGTTGGGCTCTGACTGGGCAGCCTCGTCGAGCCAGGCCGCAAAGAGCCGGAACGGTTCCTCGCTTTCGGTGAAATCACCACTCTTTAACCAAGTCGGGTGTTCTATGGAGCCTGTGTCCGTCATTCCGTGGAGCACCGAGTGGCCGGCTCTGACGACCATCGTTTCGTCCGGCACCCTAGTTATAGTGGATGGGATTTGGCGCGCCTATGGCGCCGCGCGGCGGCTGCCGTGCCCGTCCTTGCCCTTGGCGTGATCCTGGGGGGGTGCAGCACCAGCTATCAGCTCGGCTCCATGTTCGGGAAAGACGAGGCCAAGACCGCGCAGGCCAGTGCGGCTGTGCCCGAGACCACCGGCGGAATCGCGGCGCCACTGCCGCCCGAAGGGGATCTCGTCCATGCCCGGGCGGCTGCCAGCGAAGTGCTGAGCCGGGGCGGCAAGGATACGAGCAGCGCGTGGGAAAACCCCCAGACCGGGGCCCGGGGCACGGTGACCCCGATCGCCAGCGCCTATAATCAGGACGGCCGGACCTGCCGGGATTTCCTGGCGAGCTATGTCCGCGACGGCGCCGAATCCTGGTTGCAGGGGGAGGCCTGCCGGGCCGGCCGGGGCAACAAATGGGAAGTCCGCAAGCTGACGCCCTGGAAGCGATCCTGACGGCCCGCCGCGTTGCGGAATGGGAATGATATCCCCACATTTGGGGCAACCGAGCGGCCGATCCGGCCTTTTATTGACGTGGAGTAGCAGGGATGCGCGACCCCTATGAGGTGTTGGGGGTGGCGAAGGGGGCGAGTGCGGGCAACATCAAGTCCGCGTTCCGCAAGCTGGCCAAGAAGCATCACCCCGACGCCAACAAGGATGACCCGAAAGCAGCGGCGCGGTTTTCCGAGCTGAACGCTGCCTATGAAATTCTCGGCGACGAGAAGAAGCGCAAGGCGTTCGATGCCGGCGAGATCGATGCCGAGGGCAAGCCGCGCTATGCCGGTTTCGAGGGCGTTCATCCCGGCGCCGGCTTCGGCCAGGACGGCCATTTCGAGAGTTTTACCTGGGGGCCGCAGGGCTTCCAGCGCGCGGGCGGCGGCGGCGGCGGCCAGGGCGGCCGAGGGTTTGGCGGCTTCAGCGGCCTCGACGATATCCTGAAAGGGATGATGGGTGGGCGCGCCGGCGCGGGACAGCCGCGGGGCGGCGCCCATTTCGAAACCGAGGATCTGCACGCCGCGCCGTCGGGACACGATGTGCAGGCCACGGTCACGATTGCGCTGAGCGATCTCGCGCATGGCGGATCGCGCCGGGTCCGGCTGCCGACCGGAAAGGAAGTGGACGTCAAAATTCCCGCCGGAATCACCGACGGTCAGCAGATCCGCCTGAAAGGGCAGGGCTTCGCAGGACCGGGCGGCGCCGGCGATGCGCTGATCACCGTGTCCATCGCCCAGCATCCGTTCTTCGAGCGCGACGGCGCCGATCTGCGTCTCGATCTGCCGGTGACATTGGACGAAGCCGTGCTCGGCGGAAAGGTGCGCGTGCCGACGCTGGATGGCGCGGTCGATCTGTCGATTCCCGCCGGCACCAATAGCGGGCGGGCATTCCGCCTGAAAGGCAAGGGCCTGCCGACAAAGACCGGCAAGGGTGATCTTTACGCGACCATCCGCATCATGCTGCCGGACGGCAAGGATGAAGAGCTGGAAGACCTGATGCGCAAGTGGCGCGACGGCAAGCCCTACGATCCGCGCAAGGATTTCGGCTGACGCCGAGCGTCAGGAGCCTCGCTGCGACATCACCGGCTCCGCCTTGGAGCGCTTGCTCGGCGGGGCGCGGTTTTCCAGTTGCTCGTAAACCGCTTTCGCAATGCCCTTGAGCCGCGATTTCTCGGCCGGTCCGCTGAGCACCCAGCCATAATCGCTTTCCACCCAATGCACGGCGGCGAAATTATCGGCCGTGCTGTAACGCAGGCCGGAGGGCGCTTCCTTCAGCTGCGAGCAATACAATGTCACGCGCTCGCCCGATCCGCTCTCGTACATGAAGAGAGCGGCCGGCCCGCTCGCACTTGGCAACAGCCGGCCGCCGAGCAGCTTGAAATCGAAAGCGGTCAGATCGGGCGCGCGCAATGGCGTGCCGACGCGGCGCGACAGCCAGGGCAGCAGATGACTTTCGGCCGCGCCGACTTCGATCGGATGACGCACTTCGCCGATGTAAAGCCGATGCGCGGCGAGCGCCTCGTTGGAAAATGTCTGCAGCGCATCCGGGGCGGCGGCGGATGCCCCGCGCGCCATCCAGCCGGCCACGCCGCCGACGATGAAGGCCGCGATCGCGGCCGCCGCCGCAACGGTGCGCCAGCGCCGGCCGTTGCGCAGCAACTGATCGGGCTTCAGGCGCGCGGGCACCGGTTCATTCGCGACCGCGCCATAGCGCGCGCGGATTTTTTCGGCCTGCGCGCGCCACGCGGCGACCAGATTGGCATCGTCCTGATGCGACGCAAGCCACGCCTCGACAGCGTCGCGACGGTCGGCCGGCAATTCGCCATCGACATAGGCGTGCAGCTCGTCCTCGGTCACGGGTGTATGGCGGTCGGTCATTGTCTTTCGTCCTTGATCATTTCACGCGGCGCAGCGCAGGACGCTCGCCGTCGAGATAGGCTTTCACTTGGGCGCGTGCGCGCGCCAGGCGCGACATCACGGTTCCGATCGGAACGCCTTGCACCTCCGCCACTTCGCGATACGACAGCCCCTCCAGCACGACGAGCAGAAGCGCGTGACGCTGATCCTCGACCAGCAGCGCCAGCGCCCGTTCGATGTCGCGGCCGCCGGCTTCCGGTCCCGCGAGGTCGGCGGCATCGTCATCCTCCAGCGGGCTGGTCGACGGTCGCCGCGACAGCGACCGCAGCCGGTTGCGGTTGAGGTTGGTCAGGATGGTGAACATCCAGGCCCGGATGTCGCCGCCATGGAACAGATGTTCGGAGCGCAGCGCTCGCACCAGGGTGTCCTGGACGAGGTCGTCGGCGGTTTCCGCATCCCGCGTGAGCGCGCGCCCGTAACGCCGCAAGGCGGGGATGCAGGCTTCGATACTGTGCCGGAACGTGCTCATGGTCATCTCCGGGAGGCTGCGGTCAGCGACCCTAGGATGAAAACACCGGCCATGCATTTGCTATTCCGGCGAGGATGTTAACACTGTCGCCGGGCGGCCGGAGCGGCGCTTGAAGGGCCAAAACCGCTATGCCACAAGGGGCCGCCCCGGCGGGGTTTTGGCGCAATTTGACGAGGAGCGGCAATGGCGGACGGTTCGGGTCTCATGCGCGGCAAGCGCGGCCTGATCATGGGGGTCGCCAATAATCGGTCCATCGCCTGGGGCATCGCCCGGGCGTGCCACGCGCATGGGGCGGACCTCGCTTTCACCTATCAGGGCGACGCGCTCAAGAAGCGCGTGGAACCGCTCGCCGAGGAGGTGGACGGCATCATCGTGGGACATTGCGACGTCTCCGATCCCGCCACCATCGACGCCGCGTTCGCGGCGGTGGAATCGGCCTGGGGATCGCTCGACTTCATCGTTCACGCCATTGCCTTCTCCGACAAGGATCAGCTCGACGGCCGCTATGTCGACACCACCGAAGACAATTTCACCAAGACGATGCAGATCTCGTGCTACTCGTTCACGGCGGTGGCGCAGCGCGCTGAAAAGCTGATGACGAATGGCGGCTCGATGCTGACGCTGACCTATTACGGCGCCGAGAAGTGGATGCCGCATTACAACGTCATGGGCGTCGCCAAGGCCGCGCTCGAATCCTCGGTGCGCTATCTCGCCGCCGATCTTGGCGTGAAGAATATCCGCGTCAACGCGATCTCCGCCGGTCCGATCAAGACGCTGGCGGCGTCCGGCATCGGCGATTTCCGCTATATCCTGAAATGGAACGAATACAACACGCCGATGCGGCGCAACGTTTCGCTGGAAGATGTCGGCGACGCGGCGGTGTTCTTTCTGTCCGATCTCTCGCGCGGCGTGACCGGCGAGATCCAGCATGTCGATGCCGGCTATCACATCGTGGGCATCAAGCATCCCGATGCGCCCGACATGACGGTGAAATAGCGCCGTCGCTCTTTCGTTTTGTCTCGATGCAGGCAAAATTGCCTGCCGGACCAAGGAAAGAGGACTGCATGCGACGCTTCACGATTTTTCTGGCAGGTTTCTGCATCGGCGCGCTGTTGATCGGACTGGTGCCTTCCGCCCTCACTCAGACCGCACCGGCTCAGCCAGCCAAGTCACCGCTCTTCATCAACATGACAACGGGAGACTCCTGGCGCGGCTGGATGGGGCTGCATTTCGCGCACGCGACCCTGAAAATGGGGCATCCGGTCACCGTGTTTCTCAACCTTGACGGCGTGAGGCTGGCCAGCAAGACCGGCGAGCAGGAGAAAAAGCCGTCGATGCAGCGTATTCCGCGCGAGATCGTTGCGGATTTCATCAAGGACGGCGGCACAGTTTTGATGTGCGGGCCATGCATGCAGGAGTTCGGACTCCGGATGGAGGATCTGGTGGCGGGTGTTCAGATGGGACGTCCGGGCCTGACACAGGGGTTCATCTTCGCTGACAATGCGCGGACGCTGACCTGGTGATTTGCGAGATCAAAAGAAAACGGCCGGACCTTTGGGGTCCGGCCGTTTTACGAACGCGCGGGACGCGCGCGTCGTGAACAGGCTTAGGCGGCGATCCGGTACAGGATCACGTTCTCGGCCTTCTTCTTCGCCTTCTTGGCCTTCTTCGCCTTCTTGGCGGCGGAGATGTCGGTCGAAGTCAGCTCGGCCTTCTTCTTCGCCTTCTTGGCCTTCTTCGCCTTCTTGGCGGCGGAGATGTCGGTCGAAGTCAGCTCGGCCTTCTTCTTCGCCTTCTTGGCCTTCTTCGCCTTCTTGGCGGCGGAGACGTCGGTCGAAGTCAGCTCGGCCTTCTTCTTCGCCTTCTTGGCCTTCTTCGCCTTCTTGGCGGCGGAGACGTCGGTCGAAGTCAGCTCGGCCTTCTTCTTCGCCTTCTTGGCCTTCTTCGCCTTCTTGGC
>JALHOD010000006.1:192647-209547 GCA_022843165.1 Pseudorhodoplanes sp.
GTCAGCTCGGCCTTCTTCTTCGCCTTCTTGGCCTTCTTCGCCTTCTTGGCGGCGGAGACGTCGGTCGAAGTCAGCTCGGCCTTCTTCTTCGCCTTCTTGGCCTTCTTCGCCTTCTTGGCAGCAGAGAAGTCTTCGCTCTTCACAACGCCAGTGGTGGCCGGAGCAGAAACAGCCGGCAGGCTGGTGGCGCAGAAGAAGCCGAGCGCCGCGATGATTGCGATGGGTTTACGCATGTGTGTGTCCTCGTTGTCCCTTTGGCGGCATGTGTCGGGTGAAGCGTCGGGTCGCTGCGTTCGCGTCCGCGCCTTGGCCCCCTTGCCGTGCGTCATTGGTCGCAGAAGCACGCCGCATCCGCAAATGAAAAATTCAAAAAAATGCTTTTATATCAGTAGCTTAATGGGCATTCAGATTGGCATTAATCATCGTTCAGAGCCATGAATGCGCATTCACCAATCCTGAACGCAGCTGCAATAACGTGGAGCGGAATCTCGCAGTTTGGTTGCGGCGTTGCAGCATCGGACTTTTCGACCGCGCCGAGGCGAGATGCCTGATTCGCGCAAAGCCGGGCTGATTTGACCCCGATGGATGTGCGGGCTACCACACCGCCGACAGATCAAACACCATGTCCTTCAATACCTTCGGCCATATTTTCCGAGTGACGACCTTCGGCGAGAGCCACGGGCCGGCGCTTGGCTGCGTGGTCGATGGTTGCCCGTCGCGGATTCCGCTGTCGGCGGCCGACATCCAGCATCATCTCGACCGCCGCAAGCCCGGTCAGTCGCGTTTCACCACCCAGCGCCGCGAACCGGACAGCGTGCGCATCCTGTCCGGCACCTTTTCGGATGAGGCGACCGGCGGCGAGGTGACGACCGGCGCGCCCATCGCGCTTCTGATCGACAATGTCGATCAGCGCTCCAAGGACTATTCCGACATCAAGGACAAATATCGGCCCGGCCATGCCGACTACACCTACGACATCAAATATGGCCTGCGCGATTATCGCGGCGGCGGGCGCTCCTCGGCGCGCGAGACCGCGGCGCGCGTTGCGGCCGGCGCGATCGCACGCAAGATTGTGCCGGGCGCGACGGTGCGCGGCGCATTGGTGCAGATGGGGCCGCACAGGATCGCGCGCGACAACTGGGACTGGAACGAGATCGACCGCAATCCCTTCTTCTGCCCGGACGCCAAGGCCGCCGAAAAATTTGCCGATTATCTTGATGGCATCCGGAAATCGGGATCGTCCATCGGCGCGGTGATCGAGATCGTCGCCGAAGGCGTGCCGCCGGGACTTGGCGCGCCGGTTTACGGCAAGCTCGATGCCGAACTGGCGTCGGCGCTGATGAGCATCAATGCCGTCAAGGGCGTCGAGATCGGCGACGGTTTTGCCGCGGCGGAATTGTCCGGCGAGGAGAATGCCGACGAGATGCGGATGGGCAACGACGGCAAGCCGCGTTTCCTCTCCAACCATGCCGGCGGCATCCTGGGCGGCATTTCGACCGGCCAGAGCGTGGTGGCGCGTTTTGCGGTGAAGCCGACATCGTCCATCCTCAACCTCCGCCGCACCATCGATCGCTTCGGCCGCGAGACCGAGATCGTCACCACCGGCCGCCACGATCCCTGCGTCGGCATTCGCGCGGTTCCGGTCGGCGAGGCGATGGTGGCATGTGTCCTCGCCGATCACTATCTGCGTCATCGCGCACAGGCAGGTGAGGGGCCGGCATGGCCCTTCACCCCGAACCAGACATAGGCCGCTCACATTGCCCGATACACATCACAATATTCAGGCCGCCATTGCGGCTTTTGCCCGCGGCGAAATCGTTGTCGTCACCGACGACGACGACCGCGAGAACGAGGGCGATCTGTTCGTCGCCGCGTCGCTCTGCACGCCGGAAAAGATGGGCTTCATCATCCGCCACACGTCGGGCATCGTCTGCGCGCCGCTGGATGCGGACCTCGCCAAGAAGCTGCATCTCGATCCGATGGTCTCCCAGAACGACGCGCCGCTCGGCACCGCCTTCACGGTGTCGGTCGATGTGCGGCACGGGCTGACCACCGGCATTTCCGCCGAGGAACGCACCAACACCGTGCGGGCGCTCGCCAACGGCAATAGCGGTGCTGCCGACTTCGTCCGCCCCGGGCATGTCTTTCCGCTGGTGGCGAAGGAGGGCGGGGTGCTGATGCGCTCCGGTCATACCGAAGCCTGCATCGATCTCTGCCGTCTGGCGGACTTGCCGCCGGTTGGCGTGCTCTCCGAACTGATAAATGACGACGGCAGCGTCATGCGCGGCGCGCAGGTGGCCGAATTCGCCAAACGCCACAACCTGCTGCAGTTTTCCATCGCCGACCTGATCGCCTATCGCCAGTCGCGCGACAAGCTGGTCGAACGGGTCGGGGAGTTTCCGGTCTCCTCGTCGGTCGGCCCGCTCAAGGGCTATGCCTATGTCACGCCCTTCGATCCGCAGCATCACATGGCCTTCGTGTTCGGCGGGGTGGGCGACGGGCGGGACGTGCTGGTGCGGCTGCATCGCGCCGACATCATCGGGGACGTCTTCGGCGGCGCCAAAACGGTCAATGCCGCGCTGAACCGGTTCAAGAGCGAGGGCCGCGGCGTCATCGTCTATCTGCGCGACGGCACCGCCGGCGTGCCGATCACCGCCATTCCGAAAGACGGGGATACCGGCTCGGATGCGGCCCGCATCCGGCAATGGCGTGAAATCGGCCTCGGCGCGCAGATCCTGAAGGATCTGGGTATTTCCTCGATCCGGCTGCTGACGTCGAAGAAAATGACCTATGTGGGCCTCGGCGGCTTCGGCATCGAGATTGTGTCCACCGAGGCGATCGAGTCCTAAATCCGGCTTTCACCGGCATCGGCAAAATGGCAGCATTCGCCGTGAGTCCATCGGACGGAGGCGGCGATGATCCGGCGTGCCTCGTTTCTTGTGGTGACGGCCGTTGCCTGCGCGCTGGCGCTGGCGACCTGGCGCAGCGCGGCGGCGCCGATGCCGCGCGGCGGCGAACCCGGCAAGGTCCAGGTCGATGTCGAACTCGTGCTGGCGGTCGACATCTCCTATTCCATGGACATGGATGAACTCGCCTTGCAGCGCGACGGCTATGCCAGGGCGCTGACCTCGCGCGAATTCATGCAGGCCCTGCGTCAGGGCATTCACGGCAAGGTCGCCGTCACCTATTTCGAATGGGCGGGCGCGACCGAGCAGAGGGTGATCGTGCCGTGGCGTCTGATCGAGGGGCCGGAAACCGCGGATTCGGTCGCCACCGAGATCGCGCAGGCGCCGCTCCGGCGGGCGGCGCGCACCTCGATTTCCGGCGCGCTTCTGTTCGGCGCGGCGCTGTTCGACGTCAGCGGCTTTCGCGGGATCAGGCGCGTGATCGACGTCTCCGGCGACGGCGCCAACAATCACGGCCAGCTCGTCACCGTCGCGCGCGACGAGGTGGTGTCGAAAGGCATCGTGATCAACGGCCTGCCGGTGATGCTCAAGCGGCCGAGCTACACCACGATGGATATCGAATTGCTCGATGAATATTACGAGGATTGCGTGATCGGCGGGCCGGGCGCGTTCATGGTGCCGGTGCGGGATCGCGACAAATTCGTCGAGGCCATCCGCACCAAGCTGGTGCTGGAAATCGCCGGCCGCGTCCCCGAGGCCCGCCTCATTCCGGCCGCCGCATCGGCGCCGCGCGTCTCATGCACCATCGGCGAGCGGATCTGGCAGGAGCGGTGGGGAAACTGATCGCGCTATCGCGAGAACCGCGCCACGATCTCGACATGCGCGGTGTGCTTGAACTGGTCGACCGGCGTGACCGCGTCCAGCCGGTAGCCGCCGTCGATCAGGAATTTTGCATCGCGCGCAAAGGTCGCCGCGTTGCATGACACCGCGATCACGGCCGGCACCTTGCTTGTGGCGAGTTCGCGCGCCTGCGCCTCCGCGCCCTGCCGCGGCGGATCGAAAATCACGGCGTCGAAACCCTTCAGCTCCTGCGCGCCCATCGGGCTGCGGAACAGATCGCGCCGCAAAACGTCGATGGGTTTCAGGCCGGATGTCGTGGCCGCCGCCTGCGTGAGCGCCGACAATGCAGGGACGTCGCTGTCACAGGCGGTGATGCGCGCGCGCTCGGCGAGACGCAGCGCAAAGGGGCCGACGCCGGAAAACAGGTCTGCGATTGTTTTGGCCTTGCCGGCATGACCGGCGATCAGACCCGCCAGCGTGTCTTCGCCGAGCGCGGTGGCCTGCAGGAACGAGCCGGGCGGCAGCACCACGCGTGCGCGGCCCATCGTGACGGCCGGTGGCCGGGTCTGCGTCACCATCTCGCCGTGCCGGGTGATGCGGGAGATGTGTCCCGTGGCGGCGATGCGCGCGAGCGCCGCCGTGCGGTTCGCATTCAGCGGCCCCGATCCGCGCACGTCGATATCCAGACCGCCATCGGTGGCGGTGATCTGGATGTCGAGCGGCTTGCCCTGCGGCTTGAGGATGTCGGAGATGGCCCAGGCCGTTTCAACCGCCCCGTCCATGCCGGGCGCCAGCACCGGGCAGCGGTCGATCGCAATGATGGTATGCGCGCGCAAGGCGGAAAAGCCGACTTCGAAAATGTCATGGGTGCCGCGCCGGGCATGAAACACCGCGCGCCGCCGGCCCTCGCCATGAGCGTCGATCAACTCATCGACGGTCGCCTCGATGCCTGCATGCCGCAGCGCCGTCACCACCAGATCGTGTTTCCACGCGCGATAGAGCGGTTCGCGCCAATGCTGGATGGCGCAGCCGCCGCAGACGCCGAAATGCGGGCAGAAGGCGTCGATCCGGTCCGGCGAGGGAATGTCCACATGCAGCAGATGCCGGCGGTCGGGATGCCCGGACACGCGTTCGGCTTCGACCGTTTCTCCCGGCAGGGTATAGGGCACGTAGACCGGCCCGGCCGCGGTGTCGGCCACGCCGTCACCGCGATGGCCGATGCGATCAATGACGAGTTGTTCGACCATGTGTGACTTCAAACCGCGGACGGGACGGCCGGAAGATAGCCGCGTTTGGTCAGGACATGAAAGCGCCAGACCAGCAGAACGGCGAACGCGGTGACTCCGATCGACAGGCCGATCCAGATTCCGACGGCGCCGAGCTGGCCCGGAAACGCCAGGCGATACGATGCCCCGAAGCCGATGGCCCAGAAGCAGATCGCGGAAAAGACCAGCGGGATGCGGGTGTCGTTGAGGCCGCGCAGGGCGCCCGCGCCGATGGTCTGCACGCCGTCGGCGATGAAGAAGGTGGCGCCGACCATCAGCAGGGTGGCGGCAAGATCCGCGGTCGCGCCGGCGTCGGCGGCATCGCCGCCCAGAAAGGCGAGGGGAATCTGGTGGCGCGTGACGATCACAAGGATCGTCATCGTCGCCATGAACGCGATCCCCAGCATAACCGCCGCGAAACCGGCCTTGCGGGTTGCGGCCGCGTCGCGGCGGCCGACCGCGTGTCCGACCCGCACCGTGGCCGCCATCGACATGCCGAACGGCACCATGAACAGGATCGATGCGACGGTGAGCGCGATCTGGTGCGCGGCCAGCGCCGTCGTGCTGATCCAGCCCGTCATGATGGCGGCGATGGCGAACAACCCGTATTCCAGAAGAAAGGTTGCCGAGATCGGCAGTCCGATCGCCAGCAGCCGGGCCATGAGGCGCCAGTCCGCGCGCCAGACATTTCCCAGAATGCGGTATTTCCTGAACGGCCGGCAGGCATAGGCGACCCAGACGCTGGCGGCGCACATGCCGACATTGATCGCAGTGGTGGCAAGGCCGGCGCCCAGCAGATCGAGCTGCGGCAATCCGAAGGCGCCGTAAATCAGCGCATAGGCGAGCAGGGCGTTGGCCGGAATCGCGGCCAGCGTGATCCACAACGCCGGCTCGGGACGGTTGACCGCGCCCATGAAGCTGCGCAAGGCGATGAACCACCAGGCCGGAACCAGGCTCCAGGCCAGTCCTTCCAGATAGCGCGCGGCGAGCGCGGCGGAGTCCGCGCCTTGTCCCAACGCGATCAGGATCGCCTCGCCGCGCAGTTGCAATAGGCTCATCGGGACGCCGAGCAGAACCGCCGCCCATAACCCGACGCGCAAGGAGCGGCGCACCATGCGCGGATTGCGGCTTCCGACCGCCTGCGCCGCCAACGGCGCGACCGCGGACACCAGCCCCATGCCAAGCACAAAGGCGGCGAATAAAACGGTATGCGCCAGAGCTGCCGCGGCGACGACATGGTCGCCGAGGCGTCCCAGCAGCGCGAGATCGGTGGTCATCATCGCGATCTGGCCGAGCTGGGTGAGCGCGATCGGAAATGCGAGCCTGACCGTTTCGATCATCTCGACGCGCCACACGGTGCGGCCCGCCCGTGCTTCCGCGCCGGCGGCGATCAGGGATTCATGTGCTGTCATGCGGCGGCACCATAGTCTGGAATGCCGCGAAAGAAAGCGCACAATCGCGATGCAAGGATCACCGGAATCGATGGGAACCGGCCGAACGGTGACCAAAGTGTGACGACCGCGCGCATTGATCGCCGGGGCTATTCTGAGTATTCGAGGCGGGGGCGAATCACGATGGGCGAACGGGAGCGCATGATTTGAACGGGTTTCTCGGTGCGATTGCGGTTCTGGTGCTGAGTCTTGTCCTGCCCGCACAGGCTGCGCCGACGGCGGACGAACGGACCTGGTCGCTGGGCGGCGACGAGCGCGATCCCTATCTCGTCTTCGGCAACCAGGAGATGGGCGAAACCGCGTTTCTGCTGATCTGCAACAACCGCAAGAAGATTGCCGAGCTGAGCGTGAGCGACGCCAGCAAGGGTGCGAAAGCCGGCCAGCAGGTGACCATCGAACTGGCGGCGGGCAGCAGCAAGGCGTCGTTTACCGGCAAGACCGTGCGCTCGGCCGGCGTCTATGGCTATGCCAGAAAGATCGACTTCCAGTCGGTGGTGGCGATGTTCCGCGCGCCGGGAGTCATCACCGTGACCATGGGCGACAATCGCTACGTGTTGCACGACAAGGGCCGCGCCAAGGCGGTCGGTGAATTGATCGAAGTCTGCCGGCTGAACTGATCAGGCGAGCTTCACGGTTTCAGCCGCCACGTCCCGGCCCAATGCTTCAAATACCTTTGCCGTAATGCCCTTGTCGTCGAGCCCGGCCCTGGCGTACATCGCCGCAGGCGAGTCGTGGTCGATGAAGACATCCGGCAGAACCATCGCGCGGAACTTCACTCCGGAATCGAACACGCCGTTCTCGGCCAGCGCCTGCATGACATAGGAGCCGAATCCGCCGATCGCGCCTTCCTCGATCGTGACCAGCACTTCGTGCTCGCGCGCCAGCCGCAGCACCAGATCGGTATCGAGCGGCTTGGCGAAGCGCGCATCGGCAACGGTGGTGGACAGACCGAAGCCCGCGAGCGCGTCGGCGGCTTTCAGGCATTCGCCCAGCCGCGCGCCGAAATTCAACAGCGCGACCTTGCTGCCTTCGCGCAGGATGCGGCCCTTGCCGATCTCCAGCGGCTTGCCTTCCGACGGCATCTCGACGCCGAGCCCTTCGCCGCGCGGATAGCGGAATGCGGAGGGACGATCGTCGATCGCCGCCGCGGTCGCGACCATGTGCATGAGTTCGGCCTCGTCGGCCGCCGCCATCACGACAAAGCCGGGGAGGCAGCCGAGATAGGCGACGTCGAACGACCCCGCATGCGTCGGCCCGTCGGCGCCGACCAGGCCCGCGCGGTCGATCGCAAAGCGCACCGGCAGCGACTGGATCGCGACGTCATGCACCACCTGGTCATAGGCGCGCTGCAGGAAGGTGGAGTAGATCGCGGCAAAGGGCTTGAAGCCTTCGGTGGCGAGGCCGGCCGCGAAGGTCACCGCGTGCTGCTCGGCGATACCGACATCGAAAAAGCGTTTGGGAAATTCATTCGCGAACAGATCGAGCCCGGTGCCGGACGGCATCGCGGCGGTGACGGCCACGATCTTGTCGTCCTTCATCGCTTCCTGGACGAGGCTCTTGCCGAAGACGCCGGTATAGCTCGGGGCGTTCGACTTGGCCTTGGCCTGCGCGCCGGTCGCGACGTCGAATTTCACCACGCCATGATACTTGTCGGCGGAAATTTCGGCGGGCGCATAGCCCTTGCCCTTTTGCGTCACGACATGGACCAGCACCGGCCCGGATTCGGCGTCGCGCACGTTTTTCAGAACCGGCAGCAGATGATCGAAATTATGCCCGTCGATCGGTCCGACATAATAGAAGCCGAGTTCCTCGAACAGCGTGCCGCCGGTCATCATGCCGCGGGCATATTCCTCGGCGCGCATCGCGCGTTCCTCGAAGAATTTCGGCAGGCGATGCGCGAGCTGCTTGCCGAATTCGCGCAGACCGCGATAGGTGCGCCCCGACAGCAATCGCGCGAGATAGGCCGACATCGCACCCACGGGCGGCGCGATCGACATGTCGTTGTCGTTGAGGATCACGATCAGACGGGAATTCATCGCGCCGGCATTGTTCATGGCCTCGTAGGCCATTCCGGCCGACATCGCGCCGTCGCCGATCACGCAGATGACGTTGTTGTCCCCGCCGGCGAGGTCGCGCGCCACCGCCATGCCGAGGCCGGCGGAAATCGAGGTCGAGGAATGCGCGGCGCCGAACGGGTCGTATTCGCTTTCGCTGCGCTTGGTGAAGCCGGAGAGCCCGCCGCCCTGGCGCAGGGTGCGGATGCGGTCGCGTCGCCCGGTCAGGATCTTGTGGGGGTAGGCCTGGTGACCGACGTCCCAGATCAGCCGGTCGCGCGGAGTATCGAAGATATAATGCAGAGCGGCGGTCAGTTCGACGACCCCGAGCCCCGCGCCCAGATGTCCCCCGGTCACCGCCACCGCGTCGATGGTTTCCTGGCGCAGTTCCGCGGCGAATTGCGGCAGCGCGCTTTCGGCCAGGCGCCGCAGGTCTTCCGGATCGCGGATATTGTCGAGCAGGGGGGTTTTGGACACCGGATTGGGCACACATGTCTCCGCTGGGCATTGCGGCAGGCGGCCAGGGACCGGCCTCCACAGGAGCCTTACACCAGACATAATGTAAGGTGCAATTTGGGCCGCCGGAAGCGCGGCCGGCCCGGACCCTGGCTGGGCAAAGGGGCCGGAACCTGACCGGCCTTGCGTGCTAGGGTGATCCGGGCGATCAGTCGCATGGCGCGGTTCCAGGCCACGCGCGATACCGGCCCGGATGACGGCCCGTGCGGCCTCGACCGGCAGCTCCTGGGCGGGAATAAGGATCATGACTCGCGTTGTTCTGGCTTTGCGGACCTTCCTTGCCCTGTCGTTGCCCTATTTCCGTTCCGAGGACCGCTGGCCCGCGCGGGCCCTGCTGGCGGCGGTGGTCGCGGCGGAACTCGGCCTGGTCTATGTCGCGGTCGCCTTTGCCAACTGGAATGCGCGGTTCTTCAACGCGCTCGAAGCCCGCAACTGGGATGCCTTCACCAGCGAATTGCTGGTGTTCTGCCTGATCGTGCTGGGCGCGGTGATCGCCGGCGCAAGCCAGTATTTTTTCGGCCAGACCCTGCAGATTCGCTGGCGGCGCTGGCTGACGGCGAATTACGTGTCCTCGTGGATGGCGGACGGGCGGCATTATCGGGTCCATTTCGTCGCCGAGAATGTCGACAACATCCATCTGCGCATCGCCAACGACGTCTATCTCTTCATCCAGCGCACGCATGAACTGGGAACCGGCCTGCTCGGCAGCGCGGTCGCGCTCGCGTCGTTCGCCTATATCCTGTGGTACCTGTCGCTGACGACGCCGCTGCCGCTGTTCGGAACCGATCTGGCGTTCCCCGGCTATCTGATCGTGGCGGCGCTGGTCTATGCCGCGGTCGGAACGCTGATCGCGCACTGGATCGGCTGGCGGCTGATTCCGCTCAACTTCAACCAGCAGCGCTACGAAGCCGATTTCCGCTTTGCGATCGTGCGCGCGGCCGACCATTCCGAACAGGTCGCCCTGATGAAAGGCGAGCCGGTCGAGCGCGACGAGCTGCAGCACCGCTTCTCCAATCTCGTGCGCAACTGGACGGCGCTGGTCGCGCGCCAGACCCGGCTTGTCGGCTTCATCGGCGGCTATGCGCAGGCCTCGAATGTTGTGCCGATCCTGATCGTCAGTCCGGCCTATCTCACCGCGGCGATTCCGCTCGGCACGCTGGTGCAGGCGGCGTTCGCCTTTCAGCGCGTGGAAGGCGCCTTCGCCTTCTGCATCAGCGCCTACAGCAAGCTGGCGGAATGGAAGGCGATCATGGATCGTCTGTCGCAGTTCGAAGCCGCGATGGTGGCGGTGGACGCGCATCGCGCCGGCGGCGCCGACACGATTGCGGTGGAGCGGCGCGACCAGCGCGGCCTCGATGTCGAGGGTCTGGAAGTGCGGCTGCCCAGCGGCCCGGAGATCGCGGGGCTGCCGGCCCTGTCGGCCATGCCGGGCGAGCGCGTGATGGTCACCGGTCCCTCCGGGTCCGGCAAGTCCAGCCTGTTCCGCGCCCTGAGCGGCCTGTGGCCGAACGGCGCCGGACGCGTCGATCTGCCGGACAGCGGCGAGGTGCTGGTGATGCCGCAGCGCCCGTATTTTCCGCTCGGCGCCCTGCGCCAGGCGGTGGCCTATCCGCGTCCGGCCGCGCAGGTTCCGGATGCCGCCTTGCGCGATGTGTTGTCGGCGGTGGGGCTCGGCCATCTCGTCGAGCGGCTCGATGAAGAGGCCGACTGGAGCGTGCTGTTGTCCGGCGGCGAACAGCAGCGCGTGGCCTTCGCGCGCGTGCTGCTGCGGCGCCCGGCGGTGCTGATGTTCGACGAGCCGGTCTCCACTTTGGCCGACGGCACCGGGCGCGATCTGTACAAGATGCTGATCGCGCGCCTGCCGGAGACGATCATCCTCACCATCGACCGGCGCGAGGTGCTGCGCGATCTGCACGGCCGGACGATCGAGATGACCTGCGCCGGGACCGCGCCGCAGGCTGCGAAATTGTCGGCGGTGCCGGCCTGAGATTGAATCGCTGCAACAAACGGGCAAACGAGAGGAACGCCATGCTGAAGATGAATTACTGGACCGACAAATGGGATCTGCACGAGGATATCTGCCCCTGCGACGTGCATTTCAACGAGTGGGTCGCCGACCAGGGCCTGAAGAACAAGCTGATCTATCATTTCGGCACCGGCACGCATCATGTCGTCGGCATCGAGCAGGCGCGCAACGGCCTGGGCAATTCGGTGGTGTCGATCACCGCGTCGATCGAGGAATACCAGGCCTATATCAAGCTGGTGACCGAGAATTCCGGCGTCGCCAGGAATTATCTCGCCTATTTCGGCGACATCTATCTGACCAACGGGAAGCTCTTGCCGGATTTCGACATCGTCACCATGGTGCATCTGTGCGAGTTCTTCTTCCCGAACACCGCGTCTGCCGAATATGGCGGCATGACCGATCGCCAGGTGCTGGACCTGTTCACCGACAAGACCAGGCCGGGCGGTTATCTGGTGTTCTACAAGAACTCGATGGGGTCCGACGAAACCGGGAAAATCCTTCCGGTGTGGGAGAAGGAAAAGCCGGTCGAGCGCATGGCCGATTTCAAGACGCTGATCGTCTACCGGAAGAAGTGACGCGCCGGCGCGTCACGTCACATCCAGCGGCGCGGTGCCCTTTGGCTTGCCGGAGGCATCGGCCGTGATCTTCTCCACCCGCGTTTCGGCGGCGCGCAGCAATTCCTCGCAGCGGCGCTTGAGCGCTTCGCCGCGCTCGTAGATTGCGACCGATTCCTCGAGCGGCACCTTGCCTTCCTCGAGCCGCTTGATGATGGATTCCAGCTCCTCGATGGCGCGCTCGAAGGGCAGTTTTTTCACGTCGGCGTGGGCGGTGTCGGCCATTGCGGTCTCTGTGTGATTCTGGGGCGGACTGTAGCGCGTCGCGATCAGGCGCGCATCAGCGCCGTGACATGGGCCGCCGCGGAGCGGGCGAGGCCTTCCAGATCATAGCCGCCTTCCAGCACCGACACCACGCGGCCCTGCGCGGTCCTGTCGGCGATCTCCATGATCCTGCGGGTGGCCCAGCCGAAATCCTCCTCGTTGAAATTCAGGTTGGCGAGCGGATCGCGCATATGCGCGTCGAAGCCGGCGGAAATGATGACGATGTCGGGGCCGAAAGCCGCAAGCCGCGGCAGGATCACGCTCTCCATCGCGGCGCGGAACTGCTCGCCGCCGTCGCCCGCCCGCAGCGGCGCGTTGACGATGTTGTCGAACTCGCCGCGCTCGGATTTTGCGCCGGTGCCGGGATAGAGCGGCATTTCGTGGGTGGAGCAATACATCACCGAGGCATCGCTCCAGAAAATCTCCTGCGAGCCGTTGCCGTGATGGACGTCGAAATCCACGATCGCGGCGCGCGGCAGCCCGTGTTTCTTCTGCGCATGGCGGGCGGCGATGGCGGCCTGGTTGAAGATGCAAAAACCCATCGGCTTGACGGTCTCGGCATGATGGCCGGGCGGGCGGGTGGCGACGAAGGCGTTGGCGGCTTTTTTCGTGACCACCTCGTCCACCGCCAGCGCCGCGCCGCCGACCGCGCGGAGCGCGGCCTCGAACGTGCCGGGCGACATCGAGGTGTCGCCGTCGAGCGAGATCAGGCCCTCGCGCGGGGAGGCCTCGCGCACCGCCTCGATGAAGTCCATCGGATGGCAGAGCGCCACCAGATCGAGCGGAGCCAGCGGCGCCTGTTCGCGCGCCAGCACGGAGAATTTCTCCTCTTCCAGCGCGCGCTCGACCGCGCGCAGCCGGTCGGGCCGCTCGGGATGGCCGGGCGGGGTGAGATGATTGAGCCCGGCCGGGTGGGTGATCAGGAGTGTGGACATGCAACCGCCAGTTCGAAGATCAGGATAAGGCAAATGGCCGCGATGTCATCCCTTAGCGCGGCGGCGTCGCGGCCGGAAGCGCCCGGTGCTCCAGCACGCTCACGCCCGGCGGCGGCGGCGGCCGGTCGGGCACGAAGAAATCCGGCGCCAGCGGCTGGCCGGGATCGATGCGGTATCTGCCGAAATCGGTGACGCCCTCGGCGGCGAGGAAGGAATCGTCGATCAGGAACTGCCCGGTAAAGCTTCTGGCGGGCTTGAGGAAGATCGCATGCGCGGCGTCGGCGAGAATCTCCGGGCTGCGCGACATCGCCATGAGGGCGTCGCCGCCCAGCAGATTCCGGATCGCGCTGGTGGCGATGGTGGTGCGCGGCCACAGCGCATTGACCGCGATGCCCTGCGCGCGCAATTCGCCGGCCAGCCCCAGAACCACCAGGCTCATGCCGAACTTGGCCATCGAATAGGCGGTGTGCGGCGCGAACCATTTTTCCTGCATGTCGAGCGGCGGCGACAGCATCAGGATGTGCGGGTTGGCGGCCCTGGCCAGATGCGGCAGCGCGTATTTCGACACCATGAAGCTGCCGCGCGCATTCACCTGCTGCATCAGGTCGTAGCGGCGCATCTCGGTTGCGGCGACCGGCGTGAGCTGGATCGCGCTGGCATTGTTGACCACGATGTCGAGGCCGCCAAACGTCTCGGCCGCCTTCGCGATGCCGGCCTTGACCGACTCCTCCTCGCGCACGTCCACCACCAGCGGCAAAGCGCGGCCGCCGGCCTGTTCGATCTCGGCGGCGGCGGTGTGGATGGTGCCGGGCAGCTTGGGATGCGGGGTCTCGGTCTTGGCGGCGATGGCGATGTTGGCGCCGTCGCGGGCGGCGCGCAGCGCGATGGCGAGGCCAATCCCGCGCGAGGCGCCGGTGATGAAGAGGGTCTTGTTTTTCAGGGACATGGGGGCCTCGTTGTTTGCGGCCGGAGTCTATCGCTATTGGGCGGCGGTGCATCATTTTCCGGTCGTCCCCGCGAAAGCGGGGACCCAGTAAACTCCACGCTTAGAGAGGAGTTTGCGCTTCGTGGCCTATAGGAGAGAGGGCGATAAGGACAGTCAACCTATCCCCTCTTTGGTGTACCGAGCGAGTCGAGCCAACTTAAAAGGTCCACTACCTCACAATCCATGCCAGCGTATGCGGTAGTGTGTTCTTTAATCGTCAGGATCGTGTACCCTTCAACTGTTGCAATAGCCGCAGTGTAAAGGTCGGTATCGCCATCGTATGGCCGGCGAGGAAACCCCGAGCCATTCTTGTCGACGATGCGTGCTGCTGCTGCCCGGTATTTGGGATTGAGAACTACAGTTTTTGCGATGTGGGGCTCTAACTGGGCGGCTTCCTCTTCATAGAGCTCGCGGAATTCCTTAAGCACGCGGCTTGGGACCGCGATGATACCCATCTGCAATTGCTCAATGTAAAAGGCCTTCAGGTTGTTAGATTTGGTCGACGCGATCTCATGGAGCACCGCGGTGTCGGCAACGTGAGAACACTTCGAGTCCTCACTCATCCCCAAGCTCCAAATTTTGGAGCTCGCTTTCATTGAGAGAGCGCACGTAACGAAAATACTGGCGTTGATACTTCGGCTTCAGTCCGCTCGCTCGATAGAGGTTAATTTCACTGATGCGTCCCTGCTCAAGTAATGGTGCGAAAGCGTGCGCGAAGCGGAAACCATACTTGGCGAGTTTGACCTTTTCCTGAGGCGGCGGACCGTTCGCGCCGCCGCCGTCTTTGCCAAAGTCGGGATTGCGGTTGTGCATGAGCCGAAGCCATTTCGCATGCGAGCCCTCGTTGAAGAGGCTCAACTGCTCCAGGCGGAGGATGGCAGCTTGCTGGCTGATTTTCAGACGGCGCGCGACCCACGCTACGTGATCGGGTTCAGGATCTTTCTGGGGCGCAGCGTTTTTCAACAAGCGACTCACGAAATTCGCTGGCACAAGAAAGCTAGCCGCGAAGCGGTTGCACAACTGCTCGGTGGTATTGCGGCTTACGAACGGATCAGAGATGCCGCTTTTGCGCATGAGCACGTGACCGAGCTCGTGTGCCAACGTGAATAGGCGACGCCCCCGCGTTTGTTGCTTAGTGTTCACGACAATCAGCGGATGGGTCGGATGGAAAAGGCAGAAGCCGCTTCCGTCTGTCTCTGGGAAGCTATCATGGAGGACGAAGATGCCGCGGTCCTCAATGCGCTTGCGGCACAGGATGTAGAACGCCTTGGCATCCTTGGCGTTGGCTTGGTCCTCGAAAGTGATGCCGAAGAAAGTGCGCGCGTGTAGCGCGAATTCCTCGACCTCTTCTGGTTTCTTCGCGGAGAAATGGGGGAGATCGGCCACGGGAGGGGCGCCGAGGGTAGCAGCGGCCCGCTGCACACCCTCCGCGAATTGGATGGCCTCAATGGTTTCCCGCTCCTTTGCTACTGCTTTGGGTGTCTCTGAGCGGAAATCTGGGATGACGTCATGAAGCTGCGGTGTCTTCCGCATGTAAAAAATGAACAGCGGAAGCGCTAACTCCTTGGCGATGTCGTTGAGGATTCTCTGTTTTGGCTCTGGCTCGCGGCGAAGCTCTCGCTGCAATTCGCCGGGTTTGTAGCCCAGCCGTTCCGATAGCTGCTCGGAAGTCAGCGAGCGGGCGCGCAGAACATCAGCTAAGATATTTGGGTTGTAGGCCACGAATCGGACCTTCACGAAGGAGGGCGACTGTCCAATGAATTATGGGGATTTTTCTAGTGTCGTACAACTAGGAGTGAGTCTCCATCTGGGCACGGCACTCCTGCAATTCTACGGCGATTTGGGGGTCCAGCCGCTGATCCGCATATTGGACCGGATCAAAGGATTGTTTGCCGAAGGCGAGCATGAGCCGCTGCTTGAGGTGAAGACAGAGCTTGAGGAACTGGAAAGCGACTTCCAAATCTTCAAAATCCGGCTGTTCAATGAATACCGCAAGTACGTCATCATTAACTCAGCGGTAGCTGTGGCCCTCACTGTCGTACTAATCGTGATCGCCTTTCTGGCCGAAACGAAGGTCGGGGATGGGTCGGAGTGGGTACCTTTATTGATAGTACTCGCCTCGATACTGCCCGCCCCAGCTACGCTGTTCTGCCTGTGGAAGGACGCCTCGCGGATACTGAGGCCGCTCATTGAGCGGGCAGATGCCATTGAGGATCAGGTGCTCAAGAGCAAGTAAGCTGAACTTTGCCCCTTGGCTTCTGCGACCCCGAAGGAAACTTGCTCCAACTCCCCTTGACTCTATTCCTACCTAGGACTATTCTCCTCTTCATCCTGCTCCACGCAAGGGGCGTCTGATCAGCGTCATGAGATGCGGGGCAGGGTGCGGTGGCCGCGGTTTGGCGCAAGACGTGCGCCGGGTCGTGGCGGCCCAAGCCGCAAGGTCCCGACGCGCCGCATCGTGCGTCGCTGGGGATATGACGGCGGAGGCTTTTGGCGGCGTCATACTGCCCGGGCCTTTGCCAGCGCCCCGCAGCGGTGGATAGGACCGGGCTCCGGTCCTGAAACGAAGTCCGCCGGGGGTCTTGCGGAGCAAGCCTCACACACCGCGCGCGGAACGCCGGAGGTTTCGGTGGTCCGTGGTGACTGCAATCTCGTGTGGCCAAACTCATATCGCCGCACGAGGCCGCGGGCAGGCTGAGAGCCCGGCGTTCCGCGCGCCCTTGCGGTTGCAAGGGAAGAAAGGGACGGAAGCGGACGGAAGGCGGCCCCGGCGCCTCGCACAATCCGGGCGATGGCGCGCGCCCCGGCTGCCGTCATGCGGTGATCCGACGCGGGGCAACTCGCATTCGCGCGGTTCCATGCTTAGATGGCGCGAACAGCCACCGGGACATCGACATGCAGCTCACCGGCATCCATCATCTCACTGCCGTCTCCGCCGACGCGCCCGGCAATGTCCGCTTCTACACCCGCGTGCTCGGCATGCGGCTGATCAAGAAGACCGTCAACCAGGACGACGTCTCGGCCTATCACTTCTTCTATGGCGA
>JALHOD010000007.1:0-64575 GCA_022843165.1 Pseudorhodoplanes sp.
GAGCCAATGATGTCCGCGACCGCGCGCAAGATCACGATCAACGGCCGCTTCCTCAGCCAGGTCATGGTGGGCGTGCAGCGCGTCGCCATCGAGGTCACGCGGGCGATGGATCGCTGGCTTGATCATCCCGATTATGCTGCGCTGCGCGGCCGCATCGACATCCTGGCGCCACGCAACGCGCGCGACTATCCGCTGGCCAATATCCCGGTCCGCAAGGTCGGGGTCCTGACCGGCTATGCCTGGGAGCAGATCGAATTGCCGTTCTATGCCGGCCGCAGCCTGCTGGTGAATCTCTGCCTGCTCGGCCCGATCGTGAAACGGCATCAACTTATTTTGGCGCATGACGCCACCGTGCGCGCCATGCCGAGCAATTTCTCGCCGCAATTCCGCGCCGCCTATAATTTTCTGGTGCCGCTGCTGCTGCGCAATTCCGACCGGGTCGTGACCATTTCCGAGTTTTCGCGCAAGGAAATCCAGAAATATTACGGCATCGATACGAGCCAGGTTCCTGTCTGCTACGAGGGCGCCGATCACATCACGGCGATCCCGGCCGACAACACCATCCTCGATCGCCTCGGTCTCAAGGGCCGGCCGTTCCTGCTCGGCGTCGGCATCAATAGCCGCAACAAGAATATCGAGAACGCGGTCGCGGCCTTTCTGAAATCGGGGCTGACCGACACCTTGTTCGTGCTCACCGGCCACAAGGAGTTGCGGGTGTTCGACTACGCGCCCGACACCACCCATGCCAATGTCCGCATGGCCGGCTATGTCTCCGACGCCGAACTGCGCGCGCTCTACGAGAACGCGCTCGCGCTGGTCTTTCCCTCCCGCTACGAGGGTTTTGGCCTGCCGCCGATCGAAGCCATGCAATGCGGCTGTCCCGTGATCGTGTCCGACCAGGGTGCGCTGGTCGAAATCGGCGGCGATGCCGTGCGGGTCTGCGGCATGGACGATATCGACGACCTCGCTGCTGCGATCCGCTCCATCCATGACGATCCCGCTTTGCGCGCCCGCATGAAGGCCGCAAGCCTTACGCGGGCAAAAACCTTCACCTGGGAGAAGATGGCGCGCGGCCTGCTCGACCTCTGCATCGACACGCAAAAACGCCGGACGGGCTGAGATGGCCGCGAGCCGATTCCTGTCCATCCCTTATCTCTTCCTGCGCTCCTCGACCGCCGGCGGCGCGCTCGTGGCCGGACTGGTCCAGACCTTCGTCTTTGCGCGCATCCTCAGTCCGGAACTGTTTTCGATTTTCATCCTGGTGGGAACGCTCGGGGTCACACTCTGGCTGTTCGACCTCGGCATGGCCAAGATCCTGTTTGTGCGCACGCGCGACTGGCATCTCGCCGGACGCAAGGGCACGATCGTTGCGGAGCAATCCGGTGCGGTTGCAATTCTCTACACTTTGCTGGCGCTTGCGATCAGCGCCGGCGTGTTTGCCGTCTTCGCGGCGCTGCCCGGCGCCTCCGCGATGAACGCGCTGGAACTCTCACTGTTCTTTCTGTTCACGGCGCTCAATCTGGTGTGGTTCGTTCTGCGCAATCTCAGTGTCGCGATCGATGAGTTCATCACGTTCGAAACGCTGGAGGTGATCCGCCGCGCCAGCCACATGGCAGTGATGCTGGCCATGCTGATCGGCTTGCCGCTCCTGGCCTTCCTGGTCATCGCCAACGTGATCTGGGCTCTGCTGTTTGCGATCTCCGCCCGGCGTCTGGCCGCGCATGGCGCGCTGACGCTCGGCTTCGTCGAGTTCCCCGCACGGCTGAAACGTTTCTTCCGCGACAACCGCCAGGAAGTGTTGCGCACCGGCACCTACGGCATCAACGAATTCTACATCTACAATTTTCCCTATGCCGTCGTGCCCGCGATGTTCGGTCTTGGCGCGCCGACCATCATCCTCGACACCACGTTCAAGGTCTTCCGCGGGGCGACCCTGCTCTATTCCGCCGGCTGCGATCTCGCGGTGCCGCGCCAGACCCGCGCCTTCGCGGAAAAAGACCAGAGCAACCTCATCCTGTCGACTCTGATGGCGGCCGGATTGTGCAGCCTGCCGGCGCTCATCCTGTGCGGGCTGTTGATCTTCGCCGCCGAACCCTTCTTCGCGCTGCTGCTGGGCAAGGCCGCGACCATGCCGCCCGAAGCGACGCCGCTGCTGATCGTGCTGCTGCTCGCCAACATGGTCCAGACTGTTGCCAATTTCCTGCTGGTGCATACCGGATTCTTCCGCGACATCGCGCGACTGGCGATTGCCGTCAGTGTTGCGATGACGCTCGCCACCGCCGCCGCCATCTGGGCAGGCTGCGACTTTCTCGGCTTCCTGAAGGTCTATACCGGCGTCTATGTCGGAAGCGCCGCGCTCTATCTGCTGCTGGCCGTTGCCGGCCCGATCCGCGCCGCCCGGACGGGCTGATACCCCGGCCCGCTGTTGCGCGACCGCGGGGCCGCCCCTATAAGGGCCCCGTCGGAGCGTGGCGCAGCCCGGTTAGCGCACTAGTCTGGGGGACTAGGGGTCGTGGGTTCAAATCCCGCCGCTCCGACCATTTATCTCGTAATATCAAATGCTTCACCCTCCCACTTCCTTACGCAAAAGAATTTCAGTGGGATGGAAAATTTTGTAACCTCGAGAGGTCTAGTGAAGGCGTGCGAGCAGCAGTATTAAATCGCCTCGTCAGCTTCTTCAGAAACCTTTCCCGTTACCCGCCTGTTTAGACGCGAAAGTATTCGGCTGATATCAGGGTCGCCCAGTTCAACTTCTGCCTTAGCCAATTTCGAGGTCGCGTCGTCGAAATAATCGTATCTATTTGTGAGCTTATAATATTCCAGCCCCAACTCCGCATACGCAGAAAGAATCGCTTTGTTGTGCTGGAAACGTGCAATCCCCGTAAGTGCAATTTGGCGACCTTGCTCAAGGATTTCGATTCTGTCCTCTTTCAAGATGCGTGGAGAGTTCAGCGCCCGGGCCACATGCAGATCAACTTTGTAGCGATACGCTGGCCCATCTAGACTGAAATCGCCTTCAAAAACCCTGATCTCCGTATCAGCCTTTTCATACGCTCCTATTTCTATGAGATTCCGGATTAGCCTGTGACGAGGAACCCGCTCTCCGGGGGCAATAGACATCATCTTTCGCAGCAATCGATTTTGAGTTTCTTTGTTTGGTATTGATGGGATTCCGGTGTCAACGTTGCAGAGTTCGCGGATAGTTCGGATTTCAATTTCGTAGGTTGGGCGGAGGTTATCGATAACCAACTCGAACAAGTCAATTCGCTTTGCGGTCTCTGAAAATTTATACCGCGCGATGATCGAGGCAATTACCGAGTGCCTTGTTTTCCAGCCATACACACCCTCTTTTTCATCGACAACATACTCACTGATAATGTCGGTCAAATTGTCCAAACATGCAGTGATACTGGATGCCTGAATCTTCAAAATACGAATGACCAACTGACGATGAACATGCACACCGGCATTTTCCATCGCGGCCACGTATCGATAGATATCCTGATACTTGTCTTCTAAATCTGCGTATTCGCGGAGCATTATATCGTCGAAACTTTCAGACGCAAAAATATTCTTTAAGCAGACAAACATGTCGGCTTCACATCGTCGCGTTAGTCGCCTTCGACGTTCTTGCCGTGAAAATCCGCTGAACATTGAGTCGATTAAAGGCCTTACCTTAATGTTTGTCTCGATGAGTTGAAGTAAGCGCTCAATCTCTTCCGGAGAAAGTTGCACGAGTTTGAATTCTGCTCCGAAGCGATACAGGTTGCCAGACTTAATGCGAGGATTCCACTGATGGCGCGTAGCCACCAAAAGGAGGCGCAAGTTGAAATTTTTTTCCGCAGCCAGCCGGTCCGCTAGCGAATTAATCTCGAAGAGATGACCGTGCGCATCGTCCACAATTAAGACGGCATTCTTGCTTTCTTCCCGAAGCGACGCCGCGACTTTCACCCATTCCGACGCAAGGAGCGTCAAGTCTGTCTTGTGTTCCCAACAGATGAACCCCTTGCGTCTGAGAATTTGAACAGCCTGACGAGCCGCCGTTGTTTTACCAACACCGCTTGCTCCCAATAAAGTTGCGGAAAGAATGGATTCGTTTTGTAAATGTTCGGCAATCTCTTGAGCAACAGTGCGTTCAAAAGTTAAGCCGTCAAGAACATCAGCATGCGTAGCTGGCCAGCCGTTGAACATCGCGGGAAAATCGCTCTTGCGAGGATCAGATGCATGCTCGACATCCATCGTTACCGGACGCAATGCTGGAAATACGTCCAATGCGTCGTTGAATAATTTTGGAGTTGCGCCGTGTTTTTTATCAACCAGAGCGGCAAAAAATTCATCGATGCCGGCAAAACAAACAATGATGCCGCGCGATTCAAATAGCGTCGCCCGACCATCGTCCTGGCTGTATAGAAGCAGGAATATCTGACCGCCGTTTTCAATTTTTGCATTTAGGCTGACTGCTCGATTGACGATCTCGCGAATGTCCGGATCGGCAAGCGAATGCCCAATGATAACAAGCTGGCTACCGGCCAAGTCAGATTTCAAGCGGTCATAAAGAAAATCTCTATAGTCGGTCGTTTGGTCATAGTCTGATTCTGTAATGATGATTCTAGATTTGTCCCCGCTGGAAACATCTTTGCCTATGGTCCCGTGTATCTTGAATAGCTTGACCGCTGTTGAATTTTCTCTCGCCGTAAAATCAAAGTTTGACGAATAGACATTCAGTGAAATTCCGCGCCGCTCATATGTTTGTTCGATCAAATCGTCATAATTCGTCGTGAACAGACTCTTCCAACCGTAAAGCGGCATGTTGAGCAAGCCACCGGTCGGCTTCAAACTTTGAAACAATGTACGCAATGCTTCGATAAGCGATCGCCGCGATGTTTTTCGTTCCGCGAGACTTGCTAGTTCGCTTAGAGTGTAGCCAGTTTGTGCAAGGCTGAAATACTGAGCCAAATGAGCCGACACTGCCGCACTGGTGGGAGCCCGGGATGGAATCGATGATCCTGCCCCTAGAAAAAGGACAGTTCGCTCTGGGTCGATTCTTTCGGCAAGTTGCTGCACGCTAATAGGCACAGTCCCCTCCTCCAAGTTGTCAATAAACAATAAGGCAACCGAAGGTAAATGGAACTAGTAGCGTCAACTATAGGCGGCTTTTCTTGGCAGGAAGACTTTGGTGCAATAAAAAATCTCGATAGCGCCTTCCGTGCTGCGAACCGTTCACTATTGGGGGACTAGGGTTCGAATCCCGCCGCTCCGACCATTCCTTCTTCATTATCTCACCCTTTGATTGGACCGTCCGGCCGGCCGCAGCGACACAGCCTTAAATTCCGATTCCGGACCGCGCCGTCGCGCGGGAGACGAGGACATTCCCATGGACATGAGGCTGCCGCGCTGGATGCGCTTGATCGTGCTGGTGTCGGCTCTCATGCAACTGGGTTTCGGCCTGACCCTGCTGATCGACCCCGCGCGCATTGCCGACATCTGGCCCTGGTCGATGCCGCCGCTGACCACGCGCGTCCTCGGTGCCAGCACGCTGGTATCCGTGCCGCTGGCGCTGCTCTCGGTCGGCCTCAATCGCTATGGCGTGGCCGCCATTCCGTTTGTCATGATGGCGACCTATCGCATGCTGCAACTCGCCGCCGGCGGACTCCATACGGACCGGTTTGGTGACAATCTGTGGCTCACCGTCAATTATTTCGGGGGCGGTTTTCTGATGCTGGCCGTGCTCGGCTGCGGCCTGTGGGCCGGACAAGCCGGGCGGCTGCCGCGCTCGATCGGAACCGGCGCGCTGTCGACCCGCATGCCGTGGACGCTGCCGGCGGCGGCGCGACTGGCGCTCGCCCTTCTGGGCATTTTCTACATTGCGCTCGGAATCGCGTTCTTCGCCAAGGCGCCACAGGCGGCGCAATTCTGGATCGACGTCCGCGGGATCACGCCGCTGACCGCCAAGCTGTTCTCATCGCCCCTGATCGGTCTCGGGCTCGGACTCGTCCTGGTCTCGCGCGCCAGCGACTGGCGGATGGTGGTGGTGCCGGCCACCGGCATGATCACCATCGGTCTCGTGGTGTTCATCGCTCTGGTGCTGAGCCGCGCCGATTTCGAGCCCATCTCCTGGATCGGATGGCTGGTGGCGGCGTCGCCCGTCATTCTGTTCGCAGCGGGAGCGGTCATTCTGGCCTCCAAGCCACGGGCCGGACGGGTGGCCTCAAGAGCGGCGGCGGCTTGAAGCATCACGCCTCAGGCTGACGGCTCCTTGTGAGCCGCACCGTCCAGCAGGCGCTTGCATTCGTTGAGCTCGAACAGCGTGGCCTGCAATTTCCGCAGGTCGTCACGCGAGAACTCGCCCGTCGTCATGCGCGAGGAGTGGCCCTCCGGCCGCGCGGCGGCGACGCGCGGCGCAGCGGCGGGGAAATCCTCATCCTCTTCCGGTAACTCTACACCTTCATCGGCTTCAACCTCATGGTCGCGCGGACCGTGGCGGGGCTGCTCGGCGCCCTCCTGCCAGACCGTTTCGACGAACTTGACGCCCTGCTCCTTCAGGATGCGCTGCACCCCGCGGATGGTGTAGCCCTCGCCATACAGCAGGTGATGGATGCCGCGCAGCAGATCGACGTCATCGGGGCGGTAATAGCGGCGGCCACCCGCCCGCTTCATCGGCTTGATCTGGACAAACCGGCTTTCCCAGAAGCGCAGCACATGCTGCGGGACTTTCAGGTCGTCCGCCACTTCGCTGATGGTTCGGAATGCGTCCGGGGCTTTATCCAAGCCGTCGCTCCCTTAGGCTTAGTCGTCGAGGCCGTCGTCGGTAATCAACTTGCCATCGGCGCCATTGATGCGCTGCTTGAGGATCGCCGACGGTTTGAACACCATTACCCGGCGCGGCGAGATCGGCACTTCCTTGCCGGTCTTCGGATTGCGCCCGATCCGCTGGCCCTTCTTGCGGACCACGAATGACCCGAACGACGACAGCTTCACTGTTTCGCCGCGTTCCAGGCAATCGGTGATTTCCTTGAGCACCAGCTCCACCAGGGAGGCGGACTCGGTTCGAGACAAGCCTACCTTTTGATAGACCGCCTCACACAGATCGGCCCGTGTTACCGTTTTTGCCGCCATCGTCGCCATACAGCCCCATAATTGGCGATCCCACTGATTTATCGAACGATATGGACCCGCATTTCAAGCATCAATTGGTCCCGCATGATGTTTTTTTTCGAAGGGCGGATCGAGGCGCGCGCTCCGGCGCCCATTCGCTCCCCTAATAGATTACCAACCCCCGATTGTTGCACTGCGAATGATGCCGGCCTCGACGGTGCATCACATGCGCACCAGCGCGGACCCCCATGTGAAGCCGCCTCCCATGGCCTCGAACATCACCAGATCACCCTGCTTGATACGACCGTCGGCGATTGCGACGCAAAGCGCAAGCGGAATGGAGGCGGCCGAGGTGTTGCCGTGCTTGTCGACGGTGATCACCACCTTGGCCGGATCCAGCCCCAGCTTGTGAACCGACCCGTCGATGATGCGGCGATTGGCCTGATGCGGCACGAACCAGTCGAGATCCTGCGCGGTGTAGCCGGTGGCCGCGAACGCATCCCTGATCACGTCGGTGATCATGGTGACAGCGTGCTTGAAAACCTCTTTGCCTTCCATCCGCAGATGGCCGACGGTCTGCGTCGAGGACGGACCGCCATCGACATACAGCTTGAGCTTGTGACGTCCGTCCGAGCGCAGATGCGTGGTGAGGACGCCGCGATCGGTCATCTGTCCGGGCTGGTCCTGCGCCTCGATGACCACGGCGCCGGCGCCGTCGCCGAACAACACGCAGGTGGTGCGATCGGTCCAGTCGAGAATGCGCGAAAAGGTTTCCGCGCCGATCAGCAGTGCGCGCTTGAAATTGCCGGCCCGCAACAGGGCATCAACGGTCGACAGACCGAAGACGAAGCCGGAGCAGACCGCCTGCAGATCAAAGGCCGCCCCCTTGGTGATCCCGAGACCGGCCTGCACCGTCACCGCGCTGGCAGGAAATGTGTTATCCGGCGTCGAGGTTGCAACCACGATCAGGTCGATGGATTGCGCATCGACCTTGGCCGCGGCCAAAGCCGCCTGCGCGGCCTTGATGCCGAGATCGGACGTCAGCTCGCCCGGCGCCGCGATGTGGCGCTCGCGAATGCCGGTGCGCTGCAGGATCCATTCGTTGGAGGTATCGACGGTCTTTGCGAGTTCGTCATTGGTGACGACGCGCGACGGCAGGTAGCAACCTGCTCCCAAAATCACAGAACGAATGGTCACAATGCCGCTCCACCGGCAGCCTGGGTCGAGGTATCGACGCGCGCGGCTGGAACAAGGGCCTGCCCGATCTTGGCTAGCAATTCGTAGCGCACCATGTCGTAGCCGATATCGACCGCGGCCGCGAAACCTTCTGCGTCGGTCCCGCCATGGCTCTTGATGACGATGCCGTTCAGGCCGAGAAAAACACCGCCATTCGACCGGCGCGGGTCCATCTTTTCCGCCAGCGCCCGGAACGCGCTGCGCGCGAACAGATAACCGATCCTGGCCCAGATGGTTCGCGACATCGCCGCCTTGAGATAGCTGCCGATCTGCCGCGCGGTTCCCTCCGCGGTTTTCAACGCGATATTGCCGGCAAAGCCTTCGGTCACCACCACATCCACGGTGCCCTTGCCGATGTCATCGCCCTCGACAAAGCCGAAATAATTGATGTGCGGCAGATTACGCTCGCGCAAAATCTGTCCTGCTTCACGCACTTCTTCGAGACCCTTCACTTCTTCCACACCGATATTGAGAAGTCCGACCGTCGGACTGTCGAGATCAAATAAAATCCGCGCCATGGCGCTGCCCATCAAGGCGAGATCGACCAGATGCTGGGTGTCGGCGCCGATCGTCGCCCCCAGATCCAGCACCACCGATTCACCGCGCAAGGTAGGCCAGATCGCGGCGATGGCCGGGCGATCGATGCCGGCCATAGTCCTGAGATGGATGGTAGACATCGCCATCAGCGCACCAGTATTGCCGGCCGAGACGGCCACATCCGCCTCGTGCTTTTTCACGGCATCGATGGCGAGCCACATCGAGGATTTACCGCGTCCGGCGCGCAAGGCCTGGCTCGGCTTGTCGTCCATCTTGATCGCGACATCGGTATGCACGACGCGCGACACCGCCTGCAGGCGGGGATAGCGTACGAGCAGCGGCTCGAGAACGGCCCGGTCGCCGAAAAAGATGAATTCGCTGTCGGGATGCCGGGCCAGCGACAGATCGGCCCCGGGGACCACCACCGATGGACCGTGGTCGCCGCCCATGGCGTCAAGCGCGATGCGAACCTTTTGGGGCATGAGCCGAACCTAGCGGACGCCGCGGGACGCCGGAAGTGTGGGGGTGTGGGGTGACCGGGTGTGAGCGGGGGACAATAGCGTTTCGTCCGCCGGATACAACCGGGGTCCGGTTCTCGCCCCGGCGGAGCCTTCAACTGCCCTCGCCGCCCTTGACTTTCTTCAGGGCGGCAAGCGCTGCGAACGGCTTTTCCGATGTGTCGCCGACCGCCGGCGGCTCGAACACCGCTCCCTCCTTGCGGGGATAGGGATCGACGCCGAGCAGCAGGAATTCCGTCACAATCGCCCCCAGATCGACCACGCCGCCGGCGAGCGGCTCCGGCGGCTCCGCCTCGCCGAACCGCATGGTGGCCTCGCCCCGCTCGTCGGCGATGGACGATCCGCCCGAGGCCGTGAAGGTCAGATCGATGTCCTCGCTGATCTCGCTCTCCATCGGCTCAAGCGACACCACGCAATTCTGGCCGACGGTCGCCGACATCTGGCCCTCCACGCGCAGCCCGTTCTTGCCGTGCCGCTTCAGGTCCAGCGAGGCCTCCAGGCGCGACAGATCGCGCAAGCCCGCGGCCTGGGCCAAAGCCGCGCGGATAGTCTCGTCGGCGGTCAGATCGATATGGGCGCCCGCCTCGGGCACATCGTCGATGGAGATCTTTTCACTCCAGATTGGCGCAGCGCCAGTCATGAGGGGTGTTCCTGCGTTCATGAGCCGGATGGACTGGATATGGCGTCCGCGGGCGGCCAGGCAAGCCGGGCCTCGGCCAGCCCCACCACATCCTGCTGACGCAGGGCCGCGCTCGCAGCGCGGGTATAGGCGGCCAGCCGCTCGGCTCCCCCATCGGACGCCCCGGCATAGACATTGCGGCGCAGGGCGTCCGGCAGGATCGCAGCATCGGGGTCGCGCAACGCCGCACGATAGGCCGCCTGCCGGCCATAGAAGGCTTCCGCCACCCGCCGCATCTCCCTGGGCACCTTGGTGTCGCTGATGCCGCGCTCGCGCAGGGTATCGTCCATGTCCTGGCAGAACCGGTCGAAAACATCCTGGCCGAGCGCCCGGAGCGCGGCCGCCTCGCCGGAGAAACGGTCGAGCAGAAGGCCGGCATGCAGCAGGATCATCTCAAAACGCCCGTTAACCGTGTCCGGCACGCCGTATTCGAGATAGAATACGGGAGCGCGGGCCTGTGCCACGATGGCGCCATAGAGGGCTTCAATGGTGTCGGCCCGTCGGGGACGACGGAAAAAAGCGAATTTCATCGGGCTGTCCTGACAGCGGGACCGGGGTTCAAGCGTGTCATCGTTGCAATACCGGGATTTGGCGGCTAGGTCGTCTGCCATGAGAGAAAAACACGCATCACCACGGAACTGGACCGTGCGGGCCGCCGCCTGCGCGCTGGCCGCCGGACTGATGCTGTCGGCCTGCGGCGGCTTCGAGCAGACCTTCCAGCGCGGCTATGTAGTGCCGGACGGCGCCCTCGAACAGATTCCGGTCGGCTCCAGCCAGGAACAGGTGCTGATCGTGCTCGGCACGCCCTCCACCGTCGCCACGGTCAGCGGCGAGGCTTTCTATTACATTTCCCAGCGCGGTCAAAAGGCGGCGGCCTTCATGCCGCAGAAGGTCATCGACCAGCGCGTGATCGCGGTCTATTTCGACAAGCAGCGCCGCGTGCAGCGGCTCGCCGATTACGGCATGCAGGACGGCAAGATTTTCGACTTCGTCAGCCGCACCACCCCGAGCGGCGGACAGGAATTGTCCTACATCACCTACCTGTTCAAGATCATCGGCACGCAATAGCGCTGTCGCCTCGATGCAAGCAAAAAGCCCCGCGATCGCTCGCGGGGCTTTTTCGTCTGTGCAATGCGCGGATCAGTGCGCGAGGATCGCGAGCAGCAACAACGCAACGATGTTGGTGATCTTGATCATCGGATTGACCGCGGGGCCGGCCGTGTCCTTGTAGGGATCGCCGACGGTGTCGCCGGTCACGGCCGCCTTGTGGGCTTCCGAACCCTTGCCGCCAAAATGACCGTCCTCGATATACTTCTTGGCGTTGTCCCAGGCGCCGCCGCCCGAGGTCATCGAGATCGCGACGAACAGACCCGTCACGATCACGCCGAGCAGCATCGCGCCGACCGCGGAGAACGCCGCCGACTTGCCGGCGACGCCGCCACCCGCGATGAAGTAGATCACGAAGTAGACGAAGATCGGCGACAGCACCGGCAGCAGCGAGGGAATGATCATTTCCTTGATCGCGGCCTTGGTGAGCAGATCGACGGCGCGGCCGTAATCCGGCTTCTCCGTGCCCTTCATGATTCCCGGCTTCTCGCGGAACTGCCGGCGCACTTCCTCGACGATCGCGCTGGCAGCGCGGCCGACGGCGGTCATGCCCATCGCGCCGAACAGATACGGCAGCAGGCCGCCGAACAGCAGGCCGACCACGACGTAAGGATTGTTCAGCGAGAAATCGAGCGTGATGCCCTTGAAATAGGGATATTGCGCGGAGTTGGCGATGAAGTATTTCAGGTCTTCATTGTAGGCCGCGAACAGCACCAGCGCGCCGAGACCGGCGGAGCCGATCGCGTAGCCCTTGGTCACCGCCTTGGTGGTGTTGCCGACCGCGTCGAGCGCGTCGGTAGACTTGCGCACTTCCTTCGGCAGGCCGGCCATTTCGGCGATGCCGCCGGCATTGTCGGTGACCGGGCCGAAGGCGTCGAGCGCCACGATCATGCCGGCGAGAGCCAGCATGGTCGTGACGGCGATGGCGATGCCGAACAGGCCGGCAAGCGCATAGGTGACCAGGATGCCGGCGATGATCACGATTGCCGGCAAGGCGGTCGCCTCCATCGAGATGGCAAGGCCCTGGATCACGTTGGTGCCGTGACCGGTGACAGACGCCTGCGCGATCGACTTGACCGGGCGATAGTCGGTGCCGGTGTAGTATTCGGTGATCCAGATGATCAGCGCGGTGACCACGAGGCCAGCCACGCCGCAGAGGAACAACGACATGCCGGTGTAGCTGACACCCGGAATCGCGCCGAAGCCGATCACCAGATGCGTGACAAGCGCAACACCGCCGAGCGACAGCACGCCGGTGGCGATGAGGCCCTTGTACAGTGCGCCCATGATCGACTGGCTGGCGCCGAGCTTCACGAAGAAGGTGCCGGCGATCGAGGTGATGATGCAGACCGCACCGATGGCGAGCGGATAGATCATCATGCTGCCGAGAATCGGCGTGCCCGCGAAGAAGATCGCGGCGAGCACCATGGTGGCGACCGCGGTCACCGCATAGGTCTCGAACAGGTCGGCGGCCATGCCGGCGCAGTCGCCGACGTTGTCGCCCACGTTGTCGGCGATGGTCGCCGGGTTGCGCGGATCGTCTTCCGGGATGCCGGCTTCGACCTTGCCGACGAGATCGCCGCCGACGTCCGCACCCTTGGTGAAGATGCCGCCGCCGAGACGGGCGAAGATCGAGATCAGAGATGCGCCGAAGCCGAGCGCGACCAGCGCGTCGACAACCGTGCGGCTGTTCGGAGCAAACGCCAGCGGACCGGTCAGGATCATGTAGTAGACAGACACACCGAGCAGCGCGAGACCGGCCACCAGCATGCCGGTAATGGCGCCGGCCTTGAAAGCGAGTTCAAGACCGCCGGCGAGCGAACCGATCGCCGCCTGGGCGGTGCGCACATTGGCGCGCACGGAGATGTTCATGCCAATGAAACCGGCAAGGCCCGACAGCACCGCGCCGACAGCGAAGCCGATGGCGACCAGCCAGCCGAGGAAATAGCCGACCAGCGCAAAGATCACGACGCCGACCATGCCGATGGTCGTGTACTGGCGCTTCAGATAGGCCTGTGCGCCTTCCGCGACCGCAGCCGCGATCTCCTGCATCTTGGCGGAACCGGCGTCGGCCTTCATGACCGACACGGTGGCCCAGACGCCGTACACGATGGAAAGCAAACCGCAGGCGATGATCACCCACAAAGTTGTCATTGGTAGTCCCCGATTATGGAATTCAAGCCGGAGGTAGCCCCGATCCGGCTGTGCCTGGAAACGGAACCCGCCGCGCGAAACGCCTCCGGCAGGCCCCCTGAAAGTGCGCGGACATTGCCAAAAACGTTTTGCGAACGCAACGGCGGAAATCCCTGAATTCCGGCCCATTTTGGTGTCTTGCCGGCGAAATGGACGGACCCGGGAGGCCGTTTGCGACTCGCGCGGAATGGCTCCCGCGGCGCAGTCGCGCCCGGGTTTGGGCCATCTCCGCCCTCGCGAGATGGAGGGCGCGCGGAACGCCGGGGTCCCAGGGGACCCGCGGACCCCGGCGCCTCGCGGCACCGAGGCTCGCCGAAGTCTTTTCAGAGCCGCCAGTCCGCCGGTTGTCCGGCGTTCCGCGCGCGGTGTTTGAGGCTTGCTCTGCGACAACCCTGGAGGACAGACAGCCCTGGTGCGGGCATCCCCTTGGTATCCTCCGCTGGTGATCCACGGCCGGTGGACCGGATCATCGCAGCTTGGGCCGCTGGTTGAAGGATACGTCCGGCCCCCAAACCAGCCACCGCTCCCCGCCCCGCGTCTCATGACGCTGATCAGACGCCCCTTCCCCGGGACGGGATGAGTTGAATATAATCCTATTCATGCGCGAGCGCCAATCACGATAATGTGATTTATTTCCTAGTGGACGATGTCTGCGTCGCCGCGCCCGGACGCGCCGCGGTCGATTGCAGCCACGCCGGCGTTTTCAAATCAGACCGGCTGCCGCCGCCCGCGCAGGGTCAGCCAGGCCAGCAACGCCGCGGCGATCAGCACGACCGGGAACACGACCCCGTTCACCGTCACCCAGCCATAGACCGCCAGCATATTGCCGGAGGCAAAGGAGCCGATCGCCATCGAGCCGAACACCAGGAAGTCGTTGAAGCTCTGCACCCGGGTGCGCTCCTCCGGACGGTGGCATTGCGTGACCATCGCGGTGGCGCCGATGAACCCGAAATTCCAGCCCACCCCGAGCAGAACAAGACCGATCCAGAAATGCCAGAGCGTCACGCCGGCGATGCTGACGGCGGCGCTGGTCAGCAGCAGCGCAAAGCCCGCGCCGATGACGCGCTCGATTCCGAATCTGGCGATCAGGCCGCCGGTGAAGAAACTCGGCGCATACATGCCGAGGACATGCCATTGCAGCCCGAGCGCGGCATCGGTGACGGAATGATCGCACATCACCATCGCCAGCGGCGCGGAGGTCATCACCATGTTCATCATGGCGTAACTTGCGACGCCGCAGATCACCGCCACCGCGAAGCGCGGCTGCTGCAGGATCTGCGACAGCGGCCTGCCCTCGCCGCCGATCTGGATACGCGGCGGCGTCGGGATTTTCACAAAGCACAGCACGCCTGCGGCGATCACCGCCACGGCGGATTGCGCCAGAAAACTCGCCGCGAACAGATAGGGCGGCCAGAGATCCTTGGTGACGATCACAAGCTGCGGGCCCAGGATCGCCGCGAACACGCCGCCGATCAGCACCCAGGAAATGGCTTTCGGCCGGAACGCGTCGCTCGCGGTATCGGCGGCGGCGAAGCGATAGGCCTGATGCGCCGATGCATAAAGACCGCAGAAGAACGCGCCGACATTGAACAGCATGAACGACGACTGCATGACGGCCATGTAGCCGAACAGACCCGTCACCACGCCGAACGCGGTGCCGACCTGAAACGCCGTGCGGCGGCCGTAATGGCGCGCCAGCCAGCCGACCGGCAAGGTGCCGAGCCACATGCCGATGACGTAAACGGTGATCGGCACGGTCGCGTAGGCCTTGTCGGGCGCCAGCATGGAGCCGACGATGGCGCCGGTCGCCAGCATCACCGTGTTGTTGGCGCCCGCGAGCGCCTGCGTGACGGCGAGGACAATCGCATTGCGCTTGGCAAGGCGGTCATCTGCAACGAACGCACTGGCAGGCGGAGTGGCGGCCGACATATTCACTTCCCTGAATGAAGGACGCCCTTCTTAGCGGCCGGATTCGGCCCGCGCCAGTGCGGGAGGCGCAGGCCAGTCCTGCATCGCGCCGGGATGCCGGACGACCAGGGATGCAATGTCCGGCAGCGCATGCGCGCCCGCCTGCCGCATCGCAACACGAAGTTCTTCGATCAGCAGCTGGGTGACATAATCGGCGCCGCCATCGCCCAAGGCGGCCACCCCATAGAGGAACGTCCGGCCGGCCAAAGCCGCATCCGCGCCCGCCGCGCGGGCGCGCATGAGGTCGAGGCCCGAGCGCACGCCGCCGTCGAACAGGACGGTGGCGCGCCGCCCGACCGCAGCCGCCACGGCCGGAACGACATCGATCGCGGCGGGAGCCGCCTCGAACTGCCGGCCGCCGTGATTGGAGACCTGGACGCCATCGACTCCCAGCGACACGGCGATCTCTGCGTCGGCGGGATGCATCACACCCTTGACGACCAGCGGACCTTTCCAGAGATCGCGATAGCGCGCGACTTCCTGCCAGGTGAAGCCGCCGCGCACCTCGCGCTGCGCGAAACCGGCGATGTCCCGCTTGCTCGCATTTTGGCCGGCATAACGCGCCAAGGTCGGGAAGCCGGGACGGCCCTGCGTGGCCAGCGCCCACAGCCAGCCCGGGCACATCGTGACTTGCAGCATCGTCCGCAGACTCGGGCGGAACGGCAGCACTAGGCCGTTGCGCAATTCGCGCGGGCGCTTGGCGCGGCTGGGCGTGTCGAGCGTCAGCACGAGGACGTGGACGCCGGCATCTTTCGCGCGCCGCACCAGATCGATGCCGACGGCATGGTCGTTGGCCGCCAGCCGGTAAAGCTGAAACCACACCACATCGGGCGCGAGCGCCGCCAGTTCCTCGAGCGCGACGCCGCTCACGGTGCCGGCGGTGTAGGGAATGCGCGCCTGTTGCGCGGCACGCGCCAGATGACGTTCCGCGCCGGGCCACATCACGCCTTGCAGACCCATCGGCGCGATTCCGACCGGCGCGGCATAGGAGCGGCCGAACAGGGTCACTTCGGTCGATATCTCGTCGCGGTCGACGCCGTAGCGCGGCACAATCTGGATGGCATCGAGCGCAGCGGCATTGCGCAGGACAGCGAGATCACTTCCGGTGCCGCCCGCGACGGTGTCGTAGCCGAGACTCGGCACGCGGCGCTGCGCGCGCCGGCGCAGATCCTCGACGGTCGGAAAGTTCCGCTTCAGCCAGGCCTCGCGTGAATTGCCGGAGACCCCCCATCCCGCATTGCCGGGCACTGGTGTTGCGGATGAACTGGACATGCGAAGACTTCCCGGAGCGGACCTGTGATTGCGATCAGAAATGGCTGAAGGAGGAATGACTGAATGTCACCGCCGTGCCGGATGAATCGAGAAAGCGCGGCGGCTGATGGCCCTTGCTCACCCGTCCGACATCGCGGATCGCGACATGCGCCAGCTTACCGACGGCCAGAACGCTCTCCAGCCTGGCGGGCGGCACCGTCAAGATAATCTCGTAATCGTCGCCGCCGCCATAAATGGTCTCGCGCAATGTATGATCGGCGGCGAGCGCTTTTCTCGCTGCATCCGACAGCGGAACGGCCTCAAGCGCGACCTGCGCGGTCACGCCGGAGACGCGAAGTAGTTTGGACAGGTCGCCGGCAAACCCGTCGGATACGTCGATGGCCGCACTGGCATAGGTGCGGATGGTTTCCGCAAAGGCGACCCGCGGCTGCGGGAGCCGATAGCGCGAGAGCAGGTGGTCGCGCTCGCTTGCATCGATTTTCCAGCGCTCCGCCAAACCGGGCGCGCGGCGCAGTTGCAGCCCGAGCGCTGCGTCGCCGATCGTGCCGGTGACAAGGATATGATCGCCCGGCTGCGCGCCATGCCGCTTCACCATGCTGCCGCGCGGCAAGGTGCCAAGCGCAAAAATCGTCACCATCAGCGGCCCGGGAACACGGTCGGTATCTCCGCCGGCCAATTGACAATGATAGGCTTCCGAATCCTCCTTCAGGCCGCGGCAGAACGAGGAAAGCCAGCCCTCGCCGAGGTTGCGCGGCAAGGCGATCGACATCAAAAACACGGCCGGCTTTGCGCCCTTGGCGGCGAGATCGGACAGGTTCACGCGCAAGGCCTTGCGGGCGATCATGTCGGGCAGCTCGTCGGCCAGCACATGGATGCCGCCGACGATGGCGTCGGTGGTCAGGATCAGGTCATGCCCGTCGGGCGGGGTGAAAAAGGCCGCGTCGTCGGTGAGCGACAGGGCGCCGGGATGCGTCGCCAGCGGCCGGAAGAAATTTGCGATCAGCTTGTCTTCCGCCGATTCCATGTCGGGCCTCAGCCGGGCGCGCGATCGAATTCGGCCGCGCGCAGCTGGCGCGCCAGCGCGTCGAGCACGGCATTGACCATTCCGGTCTCGTCGCGGTCGACAAAGGCATTGGCGACATCGACATATTCCGAGACCACCACGCGGGCGGGAATGTCCTTGCGTTGATCAAGCTCGAAGGCGCCGGCCCGCAACACCGCGCGCAGCAGCGCCTCGACCCGCTTGAGCGGCCAGCCGGAATTCAGCGCGGCGTCGATCAGCGGATCGAGCTTGCGCTGCTCGCGCACGGCGCCGCCGACGATGTCGCGGAAGAAGGCGGCCTCGGCGGGAAGATATTTCGAGCCTTCCACTTCTCCGCCGAGCCAGTGGCTTTCGAATTCGGCGAGAATGTCCGACAACGAGGTGCCGGCAATGTCCATCTGGTACAAGGCCTGCACGGCCGCAAGCCGCGCGGCGCCGCGCTTGTTGGCTTTTCGATCGTCGGTTTTCGGCGCGCGCGTCATCGCTTTGTCCGCGCCTTCGGTTTGGCAAGGCCGCGCTTGATCGCCAGCATGGCCAAAGCCGCGCGGGCGGCATCGCCGCCCTTGTCGCCCTCGTCCGGCTTGGCGCGCGCCCAGGCCTGGCTCTCGGTGTTGACCGTCAGAATGCCGTTGCCGAGCGGGACTTTCCGCGCCACCGACAGATCCATCAGGGCGCGGGCGGATTCCTGCGAGACGATCTCGAAATGGATGGTGTCGCCGCGGATGACGCAGCCCAAAGCCACCACCCCGTCATAGGGCTTCCTCACCTGGATAGCGGCGTCGAGCGCGATCGCAATCGCGGCCGGGATTTCCAGCGATCCGGGCACGGTGATGCGGTCGACATCCGCGCCCGCCTGCGCCAGCGCGCGGGTGGCGCCCGCCAGCAGGGCGTCGGCGATATCGTCGTAGAAACGCGCCTCGACGATGAGAAAACGCGCGCTTTTCAGCCCGCTGCCGTCGTTGCTCTGGCTGCGCCGCTTGCCGGCCATCACGAAACTCCACTGTGCTGCCGTGAGGTACTCGCCCCCGGCGGGCGGCGCAAGGCCGTTACTGCGACTGCATCAGGCGCGCCGCATAGCGCGCCATCACGTCGATTTCGAGATTGAGCTGATCGCCGGCCTTGAGAGCGCCGAACGTCGTCACCGCCAGCGTATGCGGAATGATGTGAACGGAAAAATCGTCACCCGCGACGTCGTTAACGGTCAGCGAGACGCCGTCCAGCGCCACCGAGCCCTTGGCCGCGATGAAACGGGAGATCGCCTTGGGCGCACGCAAAACAAACCGCGCCTGATCGGTGAGGTCCTCGCGCGAGACCACCTCGGCCAGACCGTCGACATGGCCGCTGACGATATGGCCGCCGAGTTCGTCGCCGGCCTTCAGGGCCCGCTCTAGATTGAGTTTGACTCCGGGTTGCCACCGGCCGGCATTGGTCACCCGCAAGGTTTCGGCGGCGGCGTCGACGGCGAAGACGCAACGGCCGGCCTGCGCGGCGACCTCCACCACCGTCAGGCAAATTCCGGAACATGAAATCGACGCGCCGAGCGCGATCGAGGCCGGATCATATCCGCATCCGATCTCGATCCTGCTGAGCGTGTTGGCGCGCGGGGTCACTTTCACCACCTCGCCCAGATCCGTCACGATTCCGGTAAACATCGCTGCCCGTCAGACCCTTTCATAGATGGTGAGATTGTCGGCGCCCAGTTTCTCCTGGCCGAGACTTCGCAGCTTCGCAGACCGCGTCAGCATGTCGAGCGATTGTCCCTCGATGGCGTCGATCGCATCGGCGCCCAAGGCCGTCGGCGAGCGCAGGATGACGGCCTCGTCGATCAGGTCCGTTCGCAGGAACGACGCCGCCACGATCGGTCCGGCCTCGACCAGCACGCGCGTGATGCCCTTTTCCGCCAGCAGCTTGAGCGCCTTCAGTGGATCAAGCCCGCCCTCGCCTCGTTCGCTTCGGAGCACCGCCACGCCGGCGTCCTGCAATGCCTTCTCCCTGTCGGCCGGCGCATCCGGTCCCGCGACAACCCAGACCGGCACTTCGCGCGCGGTCGCGACCAGACAGCTTTCGAGCGGAAGCCGCAGCCTGCTGTCGAGCACCACGCGCACCGGCGATTGTTTCTGCATTCCGGGCAGGCGGCAGGTCAGCATCGGATTGTCGGCCAGGCCGGTGCCGATGCCGATCAGGACGGCATCGTTCATCGCCCGCATCATGTGCACGCGTGCGCGGGCGGCCTCGCCCGAAATCTGGAACGGACGCCGCCCTTTCAGGCCGGTCTTGCCGTCGGACGAGACCGCGAGTTTCAGGGTCACGTGGGGGCGGCCGTCATGGACCCTGCGAATATGCCCGGCATGGGCGCGACGGGATTCGGTCTCGCACAGGCCGGTCTCGACGGTCAGCCCGGCGTCCCGCAGCTTCGCATAGCCCTCTCCCGCCACCTTGGGATTGGGATCATCGAGAGCGGAGACCACGCGGGAAATTCCGGCCGCGATGATTGCGTCGGCGCAGGGCGGCGTCTTGCCGTGATGCGAACAGGGTTCAAGCGTCACATAGAGCGTCGCGTCTTTGGCGGCGTCGCCCGCGCGCCGGATCGCTTCCGTCTCGGCGTGCGGACGTCCGCCCGGCTGGGTCCAGCCGCGCCCCACCACGGCTCCGTCACTCACAATGACTGCGCCGACCGCCGGATTGGGCCAGCTGTTGCCCAGACCACGGCGGCCGATTGCGAGCGCAAGCCGCATGAAATGAGTGTCCTCGGCCGGGCTGGTCATGTCCGCCTATTTGCGCGGCGGTTGCGCCGCCTTGGCCTCGTCGTCGCCGGACAGTTCGTCGAGCGCGGTCTTGAAATCCTTCGGCTCGCGGAAATTGCGATAGACCGACGCGAATCGAACATAGGCGACGTCGTCCAGCTCGCGCAGATGCTGCATGACATTCTCGCCGATGGTGTCCGAAGTGATCTCGCTTTCGCCGAGGCTTTCGAGCTCGCGCACGATCCTGGAGACGAATTGCTCGACCCGTTCCGGATCGACCTGACGCTTGCGCAGCGAAATCTGGATCGACCGCAACAGCTTGTCGCGGTCGAACGGCACGCGCCGGCCGTTGCGCTTGATCACCACCAGTTCGCGCAATTGCACGCGCTCGAACGTGGTGAAACGGAAATTGCAGGTCAGGCAGACGCGGCGGCGCCGGATCGCGGACGAATCCTCGGTCGGGCGCGAATCCTTGACCTGGGTATCGAGGCTGGCGCAATTCGGACAACGCATTTGTCAGTCCTGATAGATCGGAAAACGCGCGACCAGTTTCCTCACCTGCTCGCGCACGGCGCCCTCCACCAGCGAATCCTCTTCGACCTGTTTCTGCGACAGGACATCGAGCACCTCGGAAATCATCTCGCCGACCTGGCGGAACTCGGCGATGCCGAAACCGCGCGTGGTTCCCGCCGGCGTCCCGAGTCGCACTCCGGAGGTGACGGTCGGCTTTTCCGGGTCGAACGGAATTCCGTTCTTGTTACAGGTGATGTGGGCGCGTCCCAGCGCGGTTTCCGACACCTTGCCGATCAGGCGCTTGGGCCGCAGATCGACCAGCATCAGGTGGGTGTCGGTGCCGCCGGAGACGATATCGAAGCCGCTGGATCTCAAAGTTTCCGACAGTGCCCTGGCATTCTCGACCACGTTCTTCGCATAGACCTTGAACGCCGGCTGCAACGCCTCCTTGAAGGCCACCGCCTTGGCGGCGATCACATGCATCAGCGGTCCGCCCTGCAGGCCGGGAAACACCGCGGTGTTGATCTTCTTCGCCAGTTCCTCGTCGTCGGTTAGGATCACGCCGCCGCGCGGTCCCCGCAATGTCTTGTGGGTGGTGGTGCTCACGACATGGGCATGCGGGAACGGCGACGGATGCGCGCCGCCCGCCACCAGGCCGGCGAAATGCGCCATGTCGACGAACAGCAGGGCGCCGACCTCGTCGGCGATCTCCCGGAAACGGCGGAAATCGATGATGCGCGGATAGGCCGAGCCGCCGGCGATGATCACCCTGGGCTTGTGCGTAAGCGCCAGCGTCTGAACCTCGTCCATATCGATGCGGTGGTCGTCCGGACGCACGCCGTACGGCACCGGATTGAACCACTTGCCCGACATGTTGAGCTTCATGCCGTGGCTCAGATGCCCGCCGGCGGCGAGATTGAGTCCCATGAAGGTGTCGCCCGGATTCATCAGCGCCAGAAACACCGCCGCATTGGCGGAGGCGCCGGAATGCGGCTGCACATTGGCGAAGCGGCAGCCGAACAGTCTGGTCACCCGGTCGATGGCGAGTTGCTCGGCCACATCGACGAACTGGCAGCCGCCGTAATAGCGTTTGCCGGGCAGACCTTCGGCATATTTGTTGGTCAGCACCGATCCCTGCGCTTCCAGCACCGCCCGGCTGACGATGTTCTCCGATGCGATCAATTCGATCTCGTCGCGCTGGCGGCCGAGTTCGCTCCGGATCGCGGCGGCGATCTCCGGATCGGTCTCCGCCAGCGAGGCGGTGAACAAAGTGGACGCTGACGCGCCGGCCGCGGATCGGTCGGTGACTGACATGAAGTGCTCCTGAATGTCCGGACCAGCGCCCCTAGCATATCGGCCTGGAACCGCCAAGACTTGAGGCAAATATTGGCTCAAGCCGCAATATCTAGCGCCCCAGCGCCGCCAGCCGGGCCTTGAGCTTGCCAAGCGCGAGTTTCTGGAGGTCGGAGCGGGAGGCCGTGACCGGCCCCATCACGGTGACCTCAAGTCCGCTGACGCTGTCGATCGCGGCCACCCTCACGACCGAACCCACCTGCTTGAATTCGAACAGGACTTCGCGCGGCTCGTCACCTTGCGCGCCCATGTCCGGTCCTATCCGCGCGTGATGGTCGCGATGTGCCCCAGGCCATCGCGATTGTAGATATCGTCGCGAAACTGCACGACACCGTCGCTGGTCGCCCAGGCCGTCACATAGACCCAGTAAAGCGGCACGGCCCTGGCGATGCGGGCATCGCGCCGCTCGCCGGAACGAATGACCTGGTCGATCTCCGGCCGCGACCAGCCCGGCGTCTCGCCCAGAAGCCAGCCGACCAGTTCCCGCACATTCTGCACGCGCACGCAGCCGGAGGAATGAAAGCGGAAATCCTCGCCGAACAGATTTTTCGACGGCGTGTCGTGCATGTAGACGCCGTGCGAGCTTGGAAAATTGATTCGCACCGATCCGAGCGAATTGAACTCGCCCGGATCCTGCTTGAACATGTAATTGACTGCCTCGTCGGAATACCAGTTGATCTGGTGCGGCTGCAACTCGTTGCCGCGCGGATCCAGAATGCGGATGCGCTGCTTGGTGAGATAGTCCGGCTCCTGCTGCATGCGCGGAATCAGGTCCTTGCGCACGATCGATACCGGCACGGTCCAGAACGGATTGAAATTGACCTCGACGATGCGGCTCTGGATGTCGGGCGACGGTCGATCCGGCTTGCCGACCACGGCAGCATGACGGGTGACGGCGATTCCGTTCTCGATCGCCTCGATCTGCGCCGCCGGAATGTTGCACATCACGAAACGGTTGCCGAGATTTCCGGAAAAGCTGCGCAGCCGGACCAGATTGGTCTTCAACTGGTTGAGCCGGATCGGCGCCGGCACGTTCAGCGCGTTGAAGGTCTGTTCGCGCACGATGCCGTCGACGGTGATCCCGTGACGGGCCTGGAAACGCTTCACGCCGGCCTCGACATAGGAGTCGAAGGCATCGTTGATGCCGGCATTGGCGGGAAGATCGCCGCCTGCGACCAGCCGCGCGCGCAACGCCGCGACCGATTTGTGGCGATTGCCCAGCCGCAGCCGGTCGGCCGGCTGCACAAAGGGCCAGCCGCCCTTGGCGACGATGGCCTCGTATTTGGGAATCACCTGTTCGGTGGTCTGCACGGTCTGCGGCGACAATGTCGCCAGCGACGCCTTCGGCATCCGGATGGTGCGCGAGCCGGGATCGAATCCCTGGCCGAATTCATTGCGCTGGGTCTGCTCGATCAGCATCTGCAGGGTGGCGTCCTGCGCGAGCGCCCGCCCTGCCGCCATCATCCCGGCCGCACCAAGCGCGCCCGACGCCATCCCGCGCAATATCTGCCGCCGGGTGATCACCGCCCCGCTCTGCCGTCTCGTCCGCATGAGAATCCGGTCCCTGTCCCATCCAGCGATATTACGCAATCGGACAGAAAGGCAACCGTATTGGGAATTTGGGACGGCAAAAACGAAGGGCCCCGACACACATCCGGGTGAACGGACCTGTGCCGAGGCAGTCGGGAGAAAGGCGGTGTCGTTGTGCTTACAGCCGGTACAGGATCTGGTCGGTCCAGAACCGCTCCAGGCGGTGCAGCGACTTGTTCAGCGTCGTGAATTCGTCGGAGCTGATGCCGCCGACCTGCTCCACCGTGCGGACGTGCTTCTGATAGAGCGCTTCCACGATGTCGCGGACCTCACGGCCCTTGTCGGTGAGCTTGATGCGGACCGAACGCCGGTCGACGCGCGACCGCTGATGATCGAGGAAGCCCATCTCGACGAGCTTCTTCAGATTGTAGGAGACGTTGGAACCGAGATAATAACCGCGCGTGCGCAGTTCGCCCGCGGTCAGTTCCTTGTCGCCGATATTGTAAAGCAGCAGAGCCTGCACCGAGTTGATGTCGGCGCGGCCACGGCGGTCAAACTCGTCCTTGATCACGTCGAGCAGACGGCGATGCAGACGCTCGACAAGTGTCAAAGCCTCGAGGTAGAGCGGCCGGACGTGGTCGAAACGCGGCGCGCCTTGCGCGGACGGCTCGACCGTTTTTGCAACGGCTTTCATGTGATGACGCCTTCCTTCGTATTTCTTTATCGTTTGACGAGGGCCCTGTTTTCCCCCGTTTAGCGATGTGAAAGTACGAAGTGCGGCTGAAGATCGGCTTAAATTCTAGAATAAAGATTAGGTTTATTTGGGATAGTGAATAGAAGATGGATCGTTCGACCTCGATGCATCCCGGTGAGATTTCGTTCACCTTGCGCGACGCACGGCGCGATCCCTCAGGCTTTTCCGGGCGAACCCGCACCATCCTCCCCGTCCTCGACGATGAAAGAATTATGCTTTGTCCAGTTGTGATCAACCTTGCAGTAAGGGCACAGAACCCTGGCCACGAATTCGGGCATCCGGGCGAAACTTTTGCTGTCGGTTTCGACGCCGGTGGAAATGTCTCGCCCCGAAACAGGACAGGTCGTGAAAATTGTCGCCATAATGCGATGGGGTCCCGGTGAAAGACCGCAACCTAGGGACCCCCGCGATCAGACACTATTAACTTTGACATAGCGGCTGCGGCTATTCCGCCACCCTCAGATGAAGGGCCGCACATGCTCAGGCGGCATTTCATAGCCAGCAATGGCCAGCAAACCGTCCCGATCGAGAAGCTCGAAGGTCCGGTCCTTCCAGCGCATGGTCTTCGACGCCGTCAGCCGCTTCAGCGTCTTGTTGGCATGCACAAGCGACATTCCGAGCGTATCGGCGACATGCTGCTGGGTGAACGGAAACTGCACCGCGCTGCCCTTCGCGAGCCCCAGTTTCTCGGCCCGCACATACATGTGCAGCAGCAGATAGGCCATGCGTTCCATCGCGCCGCGCCGTCCGATGTTGACCAGGCTCTCGTCGAGATATTGCTCGCTGCGCGCCGCGATCCAGGTCACGTCGTAGGACAGCGACGGATAGTGAGTGTAAAGCTCCCACAGCCGCTCGCGCGGAAAGATGCAGAGCGTCATGTCGGTGAGCGCTTCGATCGAATGCTGCATTTCGTTGGCGACCGCGCCCTGCAGTCCCAGAAAGTCCGACGGCAAGGCAAAGTTCAGGATCTGCCGGCGGCCGTCCGCAAGCATCTTGTAACGGAACGCCCAGCCCGCCAGCACGGTATAGAGATGCGCGCTGTTGGTGCCCTGCAGCAGGATGTTGGTGCCGGCCTCGACATTCAGTTCGCCGGACTTGAGGTTGCTGACGAACTCGACCTCTTCAGGCGTGAATTTGCGCAAGACCGGCAATGCCCGCAGCGGACATTTCTCGCAGGGAATGCGGCGCCCCTGCCCGACCGCGGACTCCCGGCTGGAGGCGGGGGCAGCACGTTTTCTGGATTTGGTCATGGATGGAACGGACGCCCGCAAAGCTGTTCGAGACAACGCGCGTGCCGTCATTTGGTTGCAGGACATCAATTGTCCCGCAGAAAATTGACGATGCCGGAAAAGTCCCGGGTCCCCTCCCCGCTGTCGACATAGGCGGAGTAGATCGCCGCCGCGCCCGCGCCCAAGGGCGTGCGGGCCTGCACCGCGCCGGCCGCTTCCTTGGCCAGGCGCAGATCCTTCAGCATCATGCTGGCGGTGAAGCCGGCCTGATAATCGCGGTTGGCGGGAGACGTCGGCACCGGACCGGGCACCGGGCAATAGCTGGTCATCGACCAGCACTGGCCCGACGACTTCGATGAAATGTCGAACAGCTTCTGGGCGTCGAGACCGAGCTTCTCCGCCAGCACGAAAGCTTCCGACACCGCGATCATCGACACGCCGAGGATCATGTTGTTGCAGATCTTGGCGGCCTGGCCGTTGCCCGGCCCACCGGCATGGACAATGGTCTTGCCCATGGCTTCGAGAACGGGCCTCGCCTTCTCGAAAGCGCTGTCGCTGCCGCCGACCATGAAGGTGAGCGTGCCGCCCTGCGCGCCGCCGACGCCGCCGGAGACCGGCGCATCGACCATCGTCAGGCCCTTGGCCTCGGCGGACGCCACCACATCACGCGCGGTCGCGACATCGATGGTGGAGGAATCGATCAGCAGCGTTCCCGGATTGGCGCTGTCCACAATGCCGCCGGGCTCGAGATAGAGCTCGCGCACCTCCTGGCCGGAGGGCAGCATGGTGACCACGATTTCCGCGCGCGAGGCCGCGATCTGGGCGCTTTCCATGGAGGCGCCGCCGCCGGCAACCAGCTTCTCGACCGAGTCCCGGTTGAGATCGAAGCCTTCCACGGTATGGCCGGCCTTGATCAGATTCAGCGCCATCGGCAGCCCCATATTGCCGAGCCCAATGAATCCGATCCGTGCCATGCGAGCCTCCCGACTTGTTCACACACTCAGTGTGGATGTTCGCGCGCCGATTGCAGCGCAAGAAAAAGATAGCAGCACAACAGCGCCAGTTCGATTGCGACGATGGCGACCGATCCGCCATAGATCTGCGGAAAGAACACCTCGACTGCCGCCATCGAGACCGCCGCGGTGAGCCAGACCACAGCGCCCCAGACGGCGGCCAGCCAGAGTCCGACCGCCGCGACCAGATCAATGACCGCAAAATAGACCGTGGCGGTCTGCCAGGGGATCGGGCGGGCGGCGAAATTGGTGTCCGGCCCCTCTCCGATCCCCAGCACGATCGACCAGTGGAACAGTCCCTTCAACATGGAGAGCACGGCCATCACCCGCAGGAAAAGCACCAGCCATCGCGTCCACTTCCCCTGTTCGGGCGAATTCTTGTGGGCGCGAACCGGCTCGATGGTGCGGCTTTGGTCGGTTGTGATGGGGTCGGTCATTCCGTTCCGCGATTCAAGACGAGTTCTGCGCTGCCAAGCGACGCAAAATGGCGCGCGACATCATGGTCGGTGACATCGGCGAGCGCGGCCGGCCGCCATACCGGGGTGTTGTCCTTGTCGACGATCACCGCGCGCACGCCTTCATACAGATCATGACCATGGAGGATGCGCGACACGATGCGAAATTCAATAGCCATGCACTCCTCGAACGTCTGTGTCTTGCCGAGCCGCATCTGCGCCAGCGCGATTTTGAGGCTGGTCGGCGACTTCGAACGGATGGTTTGCGCGGTCGCCGCCGCCCAAGTGGCATCATCTGATCCCGAAACCGTCTCCCGGTCCAATCCGTCCAGAATGTCCTCGATCCGCTCATACGAGAAAAGCCGGTCGATGGCACGACGGCGCGGCATCACCTCGCCCTCTCCCGGTCTCGTCATAAAGGATGAGAGAATGGCGTCGACCGGCTCGGCGCTGCACAGGGCGTCGAGAAGGCCCGCAAATCGTGGTGAATTCACATAATGCGTGGCCGCGCCGGCCAGAACACCGTCCGCCGCTTTCAGCCGCTCGCCCGTCAGCGCGCAAAAGGTGCCGGTCTCGCCCGGCAGGCGCGGCAACGCATAGGTTGCGCCCACATCCGGGAAGAAGCCGATGCCGACTTCCGGCATCCCGAAGGCATAGCGGTCGCCGGCGACGCGATGCGACCCATGGACGGAAATGCCGACGCCGCCGCCCATCACCGGCCCGTCGATCAGCGACAGATAGGGTTTCGGATAGCGCTTGATGAAGGCATTCAGCGCATATTCCTCGCGGAAAAACTCCAGCGCCCCGGTCTGTTTCCCGGCGCGGCCGAGATCGTACAGCGCGCGGATATCGCCGCCGGCGCAGAAGGCGCGCTCGCCATTGGCGGTGACGACAACGCGCGTGATGGCAGTATCGGCCGCCCAGGTCCGCAACTGCGCATGCAACGCCCGCACCATGTCGTGCGTCAGCGCATTGAGCGCCTTCGACCGATTGAGCGTAACCAGGCCGGCGCCGCCGCGGATGTCGAACAGGATGTCGCCGGACGGAGAATTCAAGTCAGTTTCCCATCAGGTCGCGGCTGACGATCAGCCGCATGATCTCGTTGGTGCCTTCCAGGATCTGATGGACCCGGACGTCGCGCAGCACGCGTTCGATCGGATGGTCGCGCAAATAGCCGTAGCCGCCATGCAGTTGCAGGCAGCCATTCACGACCTCGAATCCGACGTCGGTGGCGAAGCGTTTGGCCATCGCCGCAAGGCGCGTGGCGCCCGGCTCGCCGGCGCTCACCGCGTGCGCGGCGCGGCGCACCATCAGGCGCGCGGCTTCAAGTTCGGTGGCATAGTCGGCGATGCGAAAGCGCAGCGCCTGAAACTCCGAGAGGCGTGAGCCGAACTGCTTGCGCTCGCGCATGTAGCCGATGGTGCGGTCGAGACAGAATTGCGCGCCGCCGAGCGAACAGGCTGCGATGTTGAGCCGCCCGCCGTCGAGCCCCATCATTGCAATTTTGAACCCGTCGCCCTCCTTGCCTATGAGGTTCTCCGCCGGAACGCGGCAATTCTCGAACATCACCATCGCGGTCGGCTGCGACTTCCAACCGAGCTTCTGTTCCCGGGCGCCGAAGGAAAGACCAGGCGCGTCCTTCTCGACCACAATGCAGGAGATACCCTTTGGCCCCGCGCCGCCGGTGCGCACCATGCAGACATAGATATCGGAGGCACCGCCGCCGGAGATGAACGCCTTGGCGCCGTCGAGCACATAATGGTCGCCGTCGCGTCTTGCCCGCGTTGCGAGATTCGCCGCGTCGGAGCCGGCACCCGGCTCGGTCAGGCAGTAGCTCGCGAAATGCTCCATCGCGCAGAGCTTGGGCAGGAAGCGCCGGCGCTGCGCTTCGCCGGCAAAGGCGTCGATCATCCAGGCCGCCATGTTGTGGATCGAGATATAGGCGGCGGTCGAGGTGCAGCCCTGCGCCAGTTCCTCGAAGATGAGGGTGGCATCGAGTCGCGACAAGGCCGAGCCGCCGACATCCTCCCTGACATAGATGCCGCCAAAGCCGAGCGCCGCGGCCTCGCGCAAAGCCGCAACGGGGAAAATCTCGCCCTCGTCCCAGTCCCGGGCATGGGGCATCATCTCATTCTGGGCGAATTGCCGCGCGGTGGCCTGAAAGGCGCGCTGATCGTCCGAGAGAGCGAAATCCATGCTTTCAGCGATAAGTGCGCCGTTTACCTCAGTCAATCTGCTCTGCAACGGGGCCATGGCAGGCGACCGCCAAACCGGATAAAACCGGCCCGAACCGGAGCCCTCCATGGCGATCAAATTCGGCCGTCCGATCGAGAACAAAACCCGCTTTGTGCCGGTCGAACCCGGCACCGCCGCCGACGGCGGCCCGCTCGATCTGCCGACGCGCCCGCGCCGGCTGCGCCGCGCGGAATGGATGCGCCGGATGGTGCGCGAGAATGTGCTCACCACCGACGATCTGATCTGGCCGGTCTTTGTGGTGGACGGCAGCAAGGTCCGCACCGCCATCCCGTCCATGCCGGGCGTCGAGCGGCTCTCGATCGACGAAATGCTGCGCGCGGCCGAACAGGCCGCCCGGCTCGCCATCCCCTGCCTGGCGCTGTTTCCCTATACCGACCCGAAATTGCGCGACGAGCATGGCTCCGAGGCAACCAATCCCGACAATCTGGTCTGCCGCGCCATCCGGGCGATCAAGACGGAATTTCCCGAACTTGGCGTGATGTGCGACGTCGCGCTCGATCCCTTCACCAGCCATGGCCATGACGGCCTGCTGCGCGATGGCGTGATCCTCAACGACGAGACCGTCGAGGTGCTGGTGCGGCAAGCGCTGGTGCAGGCGGATGCCGGCTGCGACATCATCGCGCCGTCCGACATGATGGATGGCCGCGTGGGTGCGATCCGCACCGCGCTCGACGCCGCCGGACATACCGACGTCGCCATCATGGCCTATGCGTCGAAATACGCCTCGGCCTTCTATGGACCGTTCCGCGACGCAGTCGGCTCGTCCAAGACGCTGACCGGCGACAAACGCACCTACCAGATGGACTATGCCAATTCCGACGAGGCGCTGCGCGAAGTCGCGCTCGACATCGAGGAAGGCGCCGACATGGTGATGGTGAAACCCGGCCTGCCCTATCTCGACATCGTGCGGCGGGTGAAGGACACCTTCGGCATGCCGACCTTTGCCTACCAAGTGTCGGGCGAATACGCGATGATCATGGCGGCGGCGCAGAACGGCTGGCTCGACGGCGACATGGCGATGATGGAAAGCCTGATCGCCTTCAAGCGCGCCGGCGCCGACGGCGTGCTGACCTATTTCGCGCCGAAGGCGGCGGAGAGATTGAAGACCGCATAACGGTCCTTGCCGGGCGCGAATTATTCCATCGCCTCGCCGGCATTCAGCCGCACCGGCTGATAGCCGTCCTCCGCCATCGCCCTGATGATCTCTTCGGCATGCGCGCGGTCGCGCGTCTCCACCGTGACATCGAGCCGGGCGCCCTTGGCCGGCACGTCGAGAAACAGCCTTTTGTGATCGACCTCGAGAATGTTGGCGCCAAGCACGCCGAGCCGCGTCGCGATATGGCCAAGCACGCCCGGCCGGTCCGGAATGGTGAGGCGGAATGACAGGATCAGTTCGCCGCGCTCCAGTTCGCGCACCATGATCGAGGCGAGAATGCGCGGATCGATATTGCCACCACACAGGATCAACCCGACGCGCTTGCCGCGAAAACGTTCGGGCTCCGCCAGCATCGCGGCCAGCCCCGCCGCGCCGGCGCCTTCCGCCATGGTTTTCTGCAGCGTCAGATAGGTGTTCACCGCGCGTTCGAGATGCGCCTCATCCACCAGCAGGATGCCGGACACCAGTTCGCGCACGACCGGCAACGCAAGCGTGCCGACATTTTTCACCGCGATGCCTTCCGCCAGAGTCGGGCCGCCGACCGGCTTGTTGCCGCCGGTGATGGCGTTCCACATCGCCGGATAAAGCGCGGCCTCGACGCCTACGATATCGATCTGCGGCCTGACCGCCTTGGCGGCAATGGCGTTGCCGGCGATCAGACCGCCGCCGCCGATCGGAATGACCAGGCAGTCGAGGTCGGGCTGCTCGTCCAGCATCTCGAGCGCGATCGTGCCCTGACCCGCAATCACACGCGGGTCGTCGTAGGGATGGACCAGAACCAGATTGCGCGCGGCCTGCAGGTCTTCCATGCGCGCCTGCGCTTCGGCCACGCTCTCGCCATGCAAGACGACGTCGGCGCCGTATCCCTTGGTGGCGGCGATTTTCACCAGCGGCGTCGTCACCGGCATGACGATGGTCGCCGCAATGCCGAGCTTCGCGGCGTGATAGGCCACCGCCTGCGCATGGTTGCCGGCGGACATCGCGATCACGCCGCGGCTCCGCTCCATCCTGTCGAGGCTCGCCAGCTTGTTGAGCGCGCCGCGTTCCTTAAACGAATTGGTGACCTGCAGATTCTCGTATTTCACGAAGACCGTCGCGCCGGTCAGGTCCGACAGTCGGGGCGCCGCCAGCATGGGCGTGCGCACCACACGGTTGGCGAGAATCGCCTGGGCGGCCTCGATATCGGTAATCGCAATGGTCATGTCAGGTTCGTGGCAGAGCGGGGCTGAAAATGGCGTCTCCGCGGCACCAGACGCCATGTTTTCGGCGAGATCAACCGCCAGAAAAAGCGGGCCGGCCGGCGGAGGCCGGCGTTGTCCCGCGCCGAGACCTGTCATGCCGAAACTGTTCTGGACCTATGCCGGACGAATGGCGTTCTCGATCCTCTGCTCCCTGGCCGGGGCCCTGCTTGTCGCGAAGCTCGGCCTGCTGCAGCCCGCGGCGCCGAAGCTCGAGAAGATCGTGTTCGACCAGTCAGACCTCACTCGTTATGGCGACATCGTGGAGCGGGTCGAAGCCGGCCATATTGCGATGCGCGAACTGAAGGCCAAGCAGGAGGCCGAGGCCCACCGTCAGGCGGCCGTGGAAGCGGCCGAGAGACATGCGGCGGCCGAACAGGCGCGCAGCCGCGCCGCGGCTTTGGCCACGGCCCAAGCCGAGCGCATCAAGAAGGCTCCCGCCATGCGCCGGGAGGCAGCCATGACCGCGCCCGTGACCGTGCCGGCGGCTCCGCTGGTGATCACGCCGGCCGTGGTGGCCGAACGGCCAGTCCCGCGCGACGGACTCGAAGGCATGTTCGACAAGCTCGCCTCCGGCGTTGGCAAAATCCGCGACTTCGTCGTGAATGCGGTGCGGATCGAGAAACCCGCCCATCTGCCGTTCGGCTCTGCCTCTGGCGCCTCCGATTCGATCCCCGTGATCGATGAGGTGCGGAGCCGCCTGAGGCTGCCCGCCTTCGAGATGTGACTGCGTCTCAGCGACCGCTCTCGCAAATCTGATCGGACCATGCCCGGAACCACTTGCGCTGGGACGCTTTTTGTCCACAGTCCGTTCGAGAGGATTTGGGTGTTCCATGAGCAGCGAGCCGGGTAGCAGCAACGATCCGAAACGCATCGGCGTGTCGTTCGACGTCAAGCCGCATGCCTATGATCCGGCGACCAGTCCGGAACTGTTCGAGGGCGTGCCGGCGCGCCGGGTGATCGCTTTCATGATCGACCTGATCATCCTCGCGATCCCGATGATCTTCCTCGCCATTCTGATTTTCGCCGTCGGCGTCGTGACATTGGGTCTTGGTTTTGTACTGTACGGACTGATGCCCGTGGTCTCGGTGCTGTGGGCCCTGTTCTATTACGGCATGACGCTGGGCAGCCCGCGCTCAGCCACCATCGGGATGCGGGTGATGGATCTGGAAATGCGCACCTGGTACGGCGCGCCCAGCTATTTCCTGCTCGGCGCCGTGCACGCGGTGGTGTTCTGGGTGACGGTCTCCGCGCTGACCCCGCTGATTCTGGCGGTCTGTTTCTTCAACGACCGCCGCCGGCTGCTGCATGACATGCTGGTCGGCACCGTGGTGATCAACAATCAGGTGCGGGCCGCCGCGATCCGGACCGTCCGCCCCGCAACGCCCTAGCCCCGCCGCAGGCCTTTGACGAACGCGGCCTGACAGGAGACATTGGGGGTCCGGAAGGAGCGATCGGACCATCCCGTGACCCAGCATTCGCGCGATACCCCGCAATTCTACCTGACGGCGCCTTCGCCCTGCCCCTATCTGCCGGGCAAGGAAGAGCGGAAGGTCTTTACGCATCTGGTGGGGGACCGCGCACCGGGACTGAACGACCTCCTGACTCATGGCGGCTTCCGCCGCAGCCAGTCCATCGCCTATCGCCCCGCCTGCGAAACCTGCCGCGCCTGCGTGTCGGTGCGGGTGGTGGCGGACGATTTCCGGCCCACCCGCTCGATGCGCCGCATCGCCGACCGCAATGCCGATCTGCTTGGCGAGATGCGCAGCGCCACCCCGACCTCCGAGCAATATTCGGTGTTCCGGGCCTATCTCGACACCCGGCATCGCGACGGCGGCATGGCCGACATGACGGTGCTCGACTACGCCATGATGGTGGAAGACAGCCATGTGGAGACCCGCACCGTCGAATACCGGCGGCGCGAACCCGGCTCCCTGCTGCAGGGCCGCGGCACCGGCACCCTGCTCGCGGTCGCGCTCACCGACGTGCTCAATGACGGCCTGTCGATGGTCTATTCCTTTTTCGAGCCGGAGGAGGAAAGCCGCTCGCTCGGCACTTTCATGATCCTTGACCACATCGCCCGCGCCCGCCGCATGGGGCTGGCCTATGTGTATCTCGGTTACTGGGTCCGCGGCTCCCGCAAGATGGACTACAAGAGCCGCTTCCTGCCGCAGGAACGCCTTATGTCGCAGGGCTGGGTGCGGGCCGAACTCTAGCCGCCCGTCGCCTAAAGCCCTGAATTTCTGCGAATTATTCGCTAATGGATTGACAAGACGTCCTGGGCACACCATCTTATTGCGAATAATTTGCAATAGCAGATAGGGCGAAAATGAAGTTCCCCTTCCGTTTTTCCGTCGCCGCCGTGATCTCGGCGGCTGTGGTCACAATCGCCGTCTGGATGGCCGCCGGTGTCCCGGCATACAGTCAGACTCGCCCGCTCAAGGTGGTGGCAACCGTCTCCATGCTGGCCGATGCCGTGCGGCAAATCGGCGGCAGCCGCGTCGAGGTGGCGAGCCTGCTTGGCGAAGGCGTCGATCCGCACACCTACCGCCCCACCCGCAGCGACATCGCGCGGCTGTCGGGCGCCGACATCGTCATCGCCAACGGACTTCATCTCGAGGCGCAACTCGGCGAGGCGCTGAAGTCACTCGGCAAGACCAAACCGGTCTGGTACGCCGCCGAACACATTCCGCAGGACCGGCTGATCTCCGATCCGAATTATCCGGGCCGCTTCGATCCGCATGTCTGGATGGATCCGAAATTGTGGACGACGGTCGTGGAGTCGGTGCGCGACGCACTGATCGTTCGCGATCCGGCCGGACGCGCGACCTATCAGGCCGGCGCCAAGGCGTATATCGCGCAGCTGGCGGCGATCGACGATTATACGCGGCGCATTCTCGCACCGGTACCGGCCGGTTCGCGCGTGCTCGTCACCGCGCATGACGCGTTCAACTATTTCGGCCGCGCATACGGGTTCGAGGTCGAAGGCGTTCAGGGCCTGTCGACGGAAAGCGAAGCCGGCCTCAAGCGCGTCGAGGAACTGGTGCGCCTGGTGGTCGACCGCAAGGTGAGAGCTGTGTTCTTCGAAAGCTCGGTGCCCGACCGCAACATCCGCGCGCTGGTGGAAGGCGCCGCCGCGCGTGGCCACAAGCTGGCGATCGGCGGAGAGCTCTATTCCGACGCGCTCGGCACGCCCGGCACCTATGAAGGCACCTTGATCGGCATGCTGGACCACAACGGCACGACGATCGCGCGCGCGCTTGGCGGCGATGCCCCGGTGCGCGGCATGGCCGGCAAACTCAAGCATGGCGGCTGACGGCGTGCTGGCGCCATCGCGTTCCGACGTGCAGAGTGCGGACGCCATGCGTTCGCCGCCTGTCGCCGTCCACAACCTCTCCGTCGCCTATGGCGGCGTGCCGGCCCTCATCGACGTCACCTGGACATCGCCGCCCTCCGGGCTGGTTGCGATTGTCGGACCAAACGGCGCGGGCAAATCAACGTTGCTGAAAGCCATGCTCGGTCTTGTCCCGGCCGCTTCGGGCGAAGCATTGATTCATGGAGAGAAGATCGAGCGGCAATACGGTCGCGTGGCGTATGTCCCGCAGCGCTCCAGCGTGGATTGGGATTTTCCCGCGACCGCGCTCGACGTGGTGGCGATGGGACTGTATCGCCGCATCGGCTGGCTGCGGCCGGTGCGACGCGCCGATCGCGAACGCGCCCGCGGCTATCTCGAGACCGTCGGCCTCAGCGATCTGGCCGACCGGCAGATCGGCGCGCTGTCGGGCGGCCAGCAGCAGCGTGTCTTCATCGCGCGTGCGCTGGCGCAGGAGAGTTCGCTTTATCTGCTCGACGAACCGTTCGCCGGCGTGGATGCGACGACCGAACGCATCATGACAAACGTGTTTCGCAAGCTGCGCGCCGACGGCGCGCTGGTGATCTGCGTGCATCACGACCTCGGCTCGGTTCCGGAGATTTTCGATCATGTCCTGCTGCTGAACCGCCACGTGATCGCCGCCGGTCCGGTTGTCACCGACTTCACGCCGGCGCTGATCGCCAAAACCTACGGGGTGCCGCTGGAGCCCCTGGGACAGGCCAAAGCCGCGCCCGACGATGTCTGAGACGTCCTCCCAGTTGCTCGACGTTCTGCTGCTGCAAAGCGGATACAACACCACCGTGGTGATGCTGGGCGCCGCGGCGCTCGGGATCGCGGCCGGCGCAGCCGGCGTATTCGCGATGCTGCGGCGGCGCGCATTGGTGGCCGATGCGCTGGCCCATGCCACACTGCCCGGCGTCGCCATCGGCTTCATCGTGGCGGTGCTGCTGGGACTGCCCGGCCGCACGCTGGGATTCCTGCTGGCGGGCGCCGCAATCGCCGCCCTGCTCGCGGCGCTGTCCATCCAGGCCATTCGCAATCATACGCGCCTGCCTGAAGACACGGCGATCGCGAGCGTGCTGGCGACCTTCTTCGCGCTGGGCATCGTCCTGCTCAGCGTGATCCAGACCTTGCGCACCGGCGGACAGGCGGGTCTCGACGTCTATTTGCTGGGCGCCACCGCCGGCATGCTGCGGCACGAGGCGATCACGCTTGCGATCCTTTCCATCGTGATCGCCGCAATCATCTCGCTGCTGTTCAAGCAACTCGTGCTGGTCGCCTTCGATATCGAATTCGCGCAGACGCAAGGGTTTCCGGTGCGCGCGCTGGATCTGGCCGTGATCGCGCTGGTGCTCGCGGTCGTAGTCATCGGCCTGCGCATCGTCGGTCTTGTGCTGATAGTCGCGCTCATCGTCATTCCGCCGGCCGCGGCGCGGTTCTGGTCGAACCATGCCGGTCCGATGACGGTGATCTCGGCCGCCATCGGCGCCGTGAGCGCGTATGTCGGCGCCGCGATCTCGGCGGTTTATCCCGACGTGCCGACCGGCGCGGTGATCGTGCTGGTGGCGTTCGCGATCTTTGCCGTCAGCGTGGCCCTCGGCACCGCGCGCGGCCTGCTGCCGCGTTATGCCGGGCGGCATGCGTGGCGGGAGCGCCGGCCATGACCGAGTTCCTGCAGATCGACTTTCCCGCACTTATTTGCGGAACGCTGGCGGCGCTGGTCTGCGCGCTGGTCGGCAATTTTCTGGTGCTGACCCGGCAGAGCATGTTTGGCGATGCCGTCGGCCACGTCGTCTTTCCGGGAATTGTCATTGCCTATCTTCTGGCCGGAACGACTGCGATCTGGGTGATGCTGGCCGGCGCGGGAACGGCGGCGCTGGTCACGGCGCTGCTGGTCGAATTCCTGCGGCGCATCGCGGGCGTCGATCCATCGACCGCGCTTGGCGCGGTGTTCACCGCCATGTTCGCGCTCGGCGTGGTGCTGCTCGAGCAAAGCGGCCTCGCCGGCACCTCGTTCGACGTGCATCACATTCTTTACGGCAATGTCGAAGCCGCGATCTGGCCGGCGGCGACCGGCCCTGCCAGCCTGTTCAACATGGACACACTGTCGCAATTGCCCGCGCAGATCGGGCGGCTGATGATCGGGCTTGGGCTGGTGACCGCAACGATCCTGCTGCTGTTCAAGGAATTGCGGATCGTGTGCTTCGATCCAGTCTTCGCCGCAACGATCGGCCTTCGTCCGAAGCTGGTGGGCGCCGTGATCACCGCGCTCGCCGCACTTGCGGCCGTGGTCTCGCTGGAGGCCGTGGGGGTCATTCTGGTGGTGGCGATGATGGTCTGTCCGCCCGCCACCGCCCGCCTGCTCACCGACGATCTGCGCATGCAGGTTGTCATCTCGGCGGTCGTCGCCATCGCAAGCGGGATTCTGGGCTATGGCGTCGCCGCCTTCCTGCCGTCCGCCCTGGGCTTTGATCTGTCGCTGGGCGCGGCCGGCACCATCGCCGTGGTCGCGGGCCTGTTCCAGCTGGCCGCCATGCTGGCGGGACCGAAGCGCCGCCCCGCAAGGGTTGCCTAGTTATCCTCACCTGATGTTTCACCTGAGGATAACTGCGCCCCAACGTCAGAACCTGCCGTCAAGCAACGGAATCAAAGGGTCTTTCCGAACTTGTTGTTCTTCGGAAAACCCTTGGGCGCCAGCCGGCCGGCGTCGGACCTGTTGCCGCGCCAGTCGGACAATTCCTTCATCGGCATCGAGAAGGCGCGCCCGGCCCCGTCCAGCCAGGTCAGTCCGTCCTTGGCGGTAAAGGTGATCAGGTCGGACAATCCGCCATCCTTGTAGCGCTGCAGCCGCACCCCCGCGCCCCGGGTCATTTCCGGCACCTGCTCGAGCTTGAAAATCACCATCTTGCGGTTCTCGCCGATGGCCGCGGCCAGTTCGCCGTCGACGGTCGTGATCGCGCAGGCGCCGTCCTTGTCCTTCACGTTGAGGATCTGCTTGCCCTTGCGGGTGTTGGCCACGCATTCATCCTCGGACACGATGAAGCCGCGCCCGGTCTGGCTGCCGACCAGGAATTTGCGCCCGCCCTGATGGGCAAAGGCCGCGATGATGTCGACATCCTGCTCCATGTCGATGAACAGCCGCAGCGGCTCGCCATGTCCCCGCCCGCCCGGCAGCTTCGACGCGTCCACCGTGTAGAAGCGGCCATTGGTCGCGAAGATCAGGCACTTCGTGGTGGTCTCGGCGGGGAACGAGAATTTCAGCGCGTCGTCGGTCTTGAAGGCGACGCCGGACAGATCCGACACATGACCCCGCAGCGCGCGGACCCAACCCTTCTCCGACACCACGACGGTGATCGGCTCGCGCACCACCATCGCCTCCTCGACGGCGGCGACGGCGTGTTCGGCCACAGTGCCGAAGGTGGTGCGGCGCTTGCCGAGTTCGGTCTTCGGACCGAAGGCCTCGCGCACCGCCTTGATTTCGTCCGACACCTTTTTCCACTGCTGCGCCTCGGAGCCAAGCAGCGCCTTCAGGCCCTTGCGCTCCTCGCGCAACGACTTGTCCTCCTGCTTGATCTCCATCTCCTCCAGCTTGCGCAAATTGCGCAGCCGCATGTTGAGAATGGCGTCGGCCTGCACGTCGGTGAGCTTGAAGGTGCGCATCAGCACCGGCTTCGGCTCGTCCTGGGTGCGGATGATCTTGATCACCTTGTCGATGTTCAGATAGGCGATCAGATAGCCGCCCAGCACTTCCAGGCGATGATCGATCTGCTTCAGGCGGAAATTCGAGCGGCGGACCAGCACGTCGCGGCGATGATCGAGCCATTCGCGCAACGCTTCCGCCAGACCGACGACGGTCGGCACGCGGCCCTTGACCAGCACATTCATGTTGAGCGGAATGCGGGTCTCGAGCTCTGTCAGCTTGAACAGCGATTCCATCAGCACCGCGGAATCCACCGTGCGCGCGCGCGGCTCGATCACCAGCCGCACGTCCTCGGCCGATTCATCGCGGATGTCGGCGACCAGCGGCAGCTTCCGCTCGTTCAGGAGTTCGGCGATCTTCTCGACCAGACGCGACTTCTGCACCAGATACGGAATCTGGGTGACCACAATCTGGTAGGTGCCGCGCCCGGTGTCTTCTTCCTTCCAGCGTGCGCGCACCCGGAACGAACCGCGTCCGGTGGCATAGGCTTCCGCGATCGTTTCCGGCGAATCCACGACGATGCCGCCGGTCGGAAAATCAGGACCAGGCACGAATTTCATCAGCGTCCTGGAGCGCGCATTTGGATTTGAGATCAGAAACAGCGCCGCGTCGCAAAGTTCCGCCGCATTGTGCGGCGGGATCGACGTCGCCATGCCGACCGCGATGCCCTGCGAGCCGTTGGCCAGCAGATTGGGAAACGCGCCCGGCAGCACGACCGGCTCTTCCGACAGGCCGTCGTAGTTGGGACGGAACTCGACCGAGTCCTCGTCGATGCCGTCGAGCAGAAGCCGCGCGACCTCGGTCATGCGCGCTTCGGTATAGCGGTAGGCGGCGGCGTTATCGCCGTCGATATTGCCGAAATTGCCTTGTCCGTCGACCAGCGGGTAGCGCGAGGAGAAATCCTGCGCGAGCCGGACCAGCGCATCGTAGATCGCCTGATCGCCATGCGGATGGAAGTTACCCATCACGTCGCCGACGATCTTGGCCGACTTCTTGAAGGTGGCTCCCGGATCGAGCCGCAGCAGCCGCATGCCGTAGAGAATCCGGCGGTGGACCGGCTTCAGGCCGTCGCGCGCATCCGGCAAGGCCCGGTGCATGATGGTGGACAGGGCGTACGCCAGGTAGCGTTCTTCCAACGCCTCGCGCAGCGCGATTTCCTGAACGTCGCCTTTCTCCGGTGGAATCGTTTGCTTTCCCATGTTGTGTCGGTAACGCGCAAAATGGCCATGAACAAGGGATGAACATCAAAACCACTGCGAATTCAGGTCCGAACCGCTCTACTCTCGACCTGAGGGGCAACAGCGCACATCCGGGAACCGCTCCTCGGTGCGGCGCGGAATGATCGACAACGACGGAGGAAACGACGAGCGAAGGAAATCGAGCCCGGGTTCCGGATGGTGCGTCGCAGAATTTGCGTTAAGCCTCGTCATTTAACGTTTTTTTGAGCGCCCGAGACGATCTGCAGGCAAAAATTTCCAAGTCTTGCCGTTTTTCTTGCTACCCTATGATCCGCGACCGCATCGAATCTTCGTTGCGGTGGGTGGGCTGGCCGGCCGGCTCCCCACTCAAGGGGCAAGGTCGATATCAACGGCGGCGGACGGCTGAACCGCACTCAAGCGGAACGATGTCGCCCGCCTCAGGAAGTAACAACGGAGATATCCATGAAAAAGATTCTTTTTGCGATGCTGGTCGCTATCGGCCTCGGTTTGGCCGGCACGACCGGGGCGTCTGCCGCCCCGGCGAGCGGCGCGGCCATTGGCGGCGCCATCGACATGCAAAACATGATCGAACAGGCTCAATATTATTACGGCCACCGCCGCTATCGCGGCCCGCGCTGCCGCAGCGTCCGCGTCTGCCGCGGCCACGGTTACTATCGCCGCTGCTGGTGGGAACGCCGCTGCTGGTAATGGCGCACAACGCCTGAAGCGAAGGCCGGTCTCTCGGGACCGGCCTTTTTCTTTGGAAGGTGCGTGTCAGGCGGCGTTCGGCAAGACGCGAGAGATCGCCGCGATGAAATGGGCGCGCGCGTCCGGAAATCCGAGATTGCGCGGCTCCAGGACATAGCGCGACAGAAAAAACCCGGTCAGCGCAAACCCGCGCCCGATATCGACGCCCGAAGGCGCACCGTGCTGGTCCTCCGCCAGAAAGGCCGGCAAGGCCAGCAACCGGTCGCGCCATTCCTCGCCGGCCTCGCGCGACACCGCCCGCCCGGATTTGGGCGAGACATACACCAGATCGTCGGTCTGCCCGGTCGCGGCACAGGACATGAGGTCGAGGCCGAATCCGAGTTCGGCCAGCATCTGCATCTCGAAATGCACCACATGCGCAGCGGCCGTCGCCGGATCGTCGAGTGAATTCAGAATCGATTCCAGGCTGTCATAGACCACGTCGTGCGGATCGCGTTCCGGCAGCAGCCGCGCCAAGGCCGCCAGATGCGTGACGGCATAGACGGCGTGCGAGGACGTGAGCAGCGCGCCGGCGCGCAGATTGAGCCCCTCCACGGTGTAGCTGCCCAACTGATCGTCCAGCCGCGCTCGCCAGATCGCGCGCAACGAATTGCCGGGCTGCAGGAGTGGACGCATGCGCGAACCCGCGCCGCCGCGCACCAGTCCGAGATGGCGGCCATGCTCGCGCGTCATCAGTTCGAGGATGGCATTTGCCTCCCCGTGCTTGCGGACGCCCAGAACGATGCCGTCATCAAGCCAGTGCATGCCGTCAACCTTGCAGGCGAGTCTGCACCGGCGTCAATCCTTCGGAAAATCCAGCCCCATCTCGCGATAGCGGGCGGGATCGTCGCCCCAGCCCTCGCGCACCTTCACAAACAGGAAGAGATGCACCGGCGTTTCGGCCACTTCCGCGATGTCCCTGCGGGCGTCGGCGCCGATCGCCTTGATGGTCTGGCCGGCCTTGCCGAGAACGATTTTACGCTGGCTTTCGCGCTCGACAAAGATGGTCTGCTCGATGCGGACCGAGCCGTCCTTGAGCTCCTTCCAGTCCGTGGTCTCGACCGCCGACTGGTACGGCAGTTCCTGATGCAGACGCTGATACAATTTCTCGCGGGTGATCTCGGCGGCAAGCTGGCGCAAGGGTGCGTCCGAGATCTGGTCGGCCGGATAATGCCAGGGGCCTTTCGGCACCCGCTCGGCCAGCCAGCGCTTCACATCAGCCACGCCGCTGCCATTCAGGGCCGAGATCATGAAGGTGGCGGAAAATCTTGCCCGTTCATTCACGGCTTTGGTCAGGCCGAGCAAGGCTTCCTTGTCGACCACGTCGATCTTGTTCAGCAGCAGGAATTTTTCGCCGCGGATATCGCCGATGCGCGACAGGATCGCGTCGGTTTCCTCGTCCAATCCCTTGCGGGCGTCGATCAGCAACCCGGTCAGATCAGCATCCTGCGCGCCGCTCCAGGCGCTCGTGACCATGGCGCGATCGAGCCGGCGCTTGGGCGCGAAGATGCCGGGGGTGTCCACGAAAATCAGTTGCGCGCCGCCTTCCACCGCGATGCCGCGCACCAGCATGCGGGTGGTCTGCACCTTGTGCGAGACGATCGAAACCTTCGAACCCACCAGGGCATTCAGCAGCGTCGACTTGCCGGCATTGGGGGCGCCGATCAGCGCCACAAAACCGCAACGGGTCTGCTCCTGCGGAGCCGCGCCAGTGTCGTCATCCGCCATCGGTCTGCACGCCTTCCCGCGCCAGCAAGGCGGCCGCGGCCGCCTGCTCCGCTGCGCGTTTGGAACGCCCCTTGCCTTCGGCCGCATCACGCTGTGGCAGCGTCACCGCCACGCGAAATACCGGGTCATGATGCGGTCCCGTACGCTCGACCTCGCGATAGGCCGGTGTCGGCAATCCGCGCCCCTGCGCCCATTCCTGCAAGACCGTTTTGGGGTCGCGCAACGGACGCGCCGGCTTGCGCATCCGCTCGGCCCAGAACCGCTCGACGAAGGCCTTGGCGGCCTGATAGCCGCCGTCCAGAAACACCGCGCCGATCAGCGACTCGCAGACATCGGCGAGGATCGCCGCCTTGCTGCGTCCGCCGGCCCGCACTTCGGACGCACCAAGCCGCAAGGCGGCGCCCAGTTCCATCGCGCGAGCCACTTCAGCACAGGTTTCCCGGCGCACCAGATCGGCGAGGCGGCGGGACAATTCGCCCTCGTCCGCCTTCGGGAAAGCCGCAAACAGCATTTCGGAAATGGCGAGCCCCAGAACATGATCGCCGAGAAATTCCATGCGCTGGTAGCTGCCAGCCCGCCCCTGCCCCTTGAGCGCGGAAATATGCGTCAGCGCCCGGTCCAGCAAGGCCGCGTCGGAAAACCGGTAACCGATGGTCTCTTCCAGCGGAGTGGCGGCCGGCGATTTGACCTTCTCGCTTTTGGCGCCCTTGCGGCTTTTGGCCTTCCGGGGCCGAGTCGACGCCGCGCGCTCCTTGGACGCCGCGACGCGCTTTGCGGCCACGGAACCGCCGGTCGCAACAGCCGCGGTTTCGGCCTTGCGGTTCATCGGACGATGGAGAACAGCCGGCTCCAGCGAACCGCCCACGGCCAGCGCCAGACTTGCCAGGCCCGCTCGCCCTCGGCGACCGAGAAGAAGATGATCTGCGCACGGCCGATCAGATTCTCAAACGGAACATATCCGACCTGGCTGAGCACGCGGCTGTCGGTTGAATTGTCGCGATTGTCGCCCATCATGAAATAATTGCCGGCGGGCACGACGTATTCCTGCGTGTTGTCGTAGAAGCCGTTGTCGATGAGGTCGAGCGTTGTATAGGTGACGCCATTCGGCAGCGTTTCACGCCAGCGCTTCACCCGTGTCGCCCGATCGGTTTCCTCGGTCTCGATATAATCCGCGACACGTTCGCGCTTGACCGGCTGTCCGTTGATGTGCAGCAGGCCGTCGATCATGCGGATCTTGTCGCCCGGCAGTCCGATCACGCGCTTGATGTAATCGGTGGAGTCGTCTTTGGGCAGACGGAACACCGCAACGTCGCCGCGATCCGGCTGCGATCCCATGATCCGGCCTGAAAACAGCGGTGGCGAAAACGGAAAGGAATAGTGGCTGTAGCCATAGGAATATTTCGAGACGAAGAGATAGTCACCGACCAGCAAGGTCTCCTTCATGGAGCCCGAAGGGATATTGAAGGGCTGGAACAGGAAGGTGCGGATGACGAGCGCGATGATGAGCGCATGCACGACGACGCGAACGGTTTCACCCAATCCGCCTTCTTTTTTCTTGGTTCCGGTGGTCACGCTCATCGGCCTCTTATCCTCTGGGTCGCGCATCCGGCGACTTGTAGCGGCTGGGTCCACAAGGCGCAATAAAACCTAGCGCGCGGCCTAAGATCATGATTTTAATGGACAAATAGAATGGCACCTGTCATTTTTCGAGTCGAATTGAGCGCGTTGGCCCGACCCTTGGCAAAACCATCGTGTGGCCGATTTGCGTTGCGACTGCACCCCCGCCAACACCATTCGCGCCTGCAAATCCGGTCCAAATATGTCAGAGACAACAAATCCAATGCCGGACCGGACGGACGCGCATCAAATCACGTTCCGCTGTCCGCCGGAACTGGAAAGCATTCTGCCGAAGCCGATTCCCGCGGTGCAGGGGCTTCCCGACTGGTTCAAGGCCCTGCCGCAAAAGGCATTCAGCGCGGCGTCGCAGAACGAGCAATTCACGGTCAAGAAATGCCCGCCCTTCATCGATGCGATGACCTACGGATTCCTGATGCCGCTGGTGGCCGATATCGAGGTGAAGGATGGCGCCTTCACCTGGCAGCGCGACGTTCCCGGCGGCGCCATCACCAATTATCCCCGTTCGCCGCTGGAGTTTCACGACGCCAGCCAGGTGGCGGGGACGCCCTTCCATGAAGACGACCGCTTCATCATCAAGTTCACCAATTTCTGGACGATCGAATTGCCGAAAGGATTCTCACTGCTGGTCACTCACCCGGTCAACCGACGCGATCTGCCGTTTACGACTCTGACCGGGTTGGTCGACGCCGATTCCTACCACGACAATTTCGTTCACTTCCCGGCCTATTGGCACAACCCGGATTTCACCGGCACGCTGTCGAAGGGAACGCCGGTCGCCCAATGCATCCCGGTGAACCGTGAAAGCTGGACTCATAAATTTGAGACCCTCTCCGGTGAAGCGGCGCAAAGACTGCATGACGTCTCAACCGCTCTGTCGCTCGAGCAGGACGTCTATCGGCATGAATTCCGCGCCAACAAGCGCTAGCCGCCGGCGTCTCGGCCCAGCATTTCCGCCACCACACTCGGCCGCAGCCAGAAGCGGCCGCGGGACGAGCGCACCAAAACGTGCCGCGCCGTGTCATAAAGGCCAGGATCGAGCTTGATCGCCGCGCGAATGCACGCCATCGCCTCGTCCCATTGGTCCAGCTCCAGCAGGCAATAACCGAGCTGCAGCCTGGCCTCCGCCCATTCCGGAATCTGGGCCAGCGTCTTGCCGAAAAAATCTGCCGCGCGCGTGAAATCCGCCTCGTCCCGAAGCGCACAGGCATAGCCAAACAGCGCACCCGGATGCGCCGGTCTTTCAACGAGCGCGCGGGCGAAGGCCAACTGCGCGCCATTGCGATCACCGCGCATGATCAGGACCCGACCCAATGCGCACCACGCTTCCGCCGAGCCGGGAAAAGTCTTCAATCCCTTTCGCAGGACCGCTTCGGCTTCCTCAAAGCGGTTGAGGCTGTGCAGCAGGGTGCCCAGCTCCGGGAATGCGGGTTCGAACGCGGGCTGCCGGGCAACGGCGCGCTCAAGCCATGGCAACGCGTCACCCGCGCGGCCCGACTGACGCAGCGCCATGGCCAGATGGGTTTCGACGACTGGATCGCCCGCCGCGGCGGCCATGGTCAGCAGCGGCACCGCGTCCGCGGCGCTGCCACGGGCGAGCATGACCACGCCAAGGACATGCGACGCGCCCGGGTGATCCGGCTTTTTTGTCAGAATGTCACGCGCCAGACTGTCCGCTTCATCGAGACGGCCCTCCTCGATGGCCGCCTTCGCCCGGTCCAGCGCGCCGTCGCGGTTCGACTTGCCGCGGCCAACTTGCTTTGGCGGACGAACCGACATGCGCACCTAACTCGCCTGCCCGGCACCGGAGATGACGGCCGAGATGACCACAAAGGCCTGCGCAATCGGATATTCGTCGGTCAGACTGACGTCGATCCGTGCCTCATAACCCTTCGGCGTGATCCGGTGAAGTTGCGCGAGCGCGCCGCCGGTCAACTGCATGGTCGGGCGCCCGGACGGCAGATTGACCACGCCCATGTCGCGAAAGAAGACGCCGCGGCGAAAGCCGGTGCCCAGCGCCTTGGAGCAGGCCTCCTTGGCGGCAAAGCGCTTGGCATAGGTGTCGATGCGGGTTGCGCGCCGCTCGGCCTTTGCCCGCTCGATCTCGGTGAAGATGCGGCCGATAAAGCGTTCGCCGTGCCGCGCCAGAACCTTCTCGATCCTGCGGATATCGACAAGATCTGATCCGATGCCGAGGATCATCGTGCTGCCGCCCCGGTCCGGCCGCGATCCATCGCCGCCCGCATCGTCCCGATCGCCGCCTCGAGACCGACATAGACAGCCTCGCCGATCAGAAAATGCCCGATATTCAGTTCGACGATCTCGGGCAACGCGGCGATCGTCTCGGCGCTCGCGAAATCGAGGCCGTGCCCGGCATGAACTTCCAGCCCAAGTCTTTTCGCCAGCCGGGCGCCTTCGACAATGCGCGTCCATTCGCGTGCGGCGGCGGCCCTGTCATGCGCCAGGGCTTCGCACCAGGCCCCGGTGTGAATTTCGATGACAGGCGCGCCGACTGCCTTCGCCGCTTCGATCTGGCGCGGATCGGCGGCAATGAACAGCGAAACACGGATGCCCGCCGCCTTCAGCGCGGCGGTCGCCGCATCGATCTGCGCCTTCTGGCCGGCGACATCGAGACCGCCTTCGGTCGTGCGTTCCGCCCGGCGCTCCGGCACCAGACAGGCGGCATGCGGTCGGGTGCGGACCGCGATCGCGATCATGTCGTCGGTCGCCGCCATCTCGAAATTCAGCGGCTTTGAAATCTCCGCCTTCAGCCGCACGATGTCCTCGTCGCGTATGTGGCGGCGATCCTCGCGCAGATGCGCCGTAATGCCGTCCGCACCGGCGGCCACCGCAAGCATCGCCGCCCGCACGGGATCGGGATGCACGCCGCCGCGGGCATTGCGGATGGTGGCGACGTGATCGATGTTCACACCCAGACGGAGATAAGGAATAGTCGGCACGTCAGCGGACTCTCTCAGCCATTCACGCGCGCGGCGTTTGCGACCACCGGCTTGGCGCGCAGCTGCGCGATGATGGCCGTGAGATGCTTGAGGTCATAGACCTCAAGGTCGATCGTGACGGTTGTAAAATCCGGCGCGCGCCGCGTCATATGAATATTATCGATATTGCCATCATTTTCCGCGATCACTTGGGCGATCTGCGCCAGCGAGCCCGGCTCGTTTACCGACTGCACCACGATCTGCGCGGGAAAACGCTGCGGCGCCCGTTCGTCCACATCCCAGCGCAGGTCGAGCCAGCGCTCCGGCTTTTCCTCGAAATCCTTCAGCGACGGAGACTGGATCGGATAGATGGTGATCGCCTCGCCCGGCGTCAGAATGCCGACAATCCGGTCGCCCGGCACCGCGCCGCCATTGGGCGCAAAGCGGACGGGAAGATCGCTGTTGATGCCACGCACCGGAATGGCCGAGCGGCTCTCGCCGGCCGGCACCTTGAACTTGACCGACTTCGCCCTCTTGAGCCCAAACCATCCGCTGTCGCCAGCGGGAACGGTCATCGTCGCGCGCTCTTCGCGATAATCCGGATACATCGCGCGCGCGACGTCGGAGGCTTTCATCTCGCCGCGGCCGACTGCCGCCATGACGTCGTCGATCGATGCGCGCGCCAGCCGCGGCAGGGCGCCCTGCAATTTCTCGTCGGAATAGTCCTTCTTCGCACGCTGGAACAGACGCTCGACAATCCGCCGGCCAAGACCGGCATATTGCGTGCGCACCGCAACGCGCGTCGCGCGCCGGATCGCCGCCCTCGCCTTGCCGGTCACCACAAGGGATTCCCAGGCCGCCGGCGGCGCCTTCTGCGCCCTGGACGTCAGGATTTCGACCTCGTCGCCATTGCCCAGTTCCGACATCAGCGGCGCGATCTTGCCGTTGATCTTGCAGCCGACCGCGGTGTTGCCGACATCGGTATGCACGGCATAGGCAAAATCGATCGGCGTGGCCTGGCGCGGCAGCGCGATCAGCTTCCCCTTGGGGGTGAAGCAGAACACCTGGTCGTGAAACAGTTCGAGCTTGGTATGCTCGAGGAATTCTTCCGGGTTCGAGCCTTCAGCCAGCAGCTCGATGGTGCGCCGCAGCCATGCATAGGCGCTCGATTCCCGGGACAGCATGTCGCTCGGCGAGCCGGCGCCGTCCTTGTACAGCGCATGCGCCGCGATGCCGTATTCGGCAATATTGTCCATGTCCTCGGTGCGGATCTGCAACTCGACGCGCTGCTTGCCGGGACCGATGACGGTGGTGTGGATTGAGCGATAGTCGTTCTGCTTGGGCGTGGAGATGTAGTCCTTGTAGCGCCCGGGCACGAACGGCCAGGTGGTGTGCACGATGCCGAGCGCCTGATAGCAGTCCGCCAGCGTCTTCACATTCACGCGGAACGCATAGATATCGGACAATTGCTCGAAGCCGACCGACTTGCGCTCCATCTTGCGCCAGATCGAATAGGCGCGCTTCTGCCGCCCCTTGACCAATGCGGCAATGCCGCGATCGGCCAGCTTGCGCGTGAGTTGCTGCTCGATGTCGGTGATCAGGTCCTTGTTGCGCAAGGCCAGCGTGAACAACCGCTCCGTCACCACGTCATAGGCGTCGGGATACAGCTCACGGAACGACAGGTCTTCCAGTTCCTCACGCAATTCCTGCATGCCCATGCGGCCGGCGAGCGGCGCATAGATTTCGATCGTTTCCTCGGCGTTGCGGCGCTTGGTTTCCGGCGACACATGGCCGAGCGTGCGCATGTTGTGCAGCCGGTCGGCCAGCTTGACGAGCAGAACGCGGACATCGGCGGCGATCGCCAGCAGGAGCTTGCGGAGATTCTCCGCCTGCTTGGCCTCCTTGGTCACCAGATCGAGCTTCTTCAGCTTGGTCAGGCCTTCGACCAGGGTGCCGATATCGGGGCCGAACAGCTCGTCGATCTCGGCGCGGGTCGCCTCGGTATCCTCGATGGTGTCGTGCAGCAGCGCGGCCGCGATGGTGGCGTCATCGAGCTTGAGGTCGGTCAGGATGGCGGCGACTTCGAGCGGGTGCGAAAAATACGGGTCACCGGAGGCACGCTTCTGCTCGCCATGCGCCTTCATGGCGTAGACATAGGCGCGGTTCAGCAGCGCCTCGTCGGTGTTGGGATTGTAGCGGCGGACCCGCTCCACCAGGTCGTATTGCCGCATCATCGGCGGCTTGGCGGTTTTTCTTTTCTTGTCGACAGGGTCGCCGGCGACATTGGGAGAAAAGTCGAGCGGTGCCCGGCTACGCGCCTGATTCTGCATGCGGGGCAACTGGGGCTTCGAGCGCGGCATGACCATCCTTAGGGCCACCGCGCCGATTCGGCGCCGGTCGCCCTTTCAAAGCCATGATATCATAGCGCTTTGCGAAAGCGGCAAGGCGGTGCGTCCGCAGGGTTAAGAAAAGCGAATGGCCCGGCTGGCAGACCGGGCCATTGCGAATGTCGTGCTGCAAGAGGCTCAGTCGTCCTCGGGCTCGGGTTCCGGTTCCGGCTGGGCCTCCGGAGGGGTCAGCCCTTCCAGGCCCTTGAGCAGTTCTTCCTCGCTCATATGCTCCATGGCGACGTCGGTATCGTCGGCATCGACCGAGCCGGACGTTCCGATCAGCGGCGCCTCAGGCTCCGGTTCATCCACTTCAACGTATTTCTGAAGCGAATGGATCAGGTCTTCCTTGAGGTCGCCGGGAGAAATCGTGGTTTCGGCGATTTCGCGCAGGGCCACGACGGGGTTCTTGTCATTGTCGCGCTCGAGGGTGATCTGGGCCCCCGACGAAATCATGCGAGCGCGGTGGCTCGCCAGCAGGACAAGATCAAAGCGGTTTTCAACTTTGTCGATGCAATCTTCGACGGTGACACGGGCCATGGCCTCGCCACTCCTGAAAACGGGGTTCCTGGAAGGATTGCGCTTTAGGTACCCCCCTCATCCCGAAAGCGCAAGGCCAAATCTGAGGTAAATCAAGGTTCAGAGGCTGGCTGTCGGCTAGAAAATCTCATGCTTCAGAGTCCGCATGCCTTATTGCCGACGAATAAAACAGCATTAATTTGTGGTTCGGGAACAGATTCCAGTGCGGCCCGGCCGGATTCAGGCCTTGCAGCAGAGCCGCCCCCTCCGACCATGCGATTGCGGATTATATTCATATCCCCGCATGACATAATCATATCGATTGCTGGTGAGGGCAACGTCCCTCTCGGTGGCGAACAACAAGGATAACAGGACGAATGTCCAGACAGACAGACAAGATCGTACTTTTCATCGACGGCGCCAATCTCTATGCCACCGCGCGTTCGCTTGGCTTCGATATCGACTACAAACGCCTGCTGAAGGAATTCCAGTCCCGCGGAAACCTCCTGCGCGCCTTCTACTACACCGCGATCATCGAGGATCAGGAATACTCCTCGATCCGCCCGCTGATCGACTGGCTCGACTACAACGGCTATTCGGTGGTGACCAAGGCGACCAAGGAATTCGTCGACCAGACCGGACGCCGCAAAGTCAAAGGCAACATGGATATCGAGCTGGCCGTCGACGCCATGGAACTGGCCGGCTCGATCGATCACATGGTGCTGTTTTCCGGCGACGGCGATTTCCGCTCCCTGGTCGAAGCGGTCCAGCGCCGCGGCGTCCGGGTCACCGTGGTGTCCACGGTTTCGACGCAGCCGCCCATGGTCGCCGACGAACTGCGCCGGCAGGCCGACGAGTTCATCGACATCGTGCAACTGCAATCCAAGATCGGACGCGATCCGACCGAGCGCGCGACGCGAGAGCCGCGCGAAGGCCGCGAACCTCGTCCACATACGCCACAATTTTTGCAGCGCGGCACTTCGCAACGTGCCAGTGTGCCGGCCAATGCCGACGAAGACTTCGAGGACTGACAATCCGGCCCTGATCCGCGACAGTGGAAAGCCCGGCCGCGACTGCCCGCTCTGCCCCCGCCTTGTGTCCTTCCGCAATGACTGGCGCCAGCGCGAACCGGGCTGGTTCAACGCGCCCGTCGCCTCGTTCGGGCCGGCCGATGCGCGGCTGCTGATCGTCGGCCTCGCCCCCGGTCTTCAGGGCGCCAATCGCACCGGACGTCCGTTCACCGGCGACTTCGCCGGCGACCTTCTCTACCCGACCCTGATCGAATTCGGATTTGCGAGCGGACAATTCCTGGCGCGCACCGACGACTCGCTCACCATGATCGACGCGCGCATCACCAATGGCGTCCGCTGCGTGCCGCCGGAAAACAAGCCGACCACGCAGGAAATCGCCACCTGCCGGACATTTCTGAAGGCGACCATCGCCGAAATGGAGAATCTGCGGATCATCGTCGCGCTCGGCAAGATCGCGCATGACACTGTCGTTCGTGCGCTCGACACCAAATTGTCAGCTGCCCCGTTCGGACATGGCAACAGGACGGCGATCGGACCGGTGATGCTTTTCGACAGCTATCACTGCTCCCGCTACAATACCAATACCGGCGTCCTGACGCCTGACATGTTCCGGGCGGTATTCCGGGCCGCGCGCGAAAACCTCGACCGCGCTCAGCGGCGTTCGGCCTGAAGCCAGGCCATCACCTCATCCGCATTCCGGTCGGGCGGAAAAACCGGATAGAACACATGCGTGATGGTGCCGTCGTCGATCACCAAAGCCATGCGCCTGATCAGCGTCATGCCGTCGACGGCGAAGGTGGGTAACGTCAGCGCCCGCGCGAGCTTCAACTCCGAATCCGACAACAGCGGAAACGGCAGATGCAGGCGATCCACCGCTTCGCGCTGATACGCAGTGTCCTGGGTCGACAATCCATACAGATGCGTCACGCCGAGCGCTGTCAATTCTGCAAAATGATCGCGAAAGGCGCAGGATTGCGGCGTGCAGCCGCGCGCGCCCGGGATTGCGTCCCATCCGGTCGGCAGGTCCTGCCCCGGGCGCCCGGTGCGCGGATAGATATAGACAACCGCGCGGCCAGGCAGCCAGGCGAGACTGACTTTGGTGCCGTCGGTTGCCGGCAACGCGATGTCGGGCATCTTCATTCCGGCGAGGTGGCGCGTGGCGCCATCATCCTGCGGGACGGGAAGATTTTCGGGCAATGCGGTCGGATCGTGAGCCGCGGTCATGACGGGCAACCGATATTCACAGCATGAAACAATCAAATTCTAGTACAGAATATCAATACCTGAAAAGCGTCTCGGGTCATCCCCGTGCAAATCGATTTCTCTTATTTCTGAACGATCATCTGAAAACCGCCCTCGGCAATTCTCTCGAAGACAATGCCCTGATCGCGCAAAACCGTTTCGATCACGACAGCGGTCGAGCGCCTGACATCAACGTCGGCCTTCTCCAGCCGGTTGATCGAACGCTGGGTCACGCCAACGCGCATGCCGAGTTCGGCCTGACTCCAGCCAAGCACGGCGCGCGCGGCCCGGACTTTTGAAGCGAACTCGCGGCGCTCCTGCAAAGCCGCCTTTATATTCGGTACGACTGATAGTTTCTGTCGTCGGTTGCCGCCGATCATCCGCCCTCCAGCGCGAAAACATCACTTTTTGTGACATACCGCTCTCTTTGTGAGAAGAAAAAATCCCCGGGTGCGACACTGACGTCATCACATAGGACGCAATTCCGTTGAGTCATTGACGAGTGAATGTCCTTTGAGATGACATTCACGTCGTCACAAAGGTTGTTTCTGTCGACATGCCCAAAGCCGTCCTGACCCGCGCCTTCATCGCAGCCGCGACATGTGTCCCCGGCCGCAGCAAGGTCGATTATTTCGACAGCGACCAGCGCGGTTTCATGCTGGAGGTGCGGATATCGGGAGGGAAAACCTTCTATCAGCGCTACACCGACGAACGCGGGCGAGAACGGCAATACAAGATCGGTCCCGCCGACGCCCTGACGCTGGAGCAGGCGCGGCGCAAGGCACGCGTCATTCTCGCTCAAGCGCTGCTCGGCGATGACCCGCAGGAAAAGCGCAGGGAGTTGCGGTCTATCCCCACCCTCGCGGCGCTGGTGCGTGACCGCTACCTCCCGCACGTCAAATCCTACAAACGCAGCTGGCAGACCGACGAAACGGTGCTTCGCATTCACGTTCTGCCGGCGCTCGGATCGCTGCCCGTCGACGAAATCACCGGCTCCGCGATTGCCGACCTGCTTCAGGTCATGCGCCACAAGGGTTACGCCACCGGCACCACCAATCGCGTGCTGATCCTGCTGCGTTACATTTTCAATCTCGCGCGCAAGTGGAAGATTCCGGCGATCCGCGAAAATCCGACCTTCGGAATCAGCACGGCGCCGGATGTTCAACGCGACCGCTTCCTCTCGCCTGAAGAAACACAGCGGCTGATCGCATCGGTCAATGTCGACGAAAACCGGAGCGCCGCGCAGGCGATCTTGCTGCTGCTGCTCACCGGCGCGCGCCGTAACGAAGTCACGCAGGCCAGATGGGACTATATCGACTGGGACAAGCGCTCCCTGCTCGTCCCGATCTCGAAGACCGGACGTCCGCGTATGATCGCCTTGAACGGACAGGCCATGGCGCTGCTGCGCGCGATTCCGCGGCAGCCGGGAAATCCGTTCATCTTTCCGTCCGCCGTAACGGGCCGCCCCTGCGCGTCGCTGCACTTCCCGTGGGTGCGCATTCGGGAGCGCGCCATGCTTGACGAAGTCCGCCTGCACGACCTTCGCCACTCGTTCGCGAGCTTCCTGGTGAACAAGGGCATCTCGCTGTATGTGGTGCAGGGCCTGTTGGGCCACACTCAACCACGCACCACGCAGCGTTACGCGCATCTCGCGCAGGAAACCCTGCTCGAAGCCGCCGAAGTGGTTTCTCGTGTGGTCGCCGATCAATCCGCCGGTCTCACTCCGGCGCTCTGATCCAAATTTCTTTTTTTGCGGATGTGTCGACGCCTCGGGCGCGTGAAAAACGCGCCTGGGGCGTCCGCTTTTCCGCGACCGTCGGGCTGAAGATTCTGCCCGACCTAGGCTATACCCAGTCTCACTCAACGCCGCCGCGATGCGTTCAGAGCCCGAGCCGTGAATCGAGGCCCGCAAAGGCGGTCGGTGGCCGACATGCGATTTTGCGAATTCACCCAGCCGATCCCCAGTCGATTGGACCCGGAAAAGGGCGGCGGCGGCTCCGCGTGTCGCATCTCCTGATTGATCGTGCTGGCCATTTCCTGTGACAAGGAGGGCCAACCAGTTGAATACGTGAAGGTTTGCTCCCTGTACGGAGCCGGGTTCTATTACATCCCGGGCACCGATACCTGCATCAAGATCGGCGGCTTCGTGCGCGCCGAATATGGCCACAACACGGGTGGTTCGCTGGCGACCTATGTCTCCGGCGGTCAGGCGCTGTATGATCGCAGCACCGATACGGAAACCTCGCGCACCCGCGTGGCGCTGTCGGCCGACACCCGCACCCAGACTGAATACGGCACGCTCCGCAGCTACCTGCGCGGCGGCTGGCAGTGGGGCACCAACGACGCGATCACGTCGAACAACAACGTGACGTATTTCGACCGCGGCTTCATCCAGTTCGCGGGCTTCACCTTCGGCAAGACCGAGTCGTTCTTCGACTTCTACCCGACCCCGGTCTACAGCTACCAGACCGGCTATCTGGAAGGCTCGTCGGGCGGCGTCGGCATCAACGTCGCGGCCTATACCGCGCAGTTCGGCAACGGTCTGTCGGCGTCGATCTCGCTGGAAGATCAATCCTACCGTCAGCGGGCCGTGTGGGCGTACACAGGAGCTGCCGCTGTTGCCGCTCTTGCTCATCCGGGCACCAACGTGACCGGCGGCTCGGGCATGTTCGACATCGTCGGCAATCTCCGCGTCGACCAGGCGTGGGGCTCTGCCCAGATCATGGGCGCCCTGCATCAGGTGCGTGCCAACTATTATGGCGGCGCTGCTACCCCTGCGACCGGTCATCCGGACGATGAATGGGGCTGGGCGGCCGGCGCTGGCATCACGCTGAAGATGCCGTGGGACGCCAAGGACACCCTGACTCTGCAGGGCGTCTATTGCGAAGGCGCCACCGCCTATTGCATCGGCCTCGGCGGCACGGCCTACGCCGTTCCCACCGTTGCCCAGCCCGGCACCGGCTTCGCCTGGCACCGCCAGGGGGCCTTCGGCCTCGGCTTTGTCGATGACGGCTACGTCAATGGCGTGATCGGCTCGAGCATCGACCTGGCGCAGTCCTACAGCCTGGCGGCGGCGTTCCAGCACTACTGGACCCCGTCCCTGCGCACCGCGATCTATGGCCAGTACGCCAACTACGAGACCAACAGCGCAAGGTTCGATACTGCCGTCTGCGCTGCTACTGCTGGCGTTAAGGCGACCGGCTGCGGCGACTGGTCGGCCTACCAGATCGGTTCCCGGACTGCCTGGACGCCGGTCGCCAATCTCGAAATCGGCCTCGACGTGCTCTATACGCACCTCGACACCGCGTTCGCTGGCGCAACCCAGACCGCTGGCGGCAAGACCTCCATTGTCGCCGATGGCGACGTGTGGTCGGCTCAGTTCCGCGTGCAGCGCAACTTCTGGCCGTGATCGTCTGATCAAGGTCTGAGTTCGGAAAGCCCCCGGCGGTAACGCCGGGGGTTTTTCTTTGCCGCCTTGCACTGGTTGGCGCATGGTCCCGCCGTTGACCTCGACCTGATGTGAAATGTCGCAAAGCCGGACATTAAGTTCCGGCATATTGCGGGCGCGGTGCGATATCTTCAAATCTGAACGTTGGTTTATTCCTTCCTTGCGACGCTGGGTCGCAAGGAAAGTTCGATTTGACGGTATTAGGGTAGTTGGAAAGCAGTAATCCGCCCGCGCAGATAGGACAATCAATAGGGGTGCCGTCAGGGATCGCACGCCACTACGAAGAGGCCGATGCGGGCGACGATATCCGCTTCTGCAAGCAGCGGAGGGTGGCCTTGGTCGGCCACCACGATCGTCTCCATATCCTTGCGGCGGGCCTTCATCGCCTGCAGGGTCTTGGCGCTCAGGATGTCCGAATTCGCGCCCCGGATCGCCATCAGCGGCACGCCGGCCAGCGCATCGAACTGATCCCACATCGTGGGCAGCGGGCGCTCCAGGTCCACGCTTTTCAAAGTCTCGCTGAGCCGCGCGTCATAGGTCGTGATCATGCGGCCATCGAAGTCCCGCCAGGCCTGATGCGCCGCCTTAAGCCAGTCCTGCGCCGTCAGGCGCGGAAATTGCGCACCGAACAGCCGCCAGAGGATGTCGGCGCCTTCCTCGAAATTTCTCGGCTCGGGCATCTTTCCGACATAGCTCTTGATCCGCAGCAACCCCTTCTGGTCGATCACCGGGCCGATATCATTGAGAACGGCGCCGGCGATCAGCGTCGGCCGTGCCGCCGCCAGCAGCATTGTGAGGATGCCGCCGCGCGATGTGCCGACATAAATGGCGGGAATGGCTTCCAGCGCGGTCACGACGGCGATGACATCGGCGAGTTCAACCGCGGCATTGTAATTCTGCGGATCGCGATCGTAGTCCGAAGCGCCGCGCCCGCGATAATCCAGCGCCAGCACGCGGCGCGGCGACGTCTGCTGTCCCGCCAGGGCCGCCGCCAATACGTCGAAATCCGCCGCCGTGCGCGACAGGCCGGGCAGACAAATGACGGGCACCCCCGTGGCGTTGCGCGGCCCCCAGGCTCGGACATGGAGTTTCAGGCCGTCGCGGGCGCTGACAAAAAGCGTCTCATAGGCGGGCAATGACGGCAGGCGGGCGGCGCTGGTCATGGAGAGCACTCTACCTCGCCACCCGTCGCTCCGGGCTCAATTCGCGACCATTCCGCGCCGCAGATCGGCTTCGATCATCACCTTGGGCGAGCCGCCGAACCGCACGCGATAGATCTGCAGATTTTCCATCACCCGCTGCACGTAGTTGCGCGTCTCGGAGAACGGAATCCGTTCGACCCAGTCGACCGGATCGACCTTGGGATCGCGCGGGTCGCCATAGCGCTCGGTCCATTCGCGCACCCGCCCGCGCCCGGCATTGTAGGCGACGAAGGCCAGAATATAGGAGCCGCGATAGGCCTCGATCACGTCGCCCAGTTCGGCGGCGCCCATCTGCACATTGTAGACCGGATCGTTGAGCAGCCGCTTCTGATCGAAGGCGATGCCGTTCTTCTTGGCGATGTATTTCCCGGCGGCTGGCGTCACCTGCATCAGTCCCAGCGCGTTCGCACTGGAAATCGCGCGCGGATGGAAACCGCTTTCCTGCCGCGCGATCGCATAGGCGATATGCGGTTCGACCTGCGGCCCGACCGGGTTGTAGCGCGGCAGGCCGGCGACCGGATAGGCATAAGCCTCGAACGGCAATCCGCGGCTCACGGCGGTGCGGCCGAGCAGCACCATGGCGCGCGCATCCTGGTTCTTCTCGGTCAGCGCCGCGACCGCCGCCAGTGCGCCGATATCGGTGGCCTTGTCGGCGAGATCGGCGACCGCCGACACCACGAGATCGCGCTCGTCAATGGCGTAGAGAATCTCGACCGCCCTGACGATTTCAAACCGCGCCGGATTCACCGCCGGCGTCGGCGGCAGCCGGATGTCGCCGGGTCCGAGCTTGGCGCGCGCCAGCTGGCCGTAATAGGCGGTCGGAAATTGCGACCCGCGCTCATAGAACCGCCGTGCATCATCGCGGCGGCCTGCCGCCTCCGCCGCACGCCCCTGCCAGTAGAACGAGCGCGCCAGCGAGGCCGGATGTTCCGCCGCCTCTGCGATGCGCGCAAAATACGGCATGGCCGTCGCGGGATCGTTCAGAAACCGCAACGCGATCCAGCCGGTCGTGAAAAGATACTCGACCCGCGGATGCTCCTTGTCCGGCATCGCCGCGGCCGCTGCGACCTTGAAGGCGGTTTGCGGATCGCCGATATCGAGCAGCTTGCGCGCCAGCAAGCGACGTTCGGTCCACCATTCTTCCGGATCGATGACAGCGGCCGATGCGTTCGGCGCCTTCAGCATCCACTGGCCGGCCTCCGCAATCTTGTCGGTGCGGCGCAGCCATTGCACCATGGTCAGAATATAGACCGCGTCACCGCGCGCCTCCGCCGGCACCGCATCCAGCAACGCCTTGGCATTCGACGATTTGTTGACGATTGCTGCACGCGCCTTCGCGATGGCGACTTGCGCGGCTCCGAGCCGCTGCGCGGCGCGCATTCCCTCGTCGATATTTTCCGCGTAGAGGCGGCGGTCCATGCGCGCCTTGTGGTCGCCGCCGGTGAGCAAGCTGCCAAAGGCATCGAGCGTTCGTTTTTCCATGTCGGCGGAGAACGAGTCGTTGCGCCACGCATCGCGCACCAATTGCTGCGCCAGCGCACGGTCGCCCTGCGCCAGCGCCGCGCGCGCATAGGCCAGCTTGCCCTTGGCGGACACCGGCTTCTGCGCCGAGAAGAACGCCCGGATCTGGGCGTCGCTGGCCGGGTTCTGCCAGAGCGCAGCCTCCGCCTTGCGGCGGAACTGCACGATGCCGGGCCAGCCCGGATTGGCGGCGATGAAACCGGCATAGCGATCGAAATTGAAATCGTCATCCTCAGCGCGCAGCACCACCCATTCGATCAGCTTGCGCGCCACCGGGTCGCCGACCGAACGGCCGACATCGCTGGCGGCGGAATTTTTGCCCTTGCGCACAAGCTCGATGGCCTGCTTGACCGCCGCCAGGTCGGACGGCGGTGTTGCGATGCTGGCCGCCATCGCAAGCGGCGCCTGGGGCGCTGCGGCGGTGCTGGGGACGGCGCGCGCCGGGGCCAGGGCCGCCACCGGTGCCACAGGTGCCGGCGTGGGGCCGGCGGCTGTGGCGGACGGCCGGGCCCGCGGCAACGGGACCGCCCTGGAGGCCATGCGGGAGACCGGCTTGGCGGTTTTGGCTGCCGCCGGCGAAGCCGGCTTTTTGGCCGCGCTTTTCGGCGCGGCGGCGGGCTTCAGATCCACGGGCCTGGACGCGGCGGCAGGCTTCGCCGCCTCCGGTTTGGGGGCCGCCCAGACCGGCGCGGCCACGACCATCACGGACGCGACGGCCAGCACCCGCAGGCTCTGCTTGCGATCTGATCTCAATCCCGGTCCTCGTCAGACAAACGTGCGGACCCGAATCGGGCGCGCGCCGCCATTGTCGTGAATATGATGAAGGACCGCTATCGACCCGTGTCGCGGACCCGCTTCGTCCCAACTGGCACGGGAAAACGGCGGGAATGCGGAACCGCCGGAACCGGCATCGCCCCCGCTGATGCGCCGGATCAGCAACATTCGCTTTCATCGGCAGGGCCGAAACGGTAACAATGCCCCCGAAAAATCATATCCAGCCGGGGTTTGCGTTATGGCCGCCACGACGAGCTTTCGAGGCTCATTCACCGCCCTTGTGACGCCGTTCAGGAACGGCGCGCTCGACGAACAGGCGTTCCGCGACCTCGTGGAATGGCAGATCGCCGAAGGCACCCGCGGGCTGGTGCCGGTCGGAACCACGGGCGAGAGTCCGACCCTGTCGCATGACGAGCACAAGAAGGTGGTCGAGTGGTGCATCGACCAGGCCAAGGGCCGTGTGCCGGTGATCGCCGGCGCCGGATCGAACGCCACCAGCGAAGCGGTCGAACTCGCCCGGCATGCGGAAGGCGCCGGCGCCGATGCCGTCCTCGTGGTGACACCCTATTACAACAAGCCGACGCAGGAAGGCCTGTACGTGCATTTCAAGGCAGTGAACGACGCCATCGGCATTCCGATCATCATCTACAACATCCCGCCGCGTTCCGTCGTCGACATGTCGGTCGACACCATGAAGCGGCTTTACGAGTTGAAGAACATCGTCGGCGTCAAGGACGCCACCGGCAATCTGGCGCGCGTGTCGACCCAGCGCGAGGCGATGGGGCCGGATTTCATCCAGCTCTCGGGCGAGGACATGACGGCCTTGGCCTACAACGCCGCCGGCGGACATGGCTGCATTTCGGTGGTGTCCAACGTCGCGCCGGCGCTGTGCGCGCAATTGCAGGACGCCACGCTCGCCAACGACTATCCGCAGGCCCTGCAGATCCAGGACCGTCTGGTGCCGCTGCACGGCGCGATCTTCCTCGAGCCGGGACTGGCCGGCGCCAAATGCGGGCTCGCCTTGCTCGGCCGCGGCAACGAGGAGGTGCGCTCGCCGCTGCTGCCGGTGACGGCGCCGACCAAGGCCGCCATCAAGACCGCGATGGTGCATGCCGGCCTGCTCAACTAGCGCATGGCAGCAAAGGCCGAGCCGAAGCTGAAAGTCGTCGCCGACAATCGCAAGGCACGTTTCAATTACGAGATCGGAGAAACCTTCGAGGCCGGCGTCGCGCTCACCGGCAGCGAGGTCAAGTCGCTGCGCGCCGGCAAGGCGACGATCGCGGAATCCTACGCCGACGCGCGCGGCGGCGAGTTCTGGCTGATCAACGCCAACATTCCGGAATATCTGCAGGCCGGCCGCTTCAACCACACGCCGAAACGCCCGCGCAAGCTCCTGCTGCACAAGAAACAGATCAACAAGCTGACCGGCGCGATCGAGCGCGAGGGCATGACGGTGGTGCCGCTCAAGCTCTATTTCAACGCCCGCGGCCGCGCCAAGATCGAGATCGCGCTGGCCCGCGGCAAGAAGCTGCATGACAAGCGCGAGACGCTGAAGAAACGCAGCTGGGATCGCGAACGCGGCCGCCTGCTGCGCCTGAAGGGCTGACCCGCGGCGTCGCCAACGCGGACCCGGCATACGGCGGCGTATGGGACGCGGCCGCCGCAGCCTGATGGTGAAGCGGTCGCCTTATGCGGCCGCCTTATGCGCTGGCCTTGGCGAAATGCTCGCCGGCCTTGGCCCAGTTCACGGTGTTCCACCAGGCCTTGAGATAGTCGCCGCGCCGGTTCTGGTATTTCAGGTAATAGGCGTGCTCCCACACATCGACACCGAGCACCGGCTGGGCGCCGAGATCCATGTGCGGCGTGTCCTGATACGGCGTGTTCACGACGTCGAGCTTCTTGTCCTTTGTGACCACCAACCAGGCCCAGCCCGACCCGAAGCGGCCGAGACCCGCCGCATTCAGCTTGTCGGTCATGGCGCCGACATTTCCGAAATCGCGGTCGATGGCGGCCTTCAGCGCGCCCGCCGGTTCCTTCGGTCCGCCCGGCGTCATCAGCGCCCAGAAGAAGCTGTGGTTCCAGTGTCCGCCGAGATTGTTGCGCACGCCGCCGCGGATCGCTTCCGGCACCTTGCTCAGATCGCTGACGATCGTCTCCGGCGGCAGCGTGGCAAGCTCGGCCCATTTGCCGGCCAGGCCGTTCAGGTTGGTGATGAAGGCGCCGTGATGACGCTGATGATGGATGGTCATGGTGGTGGAGTCGATATGCGGCTCCAGCGCCTCATAGGCGTAGCCGAGCTCCGGCAGCTTGAAGGGACCGGCCGGCTGGGCCGGAGCCGTGGCCTGGGCCAAAACGCGGGACCCGCCGCCAAGGCTCGCAGCCGCCGCAACGCCGGCCAGCAATGTCAGGCTTTGTCGTCTGTTCATGGGCGTCCTCCTGAAACCTTCTTTGGTGAGATCAAGGCTCGCAACGTTGGGCCGAACCTGCGGAGGTCTGACGTCAGACGGCCGGCTGCGCAGCCCGTTCCTTAATTACGCGGCAGAGCGTATAGGGTTTCGCGAACCGGCCAATGACGGAACGCTCACATGACCGTGAAAGTGACGCTCGATCATTGCGTGGTGCACGTCTCCGACTGGACGCGCTCCAACGCCTTCTATCGCGACGTGCTGGGGGCGGAGATCGTGGAGCGCCCGAACGGCGGCTTCGCCTACCGGTTCGGCGATCAGCAGCTCAACCTGCATGGCCCCGGCGTGACCCCCGCCGAGGTCGCCCGTCTCCCGGTCCAGCCCGGCAACAGCGACCTGTGCTTCGTCTGGCGGGGTCCGATTTCGGAGGCGATCGCACATCTGCAGGATTGCGGCGTGCCGGTCGAGCGCGGCCCCATGGAGCGCTTCGGCGCAAAGGGATCCGGCACCAGCGTCTATTTCCGCGACCCGGACGGCTCGCTGCTGGAGTTTATCTCGTACGTGGGTTGAGTGAGCCGTTGGATGGGTTTCGCTGCGCTCAACCCACCCTACGGACAAACACAGCAGCAAAAGAAAAACCCCCGGCATTTCTGCCGGGGGCTTTCCGAACTCAGACCTTGATCAGGCGATCATGGCCAGAAGTTGCGCTGCACGCGGAACTGAGCCGACCAGACGTCGCCATCGTTGACCTGGGCCGTACGGCCGCCCGACGTGATGGTCGCACCACGGAACGCGGTGTCGAGGTGCGTGTAGAGCACATCGAGGCCGATTTCGAGGTTGGCGACCGGCGTCCAGGCGGTCCGGGAACCGATCTGGTAGGCCGACCAGTCACCGCAGCCGGTCGACGTAACGCCGGCGGTGGTGGCGCAGACGCGGGCATCGAACGCCGCGCTGTTGGTCTCGAAGTTGGCGTACTGGCCGTAGATCGAGCTGCGCAGGGACGGGGTCCAGTAGTGCTGGAACGCCGCCGCCAAGCTGTAGGACTGCGCAAGATCGAGGCTGCTGCCCGCGCCGCCGAGGGTGGCGTCGTCGGAGTAGCCAAGACCGAAGCTCGGCGCCCGGAACCAGCTGAAGCCGAGGCCCACGGGTGCAACGCCGGCGGCATTACCGCCAACGCCGAGGCAGTAGGCAGTCGCGCCTTCGCAATAGACGCCCTGCAGAGACAGGGTGTCCTTGGCATCCCACGGCATCTTCAGCGTCAGGCCAGCGCCAGCCGCCCATCCCCAATCGTCGTCGGGATGTCCGCTCGCAAGGCCTGCCGCGCCGGTATAATAGTTGGCACGCACCTGATGCAGGGCGCCCATGATCTGGGCCGAACCCCACGCCTGGTCGACACGGAGATTGCCGACGATGTCGTACATTTCCGAGCCGCCGGTCACGTTAGTGCCTTGATGCGACATGGATGTCAGCGGAGTGGCTGCAGCATACGCGAACACAGCCCTCTGGCGGTAGGCGTGATCTTCGAGCGAGATCGTCGCCGATAGGCCGTTGCCGAACTGCGCAGTGTAGGCCAGCACGTTGATGCCGACGCCGCCCGACGAGCCTTCCAGGAAGCCGGTCTGGTAGCTGTAGACCGGGGTCGGGTAGAAGTCGAAGAACGACTCGGTCTTGCCGAAGGTGAAGCCGGCGAACTGGATGAAGCCGCGGTCGAAATACGTCACGTTGTTGTTCGACGTGATCGCGTCGCTCGTCGTCCACTGCCATCCGCCGCGCAGGTAGCTGCGGAGCGTGCCGTATTCGGTCTGGGTGCGGGTGTCGGCCGACAGCGCCACGCGGGTACGCGAGGTATGCGTATCGGTGTCGCGGTCGTAGTTGCCCGTGCCGCTGGTGGCCGCGCCGGTGACATAGGTCGCCAGCGAGCCAGCGGTATTGTGGCCCCACTCCGTACGAACGAAGCCGCCGATCTTGATGCAGGTATCGGTGCCCGGGATGTAGTAGAACCCGGCTCCGTACAGGGAGCAAACCTTCACGTATTCGACCGCTTTGGCCTTAACGGGAAGATCGGCAGCCTGGGCTCCCGCAACAGCAACCAAGCCGGCTGCCGTTCCGAGGAGAAGGCTTTTCACCATCTTCATGTTGAACCTCCAAGTTTGACTTTAGGGAGGGTTGGGTCTCTTCCGGGTGTCGCCACCCTTAGAGGTTCCTTTGTCCCCCGCGAACCACTTGGCTTTCTCTTTGGTATTCCCCCGAGAGAGAAAGCCGAGCAGGACGACTTGGGGATGCCCCCCTCCGTCGCTCAGCCACATTAGCCAAGCCCAACTACCGTGCAATGAAGAAACGCCTCGTACACAGGCACTTGGAACTGTTTTCGGGGGGCTGTTGCACAAATGGCACGCAATTTTGAACCGCCATTAACCCTGTCCCGGCGGCGCCCTGGGCTGCGGGCTTCGGGGCCAATCCTGTAATTTTACTTTTTATTTCAAACGCTTCCAGGGTGCCCTGCCCGACTTCTGGCGCCTGAAAATGTATGTCAACCGAAAGTCGGAGGAAAAAAGCGAAGCGATCCGAGCGCCCTCTCTTCCCGGCCCGGAACGGGAATCCGGCCGCCCAACGCCCGGAAAACCGCCAGTGGCGAACGCAACGATTCGAGATACGGCCCGCACGGCGGAAGCGGCCGAGCTGACAATAGAAAAGAACTGCGATTTTGCGGGATCTGGGCTGGCGGAGACGGAGGGATTCGAACCCAAAGGCCCCGGCTTCGCCGGGGCCGTCCCAGCGCGAAGCGACGCGCCACAGCGCGTCGCCGCGCGCAAAATCGAGGGTTCGAATTGAAGCGT
>JALHOD010000007.1:64675-67000 GCA_022843165.1 Pseudorhodoplanes sp.
CTGGCGGAGACGGAGGGATTCGAACCCAAAGGCCCCGGCTTCGCCGGGGCCGTCCCAGCGCGAAGCGACGCGCCACAGCGCGTCGCCGCGCGCAAAATCGAGGGTTCGAATTGAAGCGTTTGCAGGAACTGGCGGAGACGGAGGGATTCGAACCCTCGATACGCCTTGAGAGCGTATAACGGTTTAGCAAACCGCCGCCTTCAGCCACTCGGCCACGTCTCCGGTGTCACGGGATATGCCGGACTGCGTTCGGCGACGCAAGCAAACAGCAACAGGCGCCTCAGAAATCCGCGCCTGTCACGCTTGTCCGGCAATCATCAATGCGCCGTCAGCCAGGCGCGGGCCGCACGCAACGCGGCGGCGATATCGGCGGGCGACATGTTGGCCGCGATTTCCTGCCGCTGCAGAACGGCTTCCTTGTTGCCTTTCATCGCCGCGATGTTGAACCATTTATGCGCGGAGACGAGATCGGCCGGAACCGAATGGCCGACCGAATAGCGGATGCCAAGATCGTAAAAGGCGTCCGCGGTCAGCGGCCCCTGCCCCAGCATCGCCGTGTCGAGATTGGCGATTTCAAAACGCGCCATGATAACCCCCTGTTGCCCTGTGTCCGCCTTTGCGGCGGTTTGCATTTGGCGTCCGGCGTCCCGGCCAGACGGGCGGATCATGTCCCGGAAAATTTGAACAGCAGTTTAAGCGTTGCGATGAATCGAATCTGAACGCGCGCTTTCATGCGGCGTTCGCGCGCATTCGGCACGCCTCGAAAAGCCCTGGAAACACGGCGCAACCGGCGCGCCCGCCGGAGTCGCTAACCGGGCGGAAACCGTTCCGCTTTGCCGGCCGATAACCATGCCGACAGCGACAACATGCGGATGCCGGTCTGGCGCAGCCGCGATCGCCTTGGCCCGACCATACGCATGCGTATGCAATTTTGGTGCGTCGTGTCAGCCGGCGCGGGCGCGCTGCTTGAACAGCAGCTGCTGCACCTTGGGATCTTTCATGTCGACCTTGGAGGCTTCTTCCACCCGCAGCGCCATGCCGCGTTTCACCGCCGGCCGTGCCAGCATGGTGTCGAGCCAGCGCTTGAGATGCGGGAATTCGCCGAAGTCCTGCCCTTGCCGCTCATGGCGGGACGCCCAGCCGATACACGCCATGTCGGCGATGGAATACTTGCCGGCCAGGAACGGACGGTCGGCGAGCCGGATATTCATCACGCCATAGAGCCGGTTGCACTCATTGGTGTAGCGGTCGATGGCGTAAGGCAGTTTCTCCGGCGCGTAGAGCCGGAAATGGTGCGCCTGCCCGGCCATCGGACCGAGCCCGCCCATCTGCCACATCAGCCATTGATCGACTTCGACGCGGCTGCGCTCGTCCCTGGGATAGAACTTGCCGGTCTTGCGCCCGAGATATTGCAGGATGGCCCCGGACTCAAAGACCGAAATCGGCCGGCCGCCCGGACCGTCCGGATCGACGATGGCGGGCATGCGGTTGTTGGGCGCGATCCTGAGAAAGTCGGGATGAAACTGCTCGCCGGTGGAGATGTTGACCGGCTTCATCACGTAAGGAAGACCGCACTCCTCCAGCATGATGGAAATCTTCCAGCCATTCGGCGTCGGCCAGTAGTAAAGTTCGATCGGACGCTGGCGGGTCCTGGCGGATGTCGTCCTGCCGGTGCGCGCGGCGGTTTTCGATCCGGATTTCACAGCCTTCGATTTGGCTTTCGTTCTGGTCCGCGCCGCCGCCTTGGTGCGGGATGCGGTCTTGGACTTCGGACGCGCCATGTGATGCTCCAGTCAGTGAACGGTTGCACCATCACCTAAAGCCCCCCTTTCCGATCCGCAACCGGTTCCGCAGATATGGCGGGTCGCGCGCGAACGTCCTATCGTCGCGTGGCGGCAACTGATCCGCCCGCGCGAGCCGTGCTCGCCAAGCCGGAAATGAGGAGTGAGATCCATGCTGACCAGAACCGTACTGGCCGCCGCTCTGGCGGCAGGCCTTGCCATTGCCGTTCCGGGACGCGGCGCGATCGCCCAGACGCCGCCGGCCCAGGACACGGCCAAAAAACCGACCGCTGCGGAAACGCGGGCGGCAAAGGCGGCGGAGAAGAAGGCAAAAGCCGCGGAGAAGAAGGCCAAGGCCACGGAGAAGAAGGCCAGCGCCAAGGCCAACCGCAAGGCCGCGCAGGACCGTCAGAAACAATGCGGCGCCGAGTGGAAGAAAGCCCGCGCCGACGGCAAGGTCGAGAAGGGCATGAGCTGGCCGAAATACTGGAGCGCCTGCAGCAAGCGGCTCAAAGAAAAGACCGCCTGAGCGGTCCGCCAACAC
>JALHOD010000007.1:67100-135686 GCA_022843165.1 Pseudorhodoplanes sp.
ATTCCAGAAAGACCGAGGGCGTCGGAGAGACTTAACATCGTCTCGCCGACGCCCTCCGTCGTCACGTTAAGCCGGCGATGTCTCGCACGAGTAGATCGCGCTGAAGGACTTCGCCGGCTTATATGACGTGGCCGAAAACGTTGCGACTATTTCCGCTTCGCGGCTTTGCGCTTCGTCTTCTTCGCGGTCTTCTTGGCCGCAGCCTTAGCTTTTCTACGCTTCGCCATTGTGCCCTCCAGTTAAGAGATGGCGCTATCGAATAAGTGCAGTCGCGAATCGACATGCACTCCATTTCGATTACTACAGAATGCAAAAAACAGCGACTCCACTTAAGGAAACGTGTACGCGCGCGCGCCGCCGCGCGGCGTCCGCAACATCCCGCACGCGCATCACGCTCGCATGTCGCACGCAAAACATTTTGTTTGCGCGCCGCGCGACGCGACGATTGCGAAATCGCTTTTAGGCCCGAAAAATAAGGCTGAATGCATCGTCGCGTTGTTCGGGAGATTTGTTCTCTGCCGATTTTCGCCGCGCGTGTCGCGCGCGTTTCGGCGAGTTGCAAAGTCAAGATCGACGTCCGGAAATGCCTGAAAAAAAATTTTGGAAAGCCGTCTCAAAAACGAACCTCGCGGACCGGGAATCGATCAAAAACGAGCGAATCGGCGCCAGGCGATTCGCGATGAGCGACGCTTGCGCGCACGGTCCGATGCATTTTGCGATCCGCGCTCACCCTTCACGCACCACCTTCGCCGGATCACGCCGACCATTTCGACGGCCGACGCATCGCAAAAAGGTTCGCGGCTGCACGTGCGCCAGATTGGGACACCGCCGGCCGCGATCGAGCCGCTGGTGCGAGCGCGCGCGGTGCCGAAGGTCGCCTGCGTCATCCCGCGCGGACATGTCTTGTCCGGCTTTGCCGCGTTGGATGGCGCGCGCGGCGGCTGACATGCGCCGACACGCCGGCAACAACCCACTGACTCTCTTGATGAATGTCCGGATGAGCGATCAGCCATTGATGCCGCGCGTCGCGTGACGCCGGATCGCGCGACATCACGCGGTGCAAACACCCGCGCATGTGCGCCGGCGCACCAATACCGGCACGGGATCGGCGAGGATGAAGCGGCTGACAGCCGTCAGAGTCCGAGTTTGGCCTTCAGCAGATCGTTCACGGCCTGCGGATTGGCCTTGCCGCCCGAAGATTTCATCACCTGGCCGACAAACCAGCCGATCGCCTTCGGGTTGGACTTCGCATCGGCGACCTTGTCCGGATTCCCGGCGAGGATCTCGTCCACCACCTTCTCGATCGCGCCGAGATCGGTGACCTGCTTCATGCCGCGGCTCTCGACAATGGCGCGCGGATCGCCGCCTTCGGCCCAGACGATCTCGAACAGATCCTTGGCGATCTTTCCGGAAATGGTGCCCTCGCCGATCAGGTCGAGGATGGTCCCGAGCTGATCGGCGCTAACCGGCGAGGACGCGATGTCCCTGCCTTCCTTGTTGAGGCGGCCGGCGAGTTCATTGATCACCCAGTTCGCCGCGATCTTGGCGTCGCGCCCTTTGGCGACGGCCTCGAAGAAATCGGCGGTCTCCCGCTCGCCGACCAGCACGCCGGCATCGTAGGGCGTCAGTCCGAAACCGGAGATGAAACGCGTCTTCTTCTCGTCCGGAAGCTCGGGCAGATGCGCTTTCAGCGCATCGACATAGGCCTGGTCGAATTCAAGCGGCAGCAGATCCGGATCCGGGAAATAGCGATAGTCATGCGCCTCTTCCTTGCTGCGCATGGAGCGCGTCTCGCCCTTGCCGGGGTCGAACAGCCGCGTCTCCTGGTCGATCCGGCCGCCGTCTTCCAGAATGTCGATCTGGCGCCGGGCCTCGTACTCGATGGCCTGGCCGATAAAGCGGATGGAATTGACGTTCTTGATCTCGCAGCGGGTGCCGAGCGGCGCTCCAGGCTTGCGGACGGAGACGTTCACGTCCGCGCGCAGCGAGCCCTCCTCCATATTGCCGTCGCAGGTGCCGAGATAGCGCAAAATGCTCCGCAGCTTGGACACATAGGCCTTGGCGTCGTCCGGCGACCGCAGATCGGGCTTGGACACGATCTCCATCAGGGCCACGCCCGACCGGTTCAGATCGACGAAGGACATGGAGGGGTGCTGGTCGTGCAGGCTCTTGCCGGCATCCTGTTCCAGATGCACCCGCTCGATCCCGATGGTGACGCTCTCGCCGTCCGGCAGGTCGACGATCACCTCGCCCTCGCCCACGATCGGCGACTTGTACTGGCTGATCTGATAGCCCTGCGGCAGATCGGGATAGAAATAGTTCTTCCGGTCGAACACCGATTTCAGATTGATCCGCGCGTTCAGACCGAGCCCGGTGCGGATGGCCTGCTTGACGCATTCCTCGTTGATGACCGGCAGCATGCCGGGCATGGCGGCGTCGACCAGCGAGACATGCGAATTGGGCGCGCCGCCGAACTCGGTCGAGGCTCCCGAGAAGAGTTTCGATTTGGACGTCACCTGGGCGTGGACTTCCATGCCGATCACGACTTCCCAGTCGCCGTCGGCGCCCTTGATCAGCCTGGTATTCCTGGCAGGTGCGTTCATGTCGCGGTCTCGATAACGGCCGGCCAAAAGGCCATCACACCCGCCCGGATCCGGCGGACAGGCTGAAATAGCCTGCTTGCCGCCGCGGTGCCAGTGCGGCCGGTTGCCAATTCATGGCCTCGGCGGCCGTCACGGAAAGGATTTCTGCAACTCGATGGTACGGCCCAGGGCCTGCTGCATCATGTCGAAGCTGTCGGCAAAAGCCATGTATTCGATCAACCGGTTGTTCCGGTAACGGTGAAAAGCGGCCACCTTGTACCGCATGACCCGGCCGGTCTCCCGCTGCCGCAGCCTGCGATCGCAGATCACCGCCGCGCGGTCGCCCTCGACCACCACGACCTCCAGATCGTTGCCGAGAACTTCAACCAGTTCATCAATCTTTTGAATCGCTTTCAGGACCTCGGCTTTGCCTTGGATTCTATTGGGAAACGGCAGCGCCTCCGGCGGGCAAAACATGCGCCATTCGATATCGTCGTCGAACAGATCGAAGATGGCTTCGCGCGCGCCCCCGTCATAGGCGGCATAGGACAGTCGGACCAGCTTGTGAATTTCCTCAGGCGTCACGCATCCTCCCGTGGCAAAGCGATTCTTTCAGTTCCGCCAATCTGGCACGGAAGGTGAAATACCCAACATACCGCTATAACGAGCGCAGCTTGAGCGTCACAACCTTGGCGCTGAGCGTTTTGGTCACCACCACGCCTGGGGCGTGAAACGGCCGGCCGCCTGCTCGATCACTTCCCCAAGCGAGAACAGCGTCTCCTCGTCGAAAGGACGGCCGATCAATTGCAGGCCGAGCGGCAAGCCTTCGCTGGACAATCCGCCGGGCACCGAGATGCCGGGCAGCCCGGCCATGTTCACCGTCACCGTGAAGACGTCGTTGAGATACATCTCGACCGGATCGGCGCCGCCCTTTTCGCCGATGCCGAACGCCGCCGAAGGCGTCGCCGGTGTCAGGATGGCGTTCACCCCCTTGTCAAAGCAATCTTCGAAGTCCTTCTTGATCAGGGTGCGGACCTTCTGGGCGCGCAGGTAATAGGCGTCGTAATAGCCTGCCGACAAAACATATGTTCCGATCATGATGCGGCGTCGCACTTCCGCGCCGAAACCGGACGCGCGCGTCCTCTCATACATGTCGGTGATATCGCGGCCATTCTCGCGCAACCCGTAACGCACGCCGTCATAGCGGGCGAGATTGGACGAGGCCTCCGCCGGCGCGACGATGTAATAGGCCGGCAGCGCATATCTGGTATGGGGGAGCGAGACCTCGACGATGTCCGCGCCGGCTTTTTTCAGCCAGTCCGCGCCCTGCGCCCACAGGGTCTCGATCTCGGCGGCCATGCCGCCGACCCGGTACTCCTTCGGGATGCCGATCTTCATGCCCTTGACCGATTTGCCGATCGCCGCCTCGTAATCGGGGACCGGCTGATCGATCGAGGTCGTGTCCTTGGCGTCATGTCCCGCCATCGACCGCAACAGGATGGCGGCATCGCGCACCGACCGGGCAAAGGGACCGGCCTGATCCAGGGATGATGCGAACGCGATCGTGCCCCAGCGCGAGCAGCGTCCATAGGTCGGCTTGACACCGACAATGCCGGCGAAAGCCGCGGGCTGACGGATCGAGCCGCCGGTATCGGTTCCGGTGGCGCCGAGGCAGATGCCGGCGGCAACCGCCGCCGCCGATCCGCCGGACGACCCGCCCGGCACCAGCGGCGTATTCGCTCCTTGCCGGCGCCAGGGAGAAGTCACGGGTCCGAAGAACGAGGTCTCGTTCGAGGACCCCATGGCGAATTCGTCGTTATTGGTTTTTCCAAGCAGGACCGCGCCGTCGCGCCAGAGCTGCGCGGTCACGGTCGATTCATAAGCCGGGACGAATGTGTCGAGGATGTGCGAGCACGCCGTGGTCCGCACATCCTTGGTGCAGAACATGTCCTTGATCGCCACCGGAATGCCTTCCAGCGGGCCGGCCTTGCCGGCGGCGATGCGCCTGTCCGATTCGCACGCCATGGCGCGCGCGACGTCAGGGGTTTCCAGCACATAGGCGTTGAGTACGCGCGCCTTCTCCATCGCGGCGAGATGGGCTTCTGCCAGTTCGGATGCGCTGAAGCGTTTCGTCGTCAGGCCATCGCGCGCGTCGGCGATGGTGAGCGAAGTCAGTTCGGTCATGAGGCAGGACTATCGCACGCGAAGGAATTGTTGGCGGTTTTCTTTGTGACCGGCCCGAGCGTCCTGGTTCCGTCCGCCTCCACGACAACCTCGACTTCACCGGGTAACGGCAAATCCATCGCGCGCAGATCGTCCTCGCTCACGCCCTCCGGCATTTTTCCTTCGGCGATCTGCTTGAGCAGTTCGAACCGATAGAACATTTCAGCTTCTTCGCAGGCGAGGCACATTACTCGACCACCTTGGGCACGAGAAAGAAATGGTCTTCGGTCGCAGGCGCGTTGCCGACGATGATGTCTGGAATTCCCCCGTCGGTCACCGCGTCGGCGCGCTTCTTCATGACCATCGGCGTGACCGAGGTCATCGGCTCGACGCCCTCGACCTCGACTTCTGAAAGCTGCTCGACGAAGCTCAGGATGGCGTTGATCTCCGTCCGCATTTTCTCGATCTCGCTGTCCTCGACGGCGATCCGCGCCAGATGCGCGATGCGGCGGACAGTCGCGATGTCGACGGACATGAACGAGCTCCAGGGACGGGCATGAAGACCGGGTCGCTATAGCAGACGGCCGTTTTGAACAGCAACCGGAGAACCGATCACCGGTGCTTGCGCTTTTTCGGAGAAGCGGAGACGTCCGGTTGGGCCGGCGCGATCATGTAGCGTTCGGGCGGCGTGGCGACGGCGCGCGCCGAGCCGGGCGTTCCGCCCGGGCGAGTGAACTCGACGCGGACGGGCGCGATCTGGGCGGATCCGGCCCCTTGGGCATGGGCGGATGCCGCGATCGAGGTGGCCGTAATGGCGGCCGCGAATTGCAAAAGCCGCATGATTGACCTCCACTCTCCGATCCCTAGAAGACATATTGCATCCTAATTTGATCATTCGGGAGATTCAGGCACTTGCACAAAGCATAAATTTTCTTGTTCCAGCGCCATGTACGGAGTTGCTGCCGCAATTTTTGAGGGTTACTCTAATATTTGACTAGAATTTTGGGTGAGCTTCTCCACCGTACGGAGGCTCTGATGCTAGTCTTGTTTGAAGGCCCAACCGGCCCCAGCGAAACGCTCCGCTTTGTCGAAGAAAAGGGCGGCGCCGGGATCTGGAGCTGGGATCTGAAGACCCAGAAGATGCAATGGTCGCGGGGGCTTTTCGCCCTGCTGGGGCTTGAGCCGGATTCCGCCGAACCCTCCTACGCTCTCCTGCGGTCCATGACACACCCCGAGGACCGACGCCCGGAGGGCGAGCTTGAGCGCATCGTGAGCGACGCCATGCCGCTCGATCGCGAATTCCGGATCATCCAGGCCAACCGCAGGGTCCGCTGGCTCTCGTCACGGGGCGAAGTTCTGCTCGACCAGGCCGGCAAGCCGTCCCGCGTCATCGGAGTCATGTTCGACGTAACACGCCGCCGCGAAGCATCGCTCGCCAAACAGGCCAGCGATGCGCGCTATCGCGCGTTGGTGGAAGCCATTGCCACCGTGGTCTGGAGCAGCGACCCGGAGGGCAAGGTCACCGACATGCCGGAATGGCGGAAGCTCACCGGCCAGACCGTCGAACAGGTGGCGGGATGGGGCTGGCTCGAAGCGGTTCACCCCGACGACAAGGCCATGGCGATTCAGGCGTGGCATCGTTCCGTGGAGAAGGGCGAGATCTACGACGCCGAGTTCCGGATCCGCAGACGGGCCGGCGAATATCGCTGGTACAATTGCCGCGGCGCACCAGTGCGAAATTCCGACGGCTCGATCCGGGAATGGGTCGGGATCTGCATCGACATCCACGAACGCAAGGTCTGGGCGCCGACGAGCGCCGCCGCGTCCGCCGCCCTCACGGGAGCGCAGATCCGCGCGGCGCGCGGCATACTGAACTGGTCGGTGCGCGATCTGGCCGAATCCGCAAAGGTGTCCGCCTCCACCATCCGGCGGCTCGAGGAACTCCACGGGTCGCCGTCCGGCACGGAGCCCAGCCTTGAGCCCATCCGCGAAGTCCTGGAGCGGTCGGGCGTGGAGTTCCTGTTCGCTCCGACCGGCAAACCCGGTGCGCGGCCGCGATGAAATGGGTTTCTGGAAGCCCAGGCGCTTACGAAAATACCGCCGCCAATTTTGGGGCCGGCGATTTCATGCCCGGCCATCCCGCGCGAAATTTCTCCGTGCCGGTCCGTCTGCCGCGGGCTGCGAACCAAATTGCCTTAACAGGACTGTAAGTGAATTCTTCTAGTTGTTCTCATGAGCATTTGATGAGCAGAGGGCATGACCCTGGTTGGACAACAGCAAGCGCGCGAGCACGTACCGCACATTGAAGCTCTTCGCGCAGATACCGTCGAACTGCTCAATGATCTCACCGCGCAAATCGAAAACTTTCGCCGCATTTTCGACGGCGCGTTCGAACACGCTCCGACCGCACCGGCGCGTGAACAATCCACGGATGTCGTCTTCGTCGACGATCTCGCAAAATGCATGGATTGTTCATGGGCGCGTCTTGAGGCTGCGAGCGGACGGCCCACCGCGGATATCGTCGCGCAATGTTCCCGCTTTCTGGAAACCTCGCTGCAGATCCTCCAGCAGGTCCAGCAATTACAGGCCGGCAAAACCAGTCCGCCGGACACAGACGGCTGACTTCAGGACGCCGGACGTTCCATCCCCTTCTTGCTCAGCAGCGCCGCTGCGTCCGGTCCCGACAACAATTCAAGCAACGCCTTTGCAGCAGCCGCATCTTTTGCCGTGGTGCTGATGCCGCCGGTATAGGTGGTGTAATTCTGGATTTCACCGGGCAGCGGCCCGACCAGCGTCACACCCTTCACCGGAACGATCTCGCTGATCTGATGGATTCCGAGTTCGGCATCGCCGCTGACAACAAGGTCGGCGACATAGCCGCCCTTCTTCAGCCTTGCCTTCGGATTGATCGCGTCCGCCAGCCCCAATCTTTCGAACAGCTTGGCGAGATAGATCCCGCTCGATCCCCCGCTGGCCGGATCGATATAGCCGACAGTCTTCGCGGACTGCAGCGCCGCCTTGAACGCATCGAGGGAAGAAATATCGGGGCGAGGTGCGCCTTCCTTCACCATGACGCCGATGCCGACACGCGCCAGATTTTTCTGGCTGCCGTCGGCGATCTTGCCGCTTTTTGTCAGCTGGCCGATGGCGCCCGGCGTGATGACCGCGACATCGAATGGCTCGCCGCTCTCGATGCGCTTCAGCAAGGCGCCGGCCGTGTCATTGTCGACGGTGACTTTGTGACCCAGGCGTTCGAAAGCCGGAACCATCTCGATCACGACCGGCTTCATCGCGCCGGTGGTCAGCACCTTGAGCTCGGCCGCGCCCGAGTTTGCACCCCCGCCCCAGAAGACTGCCACGATCGTCGCCGCAAGAGCCGCGCCTGTTGCCCGCATGAACATTCCCTTCCATTCCCGCGAGCGGCGGACCCGTCCATCCCGCGCCGCTCCCGCTCAGCACGGATAACACCAGATGCGCCGGTTTATTTGGGCTGATTTTACCCGGCGGCTTTCCCGCCGCGCCGCCCCCCGGAACAGCAGGCCTTGCACGACCGGACCGGCGATCCCACTCTTTTTGCCAACAGAACTCAAACACCCGGCGTCCTTTTTGACGAGTCTGGACTTCAGGCTGGTCAAGTCGAGGCAAACGGACCCAAGAAACGTCGCCGCGGACGAATCCGCCGACGGGACCGAATCGCGTTCCATTTCTGGCTGGGTCGCACGGCTGGTGGGACAGGTAATAAAGTTGGGCAAATCCGACCGGCTGCTAACCTATGCGTCACTCCGGGGTTAAATCCTTGGCAAAATGATGCCCATTTAGATGGTTTGTGGTGCCCTGTTGTTATCTTTAACAAATTATGACTGTTGGTATGTCATTAAAGCATAGCTGCATCGCAACATAAATCCTTTTGCACCGCACCATCAGGGCTTATCTTCTTTTTAGATTCGTTACGGACTTGTTCAGTCCAATCAAAGGGATAAAAGCCATGCTGCTCTCCAACCTGTTCCGCTTCCTGCGCCAGTGGCGCGCCTATGACTCCAGCATCCGCGAGCTCTCCCGTCTGGGTGACCGCGAACTGGCCGATATCGGCATCAACCGTTCGGAAATCGCCCGGGTCGCCTGGGAAAACGCCGAGCGCACTGCCTGAGCCACGCCGAGACCCCTCCAAGTCTCCAATGAAGACGCCCGCCGCAAGCGGGCGTTTTCATTTTGGCGCATTGCCGGGGTGCCCGGTTTGCCCTAGCTAACCGGCATGAGCGCACAGCGCCCCATCCACATCGTCGGCGGCGGCTTGGCCGGCTCCGAGGCCGCCTGGCAGATCGCCGGGCGCGGGATCCCCGTTGTCCTGCACGAGATGCGCCCGCTGCGCACCACAGCCGCCCACAAGACAGAGGGACTGGCCGAACTGGTCTGTTCCAACAGCTTTCGCTCCGACGATGCCGGCACCAATGCGGTCGGACTGCTGCACGCGGAAATGCGCCGGCTGGATTCGCTGATCATGCGCTGCGCCGACGCCCATCAGGTGCCGGCGGGCGGCGCGCTCGCGGTCGACCGCGAGGAATTCTCCAAAGCCGTGACCGCTGCCCTTGCCGGCCACCCGCTGATCACCGTCGCCCGCGGCGAGATCGACGGCCTGCCGCCCGCCGACTGGGAGCGGGTCATCATCGCCACCGGGCCGCTCACCTCGCCGCCGCTGGCCGAGGCCATCCGCAAGCTGAGCGGCGAAGATTCGCTCGCCTTCTTCGACGCCATCGCTCCGATCGTGCATCGCGACTCCATCGACATGAGCGTCGCCTGGTTCCAGTCGCGCTACGACAAGGCCGGTCCCGCCGGGACCGGCGCCGACTACATCAACTGCCCGCTCGACCGCGCGCAATACGACGCCTTTGTCGATGCCTTGCTCGCCGCCGAGAAAGTGTCGTTCCACGAATGGGAAGCCGAAACGCCCTATTTCGACGGCTGCCTGCCAATCGAGATCATGGCCGCGCGCGGGCGCGAAACCTTGCGGCATGGCCCGCTCAAGCCGTTCGGTCTCACCAACGAGCACAATCCGACGGAAAAAGCCTATGCCGTCATCCAGCTCCGCCAGGACAACAAGCTCGGCACCCTGTTCAACATGGTCGGCTTCCAGACCAAGATGAAGCATGGCGAGCAGTTGCGCGTGTTCCGCACCATTCCGGGCCTCGAGAAGGCGGAATTCGCCCGGCTCGGCGGACTGCATCGCAACACCTTCCTGAATTCGCCGGTCCTGCTTGACGGCAGCTTGCGCCTGCGGGCGCAGCCGCGTCTGCGCTTTGCCGGACAGATCACCGGCTGCGAGGGCTATGTCGAATCCGCGGCGATCGGGCTGTTGGCCGGACGCTTCGCCGCCGACGAACAGGAGGCGCAGCCAGTCAGCCTTCCACCTGCGACCACGGCAATGGGCGCGCTGCTCAGCCATATCACCGGCGGGCATGTCCAGACCATCGATGCCGGACCGCGCTCCTTCCAGCCCATGAATGTCAATTTCGGCCTGTTTCCGCCGCTGGCGCGCGCGCCCATCACTGGCGACGACGGCAAGAAGCTGCGCGGAGCCGAGAAAACGATAGCCAAGAAACGCGCGCTCAGCGCCCGCGCCCTCGGTGACCTCGATCGCTGGATCGCCGGCGGCGACCGCGTCGCCGCCGCATAGCGCCTTGTCCCTGCGCGCCCGCGCCATGCTAGAAGCCTCGCACTCATGACCTTGCACGAGAACCTCCCCTCCGAAGCCGAAGGCCGCTTCCGCAGCGACGTCGTGCTGAAGCAGGACGTCTTCAGCACGGTGGAGCGCGGCTTTTTCAAGGGCCCGAACGGCGAAGTCGAATCCGTGATGCGGCGGATCGATCTGGTGCCGTGGTGGAGCTACGGCATTGCGCGCCACTTTCTCAAACGCGAGGCGCGGGCGCTGGCGATCGCCGGCCGCCTGAAGATCGCGCCGGAATTGCTGTTCCAGGGCAAGCGCGTGCTGTTCCGCGGCTGGATCGAGGCGCTGCCGCTGCATATCGCCAGACCCGAGGGCGATCTCGCCTATTTCCGCTCCGCCAAGCGAGCCTTGCGCGCCCTGCATCGCAAGAACGTCACCCACAACGATCTGGCCAAGGAGCAGAACTGGCTGCGCACGCCGCAGGGCGAGGCCATGCTGACCGATTTCCAGCTCGCCACCTGTTTCACCGGCCGTCATGCGCTGTTCCGGCTCGCCGCCTATGAGGACCTGCGCCATCTGCTCAAGCACAAGCGCCGCTACGCGCCCGACAGCCTGACGCCGGTGGAAAAGCGCGTGCTGGCCAAGAAGAGCCTGCCGACCCGGATCTGGATGGCCACCGGCAAGCGGGTCTATTACTGGATCACCCGCGGTCTGCTGAATTTCACCGACCGCGAAGGCGGCGGCCCGCGTCTGGTCAATGACGCGCCGGTGCTGATGAGCAAACTCAAGGAACATATCAGTGTGCGCGACGCCGCCATCGTCGCTTTCCCGGACCGCCGCACCGGCACCGGCCTGTATGCCTTCGTCGAGACCGACCAGCGCTCCGACGAAATCTTCGTCGCCTATCTGGCCAGCATTCCGGACGGCGTGAAAGCGCCGGAGCGTCTGCAGATCGTGGAGCAGTTGCCGCGCAAGGCCGACGGCGAGATCCGCACCGACATCCTGCAGCTGATCGCCATGAACCAGATCGATCTGATTGATCCGCTGATTGCCGGCGACGCCGAAAAGGATCTGGTGGCGCGCATCGTCGCCGGGCGGCGCAATCTGCGCGACCGCTTCGCCTTCTGATATTCTGTCAGAGATAACCCGCCAGATTTTTCGACGCGCGCCAGAGAATCCATTGCCGCCGCCATTGCGGCAGATCGGGCGACTGGCCTTTTTCCATCAATGCGAGTCTGGCGTTCACCAGCGCCAGCGTGAGAAACGCGGGAAGGATGTGCTGCGGCACGGAACCGATCAGGCTGCGCGTCTGCTTCAGGCTGTCGCGGGCCGCGCCCAGGACATGGCCGGCGTAACGATGCGATCCTGATTCCGCATCGACGACGACGGCAAGCGCCGCAGCCTCGGCGACCGGACCGATCTCGGTGTCCCGGCCGCCGTTCAGAATCCGGCCCGCCAGGGAGAAGACGACTCCCGCGGTCTTGCGCGCAAAATCATCGAGGACATCAAGTCCTCGCAGCGGCTCCTCATAGAGCCGCGCCCGGCGCGCCGCGATCAGCGCCAGAACGTGATCCTGCGGCAATCCAAACCGCTGCACCGTGTCGACAAAAGCGGCAGCCACCGGATGTCCCGCGGTCTGTTCCGGCGTCTGTCCGGTGATGGCGTCGTGCCACCATTGCAGCCGGATTTCGCCGGCCAGCGGTTCGCTCACCCGCAATGCCACGCGCGCGGTTTCCAGGTCGAAGGCCTGGAGCGCGAACAGGCCCGGGCGAGAGTCCGCGGGCGCGAACAGGGTGGCGAGATAGCGGTCCTTGTCCTCATCGCGCAGGAGCTTTTCGCAATAGGCATAGGCGTCGAGCATCCGCGACTTTAACTCCGCCGGTGCTTCAATCCACCGCGATCAGACCGGCCGCGACCTGACGGCCCTCGCCCAGCAGGATGTTGTAGGTGTTGGCGGCCTGCCCCGTGCTCATGATCTCGGCGTTGATCTTCAGATCGCGGAACCGCCAGAGCAAGGCATCCGGCAGAGCAACCCGCGTGCGTCCGGTGCCCAGCATGAAAAGGCCGATCTGCCCGGCATCGGCAAACACCCGTTCCAAGGCCTGCTCGTCAATCTGCGCCGGATCGCTCACCGTCCAGCCCCAGATCCCGCTTGGCAGACACAGCAACGAACCGCGATGCGACATTCCGGCGAACCGGAATCCGCCCTTGCCATAGGAGTCGATCTCGACGGGACGCGGAAAATGCGGCTGCTGCGCCGGCGCGATCACGAGCGCTCAGCGCTTGGCGGGTTTAGCGCGTGTCATCTCGACCTCGAATTTTGCCGGTGCGCCTTCGCTTGATTCCTGGCGGCCATAGCCGACGCCGAAATAGATCAGCAACGGAGCAGCGATGAAGATCGAGGTATAGGTGCCGACCAGCACCACGCCGAACAGCATGGTCGCCGAGAAACTGTGAATGGCGTTGCCTCCGAAGAAGAACAGCGCCAGCAAGGCGAGCGTCACCGTGACGTGGGTGATGATCGAGCGCGACAAGGTCGAATTGATCGAGACGTTGAGGATGTCGGCGATCGGCATCTTCTTGTAGCGGCGCAAAATCTCGCGGATGCGGTCATAGATCACGACCGTGTCGTTGAGCGAATAGCCGAGAATGGTCAGCAGGGCCGCGATCGATGTTAGATCGAAATCGATCTGGAACAGCGACATGAAACCGATGGTTAGCACCAGATCGTGCACGTTGGCGATCATGGCGCCGAGCGCGAATTGCCACTCGAAGCGGAACCACAGATAGATCAGGATGCCGAGGATCGCCAGCATCAGTCCGATCATGCCATAGGCCAGCAATTCCGTGGAGACCCGCGGCCCAACGACTTCGATGCGTCGATAGTCGACGGAATCGCCGAGCGCCGCCCGCACCTTGCCGACCGCTTCCTGCTGCGCCGCATCGCCGCCTGGCTGCTGCGGAACGCGGATCAGCACATCGGTTGGATTGCCGAATTGCTGGAGCTGAACGTCGCCCAGATTGAGCGTGCCCATGGTGGCGCGCATCTTTGCGAGATCGGCCGGCCCGGTCTTGGATTGCACCTCCACCAACGTGCCGCCGACGAAATCGACGCCGAAATTCAGGCCATGCGTGAAAAACAGCAGCATGGCGATCAGCGAGAGCACGGCCGACACCGGGAAACTGATGCGCCGGAAGCGCATGAAATCGAACTTGGTGTCGTCCGGAACGATGCGGAGAAGCGGGATGCGCAAGGCGGTTCTCTATCTGTGTCTGTGCGTCAGATCGGCACGGTCTGGGGACGCCACCAGCGGACCCAGGTGGCGACGAGCAATCGCGTGAGCGTGAAGGCGGTGAAAACCGTGGTGATGATTCCGATGCCGAAGGTCACCGCGAAACCACGCACCGGCCCGGTGCCGATATAGAACAGCACGGCGGCGGCGATGAAGGTGGTGATGTTGGAATCCATGATCGTCGCCAGCGCGCGCGTGAATCCGGCGTCGATGGCATTGATCGCGGTCCGTCCGGCGCGCACCTCTTCGCGGATGCGCTCATAGATCAGCACGTTGGAATCGACCGCGATGCCGACCGTCAGCACAATGCCGGCGATGCCGGGCAAGGTCAGCGTGGCATTGAGCAGCGACAGGATGCCGAAAATCATGGCGACGTTGATGGCCACCGCGATGTTGGCGAACAGGCCGAACAGGCCATAGGTCGCGAACATAAAGATGATGACCAGCAGCGATCCGATCCAGGCGGCGCGGGTGCCCTTCTCGATCGAGTCCTGGCCAAGGCCGGGGCCGACGGTGCGTTCTTCGATGATGGTGAGAGGCGCGGGCAGCGCACCGGCGCGCAACAGGATGGCGAGATCGTTGGCCGCCTGAACGGTGAAATTGCCGGAAATCTGGCCGGAGCCGCCGGTGATCGGCTCGCGGATCACCGGTGCCGAGATCACCTCGTTGTCGAGGATGATGGCGAAGGGCCGCCCCACATTCTCCTGCGTCGCCTGCGCGAAGCGGCGTGCGCCGTTGTTGTTGAATCGGAAGGTGACGATCGGCTCGCTGGTGCGCTGGTCGAAGCCGGGCTGGGCGTCGGTCAGGTCCTCGCCCGACACCACGATCCGCTTCTCGATCAGATAGGGCTGCTTGTTCTCGGCGCTGGAGCCGAGAAGAATTTCGGATTCGGGCGGGATCCGGCCCTGCTGCGCCTGATCGACCGGAACGGACAAATCGACCATGCGGAAGGTGAGCTTGGCGGTCTTGCCCAGCAACTCCTTCAGACGCGAAGGATCCTGCAGACCGGGCACCTGCACCAATACGCGATCCACGCCCTGACGCGCAATCGACGGCTCGACTGTGCCGAGCTCGTTGACGCGGCGTTCGATGATCTGGATCGATTGCTCGACCGATTGCCGGATGCGTTCGACCAGCGCCGGCTCGGTGACGGTCAGCCGGAACACCCCGTTGCCGGCATCGACCACGTCGACGCTGCGCTGGCCGGTGGCGGCAAGAATGCCGCCGAGCGGCTGCGACAATTCCTGGAATTTCTGCAGCGCCAGCTTGGGATCGACCCCCTCGCGGATGCGGAATTCGACGGTGTTGCCGCGGATGGCGGCGGCGGCGGGGCTGCCGAGCTTGTTCTCGCGCACCACCCGGCGCACGTCGTCACGCAGGGTTTCGATCTTCTCCTTGCGAACGGCGTTGGAATCCACCTCCAGCAGGATGTGCGAGCCGCCCTGCAGGTCGAGGCCGAGCACGATGTGACGCTGCGCCCATTTCGGCCAGCTCTTCACAACGCTTTCAGGAAAAAGATTGGGGACCGCGAACAGGCAGACCAGCAACACGGTCGCCAGAATCGCCGTTATCTTCCATCGCGAAATATACAGCATGACCTTCGACCGTTAGGACGCCGGCAGCCCATGAGGGCCGCGCCCGCGCCAGCCTGCGTGCAATCAGCCTTCGTCCTTGACCGGCTCACTCTTGGCGCGGACCTCGGCAATCATCTGACGCATTTGGCGAATGCGGATGCCTTCCGCAAGCTCGACCTCGATCTGCTCGTCGTCGATCACCTTGGTGACCTTGCCCACCAGCCCGCCGGAGGTCACGACCGTGTCGCCGCGGCGCACATTCTTGACCATTTCCTGATGCTGCTTGACCCGCTTCTGCTGGGGCCGGAGGATCAGGAAATACATGATGACGAAGATGAGAACGAAAGGCAGCAGCGACATCAGCATGCCGCCGTCGCCACCGGCAGATTGCGCATAAGCAGGCGTGATCAGCATCGAACGGCCTCGTTTTGAGTGTGTCGTTCGGCGCGACCAGCCGCGACCGAAAGCGGCGCGGACTATACCGGCCACGGCCCCAATTGCAACTTAGCGCGGCGCCGCAGAGGGTTGACCGTAAACCTCTGAAATTGCTGTCTTGCAGCCCCCGTTCCGCCCCGCTAAGGGGAGCCGGCCAAGGATCGATCCGCCCATGCGCAAGCCCAAATCCAAGCCCAAGGCCAAGGCCAAATCCGCCCCCCGCACGCCCGCTGCGGGCGGCTCCCGGGCGGCCGCGGCGCTGGCCGACCCGGTGACGCTGGAGCGCATCGCCGGCGCGCTGGAGCGGCTGGCGCCGCCTGCGGCGCGGGTTCCCGACCTGGCCAAGGCGGATGCCTTCGTCTGGCACGCCGAGGGCAGCCGGCTGGTGCCGGTGCCGCACGTCAACCGCGTGGAAATGGCCCTGCTCAAGGGCATCGACCGCATGCGCGACGTGCTGGTGGAAAATACCGAGCGCTTTGCGCGCGGCCTGCCCGCCAACAACGCGCTGCTCTGGGGCGCGCGCGGCATGGGCAAGTCGTCGCTGGTCAAGGCCGCGCATGCCGCCGTCAATGCGCAGCTCGGCGGCAAGACCGGACGGCTCAAGCTGATCGAAATCCATCGCGAGGACATCGAGAGCCTGCCGGTGCTGATGGCGGTGCTCCGCGAGACGCCCTACCGCTTCATCGTGTTCTGCGACGACCTCTCCTTCGACGGCGAGGACACGACCTACAAGTCGCTCAAGGCGGTGCTGGAGGGCGGCATCGAGGGCCGCCCGGACAACGTCATCCTCTACGCCACGTCAAACCGCCGCCATCTGATGTCGCGCGACATGATCGAGAACGAGCGCTCGACTGCGATCAATCCGGGCGAAGCGGTCGAGGAGAAGGTGTCGCTGTCGGACCGTTTCGGGCTGTGGCTCGGCTTCCACAAATGCAGCCAGGACGAATTCCTGGCGATGGTGGACGGCTATGTGAAGCATTTCAAAATACCGGTCGCGGCCGATGACATGCGGCGCGAAGCGCTGGAATGGTCGACCACGCGCGGTTCGCGCTCCGGCCGCGTGGCGTGGCAATATATCCAGGATGTGGCCGGCCGGCTCGGCGTCAGGCTCGGCTGATTATTTCCGTCATGGCCGGTTCCTGAGCGGACATCCACGCCCCCACTTGGAGGGTGTCAAAGGCGTGGCGGGCCGGGATCAAGTCCCGGCCATGACGAATTCGGAAGAATCAGCTTGCGCCGCTGAGATGCTGCATCGGATCGACCGGGGTCGCGCCTTTGCGCACTTCGAAATGCAGTTGCGGCGAGGTGACATTGCCGGTCTGGCCGGATTTCGCGATCACTTGTCCGCGCTTCACGCTGTCGCCGCGCTTCACCAGCAATTCGCTGGCATGCGCGTAGGCGGTGACGAAGCCATTGGCGTGGCGGATCAGCACCAGATTGCCGTAGCCCTTCAGCTCGTTGCCGGCATACGCCACCGTACCGTCGTCGGCGGCCTTGACCGGCGTGCCTTCCGGCACGGCGAGATTGATGCCGTCATTCTGCTGACCGGTCGGCTTGGGGCCGAAGCCGGCGATGACGCGTCCGCGCACCGGCCAGCGGAAGCCGGTGGCGCCGGTCGGCTCGTCGGCCGAAGCCTTGTCCTGCTCGGGATTGTCCTTGGCGGGCGTCACGACGCGCGCGGAATTCTGCATCTGCGGCTCGGCCGCGACCATGCGCTGCGGCTGCGCCGGCGGCGCGGCCACCGCCGGCGGCTGCGCCGCGGCGGTCTGCGTGCCGGTGCCGCGCAGGCCCGGAATGACGATGCGCTCGCCCAGCCGCACGCGATGATTGATCGGCAGGTTGTTGGCGCGCGCGATCTCGCTCAGCGACTTGTTGTACTTGCGCGACAGCGCCATCAGCGTCTCGCCGGGATTGATCACATGCACGTATTGCTGCGGCGCGGGCGCGCGCACGCTGCCGGTGGTGAGCGGCGCGGCGGCTTGTGGCTGCGCGGCAGCCAGACGCGGGCCCGGCCCGGGCGCGGCAGCGGTCTGGCCGTTACCGAAGCTGTATTTCGGGATGACCAGGCGCTGGCCGGGATAGACCTTGGCGCCCGCGGCAAGGCCGTTGGCCTGCGCGATCGCCGAGGCCGGCACGCCGTAGCGGCGCGATACGGTGTCGAGGGTTTCGCCGGGCGCCAGCGTGATCGCGGTGCCGCCTTCCCAGCTCCAGTGACCGTTGCCGGGCGAGGACGCCGGCGGCGCGGCGCGCGGCACCGAACCGGTGGTGTCGCCATAGGAGGCATTGGGCGCGCGGCCGGCCGAAGCCGTGCGCGGATTGGCATGAGCCGGGCGCGTCTGCGGCGCGCTGGCATAGGTCGGGTTCTGCTGCGGCGGAGGCGGCAGCGGCGCGGAGGACTGGTTGTAGCTCTGCTGCTGATAGGCCGGCTGCTGATAGCCGCCCTGCGGCGGCAAGGGCTGCGACTGGACCTGCGAGGGCGCCGAACGCGGCGCATAGCCGGGATCGGGCTGCGGCGCGGGCTGGCGCGAGGCGGTCGAGAACGGATTGGAGAAGGTTGCGTCGCTGAAGCGATTGGTCTCGGAACTGCACGCCGCCGTGCTCGCCGCCAGGGCGGTCAACACGGCAAAACGAGTCCACGAAGACGAGCGGCCGGGCTCGGCGTGACAACGCATGGGTACAACTCACTCGGTACGCGACAAACAGGCCCCGAGTTAACACCCACGAAGTAAATAAGGTTTTAAGCGAAGACAGACGGTAAACCTTAACGGAACACCTGTCCGCGCCGGTTTTTCAGCTTTGGCACCCTAAAGCTCCTGCGCCTGGCCAGGCAGCAGCGGGACGAAGCGCACCGCGATCAGGTCCTCGCGCGTCAGCCCCTCCCCCGTCTTGGTCAGCTTGACCAGTTGCTGTGGACCGCCATGCGGCCCGAGCGGCAACACCATGACGCCGTCCTCGGCAAGCTGCTCCACCAGCGCCTGCGGGATCTCCTCGGCCGCCGCGGTGACGATGATGCGGTCAAAGGGCGCGAGTTTGGGCGCGCCGGCAAAGCCGTCGCCGGTCACGACCTCGATGTTGAGAATGCCGAGTTGGTCAAACCGCTTGCGCGCGGTCTCGGCCAGCGTGCGATAGCGCTCGATGGTGACGACCTCGCGCGCGAGCTTGGCGAGAATGGCGGCCTGATAACCGGAGCCGGTGCCGATCTCGAGCACGCGGTCATGCGGCCGCACGTTCAGATGCTCAGTCATGTAGGCCACGACATAGGGCTGGCTGATGGTCTGGCCGCAGGCGATCGGCAGCGCCTGATCCTGATAGGCCGCCTCCGCCTGTGCCGGCGGGACGAAATAGTCGCGCGGCACCTCTTCCATCGCGCGCAGCACCGCGGCGTCGCCGATGCCGCGCTTGCGCAGCGTCAGCAGGAATTCCATGCGGTCGTTTTTTTCCTGGGACGCGCGCATGACGGACGCCGTATCTCCGGTTACGCCGATTGTCGGCTCAGCCCAGAACTTCCGCAAGCTTGGTCATGAACGGCTCGTCGGTCATGTCGAGCCGAAGCGGCGTGACCGAAATGCGGTTGCCGGCGAGCGCCGACAAGTCGGTGCCGTCGGCCGGCGCCGGCTTGCCCTTGCGCGCAAACGCGATCCAGAAATACGGATTGCTGCGGCCGTCGAAGCGCGGGTCGATGCGCAGCATTTCCTGGTCGCGCTTGCCCTGGCAGGTGACGGCGACGCCCTGCACGGAATCGGGATGGCAATCCGGGAAGTTGATGTTGATCAGCACGTCCTTGGGGATACCGGTCGCCAGAATCTGCCGGATCAGGTCGGGCGCAAAGCGCCGCCCGGTGTCCCAGGGCGGATTGTCGCGATTGCCGGGACCATAGGCCTGCGACAGCGCGACCGAGGGAATGCCGAGCAAGGTGCCTTCCATCGCGCCCGCCACGGTGCCGGAATAGCCGACATCCTCGGCCACGTTCTGCCCGCGATTGACGCCGGACAGGATGAGATCGGGGCGATCGTCCGACATCAGGTGGCGCACCGCCATGATCACGCAATCGGTCGGCGTGCCCTTCACCGCAAAGCGGTTGCCCTCGACATGGCGCAGCCGCAGCGGATCGTTGAGCGAGAGCGAATGCGAGACGCCGGAATTGTCGGTCTCCGGCGCGACCACCCAGACGTTTTCGGAAATCGCGCGGGCGATGTCCTCGCAGACCTTCAGCCCCGGCGCGTGGATGCCGTCGTCGTTGGTGACAAGGATGCGCATTATTTCATTTTTCCGATCACCTTCACGCCGCCCATGTACGGCGCCAGCGCCTCCGGCACGAGGATCGAGCCGTCGGCCTGCTGATAATTCTCCATCACCGCGATCAGCGCGCGGCCGACCGCGACGCCGGAGCCGTTCAGCGTGTGCACGAAACGGTTCTTGCCGTCCTTGCCCCTGACGCGCGCATTCATGCGGCGCGCCTGGAACTCGCCGCAGACCGAGCAGGAGGAAATTTCCCGGAACATATTCTGGCCCGGCAGCCAGACCTCGATGTCGTAGGTTTTTTGCGAGGCAAAACCCATGTCGCCGGTGCACAACGTCATCACCCGGTAATGCAGGCCGAGCCGGCGCAGCACTTCCTCGGCGGAGGACAACATGCGCTCGTGCTCGTCCTTGGATTGTTCGGGCGTGGTGATCGAGACCAGCTCGACCTTGGTGAACTGGTGCTGGCGGATCATGCCGCGGGTGTCGCGTCCGGCCGCGCCGGCTTCCGCACGGAAGCACGGCGTGCAGGCGGTGTAGCGCAGCGGCAATTCGGCTTCGTCGGTGATGGCGTCGCGGACCAGATTGGTGAGCGGGACTTCGGCGGTGGGGATGAGCCAGAGGTTCTGAGTGAATGTTTGCTTTGATATGAATTCGCGTGCCTGCTCCAACCGATCAAGAGTCAGACTCAACACCCCATTCTCGACCCATTCAGGAAATCGAAAATTGAGCATGTGAATTTGAGCTGACATCTCCTCAAATCGATCGAGCGAAGCAGATGCAGAAAATTGGTCCTCCCGAAACTTCGGCAATTGCGCCGTACCGAACATCGCTTCGTCGCGCACGAGAATCGGCGGATTCACTTCCGTATATCCATGCTCCTGCGTGTGCACATCAAGCATGAACTGGCCGAGCGCGCGTTCCAGCCGCGCCAGACCGCCCTTCAAAATCACGAAGCGCGCGCCGGAGAGTTTCGCCGCCGTCTCGAAATCCATCAGCCCGAGCGCCTCGCCCAGTTCGAAATGCTGCTTCGGCGTGAAGGCGAGGTTCGGCTTCGCGCCGAAATGATGATGCTCGACATTGCCGTGCTCGTCCTTGCCGTCCGGCACCTCGTCGAGCGGCAGGTTCGGAATGGTCGCCAGCACGGAATTGAGTTCGGCTTCCTTGTCCTTCGCGCTCTGCTCCAGTTGCGGCAGCGTCTCCTTCAGCTCCGCGACCGTCGCCATCAGCGCCGACGCGCGCGCCTCGTCCTTGTTCTTCTTGGCCTCGCCGATCTCTTTCGATGCCGCGTTGCGCGCGGCCTGCGCCTGCTCGAAGGCCAGGATCGCCGCGCGGCGCTCTTCGTCGAGCGCGACCAGCCGCTTCGCCTCGCCCGCAATCCCGCGCCGGCTCAGGCCTTTGTCAAAGGCGTCAGGATTTTCGCGGATCCATTTAATGTCGTGCATGAAGATGTCTCATCAGATTCGTGGGGCTCTTATAACAGCCTTATGCGGCACGTCATTCCGGCTGCCTGTAGCCAACGCTCCGCTGCCCCTGTTGTTTGACGGCGCGGGGGCGCCTTTGTCCCTTTTTCCGTTTCCCCAAAAGGGGAATGGAGCGCCGGGAGGCGCCAGGGGTTTGCGAGACCCCTTTGGCGGGGATTGACGCACCCCGCCGTGCGCCCACGGCCCGTTCCGGTTACCCGGAGGGACCGCTTTCGGGGCGCACGGGCCCAATGACGCTGGACCCTGCGCCTCCCGGCGCTCCACCTGTCCCGCCCCTGCCCCGGCTGATATCGGACCGGCGCCGGACGGACGACTTGGAATATAATCCTAGATAAAACGACGAGTCAAGAGACGGCAAATCATTTCGCCGTCATGGCCGGTCCTGTCCCGGCCATCCACGTCTTTGCGAATTGCAGAAAAGGAAGCCGTGGATGCCCGGCACAAGGCCGGGCATGACGAAAACTACTCCGCCGGCTTGGCGTCGGGCGCTGCCGCGGGCGACGCGTTCGCCGCCGCCTTGGCCGCGGCGTCCCGCGCGGCTTTCTTCTCGACCAGCTTCACCGACCAGATCGAGCATTCGTAGAGGATCATCAGCGGGATCGCGAGCGAGAGCTGGCTGATCACGTCCGGCGGCGTCAGCACGGCGGCCATCACAAAGGCGCCGACGATGAAATAGCGGCGCTTGGTCTTGAGCGTTTCGGACGTGATCACGCCGATGCGGCCGAGCAGCGTGAGAATGACCGGCAACTGGAACGCCGCGCCGAAGGCAAAGATCAGCGCCATCATCAGCGAGAGATATTCGCCGACCTTGGGCAACAGCGCGATGTCGGCGGTGCCCTCGACGCCGGTCTGCTGCATGCCGAGCGAGAACCGCACCAGCATCGGCATCACCAGGAAATACACCACCATCGATCCGAGCACGAAGAAGATCGGCGTCGCCACCAGATACGGCACGAAGGCGTGGCGCTCGTGGCGATAGAGGCCGGGCGCGACGAACATGTAGACCTGCGCCGCCACCACCGGGAACGAAATGAACGCCGCGCCGAACATGGCAAGCTTCAGTTGCGTCAGGAAGTATTCGAGCAAGGCGGTGTAGATGAACTTGGAATTTTCCGGTCCCGCGATCCACACGAACGGCCAGACCAGCACGTTGTAGATCTGCTTGGCGAAGGCGAAGCAGAGAATGAAGGCGATGGCGAAGGCGATCAGCGCCTTGATCAGCCGCGAGCGCAGCTCGATCAGATGGTCCATCAAGGGCGCCTTGCTGGCCTCGATCTCGTCGTCCTTGCCGACCGCGTCGCTCATGCCGCGCCGTCCCGTTTCACGGTCTCGGGCTTGCCGGATTCATCGGGCTGCGGCTCGGCGATCACGCTCGCCGGCGTTTCCGGCACCGGAAAATCGTGCACGTTGGTGTCGGCGGCGGCGCCGGCCGGCGCGTCGGGCGACGTCAGCGGCTTGTCCTCGACCGCCTTTTCCATTTCGCGGCGCGCGGTCTCGAGCGGATTGTCGAAGCCGGACGTCACGTTGCTGGCGGCCGCCTGCGCGTCGTCGAACTGCTTCTTGAGATCGGCGACCTCGGCCTCGCGCATCGCCTCGCGGAACTGGTCCTGGAAATCCGACGCCATGCGCCGCACCTTGCCCATCCAGTGGCCAAGGCTGCGCAGCACGCCCGGCAATTCCTTCGGGCCGATGGCGATCAGCGCGACGATGCCGACAATGACAAGCTCGCTCCAGCTGATGTCGAACATGACGCCCTTAACTCCAAGGGGCGCCGGCCGTCATGCGGCCCTGCGCCCCTCTGTCCAGCATATTACGCGGCGAGGCTCCGGTCAGAAGGTGCTGCCTTCGACTTTTTTCTCGGTCGCGGCGCGTTCCTTCAGATCGTCGGGCGCGTTGTTGATGGTCTTCATCTGCTCGGGCTTGACCTCGGCGGTCTTGTCGTCCTCCGCCATGCCCTTCTTGAAGGCCTTGATGCCCTGGGCCATGTCGCCCATCAGCTCGGAAATCTTGCCGCGCCCGAACAGCAGCAGCACCACGACGAGCACCACGATCCAGTGCCAGATGCTCAACGAACCCATACTCAAACCCTCCGGTGAGACGGTGCAAGGCTGGTCCTTGGGCCGCCGGGATGTGGTCGAAAACTAGGCCCCGGAAGCGGCAAAAACAAGGACTTCGGCCGGGTCAAAATCGACGCTGATTTCAGCGTTAACGTCGGCCCCGGCGTCGCGCAGCACGCGGCCCTTCAGCGGCTTGTCGAGGCCCGCCACCGCCACGTCCAGCAGGTCGACATGCCCCAGAAACTGCCGGTGCTGCACCCGTCCGGGCACGCCGGACAGCGAGCCCGGCTGGCGGAGCCGCATGGCCTGCGGGCGGATCGCCACGATCACGGCGGTGTCATTGGCGAAGCCGGGTGCGGCAAAGCGCCCGACCGGGGTTTCCGCCATACCGTCGCGCATGGTTCCCGCGATCTCGTTCAGCTCGCAGAAGAAGCGCGCCACGAACAGGTCGGCGGAGCGGCGATAGATTCCCTCCGGCGTGTCGACCTGCACCAGCCGGCCGGCATGCATCAGCGCGATGCGGTCGCCCATCCGCAGGGCCTCTTCCGGATCGTGCGTGACGATGACGGTTGTCACCCGGCTTTCACGCAGCACATGAAGTGTCTCATCCCGCACTTCATCGCGCAGCCTTCGGTCGAGGCCGGAGAACGGCTCGTCCATCAACAGAATGCTGGGGCGCGGCGCCACCGCGCGCGCCAGCGCGACGCGCTGCTGCTCGCCGCCCGAGAGCATGTGCGGATAGGCGTCGGCATAATCGGTCAGCCCGACCCGCGCCAGCGACAGCCGCGCCTCGCGCTCGGCGTCCGCCCGCGGCAACGCCTTCAGGCCGAACATGACATTCTGCAGATTGGTCAGATGCGGGAACAGCGCAAAATCCTGAAACATCAGTCCGACGCCACGTTTTTCCGGCGGCACGAAGCGCGCAGGTCCCGACACCTCATGGTCGTTGATCAGGATGCGCCCTTGCGTCGGCTCCTCGACGCCGGCGGCGAGCCGGAGCAAGGTGGTCTTGCCGCAGCCGGACCGGCCGAGCAGACAGACGATCTCGCCCGGCTTGATGTCGAGACTGAAATCGCGCACCGCGACGATGTCGTCATAGCGATGCGTAATGTGTTCGTAGGTCAGGCTCGCGGCGATGCTGGCGGGCGTTCGCCCATGCGTGGCATGGACAATCTCGGCCGCCTCTACGCTCACACGATCTGGCATCTACTCCTCGGTCGACTCCGCCCGCGGCGCCAGACCGAAATCGAGATCGCCGGGTTCGAGCGGGTCCTCGTCCTCGCGCAAGGCGGGATCGTCGGAGGGAATCGGCACTGAGAAATTCGGCGGCAGCCGGCCGTCCAGCATGCCGGAGCCTTTCAGTTCCTCAAGGCCGGGCAGATCGCTGAGCTGCTCCAATCCGAAATGCGAGACGAAGTCTTCCGTGGTGCCGTAGGTGATCGGGCGGCCGGGCACCTTGCGGCGTCCGCGCGGACGCACCCAGCCGGTCTCCAGCAGCACGTCGAGCGTGCCCTTCGACATGGTGACGCCGCGAATGTCCTCGATCTCGGCGCGCGTCACCGGCTGGTGATAGGCGACGACGGCGAGCGTCTCGATCGCCGCGCGCGACAACTTGCGCGGCTGCACCGCCTCCTTGGTCAGCAGCCAGGACAGGTCGCCGGCCGTGCGGAACGTCCACTTGCCGTTGATCTTCACCAGATTGACGCCGCGCGGCGCGTATTCGGTCTTGAGCATGTCGAGCGTCGCACGCAGGTCGACGCCTTGCGGCAGACGCGCGGACAATGTCTTCTCGTCGAGCGGTTCCTTGGACGCGAACAGCATGGCTTCCAGAAGCCGCATTTCCTCCGGGCGCACGTTCTGCTCGCTTTGCAAATCTTCGTTCTGGATCATTCGCTTCTGGGCCAGGCTTGCCATGCTAGCGGCCTCCTCTTATTGCGCTGCCGCGCCGGGGGTTGGGGATTGACCGGGATCGCTGCGCTTGCGGATGTAAAGCGGAGCGAAGGCCGCGTGTTGCTGCAATTCAAGGACACCTTCACGAACCATTTCCAGGGCGGACGCAAAACTCGACGCCGTGACCGTCGCCACCATCGACGGCTCGACCACGTAAGCGATCAGGAATTCGTCGAAGCGGCCCCAGTCGGTGCTCGCGCCCATCAGGCGCTCGAGCGCGCCGCGCGCTTCCGCCAGCGACCAGACCTTGCGCTGCTCGAACCGCACGCGCGTGCCGGCCGCCTGCTTCTGCCGCTGCACCGCGTAGGCCGACAGCAGGTCGTACAAGGTCGCCGACCATTGCGGATGCTTGATCTGCGCGATCGGCTCCGGATCGCCGCGATCGAAGATGTCGCGCTGCAATTGCGGCCGGTCCATCAGTTTGGCGGCGACGTCGCGGAAGGCTTCCAGCCGCTTCAGGCGGAAGGCCAGCGCCGTTGCCATGTCCTCGGCGCTCTGGCCTTCCGGCGCATTCAGGTCCGGCAGCAGCAGCCGCGACTTCAGATAGGCCAGCCAGGCCGCCATCACGAGATAGTCGGCTGCGAGTTCCAGCCGCAGCTTGCGCGCTTCCTCGATGAAGACGAGGTACTGGTCGGCCAGCGCCAGAATGGAGATTTTCGCCAGATCCACTTTCTGCTGCCGCGCCAGCGTCAGCAGCAGATCGAGCGGGCCTTCAAAACCCTCGACATCGACCACCAGCGACGGCTCGTCGCTGGCGCGTTCGGGCGCGGTCTGCTCGAAGGGGATGATCTCGGCCGTCATGAGGTCGGTGTCTCGCCGGTTGCGGCGCCCATCAGTTTCGCGAAATCCCTGCGCATGGCGGCGATATCGGCCGGATGCGGCGTGATCCGGCGGTCCAGGGCCGCCTGGGCCCGGTCCGCCGCCTGTCCCTCTAGCACGGGAGCGGCCCCGGCCACCTCTTTCATCTCGGACAAATTGCCATTGCAGTGGAGAACCATATCACACCCGGCTTGCAGGGAGGCCCGGGCCCGCTCGGCAATCGTCCCGGACAGGGCTCCCATCGACACATCGTCGCCCATCAGCAGGCCTGAAAATCCGATGAATTGGCGAATCACCTTGCCGACCATTATCGCCGAAGTGGTGGCGGGCGCGACCGGGTCGATGGCGCTGAACACAACATGTGCGGTCATCCCCAGAGGCAGCCCGGCCAGCGCCCGGAACGCCGCAAAATCGGTCTTTTCCAGCGTGGCGCGGTCGGCCGTGACCACCGGCAGCTTCAGATGGCTGTCGGAATTGGCCCGGCCATGGCCGGGCAGATGCTTGAGCACCGGCAGCACCCCGCCGGCCAGCAGGGCGTCGGCCACGGCGCCGGCCAGGGCCGCCACCTTGCCGGGGGTTGTTCCATAGGCGCGGTCGCCGATCACCGGGTCGGAGCCCTCCACCGGAATATCGGCCAGCGGCAGGCAATCGACGTCGATCCCGACCGCCCGCAGGTCGGCGGCGATCAGGCCGGCCCCGAGCCGCGCCGCCGCCAATCCCATCGCCTTGTCGCGATCGTAAATCCGCCCGTAGGCCGCGCCGGCGGGATAGGACGGCCAATGCGGCGGCCCCAGACGCTGCACCCGCCCGCCTTCCTGGTCCACCAGAACCGGAGCGTTGCGGCCGACGGCATCGCGGAAGTTTTGTGTGAGCTTGAGGAGTTGCTGCGGGTCTTCGACATTGCGCTTGAAGACGATCAGACCCCACGGCTGCGCGTCGCGCAGAAAGGACAATTCGTCGGCCGTGATGACCGGGCCCGAAAGTCCCGTGATGAAGGCGCGCACCGGCATCGGCGCGGCTTAGCTCTTGCGCGGCGGCAGGGTCAAGCGGGGAACGCTCAATTCCGATGGACGACGCACTGGCCGCCGGCATTCCGGAAGCTGATGCAGAAATCCGCAGCCTCGCTCTGGCTGCCGAACGGCACCTGCGCGCGGTAATAGACGCCCTTGTCGCCAAGATCGGCGCGGCGGATGACCGCCTGGCGATTGCCGAGTTCGCTCGGGAATCTCGACTGCAGCGCCGCGTAGGCCGATTGCGCCTCGCCTTCGCTGCGCTGGGACGTGACCTGGACGCTGTAACCGCCGGCGCCATTGACCGGCGCAGCCGGCACCGCGGCTGTGCGCATCGGCGCGGCGCGCTGGGCGGGCGCGCTCGCATTCGGAGACAGCGAGAGCGGACCGCTCGATGACGCCGCCGGAGCCACAACTTGCGGACGGCTGCGCGCCTGCTGATCGTCTTCCGGCAAGACGCCCGATTGCACGGGCGCACGCGCCACCGACGACGGAACGGCCGCCGCCACACGCGCGGTCGCGGCCAGATCCGGCTGATCGGAGCGAATGGTGACGGTGCGGATTTTCTTGGGTTCGGTGGACGACGATGCCGATGTCGCCGCCGCGGACGCTCCGGCCGGCGCGGACGCCGTCGGGCTTTGCGGAATCGGCGAATTGGGCAACGGCGCAATCGGGTTCGGCCCGGGGAACACGACACGCGGCGCAGCCGCGCGCGCCGTGTTAACGTCAACAGGCTGCTCCTCGCGCGTGATCAGACGTTCGAGTTGCGCGCGATCGCCGACACGATCCTGGATCGGCTTGGCGGAGTCATTCGCGGCCGGAACGATCTTGGATGGCGCGGTGTCGGCCTTGATCACCGGCGGCGGAAGGCGTGTGCCGGAACTGGTGAAGACCGCGCGGTAGCCGAAGGCCGCCGCCGTTCCGACCACGGCCAATGCGAGCACGGCGAGCACAGTGACAAGCCCGCCGCGGCGACGCGCCGGACGTTCGTCGGATTCCGGCGCAGCGTCTTGCTGATAATAGCCGCCATAACCCTGCGCGTTCGGATCATCGTAAGGCGCGCCCGGATACCCCTGCCCGTTGGCCGCCTGCAAGGGCTGACCATAGGGATCGCCGTGCGGCGCAGCCGGGAAAGCCTGGCCTTGCCTGGCATAGAGCTGATTGTCGTAAGCCGGATAAGGCTTGTCGTCGTATTGCGGCGATGCGAATTGCGGCGCGCCATGTTGCGGATCGGCGTAGCGCGGGTCGCCCTGCGCCGGTGCGGCATATTGCGGATCGCCATATGTCTGCGGCGCATAAGCCTGCGGCGCGTATTGCTGGTCGCGATAGACCGCATCGTCGGGATAAGTCCCGCCGCTGTAATGCGGGTCGGAATAATGCGGATCGGTGTAGTTCGGATCGGTGTAGTTCGGATCGCCATAGGCCGGTGCCTGCGCCGCCGGATAGGACGGATCCTGATAGGGAGCCGACGGATTGTAGGCCGCAGGCGCGTCATAACCATTCTGGTAACCGGGCTGCCGCGCATGCGGATCATGCGGCGGCTGATAAGGGTCGGCTTCGCCGCGCCATTCCGCGCCAGCATCGTGCGGGTAATGCGGATCACGCGCAGGCGCTCCGCTGGACGCGCCCTGCCCGTAGCCGGTGTAAGGATCATTGCCGGACTGCCCGATCAGACGCGCAAGCTCGGCGAGCGGATCGCCGCCCGCCGCATGTCCGGGATTCGGGCGCGCAAAGGGATTGTTCGGACGGGGTGGCCGGGAATAGTGATCGTCCGCCATGCCGACTCTGTATCTTTCTTGTTGTTCGGACCGGTGTCTGCGAGGCATCTGTACCGCCGCGCTTGTTCATCAGGGTCCGCCGGCGAATCGCGAAAGCGCAGAAGCCGACATCACCGCATTTCTTCAGGCGCCCCGACACCCAACAGTTTCAGGCCGGCAGCGAACACGGTGACAGCGCTCTGAACCAATGCGAGCCGCGCCACGGACAGTTCTTCATCATTCTGTATAATGAAGCGTAAATGAGGCAAGTCTTTTCCCTTGGTCCATTGCGCGTGAAATTCGGCTGCAAGTTCATAGAGATAAAAGGCAATCCGGTGCGGTTCATGGGACAACGCGGCCGCTTCGACGACTCGCGGGAAAGCCGCGATTTTCCGCATCAACGAGAGTTCCCCGGCATCCGTCAGCCGTGCGAGCGGCGCTTTGGCCAGGAGCGCCAGGCGGTCCGCCGGCTCCTCCGGCAGTTTGGGAAACGCCTCGCCCGCCATGCGGAAGATCGAATGCCCGCGGGCATGGCCGTACTGGACATAAAACACAGGGTTGTCGCGTGATTGTTCCTTGACCCTGGCCAGGTCGAAATCGAGCACGGCGTCGTTCTTGCGGTAGAGCATCATGAAGCGCACCGCGTCGCTGCCCACCTCCTCCACCACCTCACGCAATGTCACGAACTCGCCGGCGCGCTTGGACATCTTGACCGGCTGGCCGTCGCGCAACAGCTTCACCAACTGGATGATCTTCACGTCGAGATCGGCCTTGCCGCCGCTGATCGCCTTTACCGCCGCCTGCATGCGCTTGACGTAGCCGCCATGATCGGCGCCCCAGACGTCGATCATGGACAGGAAGCCGCGATCGATCTTCGACTTGTGATAGGCGATATCTGAGGCAAAGTAGGTGTAGCTGCCGTCCGATTTCTTCAGCGGACGATCGACGTCATCGCCGAAATCGGTCGAGCGGAACAAAGTCTGTTCGCGGTCCTCATAGTCGTCGACCGGCGCGCCCTTCGGCGGCGGCAGCCGGCCTTCATAGACTTTGCCCTGCTTGCGCAGGACGTCGATGGTCTCGGCGACCTTGTCGCCGTCTTCCGTCAGCGAGGCTTCGGAAAAGAACATGTCAGGCACGACGCCGAGCGACCACAGATCGTTGCGGATGTCGGCCATCATGATGTTGATGGCGCGCTCGCGCACGATCGGCTTCCACTCGCTCTCCGGCTTCTTGAGCAGATCCGCGCCGTAATCGACCTTCAGTTCCTCGCCGACCTGCTTCACATAGTCGCCGGGATAGAGACCTTCCGGAATCGCGCCGATGTTTTCACCCAGCGCCTCGCGATAGCGCAGCCATCCTGATTGCGTCAGCGCCTCGATCTGCGCGCCGGCATCGTTGATGTAATATTCGCGACACACCTCGAAGCCGGCAAAGGCAAGCAGGCTGGCCAGCGCGTCGCCGAACACGGCGCCGCGGCAATGCCCGACATGCATCGGACCGGTCGGATTGGCCGAGACATATTCGACGTTGACCTTGGCGGCCTTGCCGACGGCGCTGCGGCCGTAATCCTTGCCGGCAACGATCGCCGCCCGCGTCGCCTCCAGCCACGCTTCAGGCTTGAGCGTCAAATTGATGAAGCCGGGACCCGCGACATCGACCGTCTCGACCAGCGCATCGCCGCGCAGCTTGCCGGCCAGGGCATCGGCGATCTCGCGCGGCTTCTTTCCGGCGTCCTTGGCCAGCACCATGGCGGCGTTGGTCGCCATGTCGCCGTGGCTCGGATCGCGCGGCGGCTCGATCAGCACCCGCGAAAGATCGATCCCCTTCGGCAAAACGCCGTCGGCGATGAGCGCCTGATTGGCCGCGATGACGCGGTCATGCATGTCGGCGAACAGATGTCTGGGCGGGGTGCTGGTGGCCATTGGCGGGCGTTTTCGGGGCTGTGAGGAAGCGGCGCGGACTAACGCAATTCAGGGGGTGAGTCAAAGAAGCGGCCGTGTTCCTCGATCGCGAAACGGTCGGTCATGCCGGCGATGAAATCGCCGACATGGCGCATGCGGCCTCGGTCGTCGGTCCGGCTCATGTCGTCCTGCCACTCCCCGGGCATGTCGGCGGGATGCGCGAGATAGCGCCGGAACAGATTCCGCACCACGCCCTGCGCAGCCCCCATGACTCGCATCACACGCTCATGACGATACATGCGAGGATACAAGAAATCCTTGATGCCCTGCTCGGCCGCCGCCATTCCCTCCGAAAATCCGATCACCGCCCCGGAGGCCAGCCGGATATCCTCCACCGAGCGCGGCGCCAGGGCCGAAAGCCTGCGGCCGGATTCGGCGACCACGTCCTCGATCAACCGGGTGATCACCCGCCGCACCGTTTCATGCGCGGCACGGGCCGGGTCGAGCCCGGGATGGCTGGCGCGGATTTCCCGGATGATGTCGCCGAGCAACGGAACGGCGTGCAGGTCGTCGAGGCCGAACAATCCGGCCCGCAGGCCATCGTCGATATCGTGCGCGTCATAGGCGATATCGTCGGCGATGGCGGCGGCCTGCGCTTCCGGGCTGGCATAGCTCCAGAGCTGCAGGTCCTGGCGGGCGGCATAGTCGCGGATGCCCTGCGGCAATCCGTCTTCGCAGTAGCGGCCCACGGCATGACCGGAGCGGTCGGTCAGCGGCCCATTGTGCTTGACCAGCCCTTCCAGCGTTTCCCAGGTGAGATTGAGCCCGTCGAACTGCGCGTAACGGCGCTCCAGCGCCGTGACCACGCGCAAGGTCTGCGCGTTGTGATCGAAGCCGCCCGCGCCGGCGAGACATTCGTCGAGCGCACGCTCCCCGGCATGGCCGAAGGGCGGATGACCGAGGTCATGCGCCAGCGCCAGCGCCTCGGCGAGGTCCTCGTCGAGACCCAGGGCGCGCGCCAGCGAGCGGGCGATCTGCTGCACCTCGAAAGTGTGGGTCAGCCGGGTGCGGTAGTGATCGCCTTCGTGAAAAACAAACACCTGGGTCTTGTGTTTCAGGCGGCGGAAGGCGGTGGAATGGATGATGCGGTCGCAATCGCGCCGGAAGTCGCTGCGGGTCGGGCTCGGGGGCTCCGACACCAGCCGGCCGCGACTCAGCGCCGGATCGCAGGCATAGGGTGCCCGGCCTTTCGCGTCGATGGCCATTGATTTTATTGCCCCTTTTACGCCCCGTCGCGCGATTGACGGAACCGGCCGGCGCACTTAACTAGGGGACATGGGCTCTGGCAATGTCACCGTCACCGACCGCGCCGTGCAGAAGATCGCGGCCATCCTCAAGCGTGAGCCTGAGGGCGCGATGCTGCGGGTCAGCGTCGAAGGCGGCGGCTGCTCCGGCTTCCAGTACAAGTTCGACGTGGAGCGTGAGAAAGGCTCCGACGACGTGGTGCTGGGGCGTTCCGACGCCACCATCCTGATCGATCCGGTCTCGGTCGGTTTCCTGTCCGGTTCGGAAATCGATTTCGTCGACGACCTGATCGGCGCCTCGTTCAAGATCAACAATCCGAACGCCAAGTCGTCCTGCGGCTGCGGGACCAGTTTCTCGCTTTAGGTTTAGCCGAAGCGATCAATGGGTCTCATCCTGAGGAGCGGGCGAAGCCCGCGTCTCGAAGGATGAGGACGGAACAATCGTATCAATTCACCTTCAGTCCGGTCTTCTTCACGAAGTCGCCGTAGATCCTGATCTCGTCCTTGATCAGCTTGCCGAATTCATCCTGCGACATCGGCGTGGACTGGACGCCGATCTTCTCCAGCTTTTCCTTCAAGGCCGGCACAGCCAGCGCCTTCTTCATTTCATCGTTCAGCTTTTCGGTCACCGCCTTGGGCGTTCCCACCGGCCCCAGAATTCCGACCCACAGGGTGTAGTCCGAATCCGGGAAACCGGCCTCCAGCGTGGTCGGCACGTCCGGCAATTGCGCGGCGCGGGTCTTACTGCTCACCGCCAGCGCCAGCAATTTTCCGGACCTGATATGCGGCAAGGCGGTCGCGATCGGGCAGAAATAGTAATCGACGCGGCCGGCGATCACCTCGCTCAGCGCTTCGGCGCCGCCCTTGAACGGAATATGCACGGCCTCGTAGCCGGCGCTGACACGGAAGCGCTCTGCGCTCATATGCACCGCCGATCCGATACCGACCGACGCGAAGTTCAGCTTGCCCGGATTGGCTTTGCCATAAGCCACGAAATCCTTGATGCTTTTGATTCCCTTCTCCGGTGAAATGATCAGGACGTTCGGCACGCTGCCGATCATCGACATCGGGACCAGATCGGTTTCGGGCTTGAACGGCAGATTCGAATACAGTGCCGGCGCCACCGTATGCGCGGAGGAATGGACCAGCCACGTATAGCCGTCCGGATCGGACTTCACGACCTGCGCCGCGCCGATGGTGCCGCCGGCGCCGCCGCGGTTCTCGACCACGATGGATTCACCGAGCTGGGCCTGGAGCTGCTCGAAAACAATGCGCGGGATGATGTCGGTGGCCGACCCGGCGCCGAACGGCACCACCGCCTTGATCGGCTTGGCCGGCCAGGTCTCCGCCCAAGCGCTGGGCTGCCCTGCCAGCAGAATGAGCAAGGCCGACAGCGAAGCGGTGAAGGAAGCGCGATGCATGATGTCTCTCCATGATGTCGGGAGAGACAAAGCAAGACATGTGCCGGACGCTATGCGTTACTCGGCCGCGACCGCGCGCGGGCGCTCGCCCTCGGGCACTTCCTCGAGTTGCGGCTCCAGCCGGCGCTTGAGCAGGCGGTCGAAGCGGTCGAGGTAAATGTAGATCACCGGCGTGATGTAGAGCGTCAGCAACTGCGACAGGCAGAGGCCGCCGACCACGGCGATGCCGAGCGGCTGGCGCAGTTCCGCGCCGGCGCCCGCGCCGATGGCGATCGGCAGCGCGCCGAAAATCGCGGCGAAAGTGGTCATCATGATCGGACGGAAGCGCAGCAGCGCGGCCTCGCGGATCGCGGCTTCCGCCGTAAGACCGACGCGCCGCCGGTCGATGGCGAAGTCGATCATCATGATCGCATTCTTTTTCACGATGCCGACCAGCATCACGATGCCGATCATGGCGATGACCGACAGGTCCATGTTGAACAGCATCAGCGTCAGGATCGCGCCGATGCCGGCGGACGGCAGGCCGGAAATGATGGTGATCGGATGGATGAAGCTTTCGTACAGGATGCCGAGCACCACATAGGCGGCAAAGATCGCGGCGAGGATCAGGATGCCCTGCCCCTTCAGCGATTCCTGGAAGACCTGCGCGGTGCCCGAGAAACCTGTTGCGATGGTCGCGGGCAATCCGGCGTCGCGCTCGACCTGCTGGATCTTGTCCACCGCCTGACCGAGCGACGTGCCCGGCGCGAGGTTGAACGAGATCGTCACCGCCGGCTGCTGGCCCTGGTGGTTGACCTGCAGCGGCCCGACGGTCGGCACGAGTTTCGCCACCGCCTCGAGCGGCACCACCTGTCCGCTCGCCGTCTTCAGGCGCAGCTTCGACAGGTCGGTAGGATTCTTCTGATATTCCGGCAGTGCCTCGAGAATGACCTGATAGTCGTTCGACGGCGTGTAGATGGTCGCCACCTGCCGCGATCCGAAGGCCGAATAGAGCTCCTGCCGCACCTGATCGATGGTGATGCCATAGACCGCCGCCTTCTCTCGATCGACATCGACCAGCATCTGCGGGTTCTTGATGTAGAGGTCGGTGGTCACATCGCTCAGGCCGTCGAGCTTGGCCAGACGGTCGCGCAGTTCCGGCGCGATGCGATAGAGCGCCTCGGTGTCGCCGCTCTGCAGCGTGTATTGATACTGGCTCTTGGAAATACGGCCGCCGATATTCAGGTTCTGGATGTTCTGGAAGAAGGTGGCGATGCCTGTGACCTGCGCGGTGGCGCGGCGCAGGCGGCCGATCACTACGCTGGAAGCGTCGCGCTCCTTTTTCGGCTTGAGCACCACGAACATGCGGCCGTAGTTGGTGGTCGGGTTCGGGCCGCCGGCGCCCACCGTGGAATTGATATAGGCGACCGCGGGATCCTGCCGCACGATTGCCGCGACCTGCGCCTGCCGCGCCGCCATGGCCTCGAACGAGGTGTCGGTCGCGCCTTCCGTCACGGCAATGAGCATGCCGGTGTCTTCGGTCGGAAAAAACCCCTTCGGGACGATGACGTACAGCCAGACCGTGCCGGCAATGGTCGCCAGGGTGATCATCAGGGTGATCGGCTTGTAGGCGATCACCTTGTCCAGCGTCCATTCATAGGCGCGCAGCCAGGAATTGAACATCGCCTCGAAGATCCGCAGGATCACGTTCTGCTTCTTGTCGTGCTCGTTGGGATCGTGCGCCTTGAGCATGCGGGCGCACAGCATCGGCGTCAGCGTCAGCGAGACGAAGCCGGAAATGACGATGGCGACGGAAATCGTGACCGCGAATTCGCGAAACACGCGACCGACCACGCCGCCCATCAGCAGCACCGGAATGAACACCGCGATCAGCGAGAGCGTGATCGAGATGATGGTGAAGCCGATTTCACGCGAGCCCTTGAGCGCTGCCTCGAACGGGCGCATTCCGCCCTCGATGTGACGAACGATGTTTTCCAGCATCACGATGGCGTCGTCGACCACGAAACCCACGCACAACGTGAGCGCCAAGAGGGTCATGTTATTGATGGAGAAATCCAGCATGTACATGACGGCAAAGGTGCCGACGATCGAGATCGGCACCGCCAGTGCCGGAATGATGGTCGCCGACAGCTTGCGCAGGAACAGAAAGATCACCAGCAGGACGAGAATGATGGCGATGGTCAAATGCCCCTGCACGTCCTTGACCGCGTCCCGCACCGAGAGCGAGCGGTCCATCAGCGTTTCAAGCTGGATCGCGGCGGGCACCGAGGCGCGCAGCGCCGGCAGCTTCTCGCGCACCAAGTCGACGACCGCGACGGTGTTGGCGTCCGGCTGACGCTGGATCGCCAGCACGATCGAACGCTCGCCGTTGAACCAGCTCGCGATCTTGTTGTTCTCGACGCTGTCGATGATGCGCGCCACTTCATTGAGCTTGATCGGGGCGCCGTTGCGCCAGGCCACGACGACGTCGCTGTATTCATGCGCCCTGTTGAGCTGACTCGGCGCCTGCAGCGTGATGTTCTGATTGGGGCCGGACAGTGTGCCGACCGGCACGCTGGAATTTGTCTTGGCGACGGCCGTGCGGATGTCGTCCATCGACAATCCGCGCGCGGCGGCGGCTTCCGGATCGACCTGCACGCGCACCGCGAATTTCTGCGCGCCGTAGACCACCACCTGCGCGACGCCCGGCAGCTGCGAAATCTGCTGCGCCATCACGGTGTCGGCGTATTCGTTGACGGTCGACAACGGCAAGGTCGAGGAGCGCGCCGCGATGAACAGCACCGGGAAATCCGACGGATTCACCTTGCGGAAGCTGGGCGGCGTGGTCATCTCGACCGGCAGACGCCGCTGCGCAATGGTGAGCGCGGTCTGCACGTCCAGCGAGGCCGAATCGATATCGCGGTTGAGGTCGAACTGGATGGTGATGCGGGTCGTTCCGAGCGACGACGACGAGGTCATCGAGGAAATGCCGGCGATAGTCGACATCTGCCGCTCGATCGGCGAAGCGACCGACGCCGCCATGGTTTCCGGGCTGGCGCCCGGCAGGCTCGCCGTGACCTCGATGGTCGGGAAGTCGACGCGCGGCAGCGCCGACACCGGCAGCAGCCGATAGGCGAAGAAGCCGAATACGATAAACGACGCCGTGATCAGCGTCGTCATCACCGGGCGGCGGATACAGGCGTCGGACAAATTCATTGTCAGGCCCCCGCAGCCTTCGGCTTGCGCGGGGCGACGCGGGAGCCGTCGACCAGCAGCAGCTGCCCGTCGGTCACGACCGTCTCGCCGTCCTCAAGTCCCTTGCCGATCACCGACTGGTTTTCGACCGTGCGCGTCACATCGACCGGCCGCACCCTGGCGACGCCATCCTTCACCACAAACACGAACGACCCGGTCTGGCTGACCTGCACCGCCGTCGACGGCACCACCACCACCTGCTCGACCCGCAGGGTCACCTGGGTGTTGACCAGCGTGCCCGGCCACAGCAATTCGTCCTTGTTCTCCATGGTGGCCCGCACCATGACCATGCCGGTCGCCGCATCGACGGCGTTTTCGATCATGGTCACCTGACCGGTCGAGCGATTGCTTTCGCCGGGCGGTGCGGCTTCGACGGTCGCGGTTTCCGCCGCCAGCGCCTTGCGCAGATCCGGCAGCGAACGCTGCGGAACCGTGAAACTGACATAGACCGGCGCGATCTGGTTGATGGTGGCGAGCGGCGCCGTGTCGGCGGGGCGCACGAAATTTCCGACTTTCACGCTGGCGGCCGAAATGCGCCCCGAGATCGGCGCGCGGATGGTGGCGTAGTCGAGCTGGACTTTCAGATTTTCCAGCGTCGCGCGATTCGATTGCGCGGTGGCACCGAAGATGTTGACCTGGGTCTGCGCGTTGTTGAGCGTGACCACCGTGGTCGCATTCTTGCTGACCAGTTCGTTGTAGCGCTGCACGTCGCGCTCGGCCTGTTCGAGCTGCGCCTGCGCGCCGGCGATCACCGCTTCGACGCGCTTGATCTCGGCTTCGAGCTGGCGTCCGTCCAGTGTGAACAACACGTCGCCGGCCTTCACGATGGCGCCGTCCTGGAAATGAACCTTGGTGATGACGCTTTCCAGCCGCGCCTTGATCGCGACGCTGGCGATCGGCGTCACGGTACCCAGCGCAACGATACGGACGGGGACGCTCTCACGGGCGGCGGTTGCGACTTCCACCGGAATGACGCGCGGGCCGCCCTGCTGCGCCACTGCGCGCTCGGGACTCCAGATATTTCGCGTCACCAGCACAACCGCGACGATTGCGGCAACGCCGGCCAACGCCAAAAGCCATGTCCTTCTGGTCATCTCTGTTTCACCGGACCGGACGCCGGACGGCCCGTCTTCCCTGTTCCCCTGCACAGCTTTTTTCGCGCTGCGGCATGTTTCGGCGCCAGACCTATCATATTTCCCTATAATTCTGCATTAAAACTCGGTTAGGCGGGTAAACACCGCCTGATCGGGGAAATGCCAGCTGTCCCGGATTTTCGTGAATTGCGGCGACTTTCCGCCCCCAAAAGCGCCACTCGGACCCAAGCCCATGCGGATCGCCACCTGGAACGTGAATTCCATCAAGCAACGGATCGATAACCTTGTTGCCTGGCTGAAAGAGCGGCAGCCCGACATTGTCTGCCTGCAGGAGACCAAAACCACCGACGACACCTTCCCGCGCGAGCCGCTGGAATCGCTCGGCTACAACCTGGCCATCCACGGCCAGAAGACCTTCAACGGCGTGGCGATCCTGTCCAAGCTGCCGTTCGACGAAGTCACGCCCGGCCTGCCCGGCGAGGACGGCGACGATCATGCCCGCTTCATCGAAGCGGTCATTTCAACCCGGCGGGGCGCCATGCGTATCGCATCCATCTACCTGCCCAACGGCAATCCGGTGCAGAGCGACAAATATCCCTACAAGATAAGATGGATGGAGCGGCTTGCTCACTATGCGAGTGAGCGGCTTAAACTCGAAGAAGACCTGATCCTCGCCGGCGACTACAACGTCATCCCGGCGCCGGAAGACGTCTACGATCCCAAAGGCTGGAGCGAGGACGCCCTGTTCCGGCCGCAGACCCGCGAGAAATTCCGCGCCCTCACCCATCTCGGTCTGACCGAAGCGGTGCGCGCATCAAGCGACGAGGCCGGCCTCTACACATTCTGGGATTACCAGGCCGGCGCCTGGCCGAAGAATAACGGTTTGCGCATCGACCACATCCTGCTGTCGCCGCGCGCCGCCGACAGCTTGCAGGCGACCGGCATCGACAAGCATGTCCGCGGCTGGGAAAAACCGTCGGACCACGTTCCGGTCTATGTGGATCTGGCGATCGAACCGGCGTGAGCGCTCCCGCTCACTCGCGCTGGCCCTTCAGATAACGCTCGAGATAGACGACGGCCAGTTGCCGCTCGTCGTCGGTCGCCTGCTTGGAGGCAGCCTCGTGCATGTCGACGATCCACTTGTCCGCCTCGCCGGTGGCGTTGTCGCGCGCCAGCGTGAGCCACATCAGGCCGCGCGCCGCCTGGCGCGGAACCTTGTCGCCCTTGAAGAACAGATGACCGAGCAAGGCCTGCGCGCTGTACTGTCCCTTGTTGGAGGCCAGCATCAGCCAGCGGATGGCCTGCCGGGTGTCCTTCGGGCCGCCGGTGCCGTCGAGATAAAGCCGCGCCAGATTGTATTGCGCATCGGCGTCGCGGAAATAGGACGCGGCATAGCTATACATTTCGCGCGCACGATCGGGATCGGACTTCACGACCGTGTTGGGAATGCCGTCGAGATAGTAATGGCCGAGCTGCACGAAAGCATTGGCGACGAACCGCGCCTGCGGCAGATACGGGCTGTCCTCGGCATGGGTATCGGCGATGCGGCTGAAATACTGGAAGGCGCGCAGATCGTTCTGCGGCACGCCCTCACCCGCCGCATACATGCGCCCGAGCTTCCATTGCGCAAGCGCATGGCCCTTCTCGGCGGCGTATTGCAGCGAGGAGATCGCCTTCGCATTCTCGCCGGCCTTGAGCGACTGCGCGCCGCTGACAAAGGCATCGCGCGGCGTGATCGGCGGCTTCGCGGTCGGCGGCGTCGCCGTCCCGTCAAAGCCCAACGCGGGCACGATCGACAGCCCGAGCGTCAGCAATCCGATGCGCGAAACATTACTGATCCGCATAAGACGTTTTCTCAGCCGCGCCGCCGGGATGGGTCACCGCACCATGGAGCGCGGGTCCGACCTGCTGCGCGTATTTCCACAGATAGCCCGAGCCGGACTCGCTGGCGCGCGGCTTCCAGTCGGCCTTGCGCTTGTTGAGTTCGTCGTCGGACAGTTTCACGGTCAGAATGCCATTGTCGGCATCGAGTTCGATGATGTCGCCGTCGCGCAGCAATCCGATCGGACCGCCGACCGCCGCTTCCGGGCCGACATGACCGACGCAGAAACCGCGGGTCGCGCCGGAGAAGCGGCCATCGGTGATGAGCGCGACCTTGTCGCCCATGCCCTGGCCATACAGAGCCGCCGTGGTGGACAGCATTTCGCGCATGCCGGGACCGCCGCGCGGTCCCTCATAGCGAATGACCAGCACGTCGCCTTCCTTGTATTGCTTCTTCTTTACCGCCTCGAAGCACGCCTCTTCGCCGTCGAAGCAGCGCGCCGGGCCGGTGAATTTCAGGTTGTGCATTCCGGCCACTTTGACGATCGCGCCGTCGGGCGCGAGATTGCCTTTCAGACCGACCACGCCGCCGGTCGCCAGCAACGGTTTTGTCGCCGGACGCACGACGTCCTGATCGTCGTTCCACTTCACGCCCTTGAGATTTTCCGCGATCGTGCGGCCGGTCACGGTCATGCAATCGCCATGCAGGAACCCGGCATCGAGCAGCGTTTTCATCAGAAGCGGCACGCCGCCGACTTCAAACAAATCCTTGGCGACATAACGGCCGCCCGGTTTCAAATCCGCGATATAAGGTGTCTTTTTGAAGACTTCGGCGACGTCGAACAGGGTGAATTCGATCCCGCATTCGTGCGCGATCGCCGGCAGATGCAGCGCGGCATTGGTGGAGCCGCCCGAAGCGGCCACGACGGCGGCGGCGTTTTCCAACGCCTTGCGGGTGACGATGTCGCGCGGACGAATGCCGGCCAGGATCAGGTCCATGATCTGCTCGCCCGCGGTCATGCAGAAGGCGTCGCGCATTTCGTAGGGCGCGGGCGCGCCCGCCGAGTATGGCAGCGCGAGGCCGATGGCCTCCGACACCGTCGCCATGGTGTTGGCGGTGAACTGCGCGCCGCAGGCGCCGGCCGAGGGGCACGCCACCTGCTCCAGCCCGTGCAGGTCTTCGTCCGACATCTGGCCGACCGAATGCTTGCCGACCGCCTCGAACACGTCCTGGATCGTCACCGGCTTGCCCTTGAAGGTGCCGGGCAGGATCGAGCCGCCATAGATGAAGATCGATGGCACGTTCAGCCGCACCATGGCCATCATCATGCCGGGCAGCGACTTGTCGCAGCCGGCGATGCCGACCAGCGCGTCGTAGCAATGGCCGCGCATGGTCAGTTCGACGGAATCGGCGATCACCTCGCGCGAGGGCAGCGAGGCCCGCATGCCGGCATGGCCCATGGCGATGCCGTCGGTGACGGTGATGGTGCAGAATTCGCGCGGCGTGCCGCCGCCGGCCGCGACCCCCTTCTTGACCGCCTGCGCCTGGCGCATCAGGGCGATGTTGCAGGGGGCGGCCTCGTTCCAGCAGGAGGCGACGCCGACGAAGGGCTGATGGATCTGGGCCGTCGTCAGGCCCATCGCGTAATAATAGGAGCGATGGGGCGCCCTTTCGGGGCCTTCGGTGACATGCCGACTCGGCAATTTGGCTTTTAGATTGGTTTTCGCGTCCATAATACCAAAGAGCCCCCCAGCCCCTGACCACGCAGGCAGCACCAATTGATGCCCATCGGCTGCACCCGATGTCGGTGAGGGGTATGGCCAAATCGCGGCGGCGTCTGCCACTTCCGGGGCTGTGACTTAAATGTTGTAAAGATGTGGCTGAGAAGTCACAGGCGCATTTTCACTTTATTGAAACGGTCCAGCCTAGATCGCCGATAGCCGGTAGGCCGAGCCGTAACGTCCGAAATCGTGGCTGGTGACTCCGCGCCGCGCCGAGCCCTGATATTGCGCCGGCGGCGCGACCACCGTCACCTTCACGATGGCGGTCTCGTCCGGCTTCACCAGACCGGCATGGACGGCGGCGACGGTCAGCGCGGAATCGCCAGTATAGACATCCGTGCCCCAGAGCGAGCCCTCGACCGCTCCCCGCACCCGGAAATAATAGGTCGCGCCGACCGGATCGCACAGGTCGAGCATGGTGGGGGGCGCATCGGCCGCCAGAAAACCCTGGTCGAGCAATTTGCGAAGCTGGGCTTTCGACAAATCCCCGCGCCGATCGAAATAGGCAACGAGTTCCTGCATGACCTTCATGACCGGTCTCCCTGCTGCATGGTCACGACCCGCCCATAAGGCGGGTCAAAGCTGGCACTCCCCTGCGCCGTCAAAACCCAGAGCACGGCATAAGGCATCGCCAGCGGCGGATAGCCGACATCGCCGTCGGTGATGACCAGACAGGCGGTGACGCGGGGATCGTCGGCCAGCCGGAGCATCGCCGGCGTGAGATCGCTGCCGCCATAACCGTTGACCTCGTAGTCGGCGAGCTCGCCGGCGGACAATACGACATCGGATGTGACGGCGGTGTCGCACTGGATCACCCGGATCTCGTCGACGGCCACGGCGTCGCAGAAATCGGCCATGGCGCCGAGCACGCGCGGAATGTCGTCCGTCATCGAACCGGAGGTGTCGAGGACGACATTCAGCATCCATGATTGCCGCTTGCGGCCCGGCAGCACGATGTCGGCGCGGTCCAGCGCCCGCCGCGACGGCCGCAGGAATGTGCGTTCGCCCGGCGCGACCGATTCCATCCAGGTCTGCAACGCCATCTCCCACGGCGTGCGGTAAAGCCCGCGCAAGGCGGTGACGACCTGCCGCTGCGCGGCATCGGTCTCGCCGCCGCGCCCCTTCATCACGCCCATCGCTTTCGCCAAAGCCAGACTTCTGACCGCCAGGTCCTGCATGGCTTTCACGCGCGCGGCCTGTTCGCCGGCCTCTTCAGGAAACAGCTCGCGCTCGGTGCGCTCATCGAGCACGTCGCCCGCCTCCCCGTCCGGCGAATGGCCCGCGCCGGGCGCAGACGTGAATACCCGCCGCAATGTCACCGGCTGGCCTTCGAACACCCGCGATTGCGAGGGCATGCGGTCGGCGTTGCGGCGCATCTCCAGCACGATCCGTTCGGCGGATTTCGCGCGCGCGCCCGGCATGTCGAGCCCGCCGGCCGGGATCGCGGTGAAGCCCAGTTCCACGCGCAGGATGTCGTTGATGATGTAGTCGTGCGCGTAGTTGAATTCGAGATGATGGCTGCCGCGCGCGCGCTCATGCGTGCGCAGCGCCAGATGCAGCAATTCGTGCGCCAGTACGAAGATGAGTTCGTTCTGCTTCAGGCGCGCAACGAAGCCGGGATTGACCACCAGCCGTCCCGACGCGAACACGCCCATGGTCGGCACACGGGTTTCGATATTCACTCGCACCGCCGCGGCGAGGCCTGCCAGATGCGGCAGCGGCGCCGACACCATGCGCAGGCCCTGCGCGATGCGAGCCAGCGTCTCGCGGTCCGACGGAACGGCACTCACAACAACGGCGCTCACAGCGCGGTGACCTTCTTCAGGAGGTCGAACATGGCGCTGTCGGCGCCGAGCGCGCCCCATGGCGCCACCAGATCGGTCAAGACCGTGAGTTGCTGTTCCGGCGACAGGCTGCGCAGGAAGCGGTTCACCGCGCGCGGCTTGAGATGCGACAATTTCCCGTCCCGCACATGCTGGCGGATGCAATGCAGGATGAACCAGCGCGCGGCGTCGGTCGTTGGCAACAGATCGGGACGCGCGACATAATCGGCGAGCGGGCGAAGACTCGCGATCTGCTCTTCGGCCAGCGCGCAGAACACTGCCGCGTCCTCCGCCGAGACCCGGCCGAAGGCGAGCGCGCGGCGCGTTTCACGGTTGAGGATGCCGGCACCCTCGGCCAGATCGAGCGCCCGCGACAGCAGAGACCAGGCGCGCGGCGTGGAGAACGGCACGGGCTCCGACGGCACCGGCCGCATCAGGGCGTCCGGCATGTGCGAGATGAAATTGCGGATGTCGGTGCGAATGCCGTTTTTCGCTGCCCAGGCCTGCCATTCGCCGGCATCGACGCGCAAATGCAGGATCGTTACGCGGTTGACCAGCGCCGAACTCATGGCGCGCACCAGCGCGCGATCCTGCATGCGGTTGCCGGCGGCCACCACCCAGGTGCCGGCGGGCAAGGCGTGCTCGCCGAGACGGCGTTCCAGCAGCAGCGAATAGAACGCCTTCTGCACGTCCGGCGCGCAGGCCGGCAATTCGTCGAGAAACAGGCAGAACGGCTCCGGCTTTTCCGGCAGCAGCAGGCGCGGCGGGCAGAACACCGAACGCTCGCCGACGATGCGCGGAATGCCGCTGACGTCCTCCGGCGCGATCTGGGTGCCCAGCAGCGAGCGGCAGGGCAAGCCCGCTTCCGCCGCCGCCTGACAGACCATCTCGGATTTGCCGACGCCGGGTGGCGACAGGAACAGAAAACTCTGCTCATGCGCCATGCTCTGAATCAGCTTGCGCGCCTGATCCAGCGTGACGGTCTCTTCAAAATGTGAGCGGGGGGTGTCCATCAGCGGTCTCCGGGCCAAAAAACGAGGCCCGACTCACCGCCGGGATCGAAGGAATGTGGGAAGGCTATTTCACATTTCCAGCGTCGTAAATAATTTTTTGCAGGCACTCGGACGACGGGCCATAAAGCCGGCATGTCCCCCTTGCCATCGCGCCTGCGCCGCAGCTTTTTCGACCGCTCCGTGCACGAGGTCGCGCCCGACCTGATCGGCGCGACGCTGCTTGTCAATGGCGTCGGCGGCATGATCGTGGAGGTCGAGGCCTATCACCACACCGACCCGGCCGCGCACAGCTATAACGGCCGGACCCCGCGCAACGCCGTGATGTTCGGCCCGCCCGGCTTTGCCTATGTCTACCGCTCCTACGGCATCCACTGGTGCCTGAATTTTGTCTGCGAGGAGGAAGGCTCGGCCAGCGCGGTGCTGATCCGAGCGCTGCGGCCGACGGGTGGCCTTGCCGCCATGAAGCGGCGGCGCGGGCTGACCGAGGAGCGGCAGCTCTGCTCGGGTCCGGGCAAATTGTGCGAGGCGCTCGGCGTCACGAAAAAACATGACGGCCTGCCGCTCGACAAGCCGCCGTTCGAATTGCGGGCGCGGGATCAGGATCATGCGGTGGCGAGCGGCGTGCGGATCGGGATTACCAAGGCGGCGGATTTGCCGTGGCGCTACGGGCTGAAGGGCTCGCGCTATCTCAGCAAACCTTTCGGCAGCACGCGCTAGTGTCTAGCGGCCTGCAGCGGCAAGCCAATTCGTCCGCTTTTTGACGATCCTGACGACGAGATAGGTTATCCCGCTCGCTAGAAGAAGCAGGCCCCATTCGGGCTCCGCCCAAAGCCATTGTTCGAATGTCTGCCCGTCCACCACGATCCCTTCGAGCATTTCGATGACAAAGAAAACCGCAACAATCAGAAACACGGTATGAAATTCCCGTCCGACCGCCGAGCGCCAGGAAAAGGGCAGTGCGGGCGCCGCCCATCCCGACAGGCGCGGCAGGAATGCAGACGTCTTCGCCGCCCAATCGCGATAGCTCTGACCGTAAAGGCTTTCCAGAAATTGTTCTTCCGCGAGCATGATCCGCTCGTAATAGATGAAATAGACCACGCCCGAAAAAAGCGTGAACACAAAGCTCTTGAGCAGCAGAACGAACGCGATGAAGACCAGAAAATTCGCAAAATAAAGTGGATGCCGCGAGAGCGAATAGAATCCGGTCGTGTTCAACGCGGCGGCATTCTGGGCATGGGTATTGCGGCCCGACGTTCCCGCCGGAACAAACCCCACCGTCCCGACGCGCATGGCAAGGCCGGCGAGCGCAATCAACAGGCAGAAATAATCGTAACCTTCCTCGACCGGTTCACCGAAGGCGGCGCTCATCCAGCCGGTATACTGAAAAACACTGACAGCGACCGGCAGCAGAATGAGAGGAAGATAGGACCGCCAGCGAAAGAGCCAGTTTCCCTGGCGGACCATGTCGTCTTTCAGCATGCGCAACCTGCCTTCGGGAAGAACACCGACTTGTATCACGACGAGCGATTGTGAATGTCCTTCACATCGGTGAACACGATGCCCGGGGCGCGCTCGCGCGTGTAGTCCAGATAGAACTGGTTCCTGGCTAGGAATACCGGATCGCCGTCGAGATCGTCGGCGATGCCGGACGCATTGTTCTTGATGAAGGTGTCGTAGGCTTTCGGATCCTCGGACGAGATCCAGCGCGCGAGCTGGAATTCGCTGACGTCCCAGTTCACCTCGAGCCCATATTCGTCCTTCAGCCGCACCCGCAGCACGTCGAGCTGCAACGGACCAACGACGCCGACCATCGCGGGCGAGCCGTCCTGCGGGCGGAATACCTGCACAACGCCTTCTTCCGCGAGTTGTTGCAGAGCTTCCTTCAGCTTCTTCGCCTTCATCGCATCGGGCAGCCGCACACGGCGCAGGATTTCCGGCGCGAAGCTCGGTACGCCGACAAAGTTCAGGTCCTCACCTTCGGTCAGCGTGTCGCCGATACGCAGCGTGCCGTGATTGGGAATGCCGACCACGTCACCGGCATAGGCCTCGTCAGCGACCGAACGGTCCTTGGCGAAAAAGAATTGCGGCGCGTTCAGCGCCATCGGCTTGCCGGTGCGACTCTGCTTGACCTTCATGCCGCGCGTCAGCTTGCCGGAGCACAGCCGCGCGAAGGCGATGCGGTCGCGGTGATTGGGGTCCATGTTGGCCTGGATCTTGAACACAAAGGCCGACATGTTGTTCTCGTCGGCGGCGACCACACGCTTGTCGGCCTTCTGTGCGCGCGGCGGCGGCGCGATGCGGCCGATGGCATCGAGCAGATCACCGACACCAAAGTTCTTCAGCGCGCTGCCGAAGAAGACCGGCGACAGATGGCCCTCCAGGAAAGAGTCCAGATCGAATTTCCTGCAGGCGTCGCGCACCAGACCGAGCTCATCCTCGATCGCGGCGGCATCGAGATTGGGATTGAGGGCGGCGACCTCGCGCACGCTCATGGTGCGCAGCGTGCCGGCCTTGCCGGCATCGCCCTCGATCAGGCGCACGCCGCCGGTCTCGATATCGATTGTGCCGACGAAATCGCGGCCGCGCCCGACCGGCCAGTTCACCGGCGCGGTGTCGAGCGCCAGCGTTTTCTCGATTTCGTCGAGCAGATCGAAGGGATCGCGGCTCTCGCGGTCCATCTTGTTGATGAAGGTGAGGATCGGGATGTCGCGCAGCCGGCAGACCTCGAACAGCTTGCGGGTGCGCGCCTCAATACCCTTGGCGGCGTCGATCACCATCACCGCGGCGTCGACCGCGGTCAGGGTGCGATAGGTGTCCTCGGAAAAGTCCTCGTGGCCCGGCGTGTCGAGCAGATTGAAGACATGGCCGTCATATTCGAAGGTCATCACTGAGGTGACGACCGAAATGCCGCGCTCCTTCTCGATCGACATCCAGTCGGACTGGGTGGTGCGCCGGTTCTGCTTGGCCTTGACCTGACCGGCGAGCTGGATCGCGCCGCCGAACAGCAGCAGCTTTTCGGTCAGCGTGGTCTTGCCCGCGTCCGGATGCGAGATGATGGCGAAGGTGCGGCGGCGGCCGATCTCGGCCGCCAGCGGCGACCGGGCCTCGGCGCCTTCTGCGGCGCGGACGGGAATGTTCATGGCGGGTTCGTTTTACAGGTCCCTGTCCGGGATTCAAGGTTGCGCCGGAGCCGGCTTGGCGGACCGGAGATCAGCGATAGGAAATGATGAATTCGCAGCCCGAAGCGGTGAAAAATTGCCGAATCACGGCCCCGGTGGCGAGTTCGAATTCCAGCACCACCGCATCGTCGTGACAGCATAGATAGGCATGCCGGCCGTCGGCCGCAAACCCGAAGCCCATGGGTCCTTTCGGGGTCTGGAGCGAGGCGATCTGGCTCAGCGTCGCAGCATCGAAAATGGCGGCGTGATTGTCGAGCAGCGAGGACACGCAGACATATTGTCCGTCCGGCGAGATGCGCGCGCGCTTGAGCTGGTTCGGCCTGCCCTCTCCGCCGGTGACCGCCAGCCTGTGCCGCAATGCATGGGAATGTGCATCGAAGACATAAAGCTCGGGCGTCTGGTGCGAGCAGACAAACACCGTGCCGCCGTCCGGCGAGACACACAGGCTTTCCGACAAGGTCGGCACCGGAAGGCGATCGACCATCCTGCGCGCCGTGCGATCAATCACGGCGACAAAGTCCGAGGTCTTGCAGGCCGCAAAGACCTTGTCGGCCGCGTGGCTGACCGCCAGCCAGTGCGCCGCCTTGCCGGTGTCGATCCGGTCTATCGCGCTGGTCTGCGGATCGATGGCGAGCGCCGCCGACGCGAGTTCCGCCGTGCACCAGAGGATTCCGTCGCGGTCCATCATCAGCGAATGCGGCGCGACATCGGCGCCGACATCGATCATGCGCACCACCGATTGCGAGGCGAGATCAATCACCGCGACGCGGCGGTCGGGATTGCTGTTCTTCCCGAATATTCCGCCGCCATAGACGCTGGCAAAAACCTGCTTGCCGTCCGGCGACAGCACCATCTCGTGCGTGGAAGCCGGCATGGCGATCTCGCCGGTCTTCCGCAGGGTCGCGGCGTCGAAGAACTGAATGACGCCGGCGGTCTTGGCGGTGACGACGAGATGCGGTCCGCCGGGACGGTTGTTGAAATCTATCATGCGCCGCCATCCATACGAAAGGCGGGATCGAACCCGAGATCCCGTCTCGCCTTCTCGCTCGTCACCTCGCCGTCGTCCTCGGCGACATTGTAAATACCCGGACGTCCGCGCGTCAGCGCCAGCACGGCCGCGTGGGCGGCGGCGTCGACATGCAGCGGCGCTGCGCCTTTCGGTTTCTCCGTCCAGGTGCCGGGCCCATAGAGCCGCCCGTAGCGCAGCACGATCCCGTCGATGCCGGGTGTCTGCGTCACCGCCTGTTCGAGCGCGGCCACGCCTTCCACCGTGCGCCGGCGCACGCCTTCCGCCGCAAGATCGAGCGGCGCGTCCTCGGCATGCGGCTCCCCGCCCGGCGCATAGGCGAAGGCCACGCTCTGCGCGATCACACGGCGCACGCCATTGGCCTGCGCGGCGGCCACCAGATTGCGCGTGCCCTCGATGCGCAGGCGCGCATTGCCCTCGAGCGCAGCCTGGATTTTCTTCGGGTCGGAATCCTGCGGCAGGTCGGTCAGTTGATGGATGATGACGTCGGGCTGCGCGGCATAGACCGCAAGCTTGAGCCTGGCGAGATCGAACACGTCCACCACCGCCGCGGTGGCGCCCAGGGTCGTCAGCGCCGCAGCCTTGGTTTCGGACCGCGTGGTGCCGGTCACGTCATGGCCGGCCTTGCGCAGCAGTACCACGAGCCGGCGGCCGATGACCCCCGACGCACCGGCGAGGAAGATGTTCACGCCGCGCCCTTCAGGCGTTCGAGCGCTTCCAGAATTTTTGCCTTGCGGCCCTCGGCCTCCTCGCGCTTCTCCTTCTCCTCCTCGACGATCTCTTCCGGCGCGTTGGCGACGAACTTCTCGTTCGAGAGCTTGGCGTCGACGCGCTTGATGTCGGATTCGGCCTTCGCAAGCTCCTTGTCGAGCCGGGCCTTCTCGGCCGCCAGATCGATCACGCCCTTGAGCGGCAGGGCCGCAACCTCGCCGCGCACCAGCAATTGCACCGAGCCCTGCGGGGGGGCGTCCACAAAGGAAATGTCGGAGACGCGCGCCAGCCGCTTGATGAAATCGGTCCAGCGCTCGGCACGGCCTCTGGTTTCCGCCGACGCATTGACCAGTTGCAGCGGGATCAGAGTCGCGGGCACGACGTTCATCTCGGCGCGCAGCGAGCGGATCAGCGTGATCAGGTCGATAACCCAGCCAATCTCGGCCTCGGCCTTGTCGTCGGCGAGACCGTCGAGGGCCGGCCATGGCGTCAGCGCAAGCAGACTGGCGCGCTTCGGCCCCTGCTCCGCGGTCACCGCCCACAATTCCTCGGTGATGAACGGCATGAAGGGATGCAGCAGCTTCAGGATTTCATCGAGCGCCCAGGCCGCCATCGCGCGGGTCTCGTCCTTGGCCGCGCCATCGGGACCGGTCAACAGCGGCTTCGACAGTTCGACATACCAGTCGCAATAGACGTTCCAAACGAAGCGATAGGCTGCACCTGCCGCCTCACTGAAGGCATAAGTCTCGATCGACTGCGTGATCTCGGCAGCGGCCTTCGCCGTTTCATGGGCGATCCAGCGGTTGAGTGTTTCCTTTGCGTTTTTCGGATCGAAGCCTTCGACGCGGGCGGCGCCGTTGAACTCGACAAAGCGCGCCGCATTCCAGAGCTTGGTCGCGAAGTTACGATTATTCTCGACGTCCTGTGGTCCAAGCCTGATGTCGTGGCTGGGCGCGACGTTGCGCATCAAGGTAAAGCGCAGCGCGTCGGCGCCGTATTCGTCGATGACGCCGAGCGGGTCGACGACATTGCCCTTCGACTTCGACATCTTGGCGCCGGAGGCGTCGCGCACAAGACGATGGATATAGATGTCGCCGAACGGGACATCGGGCATGAAATGCAGCCCCATCATCATCATGCGCGCGACCCAGAAGAAGATGATGTCAAAGCCCGTGACCAGCACATTGGTGGGATAATAACGCTTGAGCTCCTTCGTCTCGTCAGGCCAGCCCAGCGTGGAGAACGGCCACAGCGCCGAGGAGAACCATGTGTCGAGCACGTCCTCGTCGCGCTTGAGCGGCACGTCCTTGCCGTGCATGGCGCGCGCCTGCTCCTTCGCACCATCTTCGGTTTCGGCAACGAAGTAATTGCCGTCCGGATCGTACCACGCCGGAATCTGGTGTCCCCACCAGAGCTGGCGGGAAATGCACCAGGGCTGGATGTTCTCCATCCATTCGAAATAGGTTTTTTCCCAGTTCTTCGGCACGAAGACGGTCTTGTCGCCGCGCACCTTCTCGATTGCGGGCTTCGCGAGCGTCGCGGCGTCGACATACCATTGGTCGGTGAGATAAGGCTCGATCACCACATTCGAGCGATCGCCATGCGGGACCATGTGGGTGTTGGGTTCGATCTTGTCGACCAGGCCCTTCTCCTCCATGCGTTCGACGATCTTCTTGCGCGCCACAAAACGGTCGAGACCGTGCATGGCGAGCGTGTCGTCGAGATCGGCGGATTTCGACAGTCCTTCAACAAAGGTTTCATTGTCTTTGAGCGCGAGCTTTGCTTCGACGCTGAGGATATTGACCTGCGCCAGATTGTGCCGCTTGCCGACCTCAAAATCGTTGAAGTCGTGCGCCGGTGTGATCTTGACCGCACCCGAGCCCTTTTCGGGATCGGAATAGTCGTCGGCGACAATCGGAATCTTTCGTCCGACCAGCGGCAAGATCACGTTCTTGCCGACCAGATGCTTGTAGCGCTCGTCATCGGGATGCACCGCGACCGCGGTGTCGCCCAGCATGGTTTCAGGGCGCGTGGTGGCGACCACAATGAAGGTCGAGGGATCGTCGGGGTTGAACGTCTTGCCTTCGATCGGATAGCGCAGATGCCAGAGATGGCTCCTGACCTCGACCTGCATCACTTCCAGATCGGAAATCGCGGTAAGCAGCTTGGGATCCCAGTTCACCAGCCGCTTGTCTTTATAGATGAGGCCTTCGCGATAGAGGTCGACGAAGACTTTCAGGACCGCCTTGGACAGTCCCTCGTCCATGGTGAAGCGCTCGCGCGACCAGTCGCAGGAGGCGCCGAGCCGCTTCAGTTGTTTGATGATGGTGCCGCCGGATTCGGCTTTCCATTGCCAGACCCGTTCTAGGAATTTCTCGCGCCCCATCTCGCGACGGCCGGGCTGCTGGCGCTCCATCAATTGCCGCTCCACCACCATCTGGGTGGCGATACCGGCATGATCGGTGCCGACCTGCCAGAGGACGTCCTTGCCGCGCATGCGCTCGAAGCGGCACAAAACATCCTGCAGCGTATTGTTGAGCGCATGGCCCATATGCAAAGAACCGGTCACATTGGGCGGCGGGATGACGATACAATAAGGTGTCGCATCCGCGCGGTCGGGCCGGCCGGCGCGGAAGGCCAGCGCCTGCTCCCAGGCTTGCGAAATGCGGGTTTCCACCTCGGCGGGCTTATAAGTCTTGTCGATCATTGCCGTTTTCTGGAGTTTGGAGTCGCGCGGTACAAAGCCCGGCACGCTTCGCCCTGTCAACGCCGGGACGCCGCCGGGACGCTGAAACCGCCGTTACAGGCAAAAAGGCACGCGTCTTGTCGTCAGCTCCCGCCCCCGCGGCCTCCACCCCGACCCGCGCCATCATCTTTCTGGCCATGGCCGGATTCGCCAGCCAGGCCATGGTCCGCGGCGCCGATCCGCTCCTGCCGCAGATCGCCGCCGACGTGGGAACCACCGTCGGCACCGCCTCGATCGTGATCTCGGCCTATGCGGTGTCGCATGGATTCAGTCAGCTTTTTGTCGGGCCGTTCGGCGACCGCTTCCCGAAATACACCATGGTCAGTGTGCTGTGCGCGCTGTGCGCGGTGGCGGTCGCCGCCTGCGGCCTCAGCGATTCGCTGACGACACTCGGCATCGCGCGGCTGGTCTGCGGCGTCTTTGCTGGGCCGATCATCTCGCTGGGCATGGCCTATATCGGCGACAGCGTGCCGTGGGAACGGCGGCAAACCGTGCTCGGCCGCTTTCTGGCCGGACAGATCCTCGGCCTGGTCGGCGGACAGATCATCGGCGGCGTGATCGGCGATCATTTCGGCTGGCGCAACGCCTTCTTCTTCACCGCCGCGCTGTTCGCCATCGTCGCGCTCGCGCTGTTCACCGAGATGCTGCGCAATCCGGCGACACGCAGCGCGCCGCCAAAGGCCGGCTCGACGCGGGGACCCTATGCCGGCTACGTCCCGCTGTTCCGCAATCCCTGGGCACGCATCGTGCTGTTCACGGTGTTCGTCGAAGCCGCCATCATGTTCGCGGCCTTCGCCTATATCGGCGCGGACCTGCATCTCCGTCAGGGCATGAGCTTCAGCGCGGTCGGCGCCGTCCTCTCCGCATTCGGGGCCGGCGGCCTGATTTACGTGCTGAGCGTCCAGACTCTGGTCAACCGGCTGGGACAGACCGGCCTCGTGATCTGGGGCGGCGCGATGCTGTGCGCCTCCTATCTGGCGCTCGCCTTTGTTCCGGTCTGGTGGGTGGCCGCGGGGGCGATTGTGGCGATCGGGCTCGGCTTTCACATGTTGCACAACACCTTGCAGGTGAACGCCACCCAGATGGCGCCGGAGACGCGCGCGACCGCGCTCACGGTGTTTTCGGCCAGCCTCTATTTCGGCCAAAGCCTCGGCGTGGCCCTGGCGGCGCCGGCCGTGGACCGTTTCGGCGCCGCACCCGTGTTTACGGCCACAGCCCTCATGTGGCCGCTGCTGGCCTGGTGGTTTGTCGGAAAGCTGCGCAGGAAAACCGCAAGCGTCGCGGACTAGCCAGGTAACGCAGGCTAGCCTTGGCGTCCGCGCGAGACGCGCTCGATCTCGGCGCGTACCAGCCGCTCGACCAGACCGGGCAGATTGTCGTCCAGCCAACCTTTCAGCAGCGGACGCAGCATCTCTTTCACCAGATCCTCGAGCGTGCGCGCATTCTGCACAAGCACGGTCTGCGCCAAGGTATTGAACGCGGAATCCACCGCCGCCGAGGTGCTGCTGGAGAGCAGCGACTCGTGCATGCTGGCGGCCAGTTGCTGCCGGGCCGCCTCCAGATGGTCGGACATGGCGACGTCGCGCGCCGCCTCGCCCTCGGAAAAGACGACATCAGGCTGTGCGTCGATGGTACGGAAGCTGGGCTCGGGCGCCCGCATCTCGTTGGTCAGATCGAGAATATCGGGCTCCGCCATGACCGGAGCGGGTTCCGGCTCGGGCTCGGGCATCGCCTGAAACACCGGCGCGGGTTCCGGCGGAGGCGGCGGCGGAGCGGCCACCACCGCGGCAACCGGCGGCGGTGCCGGCGCCGGTGCGCCGTTGGCGGCAGTCTTGTTGACGTCGTCGTCGGCAATAATGCGCCGGATGGAGGCGAGAATCTCCTCCATGGATGGTTCTTGTGCCTTCGCCGCCTGGGTCATCGCCGCATTCCCGTCCCGCTTTTGCACCGGCCTCACGGTGATTCGCGGGGAAACGCGAATCACTCGCCACTATCACCATTGTGGCGTGCAAATGGGAGTATCGCATGGCTAAAACCGAATACAAAACCCTGCATGTGGATACTTCACATGCAGGGCGATGCGAAAACGGCGCGGCTATTTGCCGTCGGGCGTCCGCACGCCGATCCAGCTGTCGCGGATCTGCTGGTAGTGCACCATCGGATCATAGAGCGGCACCTGCAGGCCGAGCACCGGAATCGACAAGCGGCCGACCGATGACAGAAGCGTGTAGGACGCCACCACGCGATCGCGTTGCGCGGTGACCAAAGCCACGCGCGCATTCACCAGTTCCTGCTGCGCATTCAACACATCGAGCGTGGTGCGCTGGCCGACCCGCGCCTCTTCGCGCACGCCGTTGAGCGCGATTTCCGCGGCGGCGACCTGTGCTTTGGTGGCTTCGATCTGCGCCTTGGCGGCATCAAGCTGGCCCCAGGACTGCACCACATTGGCGCGCGCCTGGTCGCGGTTGAGCGCGAGTTCGAGGCGCCGCTGGCTGACGGTTTCCTTGGCCTGCCGGATCAGCGAATATTCCGAGCCGCCCTGATACAGCGGAACGCTGACCTGGCCGACCACAGCGCCGGCGAATTGCCGGGACGTGCTCAGCGAGGAATCATAATTCTGCTGCGCACTCGCCTGCACGGTGATGGTCGGATAGAGCGAGCCTTCGTTGACCTTGACCTGCAGGGCGGCGACGTCGACGCCGTATTCGGCGGCGGTGACCGACGGGTTTTCCGACTGCCCTTGCGCAACGGCGAGATCGAGGCTGCGCGGCGACAGGCGGTCGACCGGCGTGCCGGCGTTGAGACGGCCCGGCTCGACGCCGATCACGCGGCGATAGGCCGCGCGCGACGTGGTGAGGTTGGCCTGCGCCGCCAGCATCTGCGATTGCGCAGCGGCGACGCGGGATTCGGCCTGCGCGACGTCGGTGCGCGTCACCTCGCCTACATTGAAGCGGTCACGGGTCTGGCGCAGCTGTTCCTGGATGACTTCGACGTTGCGGCGCTGCAGATCGAGAATGGCGCTGTCGCGCAGCACGTTCATGAAGGCGGTGACGGCGTCGAGCAGGACGGTCTGTTCGATGACCCGCAAGGTTTCGCGCGCCGCGGAGACCTGGCTCTCGGCCTGCCGGGTGCGGTTGCCGGTCTGGAAGCCGTTATAGAGTGTCTGGGTCAGCGTTCCGCCGACGCTGCGCGGATCGTTCCAGCCGCTCTGGTTGGTCGTCACGGGCGCGCCGGACGACGTCGTTGTCGTAGACTTGCTGTCGATATACTGCGCGCCGTAATTCGCGGTCGCGCTGATCCTCGGCCGGTATCCCGACAACGCCTGCGGCACGTTTTCGTCGGTTGCGCGCACCAAGGCGCGCTGGGCGTTGATCTGCGGATTGTTCTGATAAGCCTGAACCAGCGCGGTTTCGATCGTGTCCGCGAAAGCACCCTGCGCGACGCTGCACAGGGCGATGACCGCCAACCCCCGAAGACCCCCACCAACCGACCGCATTCCCAAACTCCGCCCAAGACCAAACCGCGCGCCAGCCACCAGACTCGCAACGCAGAAGCCCCTGCTAACCTATAGCGATAACGGCCGGGTTTGAAACCCCTGGGCCGGAAACGGGCAAAAATGGAAGGGATTGAGACCTTACGGCTACAGTCGTATTCGGATCAGAAGACAAAGGCCGCGGGCGCGACAAATCCGGGCAAAACCGGTGCCGTAGCGTCGAAAATCGGCCGGGCGCCGATATCCCCGGAATTCCTGCTGTACAGCACAGCCTTGGCCGCCGGACCGTGCCCCTGGATGCAGACCAGCCGCCCGCCGTCGCGCAATTGCCGGCACAAACCCTCCGGCGGGATTTCAACCGCACCGTTCAGCAGAATCGCGTCATAGGGCGCGTCGGCGCGGCAGCCGTCCGACAGCCGGCCCTGCACGACCTTCACATTGGCTGCCCCGACGAGCGTCAGAGCGGCGCGCGCATCGCTGGCCAGCCGGGTATCCTCTTCCAGCGCCACCACCGAACCGGCCAGCCGGCCCAGAACGGCGGAGGAATAGCCGGTCATGCATCCGACATCGAGGACGTGATCGCTGCCCTGGATCTCGAGCGCATGGATCATCTTGGCGAGCACCATCGGCTTGAGCAGCCGCCGGCCGCCCCCCTCGCCCGGTCCACCGACCGGTGCATCGAGATCGAAATAGGCCAGCGCGGCCTTGCCGGCCGGCAGGAAATGTTCCCGGGGGATATCCAGCATGGCGTCGATCAGACGCGGATCGGTCACGTCACTGGGGCGGACCTGGCCATCGACCATCATCCGGCGCATTGTCGCAAAATCGGCCATGGAGAAGACCCGCGCGCGTTGTCTTGATGGCCTGCCTTGTGCGGCAAGCAGGCCAAAAAGGCAAGCCGATGCTGTAAGATAGGAAGGTTCCGTGGCGCGCAGATATGTTGCCGCCCCCAGCCCGCTCCTATATAGCGAGGGCCGAAGGCCACGTGGCGGAGTGGTGACGCAGCGGACTGCAAATCCGCGTACCCCGGTTCAATTCCGGGCGTGGCCTCCATTTATCCCCCGGCAATGCTTTGCAACGGCGGCGACCTTTGTTATACGCCCCGTCGTGTTCCTCGGTAGCTCAGTGGTAGAGCAACCGGCTGTTAACCGGTTGGTCGCTGGTTCGAATCCGGCCCGAGGAGCCACTTTTTCCAAAATCACCGCTGTCACCAGCCGCACAATGCGATCCGCCGGGCGTCTTTGATCGGCGTCAAAGCGAATCTGCGCGCGCGCATCATTCTGCCCCCGTCAATAATACGGGGGTGCGGACATGCCGACAGACGTTGTCATCGTGGTCGCCGCTATCGTGGCGGCATTCGTAATTTTCGGAGCGGCCTTGGCCTGGGCCGAGATTCAGACTCGCGATCTCAAGCGGTAAGGGTTTCCCCTTGCCGCAATCGGCGCGGCGACCGTCCCATTCCATTCCGCCATCATCCGGCCAAATCACCGCTCGCTGAGTGCGCGTGCGCGATGCGCCGTGCAGCATGCCAAACGCAGCGTGTCCGTCACCCGTGCCAGTGGGCAGCGGTGGGCAATTCGCGGCTTTCCGGCCCCTTTGACTCGCCACCCAAAAGCGAGATGATCGCGACCGGAGGATACGCCGCATCATGAAAAAACAGTCCAGAATTGGATTAGCCGCCGCCAAATCGCCGACCAAAAAATCCGCCAAGCCGCAGGCGCCCGCCAAAGCCGCGACCAGCCGATCGAAGCGCGAATCCGGCAACCCCGTCTTCGCGCGCGGTCTCGATGTCCGGCGCGCGATGTGGGGGCATGACGGCGCCGAAGGACAGATCGATTCCGCCAGCGACTTCATCTGGCCGATGCAGGATTACGTCACACGCTGGTGTTTCGGCGAGACCTGGACCCGCACCAAATTGCCGCGCAAGACGCGCAGCCTGGTGACGCTCGGCATATTGGTGGCGCAAGGCCGTCCGCACGAACTGAAGGTGCATGTACGCGGCGCCATCGCCAACGGCGTCAGCAAGGACGAAATCCAGGAAGTGCTGCTGCATGCCATGATCTATTCCGGCATTCCGCGCGGCGTCGAAGGTTTTCGCTCCGCAGCCGAAGTGCTGAAGGAGATGGGCCTCGAGTAGAGTGCGTGGCATGAGCAGCATCAGGACCGTCGGATTTATCGGCCTCGGCAATATGGGCGTGCCGATGGCGGCCAACCTCGCCAAGGCCGGCTACGAGGTGATTGCCTTCGATCTCGACGCCGGCCGTGCGCAAGGATTCGCCCTGGACCATTCCGCGCGCGCGACGGACGATCTTGCCGAGCTCGGTAAGAGCGCCGACGCCGTGATCACCATGCTGCCGACCGGGCGCGAGGTGCGGGAGGTTCTGCTCAAAACACAGAACGGCGCGCTCGCCACGCATCTCAAGCCCGGCGCTTGTGTCATCGACATGAGTTCGGCCGATCCGGTGGGCACGCGCGCGCTCGGCCAGGACCTGGCTGCGCGACAGATCATGCTGGTCGACGCGCCGGTCTCCGGCGGCGTGCCGCGCGCCAGGGACGGCTCGCTCGCCATCATGATCGGCGGCGATCCGCAGGCGATCGCCACCGTGAAGCCCCTGCTCTCGAAAATGGGACAGAAGCTGTTCGAAGTCGGCGGCCTCGGCTGCGGCCACGCCATGAAGGCGCTGAACAATTTTCTGGCCGCCACGAGTTTTGCTGCGTCCGCCGAAGCGGTCGCGGTCGGCCGGAAATTCGGCCTCGATCCCGCGGTCATGATCGACGTGATCAACGTGTCGACCGGCCGCAGTTTCGCCAGCGAGAACCTGATCAAGCAGCATGTCCTGAGCGGCGCGTTCGGAACCGGTTTCACGCTCGGCCTGCTGGCCAAGGATGCCGGCATCGCCGCCGATCTGGCGAACCAGATCGGCATGACCGCGCCGGTCGGCCAGTTGATCCGCGACATGTGGGCCGACGCGCGCGATGCCGTCGGCGGCGATCAGGATCACACCCGCGCGGCGACGCATTGGCAACAACGCGCTCTGCGGCCGACGGCGGAGTGAAGCGATGAAATCCCGTCACGCATCCCGGATCAACGGCTGACAGGGCAACCGGCATGGGCACCGCATCGCATTCACAACCGATCGGCGCCAACGTCGACGCCATCTGGACGTATCTCGGCGATTTCAACGGATTGCCGCGCTGGCATCCCGATGTGAAATCCAGCACGCTGGGCGACGGGGACAAGATCCGTCGCCTGTCCCTGCACAACGGTGCCGAGGTGGTCGAGCGGCTGATCGCGCACGATTCCGCGGCCCGCATGTACCGCTACAGCATCATCGGCGGACCGCTTCCGCTCAAGCGCCACGAGGCCACGATCGAGGTCCGCCGCGACAATGGCGGCGCCGTCGTGGACTGGCGCTGCGATTTCGAATCCGCCGGTCCGCCGGAGAGCGAACTGATCCCGATCTTCCAGCAAATCTTTGAGACCGGGCTCGCCAATCTCAAAATACTGGTGGAGGGCTGACGCAAAGGACCGCACGCAACCCATCCGCGCTCTGCTCGACGGCAAAACCAAAATCATTTCTTGGGAGGAAAGTCATGAGACGCATTGGACTAAGTGCCGCTACCGCTTTCATCGCATGGTCGCTGGCGGTTCCGGCTTTGGCGCAAGACAAGCCGGTCGAACTCCGGTTCGGACATTGGGTGCCGCCGGCACATCCCATGCACCCTTCCGCCGAAGCGTGGGCGGAATCGATCAAGAAGGCCTCGAACGGCACCATCACGATCAAGATTTTCCCGGCGCAGCAGCTCGGAAAGGCTTTCGACCACTACAACATGGCGCGCGACGGCATCGCCGATATCGCGCATGTCAACCCGGGCTACGAGCCAGGCCGCTTTCCGATCATGGGGGCCTCCGAACTCCCCTTCGTCTTCGCCAACGCCAAGAAGGGCAGCGCCGCGCTTGACGACTGGTATCGCAAATATGCCGACAAGGAGATGAAGGACGTCCGTTATTGCCTGACCTTCGCGCACGATCCGGCCACCATTCACACCACAAAGAAGAAGGTCGTGGTCCCGGGCGATATCGCCGGCATGAAAATCCGGCCGGCCAACGCCACCATCGCCCGCTTCGTCTCGCTGCTCGGCGGCGCCAATGTGCAGGCCTCGGCGCCTGAATCGCGCGACATCCTCGAGAAAGGCGTGGCGGAAGGCATCACCTTCCCCTGGGGCTCGATCGTGCTGTTCGGCATCGACAAGGTGACCAAGTATCACATCGACTCGGCCTTCTATGTCACCGAGCAGACTTGGGTGCTGAACAAGGCGAAGTATGAATCGATGTCGCCGGCGCAGCGCAAGGTGATGGACGATCACTGCACCAGCGCATGGGCGGAGAAGATCGCAACGCCCTGGGCGGATTTCGAGGCCGGCGGCCGCGACAAGATCAAGGCACAGGCCGGGCATGAAGTCTATTCGCTGACGCCGTCGCAACTCGCCGAATGGCGCAAGGCCGCCGAACCACTGAAGGCGGAATGGGAGGCGGCGGTGAAGAAGGCCGGGCACGATCCGAAGGCGATCTTCGACGACCTCAAGGCGACTTTGGGAAAATACAGCGCGGCGTACTAGCCGCATCTGCTGCGAGTTCAAAAAACAAGGGCGCGGAAGCTGGCTTCCGCGCCCTCACTACGTCAGGAGATCACGCCGTCAGGATTACGGCGCCTTGGCGCCGGACACCTTCACGACATTGGCCCATTTCTCGATGTCCTTCTTGAGATAGGCCTCGAACTCTGCCGGGCTCATCTCCATCGGCACCGCACCCTGCTTCGCCCAGGCCGCCTTTACGTCGGGCCGCGCCATGACCTTGCGGATCTCGGCGTTGAGCTTGTCGACAACAGGCTTCGGAGTCTTGGCCGGCGCCATGATGCCGAGCCAGATCGTCGCCTCATAGCCGGGCACGCCCGCTTCAGACACGGTCGGCACGTCCGGCAACAACGACGAGCGCTTGGCGCCGGTGGTGCCCATGATTTTCACCTGACCGGCCTTGGCGTTCTCGGTCATGGTGGTGATGGCGTCGAACATCATCTGCACATGCCCGCCGATGACGCTGTTGCGCGCGTCACCCGAGGCCTTGTGCGGAACGTGCTGAATATTGGTTCCGCTCATGGCTTTGAACAATTCGCCCGCCATGTGATAGGGGGTGCCCGGGCCGGACGACGCATAGTTGAGCTTGCCGGGATCCTTCTTCGCCAGCGCGATGAATTCCTTCAGGTCCTTGGCGGGGACCGAGGGGTGGATCACCATCAGCAGATCGGAATAGTTCACCGGCGATACCGGGACCAGATCGCGCATCAGCTGATACGGCTTGTTCTGCAGCAGCGACTCGTTGGTCGTGTGCGTGTTGGACATCATCAGCAGCGTGTAGCCGTCGGGATCGGATTTTGCGACCGCCTCGGTGCCGATGACAGCGCCCGCGCCGGGGCGGTTTTCGACCACGAAGGACTGCTTCAGCGTGTCACCCAGATGCTGCGCCAGCACGCGCGCATAGACGTCGGCGGGGCCACCGGCGCCGAACGGCACGATGATCTTGACCGACTTTGTCGGATAATCCTGTGCGTCCGCGACCTGCGGCGCGGCCGCGACCAGAGCAGCCAATGCGCCCAGCGCAAGAGTGCGCCTGAAACCAGTCATGATCTTCCTCCCTGACAGCTTTTGATTGTGACCTAGTGATAGAACACCGCACCCGCCCCGGCAATTCCGGAGCGGAGCCTTCCGGCCCGGTCCGCTCCCTCACGTCATCACAACGACGTCCGGATGTTTCGCATGGTCAAAAAGCCGGCCTACCTCGGCACGGCGGTTGTCCTGCGCCACCCGCTGATTGATGTAGCCTTTGTCGGTGATTTCATTGGCGTCGATCGACGGCGCGTCGGGCAAAAGCAACACCCGCGCGATCCTGAGCGAGGCACCCTTACCGGCGGCATTCCAGCGGGAAAAGGCGGTTCGCAGATGCGCATGGACGACGGGGTGCCGTGCCAGCGCGGCGAGATCGGCCGGCGCCCCCTCGCCCACCAATTGCTTGCAGCCCGCAGCGTTCAGCCAGGCCACCAGCCCGACCTCGTCGCGGCCTTCGCCGGCCACGATCGCGTCCTGCAGAGCCGGAGACGCCGCGGCCAGGGCGCCGACCCGCAGGGCGCCAACCGCGACCCAGGTGCCGCTGTTGAGCTTGAAATCCTCCGCCGTGCGGCCATCGAACATCAGCCCCTTGTTCGGGTTTTCAGGGTCGGCAAATCGCACCGCATCCCCGATCTTGTAAAAACCGTCGTCGTCGAAGGCCTCGCGGGTTTGTTCCGGCGAACGCCAATAGCCAGGCGTGACATGCGGTCCGCGGACCCGGATTTCCAGCTTGCTGCCGTTCGGCACCAGCTTCAGCTCGATGCCGGGAATAGGAACCCCGATCACACCGGCCTGCTCGATCAGGAAATGCGCGGCGGTGGCGAGCGGCGCGGTTTCGGTCGAACCCCAGGATGATGTCATCGGCACGCGACGGCCGGTGGCGCGCACGGACACGGCTTCCAGCCGTTCCCATAAATCCTGCGGCAGGCTCGCCCCCGCATAGAAGATCAGCCGGAGCTTGCTGAAAAACGAACGCGCCAATGCATCGTCTTTTTCCAGAAACGGCAACAGCGCGCCGAAACCGGCCGGCACATTGAAATAGATTGTCGGCGAAATCTCTGCGAGATTTCTGACCGTCTGCTCGACCAGACCCGGCACCGGCTTGCCGGCGTCGATATACAAGGTACCGGCATGCTTCAGCAGCAATCCGAAATTGTGATTGCTGCCGAACGTATGATTCCACGGCAGCCAGTCGACCAGCGTCAGATGATCCTCCGCCGCGAACGGCCAGATCTGCGCCAGCGCCTGCTGGTTCGCGGCCAGCATGCCGTGCGTGTTGATCACGCCTTTCGGAAAGCTGGTCGATCCGGAGGTGAACAGGAATTTTGCGATGGTGTCAGCCGTCGTTGCCGCCGCCGCGCGTTCGACCGCTTGGCCCGCATGCGTCGCGGCCAGGTCATCGAACGGCATCACGCCATCGAGATCGGCGCCATTACGTCCCGCAACAATTGGCGCATCGACATGCGCAAGCGCTTTGGCGAACGGCGCCGTGTCGGAGACATAAACCAGACCCGGCGTCAGCAGCGCGCTGATATGCTTGAGCTTGGCGTGATCCTGGCTCTGCAGCGAATAGGCGACGGAAATCGGCGCCACCGGAATGCCGGCCGTATAGCCGGCGAGCATCAGCAGCGCGTGCTCGACGGAATTGCCGGACAGGATCATGACCGGCCGCTCGGCCGACAGCCCACGATCGAGCAGCGCCTGCGCGATGGCATCGACCTTGTGGCGCGCCTGCTCATAGGTCATGCCCTGCCAGACGCCGGCGGCGTCGCGCTCGGCCAGAAACAGCCGGCCCGGCTGACGCTCGACGGCGTTGCGAAACAGCCGCGCCATGCTGGGATCGAAGGCGCCGAGGCCGCGCGCGGACGTCAGATGAAAGCCGCCGCCGCGCAATGGCTGACGCACGACGTCGGCTGGGGCATAGGCGATCGGCCGGAAACCGGCCTTGCCGCCCGGCGCGCTCGTCTGAGCTGCGGGGTTCATGAATCCTCCCTGGACGCCTTTTTCGGCTTGTCGGAGCGCAAGGCCCGATATGCACTATAATGCATATAGCCCGAGGCGGCTGTCAAATGCCGTCACCGCCGGCAGCGCGGCGCGGATGGGCTGATTCAGCCAGAGGATGCAGGAAACCAACCGTTGGGGCCGCGGCTCACGCCGCGTTCTTGGCCGCCAGTTCGGGAATGCGCAGCGACGGCGTCGAACTGTCGAGCTTGAGAACGACATCGAGATCGAGCGACGATGTTTCCACCCGGTTACGGCCGCGTTCCTTGGCGTAATAGAGCGCCTCGTCGGCCTTCGCGAGCAGGGCCGGAATATCGAGCGGTCCTTTGTCGCTGACCGCAATGCCGATCGACGCCGTGGCATCCATGATCCGCCCGTCGACTTCGCGGGCATTCGTCGCAAAGGCCTGCCGGATCCGTTCCGCGATCTCGGCCGCCTTGCTGTGATCGGTGTCGTACAGCACGGCGCCGAATTCCTCGCCGCCCAGCCGACCGACCAGATCGAATGGACCCACATGTGCATTGGCTGTTTCGGCAAAGATCTGCAGAACGCGATCGCCGAGCGCGTGTCCGAAATTGTCGTTGATCGTCTTGAAGTGATCGAGATCGATCAGCAGCACGCTGACCGGACGCGGCTCGGAATCAACGCGGCGGGCCATTTGCTCGCCGACCTCCAGGAACGCGCGACGGTTTGCGATCCCGGTCAGCGGATCGATCAGGGACGCCGTCTTGTGCAGGAACTCGGTGCGCTCCTTCGCCATGGCGAGGAAGATAAACGCGATGGCAATGGTGAACAGCAGCGCCTCAAAGCTCAACACCGTCAGCCACACGCTTCCGAGCACGTGATTGTCCCCCCACGGCAGAATGGTGCTCAACGGCGTGCGAAGGAGGAACAAGGCGCCATGTGCAAACAGCATGAAGATGGCCGGCCAGCGCGAGACCAGCGGCTCGTCGCGTCCGCGCCAGAATTCATAGGCGGACATCCAGGTATAGGCGGTGATGATGCCCGAACTGATCAGGACGCGGGCTTCCATCGAGTCGGCCACCACCGGCAGCCGGCACACCAAAAGCCAGAGCGCCGCTCCGGCGACCAGACCGAAGGGATCCGGCTTGTGGCCGTCAAACACGCGCGCACCGGTCCAGATGACGGCGTAAGAGGTGAACAGAATGGCGTTCGCCAGATCGATGGTCACGATGTCGGGTGCAGACCCGTACATTCCGAACAGGACGATCGAACCCGCGCGCAGAAGATGCGCCGATCCCCACCATGCGACGGCTGTAATGGCCGTGTTCTGCACCCAGGCGAACAGCAGCAACAGCCCCAGTATGGCCTCGACATAGATTGTCACGAGGAACAGCGTATGGACGTCGAGATTCATCAATTGGGTACCTGAGGCGCGGAATAAATAAGTGACAAAGATGCCGGTCCGCCCGGAACGGACCATGAGTAATGGAGGGGCAGCAAAAAAGTGGTGAACCTGAACCCGACCTCTTTATTAACGCGCAGCTATAGTTTCAAAGTCCTTTCGAAAATCCGGCCAATTGAAAGAGGATTCCTGCGGCTGATCTGAAACCGGAGCCAAAACCGCCCGTATCTCCCCCCGAACAAATGAATTTCGGGGGCAAGGCATGCGGATTGCTGTGGTCGGGACCGGCATCGGAGGCAACGCCGCCGCCTGGGCTCTGTCGAGACGCCACCAGGTCACGGTTTACGAGAAGGACCTGCGTCCGGGCGGACACAGCCATACGGTCGACGTGGAGTATGACGGCCGGCGGATCGCAGTGGATACCGGCTTCATTGTCTACAATGAGCTGAACTATCCCGATCTGACTGCCCTCTTCGCGCATCTTGGCGTCGCGACCCGCGCGAGCCAGATGAGCTTTTCGGTGTCCGCACATGGCGGCCGCTTTGAATGGATGGGCGGCGGCGCCACACTGCTGGACACGCTGAACGGCGCGTTCGCCCAGCGCAGCAATATCGCCTCGCTGCCGTTTCTGTGGATGCTGCGCGAAGTCGAGCGCTTCAACCGCCAGTCCCTGCACGACCGCGCCCGGGGTCTCAGCCGCAATCTGACGCTCGGCGACTATCTGCGCAGCCGCAACTTTTCGCCGCGGCTGGCGCGCGATTATCTCGTGCCGATGGGCGCGGCAATCTGGTCGATGCCGGTGGACCGCATGATGGATTTTCCGGCCGACAATTTCATCGCCTTCTTCGACAATCATCGTCTTCTGCATGACGAACGCCCGACCTGGCGGACGGTGACCGGCGGTAGTCGCAATTATGTGGAGAAGCTCATCGCCCCTTTTCGCGATCGCGTCAGGCTGGGTGCGGCGGTCGTGTCGATCGAGCGCAGCCGCCACGGGGTGATCGTGACCGACTCCTCCGGCCATCGCGACAGTTTCGATCAGGTGGTGATCGGGGCGCATTCCGATCAAGCCCTGTCGATGCTGGCGGACGCCAGCGCGCAGGAACGCGCCGTGCTCGGCCCGATCCGCTACCGGTCCAACACGGTCTATCTGCACCGCGATCCGCGGCTGATGCCGAAGCGCAAGCGCGCTTGGGCGGCGTGGAATTTCCTGCGCGCCAACGGACGCGGCGAGGATGGCGGGGATATCGCGCTGACCTACTGGATGAACGTGCTGCAGGGCATCGACCCGGCCTGCCCGCTCTTTGTCAGCCTCAACCCGCCGTTCGAACCGCGTGGCGACCTGACCTTCGCAAGATTCCTGTGCGACCATCCACAATATGATACGGCTGCGTTCTCCGCGCAGGACCAGCTCGACAGCATCCAGGGGGTCAATCGCACCTGGTTCTGCGGCGCCTGGACCGGCTATGGTTTCCATGAGGATGGACTGCGCTCGGGCCTCGCCATTGCCGAGGTCCTCGGCGCAGCCGCGCCCTGGCGGCAAGCCACGCCCCGCTTTGCCGTCGCAGCGGAGTGAGCTTATGCCGGAAACCCGCAACCCCGTGCCGCCGGCCGCTCTGTACAGCGGAACGGTGATGCATGCGCGGCTGCGGCCTCTTCCCGGCGGCCGCGGGCCGCACCGGTTTCAGTACCGCGTCATGAACCTGCTGATCGATCTCGGCCGCCTGGACGAAGCCGATCGCATGTCGCCGTTGTTCCAGGTCAACCGCCGCGGCTTGTTCAGTTTCCACGAGCGCGATCACGGACCGCGCGACGGAACCTCCCTGCGCGCCCACGCCGCCCGGCTCGCCGCCTCCGCCGGTGTCGATCTCGGCGGCGGGCGCGTGCGCCTGCTCTGCTATCCGCGCATCCTCGGCTACGCCTTTAACCCGCTCTCGGTCTATTATTGCGAGGACCGCGCCGGCCGCCTGTCGCTGCTGATCTACGAGGTCCGCAACACCTTCGGCGAAATGCATTCCTACATTTGCCCGGTCGAAGACGGCGAGGTCTCGCCGGCCGGCATCCGGCAGGAGCGCAGCAAGACGTTTTATGTATCGCCGTTCATCGGCATGGCCGCGCGCTATCACTTCCGGATGGCGCCGCCGGACGCCGCCGTGAAAATCCGCATCCTGGAAACCGACGCCGAAGGCCCGCTGCTGGCCGCGAGCTTCCACGGGCGGCGGCAACCTCTCGCTACCCGCACCCTGCTGGCCAGCTTCGTCATGCTGCCGCTGATGACTCTGAAAATCATCGCCGCCATCCATGTCGAAGCTGCCCTCCTCTGGCTCAAGGGAGCCCGGCTCGTCCCCCGGCCGGCGCCGCGAAATCACCCGCAACCGAGTGGACAGACGCCGCCCGCCGCACGATAATTATTGGGTGGGATGTTCCGGACCGGCTCGCATGCAGGAGTTCATCACCGTCACGCCACAGACCCGCGCGGCTGCGCTGTCGGGATTGCCGCATGCGGCACGCACGGCCTTCCGGCTGGCCGAACAGATCCGCTGCGGGGCGCTTGAGGTCTCGCTTCCGGACGGACGGCGTATCGCCTTTCGCGGACAGGAGGCCGGCCCCACCGCGCGGCTCGCGATCAAGGACTACCGCTTCGCCTGGCGCCTGCTGCGCGGCGGAGATATCGGCATCGCGGAATCCTATCTGCGCGGCGAATGGGACACGCCCGACCTTACCCAGTTCCTGTATCTGTTCTGCGTCAATCAAGACATGATGCAGGCGGTCATGGCGCATCCCGTGGTGCGCTGGCTGCAATCCCTGCGCCACTGGCTGAACCGCAACACCAAGCGGCAAGCGCGGAAAAACATCCACGCCCATTACGATCTCGGCAACGATTTCTATGCGGCGTGGCTCGACCCGACCATGACTTATTCATCCGCGTTGTTCGATCAGGGCAGCAACGACCTGTCGGCGGCGCAATTGCGCAAATACCAGAGCCTGGCCCAGCAGATCGAACTCAGGCCAGATCACACCTTGCTGGAAATCGGCTGCGGCTGGGGCGGTTTTGCCGAATACGCCGCCAAGACCGTCGGCGCCCGCGTGGTCGGACTGACCATCAGCCGCGAGCAATTCGATTATGCGCAGCGCCGCATGTTCGAGGCCGGACTCGCCGAGAAAGTCGATATCCGCATGCAGGATTATCGTGACGAGCGCGGCCATTATGACCGTATCGCGTCGATCGAGATGCTGGAAGCGGTGGGCGAGCAATTCTGGCCGGACTATTTCCAGCAATTGCGGGACCGTCTGGTGCCGGGCGGCTATGCCGGAATCCAGACCATCACCATCCAGGATCAGCTTTTTGCGAATTACCGCCGCGAGATCGATTTCATCCGGCGCTATGTCTTTCCCGGCGGCATGCTGCCGACACCGTCGAAGCTGCGCATCCTGGGACAGAATGTCGGATTGCCGCTGGCCGGAGAAAAGGTCTTTGGCGCTGACTATGCCCGCACCCTCGCCACCTGGCGCGAACGGTTCCGTGCCGCCTGGCCCACGCTCGCGCCGTCCGGTTTCGACGAGCGGTTCCGCCGGCTCTGGGAATATTACCTGTCCTATTGCGAGGCCGGCTTCCTGTCCGGAAATATCGACGTCCGCCAGATGGTCTTCACCAAGGGCTCATGACAGGGCGGCGTCCGGGCGGCTTGTCGCGGCGGGACGGCCCCGATAGGGTCGCGCTCTCCACAGAGAGCCGGGTCCTTCTTCATGCAAGTCCGCAACGGTATTGTTGACGCCATCGGCGACACGCCGCTCATCAAGCTCGAACACGCCTCCGCTGCCACCGGCTGCACCATTCTGGGCAAGGCCGAATTCATGAATCCCGGCCAGTCGGTCAAGGACCGCGCCGGACGCCAGATGATCCTCGAGGCGGAGACGCGCGGCGACATCAGGCCCGGCGGCCTCGTGGTCGAAAGCACCGCCGGCAATACCGGCATCGGC
>JALHOD010000007.1:135786-174715 GCA_022843165.1 Pseudorhodoplanes sp.
CGGGGAACTCGGCAAGGGCAAGACGATTGTTACGGTGCTGTGCGACTACGGCACCCGCTATCAGTCAAAGCTGTTCAACCCCGACTTCCTGCGTTCCAAGAATCTCCCGGTGCCCGCCTGGCTGGAGCGCAAGTCGAACATCATTCCACCTTTCGAGAAGGCGTAACGCGAGTTTGCAATGACCAATTCCGATCCTGCGCTGCCGAGCAAATGGCTGGTCTCCACGCAATGGCTGGAGGACCATCTCGACGCGCCCGACATCGTGGTGGTGGACGGCTCCTATTATCTTTCCACCATGAAGCGCGACGGCCATCAGGAATATCTGGCGGCACATATTCCCGGCGCGGTGTTTTTCGACATCAACAAGATCGCCGACACCGCCAACCCGCTGCCGCATATGGTGCCGCCGCCCGAGGTTTTTGCCTCCGCCATGCGCAATCTCGGCATCGGCGACGGGCAGACGATCGTAGTCTATGACGGGCTTGGCCTGTTCTCGGCCGCGCGCGTCTGGTGGACCTTCCGCATTTTCGGCGTGCGCGAGGTCTATATCCTGGACGGGGGCTTCCCGAAATGGAAAGCCGAAGGCCGCCGCATCGAACTCGGCGAAACACGGCGCACGCCGCGGCATTTCACGCCGCGCTTCAATGCCGGCGCCGTGGCCGCCCTCACCGACATCCAGAAGGCGCTGGCGGAGAAGACCGCGCAGGTGGTCGATGCCCGCTCGGCAGAGCGCTTTGCCGGCACCGCGCCGGAGCCCCGCCCCGGTCTGCCGTCCGGCCACATGCCCGGCGCGCTCAATGTGCCGTATGGCGGAATCCTCGAAGATGGCCGCCTGGTCGACCACGATCGGATCAGGCAAGCCTTCAGGCAGGGCGGCGTCGATCTCGACAAGCCCATGATCACGAGTTGCGGCTCGGGCGTGACCGCCGCCATTCTCACCTTCGCGCTCGACGCCATCGGCAAGAGTCCGAAGGCGCTGTATGACGGCTCATGGACGGAATGGGCCAGCGACGGCAAGCAACCGATCGAGCCGAAGCCGTAAGACCGAAGCGCGAGCGTCTCCACGCATGACCAGTCCGACCCCGCGCCCCGACGTCACGGGTTTCTATCACGAGCAGACCGGCAGCATCGCCTATCTCTTGGCCGATTCCGCGACCAGCCGCGCCGCGATCATCGACCCGGTTCTCGATTACGACGAGAAGGCAGGGCGACTCTCGACCGTATCGGCCGACGACATGTTGCGTGCGGTGGCGGATCGTAAGCTGACGGTGGACTGGATTCTCGACACCCATCCGCATGCCGATCATTTGTCCGCCGCCGCCTATCTGAAGGAGAAGCTCGGGGCACCCACCGCGATCGGCGAAAAGGTGGTGGAGGTGCAGAAGCTGTGGCGGGCGATCTACAACGAACCGGATTTTCCGGTCGACGGCGCCGCCTGGGATCGTCTGTTCGCCGACGGCGACAGCTTCGCGGTCGGATCGCTGCCGGGCCGCGTGATGCTGTCGCCCGGCCATACGCTCGCCTCGGTCACCTATGTGATCGGCGACGCCGCCTTCGTTCACGACACCCTGTTCCAGCCGGATTTCGGCACCGCACGGGCGGATTTTCCAGGCGGCAGCGCCGCTGTCCTATATGACTCGATTCAGCGCATCCTGGCCCTGCCGGACGACACGCGCCTGTTCACCGGCCACGACTACAAGCCGAACGGCCGGCCCGCCCGGTGGGAATCCACGGTGGCCAAGCAGAAACGCGGCAACATTCATCTGACAAAGCATCCCACACGCGAAAGCTTCATCGCAATGCGCGAAGCGCGCGACAAGACCCTTCCGATGCCGGCGCTGATCCTGCACGCGCTGCAGATCAACCTGCGCGGCGGACGCCTGCCCGCTCCCGAAAGCAACGGCCGCAGCTATCTGAAGATTCCGGTCGGCGCGCTGTAAGACGGCTCACTGCAGGATCTGGCTGAGGAACAGCTTGGTCCGCTCATGCTGCGGATGCGCGAAGAATTCCTCCGGCGTATTGACCTCGACGATCTGTCCCTCGTCCATGAACACGACGCGGTTCGCTACCTGCCGCGCGAATCCCATTTCATGGGTCACCACCAGCATGGTCATGCCGTCCTCGGCGAGCTGGACCATGGTCTCCAGCACTTCCTTGACCATTTCCGGATCGAGCGCCGAGGTCGGCTCGTCGAACAGCATGATCTTGGGATTCATGCAGAGCGCACGCGCGATCGCCACCCGCTGCTGCTGCCCGCCCGAGAGCTGACCGGGATACTTGTGGGCCTGCTCGGGTATCTTCACCCGCCGCAGAAAATGCATCGCGATATCGTCGGCATCCTTTTTCGGCATCTTGCGGACCCAGATCGGGGCCAGCGTGAGATTTTCCAGCACCGTGAGATGCGGAAACAGATTGAAATGCTGGAACACCATTCCGACCTCGCGCCGGATTTCGTCGATCCGCCGCAGGTCGCCGGTCAGTTCCATCCCGTCGATGAGAATGCGTCCGCGCTGATGCTCTTCCAGCCGGTTGATGCAGCGGATCATGGTGGACTTGCCGGACCCCGATGGGCCACAGATCACAATTCTCTCTCCGCCCATCACACGCAGATTGATGTCGCGCAGCACATGAAAATCCCCGAACCATTTGTGCATGCCAATGATGTCGATGGCCACATCGGTTTTCAGTTTCGCCGGCCTGAGCCGCGGAGGAGATGTTGGCTGATCCATTGTCATCCTCTCAGCGCCGGTGGGTCGTGGTCAGCCGCGCTTCCATGTCACGGGCATAGCGCGACATCAGATAGCAGCAGATGAAATAGACGATGGCAGCGAACGCATAGCCGGTCGTGCTGGTCACCGGCGTCGCCCATTTCGGATCGACACGGGCGGCTTCGATGGTCCGCAGAAAGTCGAAGATGCCGACAATGAACACCAGCGTCGTGTCCTTGAACAAGGCGATATAGCTGTTGACGATATTGGGAATGGTCACCCGCAGGGCCTGCGGCAGGATGATCAGTCCCATCATCCGCCAGTAGCTCAGGCCCACGGCCATCGCGCCTTCATACTGGCCGCGCGGAATCGCCTGCAGGCCGGCGCGCACCACTTCCGCCATATAGGCGGAGGCGAACAGCGCGACGCCCACCAGGGCGCGCAGCAGCTTATCGGGAGACCATTGCTCCGGCACGAACAGCGGCAGCATCACGCTGGCCATGAACAGCACGGTGACCAGCGGCACGCCGCGCACGAATTCGATGAAGATCACCGAGAACAGCTTCACCAGCGGCATTCTCGAGCGGCGGCCAAGCGCCAGCACGATCCCAATCGGCAGCGAGAACACAATGCCCACACCCGACACCACGACCGTGACCAGCATCCCGCCCCATTGCGTCGTGGACACTTCCGGCAGACCGATGGCGGGCCAGCCCAGCAGCAGAACGCAGGCCAGCACCGGCATCACCACGAAGAAATAAATTGCGCCCAAGGTTCGCCGCCTTGCGGTCGGCGCCAGCAGCCAGATAATCCCGATCGTGAGCAGGACGAAAAATGCGTCCACCCGCCAGCGCTCGGCGATCGGGTAAAAGCCGTAGATGAAATAGCCGAGCCGCTCGCGGATAAAGGCCCAGCAGGCACCCACCACCGGCCGGTCCGGCCGCGCCAGACAGGCCTCGCGATCGGCGCCCGACCAGGTCGCATCAAAAATCAGGAAATTGAGCAAAGGCGGAACGATCAGAACGATGAGCGCGCCGGACAGGATCGTCAGCACGATATTGAGCGGACCGGAAAAAAGCGCGGTCCGCAGCCAGCCGATGGCGCCGCTCTCGACCAGCGGCGGCGGCAGCGGGGCGACCGCCTGCGCGCGCACATAAGACGTTCCGGAAGGCGTGTGCGCGGCCATCGGACTCAGCGCTCCACCAGCGCAATGCGCGCGTTGTACCAGTTCATCAGCAGCGAGGTGACAAGACTGATGGTGAGATAGACCGCCATGGTGATCGCAATCACCTCGACCGCCTGCCCGGTCTGGTTCAGCACGGTTCCGGCGAAAATCTGCACCAGGTCGGGATAGCCGATGGCGACCGCAAGCGACGAGTTCTTTGTCAGATTGAGATATTGATTGGTGAGCGGCGGCACGATCACCCGCATCGCCTGCGGGATCACAACCCGCCGCAAGGTCTGCCCCGGCCGCAGCCCCAGCGAATAGGCGGCCTCGGTCTGTCCATGCGACACGGCGAGAATGCCCGCCCTCACCACTTCGGCGATGAACGCCGCGGTGTAGATCGACAGCCCGAACAACAGCGCCATGAATTCCGGCAAGATCTCGATGCCGCCGCGAATATTGAAGCGGCCTTTTTCGGGATAGCCGAACTCGATCGGCACTCCGCTCAGCAAAAACGCCGCAAGCGGAAGACCGATCACCAGCAGAAATGTCGCCAGCAGGATCGGTGCCTGAAGCCCCGTCCGCTCCTGCCGCCGCTTTGCCCAGACACGGAACAGCAGCGCACCGGCCAACCCGATCACGAACATCAGCGGAACAACGGAAAAGCCTGCGCCGGCAACAGGCTGCGGCAGGAACAATCCGCGGTTGTTGAGAAAAGCCCCGCCCGGCAGCACCAGACTGTCGCTCAGTTCCGGCAACGCCTTCAGCACCGCGTTGTACCAAAACAGCAATTGCAGCAGCAGCGGCAGGTTGCGGATGACTTCGACATAGCCGCCCGCCAGCCGGGATACCAGGGCGTTCTTCGAGAGCCGCGCAATGCCGACGATGAACCCGATAATGGTGGCAATGATGATTCCGAGACCCGCCACCAGCAGCGTGTTGAGCAAGCCGACCCAGAAGGCGCGGCCATAGGTCGACACGGTGGAATAATCGATCAGGGTCTGGCTGATGTCGAAACCGGCGGTGCGGTGCCAGAAATCGAACCCCGAAGCGATACGGGCCCGTTGCAGATTTTGCGCGGCATTGTCGACGGCGCTGTAGACCAGAAAGACAATGACCGCGCAAAGCAGAACTTGATAGACGGCGCTTCGCCAGCGCGGATCGTGCAACGGCGAAATCGCCGGTTTCTCGTCCGCGCCGGCGCGGCTCATGTCATGCCCCCGACCGCCCGGCCAGCGGGCGGCGCCCCTCAGCGAACGGGCGGCGCGTATTGCAAGCCGCCTTTGCTCCACAACGCGTTCAGTCCGCGCGCGATTTTCAGCGGTGTGGGCTGCCCCAGATTGCGCTCGAAGATCTCGCCGTAATTGCCGACATGCTTGACGATCCGCACGACGAAATCATTGGGGAGACCGAGCGCCTCGCCATACTTGCCTTCGGTGCCGAGCAGGCGCTTGATTTCCGGATTGTCCGACTTCATCTGCGCGTCGACATTGGCTTTTGCTACGCCAAGTTCTTCGGCATTCAGCAAGACGAAATGCGTCCACTTGACGATATCATACCACTGATCGTCGCCGTGCCGGACGGCCAGACCGAGCGGCTCCTTGGAGATGATTTCCGGCAACACGACATGGTCGTTGGAATTCGCGACGCGCAGCCGTTCGCCATAGAGTGCGGAGGCATCGGTCGTGTAGGCGTCGCAGCGTCCGGCGTCATAGGCTTTCACCGCTTCCGTCGAGGTCGCAAAGGTGACGGTCTTGAGCTTCATCCGGTTGGCCCGGAAAAAGTCGGCAAGGTTCAGCTCGGTCGTCGTTCCCTGCTGAACACAGATCGCTGCGTCGTTGAGTTCGAGCGCCGAATTAAGCTTCAGCGACTTGCGCACCATGAATCCCTGGCCGTCATAATAATTGGTGCCCGTGAAGTTCAAACCGAGCGAGGTATCGCGCGAAATCGTCCAGGTGGTGTTGCGCGCCAGAACATCGACTTCGCCCGATTGCAGGGCGGTGAAACGATCCTTGGCCGACAGCGGAACGAATTTCACCTTGGTCGGATCGTCGAAGATCGCAGCCGCGATGGCGCGGCAATAATCGACGTCGAAGCCGGCCCAGTTGCCCTGTGCATCGGGCAATCCGAAGCCTGCGAGCGTGCCGTTGGCGCCGCAATTCAGGGCGCCACGTTGCTTGATGGCGTTGAGGGTCTGCGCGGAGGCTGAAAATGCAGCCGACGCGATGGCGATGGCCAGACCGAATGTAAGAATCCCGCGTTTCATGATATGTGCTTCCCCCTGAATTCTTTTCACGACCGGAATGGGTATTGAGACGGAATACTCGGCCGCAGCGGTCCCGCTTGGCAGCCGATGATATCGTCGCCCTATCCGCACCCATTCGTTCCCAAGTCGACGCTATCTCAGACTGATCTTGCAGACAGGTCAAGGGCTTATACCGCAAACGGTGAACACGGCCCTTGCGCCCTTTCAAGGCACCCCATAAGCAGGACGGATGAGCCGCAAACAAGATCCACAAAAGCCGCAGGATTTGAAGCCCGAGACGCGGCTTGTGACAGCCGGGCGCGACACCGCCTTGCATCACGGTTTTGTCAACCCACCCGTTTATCACGCCTCGACGGTGCTTTACCCGACTGCCGCCGACATGATCGCCCATCGGGCGCGCTATCAATATGGCCGCCGCGGCACCCCCACATCGGAAGCACTGGAAGACGCCATCCGCGAACTCGAAGGCCCCGGCTGCGCGGGGGTCGCGCTGCTGCCTTCGGGCGCCGCCGCGGTCTCGACCGCGCTGCTCGCGGTTCTGGCGGCGGGCGACCATCTTCTGATCACCGACAGCGTCTATCGCCCGACGCGCAATTTCGCCAATTCCATCCTCAAGCGTTTCGGAGTCGAGACCAGCTATTACGATCCGCTGATCGGCGGCGACATCGCAAGACTGTTCAGGCCCAACACCCGCGCGGTCTTTGTCGAGGCGCCGGGCTCGCAGTCATTCGAGATGCAGGACATCCCGGCGATCGCAGAGGCCGCGCATCGGCACGGCGCCATTGTGCTGATGGACAACACCTGGGCCACGCCGCTCTATTTTCGCGCCTTCGATAAAGGCGTCGATCTCTCGATCCAGGCCGGCACCAAGTATATCGGCGGCCATTCCGATCTGATGCTGGGCACCGTGTCGGCGAATGCGGAAACCTGGTCCCGGCTCAGGGACACCGTGCTGACCTCCGGCCTGTGCGTCGGCCCCGACGACATCTATCTCGGGCTGCGCGGCTTGCGCACCCTGAGCGTGCGGCTGGCGCGGCATCAGACATCGGCGCTCGCGGTTGCGCGCTGGCTGCAGCAGCGTCCCGAGGTGCTGCGGGTGATGCATCCCGGTCTTGAAGGCGATCCCGGTCATGCAATCTGGAAACGCGACTTCTCCGGCGCATCGGGGTTGTTCAGCATCATTCTCAAGCCCGCGCCGGAACCGGCGGTTCATGCCTTTCTCAACACGCTCAGCCTGTTCGGCATGGGCTTTTCATGGGGCGGCTTTGAAAGCCTCGTCATTCTGTTCGATTGCACCGACTACCGCACAGCGACGGCCTGGGCGCCCGGCGGGGCCGGATTGCGGTTCCATATCGGGCTTGAAGATGTCGGCGACCTGATCGCGGATCTGGAGCGCGGCTTCGCGGCCATGGCGCAGACCCGCTAGGGTCGCTCCTCGCTGCGATAAATCGTGACCGACATCGGGCTGCCGCGCGCAATATTGATGGCTTCGATGCGGGCGCCGCGCGCATAGCGCAAGCCGAGTGCGTCGGCCCGCACCGCAAAGCTGCGCTCGTGCCGCGCCTCGATCACCGCCAGCCGGCAGCCTCCGCGCCGCAGGAAATCAGCCGCCCCTGCGCCATCGGTCAATTGCGTCGGCGTTCCCATCAGGAAAACCACACTGGGTTCATGAAATCCGGCGGATGCCACCTCCGGATTGCTGCACTCCGCGTTGCGGACGGCGCGCGCGACCAGATCGCTCGGAAACAGCGAGCGCAGCGAGGGGATCATTACCGCATACAGCGCGATGCCAAGCAGGATCGACGCGGCGCAGGCCCGCAACACCGAGCGCTCGGCGCCGTCATTGTCGTAAAGCCACCATGCGCGGAATCCGAAAATCATCGCGGCGGTCGCAAACGGCCAGGCGAGAAAGCCGAGGCCGCCCTCCACCCGGATAAGGAAAACCAGCGCCGCAATCGCGATCAAGGCCGGAAACCCAAACCACCAGAATGTGCCGCGCACCAGCCAGCGATTCTGCGACAACTGATACGTCTCGATGCAGCCGGCGATCAGGATCGCGATCGCCGGAAAGAGCGGCAATACAAAATGCGGAAGCTTGGCCCAGATGAGTTCGAACAGAATCCATGACGGGATGAGCCAGGCCAGCAGGAACCGGGTCGGCGGTGCGTTCCGCGTATGCCAGATCGCCGGCACCGCGAGACCGGCAAGCAGCGAGGCCGGCCAGAAGGTGACGAAGAACAACAACAGATACGTGCCCGGCGGCACAAAACGGAATTCGCGGAAATTCACAACGCGGCCGAGCATGTCGTGGCCGATGGAGTCCAGCAGAAAGAAACGCCCAGTGCGGGCCGTGATCGCGATCACCCAGGGCGCCACCAGCAGGACAAACCAGAGCACGCCGAGCAGCGGCCGCAACCCGCGCAGCCAGCGCGCCGATCGGTCCAGGATCGACAAGGTCAGCGCCGCAAGTCCGACAAAGATCAGGATCAGCGGTCCCTTGAGCAGGACACCGCCGGCCAGCGCGGTCCAGAAGATCGCAGGTAACAGCCAGTCCCTCTCGCCGGTCTCCCCCCTCGCCTGCTGCCGGTAGATGCGGGCCAGCGCGCCCATGGCGGCGGTCACCGTCATCAGAAGCATGGCATCGGTCACCGCAAGGCGCGCGACCACGCCGAGCAGGATGGATGACGCCAGCATCGCGGCGGCCAGAATGGCGCCGCGCCGCGAGACAAAGGCCAAGGCCGCCCAATAGGTGACGAGCACGGCACCGATGGCGCCGAACAGCGACGGCAGACGATAAAGGGAAATGCGGGTCAGCGCGCGCGGCACGCCGACCGTTTCCGCCGTCTTCACGACTGCCGCCTGCAGCCAATACAGACCGACCGGCTTGGAATAGCGCACGTCATCCTGGAAGCGGATGTCGACGTAATCGCCGGTTTCCACCATCTGCTTGGTCGCCTGCGCGAAGCGTGATTCTTCGCGATCGATTGGCGGCAACTGGAACAATCCCGGCACAAATGCGAGCAGCGAGAGCATGGTCAGGAAGGCCAGCGCACGGGCGTGGCTCGCGCTGGTATGGTCGAGCAGAGCGGCAAGCCCTCTCGGCCAGAAGCTGCGGGAATTGTCGGTGAGAATGGTCATGTTTGGCAGGCGGCTCAAAAAACTGGCCCGACCATAGAGAAAAGGTTCCAGCCCGAAAAGCGGAAGCTATTGCAGCCGCACAATTACGCTGTCGGCTGTGCCTTTCGCGTCCATGACCGTCAGCTGCACGAAACCCGGTCCGCCGGGATCGAAAAAGACCGTGCGCTCTGCGCCCCGTCCCGCCAGCGGGACGCCGTTGACCAGAACCGTCAGCGGCGCGACGCCGCCTGTGATCTTGAGCGCCACCGGCTCGCGCTTGCCGCCGGTTTCGCCGAGCTCGATACGCGCGCCGTTGGGAGGATAGAGAATGCGCAGAGCCGGCTCTGTGCTGTCGCCCACAAGCCGGTCCGGCCGGTAGCGTTGCAACGGCAGCGGCAATTTCCCATGGGCGGCAAAGATGGCGCCTTTCGGCGCCGCCGGCAGCGCGGCGATCATGTCGCCGCCGCGGGCGAAGGCATCAAAGAGCATCGGCGCGGCGGCCGAGCGTCCGGTCAGGCCCGGCACCGGCGCGTTGTCGGGGCGGCCAACCCAGACGCCAATGGTGCGAGCGCCGTCAAAACCCACAGCCCAGGCGTCGCGATAGCCGTAGGAGGTGCCTGTCTTGAAAGCGATGCGGTTGCGCGCGGCATTGTCCGGCGGCGGCGTGCCGATCAGCACATTGCCGACATACCAGGCCGCGGGGGGATCGAGCAGACGCCGCGGCGGCCGTGCCAGTGCCGCCGCCTCTGCCCGCTCTGCCAGCGGCAGGGTAGTGCCGAGCCGCGCCAGGCCGGAATAGAGCATGGTCAGATCGGTGAGCGTTATGCCAACGCCGCCGAGACCCATGGCCAGACCCGGCACCTCGCCTTTCGGCAGCACCAGCGGCGCGCCGGCCTGCGCCAGCCGCGCCGTCAGGCGGCTGGCGCCCACTTTATCCAGCAGCGCGATCACCGGCACATTGAGCGACAATTGCAGCGCCTTGCGCACCGTCACCGTGCCCTGGAACGTGAGATCGAAATTTTCCGGCGCGTAATTGCCGTAGCGCAGCGGCCGGTCTTCGATCAGCGTCTCGGGATGAACCAGCCCGTCCTCGAAACCGAGACCATAGATGAACGGCTTGAGCGAAGAGCCCGGCGACCGCAAGGCCTGCGTCATGTCCACCTGTCCGGCCCGGCGTTCGTCGAAATAATCGGCCGAGGCCACGCGCGCACGGATTTCACCGGAGGCATGATCGACCGCAACAATCGCAATCGAAATGTCCGGACCCATCGCTTGCGCACGCTCGCGCGCGAGCCGTTCGAGGTTTGTCTGCAGATGCAGATCGAGCGTCAGCCTGTGCACAGACTGCGACGGCGCCGCCGCCATGGCCTGATCGGCGGCATGAGGCGCAAGATGCGGCATCGGCCGGCGCGCCTGCGGCACCGGCTCAAGCCGGGCCAGCGCGATTTCATCGGCGGGAATGTCCGCGTCGCGTGCAATGCGCTCCAGCACACGATCGCGCGCCTGACGCGCCATGTCCGGCGCACGATCCGGCCGCCGCGCCTCCGGCGATTGCGGCAGTGCCACGAGCAACGCCGCTTCATGCAACGACAGCCGGCGGGGCTCCTTGCCGAAATAGGCGAAGGACGCCGCGCGAACGCCCTCAAGATTGCCGCCGTAGGGCGCAAGACCGAGATAGAGCGAGAGGATTTCGTCCTTCGACAGCGTCGCGTCGAGTTCGATGGCTCGCACCATCTGGCGCAGTTTGGCGAGCATGGATCGCTCCGTGCGCGGCTCCAGCAGACGCGCGACCTGCATCGTCAGCGTGGAGCCGCCGGACACGATTTTCCCGTGCGCCACGAAAAGATAGGTCGCACGCATCAGCGCCAGCGGATCAACCCCGCGATGCGAGAAAAAACGTCTGTCTTCATATGCGATCAGCATCCTGAGGAAGCGAGGATCGACATCCTCGACTGCGGCACGCATCCGCCAGCGGCCTTCCGGCGTGGCGTAGGGCCGCAGCAGCCGGCCCTCGCGATCCACGACCTGCGCGGAATAGGCCAGCCCCTCCCCGCGCGGCGCCGGACCGAGCGTCACGATCCACCACGCCAGCGCGAACACCGCGCCGGTCAGCGCCGTGCCCGCGACCGCAGCGATGAGGCGGAGTGCTGTCATCGCGCCGCCGTCACCTCCATGGCCCCGGTGCCGGTGCGGCCGAAGCGATCGGGCCGGTACATGTCCTCGACATAGGCCTGCGGCAGCACATATGTGCCGGGCGAGACCGCGCGCACCACGTAAGCCACGGTGAAGACCGGCGCATCCTTGGCCTGCCGTTCGAACGCCGCGCTGAAACGGTCGTCGCGGAATTCCGAATGCACCGGCTCCTTGGCATTCTCGATCCAGCCGAGCGTGCCGGTATCGCCCGAGGACACCAGCCGCGGATTGTCGATCTCGAAGCCGGCGGGCAGGAAATCGGCGACGATGATCCGGCCGAATTGCGGCTGCTGTTCGGTGATCTTCAGCACCACCGCGAACCGCTGGTTCTGCTTCACCTGCGCGATGTCGGCTTTCTCCCCGTCCAGCGTGAAATATTCGCGCTCGATGGTGAAGCCGCGCTCGGCCGCGGGCTCCGGTGTCAGCGGCGCGCCGCTGACCGAGATCACGGCCTGCGCCGTGTCCTCGCCGGTATTGGTCACGGTAAAGGCGGCATTCTGCAGCGCGGCCGCCGTCACATTGCGGAACAGCGGGCCCTGCCGCGTCTCGCCGTTCACGTTGAGGGCGATGCCGCCCTTGTCCCTGGCGAGGGCGCGCGCCGCCAGCACCAGCCAGGCATTCTCCTGGGTGGAGGTGAAGGCCGAAAGCCCGCGCGCCGCATCGATCCGCGACAGCGCCCCGGTCACGGTCTGGCGCGGCGCATTGCCTTCCGAGGCCAATGTCACAAGCGCCGCCGCATCCCGCAGGATCGAACCGAAATCGGTGCGTCCGAATTCGAGCTTGGGCTGCGGCGCAATGGCGTCGAGCGCGGCGGCATAGGCGCGTTCCGCGCGCGGCTTGTCGCCCAGCAGGCCGAGCGCCGCGGCAATCTGCGCCCTGGCGATCGGGGTCGCGAGGTCACCCAGCTTGGTGTCGGCGATGTAACGCAGGTCGCCGAGCGGCGCATTGCCGTTGCGCGCCAGCACATAGAGCGCATAGGCCAGATCCCGCCCGCCATCCTTGCCCGGTTCGGGTGCGGTGGCGACGGAATTGCGCAGGCGGTCGAGCGCCAGCCTGAAGGCGATGTCGGGCACCACGAAACCGCGCTCGCGCGCCCGCGTCAGGAAATCCGTGACATAGGCATCGAGCCAGGCATCGTCGCCGCCGACCGACCACAGGCCGAAGGACCCGTTGGAGCCCTGGCGCGCCAAAAGCCGGTCGATGGCATCGCGGATGCGCTGATCGGCATCGACGTCGAGCGCAAGCTGCTGCGCCGAAGCCAGTTCGTTCACGTAGAGAAGCGGCAGCGCCCGGCTGGTGATCTGCTCGGAACAGCCGAACGGATAACGGTCGAGCGCCTTGAGCAAGGTCGCGGCATCGAGCGCGGTCGACGGCGCGACCGAAATCGCCACCTGCCCCGAGCCCGGCACCAGATCGGCGAACAGATCGCTCGACAGGGTGACGCTCTCGCCTTTCGCAATCGGCTTGACCGTGCGGCGGGTCGCCACCTGCGTCGCCGGCTTCACGCCGATCGGATAGCTGCGCTCGCTGGAAAATCCGTTCGGTCCGGTCACGCGCAGATTGACGTTGCCTGCACCCGCGCTCGATCCCGTCATGGCCAGCGATAGACTGTCGCGTTGCCTGGCGCGCAGATAGACCGGACGCTGCCCGGTGCCTTCGACGGCGATCGCACCCTCGGCTTTCGCCGAGATAAGATAATCGCCGGCCGGTCCTTCGACGTTATCGATCTCGACATGCAGCGTGCCGCGGTCGCCGGTGAGCAGGAAACGCGGCAAGGTCGCGGTCACCACCACCGGATCACGGATGATGACGTCACCGGCCGCCGCGCCGAGCTTGTCGCGGCTCCAGGCGACCGCCATCACGCGGGCGGTGCCCGCAAATGCCGGGATATCGAACACGACCTCCGCCGTGCCGTCGGCCTTCACGGTGACAAGGCCCGAATAGAGCGCCAGCGGCTTCTGCACCGGAGGCGAACCTTCCAGCGCCGGCCCCCCGGCATCACCGCCGGTGCGGATCTGTCCGCGCGTGCCCTGCATGCCGTCGATCAGCTGGCCGTAGAGGTCGCGCAATTCGGCGCTCAGGCGGCGCTGGCCGAAATAGTACTCATCGGGTTGCGGCGGCTTGTAGTTGGTCAGGTTGAGAATGCCGACATCGACCGCGGCCACGACAATGCGCGCCTCCTCTCCGTCCGCGAGGCCATTGAGCCTGACGGGAATCCGCAGCGGCGCGTTCGGCCGCATCACATCCGGCAGCTTCATGTCGAGCGCGAGCGTGCGCGCCTTGCGGTCGATGGAGAACCACTGCACCCCGATGGCGCGGCCGGGCATGCGCTTTTGCTGCACGTCGAGCGGACGCCGCAGCGTGGCGACGACATAGGCGCCGTTGCCCCAGTCGCGGCCGACATTCAGCTTCACCGTGTTCAGGCCGGGTTTCACGTCGGCGGTCTGGGTCGCGACCATGCGGTCGCCGACCACATGCAAGGTGACGCGGCCGGCGCTGCGCGCGGTCACCGCCACGTTCATGGCATCGCCCGCGCGATATTCCGGCTTGTCGAGTGCAAGCTCAAGCAGATCGGGCGTATCGGCGCTCGCTTCGGCATAGAAACCGGCATCGAAGGCGACCGAGGTGAGCGTGCCGGAATCCGGCGACGACACGTCGAGACGATAGCGGCCCCAGCTCACCGGCAGCGAAATCCGGCCCGGCGTGCCGGCGGCGAGATCGATCTGTCCGTCGGCGATACGGCGGGTGGACTTGATCGGCTCGTAATTCCAGCTGCCGCCCTGCCGGTACCATTGATAGCGCGACTCGATCTTCAGCAGTTCGTAACGCAGGCCGGAGCGCGCCACGGACTTGCCGTCCGGCTGCACCATGACGACGTCGAAGGCCGCCTGATCGTTCTCGCCCAGCGACCTGCCGGAAAACAGCGGCTTGACGCCGATCATGTTGGCGGCGGGCGTGACCGGCAGCGTGATCTTGCGCTCCACCGCACGTCCGCCCGACTCCGCCATGCGGATGGTGACGCGCGCTTCCAGCAGGCGCTGCACCGCAGGCACCTTGTCGAGATTGACGGTGAACCTGGCCTTGCCCTGTTCGTCGGTCTGCGGAAGATCCTCCAGCGCCTGCTGCTCCGCCGAGAATTCGTCGTCGGCCACGCCGAACTGATAGCCGGCGAAGCCCGCCAGCGATTTCGCCGGCGCCACCACCACTTCGCCCTCGAGATCGAGTTCGGCGGCCGGTGCGCCATAGAGATAGCGGCCCTCGAGCGCGATCTCGGCGGGGACATCGCGCGCGATCCTGCCGGCCGGCGCCTTCAACTCGAATTCCAGACGGTCGGGCACATAATCCTCGACCATGAACGCGGTCTCGGCGATGGCGGGACGCTTGGGATCGGTGAAGGCGCGGATGCGCCAGGTGCCGGTCGAGGCCGAGGGCGTGATCGGCAGGCTGAGCGAGCGCCCGCCCACGCCCTGGTCCGGCAAGGTGGTGCGGCGATATTCGACGCCGTCCGGCCGCTCGACCACCAGCGTCAGCGGTACATTCGGCGCGGCGATGCCGGCGGCATCGCGCAGCAGCGCGGTGATATAGACGGTCTCGCCGGAGCGGTAGACTCCGCGCTCGGTATAGACGAAGGCGTCGAGCCCGGCCGGGCTGCGGCGCCCCGCCACGCCGCGATCGGACAGATCAAAACCGGGCGTTTTCAGGCTGAGAAAGGCGTAATCGCCCTTGGCTTCCGAGGCGACCAGAAGCGCAGGCGAGGCTCCGCCCTCGCCGCGCGCCAGATTGGACTCGAACTGCACGTAACCATTCGCATCCGTACGTTTGCTCGCCAGCACCTCGTTGCCGCGCGACAGCAGGCGGACTTCGATCTGGGCTTTCGGCTCGGCGCTGGCCAGCGAATGGACGAAGGCATGAATGCCGTCATTGCCGGAGAAGGACGACAGCCCGAGATCGGAGACGATGAACCATTGCGTCGCGAACGAACCGTAATCGTCGTCGGTCGGGATCCCTTGCGGGGTCGCGGTCATCACATAGACGCCGGGCTGCAAGGCGCCCACCGCCTGATCGACCGGAAACGCCGTGGTGACATCGGCATTGAGCGTCTGCTCGACCGCGAGTTCGCCGGTCCAGACCCTGACGCCCTGCTGTTCGGACAGGCGCTCCACCTCGTAGCGCGAGAGCGCGCGCTGGAAATCGCTGTCGAGCACGGTGTTGAGCAGATTGCGGTCGCCGATCCGGTAAATCTCGATGCCGACGCCTTTGGTGTTGACGCTGACCACCGGAATGCCCTGCTGGCCGGTGCGCGGCAGCACATAGGCGCGGTTGGTGAAACGCACCAGCGGCTTGCGGTCGCGTACATAGACCGTGAGCTCGGCGGATTTGGCGAGCGTCTCCTTCACCACCGACGGCAGCCCGGCGCGCAGCGTCACGCCGTAGCGCTCGCCATGTTTCAGTCCCTCGACGCAAAGCTGCTTGTCGTCGACCGAGAGCGCCGGCCGCTCCTGACCCGCGACCGCCACGAACGGCGAGAAATCGGTGCGCCGGCCCGGCAGGCTTTCGGAAAACTGGAAACACGCGCGCGGCGATGCGGAATCGGCATCGACGGTGTAGTCGAGCAGCCGGAAGCCGTGATCGTCGCGCATTTTTTCGTATTGCGCGCGCAGGTCCGCCACCTCCCGCAGCTCGAGCGAATAGCGCAGCGCGTCGAGCGCCGGCCGCCAGATTTTGCGTTCGGCGAAATTGTTGCCGATGATCACAAGCGCGTCGGCTTCCTCGTTGCGGTCCTTGCTGCGCCGGTAGGCGATATAGGCGGCGGTGCCGGTGCGCTCCAGCAGCATGCTGCGTTCGGCGGCATTGGCGGGACGGATCTGCTGCACGGTGCGGGCGAGCCGCAGCCAGGCGGCGGCATCCTGCGGCGCCACCGCCGCCAGTTGTCCGAGCAATTGCAGGCCGCTGCGGAAATCATTGCGCTGGAAAGCGGCGTTGACCTCGGTGCGCAATTGCGCGGCCGACTTTCCGACCTGGCCGGCGTCGTTCCTGATCTGGGCTTCCAGCCGGATCGCGGCCTGGGCGAGATCGTCGCGCTCGAACGGTTTGTCCGCGGCGGCGGCAGGCAGACAGGCAAGGGCAACCAGCGCGGCGACAAGGCCGGCACGGAGATGTGCGAACATGGGCAGAATCCTCCTCCCGGCGCCGGCAGACAGCTCGGAATCGCGGCCAGCGGGGTGCGAACAGGTCAGCGGCAAAACTTGTCGGGTTCGTGACGGAAACACTCAATTTCTGGATGTCGCGCAGGCAGCCCTTCAGGTTCGAACCGGGCAAGCAGAAAAATCCGCCGGACCAGCCGGACAGCGCAAGGACCGCCACTATGGCCCCGGTCAGATGAGTGGTTACATGAGGATCGGGATTGTATCCCCAGCAATTCGCGGGGGATTTTCAGGCGCTGCACGGCGCGCTGGCGCCCGCCCGGCTCTGCCGATATGTCTGTCCGCACCGGCAACGGCCCCGTAGCTCAGTGGATTAGAGCAGCAGCCTTCTAAGCTGTTGGTCGGAGGTTCGAGTCCTCCCGGGGTCGCCAGGCCTTCCGCACGCTGACAAGCCTTCCGCGCACGACAAGCCCTCGGCGCACTGAGATGACGCAGCGTTTCCTGAAACCTGGGCCGCGTCCGCCATTTCCAGCCCCCATGCAATCAACAATCTACAATTCTGTCAGCACTACCTTGCATTGCAGCCGGGCTGCGGTCGGGGACGCGATTCTGGGGGCGGTTGGCCGGGGTAAACAATTGAAATAGCAGCATTTTATTGGGAATTAATTTGTTGTTAATGCGGTATTTTTGCAACATAATACCATTAAGAACCTGCTAGATTATGAGTCATTCTGGGGCTTTGATTATTTTGAATTTTTAGGATTCGGTGGGGGACTAATGCGGGTTCTTATTTTGGCGTCGGCAATGTGCCTGGCGGCTGTTCCGGCCGTGGCGCAAAAGGCCTTCACCATCACCGACGCCATCAAGCAGGCCGTGCAGACCAATCCGGGCGTGTCGGAGGCGGCTGCCAATCGCCGCGCCACCGAATCCGAGCTTCGCCAGAACCAGAGCACGCTGCTGCCGCAGGTGCGGCTGCGCGCCGATTACGGCCCGGAGAAACTGACCCGATACGATATCAATCCCCGGCCCGCCGGTGACGGACAATGGCGCAAGGATTCGCGCGAAGCCTCCATCGTCGTGCGCCAGCTGCTGTTCGATGGCCTGTCCTCGATCAACGAGATCTGGCGCCAGACCGCGCGCGTCGACGCCGCCGCCGCGCGCGTGCATGAGCGCACCGAACTGATCGCGCTCGACGCCGCCGAAGCCTATGTCGACGTGGTGCGCTACACGCGCCTGATCGCGCTCGCCGAAGAGAACGTCGCCGCACATCGCCGCCTGTCCGGCGATGTGGGTCAGCGCTATTCCGGCGGCCGCTCCGGCGAAGGCGATCTGCAACAGGCGCAGGAGCGCCTCGCCGGCGCGGAATCGGTGCTGGCGGAATTCCGCATCCGGCTTGACGAAGCGCGCGCCAAGTATCGCCGCTCGGTCGGGCTTGAACCGTTCAACCTGCGCTTCCCCGGCCGCCTGCCCGGCCTGCCCGGCTCAAAGGACGATTCTCTCGCAATTGCGCTGCGGCACAATCCGACTTTGCGCGCCGCCGGCGCCGACGCCGAAGCTGCAAAATATGGATTCCGCGCCACCTCCGGTGCCTTCATGCCGACCATCTCGCTGGAAGGCAGCGCCAGCAAGGGCGTCGATTCCCAAGACATCCTCGGCAAGCGCGAAGACCTCAGCGGAAAGATCGTGGCCAGCTGGGACATCTATCGCGGCGGCCAGGACATGTGGCGGCGGGCCGAAATGGCCGACCGCATGATCGAGCAGACCCAGCGCCTCGCCCGCCTGCAGCGCGACGCGTTCGAATCGCTCGACAAGGCCTGGGCAGCGCGCACATTGACATCGGACCGCGTTGCCTCGCTGGCGCGCCAGTCGGACGCCGCGCGCAAGGTGATCGACGCCTACACCAAGGAATACGAACTGGGCCAGCGCACCCTGATCGACCTGCTGGACTCGCGGAATTCCTATTTCAATTCGCTGGTCTCGATCACCTCCACCCGGGCGGTGGCGGTGTTCGCCGACTACCAGTTGCTGGCCGCGATGGGCCACCTGCTCGACTACATCAAGACCGCGCCGCCGCCGGAAGCCGATCCGATCGCGGAACGGCCGTTCGGGCTTTATCCGTTCCGTCTGCCGCCGGTGATCCTGCGCGATCCCGACGTGGCGCCGGAACCGCTGAACACCAACGGCTCTCTGGCCCCGACCCCCTATCTGTGGACGCCGAAAGTGATCATGTTCGGCGGACGGGCGCCCGGCTGGGCCGCTGCAGAACCCCCGGTGCAGGTCACCGAATTCTCGGCTTCGGCGGCGCCCAAATCCACCGTCGCCAGCCGCTGGCCGGAGGCCGCCTTGGCCTTTTCGCCGCAGGTGGCCGAGCGCATGGCCGGCCCGTTCGTAACCTTACCGAAGCACGATTAAACTTAATTCGTAGTTCGATATCGGCTGGCATTGAGCGGCGGGTTTAGACGCCTGCGGCGCGCTATATTGCGGCAGCGAATGGGGATCCGCGGGTATCCAGCCTGCGGCCCGATGGTTTTCGCCAACAGGCTGACCTCGTGAATATTGATGCAAAGATATCGGCGGCCCAGGCAAAGCCGCTGCCTGCGCAAAACGCCGGCGGCATGACCGCCGACCCGCTGGCCGATGCCCTGCTCTATCTGTCCGCGCATCATGGTCGCGCCGTCTCGCACGAGGCGCTGATCGCCGGCCTGCCGCTGCCCGACGCCAGACTCACGGTCGGCATCTTCGAGCGTGCCGCCAAACGCGCGGGTCTGGATGTCGAAGCGGTCAAGCGGGCGCTGGAGGACATTCCGGCGCTGGTGCTGCCGGCCGTTCTGGTGATGCGGGACGGCTCGACCCGCATCCTGCTCAACACCGATCCCGACCAACAGCGCGCCACCGTGCTCGATCCCAGCCGCGGAAAGACGCCGACGGAGACCTCGTTCGCGGCGCTCGGCGCCCACTATCTCGGCTATGCCTTCTTCGTGCGGCCCGCGGCCTCGGCCGATCCGCGCGCCGTCGCCGCCGGCGACCTGCCCAAGATGCACTGGTTCTGGTCGGTCGTCAGCCAGTTCTGGTCCAATTATTCCCACGTCGCCATCGCCGCCTTCATCGTCAATATACTCGCGCTCGCCAGTCCGCTCTTTGTCATGAGCGTCTATGACCGCGTGATCCCGAACGGCGCGCTGCCCTCGCTGATCGCGCTGGCGATCGGCATGGGCATCGCGGTGGTGTTCGACTTCATCATGCGCACGGTGCGCAGCCGCATCATCGACATGACCGGCAAGAAGATCGACGTCGTGCTGGCGGCCAATATTTTCGAGCATGTGCTGTCGCTGAAAATGGCGCAACGCCCGGCTTCGGTCGGCATTCTGGCCAACCAGATGCGCGACTTCGATTCGGTGCGCGAATTTTTCACCTCCGGAACGGTGGTCTCGATCACCGATCTGCTGTTCGCGATCCTGTTCATTTTCATCCTGTTCGTGATCGCCGGCCCGCTGGCCTGGATTCCGCTGGTCGTGCTTCCCGTGATGATCGCGGTCGGATTGATCCTGCAGCGGCCGCTGGACCGCGCGATCCGCCAGTTGCAGGCGGAATCCTCCGCGCGTCACGGCATTCTGGTGGAATCGCTGTCCGGAATCGAAGCGGTCCGCGCCGTCGGCGCCGAGGCCCGCATGCAGACCGGCTGGGAACGCTCGGTGGCGGCGACCGCGCGTTCCGGCGAGGACGTGCATTACTGGTCCTCGCTCGCCCTCACCGCCGCCAGCACCGCCCAGCAGCTCACCAACCTGTTCATGGTGATTGTCGGCGTCTTTCTTGTGCTCGACGGCAAGCTCACGGTCGGCGCCCTGGTCGCCGCAACCATGCTGGCGGGCCGCGTGCTGGCGCCGATCTCCGGCATCGCCGCCGTCATCACCCGCGCCACCCAGACCATGACCTCGCTCAGGGCCATCGACCGCGTGATGAATCTGGAGCGCGAGCGTCCGGCCGATCGCTCCTATGTGTCGCGCAAGGTCGAACAGGGCCGGATCGCGTTCGAGAATGTGACCTTCAAATATCCGAACGCGCCCGACAACGCGCTCGACAAGGTGTCGTTCTCCATCGCGCCGGGCGAGCGGGTCGGCATCATCGGGCGGGTCGGCTCCGGCAAGACCACGGTCGGGCGCCTGCTGGTCGGCTTCTACGAGCCGCAGGAAGGCCGCATCCTGATCGACGGCGTCGACAGCCGGCAATATGACCCGGCCGATCTGCGCGCCGGCACCGGTTTTGTGCTGCAGGACACCGACCTGTTCTTCGGCAAGCTGCGCGACAATATCGCGCTCGGCAAGCCGGCGGCGACCGACGCCGAGATACTGGAAGCCGCCCGCCTGTCCGGTGTCGAGGGTTTCATCGCCGGCCATCCGCTGGGCTATGACATGCCGATCGCGGAAGGCGGACGCTCGCTCTCGGGCGGGCAGAAGCAGGCCATCGGCCTCGCCCGCGCCCTGATCCGCAAGCCCAAGATCCTGTTCCTCGACGAGCCGACCGCGCATTTCGACGTGCGCAGCGAACACGAATTCCTCGAGCGGCTGAAGACCCTCGCCGCCAAGGAAATGACGATCATCGTGTCGACCCATCGCATGAGCCTGCTCTCGCTGGTCACGCGGCTGCTGGTATTCGACCGCGGCAGGCTGATCGCCGACGGCCCGCGCGACGAGATCATCGCCAGGCTGCGCTCGACGGCCGCCAAGCCGAATGCCTCCGGGCCCGCGATCGAGTAAAGACACATCATGCAGAACACCGATTTCGCATTCGCCAACGACGTGCGCGCCGCGATCGAATTGCGCACACCGCGCACCTCCCGCCTGCTGCTGTTCTGGAGTCTGGGCCTGGTGGTGGTGGCGCTGATCTGGGCGCATTTTGCGGTCCTGGACGAGGTCAAGCGCGGCAACGGCCGGGTCATTCCCTCCCGGCAGATCCAGGTGGTGCAGACGCTGGAAGGCGGCATCGTCGGCGCCATTCTGGTGCGCGAAGGCGCGATCGTGCGCGAGGGCGAGCCGCTGATGCGGATCGACGACACCGGCTTCGCGTCCCAGCTCGGCGAGGTGCGCGAGCGCCGCGGCGCCATGGCCGCGCGCGTGGCGCGGCTCGAGGCCGAGGTCCAGGGCCGCGACAAGCCGAGCTTCCCGAACGATCTGCTGCAGGCAGTGCCGCAATCGGTGGCGGCCGAACAGAATGTGTTCGATGCCCGCATGCGCAAGATGGTGCAGGAAACCGACGTGCTGCAGCAGCAGGAAACCCGGCTGACCGAGACACTCGAAATCCTCGGCAAGGAACTCGACATCACCCGCCGCCTGCATCAGCAGAAGGTGATTCCGGAAATCGAGATGCTGCGGCTGGAGCGGCAGGCCAGCGAAATGCGCGGCCAGCTCGCCGAAACAAAATCCCGCATCGCCACCATCAAGACCACCTTCCGCGCTCAGGCCGAGGAAGATCTTGCCAAGTCGCGCGGCGATCTGTCGGTGCTGGACGAGACCATCAAGTCCGCGCAGGACAAGGTGCGCCGCACCGAATTGCGCTCGCCGGTGAACGGCATCGTCAACAAGCTCAACATCACGACGGTGGGCGCGGTGGTGCAGCCCGGCGCCAATGTGATGGATATCGTGCCGCTCGACGACAGCCTGCTGGTGGAAGGCCGCATCCGGCCGCAGGACATCGCCTTCATCCGCCCGGACCAGGACGCGATCGTGAAGATCACGGCTTACGATTCCTCGGTCTATGGCTCGATCAAGGGCAAGGTCGAGCGCATCAGCGCCGATGCGCTGGAGGATCGCCCGGAAAAGGGCGAGAAAGGCGAGAGCTTCTACCGCGTGATCGTGCGCACCGAGAAGAACCATCTCGGCACCGCCGAACGCCCTCTGCCCATCATTCCCGGCATGGTGGCGACAGTGGAAGTGCTGACCGGCGAGAAATCCGTGCTGGATTATCTGATCAAGCCCGCCCGCATGCTGCGCGACGAGGCTTTGCGGGAGCGGTGAGTTAACCTTCCGTTTGTCATGCGCGGGCATAGCCGTCGAAGACGGCGTCGTTGACGCCTTATGACCCGCGCATCCATCAAACAAAAAAGACACTTCAACCAGGACGCAAGGCGATGGATTGCCGGGTCAAGCCCGGCAATGACGGCGGCAGATGGGATCGCTAAAATTGCAGCGATCCCGTCCACCTCCCGATTACCAACCCGTTGTGAAACCTGCGGAATTCAGCCCGGTTTAACCGGGCCGAAGCGGCTTTGCGCGTAACCAAGACCCAATGACCCTGGGTAGGACCGGCTCAAGCCGGCCGAAAAGCCCCGGGCAACAGGGGCGTCGGTTATGTTGCGTCTTCGCAGTGCCGTCGGCACATCGCGAATTGTGGCGTGTGTCGTTGCGCTCGTTTTCGGCGCGACATCCGCCTATGCGCAATCGGCCTCGCAGCAGGCCGGCCCGGCCCGCTTCTTCCGCATCCAGGACGTGCTGCAAAAGATCGGCGCCGGCAAGACGCCGGGCCAGGACGAGCCAGTGCGTTTCGCCACCCGCGAGACCGGCGATATCCTGTCCGACGCGCCCAAACTGCGCGGCAGCCTGCCGCTGATCGGCGAAGAGCCGTTCGGCCTGTTCGCCTTCCGCGCCCCGGAAGGCATCCTCTGGCGCAAATGGCGCGGCGTCTCGAGCGAGATCGCGGGCGAAGAGATTGTCGTGGCGCGCTGCCGCGACGACGCCGGCGACTGCACGCCGGCGGCAAAACGTTTTCTGGCCATCCTCGAGGCCGTGAAGGCGCGCGAAGGCCGCGCCCAGCTCGAGGAAGTCAACCGCCATGTCAATTCCGCCATCCGCTATGTCAGCGACCTGGCCCAGCACGGCGAGCCCGACCGCTGGACCGCGCCGCTCGCAGCTCTGGCGGCAGGCAAAGGCGATTGCGAGGATTATGCGATCGCGAAATATGTCATCCTGCGCGAGGCGGGCTTCCCACTCGCCGATCTGCGCTTCCTGCTGGTGCGCGACCGCGCCGCGCGTGACGACCACGCCGTGCTGGCGGCCCGCCTCGACAATCAATGGCTCATTCTCGACAACCGCTTCGCGGCGATCCCCGAAGACAGCCGCATGCACAACTTCACGCCGCTGTTTGCGCTCGACCATGAGGGCGTGAAGCTGGTGGCGGCGCCTTATGCCAAGCGCGCGCCGGTCGCCGCAGACGCCGACACCAGGCCCGCGGCTTTGTTCGAGGGCGAAGGCTTTGCGTTGCGCGGCGCGCTGGCGGGGGACATGGATTCAGGCGCCGGCGCATCGGGCTGGATCGTTGCGCCGCTGCTGATGTGAGCGTTCAGCGTCCCAATAGCCCACGAATCGGACTGCCCAAAGAAAAAGCCCGCCGTCACCGGCGGGCTTTTCTCCAGCAATGTCGCCAGATCAGACCGTCACCTGCTGCTGTGTCGTATCCAGCATTATCTGGATGACGTCATTGTTAGCGGAGAAGTTCGAGCCTGTGTCATGCAGCACAGCGACATCGGTCCAGCCCGATCCGAGATTCACCTGCAAGGTCAGATCGCCGTCGGCGAGATTGGAATTGCCGGACTGCGAAGCCAGCCGCGTCGTGCCGTCGTCATCCACAAAGCGGACGGCGTCGGCCTTATTGCCCGAGACGCCCGCCAGCAGGCCGGACAGATCCAGGATGTCGCTGTTGGGCGAGGTTCCGGTGCTGAAATCCCAGACATCGTCGACACCACCACCCTGCAGGTCGCCCGCCAGCCACTTGAAGGTATCGGCGTGATTGCCGCCGGTCAGGTCGTCGCTGCCGACACCGCCGACAAGGATGTCGTTGCCATTGCCGCCGTAGAGTTGATCATCCCCGGCGCCGCCGAATAGCACATCGTGCTCGTTCGCGTCACCGCTGCTTCCTGACGAGTTGCCGTAAAGGATATCGTTGCCATTGCCGCCCAGCAGCGTGTCGCTTCCGCTTCCGCCGCTCAGGATGTCGTTCCCGCCCTCTCCGACAAGCCAGTCGTCTCCGGCATCGCCATTCAGCCGATCATTGTCGCTGTTGCCGTTGAGATAGTCGTTGCCATCGCCGCCGTTCAGGGTGTCGTAGGAGTTGAAGGCCGAATTTGATCCGCCATACAGGACGTCGTTGCCGCTTCCGCCGCTGACGGTATCGGTACCGCTGCGCGCATCGACGAAATCATGTCCGTCGCCAGCGGTGCGAGTATTGTCACTATTCGATCCGATGATCGTGTCGTTGCCGGCGCCGCCATTGGCATTGTTGATCCACGACGACGTCGATCCTGCGACCCAGACCTTGACGGTCTTCGATGCAGATTCGCTCCCGTCGGACGCATTGACGGTGATGTCGTAGATTCCCGGAACCACCGAACTCTGGAAGGTCAATTCGCGCGTCGACGCATTGAAGCTGAATCCGCTCGGCGCGCCGACGACCGACCACACCAGAGCATCGCCATCCACGTCTGAGAACATGTTCGGATAGGCGGCATCCAGATCGATCACCTGGTTGGCGTAGATGCTATTCGCTCCGGAAACGGCATAACCGCGTCCGAATGCGATCGGCTCAACGGTAGCAACCGGGGCGTCGTTCGTGGGGGTGACCGAGATGTTGGCAATGTCGGTCGCCACCGAGAACGCTGTCGATCCGCCATTGACGGTGGTATCGACCTTGGCGCCCGCAGTCCCGTCGGACCGGTCCCATGCCCTGAATTCGATGCCGGCATTGACGCCGCCGTTGAAATCGGGTGCGGCCTGGAAGTACAAACGGGTGCCGGCATCGGCGGCCAGCAGAAGCGCGGCGGCATCCGACACCGCTCCGACACCCTGCCATGTGGCGCCATTGTCGAGCGAATACCACCATGTGCCGTTCGTCTCGTTCGTGCCGGTCAGGGCGATGCCGGTCACCGCTCCGCTGTCGGGATCGGTCACATTGTCGTGGCCGCCGCCGCCCGGCAGATCGACGAGGTCGGACACCAGCGTTCCGACGGCCCCCGTCGGAGCGCCCGCGTCTTCCGCAACGGGATCGAGCGCGATCGGGCTGGCCAGGATCGCATTCTGCAGCGAGATCTGCAGCTGATAGGTGGCACCGCTCGGAACCGGCGACGGCGATGGGTAGCTGCCGACGGCGATGTAGTAAGTGCCCGTCGTCGCGAACGTGTATGTCAGATACGAATCGAGCGTGGACGTGCTGCCGCCCGCGCCCTGGCCCGTATTGTCGCTGTCGTCGTCTTGCGCAAGCAGACTTCCGGCCGAATTATAAAGATAGATGTAGCTGTCGAGCCCGCCTTCGTTGCCGTAGTCGATGTCGAAGGTGACCTGGCTTCCGGCCGCGGTGACGGTGAAGGCATAATAGTCCGTCGCGTTTCCGCCGGTGGCTTCGACGGTCACATGCGGACGCGTGGTGGCGTTGGCGATGTCGGGATCGGCACCGAGAATGAAATTTCCGTCGACGTTGAGGGCCGTGGCGAACGAGCCGATATCGAGGTTCTGGCCCTTGGTGAGGGTGCCATCACCCCCGACCGCCGTCAGCACCGGCGCGGTGTTGCCGCTGCTGTCGGTGACGCCATTCACGGTAAGCGTCGCCGTCGCGGTGGCGAAGCCGCCCTTGCCGTCGCTGACCCGGTAGACGAAGCTGTCGGTGGTGTTCTGGCCGTTGTTGAGCGCCTGCAGCTCGAGCGAAGCGGTGGGATCGTAGGTGATCTCGCCGGTTCCGGGATCCAGCGTGACGGTTGCGCCCTTTTCGGTCGTCGCGGTCAGTGTGCCGCCCAGGCCAAAACCGACGACCGTCAGCGTGTCGCCGACGTCAATGTCTGTGTCGTTGCCGAGCAGCAGGCTGGTCGAGAAGGTGGTGACGTCGTCTTCCGACACGCCGCCATTGCCGCCGCTGACCACGCCGCCCCATTCGATGATGTAATTGCCGCCGTCGCCGCCCGGGGTATTCTCGGCGTCGTTCCACCAGAATCCAGAATTGAATTCCAGATAGTTTTCGCTGTTGCCGCTAAACACACCGTTGTTAGGCTCCCAAACATAGCCGGCGGCAGCGACAGGCCAGGAGGCGTAGCCGGTCGCAGTTCCGGCGGCGACCCAGCCGACACCGGCCACAAAACCGATCGACGTTGTCGTCCAGAAGACCGTACCTGCCTCCGGACCAGTCACCCATTCCCACGTGCCCTCGGCATCTGCGTCGGACGCGCCCAGCCAATAGTAATTGTTGAAGTTCCCCATATATTGCTGGACGAACTGCTCCTCCTGCAGACTCGTAATGGTCGCGAGATAACCGCCCTCAGCCTCGGCAGCATCCTTTGCCGTGGTCCAGTCCACATCCGCGATGACGAACTTGTAATAGTGGCCGTTGTCCGCGTTGTAATGCCAATCCGCGCCTGACGGAGGCGTTCCCGCGCCGCCGCCGGTCGAGCCGAACGACAGCGTGTCGTTCTGCGCGTCCGGGTTGTCGTTGACGCCGCGGATGACGATCGTCACATCCTGCGGCGTCACGCCGCCATTCTGGTCGTCGATCTCGACGGTGTAGGTCTGCGTCAGGGTCGCGCCCTGCCCGAGATGCTGGATATCGGCATCGTCGACGGTGAAGGTCCAGGTGATCCCGCCCGCGCCGTCGCCGGTGGCGGAATTGCTCAGCGAATAGATGAAGTCGCCGAGATAGCTGCTGCCGGCCGGCGTGGTGACCGAGATCAGGTGAGCGTCGTTCAGATTCGCATCGGTGAACGAAATCAGGCCGCCGATCGATTCGACGCCCGGCGTGACATTGGCGATCACCGAAACATCGTCCAGCAGCCACCACTGACCGGTGGTCATATCGAAGCTGAGCGACGATGCCGTGCCGGCGCCGCCGGTCACATCAACGGTGAAATACTGATAATTCTGAAGCGCGAGCCCGCCGGTGTTCAGGTTGCTGAAGGCTTCGACCAGCTCTCCGTTCCAGAACACCTGCATGGAATTGGAATTACCCTGCCCCAGGCTGGCAGCGGCCCAGAACCCGATCGTGTAGTCCACACCCTCCAGGGTCGCGACCGACTGGCTCAGGACGAAATGCCCGCCGCCCGCGCCGGCCGTGCTGACGGTGACGCCAGGTCCATTCGAGTGTCCAAGGCCGGGATAATAGACCGCGCCTCCCGGACTCGAAATCGTCCAGCCGGCAAACGAGTAATTCCCCGTGCTGCCGCTCCACGACGAGAAGCTGCCGTTGCCGACCAGATCACCCAGCGGCACGGTGAACGAGAAGTCTTCGGTGACCGCCTTGGAATACGGCGCCGAGGTGATGACCGGCGCTACGTTTGCGGGTTCGTCGACACCGTTGATGACGACGGTGACGTCCTGCGTCGAGGTTCCGCCGGCCCCGTCCGTTGCCGTGATGCGATAGGTCGCGGTGATCGACTGGCCGGCATTCAGATATTGAATCAGGCTGTTGTCGAGCTCGAACTCCCAATACAGGAACGAGCCGGCCCGGTCGGCATTGAATGTATTGCCGAAGCCGAGCTGCTGAAGCTCGGTCAGCAGCGCCGCCGAGACCGTCGCGCCACCCTGGCCCACGGCATCGATGAAAGATTCGGAGATCGACAACGGGGACGGACCATCGGTGTCCTGCACCGAACCCGTGGCCCAGTCGTAGAGCATGTTTGCGTAATAAGGACTGTCCTCGGTCACATTTGCGGAGACATCGGAAAGGGTCATCACCGGCGCGTCGTTGACCGGCGCTATGGCAATGTTGAAGACGCCATTGGTGGTGGTGGTGCCGTCATTGATCAGATAGCTGATGCTGCCAAAGCCGTTAAAATTCGGCGTCGGCGTATACAGCATTCCGTTCAGCGCGGCGTTGATGGCGGCGATTGTGCCGCTGAAGGTCATCGTCGTGTCGTTGGTGCCGTCGCCGTTCGTGAAATTCAGTCCCGCAAGCGTCGACAGCGTCAGCGTTGATGTCGCGGTCAGCGTCAGCGTCAGGTTCGCGTCGTCGACGTCGCCGACGCTGAAACCGAAGATTGAAACCGGCTGGTCCTCGAGCGTCGAGGGCGTGGCGTCCGGAACGTCGGCCGCCGGCGCGTCGTTGACCGACACCACCTCGATCTGCGCCACGCCGGGCGTCGCGTCTATCGCGCCGTGCGAGTCGATCGCAGCATAGCCGAATTCCACATTGCCGTTGAAATCCGGCACGGGAACGAAATACAGCACAAGCTGATTGCCGCTCGCGGTCAGCTCATCGTTGAGATGAACCTCGGTCGAGGCGTCGAACACCGTGTTGCTGGTATAGAGCTTGCCTTCGCTCAGCGGCGGCAGGCTGGTGATTCTGAAATCGGCGACGGAATCGCCCGCGTCGGCATCGCTGCCGATCAGCGTCACCGCAATGAAAGCGGAATCCTCCGCCCCGCTGGCGAACACCGCCTGGGTTTCCGGCGCATAGTTGACGCCGATTCCGACGGTGAAGGTGGCCGTCGCGGCGTCCAGGTCGTTGTCGGTGCCGGTGAGCTGGAATTGAATATCGGGCAGATCCTGCGCCGTCAGTTGCGTGCCGCCCAGGCTCTGGATCTTGACCTTGCCGCTGCCACTTGACGAGGCGGTCAGGTCGAGGATGTCGAACGAGGGAATATCCGCTCCCGGCGCGCCGATATGGGCGAGAATGTCGACGGTATAGATGCCCGCGCCCGCTTCGCTTTGCGGGATCGTGAAGGTTCCGCTCTCCGACTGGCCGGTCACGGAGTTGAACGCCACCCAGGTGATCGTGACGTCGCCGCTGCCCTCCTGCTTGAAATGCAGGTCGGCGAGCGACATCTGGTTGTCGAACTGGAACCGGATCGTCTCGCCGTCGTCGAGATGCGTATCGCCAAGCCCGAAGCCCGTGCCCGATCCGTTGACATTCTGATTGCCGGACGGGTCGAGCGCCTTGAACGTACCGAAATCCTTGGACAGGGTCGGCGCGAAAGCACCGAAATTCACGGTGTTGAGCGGCGTCGCCGTGGTCGGCAGGCCCACAAGATTGAACTGATAGGTGCCCGCCGCGGGATCGACCACCAAGGTGTAGAGCACCTGGCTGCCGATACTGGCGGTCAGCGTGATGATGCCGGTGTCCGGATCAGTCACGGTACCGATGCTGGCGCCGGGAACGGAGGTCAGTTGCGCCAGGCTGAAAGCGCCCGGCTCGTCGGCACCGGCCGAAAAGTCGATCACGCCATTGACCGACTGGCCGACCGCGCTCACCGACCCGCCGGCGATGGGGGCGAGATAGGGAATATCGTCGCGGATGATCAGCGTGAGATTGGCGCCGCCCAGCGCCACGTGATCGCCGTCGGTGTCATAGGCCTCGATGAATCCGCCAAGGTTGATCGAGATCGTGTCTTCGTAGGCGGAATTGTTGGGCGCGTCGGGATTGAGCGTGACCGGATGATCGACCTGATCGAGCAGTTCGAATGTCCAGGAGCCATCGCTGTTGACGGTCAGCTTGAACACATCGCGGCCGTCGACGGCCTTCGCAGTCAGCGTGTTGCCGACGATCACGGCATCGTTGACGATATCGCCTTGCGAGACCAGGTTGAGACCGAGCAGCCAGGTTTCGGCATCCGCCTCGCTGGCCAGGCGGAACGGATCGGCATGGGCGCCGTCGGCCTGGAAATTGACAAGCCCGAACAACGAACCGGCGGCAGCGGCGAAAACCGCATTGCCGGTTCCCGCCGTTTCTCCGGCGCGGCCGGAATCGGCATTGCCGACCGACGGTTGCGGCAAGCCAAGCCCATCCTCATCGACCGCGCCTTCGACTATAGCATCCGTCACCGTCGGCACCGTGTCAGGCGCCACATTGATGACGAATTGTCCGGTGTTGAGCGTGATCGTGTCGCCGTCGAAATCGGTGACCGTGACAAATTCCGAGAAATCCAGCTCAAGCAACGTGTCGCCGTCGATCGGCTGGTAGAGCGTGAAGGTGGCGATGCCGGCGTCGGTCAGCGCCAGGGTGAAGACGACCTCACTGCCCGCCTGTGCGATCAGCGTGTCGCCATCCGACGTGATGGTGATCTGGACGTTGTCATGCATCAGGCCGCCGAAATTCTGCGGCGTGGTGATCGTCACAAGGGCCCAGGTGCCGTCGTCGTCGGCCCCTACGGAAACCAGGCCGGTGAGATCGACGATCGTCTGATCGGGTTGCGCTTCGCCCGGCACGATTTGCGTGAACGCCATGTTGTCGAGAACGATGCGGCCGGCGAGCGTCGCAGGCGGCACCAGCTCCAGCCGGAACAATTCCAGCGCGGCAAAGGGTGTCGCGGCGGCGTTGAACACCGTCGACGGCACCTGTCCGAGATACCCCACCGCCTGGGCGGTGAAGGTATAGGTCGCGATCAGGTTGTTGCTCTCGTCGTAGCCGTTCAGGACGATTTGCGAGAGACCGCTATTCGCGCCGAACAGACCGAGCGCCACGCTTTCCAGCGTAAAGCTGGTGCCCGCGTCGGCGGTGAAGATGAGCGCTGTCGCGCCCGGATTCTGGTCCGGGCCTTGCAGAATCTTGGCTCCGGCAAATTCGACCACCACAATGCCGGTTCCGCCACCGACATTCAGATTGGTCCCGCTCAGGTCCGGCGGCAGCGTATGCGTGCCGCTCTGGAAATCCAGCAGGAAGGCTTGTGAACTTCCCGCCCCGCTGCCGATGTCGCTTTCGTCCACGCCGCCGGAGACGGCCTCGTCCAGCGCCACAGGCACATCGTCGTCAACCAGAACGCGGAATACGCCGGTCGCGGTGTCGCCGTCATAATCCCGGGCGGTGAAGTTGAACGACAGGATGATGTCGTTCTCGTTGTCGCCCAGAGCGTGATCGAGCTGATCCTTGAGAATGAAGCGGAAGTGGCCGGAATCGTCGTCCGACAGCGTCACTTCGAAGACCACGCGTTCCACGCCTTCATGCGTGGCCGTGCCGACCAGCCTGGTGCCGCCGTCCTCGATCGAGATCGCGATGGCATCGCCCTTCGAGGTCAGCGTGCCGCCGGTGATGCCGACGGTGGCGTTCGCGAAAGTCACGCTGCGGCCGGAACCGTCCTGCGTATAGCCGCCGGCGATCGAATAGCCGTCCACGCCGCCGTTAAAATCGTCGGCGCCCCACTTGATGCCGAGCACGCCGTTGGCCGTGGATTCATTGGCGTCGAAATCGCTGTCCGGTACGACATTGTCGCCGGTCTGGCTGTCATTGTTGCCGATGCTGTGCGGTCCGGTCAGGCCGTCCTCATCCACGGTCGCGATCGGAACAAGGCTCACATTGTCGATATAGGCGCCGTATTCGGTTTCGCTGCCGGTGCCGCGGAAAGCCAGGACCGCACTGCCCCCGGCCGGGCCGGTGACAACGATCGTGATCTTCTGCCAGCCCTCGGGCGCGCTGGTGGAATCGATGGCGTGGACGACATGGCCGTTCCAGAGCACTTCCATGCTGCTGTCGCCGGGGTTCTTGTCGTCGGGCCGCGGCGAATACCAGAAGGTCAGTTCATAGGCCGCACCCGGCGTCGTCAGGACGGTCTGCTGGATCGTTGTGTTGGTGTGGTCGTCCGGATTCGGATTGGCGTCCGGTGTGGTGTCGCCGGTGGTGTCGGAATCGAGCTCGACCTTGGCGTTGCCGTCCTGCGGCAAACGACCGCCGACATTGCCGACCTGGATTTCGAACGGAACATCGGTCGCGGCCTCCCAGCCGGTGATCGACGAATACAGCCCCCATTGCCCGTTCCCGGGCGCCGGGCTGAATTCCTCGAAACTGCCGTTCACGATGAGGTTGCCCGGCACAATCCCGATGACCGGAATGTCGTTCTCGACATTGACGTTGAGCGCGCCGGTCAGGATGACGGTGTCGCCGTCGTAATCGCTGGCCGTCAGCAGCGAGGCCAGATTCAGCGTGAGCGTCTCGGCGTCGCCGCCGCCGACGTTGTTCGGCATATGATCGAGATTGTCGAGCAGCGTGAACGTAAACGTGCCGTTGCCGTTCTTGACCAAGGTGAAGACAGTCCGGCTGTCCGCGGTGACGCCGCTCAGGGTGTCGCCGGAAATGCTGTAGGTCACCGCGAAGCCGTTCGACGACACGCCTGCCGACACACCCTGCTTGACCGGGTTGAACGCGAAGGTGAGCTGCTCGTCGGCGCCGACCGACACCAGCGCATTGAGCTGCGCCAGGGAGATCTGGATCGATGTCGGCTGCGCACCGGCATTCTCGGCATTGCCGCCCGTCAGCGTGTCCTCGTAGACCGTGCCGACGAATTGCGTGCCGCCATTGGCGACCGGCACGTCGTCGTCCACGCCGACCAGGAAGGTGCCGGTCGCCGTGTCGTTATCGGAATCCGACGCGGTATAGGTGAAGGTGAGCGTGATGTCGTTTTCATTGCCATTCGGGGCGTGATCGAGCTGATCGCGCAGAATGAAATGGAACTTGCCGGAATCGTCGTCCGACAGCGTTACTTCGAAGACGACACGGGACACGCCGTCATGCGTGGCCGTTCCCACCAGCCTGGTGCCGTTCGCCTCGAGCGACACGACGATGTCGTCGCCTTTTGAGGTCAGCGTGCCTCCGCTGATCCCGACCGAGGTATCGGTGAACACCACGCTGCGTCCGGCAGCATCCTGCGTGAAACCCGCATTCGCGATGAACGTATCGGTCCCGCCGTCATGGTTGTCGGCGCCCCAGTTGATGCCGAGCACGCCGGTGACAAAGGCGTTATTGGTCGCCGCGTCGCCGGTCTGGCTGTCGCCGTTGCCGGTCGGCAGGCCGTCCTCGTCAACGACATAGACCGGCACGGTCTTGATGTTGGCGATATAGGTGCCGTGATAGCCCTCGGTCTGAAGATTCTGGCCGTTCCATTGCTGCGCGATGGGCGCATCGCCGGTGCCGATTTCGCGGAAGGTCAGCTGGTCGAAGGTCGGGTTTCCGGCGCCCGTCACGATGAAATTGTAGGACGTGAGATTGCCGGGACCGCTCGGATCGATCGTGCCGATGACCTGGCCGTTGAACAGCACTTCGAGCTTGGCGGTCTGCGGGAACGGCGCGCCGGCCTCGAACTGGATGGCATAGGTCTGTCCGGCCTGCATCCCGGCGATGTTCTGCGAGATTGTCAGGTTTCCGGGCGAGCCGCCCATGTCGATCATGTAGGCGCCGGGCTGTCCGTGATTGGACGTGAACAGGCCGAGGAACCCGCTGGGCGGGCGCTCGAAATTCGTGGTGCCGGTGCCGGAGATCGACCAGTTGTCAGCAGTGGCGGATTGCGAGCCCCACCATTGCGGCGCGCTCCAGTTGCCGAGCAGGAAATCGCCGTTGGCGATCAGGTTCGCCGCCGGTCCCGGCACAAACGGAATGTCGTCCCGGATGACGATGGTGACGGCCGTGACGCCCAGATTGACGCGATCGCCGTCGCCGTCATAGGCGTCGATGAAGCCGCCGAGCGAGAGGGTGCGCGTGTCTTCAAACGCCTCATTGTTCGGCGAGTCCGGATTGAGCGTGACCGGGTGATCGACCTTGTCGAGCAGCTCGAAGGTCCAGGTGCTGTCGGCGTTGATGGTGAGCTTGAAAATCCCGCGGCCGTCGGCGGCTTTTGCGGTCAGCACATTGCCGAAAATCTCGGCGTCGGTCACCGCAACGCCGCCCGACGTCAGGTTGAGTGACGCCAGATAGGACTCCGCCGTCGATTCGCTCACGATCTGGAAGGCGTCGCTGCCGGCGCCGTCGGCGCCGAAATTGACCAGCGCCGACAGCGACCCGCCCGTGAACAGGATCGAACCCGTCCCCGCGGTCTCGCCGGGACGCGCGGCGTCCTCATTGCCGTCGGCGGCCACGTTGTCGAGGCCGTCCTCGTCGACCGCGCCGGACACCGAGGCACCGGTCACCAGCTTCGGCCCGTCGTCGTAGAAGCGGATGGAATCGCCGATATCGACCGACCGGCTGACGGTGTCGTCGTCATAATCGACGACGGTGACCACGGCCTGGACGGCGCCGCCGACAACCTGTCCGAGATCGACGAAATCGTTCGGGCTGGTCGGATCCGGATGTTCAAGCGAGAGGAACTGCGCGATGCTGATGCGCCCGCCCTGATCGATATGAATCGCAAAGGCCGCGAGATCGTCCGGCTGGAGATTGTCGAGATCAATGCCGTCGCCGCTGCCGTCGATGCGGCCCACGATCCTGCCATTCTCGACGAACAGATAAATTGTCTTGCCGTCCGTCGTCGTCAGCCCCGAATCCACGCCGTTTCCGCCGGTGAGCGACAGCGACAGCGTCTGGCTGCGCGGCTCGTCGGCGCCGGGCAGCGATCCGGCCAGGATGACCGGCGACAGCAATCCGCTGCGCGCATAGCCATGCGCCATGTCGGGATCGGCGCCCTTGTTGGCGACGCCGGAGAACAGATTGGCCACCGCGCTCTGGGTGGTGTCGTCCTGCTGATTGCCGGCACTTTCGTCGCGCGCGACGTCGTGGCCGGTCGCCACGATGGTCACGACAGGAATGTCGTCGCGGATTTCGATCGGCAGTTTGCCCGCAAGCGAAATGCTGTCGCCATCGCCGTCGGTCGCAACGATGATCGAACCAAAATCGATGGCCGCGAGCGGATTGTCGGGATCGCTGCTGACCAGCGCAAAATTCTCGTCCGCCGAACCGGCCGGCGGCGCCACATGATCGAGCTGATCGTAAAGCCGGAATTCGTAGCTGCCGTCGGCATTCAGCGTGAAGGTGAAGACCAGCCGGTAGCCCAGACCCGAGCCGACTGACGCCACCACCGTATCGCCGCCGGTGAGGCCGTAGTTCAGCGTCGTCCCTTTCGACTGCAGGCCGAAGCCCTGCAATGTCGACAGCGCGTCTCCCGCAAGCCCGAAGGCGCCTGTGGCCGCGGCGCCGTCGGCGCCAAAGCTGACATAACCCGAAATATCGCCGGTGATGGACGCCGGCAGCCCCACAAGCGTGAACGGACCGGTATGGGAGCCATCGTCGGCATCGCCGTCCAGCGGGCTGGTCCCCAGCGACCACAAGGTCTTGATATCGTTTTCGCTGACCGTGCGCGGAGCGACCTGCTCGTCATAGACGATCGGCGTATCGTCGATCACGTCGATGACGAAATAGCCGGTACCGCTCAGCGTCAGAACGCTGCCATTGCCGTCGGTCGCCTGGATCAGGCTGGTGAGATCGATGCCGAGAACTTCTTCCAGCGCGCCTTGCGTCAATGTCCCGTCGTCAAACAAGGCATCGGGATGGTCCAACTGACCGAAAAGGACAAAAGTCCAGTCGCCGTTGGACTCCACCGTCAATGTGAAGATGTGCTGTCCGCTGGCCCAGCCTTCGATGCTGGTTTCGCCGGGAACGGTGTTGTCGAAATTCGTGTAGACGACGTCGAACCCGGCGGACTGGATGACGGTCCCGGTCTCGGTGGTGACATTGTCGCCGGAGCGGTCGATGACGGTGAACGTGAGCGGAGGCGTGCCGCCGCTGATCAGCGCGGTCAGCGCGTTGGCGCCGGTGCCGTTGAAGGTCCGCGTGGTATTGTCAGGACTGCCGTCGGTATCGCGATCCAGCCCGTCGGGGTCCACATCCGGCGAAGCATCGGTGACGTCGTTGGGATCTTCATTGCCGGCATTATTGCCGCCACCGAGCAGCAGCAAACCAAAGCTTTCCTCGCCGGGCGATTCTTCCTCGCCTTCCGAGTCCAGCGCGTGCTCTTCCTCCACATTGAAGCGCAGCCGGGCGCCGGTCTGCACCGGCACCAGATCTTCGTCGTCCAGCAAAGGCCGCTGTTCAACCTCGGTGACAAAATTTCCAAGCTCTTCCGGCGTCAGCAGATCAAGCGGCGTGTCGCCAAGCAGATCCTGAATGGCGAAGGTGGCGAACTGCCCGCCGGTATTCTGCGGACCGCCCTGGCCGCCCGCCGCCGGCAGGATCGACTGATCCCCGGTGATCGGGAACAGCGCTGCGAATTCGTCCGCGCTGACGATGCGGTTGCCGTCGAGATCGATGCCGCCCAGTTGCAGCGGCTTGCCGCTGGAATCGAAGAACGGATCGATCGTCACCGTCGACTTGTTGTCGAACAGGATGACCAGACGTTCGCCGACATGAACCAGCGTGATTTTCTCGCCCGCGATTCCGGAAAAATCGAGCCTGGTATTGCCGTCCATGTTGACGACGATCGCCTGCTCGCCTTGCGGCTTCAGCAGCTTGACGACCTTCGGTGGCGTCGCAGGATTTTGGCCGGTGGTAATGCCCTGGCCGGTGGTCACAGCCTGAGCCACAACGAACGGTGCGTTCATGCGCAATTTCCTCGACGCAAAAATTTTTCCGGCAGCCTTGTCCCGTGATTGCGGGAAGACGGATCGCCGCTAATTAATTCAAATTTAACGTATATTTATCGAAAAAACGGGTCAACTGGGGGTTGTTGTTAACCCTACATCCCGGCGCAAAAGTTAATGACTGTGGCCGGATATCCACGGCTGTTGCCAGAAAGCCCGAAATTTTGCGGCCTTCCCGTCCTGCCTTGTGAGGCGCCCGTTCGTACGTTAAGAATCATGGCAGGGGAACATCATGCAACACACGTTGAACTGCTGTGGATTGGTGCTTGGCGCGGCACTGAGCGCGGGCCTGCTGACCGCGACTGCCGCCCAGGCCGGCGGCTACCCCGCCCCGGCCCATGCCTCGGGGTCCATTGCCCTCTCCTGCGAGAATGGCCGCGTCTACCCGTTGCGGGTCCGTGCGGTCAGCGATTTCGGCGAAATCGTCACCGGCTATCTCTCGACCGGCCCCCGCCATGCGGTTCATGTCCGGCTTGTTCCGATGGGCGACGGTTATCGCTATGCCGGCCGCGGCATCTGGTTCGACGGCAAGCGCGACCTTGCCGTGCTGTATTTCGGCAGCAATCATGCGGCGGTGAATTGCACCGTCCTGCGCGACGACGGCGTGGCGATCTCCGCCAGGGGCTGAGCGCCGTTCCGGCAAAGGCGGCATCGCGTCAAGCCAATCGCTTCAGGGATCGCATCAATCAGAGCGACTGCCCGACCGGCGGTTTTTCGACCGTGACCTGAATGCGTTGCAGCTGGATCCTGCCGTTTGCCGCAACGATCTCCAGCGTCAGCTGGTCAGTGCCGGCGAAATCCGGAGACGACCGGTAGATCGCCACAAAAGCCGGCACCTCGGCCGCAAGGCATTGCGGCAAGTTGGTCGCGCGCAATTTCCCCTGTCTGACGACGATGGTGCCGTTGGCCGGCTTGTCCTTCAGCCGCACCGTCGGCAGCGGACCGGACGAGCAATCCGAACGAATCGCGGCGAACACGCCGACACGCACATCGCGCCCCGATTGCGCTTTCACATTGCGCTCGAGCGGCGCGGGCTGGGCCATGGCCGGCGCCAGCGACAATGCAAGCGCAAGGCCAGCCAGCGGCACAAACCTGAATCTCATTGTACGTCCGGACACGCGCCGCCCCTGCTGCCGCCTTTGCCGCACGATACCAGAAATTCCGCCGCGCTAGGCCTGCGGCAGCATCGCGATCGCCTCGATCTCGAACACGGCTCCCGGCACGGCCAGTTTCGAAATGGCGACGGTTGTGCTGGCCGGCGGCGCGGCCATGTTGAAATGGGCGTCGCGCAATTCGCGGAAGATCGGCAGATGCGACATGTCGGTCAGATAATTGTTGATCTTCACCACATGCTCGAAGCCGGCGCCGACGGCGTTCAGGGCCAGTTTCAGATTGGCAAAAGCCTGCGTCGCCTGCGCGCGAAAATCGCCCGCCGCCCCGACCAGCTTGCCGTCGCTGTCGAGACCCAACTGACCTGCGATATAAATGACGCGGCCCGGCCCGACGATGTCGACGACATGGCTGTAGCCGGGCGGCTTGTATAATGTGCCGGGATTCAGAAAACGCGGATTCGAGGCCATCGATCTCTCCTGCACGATGCCGGACGCGACGATGCGCGGATCAGTGCGTCCACAATCCCCGGCGCCGGAATGCGAAGTTGTCGGCATACGCCATGGTACGGCGGACCGGCTGCTTTTCGTCGGACACCTGGTAGGCGATGCCGTGCCGCTCGCAATAGGCGATCGCCTCGTCCTTGCTGGCGAAGCGCAGCCGCACCTGACTGTTCATGTCGGTCGAACTGGTCCATCCCATCAGCGGCTCGACCACCCGCGGCGCATCCGGCTCATAATCCAGCACCCAGTCCTTGGTCTTGGCGGTGCCGGACTGCATCGCATTGCGCGCGGGCTTGTAGATACGGGCTGTCATGGCTTCAGCGCATCCCTGTTCAACCGTCTGTCGTCTGTCACGCGCCTCCGGCTCGCCGAGCCGAAGCCCGAAGAGCGAAGGCGGATGGTCGGGGCAGCAGGATTTGAACCTGCGAC
>JALHOD010000008.1 GCA_022843165.1 Pseudorhodoplanes sp.
GCCGTCTCCGCCGACGCGCCCGGCAATGTCCGCTTCTACACCCGCGTGCTCGGCATGCGGCTGATCAAGAAGACCGTCAACCAGGACGACGTCTCGGCCTATCACTTCTTCTATGGCGACGGCATCGCCTCGCCCGGCAGCGACCTGACCTTTTTCGATTTTCGCACCCGGCCGGAACAGCGCGGCAATCACACCATTTCCAGTACCGGCCTGCGGGTGAACGGCGAGAAAAGCCTCGTGTGGTGGCACGCGCATTTGCGCGCGAACCAGGTGAAGGCCGGCGAGATCGTGGAGCGCGACGGGCGCAAGACGCTGGATTTCGAGGATCACGAAGGCCAGCGGCTGAGCCTGATCGACGATGGCGGGCGCGGCGCGGCGCATCCCTGGGCCAGAAGCCCGGTGCCGGCGGAGCACCAGATCCGCGGACTGGGGCCGATCGTCATGACCGTGCCCGATCTCACAAATACCGACGTGGTGCTGCGCGAACTGATGTTCATGCGGCATGTGCGCGACTATCTCCATCCCGACTCCGACAGCGACACCGTGCATGTCTACGAGATGGGCGCGGGCGGCCCCGCCGCCGAACTGCATGTCGCGGTGCGGCCGGGTCTGCCGCCGGCGCATCCGGGCGCGGGCGGCGTGCATCATGTCGCCTTCCGCACGCCGGACAATGACGAATACGACGCCTGGGCGGAGCGGCTGCGGAGTTTGCGGATTCCCAACAGCGGCAAGGTCGACCGCTTCTATTTCCGCTCGCTGTATTTCCGCGAGCCGGGCGGCATCCTGTTCGAGATCGCCACCGACGGTCCCGGCTTTGCCGCCGACGAGCCGATGGAGACGCTGGGCGAAAAACTCGCGCTGCCGCCGTTTCTGGAGCCGCGGCGGAAGGAGATCGAGGCCGGGCTGGTGCCGGTGTGAGTCTTTTTAAGGCGGCGGGTGGGGATTTGCGTGGAAAGGGACGACTTATTTCTTCCGTTCAAAAAACGCCTTGAATGCCGCCTTCGCTTCGTCGGATTGCAGCCGCACCCGGAAATAGTCGGCTTCCTCGTCGATCCGCGCCATGATCTCGTCCGGCGCCCCGCGCATCAGCAGGCGGGTGGCAAGAACGGCTTCCGGCGGCAGGCTTGCGATCTTCTGCGCGGCGGCGAGGGCCGCGGCATCGACCTCGGAGCCCGCGATCACACTGTTGACCAGCCCGCAGGCCTTGGCATGGTCGGCGTCGAGCGGCAGGCCCATGACCAGCAGCGCGAAGGCGTGCCGCTGCCCCATCAGGCGCGGGGCGAGCAGGCTGGACGCGGCCTCCGGGATCAGCCCGAGATTGACGAAAGGCGTGGCGAACCGCGCATCGGTGGCCGCGACCACATAATCGCAATGCAGCAGCATGGTGGTGCCGATGCCGATGGCAGGTCCCTGCACCGCGGCGACCAGCGGCTTGCGGCTGCCGGCCAGCGCATGGAGAAACCGCAGGATCGGCTCGCTGAGCCCTTCATCGTCCTCGGCGGCGCGCTGGAAATCCTGCAGATCGTTGCCGGCGCAGAAGGCGCCCGGCGCGCCCGCGAACACGATGCAGCGGATCCCGGTGTTTCGCGCCGCACCGGCCAACGCATCGGCCATCGCCGCATACATCGCACCGGTGAGCGCATTCTTCTTGTCGGGACGGTTCATCCGGACGACGCGCACGGCGCCGTCATCGGTGACCTGGATGAGATCGGTGCCGGTCATGCCGCGCTGTCCGGCAGCGGCGCGCTGACGACCGACTCCGCGCCCTCGGTCACGCCGGCGGCGAGACCGCCCGATTGCACCACGATGTTCTCGGCAAAAAACCGCGCCAGCGCGACGCGGTCGCGCTGTGCGCCATTGTCGCCGAGGCGCAAGGCCGCCAGCGCTTCCTCCGCCAGCATGCAGCCGCCCGCGGTATTCCCGAACAGCCGCAGATACGGCGTCGCGCCGGCCAGCGCGCTTTGCGGGGCGCTTTTCAGCTGCGCCAGCAGCCAGCCGGTGGCGCGCTCCAGGTCGTCGAGCGCCGCATTCAGTTTTGCGGCGGTCGCGCCGAAGGCCGGATCGTTGGTATCCTGCACGCGCTTGGCGATGGCGCGCAGCTCTTCCAGACAGGCTTTCACCGTCGCGCCGCCGTTCAGCGGCAGTTTGCGGGCCACAAGATCGATCGCCTGGATTCCGTTGGTGCCCTCATAGATCGCGGTGATGCGCGCATCGCGCAGATGCTGGGCGGCGCCGGTCTCCTCGATGAAGCCCATGCCGCCATGCACCTGGATGCCGAGCGAGGCGACCTCGATGCCGATATCGGTGGAGAAGGCCTTGGCGACCGGCGTGAGCAAGGCGGCGCGATCGTTGCCGGCCTTGCGCGCCGCCTCGTCCTTGCCGCGATGGGCGACGTCGAGCGCGACGGCGGTGGCATAGCAGATCGCGCGCGAGGCGCGTGTCAGCGCGCGCATGGTGAGCAGCATGCGGCGCACGTCGATGTGGTCAATGATGGCGACCGACTGGTCCGGTTGCATGCCGGGCTCGCGGCCCTGCCTGCGGTCGCGCGCATATTGCAGCGCCTGCTGGGTCGCGCGCTCGGCAATGGCCACGCCCTGCAGGCCGACCGCGAGCCGCGCCTCGTTCATCATGGTGAACATGCAGGTCATGCCGGCATTCTCTTCGCCGATCAGGAAGGCCGTGGCGCCGCCCTTGTCGCCATAGACCATGGTGCAGGTGGGGGAGGCGTGAATGCCGAGCTTGTGCTCCAGCGAATGCACCCGCACGTCGTTGCGCGCGCCAAGGGAGCCGTCCTTGTTCAGCAGAAATTTCGGAACGAGGAAGAGCGAAATGCCCTTGGTGCCCGGCGGCGCATCCGGCAGGCGCGCGAGCACGAAATGGATGATGTTGTCGGTCAGATCATGCTCGCCATAGGTGATGAAGATTTTCTGGCCGGTGATTTTATAGGTGCCGTCGCCCGCGCGTTCGGCCTTGGCGCGCAACGCGCCGACATCGGAACCGGCCTGCGGCTCGGTGAGCTGCATGGTGCCCATCCACTCGCCGCTGATCAGCTTGGCCAGATATTTTTCCTTGAGCTCGTCCGAACCATGCTGCGCCAGCGCGTCGATGCCCGCCATGGTGAGGATCGGGCCGAGGCCGAAGGCCATGGCGGCGGAATTCCACATCTCGATGCAGGCCGCGTTCAGCGCGCGCGGCAGGCCCTGGCCGCCCCATTGCTCCGGCGAGGCGAGGCCGTTCCAGCCCGCGGCGGCCCAGGCGGTGTAGGCCTCCTTCCAGCCGGGCGGCAGGATGACTTGGCCATCTCTCAATATGGCGCCGTGCCGGTCGCCGGCCCGGTTGAGTGGCCCGAGGACGTCGCCCGCGAAGCGGCCGGCTTCCTCCAGGATCGCTGTTACATCGTCGGCGCCGAAATCGCCGTACAGGCCTTCGCCGAGGGCTTGGCCCATGCCGGCGCTGTGGGTCAGGGCGAAGGCCATGTCGTCGACCGGCGCGCGGTAGCTCATGACGTTCTCCCCGGCACGGCCGCTTTTCGGGCCTGTTTCAGGGCTAGTCCAGCCCCTTCGGGACGTCAATCGTCTGGACGACAGCCCGGAAAAGTTGATTGCGGGAGCAGACATGGCTAGGTTCCGCGCGCCGCAGCGGCCCTGCCGCCGCGGCATTCCTGACAGCGTTGGGGCGTAGCCAAGTGGTAAGGCAGCGGATTTTGATTCCGCCATTCCCTGGTTCGAATCCAGGCGCCCCAGCCAGCAGTGTGCCGGTTTTCGCGCGACGGACGTCTCTTCGGAATAGTGGCGGTTTCTGCGGGGAAATTGGCGGATCTTCTCCGCCATGCCAGTCTCTGCGTCGCGAGAGACGGCAAACCTTGCCCGAAATCACCCCGCTGTCTCCGCACGACAGGGCCGGGACTCCCGTTTGCGAGAGAAGTGGAGCGGAGACGGGCGCGAATCCGTCTGTGTGGTGCTCAGTTCGAGCAGAATCGCAGAATGACAGGTTATGGAATGGCCGCGTAACCCAAACCGGACTTGCGCTCCCCAATAGAAAGCAGACAAATCCGTCAAGCAAGGGTGCCGATGAAAGAAGTATCCGAATTCGAAAGCAGACGGTCATTCAGTGGCGGAGCTTTGACTATTCGTCGCGAGAATAGTTGGCCAAGCCGGGACGATAGCTTTTATCGTCCAGAAACTGCGTCATTCCCTTCTTGCGACCTTGTTCAGGATCGGTCGAATAGGTCTCTTGCGCTTTGGCATAGAGATATTCTTCGGCGACATCCCATGACATTTCCTTCAGCCGGCGATAAGAGAGTTTGATCGCCGACAGGACATGCGGATTCTTTTCGAGCAGTTTGCGGGCCAGTTGTTCGGTGTACGTGCGCAGTTGCGCGAGCGGCACTGATTCGTTGACCAGTCGCATCTGAGCGGCCTTGCGTCCGCCAAAATTCTCGCCGGTCATCAGATAGTAAAGTGCATCGCTCTGGCTGACCTTTTCTGCGAAGGCTTTCTCGACATTTCCGGCGGGAATGATACCCCAGTTAATTTCCGAAAGGCCGAACGTTGCCTCATCTGCCGCGATGGCCAGATCGCAAGACACCAGCGGCGTGAATGCGCCACCAAAGCACCAGCCATTGACCATCGCGATCGTCGGCTTTGGAAAGAATTGCAGACGGCGCCATTGCCACGCCATGGATTCGCGTCGAACTCTGTTCACTTCGACGGGCGTCGCTTTGTCGACCTCACGGAAATATTCCTTCAGGTCCATGCCGGATGAAAAAGAATTTCCTGCGCCGGTCAGGATCAGCGCGCCGCATCTGTCATCCACCTCAAGCGCGTCGAGCACCTCCAGCATTTCCCGGTTCAGCGTCGGGCTGAATGCGTTTCGTTTCTCTGGCCGGTTGAGCGTGACCCAGGCGATGCCATTGTCGAACTCGACCTTGACGGTCTTGCCGCCGGGTGCAGGTTGGTCCGTCATTGCTTTGGTTGTTTCAGCCATCTGTATCTCCAGCGTCACGCTCGATTAGTTATTGCCCTGCGGGCCACTCAGAATGGGTAATGGTGCGGTTTTGTCTCGACTGTGATCCAGCGCAGCTCTGTGAACTCATGGATGCCTGCGCGACCGCCAAAGCGGCCATAGCCGCTCGCCTTCATGCCGCCGAAGGGGATCTGTGGCTCATCCTGAACAGTCGGGCCGTTGATATGGGTCAAGCCTGCGTCCAGCCGTTTCGCCACATCGAGCGCGCGCGAAATATCGCTACCGAACACCGCAGCAGCTAGCCCATACTCCGTGTCGTTCGCGACGCGAATCGCTTCTTCCGTGTCCTTGACGCGCACCACGCTGACCGAGGGACCAAACGTCTCCTCGTAATAGATCTTCATGTCCGGCGTCACCTTGTCGAGCACTGTCGCGTTGACGATCGTGCCATCGACATGACCGCCGGCAGCAAGGACGGCCCCTTTGTCTATGGCGTCCTTGACCAGTTCCTGGACGTGCTGCGCGGCTTTCTTGTCGACGAGGGAGCCAAGCACGACGCCCTTTTCCTTGCGCGGATTTCCTGCGCGAAGCGTCCGGGCCTTGGCCGCGAGCTTTGCGACGAATTCATCGGCGATCTTCTCGTCAACCACGATCCGCTCGGTGGACATGCAGATCTGTCCCTGATGCATGAAGGCGCCGAATGCTGCGGCTTTCACCGCCTCGTCGATATTGGCGTCTTCCAGCACGACGAGGGGGGCCTTGCCGCCGAGTTCGAGCAGCACGGGTTTGAGGTGACGGCCGGCCAGCTCGCCGATGATGCGGCCGACCCGCGTCGAGCCCGTGAAATTGACCCTCCGCACGGCGGGATGGCCAATCAATGCTTCGACGACTGTAGGATTGTCAGCGGGATCGTTGGTGACGACATTCACCACGCCCTCGGCCAGGCCGGCATCCGTCAAGACCTCGCCGATCAGCTTTTGTGTGCCCGGGCTGAATTCTGACGCCTTGAGCACAACGGTGTTGCCGCAGGCGAGGGGAAAGGCAATGGCGCGAATCCCCAGAATGATAGGCGCGTTCCAGGGAGCAATCCCGAGAACCACGCCGACAGGAACCCGCATGGCCATCGACAGGCAGCCGGGGATGTCCGACGGAATGACCTCGCCCGCAATCTGGGTAGTAATCGCAGCCGCCTCGCGGAGCATGCCGGCTGCAAGCTTGACGTTGAAGTGGACCCACGGCGCGGCGGCGCCGGTTTCTCCCATCATCAGTTCAGTGAAGTCGTCCGCGCGGGACAGCAATATGTCCGCCGCCTTGTTGAGCATCGCTCGCCGTTCCGACGGACCAATCGCGCTCCAGGCCGGAAATGCAGCCGCGGCGCGATCGGCGATGGCCACAGCTTCCTCGACCGTCGCGGCGTGCGCGTTAGTGACGACATCGCCCGTAATGGGATCGCGGCGTTCAAAGGTTCTTGCGTGCATTGACATACTCGTAACTCCCTGGATGGCAGCTCGGACGAGCCCCATGGTTCAAAAGCTATTGCTTCTCGAGTCCGGCCTTTGCCGCCACGTCCTTCCACAACTGGACCTGCGACTTGACCTTGCTGGTGATTTCTTCAGGGCTGCTGGAGCGCGGATATCCGCCGAGACTTATAAGTCGATCGCGAACCGCCGAGGTTTTCATGGCCTGCAGAATGGCTGCATTGAGACGGTCAATGATGGGCTTCGGCGTACCTTTGGTGGTCGCAACACCTGTCCAGGCCATAACGTTGAAACCCTTCGCCGCATTCTCGGACAAAGTTGGAACTTTTGGCAGCGAGGGCCAGCGTTCAGCCCCCGATGTCGCGAGTGCACGGAACTGACCTGCTTCGATGTTGCCAAAAATCGCGGTTCCAGGCGCGACGATAAAATCGACGTTCTTCCCGAGTAGGGCGGTCACGGCTCCGGAATCGCCGCGGAAGGGGACATGGATAAACTTCGTGCCGAGAGAAACGGCCAGGAGTTCCGAACTCATGTGCTGGCCGGTGCCAACGCCCGCGGTGCCGACAGTCAGCGTGCCCGGCTTCGCGCGCGCTTCTGCGACGAAGTCTTCGATCGTCTTGAACCGTGAATCGGCGTTGACGACGATGAAGAATGGAAAGTCGGTAACGGTGGAGATGAATTCGAAATCGCCGACGGGATCGAAATTCTGTGCCTTGGAAAGGGCAGGAGATATGACATGTGCCGTCGTCAGAAGCACGATCGTGTAACCGTCGGGCGTCGCTTTTGCGACGGTGTCGGACGCCAGGTTTCCGCCGGCACCGGGCTTCGCCTCGGTGAAAACGCTGTGGCCCAATGTCTTGCTCATTTCATCAGCGAGTACGCGCGAGATGATGTCTGCATTGCCGCCCGGGGCAAATCCCTGAAGAAACCGGATCGGCCGGTTAGGGTAGTCGCTCGCAGCCGCAGCTCCGGCAGCGAAGCACATGAATACAAGCGTAAATACGATTCTCATCACTGTTTCCTCCCGTGATATTTTTTGTGCCGTGATTATTGTGTGCGGTCATTCTGAAGTGACCTTCTCGCTAACCAGAACTCCTGAAAGAAAAATCTTGGACAGAGTGCGTGCGACGTCGGGTCCGGTATCGGGCCTTCCGTAGTCGAACCAGTAGACGGTCCAAAGAGCCATTCCGAGGGCGGCGAATGCGGCGTAGCTGACATTAATGTCGTGCCGGCAAATGCCGCGGACTTGCAGCGTTGCAAGAGTGTCGCGGACGAGGTGATAGCCCCGGCGCCAGAAGATGCGGATTTCCTCGTATCGCTCCGGGGAAAGCCGGCGGGCCTCGTTAATGAGGACGCGCGCCGTCGGATCGCGAGTCATCAGCAGCGCGTGTTCGTAGAGAAAAGTGCGCAAGCGGGTTTCGGGGTCGGGTTCCTGCTCAGCCCGCTCGATGATCGGAAGCAAGAGGCGGTCGATCATCCGGCGATGTATGACGTAGAGCAGGTCTTCCTTGCTTTCGAAATGATGATAGACGCCGGCTTTGGTGAGGCCCAAGGCTTTGGCGATGACGGACATGGGCGTGTTGTCATATCCGCGCTCGAGAATGAGCGACGTCACGAGGTCAGCAGCCTCGTCGAGAAAAGTGTTTTGGGGCGGTTTGATGTTTTCCATGCTGATGCCTCAAAGTCCAAGCTGGCGTGCAGCGATCACGCGCATAATGTCGGGCGTGCCGCCGCCGACCAATGGAAAGAAAGAGTCGCGCAGGAATCGCTGCGCAGGATATTCGTTCATCAGGCCGTAGCCGCCGAAGATGCTCAGTGCTTTCTGGCAGACGTCATTGCAGTTCTCGGCAGCAATCACCTTTGCCAGCGCCGCTTCCGTCGTGATCGGCGCGCCGCTGTCGGCGAGCATGGCCGCGTAATAGGTATAGAGACGAGCCTGCTCGAGCTTGGCGAGCATGTCGACAAGCCGGAACTGAATGGCCTGAAAGCTTCCGATCGGCTTTCCGAACTGCGTTCTTTCCTTTGCGTATCGGAGCGCCGCGTCGTAGGCTGCGCGGCCATTACCGATCGCAAGTGCCGCGGTGAAAATCCGGTCCACGGTGAGGGTGCGATACGCATTCAGGAAACTTCCGTCGGCGCCGCCCAAGAGACGCTCGTCGGAAACGAACACGTCCTTCAACACAAGTTCAGCCGTGTCGGCCGCGTGAATCGCAAACTTCTCCAGCTTGCGGCCGACGGAAAATCCCTCGCTCTTTGTGTCGACCAGGAAGAGCTTGACGCCCTTGAGTCCCAACGAGGGATCGGTCGTCGCGGCAACAGTCACGAAGTCGGCGATGGTGCCGTTAGACGTGAACATCTTGGTGCCGGACAGCGACCAGCCTCCCGCGCAGCGCGAGGCCCTTGTCCGGAGTGCCGCCGCATCGGAGCCGGCATTCGGCTCTGTTATGGCGAAGGCTCCAATTTTCTCTCCGCGAATGGCCGGGATGAGATAGCGCCGGCGAAGATCGTCCGTGCCCCAGCTCGCGATCGTGTGCGAGGCGGTGGAAGCGTGCATGCAGACAATGGACGCGAAGCCCATATGCCCGCGTGATAATTCCTCGCACATGAGCGTGTAGGCGAGGTAGCCGCGGTCCATGCCGCTGCCACCATATTCTTCGGGAAACAAGACGCCGAAGAAGCCCAGGCCTCCGAGTTCCTCAAAAAGCTCGCGCGGAAACATGTCGGCCCGGTCGAGGGCGTCCGCATGGGGTGCAAGCCTTTCATCCACCCAGCGAGCGATCGTGTGGCGGAATTGCCGAAGATTGTCGTCGAACAAGAGGTCCAAGGAACTCCTCCGAATAGCCGATCTTGCACCTACCGACCGGTCGGTAGTAGACATTTGGCCAAGAGGCATTGTCAAGACAGCCCGAACGCGGGGTTGGGGAAGAACGACGGGCCAGGAGGGGACTATGACTCGGGCAGACCAGACAGTTTTCGGCGGCGTGACGCGTGCTTTGGCTGCCGCGTATCCCGACAAAGCCGCGCTCGTCAGCGAGGGTGGCACGCTCACATTTTCGGCTGCCAATGAGCGGATGAACCGTTTCGCCAATGCGTTGATCGCACTCGGGTTCAAGGCGGGAGACCGGATCGCGGTGTTGTCCCGCAACCGCAACGAAGTCCTCGAATGCTACGGCGCGACGAAAGCGGGGATCATTGTCGTGCCGCTCAACTGGCGGCTATCGGAGGAGGAGCTTTTGCATCCTCTTGCCGATTGCGAACCAGTAGCGGTCGTTGCCGATCCGCAATTTGCGCCTGTCATCGACAGACTGAGATCGAAAACTCCCTCGACGCGTCTGTTCATCCGCTTTGACGGCAGGCAGGACGGCTGGCTTGCGTATGACGAGTTCTTGGCTGCCGCCGCGTCTGGCGAGCCGGACATCGCGGTGGGAGAGAACGACACTCTCTCAATCATGTACACAAGCGGCACCACTGGGAAACCCAAGGGCGCCATGCTGTCGCATGGCGGCCTGATGCGTAACTGCATGGTGGCCGCAGACGGGATGATTGGACTCAGGGAGAGCGACGTCGCGCTTGCGGCGATGCCGCTCTTTCATGTGGGCGGCCTCTGGTATCATCTGTTCCCAGCCTATTATCGCGGCTGTTCCACAATTCTGCTGTCGGAATTTTCCCCAGACAAGGTCTTGTCGGCCATGCAGACGCATGGTGTGACATATGTCCATTTGGTGCCGACAATGATCAATGCGCTGATCACTCATCCAAACATTGAAGCGTGCGATTTGTCGCGGCTGCGCGTCCTTTATTACGCGGCATCGTCGATGCCCGTTGAAATGCTTCGTCGCGCCATGAGCATGTTCCCGCAATGCGAGTTCATGCAAGGTTACGGATCGACCGAAGCCGGGATGATTACGGCCTTAACGGGTGAAGATCATCGTGCGGCGGTCACTTCTCCCGAACTTGCATATCGGCTTGGCACGTCTGGCCGCGCGCTACATTGTGATGTCAGCATTCTCGATCCGGACAAAACCGGCATCGGCGAGATCGCGGTGCACAGCGACCGCGCCATGGCCGGGTATTGGAGAAATCCTCAGGCAACCGATGCTGTGATGGAAAATGGATGGCTGCGGACGGGAGATCTGGGAACGGTCGACGCTGAGGGATACGTGACCATTGCGGACCGCAAGAATGACATGATCGTCAGCGGTGGAGAGAACGTTTACCCGCGCGAGGTCGAAGATGCGCTCTATCAGGAGCCCGCAGTTCTGGAGGCGGCGGTCTTCGGATTGCCAGATCCTCACTGGGTTGAAAAAGTGGTGGCAGCAGTCGTGATCCGGCCCGGATCAGACTTGTCGGCGGACGAGCTGAAACGTCGACTGCGCAGCCGGCTGGCTGGATATAAATGTCCTAAGGACATCTTTTTCAGCGAGAGTTTGCCAAAGAGTGGTGCCGGAAAGATCCTGAAAAAGGAGCTCCGCCGAATTTACAATAACGCCTCGTAACGGCCGCCTATACAATCTTCATTCGACTTCTGATCAGATGCAGGGCGCGACCGATATCAATGAGGCTACGCATCTACCAGTCTTCCGAATCTAGCCCGGGCCCGTCCCTGATATTGTTTGAAGTCTCCCTGCATCCGATCCAAAATTCCCTGTTGGTCGTCTAGGAAATGGCGTCGCAAAGCCTAAATTCCCTGTTTGCAGGGAATTTTGGTGGAGCAGAGCGCGATCTGCATTGCGCGCCAGCCAGCCACTGCGCAATTTTCGGCGGCGCTGGCGTCTCTCTATAATAGTGGCGGTTTCCCGCGGCGAATTCGGCGGATCTTCACCACTACTTCCGTTTCTGTGTCGCGAGAGACGGCGAACCTCGCCCGAAATTGCTCCGCCATCTCAGCACAACACGGCGCGGACTCCCGTTTTCGAGAGAATTGGGGCGGAGACTGGCGCATACTTAACTGAGTGGCCGCCTATCGCTGTTTTGCTCAGCGCACGATTTCTGTTTTTCTGGCGAGTTCCAAGATTCTGAACAGCAAGCAGTGAAGTCGGGATCGGCGAAGGCCTCGTTCAGGCTATCGCGAGATCGAGCCAAACGCCACAGTCGCGATTGCGACCTGGATGAGCGAGCCATATTGAGCGCCTTTGAACACGAGGTTTGCAGCGGTTTCGCCGCCCAACAGGAGCCATGTCGCGAGTAGTGCCAAGGTGAGCCCGGCCATCTTTATAAGTGTCAGAGGCTCACCAAGCCCCGTAATCGCAAGCAATACTGTTGACCTGCTTCCCATAGATGCTCTCAGTTTGGGTAGAGGTCGTTCCTTCGGAAGACAGGTCCTGCTGGGGCAATGCCACGCCGGGGCGCCAGGCGCGGGATGCCGCCGCCCGCTGCCTAAACTTCAGGCCAACCCCATTAGCCAACTTGTTAGCAATACGCGATAAGCGTTGCTTAAATAGATCTTCCGTCGTTCGTCGTTAATCGACTGCCATCGCGGACCGAGGTACTCCAGTCAGTCTGCCGTTTTCACAGGCCCTAGAAGTTTCTCGACAAGCAGCTCTTTTCGCCTGGACAATGCTTGCCGTGATCGGTAGGCGACGATTGTAATCGGCCGGGCAGGCAGGACGGGACGGAGGGCGATTAAACCTGAACGTGATTCCAGATTGGCGGAACCGGAAGGGATGATCGCGATACCAACGCCGGCCTGTACCATCACTTTAATTGTTTCGACATTGTCGGCGATGGCACGGATCCGCGGGCGGATGCCAAGATCGTTGAACATCGTGCTGACGATCTGGCCGTAGCCGATTGACAGCTCGTTCATGATGATTGGTTCGTGTGCCAATAAGCCGATGTCGATGGCGCTCTTGCTGTCTGCAAGGCTATGACATGGCGGCATGATCAGTGCCATGTCGAGATCAAAAAGTCGCGTGCTAGCGAGGCCAGACGGAACGCGATCGGGCCCGACTTCTGCGGAGATGCCAAGATCAATACGCTCGTCGTGAATGTCGTCAAAGATGACACGAGTTGGTGCCGTCTTGATCTCCAAATGCAAATTATTGGGAAAACCATCTTGAGGAAGAATGCGTGGCAGCAGGATGGGTGCGAGACCTGATCCTATTCCTAAGACTAGAGTTTCGATGCCGACGCCACTGAGCCTTCGCGCGACGTCGCTCAGATTCATCAGGTCGCCAACGACGCGCTCAGCCTCGTAGAGAAACATGCGTCCCCGCTCGGTCGGCTCTATGCCGCGGCCGGTGCGCCGGAATAAAGCAAATCCGATGCTGCTCTCGAGCAGTTTCACCTGCTCGGACACGGCCGACTGCGAAATGTTGAGCCTCGCTGCGGCCTTGGTGAAGCTGCGCTCCTTGGCCACCGCGAGCGCATATCGGATTTGCCGAAATTCCATGTCCTCCTCGCGTTCTTCCGTACGCTCCTTGGCGGAGTAACTGCATTTCCCGCTAGATTCCCCGCACGGCTTCATTCTGCCATCGGAATTACCGATATCGCCATCATTAAATGCTGTTGGACAGGACTGCGGTGGCGCGGGAGGCTGAACACGTCAAGGGACGGTCCGGGTCGGCCGCGTGGACGGATCGCTGGTGCATTGGCAGCCGCTTCTCCGATCGCCGGCGGCAATCGCAGGTGCGAACGCCGCTGCGATGCCGGAGCGGCGGCCGCAAGGGATCAAGCCGGCCACAGACTTGGTTCTTGTCCGGGCCACGGCGGCCAAACGAGAGGAGAGGCGATGGGCGCAGCGGCACCACATTTGCGGATTGGCATCGACACCGGCGGCACCTTCACCGACATCGTCTGCGTCGACACCGTCTCCGGCGGCGTCTCGGTTACCAAGGTGCCCTCGACGCCCACCAATCCGGCGCTCGGTCTCGTCAACGGCGTCAACAAGATCCTCGGCGAAGTCGGCGGCACGACCGGCGACCTAGTCGGACTCGCGCATGGCACGACAGTCGCGACCAACGCGCTGCTGCAAGGCGCGATCGACTCGCTCGGCCTGATCGTTACGGAAGGCTTCCGCCATGTCCTGGAGATCGCGCGCCAGGCGGTGCCCGACGGTTACGGCAATTCCTATTTCTGGGTGAAGCCGGAGCGGCCGGTGCCGCTTGAGCTTGTGCGCGAGGTCGGCGGCCGTCTCAATTTCAGAGGCGACGAGCTGCGCCCGCTCGATGAAGAGAGCGTGCGGCAGGCGGCGCGCTTCTTCCGCGAGCGGAACATCCGTGCGATCGCGATCTGCCTGATCCATGCCTATGCCAATGACGCGCACGAGAAGCGCGCGCTCGACATCCTGCGCGATGAATATCCCGACTGCACGGTCTCGATCTCCTCGCAAGTGCTGCCCGAATACCGCGAATACGAGCGCACGGTGACAACGCTGGTCGACGCCTTCGTCAAGCCGCATATGGAGCGCTATCTCAAGCGCGTGAAGGATGCGCTCGGCGAGGAACTCGGCCGCAAGCCGTTCCTGGTCATGCAGTCGAATGGCGGCGTGATGAGCGCCGAGCAGGTGATCAACAAGCCGATCACCACGGCCCTGTCGGGTCCCGCCGCCGGCGTGCTCGGCAGCGCGGTGATCGCCAAGCTGGCCGGCTTCGACAATGTAGTCACGCTGGACGCCGGCGGAACCTCGACCGATCTAAGTCTGATCGAGAACGGCGTCGCGCATCTCACCAATGCCGGCTCGGTCGGCCCGTTCCCAGTGCGCATCCCGATGATCGATATCGAGACAATCGGTACCGGCGGCGGCTCGATCGCCTGGATTTCGCGCGAAGGGCATCTGAAGGTCGGCCCCAAGAGCGCGGGCGCCGATCCCGGCCCGATGTGCTATCCGAATGGCGGCGACCAGCCGACCATCACCGACGCAAATCTCGTGCTCGGCCGTCTGCCGTCGGTGCTGATCGGCGGCGGCATCGCGCTCGATGTCAAGCGCGCAAGATCCGGCATGGCGGACCTTGCGCGGCGGCTCGGTTCGCGCATGACGGCGGAAGAGATCGCGGCCGGCATCGTCGAGATCGCGAACTGGAACCAGGCCAACCGCATCCGGCAAATGACCATCCAGCGTGGAATCGACCCGCGCGACTTTGCGCTCCTGTCCTTCGGCGGGGCGGGGCCGGTACAGTCCGCCGCGGTGGCGCAGCTCATTGGCATGAAGGCCTGCATCATTCCGCCGAGCCCCGGCAATCTTGCCGCTTTCGGGCTGCTCGCGGTCGACTGGCGCAACGACCAAATGGTCACCCGCGTGATGCCGGAGGAGAAGGCCGATCTCGCCGCGGTTGCGGAGTTGTATGCGGGTCTCGAACGCGAGGCGGTCGAGCGTCTCGAAGAGGACGGCATTGCCAAGGATCGCATCCGCCTGCAGCGCGAAGCCGATATCCGGTACGCCGGCCAGTCGATGGAAGTGCGCGTGCGGGCGCCCGGCGGCGCCATCGACCAGAGCTTCATCGCCGCGCTGATCGACAGCTTCCACGCTGCGCACCGCCGCACCTTCGGCTACGACTACAAGGGCGAGCAGAATGTTGAGTTGGTGAATTTCTGCGTCTCCGGTTTCGGCATGATCGAGCGTCCGAACCTGCCCGGGCGGCCGGTCAATCCGGGTGCGAAAAGCACGCCGGAGGACGCGCGGTCCGTTTTCTTCGACGGCGCGATGCGCGAAACCCCCTGCTACGATCGCGCGGCGCTCGACCCGGGAGCACAGATCGCCGGCCCCGCCATTGTGGAAGAATTCGGCTCGACCACGGTGGTGTTTCCGGGCCAGACGCTCACGGTCGACGGCTATGGCATCATGATCGTGCGGCAGGGCGGGGCAGCCTGATGCCGCTTGGTAGGAGCAGGAATTTCACTCCGTTCGTCTCCGCGAAAGCGGGGATCCAGAATCGACACGACCGGATTCCCGCTTTCGTGGGAATGAACGGAATATGTATCTGCACTTTGGATAAGGGATGCAGACCATGAACATCCAGACCCGTCCCGCCATTGCCGACACCAAAGCGCATCCCTGGCCGGCCGCGCCGAAAGGCCTGAACGCGGGCGACGTCGATCCGGTCGTGCTGCAGATCGTGGAGGGCACGCTCAACTCGATCGAGGCGGAGATCGAATACGCCATCGAGCGCACGGCGCGCAGCCCGATGATCCGCGAGGCGCACGATTATCGCGTCGGCCTGTTTGACAAATATTCGCGCAAACTCACCGGCCGTTCCTATTCGGCGATGCCGCAGGCAGTGATCCGCGATTATCCGCCGGAGACGATGCGGCCGGGCGACGTGTTCCTGATGAACGACACCTATCTGACCGAGGGCTGCATCGGACACTTGCCCGACCTGTGCTCGACGGTGCCGGTGTTCCACGAGGGCGAGGTGGTCGCGTATATCCAGGCCTTCGGTCATCACGACGACATCGGCGGGCGCGTGCCGGGCTCGATGCCGGGTACCGCGCAGTCGGTGTTCGAGGAGGGGCTCGCGGTGCCACCGATCCGCGTCTACAGCGAAGGCAAGCGCAACGAGGAGGCGTTCAAGATCATCCGCCGCAACACGCGCTTGCCGGAGATTCTCTCCGCCGACCTCGACAGCGAAATCCAGGCCTGCATCATGGGCGCCAAGCGCATGGAGGAGCTGTTCCAGCGCTTCGGCGCCAAGATGGTGGAAGCGTGCTTCCAAGCCATCATCGAGAAATGCCGCAACACCTTCCACGACGAATTGATGCCAAAGATCGCGAACGGCGAGTATGTCTGGCACGATTACGTGGAGCGCGAGATCGACGGCAAGATCAAGCTGCACAAGATCGCGCTGAAAATGATCAAGTCGCCGGACAAGATCGTGCTCGATTTCTCCGGCACCGACCCGCAATCGGACGGACCGCTGAACTGGCCGGCAGACTATGCTGACGGCGCGTTCCTGATCAAGTGGATCGCGCCGATCCTGCGCAATCTCGCCGACACGCCGGAGCGCGCCGCCGAGATCAACGTGAACGAAGGTGTGTGCGAACTGTTCGAGGTGGTGTTCCCGGAGAAGGGCACGCTGATCACGCCGGTCTGGCCGGCGCCGACCAATGCGCGCTCCTTCGTGCTGCTGCGCTGTCTCTCGTTGCTGGCGGGCGTGGTGGCGCAGGCAGTCGACGGCCGCATGCCGGCCGATCAGGAGACAATCCGCTATACCGGCTTCTACGGTACGGACTTCGAAGGCCGGCCGTTCCTGTCGCGCGAAGTGCTCGGCGGCGGTTCGGGCGGGCGCTATTATGCCGACGGCAACGACGCCATCCATATCGTGCCGGATTCACGCAACCAGCCGGCGGAATTCACCGAAACCAAGTTCCCGCTGATCGTGGAGAAGCTCGCGCTGCGCACCGACTCCGGCGGCGCCGGCAAGCGGCGCGGCGGCCTCGGCTACGAGAAGCATTACCGCCCGCTGGTCGATTGCCACACCATCGTCACCGCCGACCGCGTGCAGCTCGGCTGCTACGGCATCAACGGCGGCAAGGCCGGCAAGCCGTTCGTAGTAACGGTCGACCCGCAAGGGCAGAATGAGCGCAAGCTCGGCGGTTTGGTCGACGGCGCAGCAGTGCGGACGGGCGAAATCGTCCGCGTAGAAACGACCGGCGGCGGCGGCTGGGGCGATCCGCTGGAACGGGAGACTGAGCTGGTGCTGCGCGATATCGTCCAGGGCAAGATTTCACGCCACGCCGCGCGCGAGGATTACGGTGTCGTCCTCATCGAGCAAGCCGACTCCGGTCCTGCCGTCGATGAATCACAGACCGCCGCCTTGCGCGACAAGCTGCGCAAGGCGCGTCCCGCCAAACTGCCGGTCATCGACCGCGGTCCGGGCGTAATAAACTGACGGGCTATGTACGAGCTCTACCACGACTGGGACGCTTTTTGCTGCATCAAGGTACGTTTCTGTCTGGCGGAGAAGGGCGTCGCGTGGACGAGCCGGCACGTCGACCTGCAGCGGATGGAGCAGCTGAGCCCGGCCTATCTCGCGGTCAATCCGAACGGCGTGGTGCCGACGCTCGTTCATGACGGACGGGCGATCTTCGAGTCCTCCATTATCAACGAGTATCTGGAGGAGAGGCATCCGGCGCCGCGCCTGTTGCCGGACGGCCCGGAGGCGCGCGCGCAGGCGCGTTTCTGGGTGAAGTTCGAAGACGACGTCCTGCACCCGGCGGTGAAGGGGCCAACCTATCAGCTTATGCTACGGCAATCCTTCGCCAAGCTGCCGCGCACCCTGATCGAGGAGCGCATTGCGCAGGCGCCAACCCCGCAAAAAGCCGAATTCCTACGCAGCATGGTGCTGCGACAAGATGCAGCGGACTCGGGCGCCATCGAGGCCGCGGCGGCTACCTTCGCGCGCGCCATCGACAGGATGGAAAAGCGTCTGCAGGATACGTCCTGGTTTGGCGGCGCGGAATTCTCTCTGGCCGATATTGCCATCTCGCCCTTCATCGATCGGCTGGAGGAATTGAATTTCGCGCAATTGTGGGAGAGCCGATCGGCTTTGCTCAACTGGATCAGCCGGATTAAGGCGCGACCGGCCTATCAGGCGGCCTTGCCTGCCGCATCGCAGCGAATCCCGGCGCCGGCGGGCGCGGTCGCATGATATCGGAATTTCCGATTGCTCCATCTGTAAACGGTGTTGGACAGGCGTTGGCCGCGCTTCGAAACTTGAGCAATCAACGGGGTGGGGCGGCCCCGCATGTCTCCGCTCGGCAGACGGGATTCCCGAGAGAAGGTGTGCGGACGCATGGCAATTGACGTCGTCAAGGTCGAGATCAAGAGCGTAATGGATGCCTCGGGCCTCGAGGATCACATCCGTGCGGGGCGCGTCTCGGCCGACGAGGTGGTCGCTGTTATCGGCAAGACCGAGGGCAACGGCGGCGTCAACGACTTCACCCGCATCCTGTCCGACCAGGCCTTCCGCAATGTGCTGCGCAAATATGGAAAACGCAGCGAAGCGGAGGTGAAATCGATTCCGATGGTGTGGTCGGGCGGCTGCGACGGCGTGATCACCCCGCACGCCACAGTGTTCGCGCGCAATGCGCGCACCGGCTCCGCCGACAAGATGCGGATCGCCATGGGCACGGCGATGAGCCCGCAGATCCTGCCCGAGAATATCGGCCGGCCGGCGATGGTGGAGAAGGTGGCGGAAGGCGTGCGGCTGGCGATGAAGGATGCGGGCATCACCGATCCCGAGGACGTGCATTATGTGCAGACAAAGACGCCGCTCCTGACCATCGAGTCGATCCAGGATGCGCATGCGCGCGGGAAGGACGTGTTCTGCGAGGTGCACGACTCGATGGGCGTATCGAACGGCACCACCGCGCTCGGCATCGGCGTGGCGCTCGGCGAAATCAAGATGCCGAAGGCGGAAGAGATCTGCCGAAACCTGAATTTGTATTCGTCGGTGGCTTCCTGCTCCTCGGGCGTGGAACTCGACTGCGCGCAAATCATACTGCTCGGCAACAAAGCGGGCGCCGGCGGGCGCTACCGCATCGGACACAGCGTGATGAAAGATGCACTCGACATCGACGGCATCTACGACGCAATCCGCAATGCCGGCCTAGATCTGCCGGATCGCCCGCGCGCCGATGACCTGAACGGCAAGCTGGTCAATTGCTTCATGAAGTGCGAGGCTGACAAGTCGGCACGGCTGCGCGGTCGGCGGCAGATCATGCTCGACGATTCCGACGTGCATCATCACCGCCATGCCAAGGCAGCGGTGGGTGGGGTCGCTGCGGCGGCGATCGGCGATCCGGCGGTGTTCGTGTCGGTAGATGCGATGCATCAGGGGCCACATGGCGGTGGCCCGGTTATTGCAATCGTTGACGTGGGCGAGTGAAGCCGACGTGGGCGAGTGAGACTGTGTCCATTGCGCGGATCACGGATGTAAGTTGAAGAGTGCTGGGACAAAACCTTTGCCTTCCAAGCGTAACAGGGGAGCCCTGATCATGTTCAAGTTTTCTCACGTGAGCCGCGTCGCCGCGGCGATGCTGGCGCTATTGGCCGGCAGTGTTCTGAGCGCGCAGGCGCAGGACAAGGTGCGGGTCGGGGTGTTTCCGGTCGCCTCGACGCTGCCGCTGTTCGTCGCGATCGAGCGCGGTTTTTTCAAGGAGAACAATATCGAGGTCGAGATGGCCCGCCTGATCGGCGGGCCGCCGAACGTGGCGGCCATGATCGGCAATCAGATCGACGCCGCCGCCGTGCTGGTGACGATCGAGGGCATTAACGCCAATCTGAAGAAGCCGGGTGTGGCGATGTATATCTCGCTCAACAGCCAGAACGCCAAGTACCAGATGGAGCAGTTCGTGGTGCGCAAGGGGCTGGAGATCAAGTCGCTGGCGGACCTCAAGGGCAAGAAGATCATGTCGGCGCCAGGACCGGCCAACGTGACCATGGCGCGCGCCGCGCTCGCCGCCGCCGGCCTGAAGGAGGGCGACTACCAACTCGATCAGCTCGACATGGGCCAGCACGTCAACGCGATGACGGCGGGCACGTTCGATGCCGGCTATACGCTTGAGCCGAATGCGACCGTGATGCGCAAGAACGGCGTTGCGACGACGTTCGAAGCTGGCGTGATCGCGAAATACGTGCTCGGCAATCCGCAGGCCAATGCCTGGGTCGGCGGCTGCGCGCTCACCTCCGATTTCATCAAGGCGAAGCCGGACGTCGCCAGGCGCTTCACCGCGGCCTGGGGCAAGGCGGTGAAATTCATCAACGACAATCCGGCCGAGGCGCGCAAGCACCTCATCAAGAACACTTTTACGCCCGACGATGTCGTGGATACGGTGCCGCTGGTCAAGTTCGAGATGGTGAACGAGCTCAAGCCCGCGGACGTCGCCGACCTCCAGCGCTTCATCGATTTCTCGGTGAAGACCGGCACGCTTTCGGAAAAGGTCGACGTGTCGAAGTATCTGCAGAAGTTCTGAGCGCGGACAGAAGGGGCCGATGACGATGAACGCGATCGCGCCGGTCATCGGCCCCTATCGCACCGCGTTCGGGCCTGACGGCAATCCGCCCGCGCATATCACCGCGCGCGGGCTGTGTAAGGAGTTCCAGGGCGAGGTCATCTACGACAATTTCAACCTGGACATCCCGCGCGGCAAGTTCGTCTCAATCTTCGGGCCAAATGGCTGCGGGAAATCGACCCTGATCAACATGATTTCCGGCCTCGTGCCGGTGGGCAAGGGGGATATCCTGTTCGGCGGCAAGACGCTCGCTGACACGCGCATCGGCTATGTGTTCCAGAACTACCGCGAGGCGCTGTTCCCATGGATGAGCGCCTTCGAGAACATCCATTACGCGCTCAAGCTGCGCAATGTGGCGGACGCGGAGGCGCGCGAGCGGGTGAAGGCGCTGGTGGCGCGGCTCGGCGTCAAGCTAGATCTGTCGCGCTATCCCTACGAGCTTTCGGGCGGCCAGCAGCAACTCGTCTCCATTATGCGCGCCCTGATCGTCGAACCGGAAGTTCTGTTCCTCGACGAGCCGTTCTCCGCGCTAGACTATGAGATGACGTTGTTCATGCGCGACCAGCTGCAGCGCATCTTCGAGGAAACCGGCACCACCACGGTGCTGGTCTCGCACGATCTGGAAGAAGCGGTCTATCTCGCCGACTACGTGCTGCTGCTCTCGCGCCGGCCGGGTCGGATCGCCGATTTCCCCATGGTTCCGCTCCCGCGCCCGCGCAACGATGAGACGCTGTCGCGCCCCGATTTCGTCGATCTGAAACGGCACTGCCTTGAAATCTTCCAGCGCGAGGTGCGGCGTCCATGAGATCCGAACGATGAGAAGCGAGCAATTCGACAAGCTGCTGCCGGGCATCGGCGTTCTCGGCCTGATCCTGCTCTGGTACATCGGCTATTGGACGCGGATCGTCGATCCGGTACTCTTGCCCTCGCCGGACGCCGCCTTCATCGCCTTGTGGAAGGGCATGAGCGGGGGGCGCCTTCTGCACGATTTCTTCCAGACGGTGATCCGCACCTTCGCGGCGATCGCGGTGGCGAGCGTGGTCGCGATCCCGCTCGGAATCGTGCTGGGCGCAAACGAGAAGCTTTACCGCTCGGTGGAGTTCGTGGTCGATTTCTTCCGCTCCACGCCGGCCTCCGCGCTGTTTCCGCTCTTTCTCGTCATCTTCGGCGTCGGCGACGCCACCAAGATCTATGTCGCCTCTTTTGGCGCGGCGCTCGTTATCCTGTTCAACGTCGCCTACGGCGTGATGAACGCGCGCAAGACCCGCATCCTCGCCGCGCGCGTGATGGGCGCTTCGCGCTGGCAGGTCATGAAGGACGTGATCCTGATGGAGTCGCTGCCGCAAACCTTCGTCGGCCTGCGCAACGGCGTCTCGCTCGCGCTCGTGATTGTGGTGGTTGCCGAAATGTTCATCGGCTCGGTGGACGGCCTCGGCCACCGGGTGTTCGAGGCGCAGCAATTGTTCAACATGCCCGACATGTATGCCGCGATTTTCGCGGCCGGCGCGCTCGGCTACGGCCTAAACATCATGTTCTTGCTTATCGAAAAGAGCTTCGTACACTGGTCCGGGAAATGACGACCGATCTGTCTCGCCGCTCGGCCGTCGAGTTGCGCGACTTGATCGCGCAAGGGAAGGTGTCGCCGGTCGAGGTACTGGACGCGCATCTTGCGGCGATCGCGACTCACAACCCGAAATTCAATGCGATTGTCACGCTGGTCGAGGAGCAGGCGCGTGCGGCGGCCGAAGCCGCAGCGGCTGAGGTCAAGTCGGGCGCGCGGCTCGGCCCGCTGCACGGTCTGCCCGTGGCGATCAAGGACGTCACGCTCACCAAGGGCATTCGCACGACGTTCGGCTCGCTCGCCTACAAGGATCATGTGCCCGATGAAGACGCGGCGGTGGTCGAGCGGCTGAAGAAGGCAGGCGCCATCATCCTCGGCAAGACCAACACCCCGGAATTTGCCGCCGGCGCCAACACCGTGAACGCGCTGTTCGGCGCGACGCGCAATCCGTGGAATCCGGAGCTCAGCCCTGCGGGGTCCTCGGGAGGTTCGGCGGTGGCGGTGGCGACCGGCATGGTGCCATTGGCGCAGGGCACCGATTTCGGCTGCTCGATTCGCATTCCGGCTTCGTTCTGCGGCATCGTCGGCGTGCGCACCACGGGCGGCCTCATTCCGAACCGTGGCATGCGGCTGCCTTGGGATGCAGGGCAGGTGCACGGCCCGCTCGCGCGCAGCGCGGAAGACGCCGCCCTGATGCTCGACGGCATGACCGGGCTCGATCCGCTCTGGCCGACTTCGGCAGTTCCCCCGTGGCAAAGTGCGCTCGATGACGTGCGGCGCTTCGAGGACGCCAAGGGCCTGCGCATTGCCTATGCCTCGGACATTGCCGGCTTCGGTCTCGACAAGGAGATCGACGACATCTGCCGCGCCGCCGTGCGCAGGCTGGAGCAGGACGGCGCGGCGGTGGAAGAGATCGCGTTCAGCGCCGCCGACGGCTTTGCGCCCTACAAGGTGTTGCGCGGCGAATGGATGGTCGGTCAGCAGCTCAAACGGCTCGACATGCTCGACCAGTTCGGACCCAATCTCGGCGGCAATGTGCGCGAGGGGCTCAAGCTCACCGTGCGCGATACCGCCGAAGCGGAGAACATGCGCGAGAAGGTTTGGCGGAAATTCTGCAAGCTGTTCGGCAAGTACGATTACCTCATCACGCCGGCCGCGCCCGTGCCGCCCTATCCGGTGAGCAAGAACTATCCGGACGAGGTCGGTGGCCACAGGCTCGAAAACTACATCGACTGGATCGCGCCGGCATTCCTCGTGACGCTGGTGGGATTTCCCGCCGCCTCTGTGCCCGGAGGCAAGACCGGATCGGGCCTGCCGGTCGGCCTGCAGATTGTCGGACCCCGGTTTTCCGAGCCGCGGCTGCTCGGGCTATCCAAACTTTTGCAGCGCGCCAATCCGATCGGCTGGCCGACCTACGCGTGACTTGGGGCGTAATTCTCGCCTTCGCTTGCGTGTCAGCGGCCATCGGTCGGCGCGTTTTTGATCTCGATCAACACGTTGCGGTATTGCCAGTCGCTGATGTTCAGCAACTCATGCGGCGCACCGGCCTCGCGCCAGAGCACATCACCGGGCGTTTCGCTGGTCTCTTTCTCGCGGCCGTCCTCGAAGAACATCACGTTCTTGCCTTCGGTCATCGGCACGATGAGATAAGGCAGGTGGTGCTGATGCCAGGCCTGTCGCTCGCCGGGATCGAGTTTCACGCGCCAGACGCGCACGTATTCGTTTTCGAACAGGATCTTGTCGCCGATCGGGCCAAGTTCCGGTCCGCGTTTCGAGGGGCCTTTCATTGTTGGTGCTCCTTTTTCAGGCGATCGGGATTGTCGCAGAAGATGCGCTGCCGCCGATTTTGATCGATGTTCTTCATCTGGTCATGTGGCTCGACGACGCCCATCGGGAAGGGCCAATCGGAACCGAAGATGACGTTTGACGGCGAAAAGACGCTTTCGGCGAGTTCAAGCGCAGCTTCGTCATGCATGATGCAGTCGACGCAGATGTGCCTGAGCAGTTCCTTCGGCGACTTTCCGCCGGTGGCAATGCCGGGACGTTTGGTGTCGAAGCCGCGTTCGAGACGGCCCGCAAGGATAGGCAGCGCACCACCACCATGTGCGAAGCAGAAGCGGATGCCGGGATGGCGTTCGATCACGCCTCCGAGGACGAGGTGTGACATGGCGACCGCGGATTCGTAGGGATTGCCGACAAGGTTCGACAGGTAAAAGGCCTTCAGCCGTCCGTCGGCGCATTCGCCGGGATGGAAGAAGACAAAGGCCTTTGCGCCATCAAGGGCTTGCCACAAGGGTGCGTAGGCAGGATCGGACAGGACCAGATCGCACCCGCCGGAGGGGGCACCAAACCGCCGATGTCCCTTGGCAATCCAGTGCTGCGCGACCTCAAGCGCGAGTTGCGGGCTCTGCAATGGCAGATGAAACAGCGGTGAAAAGTGCCCGGGATGATTTTGCGAAATGCGCTGCAGTCCGGCGTTGACGTAGAGAACCCAGTCTCTCGCGTCCTCGTTCAGCAATTCCGGCCTGTAAAGCGGCGGGGGGATGGATATCCATGCCATTTCTACGCCGTTCTTCTCCATCCAGGCGACCAAAGCCTCCGGATCGAAGAGCGGCTTCATGCCGACCTCGTGCCCGTCAACGGTCAGCACCCTGTCGGCCGCGTTCCAGCTCACGCCTTTGATCTTCGTAAGTGCGTCCAGGAAGATCGGCGCGAGATGCGCATGCACGTCGAGGCTGATGCGTTCGTTCATGCCGCGCCCTTCTGTATGACAGGTGCCTGTGGGCCCATAATCCTGCGATAGATGTCTTCGGCGACGTCTGCGCGCATCGGAACAATCGCCGCGATATGATCGTCTGGGCGAACGAGCATGACCGTGTCGGTCTCGCATCCCGCACGCTGGCGGAAGCGATCGCCAACATCGAACAGTGAGCGTTCGCGTAGCCCGGAATCAAGCGGTGCGTCGCGCCGCGAGATGATCAGGTGCTTCAGGCCCGGCGTATTGGCCGGCAGGCTCGGACGGCGGCGCACATCGGTGAAGTAGAGCGCAACGAAGCTATCATCGATCAGATCGTGCAGCCGCACCGCGCGGCCATCCGGTCCATGTAGTTCGACGTCGGGGATACGCTCGCCAACGCGCAATTCGGCCTTTTCGGTGCGCACCATCGACCAGTCGCCGGACTGATCGACATCCAGCCGGACGCCGAGCATGGTGCGCGTCAGCGCATTGGCCCAAGCCTCGCCCGACATCGCTTTTACCGCATCTTTCTGGCCGAGCATGTATTTGCGCGCGGCTTCCGCCATTTCGCCGGAGCCCATGGTCGCGACCGGCCGCTGCTCGCGCGCATAGCCATCGAGCAATGACTGGTCGGCCCAACCACGTGCGACCCAAGCGAGACGCCAGGGCAGATTGATCGCGTCGAGGATGCCGGTGTTCAGTCCCAGCGCCCACATCGGCGTGATCAGATGTGCGGCATCGCCCATCAGGAACACCCGGCCGCGCCGCCACTCGGCCGCGATGCGATGATGGATGCGGTAGATAATTGTGTTGAGAACTTCGAGATTCTTCACTGGCCCGATGAAATGCAGCACTTTCTCCCGGAACTCCTCTTTCGTCGGCTCGGGCAGACCGGGTGCCAGTGGATAGAGGAAGCGCCAGCAATGCGGCTGGCGAACTGTGATCATCCATTCCTGCGGATCGGCGAAATAGGCGAGGTAGGGATAGTCACGCGGATTCTCGACATCGAGATCGACTTTCACGTCGACCAGCAGCGTACGGGCGTCGAGCGATTCACCTTCAACGGCGATGCCAAGCTGCGAACGTATCGTGCTGCGCCCGCCGTCGCAGGCGAGAAGATAGGAGCCTTCGAATTCGCGCACGCCGTCCGGTGACTCGAAACTCGCGACGACGCCATCGGACATTGTACGAAACCCCGTCAGGCGATGCTGAAGATGCACCACGCCCGGCTGGCGTTCCTCGATGGCGCGATGCAGGAGCGGCTCCAGGTGATGCTGCGGCATGTTGATGACGAAAGGATAGCGTGTCTCTTCGCTGAGCAGCTCGGTGCGGACCGAAGGGCGCGCCGTATTCGTCGCGCGTTCGACATCGCCGATCTCGTCGACGCGCAAGGCCTTCGCCAGCACGCGGTCGGCGACGCCATAGCGGCGGAAGGCCTCCAGGGTGCGCGTCAGGATAGTGCCGGCCTTGGTGTCGCTGGAGAGGCCGGCATCTTCCTCGAACAGGCGAAAGGGCACGCCATAGAAATGCAGGCCGAGCGCGGTGGTCAAGCCCACCGGGCCGGCGCCCACGATCAGGACCGGTTTCATCTTTTTGCTGCTGGTATGTCCGTCACTCATCCTGCACCGGATAGGAAAAGTCGCGACTGAGCAGTGAGGCCGTCATGGTGGCGGCATCCGACAGGAGAAAGAGCAGGGGCCCGACCACATCCTCCGGTGAGCCGACGCCGGTGGATGCGCGCCAGCGCTCGTGATCGGCACCGGCATTGGCGGCGCGGTATTGCGGAGTGTCGATCACGCCAGGTGCAATGAGGTTGAATTTCACGCGATGCTGGGCCACTTCCTTTGCCGCACTTTTCACGAAAGCGATCAGCGCCCCCTTGCTGGCGGCATAGGCGGAGGCCTGCGGCCAGCCCTGATGCGCGAGGCCGGAGGAGAAGGCAACGATGCTGCCACGCCGGCGTCCGATCATGCCGCCGATGGCGGCCTGGTAGCACCAGACCACGCCATCGAGATTGGTCCGGATCACCCGCCGCCACTCGTCCGGCGGCATTTCGTGAACGGCGTTGCGTGGCTGAATGGCGGCGCCGCAGACGAGGCCATCGATGCGGCCGTTGTCGCGTTCAATTTCGTTGAAGGCCTTGATCACCGCGTCGCGGTCGCCGACATCGAGACGCTTTGCCGCGATGGAAGCGTTTTCGTCTTTCACCGAGGCCATCGCCACTTCGTCGACATCGCAGATGACGACCCGCGCGCCAGCCTTTGCCGCCGCCAGCGCCAGCGCGCGGCCGATGCCGTTGCCGCCGCCCGTGACGACGATCACATCTCCATTGGCCTCGAAGCGCGCTTTCATGGGCACTCGCTCGGAAAGGTCAGCCGTTCGGCAGAACCGCGATGGCGTTGATCTCGATCAGGTAGTCGGGGGACACGAATTTGGTCACTTCGACCATGGTCGAGGCCGGCGCGATGCCGGTGAAATATTCGCGGCGCACTTTATGGATGGCTTCGAAATGCTCCATGTTACGCACATAGACGTCGACGCGCACGATGTCGTCGAGCGTTCCGCCGGCTTCCTCGACCGCGGCCTTCAGGTTTTCGCAGACCTGACGTGTCTGCGCGTCAATATTGCCGACGCCGGTGATGCTGCCGTCGGAATGACGCGCGGTCATGCCGGAGATGAAAACCAGCTTCCCCTTCGCTTCGATCGCGGTGGCGTGCGAGAAATGTCCGTTCGGCTGGCGGAGCTTCTTCGATGTAATCTGCTGTTTCATGTCACGCCTCACGTGAAGAGGGAATTGCTGTTCTTGAGACCGACCTTGCCGGCGGCGGCGACCAGACTGTCCAGCGTCTGCCGGCTCAGCGTACAGGTCTCGCCATTGGCGAGACGGGTAGCATGTGCGAGTTCACCCGGTGCGTAGACCCGTTCGACGCCTTGGGCGCGCTTCGAGCCGCTGACTCGCGCGGCCTGGTCCTGTACGCGCGCCGCGAAGGTGTCGGCCGCCGGAAAATGGCCGACATGAATGGCGAGAAAGAGCTGGCTGCATTGATAGGGTTGCGCCGGATCGCCGTAGAGGGGACGTACTTCGGCGCCGATAGCGCCGCCAGACAGGCCGCCGCACAGAAGATCGATGACGAAGGCGAGGCCAAAGCCTTTCGGTCCGGCGGCGGGCAGCAGCATGCCCTTGATTGCTTCATTCGGATCTGTCGTTGACCGGCCATCAGAGCTCACCGCCCAGCCTTCCGGAATGGCCTTGCCCGATGCGGCCGCAAGCCTGATCTTGCCCATCGCAGTCGCGCTGAGCGCCATATCGGTTTCGACAGGATGTTTGCCGGCGCTCGGTAACGCAATGGCCACGGGATTGTTGCCGACCATCGCCTCGGCGCCGCCGGGAGCGGGCATCAGCGGGCGGGTGTTGGACATAACAATGCCGATGCAGCCTTGCTTCGCCATCAGGCGGGCATAGCGGCCGGCGGTGCCGAAATGAAACGCATTTCGGACAGCGACAACGGATGTGCCGATTTCCTTCGCGCGATCCACTGAAAGCTTCACGGCCTGATGCGCGGTCAATTGCCCGAGTGCATTGCCGGCGTCGATCACGATCGTGGCAGCGTTGTCGCTGACGATCTCGCCCCTGCCGCGGTTGGACACCGAGCCTTGCAGGATACGGTCCACATACATCGGCACCAGCATAACGCCGTGCGAGGCCACACCTTCGAGATCGGCGGTGACCAGATCCTCGGCGACGATGCGCGCATCGTCTTTGGTGATGCCGAGTGCCGCAAAGATGCCGGTGACCGCCGCGATCAGGCGCGGCGCGTCGATGCGGACATTCTGCGGTGCGGCCGGCGCAGCCTGCATCAGCGGGCATCCTCTTCGTTGGTGTACCAGGAGGGCTTGATCGGGTAGTGCGGACCGTCATAGACCTCGACCACGATGGTTTCCTCGTGCGCGGTCGCTGGTCCATGCACACTGCCTTTCGGATTCCAGTAGAAGCAGCCGGCCGTCAGCGTCACGCCGGTCTTGGTATATTCATACTTGCCCTCCAGGCAGAACATGAACTGGTTGGAGGCGTGGCTGTGCGGCTGCGGAATGCCCGCGCCTTTTTCGAAGCGGATGAGGGCGATAGACGCACCAGTCTCCTCGTTGCGCCACAGCATCTTCTCATGCACGCCCTTCAGCGATTTGGCGCGCCAGGGCAGGTCCTTGCTCTGCAGCAGAACTTCATCGAGACTGGGCATGCCTTCGCCGAGCTTGGGAATGCCGGAATACGCTGTGCTCATTGGCGACCTCCATTCACATTGTTTGTCTTTGCCATCATGATCATCGTCTTGGCGGGATGCGGCGCTGGGTGGCGCTCTGCGCCTTCATGAGACGCGCCCTCAGGCTTTCGATGTGATCCCGAACGGCCTTAGCGGCGCCGTCGCCATCGCGCTTGGCGATCATCTCGGCAATGGCGGTGTGCTGACGAATGGTCGCCTTGTTGTCCATGGTCTGCCACAGATGCAGATACCAGTAGCGGATCGAGCGTTCATGCAGCGTGCGGGCGAAATCGCTCAGCACCGGATTATTGGCCATTTCCGCGAACTTGCTGTGGAAGGAGCGGTCGCCGCCGATAAAGCTGTCGATCTCCGTAGGCTTGCCATTGCCGTAGCCGTCCCGGGCCAGCGCCTTTAGTTCCTCGGCATCCTTGGCGCTGGCGCGTTCGGCGGCGTTGCGGGCGAGCTCGGCTTCGACCGTTGCGCGCGAATCGAGAATTTTCAGGATTTCCGAAATGCTGTCGGGTTGAACGATCACGCCCTTGCGCGGCATGATCTCGACCAGACCTTCCAGTTCAAGGCGCTGCAGCGCCTGATGCACGGGGGTCCGTCCGGCCTCGAGCATCGCGCAAAGCGCGCCTTCATTGAGATACTGGCCCGGCAGGAAGTGCAGGGTGAGGATCTTCTCCTTGATCTGCTCATAAGCCTGCGCAGCCAGCGAGCCGCCTTTGGTCGCGGGCTTGCGCGCCGGTTTCGGCGCGGTTGCCTTGCGCGCCTTCGCTTTTGTTTTCGGCTTGGACGTATTGGCCATGACTCAATGCCTTTGCGAGGGGGGCGGCAGCCAGGGCGCGGCGAGGCGCTCGGCGAGTTCGACCAAGAGATAAACAAACATGCCAAGAACAGAAAGCGCGAACAAAGCGGCGAAGGCGAGCGGCGTGTCGAGCTGGGAGGTCGCACTGAGCAGCAGGAATCCGAGCCCTTCGCTCGAGCCAACGAATTCCCCGATCACCGCGCCGATCACGGCCAAGGTAATCGCCACCTTCGCGCCGGTGATCACGAAGGGCAGGGCGGCGGGAAACTGCACCTTCAGGAAGATCTGCAGGCGGCTGGCGCGCAAACTGTCGGCCAGTTCCAGCAATTCGCGCGGTGTGGAGCGAAGACCGGCGACAGTGTCGACGATGATGGGAAAGAAGGCCACCAGCCAGACGATGGCAAGTTTCGATTCCATGCCGGTGCCCAGCCAGACCAAAACGATCGGCGCCAGCGCCACCTTGGGAACCGACTGCAAGCCGATCAGCAGGGGATAAAACATGAGGTTGAGCGGTCGCGAATTGGCGACAGCAACCGCCATCGGCAACCCAATCACGAGCGCAAGCAGGAAGCCGTAGAGGGTTTCCTTCAAGGTGACCCACCCCTCGCTCACCAGCAGGTCGAAGCGGGCAATGAAGGCATAGAAGACCTTATCAGGCGTCGGCAACACAACCGTCGGCAGATTTCCGGCCCAGCAGACAAAAACCCACGCAGCGAGGATGAAGGCCACACCTGCCAGCGGATAGCCGATCTGGGCGACCAGACGCGACATCATGATGGGGTCCCCTTCTCATCAACCGGCGGCAACACGCCGAGCGCTTCGCTCGCGATCCGTTCCGCCTGGGTAAAGGCAGGCGTGAAACGGGTACGTTGTGACCGGGGGTAAGGCAGATCAATCGGGATTTCCTGGGCAACGCGCGCCGGCCGGCGACTGAACACGATCACCTTGTCCGACAGGTAGATCGCCTCCGAAATGGAATGGGTGACGAACAGGACGGACGCCCCGGTCTCGCGCCGGATGCGCAGCAGCAGGTCGTTCATTTCCATACGGGTCAATTCGTCGAGCGCGCCAAAAGGCTCATCCATGAGCAGGAGCTGGGGCGCGTGAATGAGTGCGCGGCAGAGCGCGACGCGCTGCTGCATGCCGCCGGACAATTGATGTGGCCTCGCACCAACGAAACCGGACAGGCCCACTAGCTCGAGCAATTCGCCGGCGCGTTGCCGCGCCGCCTTGTTGTTGCGTTTGAGGATCTCCATCGGAAACAGGACGTTGTCGATGACGGTGCGCCACGGCATCAGGCTCGGACTTTGGAATACAAAGCCGTAATCGCCGAGCGGTTCGACGACCTCGTGATCCCCGATCACCACCGAACCGGATGTTTTCGGAATAAGCCCGGCGACGATCCGCAGCAGGGTCGTTTTTCCGCACCCGCTCGGCCCCAGCAGGGAGACGAGCTGACCTTGCTCGAAATCAAAGCTCGCATCGTCGAGCGCAACCACGGGTTCGGCGCTGCGCGACAGCAACTCGCCGGCGGAGAAAATTTTGCTGACGTTCTTGATGCTGCCGAAGGCCATCTGCGGTTCGATCGTGAGCGTTTCGAGATGTGGCCGGTCCATGCGGCCCGGATCTTGCTTGACTGGACAGGACTTCAGCGTTGGGGGCGTGCCCCGCACACCCGGCCCTTTGCTGGATCTGCAAGACGGAAGCGGGTTCCGGCCAGGCCCTTGTGCATGTCATGTGAAATATCTTATGATATCTCAAGTGTCAAATCGATGAGACGCGCGATCTCGATCGGTGTTTCATGGTGCATTGCCGGCGTTGTTCAACAGGAGGGGTATATGTTTAAGCGAATGCTTGCCACCGTCGCGGTCGCGACATCAATCATGGCGCCGGCCGCACAGGCCCAGGACGTGAAGTTCGTTCTCGATTTCATCAGCCTTGGACGTCACGCGCCGTGGTATGTCGCGCTGGGCAAGGGCTATTTCAAGGAAGAGGGACTCAACGTCACCATTCTGCCGTCCAAGGGAACGGCCGATGCCATTCGTTCGGTCGCAACCGGAACGACCGAGTTCGGCTTCATCGATATTCCCAGTCTGGTGGCTGCCGGCAGCGCTGGCTCGGTGGTGAAGATCGTCGCCGCCAATTATCAGAAGCCGCCATACTGTATCTTCAGCCTCAATCCCGGTGCCAATATTGACTCCGCCAAGAAGCTCGCGAACATCGAACTCGGCTCAAGCTCGGCATCCTTCGTTCCGAAAATCTGGGCGGCCGTCATGGAAATGAACGGCGTCGACAGCAAGACGATGAAGATCGTCAATATCGACGGATCCGCGCGCGTGCCGATGCTGGCTTCCCGCAAGGTAGCCTCGATCGATCTCTTCATCATGAGCGAGCCGGCCATTCGCCGTGCGGTTCCGGACGCAAAGCCGGTCTGCCTGTTTGCTGGCGATCTCGGACTGGAAATCTACGCCAACTCCATCGGCGTGCATGAAGACTACCTGAAGAAGAACCCTGAAGTCGTGAAAAAGTTCGTGCGCGCGGCTCTGCGCGGCTGGAAGGACACCTTCGCAAATCCGAAGGAGGCTGCCGAGATCCAGCTGAAATACGTCAAGGCGCTCAACCCGGAAATCATCGTGGAGGAAATCGAGATTCTGCGGCGTGTGGCGATCACGCCGGAGGTGCAGAAGAACGGCCTTGGTTATGTGACGATGACGCGGATGAAGAACACCGTCGATTTCATCAACAAGAATATTGAGGTAGCCGGCGACAAGCTAACCGCCGAGCAGATCTACGTTCCCGGATTCTTGCCAGAAAAACCGATCCTGCCCTGATTACTCATCCCGCAACCCGCCATGCCGCCAGTTCTCTTGGCCGGCATGGCGGATCAGCTAGGGACATTTCAGATAGTCATCGGGTTTACCGACGACCTGTCAGGCTACGGTTGCCTGTCGGATCGACGACCAAGGTACTCCTGTACAGCAAACACCTCACTATAGTCGCCCCGCTGCGCAGAAAAAGCCGGACAAACTACTTGGTCATTTATCGGCGGCCTTTGGCCACCGAACGGCCTCTGGCTAAATCAGAACTGCACATTGATGAGGATCTCCCTATTATGGATTGCAGTTTCCTTGATTCCTCACGCGAATTCCCTGCTCAGTCGCTTAGGGAACCAGGCGGCAAGAGCCTGTAAATAGTCGGTTTTTTGCCCCAAAGGGGTGAGGAGTTCGCAATAGACACGCAAATTCCCTGTTTGCAGGGAAATTTGGTGGAGCAGGGTGCGATCTGCACTGCGGTCCCAGCCAGCCAGTGCGCCGTTCTCGGCGCGGTCAGCGTCTCTCCGGAATAATGGCGGTTCCCGACTACGGAGTGGATATCGCGCCAGATCACCGAGGCTTTCCTGTGGGACCATGCGCCGCGATACCTTATTCGGGATTGGGACACCTCGTACGGGTCAGCCTTCGTGCAGCGTCTGCGCGCCATGGGTATTCGAGATCGGCCGATTGCGTTCCGATCACCTTGGCAAAACGCTTGCGTTGAACGGCTCATCGGCTTGATCCGCCGGGAGTGCTTGGAACCACATGATCGTATTCGGCGAAGCGCATCTGCACCGGATCCCAAGCGCACATGCCGTCTACTGCAATGACGGGGAGGACTCATCGTTCCTCGAACAGGACGCGCCGTTCCATCGCGCGATTGAGCGCCTCGGGGCTATAACGTCCCACCTAATTCTCGGTGGCCTTCACCACCAATACTACGAATCTAATTTTTAGTACACATAAGCTAAATCATAAAAAATATCAGATCAGCGGATTTGATCTTCGTCAACCGGCCGCCGAGAGCTTGCGCCAACGTTGATCATGATCAATGTTAAAGCTTCTGAATATCATCTTATTATAAAGATACCTTGGGGTATCTTTATGGCATTGGATCGTATCCGCAAAAGGCCGGAAGATCATGCAGGCGCAAACTTGGATGATTACGAGCGCTGCGCGGCATCTTTCTCGTGGACGCAAGCGCGGAGCTTGCTCGATGGCCTGCCCGGCGGCGGACTGAATATTGCACATGAAGCGGTCGATCGCCATGTGCAAGCGGGCCGTGGCGGCAAGCTGGCTTTGCGCTGGATCGGCCGCGATGATCAAATCCGGGATTTTAGCTACGCCGATCTTGCCGCGCAGACCAGCCGTTTCGCCAATGTGCTGGCCCAATTCGGGGTAGGCAAGGGCGAGCGGGTCTATTCGTTACTCGGCCGTAGCCCGGAACTCTACATCGCCGCGCTCGGCACGCTGAAGAACGGCAGCGTGTTCTCGCCGCTCTTTTCTGCTTTCGGACCGGAGCCGATTAAGGCGCGCATGTCGATCGGCGGTGCCAAGGTTCTGATCACGTCAGAAGCGTTTTATCTGCGCAAGGTCGAACCGTGGCGTAAGGAACTCGATAGCCTTGCGCTTGTTCTGCTGACAGAGTGTTCTGGCAATCCGCCCACCGCTACAGTGGATCTCGCCGCTGTCATGACCGCGGCCTCGGAGACGTTCGAGACTGTTCGCACCGAGCCGGAGGATATGGCGCTCGTGCACTTCACCAGTGGCACGACCGGACGTCCGAAAGGGGCGGTACATGTGCATGAAGCGGTTGTCGCCCATCACATCACCGGTCGTTTCGCACTCGATCTGCACGCTGACGACATCTTCTGGTGTACCGCCGATCCCGGCTGGATTACCGGCACCTCTTACGGCATCGTTTCTCCACTCACAAACGGCGCGACGATGATCGTCGACCAGGCCGAGTTCGACGCCGAGCGCTGGTACCGGATTCTGCAGGATCAGAAAGTCACTGTCTGGTACACTGCGCCCACTGCGATCCGCATGCTGATGAAGGCGGGTGCGCAGATCCCGAAGCGGTTTGATCTGTCGCGTCTGCGCTTCATTTCCAGCGTTGGCGAGCCGCTCAATCCGGAAGCGGTGGTGTGGGGCGTTGAGGCGTTCGGCAAGCCGATCCACGACAATTGGTGGCAGACTGAAACCGGTGGCATCATGATTTCCAATTACCCGGCGATGGACGTGAAGCCGGGCTCGATGGGCCGCCCGCTGCCAGGTATCACGGCGGGAATCGTTGAGCGGCGCAACGGCGAAATCTGCGAGATCGACAAGCCGATGGCGATGGGTGAGCTGGCGTTACGGCCCGGCTGGCCGTCGATGATGCGCGCTTATCTGCACGAGGAGGAACGTTATCGTAAATGTTTTGCCGGCGGTTGGTATCTCACCGGCGACCTCGCGATGCGCGACGCCGATGGCTATTATTGGTTTGTCGGCCGCAGTGATGACGTGATCAAGAGCGCCGGTCATCTTGTCGGGCCCTTTGAAGTGGAGAGTGCGCTGATGGAGCATCCTGCCGTCGCGGAAGTGGGTGTGATCGGTCTGCCCGATCCGGCCGCCGGTGAAATGGTCAAGGCCTATGTCGCCTTGAAAGAAGGCTTTGAGGCGAATGAGCTGCTGCGCAAGGAGTTGCTCGGCCATGCTCGCAAGCGACTGGGTCCGGCGGTGGCGCCCAAGGACATCGCATTCCGTCAGAACCTGCCAAAGACGCGCAGCGGCAAGATCATGCGCCGCCTGCTCAAGGCGCGCGAACTGGGCTTGCCGGAAGGCGACATTTCCACGCTCGAAAGCGAGGAGCGATGAGCGGGACGACCGACAAGCCGCGGCTATCGCGCGTGCATATGCTCGATCTGCTCAGGCAGATGATCCGCATTCGCCTGTTCGAGGATAAATGCGCCGAGCTCTATACGCAGGAGAAGATTCGCGGCTTCCTGCATCTCTACGACGGCGAGGAAGCGGTCGCGGCCGGCGTCATCTCACTGCTTGAAAAGCAGGACCGCGTCGTTGCCACCTATCGCGAGCATGGCCACGCGCTTGTGCGCGGCGTAGTTATGAAAAGCGTGATGGCCGAGATGTATGGCAAGCGCGAAGGTTGCAGCGGCGGTCGTGGCGGCTCGATGCATCTGTTTGACAATACCACCAATTTCTATGGCGGCAACGCCATCGTCGGAGGTGGTCTGCCGATGGCGGTCGGCTTGGCGCTGGCCGACCGCATGCGCGGCGAGAAGCATGTCACCGCCTGCTTCTTCGGCGAAGGTGCGGTGGCGGAGGGCGAATTTCACGAGTCGCTCAACCTCGCTGCGCTCTGGGGCCTTCCCGTGCTGTTCGTGTGCGAAAACAATCTTTACGCCATGGGCACGGCGCTCGCGATTTCGCAGTCGGAAACCGACATTCACGCCAAGGCTGCATGCTACAAGATCACCTCGGAGGCCGTCGACGGCATGGATATCGTGGCGGTCGAAGGCGCCGCGCGCCGCGCATTGCACGCCATCCGGGAGACCGGAAAGCCATATTTTCTGGAGTGTCGTACCTATCGCTTCCGTGCCCATTCGATGTTCGATGCCCAGCTCTATCGTGACAAGACGGAAGTGGAGGTGTGGCGGAAGAAGGGGCCGATCGAACGTTTACGGACTTGGCTTGAAGCCAATCACATGATCCATCCCGAAGAACTCGAGCGGATAAACGCCGAGATAGCCGCGGAGATCGCGGAAGCCGTCGCCTTTGCTGAGGCGGGAAGCTGGGAGCCGGTCGAGGATCTCACCCGTTTCGTCTATGCAGAAGCGGCGAGCTGATCGGAGACGCGCATGCTGCAGGCGACCAGACAGTCAGGAATAACCGAAACCACCTACCGCGAGGCAGTGCGCGAGGCGATCCGCGACGCGCTGAAGCGCGATGACCGCGTTTTTCTGATGGGCGAAGACGTCGGCCGCTATGGCGGCTGTTACGCTGTGAGCAAGGGGCTGCTGGCGGAATTCGGATCGGAGCGGATTCGTGACACTCCACTATCGGAATCTGGATTTACCGGGGCCGGTATCGGTGCCGCGATGGGCGGCATGCGCCCGATTGTCGAGGTGATGACGGTAAATTTTAGTCTGCTCGCGCTTGATCAGATTCTCAACAGTGCGGCGACCATCCGGCACATGTCGGGTAATCAGTTCGGCGTGCCGCTGGTGATCCGCATGGCGACTGGTGCTGGGCGTCAGCTGGCCGCGCAGCATTCGCACAGCCTGGAAGGTTGGTATGCGCATATTCCCGGCATCAGGGTGCTGGCGCCGGCGACAGTAGAGGATGCGCGGGGCATGCTATGGACCGCGCTGCAAGATCCCGACCCGGTGCTGATCTTCGAGAATGTCATGCTCTACAACATGACAGGAACGCTGGTTGCAGATGCCGGCCCGGTCGATATCGCCAAGGCAGCCGTGCGCCGCACCGGAAGCGATATTTCGCTGATTACGTATGGCGGCTCGCTGTGGAAGACGCTGGAGGCGGCAACCCAGCTTGCGGCCGAAAATATCAACGCCGAGGTAATCGATCTCCGCAGCTTGCGGCCGCTTGATGACGCAACCATCATGGCGTCGGTGAACAAGACACGACGCGCCGTCATCGTCGATGAGGGCTGGCGAAGCGGGAGCCTGGCGGCGGAAATCGGCATGCGTATCGTCGAGCAAGCCTTCTGGGAAATGGATGCGCCAGTCGGCCGCGTCTGCGGCGAAGAGGTGCCGATTCCCTATCCAAGTCACCTCGAACGGGCGGCGATTCCGAACGCGGCAAAGATTGTGGCCGCGGCAAAGGCCGCCCTCGGGCGGGACTGAGATTACTGGCATGACTGCATTCCGCATGCCTTCGCTCGGTGCCGACATGGAGACAGGAACGCTGGTCGAATGGTTGGTCAAGCCGGGCGATCGCGTAAAGCACGGTGATATCGTCGCGGTGGTGGAAACGCAAAAGGGCGCGATCGAGATCGAAATCTTCCAGACAGGACTCATCGAGCAGATTCTGGTTGGCACCGGCGCCAAGGTTCCGGTCGGAACCTCGCTCGCCAATGTGCTAAGCGACGAAGAAGCGAAGGCGGGCACGGCAGCAGCCGTGGTGCCGGAGGCGGGTGCGCCGCCATTCGCCGCAATTGCGGTGCCACGTCGCTCCGTTGGTCCACCGCCGCCACCGATCGTCGTTCCACCAGGTGCGGAAGGCCGCATGCGTGTTTCGCCGGCGGCAAGGCGGTTCGCGCAGAGACTCGGGATCGATCTCGCTGCGATCACAGGCACCGGGCCTGCCAGTGCGATCATTCGCGCCGATGTCGAGCGAATCCAGGCCGAGGCCATGCCGCCAAAACCGAAGGCGGCGATCGGTCTCAACCTCGACGCCATGCGCGAAGCGATCGCCGCCGCCATGGCGCGGTCAAAACGCGAAATTCCGCATTATTATCTGCAACACGATGTGGATGTGACACTGTGCGAGGAATGGCTCGCACGGACAAATGCCGCGCGCCCCCCTGACAGCCGGTTGTTGCTGGGCGCGCTGGTCATCAAGGGGGTTGCGCTCGCAACCCGGCGTTTCCCCGCTTTCAACGGGTTCTATCGCGAAGGAAAATTCGAGCCCGCGGCCGTAATTCATGTGGGCGTTGCGATCGCCATTCGCGGTGGCGGGCTGGCGGCGCCGGCGATTCACAATGTGGATCGGCTGAGTCTCGATGACCTGATGGTGCGTATGCGCGATCTGGTTCAGCGCACACGAGCCGGCCGTATCCGCGGCTCGGAGATTGCCGATACGACCATCACGGTCTCCAGCCTCGGCGAAAGGGGCGTGGAATCATTGTATGGCGTGATCTATCCGCCGCAGGTCGCCATCGTCGGTGTCGGCAAGGCAACATCGCGACCTCGGGTCGTCGACGGCCATGTTGCGGTGCGATCCATCGTGACAGTCACTCTCTCCGCTGATCATCGCGCAAGCGACGGCCATGCCGGTGCGCTCTTTCTTGCGAATATCGGCAAGCTGCTGCAGGAGCCGGAAAAACTATGAGTAGCGTCGAAATTCATTCGGTGGTGTGCGAGGAGCTCAATAACATTGCGCCGGAAGTCGACATGCAGTCGGTCAATCCGTCCGCCGATTTGCGCGAAGCGCTTGACATCGATTCGATGGATTTTCTGAATTTCATCACTGCCATTCATCGCCGTCTCGGCGTCGACATTCCGGAGCTCGATTATCCGAAGCTGATCACTCTTGATGGGGCTATCACTTATCTTCAAAAAAAGCTTGGTGGTGGAAATAAGGGCTAGACGGGTTTTGCAAGGGGTCGTGTTGTGTGAGTGCGGGACGATGCACCGATATGATACCTCACCGCGCGCTGCGGCGAACATGCATCCTGTTTGACGTAGCTCACACCACCCCAGCGTGCACGCGCCGCTGACTGCTTGATCTCGCCCGTCTCGATAACGGGAATCTTTCGCCCCGCCAGCGCACCTATCTGGAACGTTGGGGATATCCCTATGTATTTGAGGAACTCCGTCTTCACATGACGCTGACCGGTTCGCTTGTCGAGGCAGATCGAGAGCGCTTTCTTTCGGTTCTCAAGGAGATCTATTATCCGCTGGCGGACTACACCCTTGAGTTAGATGCTATTTCGCTCATGCGACAAGAAAATCGCGATTCATGTTTTGAAGTGATTGTCCGTGACGTTATGCGCGGAGTAGTACGCTAACCTATGGATTCGGGTTTCATTTCGTTGATGATTGATCCAAATTTCATCCCTTGGATCGGAAAATCCCTGTTGCCGTCGATAGGGAAATTGGCTGTAAGGCTCGGAAAGCTCATATGTTAATCCTCTTCTGATTTCTGGAATTCGCCAGAATTGAGTAATTTCTTTGCGATATTTCCTGTTGCAGGGAGTTCGTCCTAGAGAACGGCTGCGGTGCCGGCCAGGAAGTGCGCCGCTTTCGGCGCGCTCCGCGTATGAGATTTGTCGGGAGGCATATCGATCTTCACAATCGTCTGCCGGCAGGTAATGCCGCGGCATGATTTGTGGAAATTGTACCCACAGCCCGGATGCTCCAACATTTGTGAGGCGGGCACTGACGTTTAGTCGCTAGCTAATGTGGCGAATGTCTCAAATTCAATGCGAGAGCGTTCTCATAATGAAAGATATTGAATGGCATTCTGCCGAAGAATGCAAATATCGACCGGATCGGTCATCCAAGTCTCAGCAAATCTCTCGCAAAGCGCCCCGCCTGCATCCTGTAGAATGGCACAGGCAGATCTCTCGCCATATCCGCGGAGATTCGGCTTTCGAGTTCTTCCAGCACAATGTGCGTGATCATTGGCAGATCGAGCCGGCGTGCATCGACGATGGAGACCCAGGTCAGTTCCACAAGTTCGGCGTCGGGATGCACGACGTTCTCGATGCGGGCGGCGACAGCATCGATGTCGACGGAGAAAAATCTGGCGTCGAAGCGGCGCGGAAAGCCCGGCGGCGTGATGGCCCGGGTTATGAAATGCAGGACCGACAGATCGGGATAGAATCCGGCGCGGATGAAGTCGGTCCAGACACCGGCCGGGACCGCGGGCGCATCACCGCGTGTCGCGCCCAGCAGAAGTCCGGTTTCCTCGAATGTCTCACGGATGGCTGCCAGCGCAAGCGCATTTGCGGCCGGTACGCGAGACGGCTCGACCTGACATTGCAACTGATTCTCGACGTGCGGATTCAGCGGTGCTGCGACCGGCATTGCCGCGTCGTCGGTCTCGACCCGGCCGCCGGGAAAGACGAACTTTCCCGGCATGAAGACGTGGCTGTCATGCCGCCGTCCGAGCAGTACTTTCGGCACCGCTCCGGTGCGGTCCACGACAATCAGGGTGGCGGCATCGACCGGATCGCGTCCTTTTGTATTTCCGGTCACTCGTCCGCTCTCGCGACATGTCGCCTGGCCCGTTCGACAAGCGGACGGCAGTCTTCCGCCGCCAGATCCATAAGACCGCCGCAGAGCGAGCAGGGGATCACATCATTATCCAGCAGGTACTCGACCGGCTCGGGGCTGAGCTGGCCGCAATCAGGGCAGGGAACCCCAAGCTTGCCGTCCTTGATCTCAGACACCATGAGCCTCCCGCTCTGGTTTTGCGGTCAGTTGACGTTGCGGGCGTAGCCGCTCCAGTACGGTTCGCGCAGCTTGCGCTTGAGAAGCTTGCCGCTGGCATTGCGTGGCAGCGCGTCGAGGAAATCGACCGAACGGGGGCGTTTGTAGCCAGCCAGTTTGTCACGGGTCCAGTCGATCAGCGCCTGCTCCGTCAGGCCGGCATTTGGCCGTTTGACCACGCAAGCCTTGACCGTTTCACCCCATTTCGGATCCGGCACACCGATCACCGCGACCTCGACGATCGCCGGATGGCTCATCAGGACCGCCTCGACCTCGGCGGGGTACACATTCTCGCTGCCGGACACGATCATGTCCTTGATGCGGTCTTTGATGAAAATGAAACCTTCGCTGTCAATGTAGCCGGCATCGCCACTGTGGAACCAGCCGCCGCGCAGCGCCTCTTCGGTCTCCTTCTTGCGCCCCCAATAGCCGGCCATCAGGCTTTCGCCCTGATAGACGATCTCGCCGATTTCACCGGGCGGCAGCTCCTTGTCATTCATGTCCACGACCTTTGCGCGAGCTCCGAACATCGGACGTCCGCAGGAAAGCATGCGGTCGCCGACATGATGTTCGTGGGTGAGCGCTGTGAAGGGGCCGGTGGTTTCGGTCAGGCCATAGATCTGGGAGAATTTGCACTTGAAGGTCTCGATGCAGCGTTTCAGCAAATCAGGCGAGATCGGGGCGGTGCCATAGGTGATGTGTTTGAGCGCCGAGAAATCGGCTTGCCGCGATTGCGGCAGTTCGGTCAGGAACAACATCACCGCTGGCACCAGCAATGCGACCTCTACCTTCTGTTCGACGATGATGTTGAGCAGAGTTTCCGGAACGATGTCGCGGATGACGATCAGGGTGGTGCCTTCCTGCATGCTCCATGCCGCCCAGCCGCTGCCGCCGATATGGAACATCGGCATGGCGACCAGCGAACGCCCGCCCTCACGTAGTTCCGGCATCTCGATGGCGAGGCACAGACCGGTATTGAGGACGTTCTGACCTGTCAGCATGGCACCTTTCGGCAGGCCGGTGGTGCCGGATGTGCAGAATTGCCAGGTGACTTCGCCGTCGATGTCGCGGTGCGGGTCCTCACCGCCACGCGGCAGTTCGTCGTAGGTCAAGGTGGTGACGCCGGACGCGGTGCCGTTGAGCTTGAATTCGGCGCCGGCGACAATGAATTTGGGCTTGATGTCCTCGACGATCTGCTTGATCTCGGCCGGAGTCAGCCGCCAGTTCAGCGGGGCGGCCACAACGCCGGCCTTGTCGAGAGCGAACAGCAATTCGAGATAGGCCGCGCAATTCTTGTCGAGGATCGCGACCCTGTCGCCGCGCTGCAGGCTCATTTGATTGACCAGGCCGGCCGCAAGCTCGGAACTCGACCTGTTCAATTCGCCATAGGTCCACGTCTTGCCTTCGTACCAGATCGCATCAAGCGATGGATGGCGTCGCGCTCGCCAACGGATCAATTCCGCGATCGTCCGCATAGTGACATTCCTCCCCAGATCGGCGCCTCTTGCTGACAGGATCAGCCCAGCGCGCTCATCATTTTTTCGCGTGAGATAGCGGCACGGCTGTGCTCGACATTTGCAACCAGCCGTTCTCCATCGTGAATTTGGACGTCAAAGATAAAGCGGTTCTTCTGCCGTTCGCGCAATTTCGCTACGACCGTCAACGTGGCCCCAACCTTGCTTGGACCGAGATGGTCGATCACCACGCGGCTTCCGACCGTGATCTGCCCGGAATCGAGCATGCTTTCGGCGAGGCGATAGCAGGCTACTTCGGCAACGGTCACGAGATAGGGAGTTGCCGCCACCATAGGCATGCCGTCGACGACCGCCGCCACGGTATCGCCCGGCGCCACGACCGCAGTCATGGTCAGACGAGGGTTGTCGCCGTCAATTATTGTCGAGGTGATTTTGAAATCTGCCATGATTCACAGTTGCACTTGTGCGATCGATTGACGATATTACAGACGCCGCTTTTCCGGCTCCCACATGCGTTCCAGGTTATCGATCAGGTCCTGATCGTAGAAACACAGGCTCTGCTGCCGGCTATAGGTCGCCATGTAGCGCCGGTAGACCGGAAGCGGCTCCTGACCGACGCGCAAAGCCTTGCGATTGCTGACGGTGCTGGTGAAGCCGGCCCGCACCATCTGTGCGGCGTTGCGCTCGATGGCCGCGTCCATCTGGTCGGACGGAACTACTTCGTCGCAGATCATCATGCCTTCGGGAGTGTCGACCGGAAATGGCTTCTCGAAGAAGATTCCCTGCCGTGCCAGATGAATGCCTACCATGCGTGGCAGCCGGAGATTGGCGGAGCCGGGGATGAATCCTTCCTTGCTGGCCGGAAGATTGAAATAGGCGCCGGGTTCGGCGATGACGCGATCCATGACGCAGAGCAGCTGGCAGCCCCCCCCAATGGCAAACGAGTCCACGGCCGCGAGCCAGGGCTTTTCGACAAAGTCCTCGAACTGTTCGTGATACGACCGGGAACACCAGTGCCCGCGATAGATTTTGTTGAGCAGGCCGAGTTCGCGCTCCAGAATGAATTCGATGAACGAAATGCGTCCGTAATAGAGGTGGGTCAGATTGATGCCGGCGTTGAATACGCGGCGGCCCGGATATTTCGGATGATTGAGAACTCCGCCGCGCAGAACGCCGACCTTGATCTGGTCATCAAGCAGGACCAGATCGACGGCGGTTTCGAGTGCGATAACGGCCGCGTCGTCTTCCGCGTTGAGGAATTTCGGGTTTGTCAGCGTGACTTCACCAATAATGCCCTTGCGCTGAACGGTGGCTGAACCGAGATCGGCAAAGCCGGTCCGGCGGAATTCCGCCAGCAGGCTCTCCGCCTCGTGCTTCGGGCGCAACATGGCGTGGACGAGGTGCATGCCGCTGGCCTCGTCGGCCAGCACATAGGCCACGAACAGGCCTTGATCGATTTCGTGGCCTTCCTTGGCGAATTGCCGCTGCAGCGCGCGTTCCTGTGCAATCTGTGCGCGCGTCGGAAGCAGGCCAGGATATCGTTCGGCGGCGTTGTAGACGAGTTCGGCCACTCGCAAGGTCATCGAGCGTCCATGTGTCAGTTCGCCATACATCTCGGCCGCATGACGGCGAAAGAAGTCTTCCTTCGCCACGCGGGCATCGCGTCGGATGGCGGTGACGCTTCGGCGCGCTTCGGAATCGCGGCCTTCTGCGGAACCAAAACTCTCGACCGCCGTGTCGACGGCAGTGAAATAGGCGCGGGCGAGCGCCAGATCCTGCGGAAGCGCGGCCGAAAAGTCAGGCATTTGCGGGAGCGCGGGCGAGGGGATGCGAATGAGCGCGGCCGTCATGGAGGCATTTCCTGTCGATTGCCTGGCGGGCTTCTCTTCCGGCTCGCCTTCGGCTAAATTTCTGGTATAATGATGTTCTATTAAATGATCCGGACGCGGGAGTGTCAAGGCCCGCGAACGCCGCAAAGTCTATCAGGGATCGAAGCGTCATGCGCCCGATTGCCGGTTTTCGCAGCGGATCGTTTCTGCAGATCGTGCCGGCCGCGTTGACCGGGCGGCATGGTTGCTTTTGGTGGAATACTGTTCTATTTCAGGCGCGTGCCGGTTCCACGAAATTCCGTTCTTGTCGATCGGAAAAGAGGATCGGTGCGCGCTCCCCAGCCTCGGTCAGGCCGACAACCCCATCAACGGTGTTGCTTTTTTGGCGTCACTTTGCACGCAACTTTGACATGAGACCTTGAATGCCAACAAAAGCAGCCAGCAAGAGATTGCAGAGCCTTCGTGTCGCGCATGCCTCCAGCATCCCGACCACAATCAAGAACCCGGAGCGTGTCGCCCATCGCCGGACGGAACTCATTGAGGTTGCGACCAAGATGTTCCTGGAGCGCGGCTTTCACAATACGTCGATCCGGGACATTGTCCGCGCCTGCTCGTTCAATGTCGCCAGCCTTTATATGTACGTGTCGTCGAAGGAGGATATTCTTTATCTTGTCGCCCAGGACCTGATGAACAATATCGCTCTGAAGCTGTCCGACACGATTCTGGATCCGGATTCGCCGGAGCGCTCGCTCGAAATCGGATTTGCGAATTATTGCCAGATCGCCAATAGGTTCCGGCGTCCGATCCGCCTACTCTATCGCGAGGTCGGCTTTCTGCCGCCGGAACCACGTTCCAAGGTGTTGGCGACCGTGTCGGATGTTGTGACCTTTTTCGAAAATATCATCAATCAGGGTATCGACGCCGGCATTTTCCGCAAGCTTCCGGCGCGTCTCGCTGCTCTCGACGTCATGTTCATCGCGCACATGTACGCGCTTCACACTCGAGAAGTCAGGGTCATTGCCGACCTGGACGAATATATCAACTTCCAGATTGAATCGATTTTCTCCGGCCTTCTGGTCTCGCCCGAGAAGCGCCGTGCGAATTCAGACAAGAAGGCCGGCGATCTCCGCGCCAATGCCGCCAAGTCGCGAGCGACCAAAAAGGCGGCACGCTAGAGTCCGAGGAATGCCGATCGTACGCGGTCGTCATGAAGCAGCGCTTCACCGGTGCCGTCCATGGTGATGCGCCCGGTTTCCATGACATAGCCGCGATCCGCGATTGCGAGCGCGGCATAGGCATTCTGCTCGACCAGCAAGACCGTCAGCCCGCGCTGCTTGAAGTCGGCGATGATCGCAAAAATCTGATCCACCAGAATGGGAGCGAGGCCCATCGAGGGTTCGTCCAGAAGCATCAGCTTAGGGCGCGCCATCAATGCGCGCCCGATCGCGAGCATCTGCTGCTGCCCGCCCGACAAGGCGCCGGCCTGATTGCGACGCTTTTCGAACAGCAGCGGAAAGGTCGCGTAGACGCCGTCGAGATCGGTTGAGATGTCTCCATCGCTGCGAGCATAGGCGCCGAGCCTCAGATTGTCCTCGACCGACAAAGGCGCAAATATCTGGCGACCTTCCGGCACCTGCGCGATTCCGCGCGTAACCCTTGTGTGGGCAGGAGCAATTTCGATGTTTTCGCCGGCAAAGTGGATGAAGCCGGAGGAAATCGGCTGGACACCGGAAATCGCGCGCAGCAGCGTTGTCTTGCCGGCGCCATTGGCGCCGACCAGCGTCACGATCTCGCCGGCATTCACGTTGAACGATACGCCGTGCAGTACCTCGATGCGGCCGTAGCGACTGGTCAGATTCTCAACCGCGAGCACGCCGCACCTCCGTCACGCCCTGCGCCCCCAGATAGGCAGCGATCACTGCAGGATTGTTGCGTATTTCAGAGGCATCTCCTTCGGCTAAGGTGTGTCCCTGGTCGAGCACGTGAATGCGGCTGGAGATCTTCATCACCAGGCGCATGTCGTGCTCGACAAGCACAACGGTGACACCGCTCGCGGCGATCTTCTGAATGACGACGTCGATCTCCTCGGTTTCGACGGGATTGCAGCCGGCTGCCGGCTCGTCGAGCAGCAGGACATGCGGTTCGGTTGCAAGCGCCCGCGCGATCTCCAGACGCTTCAGTGCGCCATAGGGCAGGGCACCGGCCGAACGGTCGGCGTAATCGCGCAGACCGACCAGCGCGAGCAGGTCTTCGGACTTCTCGCGGGTGGTCTTGTTCTGGCGCAGGACCGACGGCAGCGTGAAGAAATGCGCAAGCACATTGCGGTTCTCATGCAGGTGCCGCCCAACCATGACATTCTCGACCGCACTCATGCGGAAGAATATCTGCAAGTTCTGGAAGGTGCGCGACAGGCCAAGCCGCGCCAGCTGATGCGGCGGAAGTCCGGTGACGTCCTTGTCGCCCAGCAGGATCCGTCCTGTCTTGGGAGTGTAAATGCCGGACACCACGTTGAACAACGTCGTCTTTCCGGCGCCGTTCGGCCCGATCACGGCGAAGATGTCACCACGCCGGACCGTGAAACCGACTCCGGCCAGCGCGTTGACGCCGCCGAAGGAAATGCCGAGATTTTCGATCCTCAGAACGGTCATGTCGTCCTCCGACCAAAGCGGGTGGCGATCGCGGGAACGATTCCGGACGGCAGGAAGATCAGAAACACGATCAAAATCAGCCCCAGCACGATGTGTTCATAGTCGTGAAAGACGGTGAGTACTTGCGGGAGCATGACCAGAATAGCCGCTCCGACGACACTTCCGAGGATCGATCCCAATCCTCCGAGGACGGCCATCACCACGAATTCGATGGACAGGAGGAAACTCGCGGTGTTCGGCGTGACAAAGCCGTCGAACAGGGAAAAGTACGACCCGGCGACGGCCGCATAAATGGCGGATAGCACGAAGGCCAGCAGCTTGTAGCGGGCGACGTCGATGCCGAGGACGCGGGCGGCGGTCTCGCTGTCGTGGATGGCACGGAACGCCCGCCCGGTCGGACTGGCGATCAGATTGACTGCCACCCAGGCGCCGATGATGAGGCTGATGCCGGATATCCAGTACCAGGTCTGCGAACCGAAGACCCGCCAGCCGAACAACTGTAGTCGGGGAACTGGCATACCATTCGGCCCGCCGGTGACGCCGGCTTCGTTGGTGAACACCATGGAGATCAGGAGACCCATGCCGAGCGTCGCTACCGCGAGGTAATATCCCTTCAGCTTCAGGATCGGGCGGCCGACGACAAAGGCGATCAACGCCGACAGCATGGTGCCGCCGATCAGTGCGGCCCAGGACGGAATGCCGAGATAGGTGGGACCGAGCGCAACCGAATAGGCGCCGATTCCAAAGAAGCCGGCATGGCCGAGGCTGACCTGTCCCGCAAAACCCATCAGCAGATTGAGGCCGACCACGGCAAGCGCGTTGATGAACACGAGCGCCAGCACGCGATAATAGAAGGATGACGGCAGGATCAGGGGCAACAGCAATACCACGAGGGCAATGGCCACCACGATCATGTAAGGACTGACAAGAAGACGCCGCATGTTCACACCCGTTCGACGCCGATCTTGCCGAACAGGCCCTGCGGCCGCACGAACAGGACAAACAGAATCACGATGAAGGCGATCGCGTCCTTGTATTGCGATGACAGATAGCCGGCCCCGAACGCCTCCAGCAGACCGAGCAGCAGGCCGCCCGCGACAGCGCCCAGCGGATTGCCCATGCCGCCCAGCATGGCGGCGGCGAACGCCTTCAATGCCAGCAAAGTTCCGACGTCATAGTTGGTCAGTGTGATGGGTGCCGCCAGAATGCCGCCTATCGCGCCGATGGCGGCGGATACCATGAACGACAATCCGACAATGGCCGATGTGTTGATCCCGACCAGTCGCGCGGCCAGCCGGTTGGACGCCGTCGCCAGCATGGCCTTTCCCGTCATGGTGCGGGTGAGGAACGACCAGAGCGCGGCGACAATCACGGCGGTGCCGATCAGGACCACCACGCTTTGCGGCAGCAGGGCAGCGCCGCCGACCATCCAGGGCTCGCTCCGGATCAGCGGCGGCAGACTGTGGAAATTCTTGTCGAAGAACGTCGCGGCAAGTCCGCGCAACAGGATGGATGCGCCGATGGTGATGATGATCAGCGTCACGGCAGTGGCGCCGCGTGCCGGCTCGATCGCCAGCCGATGCAGCAGCATGCCGACGGTGACCGCAACGGCAATGGCCAAAAGCGCGGCCAGGGGCAGGGGAATTCCGGCGGCGGCCGCGAAGACGGTAACCATGCCGCCGAGCATCACGAATTCGCCCTGGGCGAAGTTGATCACGTCGGAGGCGTTATAGATGAGCGTGAATCCGAGCGCGACCAGGGCGTAGATCGCGCCCACGGTAAGCCCGGAAAACGTGAATTGCAGAAATTCAGCCATGCCTGCGACCCCGACACAGCCCCCGGAGGGTCGGCCTGCAGCTACGATATTGCACTTTTAGTCTTCCCGCTTGGATGGCGGCTCATCCCGCTGCATATGAGCGAGATGAGCCTTGCATTTCAGTCGTTTTTTGTTTCGCCGTCCAGAGCGGACGGCGATCGTTTTTTGTGTCGCCGCCGGCTTACCGGATGAGGGCCCAGTCGCCGTTCCTGATCTCGATCATCCGGAAGGCGTCGAGATCGAGGCCGAGATGATCGGTGGGCGACATATTGACCATGCCGCCGGTGCCGACGAAACCCTTGGTCTTCTCGATCTCGTCCCGGACCTTCGCCTTGTCGGCGCTCTTCGCCCGCTTCATGGCTTCCACAAGGATGAACAGCGCGTCGTGCATGTGGCCGCCGAAAGTGGACACCGGTTGCCCCGTCGCTTTCTCGAACTTGTTTTTGTAGGCGGTCACGACCTTCTTCAACGGATCGCTGTCCGGCAACTGGTCGGCGATGATGGTGGCGCCCGCCGGCAGACGGACGCCTTCGGCAGCGGCACCCGCGAGCTGGATATAGCTTTTCGAGGAGACACCATGGCTCTGGTAGAGCGGAGCGATGATGCCGAGCTGGCGATAGTTGCGCGTCACGATTGCTGGGCCCTGTCCGAAGCCGCAATTGATGACGGCCTGGACTCCCGGCGTGTTCTTGATGTTGGTCAGTTGCGGCGTCATGTCGCTGTCGGCAGCGCCGTAGATTTCATCCTTCAGCACCTTCACGCCGAATTGCGGGGCCATCTTGATGCACTCTTCGCGCATCGCCTTGCCCCAGCCATCGGTGCCGGAAATCATTGCGATATTGAGGAGATTTCGTTTCTTCAGGTCGTCGAAAATCTTGCCGCAGGACATCGGTTCGGTATGCGGTGTCTTGAACACCCATTTGCGCACGGGAATGACGATCCCGGCCGCGCCCGCCAGCGAGATATAGGGGATGCCGGCCTCGTCGAAGACGCCGAGCATGGACATGGATGTGCCGGTGATCGAACCTCCCAGCACGGCGTCAACCTTGTCCTCCTCAACGAGGCGCGTCGCGAACGTGCGCGCCTTGTTGGCGTCGCCGCCGTCGTCGTAAATGAACAGCTTGATCTTTTCGCCGTTCACGCCGCCCTGGGCATTGATATCGGCGACATACATTTCGAGTGTCTTCTTTTCCGGATCGCCGAGAAACGACGCGGGGCCGGTGACCGAAAGCACGGACCCGATCTTGATCTCCGCCAATGTCGACGTCGTCAGCGCAATCAGCGCCGCGCTTGCAGCAAGCAAAGTCCTCATCTGTTTTCCTCCCATAATTATGTGACTTTTTTCGTTCTTGGGTCCGCGGGCATTTCCGAAAGGCGGTGCCTTGTGCAAACCAAAATTTGGTATAACACTATTCTAGTTTAATCCTCCCGGGATGGGAAGGGGCCAGCCGGCGAAATTCGCTGCGACCCGCTTTCCCTTCTCACGATCGGTCCTGGGCTCAGACCGAAGATTGCGAAGCGGAAAGGAAGGCACGCCGTGGCGGCAGGAGAAAAAGGTTATCGGGCGCAATCCACCCGCGTGAAGAAACCGGTCTATTGCTATCAGTGCGTTGCCGGGCCCGACCTGTTGCGGGTCGAGGAAGAGGATGGCATCGCAGTCCGCGTCGAATCCAATTACGCGGCGAACGGAACGCACCCCGGAGGCGGCCGTGTCTGCGTCAAGGCCTACGGGCTGATTCAAAAAACCTACAATCCCAACCGCGTGCCGCAGCCAATGAAGCGGACCAATCCGCTGAAGGGACGCGAGCACGATCCCGGCTTCGTGCCGATCTCATGGGACGAGGCGCTCGATATCGTGGCGTCCAAGTTGCGGAACATCCGGGAGAAGGGTCTGCTCGACGAGTCCGGCTATCCGCGCATCGCCGCAAGCTTCGGCGGCGGCGGAACGCCGACGCAATATATGGGCACGTTTCCCGCCTTTCTCGCTGCGCTTGGAAAGGTCGATCTTGGTTTCGGCGCCGGCCAAGGGGTGAAATGCTATCATTCCGAACATCTCTACGGTGAATTCTGGCATCGCGCCTTCACGGTGTCGGCCGATATTCCGTATTGCAATTTCGTCATCAGCTGCGGAAACAACACCGAGGCGTCGGGCGGATCGGTCGGTGTCTGGCGCGAGGCGGATGCGCGCGTGCGCGGGTTGCGGCGTATCCAGGTCGAGCCTCACATGTCGGTGACGGGGGCGTTATCGGGCGAATGGGTGCCGATCCGCCCGAAGACCGACGCCGCTTTCCTCTATGCGCTGATCCATCACATTCTCCATAATCGTGACTGGAGCAATGTCTGTGACATTCCCTATCTGAAACAGTCGACCAACTCGCCTTATCTGGTCGGTCCCAACGGCTATTTCATGCGAGATGCCAAGAGCGGGGAGCCGTTGATCTGGGATCTGGCGGACAGCCGGGCCAAGCCGTTCAGCGCAGACATTGGGGACGCGGCACTGTCGGGAGACTTCGTGGTTTCCGGCATCGAGCAGGGGCCGGACGATGCCGTCTGGCGCCACGACAACGTGCGGGTGACGACGTCATTCGAGAAGCTCCGGGCGCATGTCGCAAAGTTCACGCCGGAATGGGCGCAGGAGCAGACCGATATCGGCGCCGACAAGATCAAGGCAATCGCCGACGAGTATCTGGCGCATGCCTGCATCGGCCAGACCATCGAGATCGAAGGGCAAACGCTGCCATTCCGCCCGGTCGCGGTGATGCTCGGCAAGAGCGTCAACAATGGCTGGGGCGGTTATCAGACCTGCTGGGCGCGCACGGTCCTTGCCGTTCTGGTCGGCGCGCTGGAAGTTCCGGGCGGCGTTCTCGGCACCGCCGTCAAGCTGGTGCGTCCCGCCAAGTCGCGCGTCGGCTCGGTCATTCCGGGCCCCGATGGCTTCATGCAATTCCCCTTCAACGAGACAACGAAGACCGGCTGGGACCCCAACCCGCATATCCGCAATGCCTACAAGACGCTGGTTCCGATCGCGGCCAATTCGCCGTGGTCGCCGGCGCTCGGACCGGCGCACCTGCCGTGGCTGTTCCAGAAAGAACAGCCCGATCACTGGCCGAAGGCGACCATGCCTGACATCTGGTTTTGCTACCGAACCAATCCGGCTATCTCGTCCTGGAACGCGCCGCAGGTGGCGGAGCGCGTTGCGGAGTTTCCGTTCACGGTGGCGTTCGCCTACACGCTGGACGAGACCAACTACATGGCAGACATCCTGCTGCCGGAAGCCACCGATCTCGAAAGCCTGCAACTGATCCGGATCGGCTCGACGAAATTCCTGCAGCAATTCTGGAAGCACGAAGGCTGGGCGGTGCGGCAGCCGGTCGGAGAAACCAGGATCGACTGCAAGGACATGACGGAGATCGCCACCGAGCTGGCGGCGCGCTCCGGCGTGCTGCGGGAATACAATCAGTCGATCAATCGCGGCGCCGCCGGCATTTCGCTGGTGTCCAACACCTACAATTACGGCCTGGCCGAAGACGAAAAGCACGACGTGAACACGATCTGGGATCGCGTGGCCCAGGCCGCCAGCCACGAAACCTCGGACGGCGAGGAAATTCACGGCATCGACTGGTTCAAGGAGAAGGGCTTCATGCTGAAACCCTATCCGCAACTCGACTGGTACTTATACCCCGCGATCAAGAAGCAGGGCTTGCGCTTCGAGCTTCCCTACCAGGAACGCATTATGCGGCACGGCGCCCAGCTCGGGAATCGCCTGCATGAAGCCGGCATCAACTGGTGGAACCGGCAGCTCGAGGAATACGAGCCGATGCCGGGCTATCTGTCGTTTCCGGATATCTGGATCGACCACATCAAGGAGGTCGGACAGAAGCCCGAGGACTTTCCGCTCTGGGCGCTGACCACCCGCAGCATGCAGTACTCCTGGGGCGCCAATGTCGGCCTGCCGCTGATCCGAGAGGTGGCGTCCAATGTGCGCGGCCACAAGGGCGTGATGGTGCACAAGGACACCGCGAAGAAGCTCGGGATCGCGGATGGCGATCCCATCGTGCTGCGGTCCCCGACCGGCATCAGCCGCGGTTATGCCGTGGTGCGGGCGGGCATGCGTCCCGATACGGTGGTGATCATCGGGCAGTTCGATCACTGGATCACGCCGCTCGCCAAGGATTTCCAGATGCCGAGCCTGAATTCGCTGACCGCGCTCTCGCTCAGTCTGACCGATGCGACCGGCAGCGGATCGGATATCACGCGCGTGCGCCTTGAGAAGGACACCGAGCCGCGGAGAGCCCGCGCATGAATATCCTGGAATCGGCCAATCCGGCAAAACGCTATGGCATGGTGGTTGACGTCAATCGTTGCGTCGGCTGCCAGACCTGCACGATTGCCTGCAAGCACGCGAACGACACCATGCCGGGCGTGCAGTGGCGCTCTGTCATCGATATCGAACAGGGCAGCTATCCCGATGTCGAACGCTTCTTTCTGGTGACCGGCTGCCAGCATTGCGCGGAGCCGCCCTGTGTGCCGGTCTGTCCGAGCGGCGCCACCTATCAGCGCGACGATGGCCTGGTCGCGATGGACTACGATCTCTGCATCGGCTGCGGCTATTGCGCCGTGGCGTGCCCCTACGATGCGCGCACGCTGGCGCATGAGATGAAGTTCTATTACGGCGAAGCGACGGTGCAGGAACGGCACGTCGCGCACAAGGAGCGCGTGGGCGTGGCGCAGAAATGCACATTCTGCATCGATCGCGTCGACGAGGCGCATGCGCGCGGACTGACTCCGGGTGTCGATCTGGATGTGACGCCGGCCTGTGCCGGCTCCTGCATCGCGCAGGCGATCAAGTTCGGCGATTTTGCCGATCCGAAAAGCGAGGTCTCGCAGCTGGTGGCCGAACGCGACAACTTCCAGGTCAACGACTTCCTCAAGACCGATCCGCAGATCAAGTATCTCTACGAGGTGCCGGATTCCATTCCCGGCGCGGCCGCGATCGCGCCGACTGACGACGAGCAGCGCGATCCTAACAATCCGCTGATCGGCAAGCTACAGCCGTTCTGGGATTATCGTGCCGCCATGAACTTCACCATGGGCGGGACGGGGTCGGGGTTGTTGACGGTCGCCGCGCTGCTGGCGGCGGCCGGGTTTGTGCCCCAGGATATGGTCATTGCCGCCGCTCCCGTCGGGGGCATCGTGATCGCGATCGGCCTGTTCTTCGTGTTCCTCGAAATCGGGCGCAAGTTGCGGGCGTTGAATGTCATGCTGCGCCCGAACACCTCGTGGATGACCCGCGAGGTCTATGTCGTGATCGTTCTTTATCCGCTGCTGGCGCTGGTATGGTGGCAGCCATCGACAGGCGCGATGTTCGCTATGGCGATCGCCGCCGCGTCATTTTTGTATTGTCAGGCGCGCATCATCCATGCCGCCAGGGGCATTCCGGCCTGGCGGGCGCCGCTGATACCGGCACTGATCTGTGTGTCGGGCCTGAGCGAGGGGAGCGGGCTGGCCTTGCTGATCAGCGGCTTTCTCGGACTGTCGATTCCGCCGGCATTGGTGGCGGTTGCGGCAGTTACATCCGTTGGCATTCTGGTCTTGTGGTTGCTCTATCTCGCGACAGCGCAGAGGGAGAGACTCGGATTGCTGACGCGCGATGTCTTGAAAGCCATCACGCCGGTCTATACCGGTGTCATGCTGCTTTCGCTCGTCGCGCTCGGCTATGGCTTTGCCACGGCGTCAGCCATCGCAATGGCGCTCGCTGCAGCCGGATTCGTGGCCTGCGGCGTCCTGTGGAAATTTACCGTGATCACCCGCGCCAGCCATCAGCAGGGCTTCGTGCTGCCGCACATGCCGCAGCGCGGCGCCGGCAACCGGGCCGCGCCGCATCGGCCGCAGGGCTTGCCAGCCTATCGCAACGCCAACGCGGCATGACCACGCAGGACGAACTCCGCCGCCTCGCTGCGGCCGTAAAATTGGTATAACAATATTCCAGAACAGGCAGCGAAAGACTGCTATGGAGACAGGGAATGGAACGTTCGTTCAAGGAGGAGGTGAAATCGCTTCGCCTCGGCGCCGGTGACACGTTTCACGGCGAGGGCATCCTCGCCGTCACCAAGGCGCTGCTGCAATCGGGCGTCAGCTATATCAGCGGCTATCCCGGCGCGCCGGTGTCGCATCTGGTCGACGTGCTGACCGACGCCGAGGATATCCTCGAGGATCTCGGCATCCATTTCGAATTCGCTGCCAACGAGGCCGGCGCCGCCGCCATTCTGGGCGCGTCGATCCAGTATCCCATCCGCGGTGCGGTGACGTGGAAGTCGGTGGTCGGCACCAATGTCGCGTCGGATGCCCTGTCAAATCTTTCGTCGGCGGGGGTGACCGGCGGCGCTCTCATCATCGTCGGCGAGGATTACGGCGAGGGCGCGAGCATCATACAGGAGCGTACGCACGCCTTCGCGATGAAATCGCAGATCTGGCTGCTCGACCCGCGGCCAAATCTGCCGACCATCGTCGACATGGTGGAGCATGGATTCGCCCTGTCGGAGGCCAGCAATACGCCGGTCATGCTGGAACTGCGGATCCGCGCCTGCCACGTGCAGGGAAGTTTCGACTGCAAGGATAACCGCGCCGGCACCTATTCAGGCCGCAACCTGATCGAGGCGCCGAAATTCGATTCCGCGCGCTTCTGTTTGCCGCCATGGACCTACTCACAGGAGAAACAGAAGATCGATGTGCGCTGGCCCGCAGCCGTCCAGTATGTGGCGGAGCACAAGCTGAACGAGGTGTTCGCCGGCGACCGAAACGATGTCGGAATCATCGTTCAGGGTGGGCTCTATAACGGGCTCATCCGTTCTCTGCAGCGCTACGGTCTCGCCGACAGTTTTGGCAACGGCCAGATCCCGTTATATGTGCTGAACGTCACCTATCCGCTGGTGCCGGCCGAAATCGTGGAGTTCTGCCGAGGCAAGACGTCCGTGCTGATTGTCGAGGAAGGGCAGCCGAACTTTCTCGAACAAGCCATCAAGGCCATCCTGCAGGAACGACAGCAGCACGCGACCGTGGTTCACGGCAAGGACGTGTTGCCGATGGCAGGGGAATATACCGGCGAGGTGGTGATCGGCGGTCTCGGAAAATTCTTTGCCGCGGCCTGGCCGGAAAAGGCCGGCGCGGCTTGGAGCAAACCGGCGGACGACATTCGTCTGATCAAGGAGAATGCCGCAAAACTCCTTCGCGAGCCCGTTCCGGTCCGCCCGCCGGGCTTCTGCGTCGGCTGTCCCGAGCGTCCGGTTTTCAGCGCCATCAAGATCGCCGAAAAAGAGATCGGCAAGACGCATGTCACCGGCGATGTCGGTTGTCATATCTTCTCGTCATTGGCGCCGTTCCACATCGGCAATACCATGCTCGGTTACGGGCTCGGCCTTGCGAGCGGTGCGGGTATCGCCGCCAACTTCAAGAAACGCGTCATCAATATCATGGGCGACGGCGGCTTTTGGCACAACGGCCTGACCACGGGCGTGACGACGGCCGTCGCCAATGGCGATGACGGCATCCTGATCATCATGAAAAACGGCTATGCGGCGGCGACCGGCGGACAGCGGATCGTGTCGACTCCCGGAAGCGAAAAGGCCAAGGCGCCGCCGCCCAGCATCGAGGCTGTGCTCAAGCATGTCGGGGTCAATTGGCTGAAAACAATCCAGTCCTACAGCGTCAGCACCATGGTGAAATCGATCGTCGAGGCCAGCAGATCGCCGGAGCGGGGCCTGAAAGTCATTATCGCCGATGGCGAGTGCCAGCTGGCGCGACAGCGCCGGATACGGCCCATCAACGCGAGGCAGCTGAGTGAAGGCAAACGCGTGGTGCGGACCCGCTTTGGGATCGACGCCGATGTCTGCACCGGCGATCATTCCTGCATCCGTCTATCCGGATGCCCGTCGCTGACCATCGCGCCAAACCCGGATCCTCTACGGAAGGATCCGGTGGCGCAGGTCGACAACAATTGCGTCGGCTGCGGATTATGCGGCGAGGTCGCACACGCCGCAGTACTGTGTCCGTCATTCTATCGCACCGAGATCATACAGAATCCGACGCTCTGGGATCGCCTGATTGACGGCTGTCGCCAGTTTCTGATCGGGCTGCTGCGGTCGCAGCGTCCAGTTCACGCCTAGTCATTTTTCGTGATGAGTACCGATGTGCGCAGTGTGAATATTCTTGTGGCCGCTCTGGGCGGCGAAGGTGGCGGTGTTCTAGCGGACTGGATCGTCACGTCGGCCATTTTTGCCGATTATCCCGTGCAGAGCACCTCGATCCCGGGCGTGGCGCAACGCACCGGCGCGACGACCTATTATCTTGAATTGTTTCCGCGCCGTCGGGCAGACCTTAAGGGCGCGCAACCAGTACTCGCCCTGACGGCGACGCCGGGCGACATCGATCTGGTCGTCGCATCCGAACTGGTGGAAGCGGGGCGGGCGATCCAGAACGGATTTGTGACTCCTGATCGCACGACGCTGGTGGCGTCCACCAACCGCGTGTTTGCGATCGGCGAGCGAACGGCGATGGCCGATGGCCGATTTGACAGTGAGCTGATCCTGACAACGGCACGACACCTGGCACGGCGCGCTATCCTTTTTGACATGTCGGAGTACGCCCGCAAGGCGGGCTGTCCGGTGAATGCGGTGATGTTCGGCGCTCTGATCGGAACGCAATGCCTGCCCATCGACCGAGCGCAGGCCGAACAGGCGATCCGCGAATCTGGAAAGTCGGTGGACAGCAACCTGCGCGGCTTTGCGTTGGGATTCGATCAGATCGGGAAGGACGCCGACCGGATGGAAGGGACAACGCGATCGACCAGGCCGGTCTCCATGTCTGACGCGGTGCTTAATCGTATGCGAAGCGAATTTCCACCGACGCTTCACGAGACGCTTGCACATGGCATCAACCGTCTGATCGACTATCAGGACGCAGCTTACGCAGAACTCTATCTGAATCGCCTGAAGCCAATCGTTGCGCTCGACCGGCAGACCAACACGGTGCTGTCTCAGGAGACCGCACGCTTTCTGGCGTTGTGGATGAGCTACGAAGATGTCATCCGGGTGGCCGACCTCAAGACGCGCAAGGACCGTGTACCGCGCATCCGCAAAGAGGTCAGGGCCGGGGAGCACGAAGTTGTGCGGGTCACTGAATTCCTGAAGCCCGGTCTGGAAGAATTGTGCTCGCTCTTTCCCGCGCGGCTCGGCCAGCGGCTTTACGACTACGGGCGCAAGCACAATCTGGATCGGCAGCTGAATGTCGGCATGTATATCCGGACCACGTCGGTATCAGGGTTTTTCCTGCTACGCCTTCTGTCCGGATTGCGCTGGTGGCGCCGCCGGACCTGGCGATTCCACGAAGAACAGGCACTTATCGGCCAATGGCTCAAGGCGATCGAGAGAGCGGCGGGCCGTGACCCCGCTCTGGCGCTTGAAGTCGCGCTGTGCGGGCAGATCGTCAAGGGTTACGGCGATACCCACGCGCGCGCCGTCAGGAGCTTCGGACTGATCCGCGACCGGTATTTTGCCGAAAACATTCTGACGACCGCCGAGCCGACGTTTCTTGCGGTCGCGATCCGCGACGCCCGCAAAGTCGCATTGGCCGATCCGGAAGGTGCCGCACTTACGAAGCAGATTGAGCGATTTTCCGGCGCTCGCGCGCCATCAAAATTTCTGACGGAAGACATAACGACATAAACAAACTTAACGAGGGAGGATGACATGAAACGGCGTGAATTTTTGACTGCTACCGGTACGGGCTTGGCCGCCACGACAACCGTCGCGATGCCGGCCATCGCGCAATCGTCGCCTGACATTCGCTGGCGACTGACATCCAGCTTTCCGAAATCGCTCGATGTGACCTATGGCGGGGCCGAAGTCTTTTCGAAGATGGTCGCCGATTTGACCGACAACAAATTCCGGATCCAGGTCTTTGCCGGCGGCGAGATCGTACCCGGTCTGCAAGCTCTCGACGCCGTCTCCAATGGCACGGTCGAAATGTGCCACACCGTGTCTTATTACTATGTTGGCAAGGATCCGACCTTTGCCATTGCATCGGCGGTGCCATTCGGCCTGAACGCGCGACAGCAGCATGCCTGGCTGTATCAGGGCGGGGGCAACGAAGCCTTCAACGATTTCTACAAGAAATACAATGTGCATGGTTTGCCGCTCGGCAACACCGGCGCTCAGATGGGCGGCTGGTTCCGCAAGGAGATCAAATCCGTCTCCGACTTGTCGGGCCTGAAGTTCCGCATCGCGGGCATTACCGGGCAGGTGCTGCAGAAGCTTGGTGTGGTGCCGCAGCAGCTTGCCGGCGCGGATATCTACCCGTCGCTGGAGAAGGGCACGCTCGACGCCGCGGAATGGATCGGACCATATGACGATGAGAAGCTCGGCTTCTACAAGGTTGCGCCATTCTATTATTATCCAGGATGGTGGGAGGGTGGCCCGAGCCTGCACGGCTTCATCAGTCTGGCAAAGTGGAACGAGCTTCCCAAGCCGTATCAGGCCGCCATCACCAGCGCCGCAAATTATGCGACGACCTGGATGCAGGCACGCTACGACGCGCAGAATCCGGCGGCGCTGAAAAGGCTGGTTGCGGCGGGCGCGCAACTCCGTCCGTTTCCGAACGACGTGATGGATGCCTGCTTCAAGGCCTCGAATGAAATCTACGCCGACATCTCCGCCAAGAATCCCGAATTCAAGAAGATGATCGAGGCAATGATTGCATTCCGCAACGACCAGTATCTGTGGTGGCAGGTCGCCGAATACGGCTTCGACACCTACATGATCCGGGCGCGATCGCGCAACTGATCGTCGTGGTGCGGAGCCCTTGCAACGGGCCTGTTGCGCCAGAAATGGTCCCTCCGCGCGGCATGATCGCCGGGCGGGGGCCCTCAAAAACAGCTGCGGCTTTTTCACAAGCAGCAAAACGAGCCCGTTTTTCCGGCCTTCTTGCGCTTGACAAACTAGAACAGCGTTATACCATAAATTTCAGGACGGTCGTTTCAACTCGCTTCAGGGATCGGGGCGGCCGGGATCACAAACGAGCGGTGAGACTCGGGCGCGCGCTGCGACGTTTCGCGGGGCGCCAGTCAGCAAGGGTGGGCGATGCCAAAGGTTTTTGTGAGCACGGTGATCAATGCGCCGATCGAGCGCGTCTGGCGCGTCGCCAGCGATTTCAACGGATTGCCGGCCTGGATGCCGGGCATGAAGGACAGCGTCATCGAGGCGGGCAAGACCGAGAAGCAAATCGGTGCCGTTCGCAAGCTCGGGATGGTCGGCACCAAGGACATCCTGCGCGAGCGCCTCGAAGAACTGTCTCCCGAGGAATATCTGATCAGCTATTCGGTGCTCGAAGGTCCGCTGCCGGTGAAGAATATCCGCACCAGCATGCGCCTGCGTCCGATCACCGACACCTACGGAACGCTCGGCGAATGGTCGACGGAATTCGATACCGAGAAGGGCAAGGAAGAGGAGGGGCAGCAATTCATGGCTCGCGTCTTCAATGCCGGCTTCCGTGCACTGAAAAAGCATCTGGGCGTCTGATCTTCATCTCCGGCGTGTGAGTCATCGCGTGAACATTCTGCATCCATCGAGCATCTTCGTCCCCACGGACGCAAAGCAGACGCCCTGTCTGCTGGGTGCGCGATGCGATGAATGCGCGACGGTGGTCTTTCCGAAAATGCCGGTTTGCCCTGCCTGTCAGACCAACGGGTCGATGCGCGAGGTTCAGATCGGCCGTACCGGCAAACTGTTCAGCCACACCATTGCGCGATTCGCGCCCAAGGGTTTTGTCGCGCCGTTCTTCCAGGTCTTCGTCGATCTGCCGGAAGGCCCACGTATTTTTGCGCTGGTCGGCGCCGAATGTCCGGTCGAAGCCGGCGTTCTCGAGGACGGCATGGACATGCGGCTGGTACTGGAGCCCCTAGCCGACACGCCCGAGAACAGCGATCTGCTGACATATAAATATGTACCGGCCGGCCGACCAGAACAGCGGACGTCGGGTCATGCGTGAGGTCGCAATCATCGGCGTCGGCGCGCATGCGACCGGACAATTTACCGAAAAGGCGCTCAAGGACTTAGCCTATACGGCGATCTGGAATACGCTCGACGACGCCGGTGCCGAGCCTTCGGACATCAACGTGGCCTATGTCGGCAATTCGCTTGGCGGATTGTTGACCGGGCAGGAGGGTGTGCGTGGGCAGGTTGTGCTGCAGCATTCCGGCATCACCGGAATTCCAGTCATAAATGTCGAGAATGCCTGCGCCAGCGCGGCCACGGCCTTGCGCGGTGCCTGGCTGGAGGTGGCCTCCGGGGCCGCCGATGTCGCGCTCGCGGTCGGCGTCGAGAAGATGTTCGTCGGCGATAGCGCCCGTACCATCAGTGCGCTCAGCGCCGTGTCCGAAGTCGACCTGTCCGAGATGGGGATGCAGTTCACCACCAGTTACGCCATCCACCCGAAGATCAATCTCAAGGGCAAGATGGCGGAATACGGCTGGACCTCGGCCGATTTCGCAAAGCCTGCGGTCAAGAATTCGTTCAACGGATCGCTCAATCCGCTGGCGCAGCATCGCCGGCCACTCTCGATCGAGCAGGTGGTGCAGTCGCGGATCGTGGTCGATCCCTTGACGCTCTTCATGTGCGCCTCGATCTCCGATGGCGCGGCGGCGGCGATCGTGTGCCCGGTCGAGATGGCGCCGCGCTTCACCAGCAAGCTGCCGGTCAGGATCGCCAGCTGCGTGCTGCGGTCCGGCATGTACCGCCTGCCTGACGACGGCTTTACCGACTCTGCCACCGTCAGCGCGCAGGCCGCCTACGAGGAAGCCGGCATCGGTCCGGACGATCTCAATGCCATCGAGTTGCACGACGCGATGGCGCCGGCAGAACTGATGCTCTACGAGCGGCTCGGTCTATGCGCCCCGGGCGAGGGACCTCGGCTGATCGACGAGGGCATCACGACCTTGAGCGGGCGCATTCCGGTCAACCCGAGCGGCGGGCTGTGTTCGCGCGGCCATCCGGTCGGGGCCACCGGCCTGCTGCAGATCGCGGAACTGGTCTGGCAGATGCGCGGCGAAGCCGGCGCCCGGCAGATCGAGAAACGTCCGAAAGTCACCATGGCGCAGAACCAAGGCGGATTGCTGCTCGGGCAGGATTCGGCGGTCTACGGCGTCACCATTCTGAAAACGTGAATTCCAGAAAGCTGGATTGGCAAAAACTGAAGTTCAAAAGCGAGGGTTGAGACGTGAGCAAAAAGAGAAAAGAGGTCGTCAAGTCGATCGAGGAAGCCGCCAGTCTGATCAAGGACGGCCAGACCGTCGCGGTCGGCGGTTTCGGCGCCGACAATCACCCTATGGCGCTGGTGCGCGAGATCATCCGCCAAGGCCGGAAGGATCTCACCATTGTTGCGTCTGCGACCGCGGGCCTTGAAATCGATCTGCTGATCGGTGCCGGCTGCGTCAAGAAGCTCATCGCGCCCTATGTCGGACAGGAAATGTACTGCCCGATCGGTCACAATTTTCGCAAATACGCCGAGTCCGGCGAGATCGAGGTGAAGGAGACCAGCGAATATCTGCTTTACGCCGGCTTCTTTGCGGCAGCTTCCGGCCAGGAATTCTTTGCGTGGCGCGGCGGTGTCGGCACCAGTATTCCGGACCTGAACAAGGAATATGTCGAATTCGTCGACCCGATCGGCAAGACCAAGAAGATCATCGCCGTGCCGCCGCTGCGTCCGGACTGGGCGATCATCCATGTCGGCTGGTCGGACGTCTATGGCAACGGCCAGCATCTCGGTGCGCGCTTCGGCGACCGCTGGATGGCGCGATCGGCCAACCGCATCATGACCCAGTGCGAGCGCATCGTGCCGAATTCGGTGATCCGCAAGAACCCGTTCATGACCACGATCGCGTATGCCGACGTCGTAGTTGAGGCGCCCTATGGCGGCCATCCCTACGCCGCGCACGGCTTCTACAAAGAAGATGTCGAGTTCATCCAGGATTACGTCAAGTGCAGCGAGGCCAATCGCAAGGGCGATAGCAAGACTTGGAACGAGTATCTCAAGCGTCACGTCCAGGAGCATTACAGCTATCTCGACACCGTCGGCATCAAGAAGCTGGTGGGGCTGTACACGCACCCGATCGTGAGCTGGTAATCGAACCGACCATCATCCGTTGATGACAGAATTTGAAGGACGTCAAAAATGAGCGAGTATTCCTGGAAAGAAATGATGGCGGTCGTGTTCTCGCGCGAGATCAAGGACACCGACAAGATCACCTCCGGCGCGCACACCGAGATTTTCTTCGCTGCGACCATGCTGGCGCAGAAGACCCACGCGCCCAATCTCAAGCTGCAGCTCGGGGGGTCGGTGACGCTGTGTCAGGTCACCGACGTGGACGTGGAGGAGCTGCCGAAGACGTCGACCGGCTATGAACTGATCCGCTATGCCGAATCCGTTCATGACCATCCTGACACCTATCTGTTCTACGGAGCGCCGGGCGGGAAAGACTATTACAAGGACGGCAGCGAATTTCGCGACGTGAACCACTTCTGGTTCGCCGACAAGTTCTTTGTCGGTGGCATCCAGGCCGACAAGTGGGGCAATACCAACATGATCGGCCTCGCGGGCAAGGACGGGAAGATGTCGTTCCGCGGCCCTGGCACCATCGGCATCAACGACATCGCCGTCGGCGTGCGCGACACTTATGTATTCCTCACGGCGCATGACAAGCGCCGGCTGGTCGAGAAGGTCGATTACATCTCGCACCCCGGCAAGAAAGTCTGCCGCGCGAACGAGTTTTACGGCGGCGGACCGAAGTGGATGGTGACGCCGAAATGCATCTTCGACTTCGATCCGGATACGCTCGAAGCGCGGCTGGCCATGCTTTTCCCTGGTGTGACGCTGGACGACGTGAAGGCCAATACCGGCTTCGAGGTGAAGACCGCAAAGAAAGTCGAGACTGTGCCGCCCCCCACCAAGGCGGAGCTCGATGCTTTGCGCAATGAGGTCGACAAGACCGGCGTTCTCCGGCACTGAGCCGGAGAACGCCACCATCCAACGAATTGAGAAGACAACACGTAAAGGGGGTGCCCCATGACTCAGGCCCAGCCGCAAGTAATCGCAGACTATAAACCTGAAACCTGGGGTGCCTTCATCAACGGCGAATATGTCGCCGCCGCGAGCGGAAGGACATTCCCGACCTTCAATCCCGGCAATGGCGAGGTAGTGGGCCACCTTGCCGAGTGCGACGACGAGGATATCGACCGCGCTGTGAGGGCGGCTGTTGCGGCATTCCCGGCGTGGAAGAAGAAGACCGGCGCGGCGCGCGCCAAGTCACTGATGAAGCTCGCCCAGTTGGTCGAGGGGCATGGTGCGAAGCTGGCCGAACTGGAATCGCTGAATGCCGGGAAGCCGATCCGCGATTCCAAGGCCATCGACGCAGTGACCGCGATCGATGCGCTGGAATATTTCGCCGGGATGGCGACCAAAATCCAGGGCGACACAATTCCCGTGCCGGGTCCTTACATCAATATGACGCTGCGGGAACCGCTCGGGGTGATCGGCGGGATCATTCCCTGGAATTACCCGCTGCTGCAGGCGATCTGGAAGATCGCGCCTGCCATCGCAGCCGGCAACACGGTGGTTCTGAAGCCGGCCGAGCAGGCCTGCCTGTCGGTCATGTATCTTGGAAAGCTTATTCAGGAGGCCGGCATTCCCGCCGGCGTAGTCAATATCGTCCCGGGCTATGGAGCGGTGGCGGGCCTGGCACTGGTGCAGCATCATCTTGTGGCCAAGGTGATGTTTACCGGCTCGACCGAGACTGGCAAGCGCATTGCGGCGGAAGCCGCAGCGACGCTGAAGCCGGTCGGACTCGAGCTGGGCGGCAAGAGCGCCGTCGTCGTGTACGAGGATGCGCCGATTGATCAGGCCGCGTCGATCGCGGCCATGTCGATCTTCAGCAACCAGGGGCAGGTCTGCACCGCCGGATCGCGGCTTTTCCTGCATGAGAAGATTCACGACCAGGTGCTGGAGAAGGTGATCGAGGCCGCGAAGAAAGTGCGGCTCGGCTACCAGATGGATCCCGTTACCACAATGGGTCCGCTGATCTCCGCAAAGCAGAAGGATCGCGTGCTGGGCTACATCGCCAGCGGAAAGAAGGATGCCAAGCTCGTCTATGGCGGCGAGGAGCCGAAAGGGCTCGAGAAAGGATTTTTCGTCGGGCCGGCCATTTTCGATCAAGTGCAGAACTCGATGAGGATCGCGCGCGAGGAAATTTTTGGGCCGGTGCTATCGGTACTGACGTTCAAGGACGAGGGGGAAGCGCTGGCCCTCGCCAATGATTGCCCGTTCGGTCTTGCCGCGTCGGTGATCACGCGTGATGTCGGCCGCGCCATGCGCGCGGCGCAGGCTTTCGAAGCCGGCAACGTCTGGGTCAACGCGTGGGGCGCGGTCTCATCGATGGCGCCCTATGGCGGTTACAAGAACAGCGGCTACGGCCGCGAAATGGGCTTCGCGGTCATGCGCGAGGTGACGCAAGAAAAGAGTGTGTGGGTCAACGTTCGCTAGATCTCCAGCCGGGGAGGAGACGTGGGACAGGGCTACAACCGCAGAAGGGCCCAGGAACTCGATACCTGGAGCATTCCGCAATGGTTTGTCGCACGCTGTGAGACAACGCCAAAAAATGTTGCTTTTCGCTACAAGGATCAGGGCCTCTATCAGGAGGTGACCTGGGCGGCGTATCGCGACATCGCGGAGGCCTTTCTCGCCGGTCTCGAATCGTTTGGTTTGCAGCGGGGAGATCGCGTCGCTGCCATGTCCGATCCTTGCCGCGAATTTCTGATCGCGGATATGGCGGCGATGTGCGGCGGCGCCATCTGCTACGGGATCTACACCACCTGTTCGGTCAGCGAGGTTGAGTATCAGCTGGAAAACGGCGACGCCGCCATTTTTCTGGCCGAGAACCAGGAATTCGTTGACAAGGCACTGAGCGCCGCCAGCGGGCTGCCGCAGGTCCGCAAGATCATCGTTTTCGATACGCGCGCATTGTTCCAGTATCGCGACGAACGCCTGATCAGCTTCGAGAAGGTTGTCGAACTGGGGCGCGATCGTCTCGCGGCGACCGGAATGGCCGGAAAATTTCTGTCCGAGCGAGCCGCGCGTGTGCTGCCGCACGATATTGCCGTGCTTGTCTACACGTCCGGTACGACTGGCCCGCCGAAAGGCGCGATGCATGATCATGCCTCGCTGATGTGGGGCTTCGGAAATGCCTATCTGGAGGCCTTTCCCGAGCTTAATGACGGCGTTCACCGGGCAGTATCGCATCTGCCAATGGCGCATCTGATCGAACGCTCGATGTCGATCTGCCTGCCGCTCGTCGCCGACGTCATTCCGCATATCGGTGAGGAAGTGGAGGATTTGCCGGGCACGCTCTACGAGGTGCGGCCGACTTTCATGAATGTCGTTCCGCGCATTCTGGAAAAGATCTCGTCCCAGATCATCATCGGCATCCAGCGCAGCTCGTTCATCAAGCGCCGTACCTATTCGTGGGCCATGCAGGCCGGAACACGCTATCGCGCGGTCCACTGGCGGGGCGGACGGCCCGGGTTGGCTCTGCGTGTTCAGCAGGGGCTCGCCAATCTGCTGGTGTTTCAACCTCTGTTGCGGAAGGCCGGTCTCTGCAAGATCCGCACGATCCTCTGCGCGGGCGCACCGCTGCCGCAGAAGATCCAGGAGCAATGGGAGATCTGGGGCGTCAATGTCCGCAATCTCTATGGCATCACCGAAGGCGGCTATGTTCTTTGCCAGAAGCCTGCTTTTCCGTCGCCGGCCACCGGAGGCATAGCGATCCATCCACGCGAGGTGAAGTGCGGGCCGGATGGCGAATTGCTGGTGCGCGGTCGCGGGCTGTTCCGCGGCTACTGGAAGAACGACGAAGGCACCCGGGCTACCATGCAGGATGGCTGGCTGACGACCGGCGACGTCGCCGAAGCAAACGACAAGGGCGAGTTCCGGATCGTGGACCGCAAGAAGGACATCATGATTACGAGCGGTGGCAAGAATATTGCGCCGAGCGAGATCGAGAACCTTCTCAAGAGCAGCCCCTATATCAGCGAGGCGGCATTGATCGGCGACGGCCGGAAATTCGTCACGTCGCTGATCGAGATTGATTTCGGCTCGGTCGCGGAATGGGCGCGCCAGAACAAGGTGATCTATACCAGTTTCCAGTCGCTTGTGTCCGATCCCCGGATCGTTGACCTGATCGCGCGCGAAATCCAGGCGGTCAATGACCAGCTCGCCCGCGTCGAGCAGGTCAAGAAATTCCGGATCATTCCCAAGGAACTCGACCCGGAGGAGGGCGATACTACGCCAACCCGCAAGATCAAGCGCAAGCATCTCGCTGCGTTGTTCGAAGATCTGATCTCCGACATGTACGCCGAAGAAACTACCGAGAAAGTGGAGCGGGCTCAGGCCGGCCAGTTGGGCCGACCCGAGCAACGACTTCACGCTTAAAGGGAGGAATGAGCATGACGATCAATATCTGGAATAAGCCGCTGACGACGCTCCTTGCCGCCATGGCCGCAACGGTCATCGCTGGCCAGGTTCAGGCCCAGGAATACAAGATTGGCTATGTCACCGACATGTCGGGGCCTCTGGCCGGCTCCTATACGCCGACCTGGCAGGGCTTCGAGCTCTACATGAAGGCTCTCAACGACAAAGGTGGCATCAATGGCCGCAAGATCAGGATTTCGCTCGACGATGACGGCCTGCGTGCCGATCGCGCGGTGGCCGCAGCAAAAAAACAGGTGGAGCGCGACGAGGTTCTCGGCATTTTCGGGTTGAGCCTGAGCAGCACCATCGGCCCGGTGATCGTGGAAATGCGGAAAGCGGGCGTGCCGGTGGTCAGCACCTTTAGCGCGGTGCTGGATGCCTTGGCTCCGGCCAAGCCGTTCTATTACAGCACCGGCGTGACCTTCGAGGTTGCAGGCGAAGCGATCGGCACGCTCTCACAACAGATCACGCCGAAGGGCAAGGTGGTTGGCATCACCTTCGACAGCGTCGGCGGGCGCGCGGCGCTTCGCCACAACAAGTTGATGGCGGAGAAGCTCGGCTACACCTGGGACGAGGTTGTGTTCCCCGTCCGCACGGCGGATTTCACGCCATTCGCGCAATCGGTCGCCGCATTCAAGCCGGATATCGTCGTCGGCCATTATGGCGCCGAACAGAATCTCGGAATGATCACCGCCCTGCGCGCGGCAGGCTATGCCGGACCCTATGTGATCGCCTCCTATGGCGCGTCGGAAACGACCGCCAAACAGGCGGCCGAGCGTGCCGGCAGCGGTGCCAATCTCTACATGGTGTCTCGATATGCGCCGGCAACAGATTCGGCGCCAGGCTTGCCGGCGCTTCGCGAAGCCGCCAAGAAGTATGGTGTCGAGAATCCCGGCATGATGCATGTCACCGGCTGGACCCTCGGCATGCTGGCCGCCAATGCGCTTGAGAAATGCGGAGCGAACTGCACGCGCGAGAGCCTCGACAAGGCGATCCAGCAGGTGAAGATCGACACGCAGGGGTTGACCGGCGGTGCGATCGAGATGACGGCCAACGATCACTATGGCCCGAGCTACTGGCGCCTTTACCGCTGGGAAGCCGGCGAGCTCAAGCCGGCCGGCAGCTGGATCCGTAAAGACAAGCTTGAATTCCCGGCCCAGTAAGTCGGGAGTTCGGCCGTGGAACTGCTGGTCAGCATCATTGTTCTGGGCACGACCTATGCCTTGCTGGCCGCAGGCATTGTGATTGTCTACAAGGCCTCCCGCGTCGTGAATTTCGCCCATGGCGAATTGGCGATCGTGGGGGCCTACGTTTTCTATTCGGTAGCGATCATGATGCCGGGACACTCGTTGCCGCTGACGATTGCCGTGACGGCGATCGTCAGCGTCATCTTCGGCGTCATTGTATACTTCGCGCTGATGCGCAGCTTGCTGGGACAACCCACCTTCGTTGCCGCGATGGTGACGATCGGTGTGGCCATCATCTTCAAGGCCGCGATCGTGGTGGTCTGGCAGTCCAAAAGTGTCGGCGTCAATCTCGGCCGGCAAATTCTCTATACCTATCCGGGAGGAGGGCGGCTCACTGCAGTCGATCTGATCACTGTAATTGCCGGTGTCCTGTTTTTTGCCGCGATGTTCGGTTTCTTTGGTTATACGCGTCTGGGCCGGCAGTTCCGCGGCGCGGCCGAGAACCCGCTGCTGGCCAGCCAGCGTCAGGTGAATGTCAACCTGATCCTCGCGCTCGCCTGGGGCACGGCGGTGTTCGCGGCGTCGCTGGCGGGCGTGCTGTTCGGATCGCGCTCGATGCTCAGCCCGCAAAGCACGATCATCGGACTGAGCGGTCTTACCGCGGCATTGGTCGGCGGTCTCGACAGCCTGCGTGGGGCGATCATCGGCGGCATGCTGGTCGCGACCGCCACTTTCATCACCGCAAGGCTGATCGATCCCGCGCTGAGCGAAGCGGTTCCCTTTGCAATTCTTCTGGTCGTGATGTGCTGGCGCCCGTGGGGCCTGTTCGGAACGCCTGAAGAACTGAACCGGGTCTAGGACAGGACGAAATTCATGGCCGCGGGCAGTCCTTATCTTCGCGTTTCCTATGCCGAGACCAACAGGATTTTTCCTGAACCCTATCAGCGGGTGGTGGTGACTGCCGCGCTTGTCGCGCTGCTTGCGGTTCCATTCTTCGGCAGCGGCTACCTGCTGCACCTGATGAATCTCACCTTTTTGGCAGTCATCGGCGCCGTCGGTCTGAACCTGCTGACCGGCTATTGCGGGCAGGTGTCGCTCGGTCATGCCAGCTTCATGGCGATCGGGGCGTTCGTCACCGCCATTCTGACCAATCTGTATGCCGCACCATTCTGGCTCGCTGTTCCGGCTTCCTGCATCATTGGTGCGGCCGTAGGCTTTGTGGTCGGTCTGCCGGCCTTGCGCTTTCGCGGCATCTATCTTGCGATCACCACATTGGCGATGCACTACGCCATCATCTTCATCCTCACGACGTATCAGGCCAAATTCGGATCGAGCGCGACGGCTGGAATATCGATTCCCGCGCCGGTCATTGGCTCGTGGCAGATCGAGGGCGGACGGTCCTGGTATTATGTCCTGCTTCTGACTGGCGTGGCGACGGTTCTGTTTGGATTGAACCTGTCGCGCAGCTATGTCGGGCGCGCCTGGGTGGCGATCCGGGATCGCGATATCGCGGCCGCGTCCGTGGGCATCAATGTCACGCGGTTCAAGCTGCTGGCCTTCGTTACCAGCGCCGCGCTCGCTGCGCTCGCCGGCAGTCTCGGCGCCTATTTTTCCGGGGTGGTGACGGTCGAGGCCTACACGCTGGAACTCGCGATTCTCTATCTGGCCATGATCATCGTCGGCGGCATGGGCTCGATAGCCGGGTCGGTTCTGGGCGCCGTTTTCATGACGCTGCTGCCGTTCTGGATCGAGCACGGCTTTGACATGCTGCCGCCGAACTGGCGTCTGGGCTCCACCTCTTATGGGTTGCAGGAGGCGGCTATCGGCATCGTCATCATTCTGTTCCTGTTGTTCGAGCCGAAAGGACTGATCGAGATCTACCGCCGCATTGCCCTGTATTTCGAGCGCTGGCCCTTCCGGTACCGCGAATTGTCGCCTGCGGAGAGGCGCTAGCAATGACTACGCAGCCGGCTCAAACCGATCCTCTGCTCGACGTGCGACAGTTGGAGGTCGTCTACAACCACGTCGCGACGGCGGTGCAGGGCGTCAGCATCGAGGTGCGCCGCGGCGACATCGTCACCATGATCGGTACCAACGGATCGGGCAAGACGACTACTTTGCGCGCTATTTCGGGCTTTCTGCCGGCGGAAGACGTGGCCATCACCGATGGCACCATTGTCTTTGACAAGACCTCGATCGTCGGAACCATGCCGCACCTGATTTCCCGCCGCGGCATCGTTCTGGTTCCAGAGCGCAGCAAGCTGTTCGAGACGCTGACGGTGCAGGAAAATCTCCACTTCAATCTTACGCGGCAAAGGCGCGAGATCCGCGACAAGGTGCTCGGCTATTTTCCGCGTCTGGCCGAACGGCAATCGCAGGTGGCCGGCTATCTGAGCGGCGGCGAGAAACAGATGCTGGCAATCGGCATGGCGCTGATGTGCGAACCAAAACTGCTGCTGGTCGACGAATTGTCGCTGGGGCTCGCCCCCATCGTCACCCACGAGATCATGACGATTCTGCAGACAATCAATCGCGACCTGGGACTTGCTATGCTGATCGTCGAGCAGAATGCCGCCGCCGCCCTCGGCGTTGCGTCCTTCGGATATGTTCTGGAGGGCGGCCGGGTGGTGTTCAAGGGTCCGGCCGCTACCCTGATGCAGCATCAGGACATCAAGGAGTTCTACTTGGGCGGAGGAGAAGGAAAGTCGCGCAGCTATCGCGACCTCCGGCAATATGCCCGCAAGCGGAGGTGGTGGGGATGAACGCGCGCGGCGCAACGCTAGAGATTGAAGATGTGACCCTTCAGTTCGGCGGGATCACTGCGATCAGGAACCTGTCGTTACGCGCCAATCCGTCCGAGTTGCTGGCCCTGGTCGGGCCTAACGGAGCGGGGAAGACCGCGCTTCTCAATTGCATCAACGGTATCTACCAGCCCACTGTAGGTGCGATTCTTCTGGACGGCTTGGATATCGGAGGTCTGCCGTTGCACAAAATGGTCGAACACGGCATCGGCCGCGCCTTCCAGCACGCCGAACTATTTCCGCATCTGACGGTGACGGAGAATTTGCTGATCGGGCGGCATTGCCGGTTCCGTTCTGGACTCTGGGCCGCCGGCATCTATTTCGGGAAAGCGCGCCGCGAGGAGATGGAGGAACGCCGCCGGGTTGAATCGGTGATCGATTTTTTCGAGCTCTATCGTCATCGCGACATGCAGGTCGGTGCGTTGCCGTACGGTGTCCAGAAGATGGTCGGCGTTGCCCGTGCCTTGTGCATGGAGCCCAAGCTGCTGCTGCTCGACGAACCCTGCACCGGCCTCATCCGGGAGGAGCGCGAAAACCTCGCCCGTTTTCTCCTGCGCATCAATCACGAAATCGGACCGACCGTGATCTGGGTCGAACACGATATGCAGATGGTCTCGGACCTCGCGGACCGCATCGTGGTCCTCAACCATGGTGCCAAGGTGGCGGAAGGGGTTCCCGACGTAGTCAGGCGCGATCCCGTCGTAGTGGAAGCCTATCTGGGCCACGCTGCGACGGCCTGATCGAAAGCCGCGAAGCAGCTCCTGTCGCAACAGCCAAACAACAAGCGGCGCGCGCCATCCCGCCTCAGCTTCTTGATGTAAACAGTTGACGCAGCCTTTCGGCCCATTCTTTGAGCATCGCCCGAAACGGCTGCAGCGCGATCAATGAAATGACAAGCAGAACTACGATCAGGGCAAACATCCCCCGGATCAGCGTGAAGCGCACCGATTCCGGATCCACAAACAGCGCCGGGACCGCATTCATGATGCGCGCCAACTGATGGTAAATCAAATCGAGCACGATCGACCTCGGTCATAAATGGCAGCGGATGGGACGCGCTATTGTTTCTTCCCGTCGTCCGGTCTTTCTGACTCGTGTGGAACAGGGCGTGGCTCAAACTGAAACCACTTCTTGCTTCGGATTTCTTTCACAAGCTCCTGGTCTATGTAGGGCTTGACCAGCGAATTGAACGCGTGCTCGTTGGTCTGATACTCGTAACGGCAGTTCTTCGCTCTGTTTTGCGGAAGATAGCCCAAACTCACGACATCGGCGAATAGAACCGGGTCGAACCCATAGGCCATGCATAATCTGGCGTATAAGCGCTGCGCCGGTAGTCCGTGGGTGTCGGCCAGCAAGCGCAACTCCGGTGCCTTGCCTTGCTCTTCCGCCGCTTCCTTGCCGGCCAGGAACGAGGCGCCGAGAATAAGCCGCCGCGCATCGTGCTTCGGGAACTGAAGCAAAATATAGCTCGCAAAATAATCGGCGGCGTCTTCCTCGCGTCCAAAGAAGGGAATTTCCAGAACTTCGAGGACAGCGTGTCCCGTCTCGTGCAGAAAGACATCGATGGTCGGACCGATCAACGCCTCTCGCCGGGTCAGGCCCATTTTTTCCGATTTCGGTGCCTGTTTGAGGACATATTCAAAATATTCGTAGCAAACCTGAATGGCATCATCCCAGAATGTGGCGTTGATGACGCCGTCGCAGCCTCTGACCTTCAGAGTGACCTTGCTTGGAAAACGTAGAGGAGACAAGAATTCCTGCAATTTCTCGAGAATCTGGATTTCTTTCAGCGCGTCATAGATGGGTTTGTGCGCCGGATTTTTCGGTTCCTCGTAAACATAGTCGAACTGATGGGTTTTCAGCGATGCTGCCGGCAACAGGTCGTGAGCCGTCGCAGCCGTGACGAACAGCCCGAAGACCAGAGCCATCATAAAGCTAGGTCGATATCTCGCGGCCGGTTTCATTCTGTATCTCTCGGTGAACTTGAGACATTACGTCTCTCGCGATTCTGTCTTTTTGATTTGGCGCAATAGATCGCCGGCATGTTATGGCGCTTGGCCCATTCATTTTGGTTCATGACTCGGTGGAATCGTCGATGCGAACGAGCTTCGGCACATAGCTGATCGCCCACGCCGCGGATGTTCCTTGCCCCGTCTCGACGAAGCGAAAGAGCGCATAAGACCATGGATCGGCGCTGCGGTCGAGTACAACGATGCCGGATGGCGTCGATGGGAGGAATCTCCAAATGTCTTAGGGGCGAGCGTTATCGTCAGGCTGACGGGCTGTGTTCTTGATGACGATCGCCAGAATGATCAGGCCGAAGCCGGCCAGGCGCAAAAGATAGATCCAGCTCTGCTCTTCCCGCTCCGGCTCAAGCAGGCTGACGAGGCCCTGGTTCAGGGCGAACAGCCAGAACGCGACAGCAAATACGCCGAACAGGTTGTCTCGTGTGCGCCACCAGAATCGCAGGAAAAAGAGTCCTGCGACGATGAAGCCCATGGTGATCATGCCGGAGAAGAAAGCGGTCATTGGCTGTTTCAGTCGAGCTCCCAGATAAAGCCGTATAGCAGCGTCATCACCGCTCCCAGCGACGCTGCCGTTCGATAGGGAACGAAATCGACATTGGGAAAGAGGACGATGTCGGACACAACAAACAGGTTGTTGAGAGCCAGCAGAACGAAACAGGCGGCGCTCCAGAGAAGCAGAGGAGTCCGATGGGCCCAGTAGCGCCGCACAAGCAGCATTCCGCATACGCCGCTCGCCAGGAGGCAAAGAAGATAAACCAGCGTGGCCATCTGCATTATTTGTCCCTCAGCTTGAAGGCGTCGGAGAAGGCTCGAAGTTTCTCGTTTGGAGCTTCGGTAATGGCCTTGATCACCGTCATCGGGCGGTTCGCATAAATCTGACTGACAGAATCAACGAGCTGCCCCAGTTCGTCGGTCGCCGGATCGTATCTGTATGCATCGGGCGAAACGTCGCTGACCAGCTGAGCAGCTTTCAGGCTTTGCAAGGCCGCCCTCACAACGCCGTCGCTTCCGCGCAGTTCCTTGACGATCTCCTCCCGTGTCCAGACCATTCCCGCGCTGCGGTGCAGCAGCAGGAGCAACTCCAGAGCCCAGACTGATCTGACGGTGGCCTGAATGAAGGCGAAGGTTTTGTCGTCGGACACGAATGCCTTTCGAGATTGTCGAAGGGGGCTCAACGATAGGGACCCGTTGGTTATGTCGACCTGCGTCCGGCCCCGCAACCTTGTTGGCCGGATGGACTGTCGCATTTTTTTCCGCGGGGCTGGAACCATACGGAACTTTCCGCATTTGAGGCCGTTCACAGGAATGCGGTTCCAATAAGCAGGGGCTTGAGACGGAATGCGCGACCGGCACGGGGGTGCGGAACCGGCGTTTGCCGCAGGCAGGCGCCATTCCATTTGCGATTATGGGATGCGTTATAAAATACTGAAATTCCAATATAATTTACCAATCAGCGTCGACAGGGTCGGTCTTGTCGCGGGAGCATGTCTATGACGAGCCTTGATGTTGCCGTGCCACGGAATCGCACGCCTGACGGCCAGTTTCCGTTCGATCCTGGTGAATTGCTCCGAGCGCTCCAGGCCTTCCGGGCCGGAGATTTTACGGCCCGGCTTCCGTCGGATGCGACCGGGATCGAGGGCAAGATTGCCGACACTTTCAATGACATTGTTTCGGCGAACGAGCACATGGCCAAGCAGCTTGAAAGGGCGGGCCAGGTGGTCGGCCGCGACGGCAAGACCAAGCATCGCGTAAAATTCGCGCCGGGCGGCGGGGCGTGGGGGGAGATGGAGAACTCCGTCAACACTCTCATCGATGACCTGGTCTGGCCGACGGCGGAAGTCACCCGCGCGATCGCAGCCGTCGCCCAGGGCGACCTGCTGGAAACGGTTCGGCTCGATGTCGACGGGCGGCCGCTGAAAGGCGAATTCCTGCAGTCGGCCAACATCGTCAACACCATGATCAAGCAACTCGGGGTCTTCACGTCGGAAGTGACCCGTGTGGCGCGTGAAGTCGGCACCGAAGGCAAGCTCGGCGGCCAGGCTCAGGTGCCGGAGGTCATGGGCGTCTGGAAGGATCTGACCGAAAGCGTGAATTCGATGGCGTCGAACCTGACCGGTCAGGTGCGCAATCTGGCCGAGGTGACGATTGCGGTTGCGAACGGTGACCTGTCGAAGAAAATCACGGTCGACGTGCGCGGTGAAATTCTGCAGCTGAAGGAGGCCATCAACACGATGGTCGACCAGCTTCGTTCGTTTGCATCGGAAGTGACGCGCGTGGCGCGCGAAGTCGGCACCGACGGCAAGCTCGGTGGACAGGCGATTGTGCCCGGCGTGGCCGGCACCTGGAAGGACTTGACGGACTCGGTCAACGCCATGTGCGGCAACCTGACCGCGCAAGTCCGCAACATTGCGCAGGTGACGACGGCGGTAGCGCGCGGCGACCTGTCGCGCAAGATCACGGTGGATGTGCGCGGGGAAATCCTGGAGCTGAAGGACACCATTAACACGATGGTCGATCAGCTCAATTCCTTCGCATCGGAAGTGACGCGCGTGGCGCGCGAGGTCGGCACCGAAGGCAAGCTAGGCGGACAGGCGCAGGTGCCGGGTGTTGCGGGAACGTGGAAGGACCTGACCGACAACGTCAATTTCATGGCGAGTAACCTGACTGCACAGGTCCGTAACATCGCCGATGTGGCCACCGCGATCGCCGGTGGCGATCTGTCGAAGAAGATCACCGTCAATGTCAGCGGCGAAATCCTGCAGTTGAAGGAAACCATCAACACGATGGTGGACCAGCTCAACGCCTTTGCTGGCGAGGTGACGCGCGTGGCGCGCGAAGTTGGCACCGACGGCCGGCTGGGTGGTCAGGCGAACGTGCCCGGTGTGGCGGGGACGTGGAAGGACTTGACCGAAGGCGTCAATTCGATGGCCGGAAACCTGACCGCGCAGGTTCGCAATATCGCCGAGGTGACGACGGCCGTGGCGCGCGGCGACCTGTCGCGCAAGATCACTGTGGACGTGAAGGGCGAAATTCTCGAACTGAAGAACACCATCAACACAATGGTGGACCAGCTCAACGCCTTCGCCGGTGAGGTCACGCGCGTGGCACGCGAGGTCGGCACCGAAGGCAAACTCGGTGGCCAGGCGGAAGTGCCGGGCGTGGCCGGCACTTGGAAGGACCTGACTGACAACGTCAATTTCATGGCGGGCAACCTGACCGCACAGGTGCGAAACATCGCGGAAGTGGCCACCGCCATCGCTAGCGGCGATCTGTCGAAGAAGATCACGGTGGACGTGCGCGGAGAAATCCTGCTTCTGAAGGAAACGCTGAACACCATGGTCGAACAGCTTCGCTCGTTTGCAGGCGAAGTGACACGCGTGGCGCGCGAGGTCGGCACCGACGGCCGGCTGGGCGGGCAGGCGGTTGTGCCCGGAGTGGCCGGAACCTGGAAGGATCTGACCGACAACGTCAATCTCCTGGCCGGCAACCTGACCACACAGGTGCGCAATATCGCCGAGGTCACGACAGCGGTGGCGCGCGGCGACCTGTCGCGCAAGATCACCGTGGACGTGAAGGGCGAAATTCTCGAGCTCAAGAACACCATCAACACGATGGTCGATCAGCTCAATGCGTTTGCCTCGGAAGTGACGCGCGTCGCACGCGAAGTCGGCACTGAAGGCAAGCTCGGCGGCCAGGCTCAGGTGCCTGGCGTGGCCGGTACCTGGAAAGATCTGACCGACACCGTGAATGTCATGGCTGCAAATCTGACCGAACAGGTTCGCGGTATCGTGAAGGTGGTGACCGCCGTTGCCGATGGCGACCTGAAGCAGAATCTCGCGGTGAAATCGAAGGGCGAGGTCGCGGCCCTTGCGGAAACCATCAATAACATGACCGACACGCTCGCGACTTTCGCGGATCAGGTCACAACGGTGGCGCGCGAGGTCGGCGTGGAGGGCCGTCTCGGTGGCCAGGCCAACGTGCCCGGCGCGGCCGGCACATGGAAGGATTTGACCGGCAACGTCAACTTGTTGGCCGCCAATCTTACGACGCAGGTTCGCGCGATCGCGGAGGTGGCGACGGCCGTGACGAAGGGCGACCTCACGCGCTCCATTCAGGTTGATGCACGCGGCGAAGTGGCCGAGCTCAAAGACAACATCAACACGATGATCGATAACCTAAGGCTCACCACTGACCGCAATACAGAGCAGGATTGGCTGAAGACCAACCTGGCCAAGTTCACGAACATGCTTCAGGGCCAGCGCGACCTGAGCACCGTTGGCCGGCTGTTGCTGTCGGAACTGACTCCGCTGGTGAATGCGCAGATGGGTGTGATTTACCAGATCGAGAGCGAAGAAGACAGGACGCTGCGGCTGTTGTCTGCTTATGCCGATGACGGTGCCGCCGGACATCCGCCGATGCTGAAGATCGGGGAAGGTCTTGTGGGTCAATGCGCGGCCGACAAGAGACGGCTTCTGATCACCGATATGCCGACCTACGCCGTTCCGATTGGGTCGGCGCTGTTCAAGGCTGTGCCCCAGAATGTCATTGTTCTTCCGGTGCTTTTCGAGAATCAGGTGAAGGCAGTGATCGAACTGGCTTCGGTCTCGACGTTCACGACCCTGCAGGTCACGTTCCTTGAACAGCTGACGACCAGCATTGGCATCGTTCTCAATTCGATTGAAGCGACCATGCAGACCGAGGGATTGCTGAAGCAATCGCAGCAGCTCGCGGGCGAACTGCAGACCCAGCAGGCGGAATTGCAGCAGACCAACGATCAGCTGGAACAGAAGGCGCAGCAACTCGCAGAACGAAACGTCGAAGTCGAGCGCAAGAATCAGGAAATCGAACAGGCCCGGCGGGCGCTGGAGGAAAAGGCGGGCGAGCTTGCCCTGACCTCGAAGTACAAGTCCGAATTTCTGGCCAACATGTCACACGAGCTGCGCACGCCACTCAACAGCATATTGATATTGGGGCAGCAGCTCACGGAGAACCCGGAGGGCAATCTGTCAGCCAAGCAGGTCGAGTTTGCGCGGACGATTCACGGCGCCGGCACCGATCTGCTCAACCTGATCAGCGACATTCTCGACCTTTCCAAGATCGAATCCGGCACGGTTACGGTCGACGCTGAAGATGTGCTTCTGAACAGTCTTCTGGAGTCTGTTGGCCGTCCGTTCCGGCACGAGGCGGAGGCGCGTCAGCTCTCATTCGACATCAAGATCGACAGCCATTTGGGCCGCAGCATCACGACCGATACCAAGCGTCTGCAGCAGGTCCTCAAGAATCTCCTGTCGAATGCGTTCAAGTTTACCCAGCAAGGGGGTGTCCGGCTTGCCGTTTCGCTGGCGCCGGGAGGCTGGAACCCGGATCACCCGGTCCTGGCAGCGGCGCCGGCCGTCATCGCATTCGAAGTGACGGATACCGGCATCGGCATTCCGGCCGAAAAGCAGAAGATCATCTTCGAGGCCTTCCAGCAGGCCGACGCCAGCACGAGCCGCAAGTACGGTGGTACCGGTCTGGGTCTCGCCATCAGCCGTGAACTGTCAAATCTGCTCGGCGGAGAAATCCAGCTGCGGAGCGTCCCCGGGCAGGGAAGCACCTTCACCCTTTATCTTCCGCAAAAATATGTCGGTCCCACAAGTGCGGCGCGCCTCGCGAGTGCCGACGACCGGCGTGCGGCCATTCAGAATGCGGCCTTACCGTCCGCCATCACGGAGCGAAGCGTCGAGCAGATTCCTGACGACCGCATGGAGATACAGCCGGGCGATTCCATCCTCCTGATTGTGGAAGACGACCCGCATTATGCCAGGATCATACAGGACCTGGCGCGCGACAACCATTTCAAGACCATTGTGGCCATGCGTGGCGCGGATGCACTTGAGCTTGGCAAGCAGTATCAGCCCACGGCCGTGTCGCTGGATGTTTTTCTGCCCGATATGCTGGGCTGGAGCGTTCTGAGCCAGTTCAAGCAGGATCCGCTCACGCGGCATATCCCCGTCCAGATCATCACCCATGATGAGGACCGTCAGCATGCACTCGCGCAGGGAGCCTTCTCGTTCGTCACCAAGCCGACGACGTCGGAGGGCGTCGAAGCGGCGCTGATGAAGATCAAGGAATATGCCCGGCCGCGCCGAAAACGCCTGCTTGTCGTTGAGGACAATGCGGTCGAGCAGATGAGCATCAAGGAACTCCTTGGCTATGACGACATCGAGATCCTGACGTCTGACACGGGCAAGGACGCGCTCGCAACCTTGCGCGAAAATCCATGCGACTGCGTTGTTCTCGACCTTCGGTTACCCGACATGACGGGCTTTGAGGTGCTGGAAGAGATCCGGTCCGACGCCAGATTGTCCGATGTTCCGGTCGTGGTATTCACTGGCAGGGAACTATCGCCGGAAGAGGATGCGCGGCTGCACACCATGGCGCGAAGCATTGTCGTCAAGGGCGTCGAATCGCCCGAGCGCCTGCTCGATGAGACGGCGCTCTTCCTGCATCGCGTCGTGACCGATTTGCCCCCCGAAAAGCAGCGGATGCTCGAACGACTCACGAGTTCCGACGAGGATCTGGTCGGACAGACCGTTCTCTTGGTGGACGATGACGCCAGAAACATATTTGCGCTCAGCAGCGTCCTCGAGCGCAGGTGCATGAACGTTCTGACCGCGACGACGGGGCATGAAGCCATCGATCTAGTCGTCTCCAATCCTGACATCGCGATTGTGCTGATGGATATCATGATGCCGCACATGGACGGCTACCAGACAATGGCGGCCATCCGGGAAAAGCCGGCCTATCGCCGGCTGCCGATCATCGCGCTGACCGCCAAGGCCATGAAAGGAGACCGCGAGAAGTGCCTTGAGGCGGGAGCCTCCGATTATCTGGCCAAGCCGGTCAATACGGAGCAATTGCTGTCGGCACTTCGCATGTGGCTGCATCGTTAGGATATTGATCATGTCTGACAGCGACAAGGTCAACATCCTCCTGGTGGACGACCAGCCCGGCAAACTTCTGACCTACGAAGCCATTCTGAATGAGCTTGGCGAGAATCTTCTTCGAGCCGGATCTGGCCGCGCTGCGCTGGAACATCTTCTGAAAATGGATGTTGCCGTCATATTGGTCGACGTCTGCATGCCCGATCTGGACGGCTTTCAATTGGCCGCCATGATCCGGGAACACCCTCGCTTTCAAAAGACTGCGATGATCTTCATTTCGGCGATCCATCTGTCGGACATGGATCGTCTGCGCGGCTATGAAATGGGTGCGGTGGACTACGTGCCCGTTCCGGTCATCCCCGAGGTCCTTCGAGCCAAGGTCAAGGTATTCTGTGAGCTGTATAGAAAGACGCGCGATCTTGAATTCCTGAATCGCGATCTTGAGCGGCGTGTTGTGGAAAGAACCGCGGAGCTTGAAACCACGGCTCTGCAATTGAGACAGAGCGAGCAGCGCCGGAGTCTTGCGCTGGCAGCCGGCAACATGGGGTCGTGGCAATGGAACAGGAAGGAGGACGAGTATAGCTGGGATGAGGGACAGTATCGGATTTTCGGTGTTGATCCAGCCTCATTTGTCTTGGATTCCGACAATATCCGTGCCCGGATTGATCCCGACGATTGGACCAAGATGCAGGTCGCGATCGAGCGTCTCGTTGCGCAGGGCGAGAGTCATCAGGTCGAATTCAGGGTTTTGCGACCGAATGGCGAAGTACGCTGGTGCCTCGGAACGACGGCAGCGGGAACGGGTAGGGATCGGGATGTTCTGAGCGGAGTCACGATCGACATCACCGACCGGAAAGAAGCCGATGAACGCCAGGCGTTGCTGGCGCGGGAGGTCGATCATCGCGCCAAAAACGCCCTTGCGCTGGTTCAGTCGATCGTGCGGCTGACGAAAGCGGCTGACCAGAAGACCTATATCGCCGCGGTGGAGGGGCGCATCCGTGCGCTGTCCAAGGCGCATAATGTCTTGGCCCAATCGCGCTGGCAGGGGGCCAACCTGAGGGGACTGATTGAGGAGGAATTGGCGCCTTATCGGACACATGATCCGTTGCGGGTATCCCTCAAGGGTCCCGATGTCATGCTGCAGCCTGCCGCTGCCCAGACATTGGCGCTGGCATTGCATGAACTCGCCACCAATGCCGCCAAATACGGGGCGCTGTCGGCGATCGACGGACGCCTCAGGCTCGATTGGCATCTGACAGGGGAGAATTTGACTCTGCGCTGGAAAGAGAGCGAGGGACCAGGGGTCATTCCACCGCAATCTCAAGGTTTCGGGTCGCGTGTCATCAAGGCCAGCATCGAGCGCCAGTTGGGAGGCCATGTTGTATTTGACTGGGGCAAGGACGGTCTATTCTGCGAGATCGTCGTCCCGTCGACTGGCAGAATCGGACATGCAAGCCCGATTGAGCAGTCCATCAGAAGCGCGGATTCCGTTGTCGTCGATGTCAGGCTGCCGCTGACGGGCAACCGGATCATGGTCGTCGAAGACGAAACTGTCGTTGCATTGGCGCTGAGCGAGGCTCTGACGCAGCTGGGATTTGAGGTGGTGGGACCTTTCAGCAGCGCCGCTGAGGCCTGCCGTGTCGCGCGATCAACGGATATCAATGCCGCAATTCTGGACGTCAATCTCAACGGTGAAATGATTTATCCGGTTGCGCAGATCCTTCTGGACAGAGGTTTGCCGTTCATTTTTGTGACCGGCTATGGACCGGAAAGCATTGACGCTCGGTTTGGCAGAATTCCGGCACTTCACAAGCCGATTGAACCGGAGATGCTGGGGCGGATTTTTGGCACTCTGAAAGATGTGGACAGACCTTTCGCCGTGTCTTCAGCGAGTTAAGGATGCCGTGTCGCACGGCGACGCCCCGCAAACGCCCCTGACCGGCAAGCGCACCATTTCATCTATCCTGTCATGGGGCATGCGGGCCGGCAAGTCGACCTTATACTCTCCGATCAGTATGTCGAGAACAGCAACGCACCTCCTAGCACCAACTAAAAAATATCGATCTAGACGGATGGGATATTGACCTAGCTCAAACCAGCCTGCGGATAATCGCGCGATGAATTTACTTCATTTGCACTGAAGGGAGCGTGCCATGAAAGCCCGCGACGTGATGGGAACCTGTGTGATTTCTGTGGGGCCTGACCTGCTTGTTCAGGCTGTGGCCAACACTCTGGTCAAAAATGGAATTAGCGCTGTTCCAGTCGTGGACCATGCCGGCAAGCTTCTTGGCATTGTGTCCGAGGGCGATCTGGTCCGTCGCGCAGAGACGCATACGGAGCATCGGAGCGCCTGGTGGCTGGATATGCTGGGTTCCGCCCGAAAGGGCGCTGCGGACTTTGTCAAATCACACGGACGCAAAGCCAAGGACGTAATGACGACAGCCGTTGTCACGGCGGAACCGGAAACATCGCTCAGCGACATCGCCGATATGATGGAACGGCATGGCATCAAGCGGGTGCCTATCATGCATGATGGTCAGATTATTGGCATCGTCAGCCGCGCCAATCTGGTGCAGGCGCTGGCCAGCGGCCAGACCGATCTCGATGTCTCGCCTAGCGATGAGGAACTGCGAGAGGCTGTGGTGGCCAAATTGCGCGGCCACCGATGGGGACAGTCGATGATTAACGTGCTTGTACAGCGCGGAATCGTCGACTTGTGGGGTGTCGTCGACAGTGAAGATGAGAAGAAGGCGGTGCGGATCGCGGCGGAGGAGACGCCCGGCGTAAGCGCGGTCAACGATAATTTGCGAGTCTATCCTATCGGGTCCGGATTCTGACTATTTGGTGGAAAGAAACCTGAGAGCCATGCTGTGTACTCGCTGACGCGATACGCGGCTTTTTTCGTAAAGATTTTCGGGTGAAGATCACCGTACAGATGTAGGCCGGTCACGCAGCGCTCTTAGCGCATTCAGAATAACGGCAACGTCGATAATCTCCTGAAAAAGCGCGCCCTGAACCGGTGTGATATATCCGAAAGCGGCCGCGAACATGCCGGCGATGGAAAGCCCGATTCCAGCATAGACGCTCTGCAGCGCAATGGCGCGCGACCGGCGAGCAATCTCGATCGCCGGCAGCACGCGGTCGAGCTGATCGACCAACAACACAACGTCCGCCGCTTCCGCACTGGCGGCCGCGCCGCGGGCGCCCATGGCGACCCCGACATCGGCGGCAGCGAGAGCGGGAGCGTCATTCACGCCGTCTCCCACCATCATGACCGGTCCGTTCTTGCGTTCCGACAGAACCACCAGCACCTTCTGATCCGGCGTCAGGTCGGAGCGGACGGCGTCAAGCGACAGCCCCGCCGCGATGGCGTTGGCAACCTCATGACGATCACCGGTTGCCAACACGATGCGCTCAATTCCCAGATCTCGGAGTTGCCGCAGAAGCTTGTCCACCCCGATCCGCAATTCGTCGGAGAGAATGAATTCGCCGGCGAATTGCCCATCGATGGCGACGGCAACAGCCATCGAACCAGGCGTGTCGGAATTATGAAAGGAGGCGGACTGACCAAGCCGCCGTGCGATGAACTGACGGCCGCCAACCGCAACTCGCTGGCCATCCACTATGCCTTCCACGCCCTCGCCGGGAGTTTCGATGGGTGAGACCGGAACGCTCAGGGTCAGCCGCCGGCGGTGTGCTTCCGCCACGATCGTCTGGCCGACAATGTGTTTCGAGGCCTGATCGAGCGATGCCGCCATTCGAAGGACGTCATCCGGCGTGCGACCGGCGACAGCCTGTTCCGTAACGACTCTTGCACGCCCCTCGGTGAGGGTTCCGGTCTTGTCGATGACGAGTCCACGCAGGCGCGTCATCATCTCGAGCACCTTGCCGCCCTTGATCAGAATGCCGTGCTTCGCCGCGCGCGAAAGGCCCGATACGATCGCGACGGGAACAGCCAGGATCAGCGGGCAGGGGGTTGCGACCACAAGCACCGCGACGGCGCGCACCGGGTCGGCAGTCCAGAACCATGCGCCGCCCGCGATCAGGACAGTTATTCCCAGGAAGACCATGGCGAAGCGGTCGGCCAGTCGCGCCATCGGCGCCTTGGATTTCTGCGCCCCCTCCACCAGCCGGACAATACCGGCATAGGTGCTTTCGGCGGCCGGCCGGCTGGCCGTCAGGTCAAAAGCGTCTCCAACATTGGTGGATCCGCTCATGACGGAATCGCCGACCCGCCGCTGGACAGGGATCGATTCGCCTGTCAGCGCGGACTGGTCCAGCACCGCTAGATTCTCGACGACCGTTCCATCAACCGGAACGATATCGCCGCGTCTGATCAGCAATCTGTCGCCGGGTGAAATCACCTCAATGGATACTTCGGTCAGTTCACTGTCGCGGTGCAAAATGGCGGTGCGCGGAACGCGTGCCAGAAGTGCGGTCATTTCGCGGCGCGCCTGCCGTTCTGCAAAATTCTCCAGATATTGCCCACCGGCATACATCAGAGCGACGACCGCAGCCGCCAAGTCTTCGCCGAAAGTCAGAGCCGCCGTCATCGACAAGGCCGCGACTATGTCGAGCCCAACGTCGCCGCGCCGCAGGCTGGAGATGATTTCGGCCACAAGCACCAGCAGCACCGGAATGGTCGCGGCCTTCCAAATCCATGCAGACCATGTCCCATAGTGCAGCATGTCGGCGCCCAGGCCGATGGCAAGGCCTGCGGCCGGAAGCGCAACAAGAAACGGACGCAGACTTGCTCCGGTCAGCGGCAGCGAGAAATGGGTACGAATGACCTGAAGCACGGAGGGCCTCGTTTGAAAATCTTACACAAGATCATGAATTGATATAAGTAATTGTAATATAAGTTCTTTTTACAATGCGAGACTTGATCCATCGCAAATTCGGCTGGATGGAGAGGGCTATAAATATCCTTGTTTTATGGTCGGACCTTGCAGCTTTTATGGTCGGACCTTGCAGTAAGGAAAACATCAGATGACCGTCAATATCGGACTGATCGATCGCATTGTCAGGATCGTTGTGGGTGTAGTTCTGATAGCTTACGCCATCCCGGTCGGTTTCGCACCGACCGGCTGGAACTGGGTTGGCTGGATTGGAATTGTGCCGATCATCACCGCGGTTCTTGGCAATTGTCCGCTTTATAGCCTGCTCGGCCTGTCGACTTGTCCGCTGAAACCGCGTTGAATCGGGTCAGATGATATTGCAGATGTCGCACGTCGTCAGGATTGCCGCGTCCGGGATTGTTTTGATTGCCGTCACTGCCGGTACGCTGTATTGGCGATTTTTCCGCGAAATCCAGGTCCAAACCGCAGGTCCGCAAAGCAATGTGGAAGTGCGGGTCTTCGGAATTGGAACGGTGGAAGCGCAAGTGCTATCCAAAATCGGCTTTCAGCTTGCCGGCAAGATCAATTCCGTCGAAGTCGACCAGGGTGATTTCGTGAAGGCCGGCGCTTTGCTGGCGAAGCTCGACGACGACACTCAGCGCGCCAAGCTGATGAAAAGCGAGGCGGCCGTGCGGCAGACGTCCGCTAACGTACTGAAAGTGCAATCTCAACGCGATCGCGCCGACGTATTCTATCAGCAGAAGAAAAGCGTCAATGCCAGACGACAATCGCTCGTCGGGCGCGGCGCGGTTTCACAGGAAGCGGCCGAGGACACGCAGGCGGCTGAGGAGGTCGCGCGCAGCGACCTGAAAGTGGTTGAGGCCGACTTCACGGTTGCGAAGGTCCTGCAGGACGATGCCGCTGCGCAGCAGCGTATCGATGCGGTGCTGCTGGCGCAGCATGAGTTGCGAGCGCCGTTCGACGCGCGTGTTATCGCACGCCACAAGGAATTGGGCGGTATTGCGAGCGCCGGAGAGGCCGTGTTCACGCTTATCGAGCCGGGATCGATATGGGTTCGCGCTTATGTGGATGAAGCGCTGGCCGGAGGATTGGCCGTGGGACAAAAGGCCTTTGTCCGGCTTCGCTCTGAATCAAACAATTTGGTCGAGGCCGAGATCGTCCGCATCGATCAGGAAAATGACCGGGTGACGGAAGAGCGCCGGATTTATGTGCGGTGCCGCGCCTGCAATCCGCTGCATCAGATCCGGTTCCTGGGCGAACAGGCGGAGGTTGAGGTTCTCAAGACCGTCATTCCAGAAGGTCTATTTGTGCCGCTGAAATTTGTCGAAGGCTTCAACGGTCATTCCGGAACGGTCTGGGTTATCGAAAACGGGCGGTTGGCCAAACAACGGGTCGAATTGGGTGAACGGCTGCTGAACGGTCTCATCCAGGTCACCACCAAACTGCCTGCCGGCGTCACGATTGTCGCCGACGACTCCGCCGACCTTCGGATCGGCCGCGCTGCGCGTCCGCTCGCCGGGAGCGGGTCGTGACATGAATCTCGCGTGGCGTGATATCAAGCATAATCTGGGCCGGTTCCTTTTGACCTGCCTGGGTTTAAGCCTGCTGCTCGGCATTGTTCTGGCGATGGTCGGCATTTACCGGGGCCTGATTGAGGAATCGCTCGGCCTTGTGCGCGCCGCGCAGGCCGATGTCTGGGTCGTGGAAGGCGGAACGCGCGGGCCCTTTGCCGAATCCTCGCGGCTGCCCGCCGACACCCGAGAGGCCATCGCCGCGCAATGGGGTGTCGGGGCGGCCGGCGCAGTGGCCTATCAGAATGCGGAAGCCCAGCACCGCGGCGCCACCAAGCGGCTGCTTGTGGTCGGATCGGAGATCGGGCGGATCGGAGGCGCGCCGCGCGTTGTCGAAGGCCGTCCGATCCTGCGTGGCCGCTATGAGGCGGTGGCAGACCGGCGGGCGGGGCTCGCGTTGAGCGAACAGATCAAGCTCGGGCGCGATACCTTCACGGTTGTCGGCCTGACCGAAAATCTCGTGGCGTCGGGCGGCGATCCTGTCATTTTCATCACGTTGCGCGATGCGCAGAAACTGCAATTCGATCTCACACCTGCCGCCGCCCGCCGGGAAGCGGCGCGCAATGCCTCCGGCGTCGGTACGACAGACACGATCAATGCCGTACTTGTAAGGCTGCTACCGGGCGTCGACGTCGATCATTTTGCGGAGACCATCGGACGCTGGAAGCATCTGGGCGCCCTGACGCAGGATCAGCAGGAAACCGTGCTGTCGCGGTCGGTGGTGGAGCGCGCCCGCCGCCAGATCGGTCTGTTCACCAGCCTGCTGCTGATCGTCTCGACGGTGATCATCGGACTCATCATCTACACGATGACGATAGACAAGAAGAAATCGATCGCGACCCTGAAGCTGATCGGTGCACCTGACAGCCGGATCGTCAATCTGATCGTGCAGCAGGCCTTGGCCATGGGACTTATCAGCTTTGTGACGGGTGCAAGCCTGATCCATGTGGCGCAGGGCTATTTCCCGCGCCGACTGGTGCTGGAGTCGGGTGATGGCGCTCTGCTTTTCGTCATTGTGTTGGTGGTGTGCCTGGTGGCCAGCGGACTTGGCGTTCGCACCGCACTCAAGATTGATCCGGCTTCAGCACTGGCGGGATAGGTTGCATGGAAAAGCCGGTTGTCGAACTCAGATCGATCTCCAAGCATTTCGGCGAGGGCTCGACCCGCGTTGACGCGCTGCGCGACGTCTCGCTCGATGTCTATCCCGGCACTGTGGTCGGACTGCGAGGCCCCAGCGGGTCTGGCAAGAGCACGCTGTTGAATGTGATCGGCTGTATCCTGGAGCCGAACTCCGGAAGCATGAAGCTCAACGGCGATCTGGTCTATGATGGAAAATGGCTGCGCCGCGATTTGCGCCGTCTGCGATTGGACAAGATTGGGTTCATCTTCCAGTCGCACAACCTTTTACCGTTCCTCAATGCCTGGGAGAATATTGCCGTGGCGCATATCCTTGCAGGTGCCGGTGCTGCCGAGGCGCGGCGGCGAGCGGAGGAATTGCTCGCTTATCTCGGGGTTGACCGGCGCAAAAACGCCATGCCGGGGCAATTGTCAGGCGGCGAGGCGCAGAGGATAGCGATCGCCCGGGCGCTTGCCAACAATCCGCGCATCATTCTGGCCGACGAGCCGACCGCCGCGCTGGACTCCCAGCGCGCCGGGGCGGTGATGGATCTGCTGCGCAAGGTGGCCGAGGAGCGGCGCTCGGCGGTCATCGTGGTGACGCATGACGAGAAGATTTTCAACCGCTTCGACTACATTTATTCGTTGCGGGATGGCGTGCTGGAAAATCCCGTGGGGCTTGCCGCATAAGGAGAAGGGACCACCGGCTGTGTGGCGCGGCGGCCCCCTTTCTTCTGTGAGCTGTAGAGGCCCTCTCGCTTACACGTCGAAGAAAATCGTCTCATTATCGCCCTGCAGGACGATGTCGAAGCGGTAAATGGTCTTGCCGTCGCGCTTGCTGCGCTTGGCGAACAATGTTGAACGCCGCTCCTGCTGCTCGATCAGATTGAGCACCGGATCGGCTGCATTCGCTTCGGTTTCGTCGTCGAAATACATGCGGGTGTGAAGGCCGATATTGATCCCGCGCGACACGATCCAGAAATTGATATGCGGTGCCATCATCCGGGTGTGGCGACCGATCACTGCCCCCGGCTTGACGGTCTCGAATGTGTAAATGCCGGTCTGGAAATCCGCTCCTGTACGGCCCCAGCCGCGGAAGTTAGGATCGACAGCCTTCTTTTGATGATCGGCGGGATGGTTGTACCGACCGTTGGTGTTGGCCTGCCAGATCTCGATCAGGGCATCACGCACGGGCGTGCCGGTGCCGTCCAGCACCTGACCTTCAATCGCGATATGCTCGCCTTCGGTTTCGGCGCCCGCAAGCATGTTGCCGAAATTATTCTGGAAGATATCGAAGCCGGCCTGATGCGGGATCAGTCCGATATGTACATAAGGCCCGGCTGTTTGCGAGGCGGTTTCCTTGAGATAGCCGAGAGATTGCGGCATCGGTCAGTTTCCTTCCAGTCTGTTCTCGAACAGGGTCGAACGGCGCCCGCGCAACACGATGTCGAAGCGATAGGCCAGCGTATCCATTGGCACCGAGGCGTTGACGTCGAGCGGCGCGATCAGGCGGTCGATGGCGGCTTCGTCCGGGCAGGTATGTACGATCGGACAGATCCTGATCAGCGGATCGCCCTCGAAATACATCTGTGTGATCAGCCGCTGCGCGAATCCGGACCCGAAGATCGAGAAGTGGATATGCGCCGGCCGCCAGCTGTTGACGTAGTTGCGCCAAGGATAGGGACCGGGTTTGATTGTACGGAAATAGTAATAGCCATTTTCGTCGGTAAGCGCCCGGCCGCAGCCGCCGAAATTCGGATCGATCGGGGCGAGATAGGTGTCGTTCTTGTGGCGATAGCGACCGGCGGCATTGGCCTGCCAGAACTCGACCAAGGTATGCGGAACTGGCTTGCGGTTCTCGTCCAGTACCTGGCCGTGAACGATGATGCGTTCACCGATCGGGTCACCCGATTTCGCGTAATTGCGGATCAGGTCGTTGTCGAGCAGGCCAATGTCATTCTGGCCGAAGACCGGGCCTGTAATCTCCGACAGCGAATTCTGCAATGAGAGCAGCGCGCGGCGCGGGGAGCGCGTGACGCTGGTCTTGTAGCCCGGGGCGTAGGCCGGAGGATGCATGTCGCGATCGCGCTGGAAGAATTCGATTGGATGAACTGCTGGCAGGAAAGGTTCGTGCACAGGTTCCGATTCCCGGTCGGAGAATTGCTGCCGGACATTCATGAAAAATCCTCCTGATCGTCGTTTTTTTGAAGATTAGGTAGCTGGGAACGTGCGGGATTTGATTCAGATCAAGTCTTCACTCCGATGGATGGGAAGCCGGAGCCGGGGGCATCGTGCCCAGATCGTCATCAGCCAGGATCCGCAGCGAGGCCCCGTCAAGATCGTCATACTGATTGTTTCGCAGCGACCACAGGAAGGCGAAAAGCCCGGAAAGGCCCAAGCCCAGAGCCATCGGGAGGAGCCAGATCAGGACGTCCATGCGGCCCTCACCACTTGTTTCACGGGTTTGACGTCGGAGGCGGCCCCGGTCTTGCCACTGCTGCGCGCACGCAGGGCGTTCAGAATGACAATCAGTGACGAGCCGGACATGGCCGCCGCAGCGATTAACGGCGTTACAAGGCCCGCCACCGCTAGCGGTACGGCGATGGCATTGTAGATCACTGCCAGCCCCAGATTCTGGTGCATGAGGCGGCGTGCGGTGCGGGCCGCAGCCAAGGTATGGAAAACCGGATCGAGCCGTTCGCCGAGAAAGACGGCGTCGGCCTGGGCCTGCGACAGGTCGGCGGCCGTGATCGGTGACATGGACACATGCGCTGCAGCAAGCGAGGGAGCATCATTGATGCCGTCCCCGACCATGAGAACGCGTCGGCCTCTCGTCCTCATATCCTCCAAGGCTGCGACTTTGCCGGCAGGGGTCAGGCCGCCCTGCCAATGCGCAATCGATAAATTCTGCGCGATCTGCGCAACGGCCGCTGGCCGGTCACCCGACAGGATACGAATCTCGAGACCGAGCGAGATCAACGACCGCATGACGTCGGCAGCTCCCGGCCGCAATGTCTGATGCACGATAAAGACGGCCTGTCTGTGACCCCAATGGAAGCAGATCGTCGATGCACCCAGCCGCTCGGCTTCCGCGAAAGCAGAGTCGTTCGCGATGCCGCAAAACTCGGCGCTGCCAAGCCGCATTTCCTGGCCGTCGACAAATGCATGGACGCCGCGGCCCGGATCCTCAACTGCATTTTCGAAGGGGGATTTGGCGTCCGCATGGCGCGCCAGAGCGGTCGCGAGAGGATGCCGGCTTGCAAATGCGAGCCGGGCCGCAGCGATCGTCAATTCGGGGTCGACGCTGGATGCGTTGATCACGCGCGGCTCCGGCAATGTCAGTGTGCCGGTCTTGTCGAAAACCACGGTGTCGGCTTCGGCCAGCCGTTCGATCGCGTCGCCGGAATTCAGGAAGACGCCCGACCGGAACAGCTTTCCGGCCGCGACCACCTGTACTGCGGGAATGGCCAGCGCCAAGGCGCAAGGGCAGGTAATGATAAGCACCGAGATCGCAATAAGGATGGAATCGTGGAATCCGGCCCCCATCAGCATCCAGCCCGCGAAAGTCAGGGCCGCGGCGGCATGGACAACGGGTGCGTAGAGTCTCGCAGCGCGATCGGCCAGCCGCACATAGCGCGAACGGGCTTTCACCGCCTTGTCGAGCAGCCGATCGATCTCGTCGATCAGCGAGTTCTCGGCGGTCCCGGTGATTCGCAGGGTCAAGGTGCCGTCGAGATTGATGCTGCCGGCATAGACCGCCGATCCGCTGGTGACTTTATGGGGCGCGGTTTCGCCGGTAATCAGGCTCTGGTCGATACTCGAGCGGCCACCCACGACCATGCCGTCTGCGGCCACGCGCTCGCCGGGGCGGACCAGGATGCGGTCGTCCACCCGCAACGCAGCCGCCGGCACCTGTACCAGTTCGCCTTTCTCCAAAATTCTGTGTGCGGTGTCGGCTTTCAGGGCCGCGAGATTGCCCGCCACGGTTCGGGTCCGGCGCCGCATGGCATGGTCGAGATAGCGGCCGCAGAGCAGGAAGAAAATCAGCATCACCGCGGAATCGAAATACGCGTGTTCGGCGTGATTGGCGGTCTCCACCAGCGACAATCCAAGTGCGAGAACGATGCCGATGGAGATAGGCACATCCATGTTGGTATGTCGTGCCTTGAGCGCGCGCCAGGCGCTCATGAAGAAGGGCCGGCCAGCATAAGCCGCGGCGGGGAGCGCGATGAGCGCGGAGAGCCAGTGGAACAGGTCGCGCGTCTCCGGCGTGATATCGGTGACATTGCCGGACCAGACCGAGACCGACAGCAGCATGATGTTCATCGCGGCGAAGCCGGCCACCGCCAGGCATCGAAGAAGGAAGCGGGTCTGCTCCGCTTCTTCTTCTTCCACATTTCGGATCTGGAACGGGTGGGCGCGATATCCCATACCTTCCAGCGCATCGATCGCCAGACCGGGTTCAAATCCACGGTCTTTCCAGGCGATGGTGAGGCGACGATTGGTGAAGTTGAGCCGGGCATCCGCCACGCCGGGCAGGTGCTTAACGGCATTCTCGATGCGTCCGATACAGCCGCCGCAATTGATGCCTTCAATGGCAATCTCCATGCTCGCGCTGCCGTCGGGAGCAATGCGCGTGAAGACCGAAAAATCTCGGGTTTCGCTCATCGTCTACCTCAGGATGACGCGGGATTTGGAGCGAAAGGCGCGTTCGCCGTCTTTCGTGAAGTCGATGATCAGGTCCCATTGACCCGCAGTTGCTTCGGACTGTCCGCGAAAGCGGCCATTGCCTTCTTGTCTCAGGACAATGGTGCGGTCGCGCCGCGCGTCGGCCGGATGCGCCAGACGCGCCGTCGCCGACAGGCCGACGGGAACCGCGCCGACGGCGTCGCGGATCGTGGCTTCCAGCATCACGTCCTCCGCGGACTTTCTTACGAGACTGGTCTGGACATCCCAGCGCCGTGCATCCTGTGCGCGGGCCGACTCCGTTTCCTGCCGGAATGCGAGACCGGCTTTGTAGGAACTCTGGGTTTCGACTCCCCCGAAGGTTGAGGTCGCCGCCCGCACCATGATGGCGTTGACGGTGAAAACCACGCCGAAGAAGGCGATGAATGTAACCAGGACCGTGCGGCCGGTTACTTCATAGGGCTTTCTCACTCGAGAACCATTGGACATGATCTCAATCCTTCTGCGGTGCGCGGAAATGGTCGCGCGCCTGTGCGCGTTCGCCGGTTTTGGCATCCATGATGTGGAACATGATTGGCGTGGAGGCGGGTGGTGAAAAGCCGTAATCGCTCACCAGGACCCGCACTTCACGGGTCTGGTCCGGGCCGACTTCGATGACTCGCCGTCCGCCCAAGGGAAGGCCCACAATCTCAACCACGCTGGCTGGGAGGCCTTCGACCGTCAGAAAGAATTCGCGCGTCTCCAGCTCCTTGTTGATAACGCGCAGATTGTAGCCGTTGCGGATCGCTCCATCCGCAAGCCGCACGAAGAGCGGATTGCGGTCGTGGATCGCGTTCAACGCCATGCTGTGCCGGGTGGCGAGCGTATAGATCATCATGCCACCGGCAACTGCGATCAGGGCGGCGTAAAGCGCGGTGCGCGCGCGGATAGGCCTGGAGAATGAAGGCAGGCCGGCGATCCGGCGTTTCAGGTTTAGCTCGTTGTCGTAGGCGATCAGGCGCTCGGGCCGGCCGATCTTGCGCATGACCGTGTCACAGGCATCGATGCACAAACCACACTGGATGCAGCCGAGTTGCGCGCCGTCCCGGATGTCCACGCCGGTTGGGCAGACATTCACGCACTGGAAACAGTCGATGCAATCGCCGGCCGGCTGGCCTTCCAGCCGCAACTGAGCATTCTTCTTGATCGAGCCGCGCGGTTCGCCGCGGTCGTAGCGATAGGTAACATTCAGTGCGTGTTCATCTGTCAGCGCCGCCTGAATGCGCGGCCATGGACACATATAGATGCAGACCTGCTCGCGCATATGGCCAGCGAAAACGTAGGTCGTCACCGTGAGAATGCCGATCCACAGATAGGCCGCCGTGGGCGCAGTTCCGGAGGCGAGTTCGCGCGTCAGCGTGGGTGCATCGGCGAAATAGAGGACCCAGGCCCCGCCGGTCCACCAGGCGATCAGAATCCAGAAAAAATGCTTGGTGACCTTCTCGGCCACGCGCTGCACGGTCCACGGACCGGCATCGGACTGCATCCGTTCGCGGCGATCGCCTTCGATCAGGCGTTCGACAGCCAGGAACAGGTCAGTCCACACCGTCTGCGGACAGAGATAGCCGCACCAGATCCGGCCGGCGAGCGCGTTCATGAGAAACAGAACGAGTGCAGCAATCACCAGAAGGCCAGTGAGGTAATAGATTTCCTGCGGCCAGATCTCGATGAAGAAGAAATAAAAGCGGCGGCCCGGGAAATCGATGAGCACGGCCTGACCGGGCGCATTGGGGCCGCGATCCCAGCGAATAAAGGGCAGTCCGTAATAGATGCCTAAGGTCACAAATAGGACGACCCACTTGATCGTCCGGTAAGGACCTTTCACGCTCTGCGGATATATCTTCCGCCGGGCAGCATAGAGGGGCGGCTCCAGGTCACGCTCGAACTCGTCCGCCGCCGAAGAGGCTAGGGCATCCGTGGAGGTCGCGGCGAGCTTGCGGTCGACATACATCTGATCCATCGCATATTACTTCTGTCCGCCACCGAGTGTGTGAACATAGACGGCGAGGGATTTGATCGTCGTGTCGTCAAGCCGGCCACCCCATGCGGGCATGACGCTGCCGCGGCCATTGATGATACCTTCGACAATCACGTCCCGCCCTGAGCCGAACAGCCAGATCTGATCTGTCAAGTCCGGTGCCCCGATTTCGCGATTGCCCTTGGCGTTCTCACCGTGACAGGCCGCGCAATTCTCGGCAAACACCTTCTTGCCGCGCGCCAGATCGGCGCCTTTGGTGACGCTGAGAGTCGAGAGCGAGCGAACATAATCGGCAACCGCCAGAATATCCGGCCGTTCGAGAATCTTGTCGCGGCCGAAGGCCGGCATCACGCCCATGCGACCCTTGTCATCGGTGGATCGGATGCCATGGCGCAACGTGAGCGCGATGTCCTGGAGTTTTCCGCCCCACAGCCAGTCGTCGTCGACCAGATTGGGATAACCTCTCATGCCACCGCCGCCGGCACCGTGGCACGGGGCGCAATTGTCGGCAAATGCCGCGCGCCCCTGGGCGCGCGCGAAGCTCAGCATCTGGGAATCTGAAAGAATGTCTTCCAGCGGTGCGGCGGCGATGCGATCGGTCATGACGGCGCGTTGCGCCTTCAATGTCGCCATATCGTCGATGATCGCCTGGCGGGCATTCCAGTTGAATACCCCCGACGTGTGTGTCGTCACCAGTGGCCAAGCGGGATACACAATCCAATAACCGATCGACCAGATGATGGTGGCGTAGAATATCCATAGCCACCAGCGCGGCAGGGGCATATTGAGTTCACGCACACCGTCCCATTCATGCCCGGTCGTCGCAACGCCGGTGACCGCATCAATATGCTTCTTGTGATCGCTGGACATGATCAGTCTTCTCTCAATGGCATGCGGGCGGCGTCATCGAAACGTTGCTTGCTGGTGGGCCAGAAGGCGTAGGCAACCACCAGAAGAAAGACGCCGACGAAGTAGATCAGCCCCCAAGTCTGGGCGAATTCTGCGAGATATCTGTAAGTCTCGGGCATGATCGGCCTCAGCGGATATTGGCTTTGTTGTCGTAAAGCTTGAAATCAACTTGCGTGCCTAGCATTTGCAGATAGGCAATCAGGGCGTCGGCCTCCGTGATGCGCTGGGGGTTGCCGTCGTAATCGCGCGCCTGCGCTTTCAGATAGCGCTTTTCCAACTCGGTGACGTCAGCATGATCAGTCGTTGCCTGTATCTTCACGTCGTTCATTGCATTGGCGATCATTTCGGCGGAATAGGGGACGCCCAGCTTTGCCTGAACCTTCAGGTCGTCTTGGATATGTGCGAAATCAAGATCGGTGCGAGCCAACCAAGGATAGGCTGGCATCACCGTGCCGGGAACCACACTGCTTGGACGATTCAGATGATCGCGATGCCACTCGTCAGAATATTTGCCGCCCACGCGAGCGAGATCGGGTCCCGTGCGTTTCGAACCCCACTGGAACGGGCGATCGTACATGCTTTCCGCAGCTAACGAGTAATGTCCATAGCGCTCGACCTCATCGCGCAGCGGCCGGATCATCTGCGAGTGACAATTATAGCAACCTTCGCGGACATAAATGTTCCGACCCGCCAGTTCTAGCGGTGAGTAGGGTCTCATGCCCTGCACTTTTTCGATCGTGCTCTTCAGATAGAAGAGCGGAACGATCTCCACCAGGCCGCCGATCGAGATGACAATCAGAACGCCGATCACGAGGATGATCGAGTTCTTTTCAAAGATGGCGTGTTTTGACCAGAGCGACATCGAATTACTCCGCCGGCACGAGGGCGGACTCGACAGGCGAGACGGCCTCTTGTGCGTTCACGGTTTTCCAGAGATTGAAGACCATCAGCAATGCGCCAGCGAGGAACAGCGCGCCGCCGAGGGCACGGATGACATAGAAGGGATGCATCGCTTCCACGGTTTCGATGAAGGAATATTCAAGGAAGCCGAGGCTGGTATAGGCCCGCCACATCAGCCCCTGCAGGATGCCCGACACCCACATCGCCGAGATGTAGAGAACGATGCCGATGGTCGAGATCCAGAAATGCCACTCGACCAGCTTGTTCGAGTAAAGCCGTTCGCGGTTCCACAGCCACGGCACCAGGCAGTAGATCGCGCCGAACGAGATGTAGCCGACCCAGCCGAGCGCGCCGGAATGAACATGTCCGATCGTCCAGTCCGTATAATGACTCAGCGAGTTGACGGCCTTAACCGACATCAACGGACCTTCGAAGGTCGACATGCCGTAGAAGGCGACCGACACCACCATCATGCGCAGGACAGGATCCGTGCGCAGCTTGTCCCATGCGCCTGACAGGGTCATCAGGCCGTTGATCATGCCGCCCCAAGAGGGCATCCACAGCATGATCGAGAAGGTCATGCCCAGTGTTTGCGCCCAGTCAGGCAACGCCGTGTAGTGCAGATGATGCGGTCCGGCCCAGATATAGAGAAAGATCAAGGACCAGAAATGCACGATCGACAGGCGATAGGAATAGACCGGACGATCGGCACGCTTGGGAATAAAATAATACATGATGCCGAGGAAGCCGGCGGTCAGGAAGAAGCCAACGGCATTGTGCCCGTACCACCACTGCACCATGGCATCCTGAACGCCCGACCATACGATGTAGGATTTAGGCGAGAACAGCGAGACCGGGATGGCTGCATTGTTGCCGAGATGCAGCACCGCGATGGTCAGGATGAAGGCGAGATAGAACCAGTTCGCGACATAGATGTGCGGCTCTGAGCGCCGCATGAGCGTGCCGAGGTAAACGAGAAAGTAGACGACCCAGACGATCGTGAGCCAGAGGTCGGCATACCATTCGGGTTCGGCATATTCCTTGGACTGGGTGATTCCCAGCAGGTAGCCGGTGCCGGCGATGACGATGAAAAAATTGTAGCCGAGGACGACGAACCACGGCGCGAGATCGCCGGCGAGCCTAGCGCGGCTGGTGCGCTGCACGACATAGAAGGACGTTCCGATCAGGACGTTTCCGCCGAATGCGAAAATGACGGCTGATGTGTGCAACGGGCGAATCCGGCCGAAGGACAACCAGGGCAGATCGAAATTGAGTACCGGGAAGGCGAGCTCGAGCGCCGCCCAAAGGCCGACGGTGAACCCGGCAATGCCCCAGAATACCGCGGCTACGGTTGCGAATTTGACCGGCCCCATATTGTAGTTGGGCTTGCCATCGATCATGAGCGCCGGCTTATCGGCCGGCCGATTGTAATAACGGTCGATGATGGCGAAGACCGCCGCGAGGCTCCCGGCGGCGAACAGATAGGCATGGAAAGCATACTCGGACGTATGCGCCATGGCGGCCACAATTAGCGACGAGAAGGACAGGATTGCAAAGGTGAGCGCCGCGGCGGCCTCGCTGAGCGTGATCGCCTTGGCCGGAAGCGCATTTGTCTGATGCATGGGCGCCAACTTCGGGAAATGAAAAAGGCCAGGCGGAATCCGACTGACTTGAATAAATTGGCGGTGCCGGCCCTTAATCTCATTGATTCAGGTCAAATTGAGGCGGTTTATGCGGACATAATCGCATTTTTACGCTGGTTGATCTGCGTCAAGGCGAAATTGGCGAGAAGCGCGATCATTAAAAAAATGGAGATTATTATGGTTGCTACGGCGATCAGAAAAGGTGGGATTTTCCAGTCTCTGGCAGAGGCGTGGCGCCGGTTGGCGCGGCGTCAGGCCCGTATGAGCGAGCTTGCTGCGCTGGGAACGGCCGAATCGGCCCGGCTTGCGCACGATGTAGGCTTGACCCGGCCTGAGCTGGTTTCACTCACCAAACACAACGAACACTCGGCAGATCTGATGCAACTACGGCTTGCGGAAGAAGGCATCGCCACGAAAGATATCGATCCGGCCGTACTCCGCGACATGCAGCGATGCTGTTCGGAATGTGACAGCAAGGGAGTCTGTGCCCATGAGCTTGATATCAGGCCCCAACCTGCGAACTGGCCGAGCTATTGTCCGAACCAGCAGACTATCGCTGCGCTCGCGTCCATGAAATGCCATTAACCAGAATGAAGCGTGGGATTTAGGCATGCCGAGACAGAGCGCGATCGGCTGCCTGAGCGTGGCCGCAGTGATTGGAGCATTGGGAGGCACGTTTGCGGGCATTCAGCCTGCAAGCGCGCAACAACTATCTCCAAATGCCCAGCGTGGGGTCGTCATCGCGCGTACTTATTGCGGGCGCTGTCATTCGATCGACAAGGTGAGCCCTAGTCAGCTTTCAATTGCACCGCCTTTCCGGGATATTCACAAGCTTTATCCTGTGGAGCTCTTGGAAGAGCCCTTGGCGGAAGGGCTGGTGACCGGTCATCCGAGCATGCCGGAATTCCGTTTCGACCCGGATCAGATCGGAGATTTCATCGCATTTCTGAAGACGCTAGAGTGATCCGCGCTGCAGATCAAAGCGGGGTCACCGATGTGACGGCGTAGGTATGCATCGCCTCGCCTTCGCGGATCGACACATACTCGCCCAGTTCGAACTTTTCATTTTCAAAATGATAGCCGGTTTCGACATCCTCGTCGCCGCTGATGTCGTATTGAAAGGCCCATGCACCGCCGGGGCGGTGCAGGAGATGCCCGACCGCATCGTCTTCGGTCGGGCGGAATTTGACAACGCGGCAGGCATCGCGATACTCGCGCCAAAGCGCGGCATCAATCTTGCGGTCGCGATCAAGCGGCGCGATGATTGTATATCCATAAGCCGAGCTTCCGGACGGATGTCCCGGTTCGCGCGCAAGCTCCAGCCTGATTTGCCGGAAGCTGTGCGGCAATGATGCCGCTGCGACAGGCGTGGCTTTGATCATAGACATGCTCCAGTCAGGAATTGAGGCTATTGAGCACGGCGCGGTCGCGCAACACAATCCGGCGCGAATTGGGAAGCTCGATTGCCGCTTCCTGCTGGAACAGCGTAAGCGTCCGAGAGACCGTCTCGATGGTGAGTCCCAGATAGTCGGCGATGTCCTGACGGGTCATCGGCAGTTCCACGGCATTGCCGGTTCCGAATTTTGCCATTTCGAGAAGGAATGAAGCAACTCGCTCCTGGGCGCTCTTCACGAGGAGCATCGCGTGTTTGCGGGCATGATTCAATTCGCTGGCTGTCAATTTCCAGAGCTGGTTGGCGATATCCTTGTCCCGTTCCGCAGCTGCGAAGATCGCGCTGCGGCGGATGACCAGAACGGTCGTCTGGGTCACGGCTTCCGCCGATGCCACATGCTCCGCCCCGGTATCGAGGCCGAAGATATCACCGGCGAAATGGAAGCCTTCAATTTGCCGGCGCCCGTCGTTCAGTATCTTGTAGCTGCGCACCGCACCGCTCACGACCTTGTAGACATAGTCGGCCGGCTCGTTCTCACCATAAATTTCCGTGCCCTTGGCGAAGGTCATGGACGCCCCTGTGAGTTCGGGGCTGTCGAGAAATGTGGACGTCTTTCGCAGGGGGACGACGTTGCGGACTGGGGCGACTGAGGCCTGAGAGGCGAGGGCTTGCGAGCGCATGGGGATCCTCCTTGTGTCCATGCATTCACTGATACGGTCCATTCCCCGGACCGGAAATTCGGATATTGCACCTAAGGGATATCCCGGAGGGGCTTGGAGGCCAGGGGTTGATGGGTTGCCCCAATTCAGAGAGATTAGAGCGTCTCGCGGGTGGACTTCGACTTGCCAATTGAAATTACTAATGAAAATAAGAACGGTCGGCTCGCGCCGGTATGGCGGCACCGTGTCATCGTTTACGGCCTGAGTATCTGCGTTGTGCTGATGGCCTTTGCCGTGCGCCACCTGCTGGTGCCCACGTTGGGCGACCAATCGATATATCTATTCTTCATTCCGGCGGTTCTGGTCGCAAGCGCGCTGGGAGGATTTGGCCCCGGTTTTTTGGCGACCATGCTGAGCGTTCTGCTCGGGTTTATTTTCACCGAATCCGGGATATCTCAGGCAGAATTGATTAGTGCGGCGGCATTCTGCGGGATTGGCGTCGGAATGGCATGGCTGGGCGGCCGCGTGCAAAAAACGCAGTACATGGCCGAGGTGACCAACCAGGACCTCCTGGCCAGGGAAGCGCATCTGAAATCCATTCTGGATACGATTCCCGAAGCTATGATCGTGATTGACGAGCGGGGGATCATGCGATCCTTCAGTTCCGCTGCCGAGCGGCTTTTTGGCTATTCCGCCGCCGAAACCATCGGACAAAACGTCAAGATCCTGATGCCCTCGCCATATCGGGAAGGACATGACGGCTATCTCGATCGCTATAGGCAGACCGGCGAGCGCCGGATCATCGGGGTCGGGCGCGTGGTGGTCGGAGAGCGCAAGGATGGTTCGACATTCCCGATGGAGCTTGCCGTCGGTGAGATGAAATCAAACAACCGCCGGTTCTTCACCGGCTTTGTGCGCGACCTCACGGAACGGCAGAAAACAGAAACGCGCTTGCAGGAGCTTCAGGCGGAACTCGTTCACATTTCCCGGCTGACGGCGATGGGTGAGATGGCGTCGACCCTGGCCCACGAACTGAACCAGCCGTTGGCTGCCATCACGAACTACCTCAAGGGATCTCAGCGCCTTCTCGAATCGAGTAATGACACATCGGCGGCGGCCATACGGGAGGCGATGAACAAGGCCGGCGATCAGGCGTTGCGGGCTGGCCAGATTATCCGCCGGCTGCGCGATTTTGTGTCCAGAGGGGAAACCGAGAAAAAAGTCGAAAATCTTCCCAAGCTGATTGAAGAAGCCAGCGCTCTTGCTCTTGTCGGTGCCAAAGAACAGGGAATCCGTGTCAGATTCCAGTTGAACCCGCGTCTCGAGCTTGTTCTGGTCGACAAGGTCCAGATTCAGCAGGTGCTGCTCAATCTCATTCGCAACGCCATTGACGCGATGTCGGAGACGGTGCAGCGCGATCTCACTATTTCTACTGAACCGGTCGAAGGCCAGATGGTTCAGATCAGCGTGGCGGATACCGGAATCGGCATTCCACCCGAGATGACATCACAATTGTTTCAGCCTTTTGTCACGACAAAACGTGATGGAATGGGTGTGGGTCTGTCCATCTCCAAGACAATCGTCGATACCCATGGGGGGCGTCTGTGGGCGGAGGCGAATCCCAAAGGCGGGACCGTCTTTCGCTTCACCTTGCGTCTGGTAAGCGCCGAGGATCTGCAGGATGACTGACAAGGACATCGTTCATATCGTTGATGACGACGAGGCCGTTCGCGATTCGCTGGCATTTCTGCTTGGGACCGCAGCGATGAAGGTTCGCCTTCATGAATCGGCTGCGGAGTTTCTTGCCAAGTTCAATCAGGAAGAATCCGGCTGCATCGTCACCGATATCCGCATGCCCGGCATGGATGGGCTCGAACTGTTGCGGAAGCTCAAGGAATCCCGAGTTGCTACGCCGGTCATCGTCATTACCGGGCATGGCGATATCCCGCTGGCCGTGGAGGCGATGAAAGCGGGCGCCAGCGATTTTCTCGAAAAGCCGTTCGATCAGGACACGGTGCTGTCCGCGATCCGGACCGCACTGAGCCGACGACAAGAGGAGGGTAGCCGGTCCGCCGAGCAATTGGCCATCGGTGAGCGGCTTGCAGCATTGTCGCCGCGCGAAAAGCAGGTTCTGGACGGGTTGATTGCCGGCTTGCCGAACAAGACCATTGCCTATGACCTTGGTATCAGTGCCCGAACCGTCGAGGTGTATCGCGCCAATGTCATGACCAAGATGGGCGCCAACAGCCTCCCGGATCTGGTGAGGATGGCTTTGACCGTCAATATGGCCGAACGCAAGACTTAGCCGTTGGGAGCTAAGAGAGAATAGCTGACAAAGCTCAATTCCGGCTCTTCGGCGTCGGCCTCGACGCTGAATCCCAGTTCCCGGCACATCCGCAGCATGATGGTGTTCTCGCGCAAAACCTGCCCGTGGATGCGCCGCAAACCTTCCGCGCGGGCATACTCAATCATCAGTTCCATCAGTTTCCACCCGAGGCCGCGGCCCTTTAGGTCCGAGCGCAGGAGGATGGCATACTCGGCGGTGTCGTAATTGGCATCAGCATGCAACCGCACCACGCCGTTCAACTCACCCGATGCCTCATCAATGGCGATAAAGGCCATGGCGCGCGCATAATCAATCTGGGTCAGACGCGCAATAAAGGGATGGTTGGGATCCTTGACCGATGCGAAAAAACGCAGCCTCAGATCCTCTTCTGACACACGCTTGAAGAAGTCGGTGAATAACGGCTCGTCCTCCGGCCGAACCGGACGGACGAATATCCGCCAGTCTGAATCGAGCGTCAGGCGGCGTTCCCATTGCTTGGGATAGGGACGGATGGCGAGATGCTCATGCGCGCGCCCGTGCCGTCCCGCAGGGATCGCGGATACGGCCACTCGGGCGTCCAGGCACAGCACGCCGGTCTCATCCGCGAGGAGAGGGTTGATGTCGAGTTCCTGGATTTGCGGTATGTCGGCGGCCATTTGCGCGATTTTTACCAGCGTCAGTGCAATGGCGTCTTGGTTGGCTGCGGGAATATCGCGATAGGCGGCGAGAATGCGCGCTACTCTGGTCCGCCCGATCAGATCCTGCGCAAGTTTCATGTCGAGGGGCGGCAAGGCCAACGCCTTGTCGTTGATGACTTCGACCGCCGTTCCGCCGCGCCCAAACAATATGACCGGACCGAATACGGAATCGGGAGCAATGCCAAGGATGAGCTCGCGCGCATGAGGGCGGCGGATCATCGGTTGCAGAATGAATCCATCCATGCGCGCATCCGGCTTCAATTGCCGGACATTGGCGATCATGTCGGTCGCGGCCTGAACGACCTCCGGCTCGTTGACGAGGTCCAGCCGCACACCGCCCACATCCGATTTGTGGACAATGTCGCGTGAAAATATCTTGAGCGCCACGGTCATGCCGTCGGCAAAAAACGGCGCCGCCACGCGTCCCGCCGCCTCGGGGGTCGCAGCGTGGACGGTGACAACGAGGGGTACGGCATAGGCGCGAAAGAGCGCAACCAGTTCAAGTGGATCGAGCCAGCGGCGCCCCTCCGTGAGGACCTTGTCTACGACGGCGTTAGCAGCTTCTTCGTCCGCCTCGAACTGCTCGGGAAGACTCGGTGGCATTTCCATCAAGGCAATGGCGGCTTCCCGATAACGTACGAGATGCATGAAGCCCCGAATGGCTTCGGCCTCCGTGGGATAATGCGGAATGGCCGCGGCGTTGAAAATCTGTGAAGCGCGATCATTGTCGCCGATCCATGACGCGAAAATCGGTTTTGGCTCCACCCATTTCGTTCGCTGCGCCACGACGGCTTGTGATATGGCCGTGGCGACTTCGACGGGTGATGTCAGTGCAGTCGGAACGTTCAGGATGAGAACCGCATCGTTTTCGGTATCCGTCAAAAGCTCATCGAGTGCGGCAAGGTAGCGCGCCGGGTCGGCGTCGCCGATGATGTCCACCGGATTTGCCCTCGACCAGGTCGAGGGCAGGACCGCGTCGAGACGCGACAGGGTTTCGTGCGAAATATCAGCCGTGCGGCCGCCAAGATCGCGCAGGCGATCGATCGCGAGAACGCCGACGCCTCCGCCGTTGGTCAGGACTGCGAGCCGGTTGCCCTTGAAGGACTTGACACGACTCAGTGTCTCCGCGGCGTCAAACAGCTCACTGAGGTCGAACACCCGCAAAAGCCCGGCGCGACGGAAGGCGGCGTCGTAGACGGCGTCGGATCCCGCAAGCGCGCCTGTATGCGTGGCGGCGGCCTTGGCGCCTTCGACGTGCCGGCCGGCCTTGACGACAACGACGGGTTTGGTTCGTGCCGCTGCACGCGCCGCGGACATGAACTTTCGGGCGTCCTTGATCGACTCGACATAGAGCAGAATGGCGCGGGTTCTGGGATCAAGCGCGAAATGATCGAGCAAATCGCCGATATCGATATCGAGTTGATCTCCGATCGACGCGATCGCCGAGAAGCCAATTTCATTCTCGATTCCCCATTCCGCAAGCGCTGCGGCGATGGCTCCCGATTGCGAGATCAACGCAAGATCGCCGGATTTCGGCATGCGCGCAGCGAAGCTCGCATTCAGGGCGGTATGCGGCACGATCAGGCCGAGACAATTGGGTCCCAGCAGCCGCAAGCCGTATTTGCGGGCTACCGTTTCAGACTGGTCGGCGAGCGAGCCAGGCCCGTGGCCAAGGCCGGCGGTCAGGATGATGGCTGCGCCGACCCCCGCTTCGCCCGCGTCTTTCACGATGGCCGGGATTGCCGGGGCCGGAGTTGCAATAATCACTAAGTCGGGCGCCTTCGTCAGATCGCGAACGGTCGGAACGCATCTTGCGCCATTGATTTCGCGGTAGCGTGGATTGACCAGTTCGACTGCGCCGGCAAACCCTGCCGCGCGAACGTTCTTGAGAACGGCGTTGGCAAGCGATCCGTCACGTGCGCTCGCCCCGACGATGGCAAGCGATTGCGGAGAGAAGAGCTGCGAAAACCGGTAAGTCGACATGAGCGGTCTCTTTCGGCCTGACGCTGTATGGAGTGGCGGTTCCTTCGTGGATTCGATGCTTGTGGTTCGAAGGTCCGTCGTGAGTTGATCTGTCTCAAGGTCTCAAATCGGCTCGTGTCCATTTTAGTCCGGTCCAACCGAACGCCGGAGCAGGGACCATGGCGACCACAGATGTGCCTTCACAGTCAACTCCACAGCCCCGCGGATGGTTGGCCTCGAATTGGGGGGTGTTGGCTGCAATCGGGGCATTGATCGTCATTCTTATCCTACCGACACCCACCGGTCTGCCGGTGGCCGGACAGCGCATGCTTGGGGTTCTAGTGTTTGCCGTTATCATCTGGATGACGGAAGCGCTGGACTATGCCGTGTCGGCGGTGGTGATTGCCGCCCTCATGGCTTTTCTTCTGGGGACGGCGCCAAGCATTGCCAACCCGAAAGTCCTGTTGGGCACCAGCGCGGGGCTTGGGCTGGCCTTTAGCGGTTTTGCCAATACGGCGCTGGCGCTGGTCGCGGCGGCACTGTTCCTGGCAGCCGCCATGACGATCACCGGCCTGGACAAGCGAATCGCGCTCACCATTCTCTCCTATGTCGGAACAAAGACGCGGCAAGTTGTGGCCGGGTCCATTCTGGTCGGATTTGTCATTGCATTCCTGGTGCCTTCGACCACCGCCCGAGTCTCGTGCCTTGTGCCGATCATGCTCGGGATCATCGCGGCCTTCGGCGTCGATCGCAAAGGCGCTTTTGCCGGCATGTTGATGATCACGACCGTGCAAACGGCCAGCATCTGGAATGTGGGCATCAAGACCGCCGCCGCGCAGAATATGGTGGCGATTGGATTCATCGAAAAAGCCTTTCAGCGTACAATCACCTGGCTGGAATGGCTTATCGCGGCCGCGCCGTTCGGAATTCTGATGTCCGTCGCTTTGTATTTCGTCATGACACGGATGATGCCGCCCGAGGTAAAGGAAGTGCCGGGCGGGCGCGACGCAATTCGCAAATCGCTGGCCGATCTGGGTTCGATGAAGGCCTCGGAAAAGAAATTGCTCGCGATCTCGCTGACTTTGCTGGCGCTCTGGTCGACCGAAGGCGTGCTGCACAGATTTGATACCTCGTCGACCACGGTGGCGGCGGTCGCGCTGATGTTCTTACCCGGCATCGGCATCATGACTTGGAAGCAGGCGCAACCGGTCATTCCGTGGGGAACAATCGTCCTGTTCGGGGTCGGCATCAGTCTCGGAACGGCATTGCTGCAAACCAAGGGAGCGGTCTGGCTGGCCGATCTGGTGGTCGCGGAATTCGGACTCAGGAACGCCACGTCGATGTTCATCCTCGGTGTGATGAGCCTCTTTCTCATCGTCATTCATCTGGGATTTGCCAGCGCGACTGCGCTGGCCTCCGCGATGATTCCGATTGTCATCGCAGTGCTGCAGGGCGTCGCGACGCCGGGCATCAACGTTGTTGGAATGACCATGCTGCTGCAGTTTGTCGTCAGCTTCGGCTTTATCTTGGTCGTGAACGCGCCCCAGAACATGGTGGCCTATGGCACCGGGACTTTCGAGGCGCGCGATTTTGTGAGAACCGGTCTGGTTCTGACGGTGATCGCGTTTGCGCTTGTTCTGATCCTCGGAGCCACCTATTGGCGATGGCTGGGTTATACGTAACCGCCACGCGGTGCCCTGAAATAGGGAAGCGGGGTACGGAATGCAGCTCAAGCGCGTTCTGGGTCCGGTTCAACTGACTTTCTACAGTGTTGGCGTCATCATCGGTGCCGGCGTCTATTCGGTCATTGGCGCGGCGGCGGGGCTGGCAGGTGAAAGCCTCTGGCTGAGTTTTCTGGCCGGGGCGGTGGTCGCACTGCTCACCGCCTTGTCCTATGCGGAGATGACCACGTCGTTCCCGGGAGCGGGCGCTGAATACGTCTATATGCGGCTCGCCTTTCCGGGCATGAACTGGATCTCATTCGCGGTCGGACTGATCATTCTGATCGGCGGTGCGGCGACGGCGGCAACGGTGGCTGTGGCCTTTGGCGGTTATCTCAAAACCTTCATGGCCGTGCCGACCGTTCTGTCCGCCACCTTTTTGCTTGCCGTCTGCACGGCCTTCAATATCTGGGGACTGCATGAATCGAGTTGGGTCAACATCGCCTTTACCTCGATCGAGATAGGCGGCCTGTTGCTGGTGATTGCCGCTGGCATCGCGCATGATGGGTTTGTTGAACCCTTGCTCACCATCGAGATCCAGCCTAGGTTCATGGCGGCCACGGCGCTTCTGTTTTTTGTCTATCTCGGGTTCGAGGAAGTCGCCAATCTGAGCGAGGAAGTTCACGATCCGGCACGCTCCATGCCGCGCGCGATCCTCTGGAGCATTGTCATCACCACTATCCTGTATGTGTTGGTTTCTCTGGCCGTGGTCGCGCTGGCAAGCCCGTCCGAACTGGCCGGGAGCGAAGCGCCGCTCACCGTGGCGATCCAGAAGGTTTGGTCGGGCGCGGGCTATTTCCTTAGCGGGATCGCGCTGTTCGCAACGGCCAACACGGTGCTGATCACCCTTATTGCAACATCCCGGCTGGCTTTCTCCATGGCGCGGGACGCCGAAATTCCTCCAATCATTGCGAGTCTGCTGCCAAGGCGGCAAACGCCGTGGATTGCGGCTTTGCTGGCATTTGTGATGGCGGCGGTGCTGATTCCCTCCGGCAGTCTCGAACTCCTGGCCGGGCTTTCCTCGTTTGCGGCGTTGCTGGCGTTTCTTGCGGTTAATATTGGCCTGATCGCGCTTCGGTATGAACTGCCCGATCATCACCGGCCGTTCCGGGTGCCGTTGAGCATTGGCCGGTTGCCGCTTATTCCGCTCGCAGCCATCGGCGCCATCCTGGTGCTTCTGGTGTATTTCGACTGGAAGATTTATGTCGCAGGTGCCGTGGCCTTTGCGGTGAGCGGGATCGCGCTTGGGATCCGTCACTGGTTCAACAATCAGCCGGCCCGCTTGTAATCCTTGCGGCGCAAGTTTACGGGACCAGAACGGCTGCACCGACGATGTTTCCCTTTCTGATATCCTCGATCGCCTCATTGGCGCGATCAAGTCGGTAGCGTGTCGTATGGGTCTTCACGCCGGCTTGCTGCGCGACCGCGAGAAAATCGTGGCCGTCCTTGCGGGTGAGATTGGCCACGGACACGATCTGGCGTTCTTCCCATAGCAGGCGGTAGGGGAAGGCCGGAATGTCGCTCATGTGAATGCCGCCGCAGACGACGCGGCCGCCCTTCTTCACATGGCGCAAAGCGGTCGGAACAAGCGCGCCGATTGGCGCAAAGATGATTGCGGCATCCAGCAATTCCGGCGGATTATCGTCGGACGATCCCGCCCAGGTCACACCGAGCGATCGCGCGTGGCTTTGGGCAAGCTCGTCGCCCGGCCGTGTGAAGGCATGAACCCTGCGGCCCTGCCATGCGCAAACCTGCGCGATGATATGCGCGGCGGCGCCAAAACCGTAAATGCCGATGGCCTCGCCCTGACCCGCCGCAACAAGGGAACGCCAGCCGATCAGGCCCGCGCAGAGCAGCGGGGCCGCGGCAACGGGATCGTCGTAACCATCAAGTGCGAAGGTGTAATCTGAGTCGGAAACGGCATGTGTGGCGAAGCCGCCGTCACGGGTATAGCCGGTGAAGAGCGGCTGATCACAGAGATTTTCCCGACCCGACAGACAATAAGCGCAATGATTGCAAGTATGACCGAGCCAGGGAACCCCGACGCGCTGCCCCTTGGCGTAGCCGGTCACGCCATCACCCCATGTTTCGACACGGCCGACGATCTCATGACCAGGAATCAGCGGCAGCTTGGGCGAGGGCAGGTCGCCGTCAACCACATGAAGATCGGTGCGGCACACCGCACAGGCCTCCACGCGAATGAGAATTTCACCGTCGCCTGGATGTGGAATCGGCCGTGTTTCCAGCGTCAGCGGCTTTCGGATCTCGTGGAGAACCATGGCCTGCATCTGTCATTCCATGTGATGTAATCGGTCTGACATTCAAGCGGGCGGCGGCATCACCAGTTCGTCAAGGTCTGGCTCCTGGCTGTTCCGGAGAATGACAGCCCGGCACTCGTCACGCAATTTGAGTATGGACGCAAAATCCTTGCCCGTCGGTCTGACGGGTTCGCCAATGATAACGCTGACCGGCGACCAGATGGGAAACCAGCGCTCGCCGCGCAGCATCTGTCGCGTGCCGCGGATGGTGCCCGGGATCACCGCAAGACCGGCCTCGGAAGCGATCTTGAAGGCCCCGAGATGGAAGCCGGTCAGGCCGATGCGGCGGGTGAATGTGCCTTCCGGAAAGAACACCAGCGGCCGGCCTTCGCGGGCGAGTGCGACAACCGCTTCGGTATCGGCAAGACTTCCGGCAATATCGCGGCGCTCGACAAAGACCACGCCCAGCCTGCGCAGGAACGGCCCAGCAAAAATCTGGTGCAGAAACTCCTTCTTGGCCGCGAAAACCGGCTCGCCCGGAAGCGCCGCTCCGAGTACCAATGCATCTGCATAGCTTGCGTGGTTGAAGATCAGGATTGCATCTCGCTTCGGAATACGGTCCAGATTCTGCACGGTGAGCGGCGCGCCGATAGCGAACAGTCCGGTGCGGCAGAGCAGACGCAAAGCTGCCCAGCGCCATGCACGGACTGGCAGCGTCATCACGACGATCCAGGCTGATGCGGCGACGGTTCCCACGGTCAGCCACCACCAGGCGGCATAGATCCACCGGCCGGTCGCGCGCAGCCATGAACCAATTCTGGGCATCAGGCCCGCAAGAAACAGTCGGATCTGCTGGACGGCAACGCTTCTGCGCGGAGCTCCGATCTCACCGTTCTCATAGAGCGCCTTTGCCGCGCTTCGCCGGATCTTTCCGCTCGCGGTCTTTGGAATCGTATCGGGAAGAACTAGCATGATCTCATCGGCCGGCGCGCCAAGCGATTCGGTCGCCGTCGCATGAGCCTTGTGGATCAAGGATTCGCGAGCAGCCGAATTTTGTTCTGCCGTTTCGACAAGGATGACCGCGCGCTCGGTCCCCGACAGGCGATCCGCTGTTCCGAAAAGAGCCACCCCGGATTTGATCACACCCGGCAGTTCCGCGATCTTTTCTTCCACTTCATGCGGATAAATGTGCTTTCCGGCTCTGATGACGATGTCCTTAGCGCGGCCGGTGATGAAATATTCGCCGTCGGCGCGGTAGGCCAGGTCTCCGCTGTCAAGCCAGCCGTCGTGAAACAGTTCTTTCGTCTTGGCCTCATTGTTGAAATAGCCCGATGTTGCTGACGGACCGCGGAACTGCAGACGGCCAACGTGACGGTCCTGTAACTCGCAATCCTGGTCATCCACGATGCGGACGTTGTGGTCAGGGATTGTGCGACCGCTGCTGACAATTTCCAGCGGGTTTGAATCGTCGGGGTCAGCTTGCTGCGCAAGGCCGGTGCTGGACAACGCCTTGCGGTTCAGTCGCTCGATCAATGGTCCGCGTCCAAGCGGCGGAAAGGTGAGAACGACGGTATTCTCGGCAAGACCGTAGGCAGGTGCCATGGCTTCCGCCCGGAAGCCATATTTGCTGAATCGCTCGGCGAATCGGCGGATGGAATTCGGACTGACCGGTTCGGCGCCGTTCGCGACAATGCGCAGCGAACTGAGATCGAGTCCTTCGATATCGGCGTCGCTGATTTTACTGTGGCAGGTTTCGAAGGCGAAATTTGGCGCGGCTGATATCGTGGCGCGATAGCGATGGATCGCCCAGAGCCAGCGTTCCGGACGCGCGAGGAAGGTGAGCGGCGACATGGCATAGAAGGGCGCGGCAAAATACAGGGAACCCAGCCATGCGCCGATGAGTCCCATATCATGATAGAGCGGTAGCCAGCTGACGAAGACGTCCGCCGAACTGGCGCTGACGGCTTGGCCGATAGAGCGGATATTCGCCAGCAGATTCGCATGGCTCAGGACAACGCCTTTGGGATCGCCGGTACTGCCCGATGTGTATTGCAGGAAGGCGGTGGCGCTTGGCTCGTTGGTGAGCGGCAGCATCGAAGGCGACGCTTGAGACAGGGTGGCCACGCTTTCCACCCCCCGCAGACTGGGGACCTGAGGCTGAATTAAGCCGGCGAGGGAAAGGCCCCGGTCTGTGGTCAGCAGAAGCTGCACGGTTGCGTTTCGCAAGATTCCGGCCTGCCGCAGCAGGTGCTCCTCAAGCTGGCTCATTCGCGCTGGCGGATAGATAGGAACCGGGGTTGCACCGGCATACAGGATGCCGAAAAAAGACGTGAAAAAGTCGGTACCGGTCGGGAGCATCAGCGCCACGCAATCATTTGGTTGGATGTCGCGATCGATCAGATTGGCCGCAATCTGCCGGGCAGCTTTTTGCAGCTCTCCATATGTGATCGCCGCTGTTTCACTGCCATCATCATTCAACACCGTCGCATGCAGGCGGTCCGGGTGTCGGGCGGCGTGCCAGTCGAGCACTCCTGTCAGGGTCTGTGCACTCTCAGCGTTAGAGACCTGCGGCAGTGTCGGCGGGGTGAATTCCGCCGAATGCAGAGGAATTGCATGAGAGGTCGCCTGCCCAAGCGCCAGCAAAAGGTCTTGGACGGTCTCGGATTCCGTCAACGTGTTTGAGGGCAGCCGGACATGGAACGCCTGTTCGATGCGGAGCACCAGTTCCGCGCGGCCGAGACTGTCGATTCCCAGATCGCGGTCCAGACGGCTCGCGGGGGTAATGTCGCTCTGTCGCGCTGGATGGAGTTCCTGCAGCAACTGCCGGATGATCCCGGTCAGTGAAGCCTTGTAGGGGCTGGGTTGGTTCGATGCTTGCTCGGACTGAGGCGCCAATTTAATCATGGATTTTGATGCCATGGAGACGATAAGACCCATTGACCGGAATCAAGAAAAATAAGCAAACAGAGTCTGTTTTGATGCAAATCATAGCACCATTATACATCCGGGCGGCGGCGGAGAGTGCTTTGAGAGCAGGCTTCAGACGCTTTCTGCGCAAGGCGGGGCCATGAAATTGCCGTTACGCGGCGGGTGCCAGTGCGGGCATCTGCGCTATGAGGTTCGCGCGGAACCTTTGTCCGTGTATGTCTGCCACTGCACGGAGTGTCAGCGTCAGTCTGGCAGTGCCTTCGCGATGTCTATGATGGTTCCACGCCTCGCGCTGGTGTTTACAGCGGGGGAACCGCGCAAGTGGTCTCGAATCACCGACAGAGGAAATGTACTGGACGGTGATTTTTGTGAGCACTGCGGCGTGCGCGTCGCTCACCATCCGCGCGTGAACGACAAAGTGTCCATTCTCAAGCCGGGCACGCTCGACGATACGCACTGGCTTGTGCCGGTCGGCCATATCTGGACACGCAGTGCGCAGTCGTGGGTTTCAATACCGGACGACGGTGTGATCTATGAAGGCCACCCGACAGACATGTCGCGGCTGATCGATGCATGGCAGAAAAGAACCGATGGATCTTAGCTATTAGACGTGGCCAATCTCGATTGGCCGCAAGAGGGCGACGGATCAGGACGTCCTCGCGATTGCCTCGATCTTGTCGAGACCGCCGACCTTGGGAGCAAGCGCAGCCCAGACGCCGCGCGCACCGCTCTCCCATGCCGCACGATCCTCAATCGCCACCGTCTTGCCGCCGGCGGCGGCCGCTTTGGCCATTGAGGTTTTTTCATCCTCGATGATCAGTTGGTCGAAATACAGTGCTCCTTCCGCCGCAGCTGCGGAAAACACCGCCTTCTCGTCATCCTTGAGAGATTTCCAGAACGGCGCCGAGAAGTATACGACTCCGGTCGCCCAGATATGTCCGGTCTCGATCAGGTAGGGCACGACCTCGTACAATTTGAACCCGGCATAAGCCGATTTTGTCAGATCCATCAGGTCAACGACGCCGGTTTGCAGCGCATTGTAGGTTTCCGTAATCGGGATGGGCGTCGGATTGGCGCCGAAGGCTCTCCACAATTCCGTATGCAGTGGACTTTGGATCACGCGGATACGTTTGCCGGCAAGTTGCGCCGGTCTCGTGATAGCTTGTTTGGCCAGCAAATGGCGCGCGCCATAATTGATAAAGCCGCCCACGACGAAATTCTGCGCCGAGAATTTGATTTTCAGATCGGTACCGATGGGGCCGTCGACCACCCGCCGCACATGTGCGGCGTCGCGGAACACGAAAGGTGCATCGAGAATCTGGGATTCCGGAACCCAGCTCGACAGCGCCGAGATGGTGGATAGGCTGGCTTGAACGGACCCTAGACGAATCCCTTCCGCGACTTCCTTCTCACCGCCCAGAGCCGCGTTCTGCACGATGCGGAAATCGAACCGGCCCGGCAACTTCACATCCACGATCTCCTTGATCTTCACCCAGATCCTGGTTTCCGGCTTGTCGGCGCCAAACAGCGAGGCGACGGTAATCGGGATTGCGGCGCGGGCCATGCGCTGGCCGAGCAACGGCGCCGCCAAGCCTGCCGCAAACAGGCTTGAAAAAGCACGACGTGTCAGGGGCCGTCTCATGTCTTCTATCCGATCCGCCTGGTTGCTCTAGAGCTTGGGAGGAGCCGCGAGCATCGCCGAGGCGACGCAGAGTACGGCGAGAGCCGCAAGCAGGGCAAGCAGCAGCGGAATGACCTCGCGGAAGACCTGGGCGGGGCGGGCGCCCGAAACGCCGCTGGCGACATAAATCAGAATGCCAAGCGGCGGTGTCAAGCCGTGGATCATCAGATTGACCACCAGAATGACACCGAATTGGATCGGATCGATCCCGGCCATGATGGCCGCCGGCAGGAGTAGCGGCGCCAGCAACAATATGGCGGCACCGATATCGAGCGCGAGACCCGCAATTAGCAGAATGATATTGGCCAGCAGCATGACCGCGAACGGTCCGCCGCCCAGGGAGGTGACGACCGATGTCACGAGGTCGGACACCCGGTCGATCGCAAGCAGAAAGGCAAAGGGTGTGGCAGCGCCAATCAGAAGCCCGATGGCGGCGGCTTCTCCGGCGGACTGCCGGAATGCCGCGCCCATCTTTTGTCCGTTGAGGCTGCGCAAGACGAGACAGACAATCAGCGCATAGGCGACGGCCAGCGCCGAGGCCTCGGTGGTGGTCACAAAGCCAAACCGGATACCAATGACCACCACAACGCCGAGACCGATGGCAGGCCATGACGAGATGAATGCACGCATCCGTTCCGGCCCGGAGGCCGGCAGTCGCGCCGGCTTTTCGCCACGTGACGTCAGGTAAAGGCCAATGCCCAGCGCCAGAGCGAGTACGCCGCCGGCCACGAACCCGCCCACCAGGAGCGAGCCGACCGAGAGATTTGTTGCCGTCGCCAGGATCAGGAAGGCGATCGATGGCGGGATGATATTGTCCAGCATCGCGGTCGCAGCGACGATCGCGGCCGCGCGCGGCAGCGGATAGCCGTGCGACACCAGCGCCGGCACCATCACTTTCGCTCCGAAAGCGGCGTTGGCGACGGAGGAGCCCGACGCCCCTGAAAACATCACGCTCGAAACCAGCGTGGTTTGCGCCAGTCCGCCGCGCAGATGGCCGACCAAGGTCGCTGCAAAGTGGACCAGCCGCTCCGCGAGCCCGCCTTCGGTCAGCAGGCTGCCTGCGAGCAGGAAAAAAGGAATCGCCAGCAACAGGAATTTGCTGATTCCCACTACGGTGTTCTGGACCAGGGCGGGTTCCGGCAGGAGCGCCCCAAAGGGCGCGGCCAGCGATACGCCGACCAGCAAGGTGTGCGGCAGCGGCGCCCCTAGGATCAGCCCGACAGTCGCGGCAGTGCCCGCCACAAGACTTGGCGTCGATACCGCCACAGTGGGGAGATGGTGCGCTGCGAGATACAATACGATACCGGTGGCGAGGATCAGAAAGGCTCGCGACAGGCCGTCCTGCACCAGTGCCCGACCGAACATCATGACGATGGTCAGTCCGCCACCGATCGCAACGGCGGCGTAGCGCAGCCATTCCGGCAGTCCGAGAGCCGTCGATGTGCCGCCGATGGCGCCGACCACGTCCATGCCGCCCAGTGCAAGAATCAGGCCCGCGTCGATGGCGATGCCGTCGGCGACGATGCGTGCGACCTTCTGCAACGAGACGGGGAAGAACTGGACGATTGCGTCCAGCCGCATGGCGAGCGGACCGCTGAGCGCGAGCGGCGCGCCGACCGCCACAAGCAGGACATTGAGCCAGATGGCCAATTCCTCCGACCAGATCAGCCCGCTGCCGAAGACGTATCGTAGCATGACGGACGTCAGGACCAAGGTCAGCAGAACCGCAAGAACGACCGCGCCGAGCCATTGCAGAAAAATAGACAGCCGGTCGAGCGCCAGCGCGATGACGTGGTGTTCTGCAAGGGGGAGCTTGGTGGTGTCCATCGCGGTCATTGTGCCGGAACTTCAACACATGGGCGAGAACGAAGTGCCGGCTCCGAATGCCTCGATGTCGATGACAAGGGATTGCTGTGCTGCTAGACGACCGAGACCGTTTCGGCGGTTTGGAGAATTTGCTTCAAGGTGCCGAGTGCGCGTTCGAGTTCCGCTTCCGTGCGGATTGCGCCCAGGCACAGCCGTACCCCGACGCTGCCCGGATCGAGCGGCTGAAGCGCGACCGGCGGGGCCAAGGTGATGCCGGACAATGCGGCCTGTGTGATCAGGGCCGTGACCGTGCGACCTGCCGGCAGCGGCAGCCAGACGTGAAAGGCCGCGGGCGTCGAATTCTCGCGCAGCCGGTCGCCGAGAATGCGCCGGGCAACCTGACCCCAGGCAATGGCTTTCTCGCGCTTCAGGTAAACCTGGCGCGCCAAGCCGCCATTCTCAATCAAACGGGTGACGACCTCGGCCATGATCGGCGCCGCCATCCATCCGGTTGCGCGCAATGCGTTGATCGCGCGATCGCGGAAGGAGTCCGGTGCGATCATTGCGCCGATGCGCAAGCCGGGCGCCAGACATTTCGCGAAACTGATCGCGTAAAAACTCCGTTCCGGAATCAGCGCCGATATCGGTTGTGGCGGAGAAGGGAACAGGAAGGCATAGGCATCGTCCTCGATAAGGTAGGCGTCATGTCGGCGAACGATGTCGGCGATCTTCTGCCGGCGCTCGCCCGGCACCACCGTGCCTGTCGGCGTCTGCAGCGTCGGCATCGTATAAAGGACGCGCGCTCCCGTTTCCGTAAAAGCCCGATCGAGGGCGTCGGGAACGAGACCGAGCTCGTCCATGTCGACGCCATGCAGGCGACAGCCGGTTTGCGAGGCCAGCGCCAGCATGCCGGAATAGGTCAGCTTCTCGGCCAGAACGACGTCGCCGCGTCCGGCGAGCATGCTGAGCGCGATCGAGATGGCGTGCTGCGCGCCCTGCGTCACGAAGATTCGGTCGGCATCCATCTCGATGCCCTGACTGATGAGCCAGGTTGCAATCGCCTCGCGATGCTCTCGGCAACCCTGATGAGGCAGGTAGTCGAGCATCTCCGCGACCATGCCGTCGGCCGCAATATCGGCGAGCGTTGCGGCGATCACCTCGTCCTCGCCGGTCGCGGGCGGAACGTTCAGGGTGAGGTTGGTGGTTTGCCGCGCGCGCGCGTCGGAATCGAACTTGGTTTCCGACCGGCGGCGCATCACGAAGGTCCCGCGCCCCACTTCGCCCGAGATCAGTCCGCGCCGCTCGGCTTCGGCATAGGCCTTTGAAATGGTACCGACGCTGAGACCCAGTTTCTCCGCCATGTCCCGATGCGGCAGCAGTCGGGTGCCGGGTTTGACCCGGCCCGCCGCGATGTCGGCTTCCAGGCGATCGACGATCGCCAGATAGCGTGGCCCGGTCTGCGGAGCGAAGGATGGTACCCAGTGCGACATAAAATCGGTTCTCGCGTAACGCCGACCATCGAATAGGACAATTTTGAAATTGTAGCAATATAGTTCTGAGTTTTTGACGACGATGAGGGATGGCGGGCGTTGGAAATGCTGGAAATCATGCTGCTTCGACCGGATTCCGCGAAGACCAGAGCCTGTCCGACAGTTCATTCAACCAAAAAAGCTCACAATGTTATATGTCACCGAAGACATATTGGTACAGTTTTAGAATTGACATTTATGCATTTGCCCCTCTATCGTCCCAGTCAAGAAAAGACAGCGACATACAATGGCGCGCGAGGCGGGAGGCTTGATGCTCTATGAGATGAGAGTTTATGAGGCGGCCGAGGGACGCGCCGATGCCATGCGGCGACGGTTCGAAACCGAGGTTGTGCCGCGCTTGCCCTGTCACGGCATCGAGTTGCTGGGAGTCTTCACCAGCGAGGCCGCGCCAACCCATTTGACCTATCTGACCCGCTTCAAGGACGACGCCGCACGCAAAGAGGCTTGGGCGTCGTTTTCCGCCGACGAGGAATGGCGCGCCATCAAGGCGGTCTCGGAGAAGGACGGTCCGCTGATCCGCGAGCAGATCGTGAGTGTTCTCACGCCCGCTTTGGCCGGGCTCATTCTCAGTTAGTCGCGCATGAAACCTGCACCATTCGAGTATGTCAGGCCGGACTCGCTGGAAGAGACATGCGCTCTGCTGGCGGCCGATGACGACGCCCGCATCATAGCCGGCGGACAGACTCTTGTTCCGATGCTGGCGATGCGTCTGGCACGACCCACGCGCCTCGTGGACATCCTGCGGCTGCGCGAATTGAACGGCATTCGCGAAGACGGCGGAGCCATCGTCATTGGCGCGGCGACGCGCCAGGCCGACGCCGAAGGACATTCGCTGGTTGCCGCGCGGCTGCCGCTGCTGGCCAAGGTTCTTCCCTGGGTTGGCCATCCGCCGACGCGCAATCGCGGCACGGTGGGGGGATCGATCGCGCATGCCGATCCGTCGGCCGAGATTCCGCTGGTATCGGTTACGCTGGGCGCCGAGATCGTGCTGCGCAGCGAAGCCGGCGTTGAAGCGATGTCAGCCGACGAATTCTTCATCGGGCCGATGGTTACGGCGATTCCGATGGGGGCATGCCTCACCGAGGTGCGGCTGCCGGTCTGGACAGCCAAGCGTGTGGGCGTCGGTTTCCACGAGATAAGTGCGCGGCGCAGCGATTTCGCTTTCGTTTCGGCGGCCGCCCAGGTGGCGCTCGATACGGCGGGCACCTGCACGCAATGCGCGATTGGCGTTGGCGGCGCCGGCGATCGGCCGGTCCGCTTTGACGGAGCATCGGCGGCGCTCGTAGGAACCAAATTATCCAACAAGGATATTGAAGATGCCGTCAATATGGATATCGGCCAGCTCGAGACCATGAGCGATCTGCATGCGTCGGCGGACTATCGCAGGCGCGTGGCCGCCGTGCTGGCCTGTCGCGCCGTCGGCGATGCGCGCGATTCCGCACTGGGATTGTCGTCATGAAAGTCGAACTCACGGTGAATGGCGAGTCGCGCTTGACCGAGGTTGAGCCGCGCAAGTCGTTGCTCGACTGCCTGCGCGATAATTTCAACCTCAATGGCGCGCATGCCGGCTGCGAGCATGGCGTCTGCGGCGCATGTACGGTTCTTGTCGATGGGCAGCCGGTACGCTCCTGCCTGATGTTCGCGGTGCAGGCCGATGGCTATGCCATCACGACAATCGAGGGCCTTACGCCTGCACCAGGTGAACTCAGCGTCATTCAGGATGCATTCTGTGAAACGCATGGCATGCAATGCGGCTATTGCACGCCCGCGATGGTGCTGACGGCGCATGCGCTGCTGCAGCGCAACGCCGCACCGACACGCGAAGAAATCGTCGAATCGATCTCCGGCAATATCTGCCGTTGCACCGGCTATGGGCAGATTGTGGAAGCTATAGCGCTGGCAGCTGACCGGCTCTCGCGCGCGAATGCGCCACAGGGCGGAGCGGTCCGATGAGCGCCATTGCCAAACTCCGCTACGTCTCGACACCGCGCCGGGTGCGGGAAGACCGCCGCTTTGTGGCCGGCCATGGCCGCTATGTCGCGGATATCAAGGCCGAAGGCACGCTGCACGTCGCGCTGGTAGCCTCGCCGCACGCTGCTGCGCGCATCGTGTCGATCGACGCCAGCGCCGCGCTCGCCATGCCTGGCGTTCACCATGTGCTGACGGGCGAGGAACTGGCCGCCGGCACCGATCCGCTCATGAACGGGCTGGATACGCCGGAGGTGCGCCGCTATCCGCTCGCGGTCGGGCAGGCGCGTTACGCCGGGGAATGGGTCGCGGCTGTAGTCGCCGACAGCCGCGCGCTGGCCGAGGATGCCGCCGAACGCGTGCGCATATCCTATGAAGTGTTGCCTTATGTCCTCGATGCGGAGCGTGCGCTCGAACCCGACAGCACGCCGGTGCATCCCGGCCATGGATCGAACGTACTCCTCGACCGTACCTTCGTCTGGGGGGAGGTCGACAAGCATTTCGCGGAATCTCCGTACGAACTGAGTTTTCGCGTGATCTGGGGCCGCAGTTCAACGGTGCCGATCGAGACCTTCGGGGTGCTGGCGTCATGGGATCCCTGGCGCAACATGCTGGAGGTCTGGGCCTCGATCCAGATGCCGAAATATTCCGACCAGATCGCCCGCGCCGTGCGCCTGCCGGCCAATGCCGTGCGCGTGCATCAGGATGTGGACGTCGGCGGCAGCTATGGCGTCAAGCGCGGCATCAAGCAGACGGTGATCGTGGCTTATCTGTCGCGGAGACTGGGGCGGCCGGTGCGGCTGATCGAGGATCGTCTGGAAAACATGCGCGCCGGCGATGCCCACGGCCCCGATCGCATTTTCGATGTGTCGGTGGCATTCAATGCCGAGGGCATCATCAGGTCGATGAAAATGCGGGCGCTGGACAATGTCGGCGCCTATGCCGGCCGTTCGCCGTTCCAGCTCGGCAAGCCGGTCGGCGCCATCGTCGGTCCCTATCAGATCCAGAGTGTGCAGTACCGCGCGGTGTCGGTGACCACCAACAAGGCGGCTCAAGAGGCGGTGCGCGGATTCGGCCAGGCGCCGACGAACTATGCGATCGAGACCGCCATCGACAAAGTGGCCGAAAAGTTGGGTCTTGATCGCATCGAGATGCGGCGGCGCAATTTCATCCGCAAGGAGCAGTTTCCGTATCTGATTCCGAGCGGCAGCACTTATGACAGCGGCGATTACCACACGGTGGTCGCCAAGGTACTCGATCATGTGCAATGGCCGGCGCTCGAACAGGAGCGCGATCGCCTGCGTGCCAAAGGGCTGCTGGCCGGGATCGGCATCGCCGCCTGTCTGGAGCCGAGCGGCGGCAATTCCTCGTTCGAGCCTTTGCTCAATCCAAAGAACACCACAACGACCTGGATGGATTCCTGCCGGATCAATGTCGATCTGCTCGGCGATATCACGGTCACGATTCACACCACATCCTCGGGGCAGGGCCACGAAACCTTGGCGGCGACGGTGGTCGGTGAGGTGCTGGAGATCGACCCCGACAAGATTCGGATCATGCGGCCGGATTCCCTGACCAGCCTGCCGAGCAATTCGCCGGTCGGCAGCCGCATGGCGATCATGCTGGGCGGCGCCGCTTTTCATGCCGCGCACAAGCTCAAGCGCAAGCTGCTGCGTATCGCGGGCCACCAGTTTGGGCTTGCTGGCGATCAGCTTGTCTATGCCGGCGGCGGGATTGCTGCCCGTGACGGCAAGCGCAAGCTGTCATGGATGGATCTGGTGCTGATCGCGCACCGGCATATTCATATGATGCCGCCAGATACCGAGCCCGGACTGGAGGCGAGCCACATCTATCAGGTGCCGACCGGCGGCATATTGCCGACGCCGGACGGTCGCGTTCAGATGTATCCCTGCCATTCCTTCGAGTTTCACGTCATCCTGGTCGCCATCGATCCCGATCTCGGCAAGCCGGAAATTCGCCGTTATGTGATCGGCCACGACTGCGGAACGGTGATCAATCCTCACATCGTCAAAGGCATGACCCTCGGCGGAATCGCGCATGGAATCGGTGCGGCGTTGCTGGAGGAATTCGTCTACGACGAGCAGGGGCAGATGATCACGCAAAGCTTCATGGATTATCTGCTGCCGTCCTCGCATGAGGTGCCAAAAGTCGAGATCGTGCATCACTGCACGCCGTCTCCATTCACCGTTCTTGGTCAGAAGGGATCCGGCGAGTCCGGTTATCTCGGCGCGCCGGCGGCCATCTCCGGCGCCATCAACGACGCGATCCGTCCGCTCGGCATTTCGGTCGGCAAACTTCCGATCCGCATTTCCGCCCTCAGCGACGCCGTTGCCGCGGCGCGCGCCAAATCATCAGTCACATCGTGAGACCGCTATGATCATCGACTGTCACGGCCACCTCGTTCCACCGACATTGATCGACGCGATCCGCGCCAACGCAGGAAAGTTCCCATCGATCCGTACGATTGAAGAGGGAGGAAGCCTGGGCTTGTCCTTTGCTGGCGGCAAGGCGACCCGTCCGGTCTCAAAACCTCTGATGGATATTGTTGCGCGCACCAAATGGATGGCTGAGCAGAAGATCGACAAACAGGTGGTCGGTGCATGGCTCGACATGTTCGGTTATGAAATTCCGGCCGACGAAGGGGCGCGCTGGTCGCAACTCATCAACGAGCATCTGCTCTCGGCGGCAAAAGCCGATCCACGTTTCGTTCCGCTTGCGACCGTTCCCTTGCAGGATGGAACGACGGCGTCGAGTGTCTTGAAGGATGCGCATGCGGCCGGCTTTCGCGGCGCGATGATCGGTACGCAGCCCAAGGGCGTCGGTGGCGTGCTCGACGATCCGTCGCTGGAGCCGTTCTGGAAAGCGGCAAATGAACTTGGCAGCGCGATCTTCATTCATCCGGTTTTCGAAAGTGGCGACAACCGCGTCCATGACTACGGCATGGCCAACGCTGTGGGCCGCATCACCGACACGTTGATCGCGGTCAGTCGCTTGATCTATGCCGGGCACGTGACGCGCTATCGCAATGCTAAAATCATCGTCGGGATTGGCGGGGCGGCGTTGCCCTTCGTGCTCGGCCGGTTGCGCCGGAATTACACCATGGACAAGGATAAGCTCGGCGATCCGGACGCTGCCTTGCGGGCGCTCTATTACGATACGCTGGTACACGACTATCGTGCCCTGAAATTTTTGGCGGAGATCGTCGGCGCCGACCGGCTGATGATGGGATCGGACATGCCGTTTCCGATCGGCGATCTCGAACCCCAGAACATTGTGACGCAGGCTGGCTTCAGCGCCGCCGAGCGCAGCGCGATCAATGGCGGACTCGCGCAACGCCTGTTCGACTGCTGAGCGGGCGGAGAGAAGCCAATGAAGCTGGAAATATCAGGATCCGAAGTCATCGCGGCGCCGGTCGAGGTGTTGTGGGCGAGCCTCAACGATCCGGCCGTGCTCACCCGCTGCATTCCTGGCTGCAAGCGCATGACCGAAACCGGGCCGGACGCCTATATGGTCGAAATGCAGTTGCGCGTCGCAGCGGTAGGCGGATCGTTCGAGGGTGAAATCGCGCTCACCGACAAGGAGCCGCCGCGGCGCTGCCGGATCAGCGTGTCCGGATCCGGTTCGCTCGGGCATGGAAATGGCGAGGCGCATTTCGAGATATCCGCGCAGGACGACGGACATTCTCTGCTGAGCTATTCGGGCACCGGCGAGATCGGCGGGCTCGTGGCCGGCGTTGGCCAGCGCATCCTGAGCAGCGTGTCAAAGCATCTGATCGGGCGGTTTTTCACAGCGCTACGCCAGCAATTCGAACCGGCGGCGCAGGCCGCCGGAGCACAAAGATGACCGCCTTGCCGGCAGGCGGGAGGACGATTCACGACCGTCCAGGCCGCGGATCGGAAAGATGACCGGACTTGCATTGGTAAGAAAATAGTTGGGAGGAGATTATGAGCAGATTGAAATCGATCGGGTTGGCCGCACTGGTTTCGGGGTTCATTGCCACCACCGGTGCGTCGGCGCAGAATTTGGAGAAGGTCTCGATTGTTGTGTTCGGACCTCCGTCGCTCGGCGCTTTTCTGCCGCCAGTGATAAAAAGCCAGAAATTCGACGAGAAGCACGGTCTCTCGATCGAGTTCGTGGAACGTCCGCCGGATGCCTACACCACGCAGTTCAATTCGGGTGAATTCCAGGTCGGCGGTAGTGCCGCGCTTCTCACGGTGGGGCTCGCCGAAGAGCGCGGCGTCAAGGTGACCTATCTTTTCAACCTGTTCGATTTCTGGGGAGCCGTGGTCACGTCGCGCCCGGAGGTCAAGGAACTCAAAGATCTTGAAGGCAAGGGCCTTGTCGCGGCGCGTGGCACGACCAACTTCGTCATGTTTGACTGGTTCGCGCGTCAGCAGGGGCTCGATGTTCCGAAGCTGTCAGTGGTGAACACGGCGACGCCGGGTCTTGTCGGCTATGCCTTGGCAGACCGCGCGGTCGCGGTGCAGTTGTGGGAACCTGCCTACACAATTCTCACGACGAAAAAACCCGATATCCGGGCGCTCGATCTCAAGATTGCAGACAGCTGGAAGAAGTTTGCCGGCAGTCCCAATATTCCTTATCTCGGCGTTGCCGCGCATGTCGACTGGGCCAGCAAGAATGGCCATCTGATCCCGAAAATGTTCGCAGCCTATAAGGACGCGGCCGCATGGGTCACTGCCAATCCGGACGCGGCGTCGAAACTGATCAGCCCGAAGGGGACGCCCGAAGATCAGAAGGCGATTTCCGATCTGATCAAGGCGAATGATCGTCTCGGCATGAACGTGGTCTGGGCTTCGCAGGTGCGCAAGGAGATCAATTCGGTCTATCAGGCCGGAAAGTCGATCGGCTTCCTTAAGGCTGACCCCAGCGCTGCAACGATCTACGCGGGGCCGACGAAATGACTCAGCAGACGCTACAATCTAACTGGACCAGCATAGTGATGCCGGTTTTGACGCGCATCGCCGTTCTCGCGGCACCCTTCGTGCTGCTGGCGGTGGCGTGGCAGATCGCGGCTTCGATGTTTCCGAGTTATCTGTTTCCCTCGCTCATCGATGTATTTCTGCGGTTCTTCAAGATTGTGGCGTCCTGGGACCAGTTCGTCCAGGTTCTGGCGACGGTCGGCCGTATCATGGCCGGCCTCGCCGGAGCTTTCGTGATCGGCGGCGCGATGGCGATCGTCATGGCGCGCTCGCGCGCCACCGACAATTTCCTGTCGCCGATCCTGACTTTCTTCCAGGGTATCCCGGCCTTGTCTTGGGTGGTGTTTGCGATCATCTGGTTCCACGGAATCGAATTCCGCATTCTGTTCATCATGATCATGACGACGCTGCCGGCCTTCACGTTCCAGATTCTGGGCGCCTTGCGGGCGGTGCCGAAGGATCTGTTTGAGATGGTGCTGTCGTTCCGTCCGACCAAGGCGCAGATGTTCCGCACGATGATCTGGCCGTCGGTGTTTCCCGAAATCGTGACCGCGTGGAAGGTGAATCTCGGCAATGCCGCGCGTGTCGTGGTGGTGGCGGAACTGGTCGGAGCGACCGGCGGCGTTGGCTATGAATTGCTGCAACAACAGCAGCTGTTCGATATGGCGGGTGCGTTGGCCTGGACGCTGCAACTGGTGATGTTCGTCATCATCGTTCAGCAGATATTGACATGGATCGAAGTTGTTGCATTTCGCTATCGTGCCATTTCGGAGCGTTCGTTATGAGCAATGCCGTGTCCTCACTGGCCGTTCCCGCTCCCGGATCGAAGGCGTCCGAGCCGGAAATCCGTTTTGAGCATGTCACGAAGACTTTCGGGCGTAGCGAAAGTGACCTGTTTCGCGCGGTCGATGACCTCAGCCTGGATGTCTATCCCGGACAAATAGTGGCCTTACTCGGCAAAACCGGTTGCGGAAAGTCGACCATGTTCAACATGATCGCCGGCCTGCTGGATCCGACCGAAGGCAAGGTGCTGGTCTCCGGCCGCGATCCGTTCCGCAATTTCGACTGGTATCGCGGCAAGATCGCCATCGTCTTCCAGAATGACCGGCTGTTGCCGTGGCGGACGGCCATCGAGAATGTGGAACTGGGTCTGGAAATGCTCAATGTTCCGGGCGCGCAGCGGCGGGAGACCGCCCAGCGCTGGTTGTCCCGCCTGGGGCTCGGCGGCCACGAAAACGATTATCCGCACGCCTTGTCCGGCGGCATGCGGCAGCGCGTGAGTATCGCGCGCGCCTTCGCCACCAATGCCGGATTGCTGTTATGCGACGAGCCTTTTTCCGCTCTTGACGAAATGACGGCGCAACGGTTGCGGGAGGAATTCACTAGCCTGGTGCGTGAAAACGGCAAGACGGCGGTGTTCATCACGCATTCGATCAACGAGGCGCTGCAGATCGGCGATCGCATCGTCGTGCTAAAACGGCCGGCCAAGATCGCCTATGACATCAACCTCACCGCCGACCTTGGGTCGGCGGAAAAAGAGGCGATACGCGAGAAAATTCGCGACGTTCTGTCGGCGTGAATTCCGGAAAGCCGAGATATCTTTCACCATAGGAACCGGTGCGCGCAATGGCCTATTTGGTGTCGAACATCGAACGCGCGGCCGCGCAGGCATTCTCGACATGCTCGACGGCCGCCTTGCGCGCGGCTTTCGCATCGCCGGCCTGAATGGCCAGCAGAATTTTCCTCATTTCGCGGGCGCTGTGTTTGGCACGACCGGTCTTCGACATGGAGCGGGATCGCAAGAAGGTGATCCGCGCCAGCAGACCCTGCACGATCTCCTGGATGAGGCTGTTCCCGCATCCGGCTAGCATTTCGTCGTAGAATCGGGACGTCGCATTCAATCGCCCGGCGGCGTCGCCGCTTTTGTCGGCGCCATTGAAGTCGGCAAGCGCCTCACGCATACGTTTGATGTTCTCGGCGGTCGCCCTCTCGGCGAACGCGGCGGCCACCTCGCCCTCCAGCAGGGCGCGGACCTGATAGATTTCCTTTGCCTGTTGCCATGACAGGATCGGCACAAGCGGGCCGCGATTCGGCACGATGGCCACGAGTTTCTCGGCCTCGAGGCTGCGTAGCGCCTCGCGTACCGATGGACGGCTCACGCCCAAGCGCGTGCAGAGATCCGCCTCGATCAGGCGTTCTCCCGGCTGGAAGACGCCGCTCAGAATGGCAGTGCGCAGTTTATCGGCCGCCTGCTGCTGCACGGTCATCGGCAAGATCTTGAGGTCCATGAGCTTTAGGTTCCGGTTGAAACGCCAATATGACGCTCACGATGCCGTTCGAATACCGAATAATGGCCTTTGAACCAAGGCTCTGCTGCAAGCTTGTCGCGCCACGCCGTCTTGCGGGCGGCTTCGCGTTCAGGCGACTGGAGCGCATCCATGCTGCCCAGATAATGCAGCGCAAGGTGTGTCCAGGGTTGGGGCTCGCCGTCGTTAATCTGGAAGCGACGAACGGCCTTCCAGTCCGGGCATCGCATCAATAACGGGATATGTTCCTGCTCGTACCAGTCGTTGAACTCGGCTGCCCGGTCGGTTGGCACCTGAAACCAGACGGCGAAAAGAACAGGCGCATCCGGAGCATCGGCTGTTTTCAACGCGCTCCGGTAGATTTCCCGACCCAAATAGCGAGTGAATCCGTGCACATTCTTCAGCATCCATCGGGCCCGCTCGCTGGGCTGCTCCTTGACGGTCTTGTAATCCGGCGAGGCGAGGGCGCTCAGATCGGTCATCTCGTACACAGCGAGAAACCCATCGTCGGCGTCCGATTTGTAGCGCTGCCCGCTCACAAAGCCGGCGCATTTCATTCTGATCGGAATATGCTCCTCGTCATACCAGGAGTGAAAGTCCGCTGCGAAGGATGGGGCGGGCGTCATTTCGGAGAACAGGATCGCGTGTCCGAATGGGGGAGTCGACATGGCGTTCTCCACTTGCAGATTGTCAGACAATCTGATTATCTTTGATTTGATCCATTGGCAATGCTCGAACGCCGGAGAGACTGGTCGTGGAATTGAAGGTTCGCCGCGTGTTTACAATGGTGGAGGAACGGCGCATCGAGAGTGGCCGGGTCGCGGATGTCCCCTTGCGAAAGGTTGCTACGGTCGCGATTCTGGAAAATCCCTATGCTGGCCGGTATGTCGAGAATCTGTCCTCCCTGATCAAGGCCAGTCCGGTGCTCGGCGCGCAGATGGCGGCGCCGGCTCTGTCGGCGATGGCGCCTTATGACGTGCAGAGTTATGGCAAGGGCGGCTTGGTCGGTATCGGTGGCGAACAGGAACACGCCAACGCACTGCTGACCACGGTGTTCGCCAATCCTTTCCGCGAAGCGATCGGCCGGGGCGATGCTTGGATATCGTCGATGACCAAGGTGGCCGGCCCGGGCACGATGATCGACATTCCGATGAACAGCATCGACGATGTCTATGTTCGGTCGCATTATGACGGAATGAGCCTCGTGCTGCCGGATGCACCGATGCCGGACGAGATCGCGGTCATCTTCTGTCTGGCCAATCGCGGGCGTATCAACGCGCGCGTCGGCGGCATGACCTATGCTGAGGCGCGAAAGGCCAAAAAAGGATAGCGCCTGACGATGAAGACGGGTCTGACCAATCTCAGGACGATCATTACCGGCGACTGGCGCCAGCCATTCGCTAATGGCGACACGATCGTGATGGAGAGCGGCAAGATTGTCCATGTCGGGACTGCGGATACAAAGATGCTGGACGGCTGTGATGTCGTGATCGATGCAGACGGCGCCGTCGCAATTCCCGGTCTTATCGATTCCCATGTTCACATCACGTTTGGTGATTACACACCTCGCCAGAAGACCGTAGGCTTTCTGGAAAGTTATACTCACGGCGGCGTCAGTACGGCGATCACGGCCTCGGAGGTGCATGTGCCGGGCCGGCCGAAAGATCCCGAGGGCGTCAAGGCGCTGGCGGTTGCCGCTCTGAAAAGTTTTCAGAACTGGCGGCCGGGCGGCATGCGGGTGCATGCCGGCTCGATCCTTCTCGAGCCCGGTCTGACGGAAGCGGACTTCGACGAGCTTGCGTCCAGGGGCGTCTGGCTGGCGAAGGCCGGATTTGGCGCATTCAAGTCGCCGTATGACTACAAGCCCATGATCAAGTGGGCCAAGGACCGCGGCATGGTGACGACCGTGCATACCGGCGGGTCGTCAATTCCGGGCTCGTCCGGCATCTGGGCCGAGCACATTCTGGCGCTTGATCCCGATGTTTCGTTTCACGTGAATGGAGGCCCTATCGCGATGCCTGACGAGGGTTTTCCGCGTCTCGTCAATGAATCCGAAGTCGCCTTGCAGGTCTGCACCGCCGGCAATCTGCGCACGGCATTGTGGCTCAGCCGACTGGTGTGCGACGCTAATCAGTTCGACCGTTTTTTGATCGCCACTGATACGCCGACCGGCAGCGGCATCATGCCGCTCGGCATGATGTACACCATCACGCATCTGGCGAGTCTCGCCGATCTGCCGGTGGAGTGGGCGATCGCGGCGGCAACCGGAAACAATGCAAAAACCTATCGCCTGAACTCGGGATTTATCGCGCCCGGCAGAGACGCCGACGTGGTCGTGATTGACGCTTGTTCCGGCGGCTCCAAGAACGATGCGATGTCGGCCCTTGCCAATGGCGACATTGCTGCGGTCAGCGCGCTTGTGACGGACGGCGTGCCGCGCTTTGTCGGGCGCAGCCGCAATACGCCGGAAGGGATCAGGCGCGTTCGCATCGCCAGATCCAACGTGATGCAGGATTTCAGTGGAGCCGCGCATTAGAAAGCATCAACTCGACGCTGCCTGTAAGCGGACGCAACTACGCGGAGCGCTCAGGTGTCCGGCGCCACGCACTGGACAGAGGACTCAAGTTGCCGGGACCAACTTCATATTTTCAGCGAGGTTACAACCATGACAACGCGACGACTGGTTTTGGTATCAATTTTTCTTATCATTCCCTGGGCGATCACCGCCCCCGCTCATTCCCAGACTTGGCCGCATAAGCCGGTCACAATTGTCGTGCCTTTCGCCGCGGGCGGGAATACCGATGGCATTGCGCGCATGATCGGGCAGCGGCTGAGCGACTCTTTTGGGCAGCAATTCGTCGTTGAAAACAAGGGCGGCGCGGGCGGTGCACTGGCGGCGGATCTGGTCGCGCGCGCCCAACCGGACGGCTACACCATGTTTGTCACGGCGGTGTCGGTGCTTACCATCGTCCCGAAGATGATGAAGGTGAAATACGATCCGCTGAAGGATTTCGCGCCGATCAGCAACATTGCGACCAATCCCTTTGTTCTGGTCGTGCACAGAGACGTTCCGGCCAAGACCGTGGCCGAGTTTGTCGCCTATGTGAAGGAACGCAAGAACAACCTCTCCTATGCATCGGCGGGGCAGGGCAGCCTCGCGCATCTGGCGATGGCGTTGTTCCTGAAGGAGGCGGGTATCGAGATGGTCCATATCCCGTACAAGGGTAATGCGCCGGCATTGTCGGATGTCATTGCGGGCCATGTGCCCGCAATGTTTTCCAACCTGTCGGATACTTTGCCGCATGTTGCTGGCGGCAACATCCGCCTGATTGCGGTTTCGGGCGACAAGCGGGCCGGGCAAATTCCCACTGTTCCGACCGTGGCGGAATCCGGTTATCCCAAATACAAGGCGCTGACCTGGAACGGTCTCGTCGCTCCGGCGGGCACGCCCAAGGAGATCGTCGACAAGGTGGCGAAGGAGGTCGCGATTGCGACCAAAGATCCAAAATTCGCCGAAAAACTTGCCAGCTATGGCGTCGATCCGCTGGGGAATACCCCGGACGAATTCTCCAAAATGATCGCTGCTGACGTGGCGACTTGGGCGGCTGCGCTCGATGCCGCCGGAATCAAACAGCAGTAGGACGGCGTATCTCTCCATGGAATCCCAACATCCAGTCATCATTGCTGGCGGCGGCCCTGTCGGGGTCGTTGCCGCTCTGGCCCTCGCCCAACAGGGAGTGGCCGTGCGTGTTTTCGAGGCCGCGGCGCATGTCGACGAATCGCCACGGGCCTCAACCACGCATCCGGCCACCCTCGAAATGCTCGCCGGTCTCGGCCTGCTGGATGAGGTGATCGCCCGCGGATTGGTCGCCCGTACATTTCAATTCTGGGACCGGCCCAGCGGCCGCATGGTCGCCGAGTTCGATCATGCTGTCCTGAAGGATGACACGCAATGTCCGTTTGTTGTTCAATGCGAGCAGCACAAGCTCGCAAAAATGGGTATCGGGCGTTTGGGTCGGCTTGCGAACGCGGAGGTTTGTTTTTCCACGCGTTTTGTCTCGCTTGAGCAGTTCGACGACCGGGTCGAGGTCGTGATTGAAGGAGAGCGCCGAGAAACCGTCACCGGCAGCTATCTGATAGGTGCGGATGGCGGACGGTCCGCAGTCAGAAAGGCGCTGGGGATCGAATTCGAAGGCTACACCTGGCCGGAGCGCTTCCTGGTCCTGACGACGTCCGTCGATTTTGAGGCGGAGCGTGGCGCGGGTTTTCGCAGCTATTTCTCGGACCCCGATGAATGGGCCAATTTGTTCAAAGTCGCTGGCGAAGACGGCAGCGGTCTCTGGCGCGTGGTATTTCCCACGGTGCCCGGCGAAAGCGACGAGCAGGTGCTGAACGATGACGCGGTGCAGCGCCGGCTGCAGAAGTTTTTTCCAAAATCCGGAGACTATCCAGTCATCCATCGAAATATTTACAATGTCCATCAGCGGGTCGCTGCTGCGTTCCGCAATGGCCGCGTGTTTCTGGCGGGCGACTCGGCGCACGTGAACAATCCGATTGGCGGCCTCGGCCTGAATTGCGGCATCCATGACGCCATCGAATTGTGCGGCCTTCTGACCCCGGTGATCCGTGGCGAGCAAGCGGATGACACGCTCTCGCTCTACGACCTGCGCCGGCGTCCGATCAATATCGAATATGTACAGCAGCAGACCATCGCCAACAAGAAGCGGCTGGAGGAAAAGGACGCCGTCGCCCGCGAGCAGAATTTTGAATTTCTGCGGCAAACCGCGGCGGATCCGGTGGCGCACCGGAATTTTCTTCTGCGAACGTCGCTGCTCGAGAGCGTGCGGAACAAGTCGGCTGTGTGACGCGCATGTAATAATCCCACTCTGTGCCTGCGCGCCGCTGCGGCTCTCACGCCATCGCGCGGCGCCTTCGTGAGTTTGTATTTCACGCGATTCGCGTGGATTTACGGTTGACAGCAGCGAGCGCTTACTCTCGCGCTTGTCACGGCCTATGGCCCGTTTGCCGGAGATGTATTAAAGGTCACCCTTGTCGTCGATGCGATAAGGCAATCCGGAATCGCCACGAAGTGATGGCCGTTGCATCAGGCAGGGCAACGCTCTTTTTGGGGAGGGTGGCAGTGAAGACCATCGACACGATCGCGGCATTGGAAGCCATTTATGGCGTGCCGGCCGACGCCTCTCTCGTCAAGGAGGTGAACTGGATCACGCCGGAATATCGTGCTCTGATCGAAGCCTCTCCGTTTCTGGCGCTGGCGACCAGCGGTCCGGAGGGGCTGGATTGTTCGCCGCGCGGCGATGTTCCCGGGTTTATCAGGATCCATGACGACAGGACGCTGATGCTGCCGGACCGGCGCGGTAATAACCGGGTGGATTCGCTTCGGAATATTATTCACGATCCCCGCGTCGCATTGCTGTTCATGATCCCTGGTTCCGGCACCACGCTTCGTATCAATGGTCACGCGGTTATCTCCGATGAACCGGATCTGCTGACGTCGTTCATGATGCAGGGAAAGTCGCCGCGGTCCGTAATGGTGGTGAGCGTCGACACGATCTATTTCCAGTGCGCCCGCGCCATTGTGCGCTCGGATCTCTGGAACCCCGACAAGCGGGTAGCTGCGAAATCGCTGCCCACGCCGGGGCAGATACTGGCGTCCATCAGCGCCGACAGGGTCGGTGGCGAAGAGTATGATCGGGCGTGGCCAGATCGCGCGGCGAAAAGCATGTGGTGACGATCATTCCGCCGCGGAGGATGTCGGGACGGCGTGACTGATGGGTATCTACTGGAACCGTGCTGAGATGCCCGCTGCAGTGTTCCGCCACAAAAGGCGGGCTACGCCTCGGCCGTTGCCAACGGCGAGATTGAGGCGGGACCAAGTGCCTACGCCAATGCCTGCTGGCACCGTCTCAGTGTGTCGTCGGGCGTTCCGGATGCGTCAACTGGTGTCCAGTCGATCGTGCCCAGCTCGTAATGCTCCTGCTGCGACACAACGGCGACATCGGCATCGGACGCATCGGCCGTCCGTGCGCCGACCCGCGCGAGCCGTGTCGGCAGGTCCGCCGTGAGGAAGAGTCCGTGAAAGGTGAACCCGGCCTTCCGTGCCATTTGGGTCACTGCGTTGCGCTCTCCCGCGCGGGCAAAGACCGCGTCGATGATGACGGAATGGCCGGCTGCGATCGCTTGCGCCGCCTTTGTCTGCAGCGCCGCATACACCTTGGCGGTCGCTTCGGCGGAATAGGCGGCCGGTGGAAGACGCTCGGTTTCGGCGCGGCCGAATAATGTCTTGCGCTCGACATCGGACCGCAGGACGACGGCGCCCGGGCTTGGCGGCAGATGCGACGCCATGGCCCTTGCAAGAAGGGATTTTCCGGTCCCCGAAAGCCCTCCGACGGCGACAAGCGCCGGCCGTTGTGGCTTGATTGCGAAACAGGCGAACTCGAAATAGCCGCGCGCGCTGTTCGATATCCTGCTTCGGTCCGCATCCGTCGCGATGGGCAAGCGCGTTGCAGTGACGTTGGCCCGAATGGCTGCCCTTAACGACAGAAACAGGGGCAGGGCGGACAGGGCGGCGAGGTCCTCGGTGCGGTTCGTCTCCGCGAGATAGCGGTTGAACGCGATATTGGCTTGCGGCTTGAGGCCGCGTTCGGCAAGGTCCATGAGCAGGAAAGCCAGATCATAAAGAACGTCGCCCGCCGCGATGACGGCATCGAATTCGAGCGCGTCGAACAGGACCGGCCGGCCGTCGATCTTGACGATATTGCCAAGATGAAGATCGCCGTGCCCGCGGCGAACAAGGCCGCGTGCGCCTCGCTCCGAAAGCAGGGAACGAACGCGGTCGAAGGCCTGGCAGGAGGCCTGGCGAAGTCGCTCGGTCTCCGTCGGGGAAAACAGGTCCGGATGTGCGCGAAAGACCGCATCGTTCTGCGCGATGAAGGTCGGGAGCGCCTTGATCCAGGGCTCGGCGTCAACAATCGCCGCCTTGTTATGTGCCTTGGCCACGGCGCGGCCAAGCGCATCGGCCAGATCTGCATCGATCTGTCCGGCGTCGGCCAGGTGGTCGAGAGTCTGGTTCTCGTCAAACCGCAGCATTTCCACCGCCCATTCGACGGGCGTGCCGCGGCCGTCGAGCGCGAGGCGTCCATGCTGATCCCGGACGATTGCCACAACGCGCCGGTAGATTTCGGGTGCGAATGGCCGGTTCACGGCGAGTTCCGCCTCGCAGGCCTGCTTGCGCCGCTCGAGTGTGGAGAAATCGACAAACGGCAGGCGCACCGCGCGCTTGACTTTATAGGCGCGCTCTCCGGCCAGAAACAGGATGGAGATATGGGTGTCGACCCGCCGGACCTCGCATCCCTGATGCGTGGCGGGATTTCCGAGCAGTTCGAAGACCTGGTCCTGTGCGTCGGCCGGTTCGTTCATGAATTGCCTGCGGCTGAAGGAAAGAAAAATAACAAAAAAGAATATCGGCCCGGTGAAAACCGGAATTGAGGCGGATCAAACCGTCTGAATGATCAACGCCTCAGGATAATAATTGATCCTTCATCCCTTCGATTCATCAAGTGACAGCCGGACGCATTGGCTGAGGAACAGGAACAATGTCGCACCGAATTCCTCCAAGGCGTCAGACAGCTGCGGCAACACAAGGATGCGATCGCCGTCGATTCCTCCACGTGACACAAAATTCATGACCTCGGCGTCGCGCAGCAATTTGAGAACGTGCGGGCGCGACACGCCGAATCGCTGGGCCAAAGCCGAGATCGAAACCGCCGCTGGCTGCGGCAGATTTGATGCGCCAGCTTCTCCGGTTGCCAGCAGCAGCGTGAACAGGATCATCATCCCGGCATTGCGTTCGGCCAGAGGATACAGCGCCGGAGACGAGTCCAGTATGCGAAAGCCGGCGCAAAAGCCGCTGCCGAAATGCCGGGCCATCGTCGCGGTAAAAGCCTCATTGTCGATATTGGCTAGGCCTAAGGCGCCTTCCGGCATCAACAGCGCCATCGCGCGGAACTGGCAACAGACTCGCTCCTTTTGCGAAGCGATCAGGCGATCCGTCGGCACGAGGAGCCGCAGACGGCGGTCGCCCTCAGTCTGCGCCGGCGCCAGATAACCGGCATAACGCATCAGCAGCAGCATTGCGGCGGCGCGGCCAGGGCTGCACAGCCCGGTTTCGGTGCAGAGCGCTTTCATGCGGCTCGCCGTCAGGCCGCTCGCCGGATCGCGCGGGTCACGCGAAAAATGCAGGTAAAGTGCGAGCACGCCAAAGATCACCCGTCCGCGATCGTTCAGCACCTGGTTGAGTGCGCGGTTGCCCTGATAGATGCCGACGATATCGTGCAGCATCATTCGCAAGGCTTCGGGGAATCGGGGATGCGCCCGCAAGGCTGCGATTGCGTCCGGTTGCGGCAGCGACGGGGACTCGGCGGGGTTCGGTGTGGAGTTAAGGTTAGTCATGGCGGTGTTGGGCATTGCACGGTCGCGATAGCATTTTGCAGGCACTTTTTGGCGCTTTGCCGGCTCTAGGCTTGCCAGCGCCATCCCCCAATAAAGCCGACATTTCCGGTCAGGGTTGCGTTTGCGTTCAGGCCCGTGGATCTCTGTGATTGTGAACCGAACCAAGATTTGGTATTATGTATACTAAGGTGGCAGACGCGTTTTATACGCCTTTGACAAGCCGCCTCCGGGCCTTTCGCCCCAATAAAAATACAGTCGCGATAGGGAGGCTAACGCCATGGAACTTCATGAGTTTCAAGCGAAGGGGCTGCTGTCCCGCTATGCTCTTGAGTGTCCACAGGGACACGTCGCTGCCACCCCGGAAGAGGCGGAACGCGCCGCAACCTCGCTCGGGTCGTCAAATCTCTTCGTCAAGGCCCAGATCCATGCCGGCAGCCGCTTCAAGGCCGGAGGGGTCCGCAAGGTCCGCTCCCCGGCGGAGGCGAAGGCCGCGGCCCGGGAACTCCTGGGACAGAAACTTGTCACCCAGCAGACCGGTCCCGGCGGCCAGACCGTCAGAAGCGTATTGGTGGAAGCCGGCGTCGAGGGCGGGCAGGAACTCTATCTGGCGATGATCGTCGATGGCTCGTCCGGTGCGCTCATGGTGATGGGCGGCGACGGCGGCACCGACGTGGAAGAGCGGACAGGCAACGGATTGCCGTCGCTGAAAGCCCTGCTGCTGGGCACAAGCGGTGAAATGCATCCCGGCGAGATTGCGGATTTCTGCAAGGCTCTCGGACTGTCCGGCGCCGCGGCGGAGAATTGCGTCGGTGTCATCCGCAACATGCATCGCGCCTTCATCGAACTCGATGCCAGCCTTATCGAGATCAACCCGCTTCTTGTCACTGCGGGCGGCGGTCTGGTTGTGGCCGACGCCAAGGTCATGCTCGATGACAACGCCATGTTCCGGCACCCCGATCTCGCCGCGCTGCGCGACCAGAGCGATGTCGACGCCGTCGAACTGAAGGCGCAGCAGCATCAGATCAATTTCGTTCAGCTCACGGGCGATGTCGGCATCGTTGCGAATGGCGCCGGGCTCGGGCTGGCCACGCTCGATCTGGTGCGTGCGGCCGGCGGCGTGCCGGCGAATTTCATGGACATCCGCACCACCGCCAAGAGTCTGGACATCGCGCAAGGGATCAGTCTGGTGCTCGACAATCCCCGCGCCAAGGTTCTGTTGATTAACGTCTATGGCGGCGGCATGCAGCCCTGCGACACCATCGTCGAAGGCTTGGGTATTGCCGTGCGCCGCAAGGGCAAGTCCCTGCCGATCGTTCTGCGTCTGACCGGCAACAATGAGGAACTGGCCCGGCTGCGGCTGATCAGTTTCAATCTGCAAGCCGTCGAATGCGGCGACATGTGGCAGGCCGCCACGCGCGCCGTTGCCATCGCCGCCGGGAGGGGATGATGACCATTCTCGTCGACCAGAATACAAAAGTGCTGTGCCAGGGCATGACCGGCTGGGCCGGAACCTATCACACCAACCGCATGATCCAGTATGGCACCAACATCGTCGCCGGCGTCACGCCGGGCAAGGGCGGCAAGTCGCATATCGATGTGCCGGTCTTCAACACGGTGACGGAAGCGATGGCGGCAACGGGCGCTAATGCCAGTTGTGTATTCGTTCCGCCGCCCAACGCGGCTGCGGCAATCATCGAAGATATCGAGGCGGAAATGCCTCTCGTCGTGGTCGTCACCGAGCGCATTTCCGCGCTCGACATGGTGCGGGTCCGCGAAGCGCTGAAAGGCTCGAAGACGCGCATGGTCGGCCCCAATTCGCAGGGCGTTCTCGCGCCGGACGTCTGTCAGATCGGCGTTATGGCGACCGATCGCGCCCGGCGCGGCAGCATCGGCGTGGTGTCGCGCTCGGCCTCGCTGACTAGCGAAGTGGTCGCGCAACTGACCGCGGCGGGTCTTGGTCAGTCGACCACGATCGGGATCGGCGGCGATGCCGTGCACGGCATGGGTTTCGCGGAATGCCTCGGCCTGTTCTTCGCCGATCCGCAGACCGATGCCGTCGTGATGATTGGCGAGATCGGCGGCAACGAGGAGCAGGAGGCGGCGCGTTATCTGCGCGAAAGCGGCCTGATAAAGCCGGTGGTCGCGCTGATCGCTGGCCAATATGCGCCGCCGCAGCGCCGCATGGGCCACGCCGGGACGCTGACGCTGCTCGGACGCGGCGATGCCGGTAACAAGATCGCCGATCTGGAAGCGGCCGGAGTCATGATCGCGCCGAGCGCGCATCTGGTCGGTGCCACCATGCGCGATGTGCTGGCCAAACGCGCGGCCTGACGCATGCGCCGACCTTCAGCGCGGTGGCATCTGGCCGCCGATGGACGACGGCGTGATCGGCAAAAGGGCATCGGTTTGGTGTCCGATCGCACGCGGACTTTATAGTTCGGTTCACCATCTGGACCAGGCGTTATGCCATGCAGATTTCCGGCAGCAGGTCTTCACCGGCGGCGGTAATGACAGCGCCCGAGCGGATCAGTTCGATCGCGCTCTGGATATGCGGATGAAGATAATGATCTTCGTCCAGCAGCGGGGCGCTTTGGCGAACGCGCTTGATCGCAGCCTGCAATGGAGGGCTTGTCCTCAGCGGCTCATGAAAGTGGCAGCCTTGCGCCGCCGCCAGCAATTCGATCGCGACGACGGCCGAGGCGTTCTCGGCCATCGCGATCAACCGCCGCGCGCCATGCGCGGCCATCGACACATGATCTTCCTGATTGGCGGAGGTCGGAATCGAGTCAACGCTCGCGGGCATGGAACGCTGCTTGTTTTCCGCGACCAGCGCCGCTGCCGTCACCTGCGGAATCATGAAGCCGGAATTCAGGCCGGGTTTCGGCGTCAGGAACGCCGGCAGTCCCGACAGGGCCGGGTCCACCAGCATGGCGATGCGGCGCTCGGCTAGCGAGCCGATTTCGCACAGCGCGATCGCGATCATGTCGGCGGCGAAGGCGACCGGTTCGGCGTGGAAATTGCCGCCCGAAAGCGCGACATTGCCGTCGGTGAAGATCAGCGGGTTGTCGGTGACGCTGTTGGCCTCGATGCGCAGGGTGTCCGCGGCGTTGCGCAGCATGTCGTGGCAGGCGCCCATCACCTGCGGCTGGCAGCGCAGGCAGTAGGGGTCCTGCACGCGATCGTCATTGACAAGATGCGAGGCGCGGATGGCGCTGCCGGCGAGCAGTGCGCGCAAGGCCGCCGCCGTGGCGATCTGGCCGGGATGCCTGCGCAACACGTGGATGCGCGAGTCGAACGGCGTGTCGGAGCCGCGCGCAGCGTCGGTCGACAACGCACCGGTCACCAGCGCCGACCGCAGCACGGTCTCGGCCTCGAACAGGCCGGCCAGCGCATAGGCGGTGGAAAATTGCGTGCCGTTGAGGAGCGCAAGCCCCTCCTTGGGTCCGAGCGTAACCGGCACAAGTCCGGCGCTCGCCAGCGCCTCGATCGCGGGCCGCCGGCCATTCGGGCCGGTGATGAAACCGACGCCGATCATGGTGGCGGCGAGATGCGCGAGTGGCGCGAGATCGCCCGATGCGCCGACCGAACCTTGCGCGGGAATCTCCGGGACCAGTTCCTTGTCCAGAAAAGCCTGCAGCAATTCGAGCGTGGCGAGGCGGATGCCGGAGGCGGCCTGCGCCAGGCTTGCGAGCTTCAGCGCGATCATCAGCCGGACGACAGGCGCCGGCATCGGTTCACCAACGCCCGCCGAATGCGACAGCACGATATTGCGCTGAAGCGCGGCGAGATCGGTGGCCTCGATCCTGACATTCGCCAGCTTGCCAAATCCGGTATTGACGCCATAGACGGCGTTGCCGCTCGCCAGAATGGCATCGACCGCCTTGGCATTGGCCTCGATGGCCGGAAAACAGGCCGCGTCCAGCGTGACCGAGCGGCCGCGATAGATCGCGCGCCAGTCGGCGAGGGAGACATGACCCGGATTGAGGATGATCGGTTGCGTCATCGGTTTACAATGATGTGTCGGTTCCGAAACTCTAGCATTGCCCGCAAAATTGGCGACGCCGGTGGTGCAAGGACGTCAGGTCTCACCTCCTGCGTCAGAGGTCCTGATTGACCTGTCCCTTTGGCCCATGCTTGCATAAGCCAAAGCCGGTGTCCGGCTGTTCCGTATTTGGAGGGGATAATGAGATCGATCTGGATGGCGGCCGCGGCCGCGATGACGCTGGCTGCGACGCCGGCACAGGCGCAGACTAAGGTGACCATCGGCATTTCCGGCTGGACCGGCTTTGCGCCGCTGACGCTTGCCAAGGAAGCGGGTATTTTCGCCAGGAATGGCGTCGACGTGACCATCAAGAAGATTCCCCAAGCCAGCCGTCATCTGGCGATCGCGTCGGGTGACATCCAGTGCGCCGCCACCACGGTGGAAACCTGGATCGTCTGGAACGCCAACGGCGTCGCCACCACCCAGCTGTTCCAGCTCGACAAGTCCTACGGCGCCGACGGCATGGCAGTTCGCAAAGACGTGTCGTCCATCAAGGCGATCAAGGGCAAGACGGTCGCGGCTTCCGCGCCGGGCACATCGCCCTATTTCGTGCTGGCCTGGATGCTGAAGAAGAACGGCCTGTCGGTGAAGGATGTCACCGTCGTCAACATGGAGCCGGGACCGGCGGCGCAGGCCTTCATTGCCGGCCAGAACGACGTGGCGATGACCTACGAGCCGTATCTGTCCGCCGTGCGCGAGAAACCCGATGCCGGCAAGATCATCGCCACCACGCTCGACTATCCGATGGTGATGGATACTTTCGGTTGCACGCCGAAATTCATCGCGGAAAACGACGCCGCCGTGAAGGCGATGACCAAGAGCTATTTCGAAGCTCTGCAGATGATCGAGAAGGAGCCGGCCAAGGCCTACGAGATCATGGGCGCCGACGTGAAGCAGACCGGCGAGAAATTCGGCGCGTCCGCGAAATATCTGCGCTGGCAGGATCAGGCCGCCAACAAGAAGTTCTTCGCCGGCGAGTTCCAGACCTTCTCCAAGGAAGCCGCCGACCTGCTGCTGGAGATCGGGGTGATCAAGCAGATTCCCGACCTGTCGAAGCTCGCGGATACCCGCTTTATCCAGTGATCCCGCGTGCGGAGCAGGCCATGTCCTGCTCCGCGCCCTTTTTGGACCTATGATCGTGCAACACGGCGGCTGGCCGATGCGCTTGCAGGCGGATTGAGATGAGGCCGCTTGCCCCGATCTCGAACGGTTCGCGCATCGTCCTCGGCATCCTGTTCTTCATTCTGTTCGTCGCCGCCTGGGCGTTCGCGACCTTCGGCGGCTATGTTTCCAAGACCTTTCTCGCCGATCCGGTGACGATGCTCGAGGACGGCTGGCTGCTGCTGACCAAGCACGGCTTTCTCGGCGATATCGGCATCACGGTCTGGCGCGTGGTCGGCGGCTTCATGATCGCCGCTCTGGTGGCGGTGCCGCTCGGGATCCTGATGGGCGCCTACAAGCCGATCGAGGCGTTCCTCGAGCCGTTCGTGTCCTTCGCGCGCTATCTGCCGGCGTCAGCCTTCATTCCGCTTCTCATCTTGTGGGCGGGCATCGGCGAATTGCAGAAGCTGCTGGTGATCTTCATCGGCTCGGTGTTCCAGATCATCCTGATGGTGGCGGTGACGGTGAGCGCCGTGCGCCGCGATCTGGTGGAAGCCGCTCTCACGCTCGGGGCCAAGGACAGCGGCATTCTGGCGCGCGTTCTCATTCCGTCGTCGGCGCCCGACATCGCGGAAATCCTGCGTCTGGTGCTCGGCTGGGCCTGGACCTACGTGATCGTGGCCGAACTGATCGGCTCCTCGTCCGGTATCGGCCATATGATCATCGACAGCCAGGCTCTGCTGGCCACGGGCCAGATTATTTTTGGCATCATCGTGATTGGAATCATCGGCCTGATTTCCGATTACCTGTTCAAAGCGGTGAACCGGCATCTGTTTCCTTGGAGTCTGTCGTGAGTAAGCTTCTGGTCGAAAATGTTTCGCGCGTGTTTCCGCCGGTGCGCGGCGGTGCGCCGACGCGCGCACTCGAGCCCACAAATATCTCCATCGGCGACAACGATTTCGTCACCATCCTCGGGCCGTCGGGCTGCGGAAAATCGACCCTGCTGCGGCTGGTGGCTGGCCTCGACACGCCAACGACGGGACAGATCCTGCTCGACCGCAAGCCGGTGAAAAATCCGGGACCGGATCGCGGCATGGTGTTTCAGTCCTACACTTTATTCCCATGGCTCACGATTGCGGAAAACGTCGCTTTTGGCCTGCGCGAAAAAGGCGTGTCGCTGCGCGAACGCACCGACGTGGTCCGGCAATGGCTCGACCGCGTCGGCCTGACCAATTTCGCGCATCACTATCCCAAGCAATTGTCTGGCGGCATGCAGCAGCGCACCGCCATTGCGCGGGCGCTCGCCAACGATCCGGCTATCCTGTTGCTCGACGAGCCGTTCGGCGCGCTCGACAACCAGACCCGCGCGCTGATGCAGGAGCTGCTGCTCGGTATCTGGGAGCGCGAACGCAAAACCGTCCTGTTCGTTACCCACGATATCGAAGAGGCGATCTTTCTCGCCTCGCGCGTGGTCGTGATGACGGCGCGGCCGGGGCGCATCAAGGCCGATATCCCGATCGATCTCGGCTATCCCCGGCATTACACGGTGAAGACCAGCCCGGAATTCTCTGCCATCAAGGCGCGCCTGACCGAGGAGATCCGTGTCGAGGCGGTGCTGGCGGCAGGCGGCGTCTAGGCACCGGCCAGTTTTCGTAGCGTCTCACTATATCTGGCGCGAATGACGGCGTGCTGCCGGTGGCGACCTTCGCTGACGACCTGCTGGCCGTCGACGAAGACCGATGTCACGGCCGCGCGGCCGGCCACGAAAATCCAGGTATCCAGCCGGATATCGTCAGGTGCGGCGGCCAGATCGGGGTGGTTGGCATCGAGCACCGCAAGATCGCAGTGCTTGCCGACGGCGATGGCGCCGGTGTCGCGTTGCAGCGCCTGGGCGCCGCCGGACAAGGCTTGCGTGAACAACCGGCGGCCGGTGGATTCGCCTTCCTCGGTGGTCATGACGTTGCGGCCGCGGTGCAAGAGGCGCTGGCTGTATTCGAGCTGCCGTAATTCGGCGCTGGCATCGATGTCGATATTGGAATCGGTGCCGATTCCGAGGCGGCCCTGGGCCGCAATGAATTCAGGCCCGTTGAAAAAGCCGTCACCGAGCGACGCTTCGGTTAGCGGACAAAGTCCTGCCACCGCGCCTGATCGCGCCAGCCGCTGCGTTTCGTCCTTCGTCATGTGTGTCGCATGAATCAGGCACCAGCGCGGATCGACCGTCATCTCGTCCAGCAGCCATTGCACCGGCCGGCGCCCCGACCACGCCAGGCAATCCTCGACTTCCTTGGTCTGCTCCGCGGCATGGATATGGATCGGCCCGCCCGGCGTCGCGGCGACCACCGCGCTCAAAGTGTCCGGTGTCACCGCCCGCAGCGAATGCGGCGCGATGCCGACTTGGGCCGAGGGCAGGGCGGCAACAATGGCCCGGCTGCGTTCAGCGAGTTTCAGAAAGCGATCCTGGTCGTTGAGAAAGCGCCGCTGCCCCGGCACCGCAGGCGCACCGCCGAACCCGCCATAATTGTAAAACGAGGGCAGCAGCGTCAGGCCGATCCCGGTTGCGTTGGCCGCAGCAGCGATACGCGCGGCCATTTCGCCCAGGTCGTCATAGGGCTTTCCGTCCGGCGCGTGATGCAGGTAGTGGAATTCCGCGACCGCCGTGAATCCCCGCTCCAGCATTTCCATGTAGGCGAAGGCCGAGATCGCCTCGACGTCGTCGGGGCTCAGTTGCCCGAGAAAACGGTACATCACCTCGCGCCAGGTCCAGAAGCTATCATGCGCCGGGCCACGCCGCTCGGCGAGGCCCGCCATGGCGCGCTGGAAGGTATGGCAATGCAGGTTGGGCAGGCCGGGCAAAGCGAGGCCGGGAATACGGCGCGCCCCGTCCGGCTTCGCGCCAGCCTCGACCGCGCGGATCACGCCATTTGTAATCGTGACGCGAACATCGCGCGCCCAGCCCGACGGCAGAAAGGCGTGGTCGAAAAACAGCGGGGCGGGTCCGGAGGACGCACCCGATGTCGTTTTTGCTGCCGGCTGTGCTGTCATCTGGCGTCTATCTAAAGACAATTTCGGGGGCGGACACAATTCTGTATAGACATCCGATGCAACTGGACACGCTTTGGCTGGATGCGCGGCTGGCGACCCTTGCACCGGGGCGTCCGGGGCTCGGGGTCGTGGAGAAGGGGGCGATCGGTGCCAGGGACGGCCGCATTGCCTATGCCGGCCCGCAAGCGGAATTGCCGTCCGGGATTGATGCGGTTGAGCGAAAGTCCCTGGATGGCCGCTGGGTGACCCCGGGGCTGATCGACTGTCACACGCATATCGTGCATGGCGGCGACCGCGCCCGGGAATTCGAGATGCGGCTGGCCGGCGCCAGCTACGAGGATATCGCCCGCGCCGGTGGCGGCATCCTGTCCACCGTGAAGGCCACACGCGCCGCCAGCGATGACGATCTGGTGCGAACGGCACTGGCCCGGCTGGACCGGCTGATCGCCGAAGGCGTCACCACTGTCGAAGTGAAATCCGGCTACGGACTCAACGAGGAGACCGAAACGCGGATGCTGCGCGCGGCACGCCGCCTGGCGAAGGAACGCAGGATCGATGTGATGACATCGTTTCTTGGCGCGCACGCCTTGCCGCCGGAATTTTCCGACAAGGACAGATATATCGATCTGGTTTGCGGCATGATCCCGGCGCTGACGCGCGAAGGGCTTGCTGATGCCGTCGATGCCTTCTGCGAGGGCATCGCCTTCTCGCCGGAGCAGACCGCGCGCGTGTTCGATGCGGCGAAAGCTGCAGGACTTCCGGTCAAGCTGCATGCCGATCAATTGTCCAACCTGCATGGCGCGAAACTCGCTGCGCAGTATGGCGCGCTGTCGGCCGATCATCTGGAATACATTGATGAAGAGGGCACCGCTGCGATGGCGAAAACCGGCACCGTCGCTGTGCTGCTTCCCGGTGCGGCTTACATGTTGCGCGAGAAGCAATTCCCGCCCTTGGATCTCTTCCGCAAACACAGGGTGCCGGTCGCGGTCGCGACCGACTGCAATCCCGGCACCTCGCCGGTCACGTCGCTGCTCACCATCATGAATATGGCGGCGACATTGTTCCGGCTCACCGTCGACGAGATCATTGCCGGCGTTACCCGCGAGGCGGCGCGCGCGCTCGGGCGTTTGCCGGTCGTGGGAACTCTTGAGGCCGGAAAGTTCTGCGATCTCGCGATCTGGGACATCGAGCGTCCGGCCGAGTTAGTCTATCGTGTCGGGTTCAATCCGCTGTCGCAGCGTATCTGGAGAGGACAATGACCTGGCTTACCGTCCGCCGCGGGCAGACACCCCTGATCGTATCGTTCCCGCACACAGGAACCACGATCCCCAAGGAGTATCAGGGCGAACTTGTTTCGCTCTGGCTTGCCCGCAAGGACACCGACTGGTGGATCGACCGCCTCTATGACTTTGCCGGCAGCCTCAACGCCACCATTATCCACACGGACATCTCCCGCACGGTGATCGACGTGAACCGTGATCCGGCCGGCGTTTCGCTGTATCCGGGTCAGGCGACAACCGAGCTTTGCCCGACCTCAACGTTCGATGGTGAGCCGCTCTACAAGGGTAAGGCGCCAGACGAGGCGGAGATCGCCGTGCGTCGGCGAGACTATTTTGCGCCCTATCACGATGCACTGACCGCCGAGATCGCGCGCTTGCGGGCGATTCATGACAATGTCGTCCTCTACGATTGTCATTCCATCCGCTCGGTCATTCCGCGCCTGTTCGAAGGCACGCTGCCGGAGATGAATATCGGCACCAATTCCGGCCAGAGCTGCGATCCCGAACTGACGCAAGCCGTCGCGTCGCTCGCGGCCGGCTCGTCGTTCAACCATGTCGTGAACGGCCGCTTCAAGGGCGGCTGGATCACGCGCCAATATGGTCGGCCGGGCCAAGGCGTGCATGCGGTGCAGATGGAGCTCGCCTGTCGCGCCTATATGCGCGAGCCGATGGGACCGCTGGAAGAGAACGACTGGCCGGCGCCCTATGAGGTAGCCTATGCCGAGTCCCTGAAGAACCTGCTGCTTCGCATCCAGCGCGCCTGCATGCATTTTGCTGAGGCGCGCAACTCTGTGAAGGTGACGCCATGACCAGGATCGACAATGCGCGCGTGATCCGCGCGCCGCGCGGGACCGAGTTGTCCGCGAAGAGCTGGCTCACGGAAGCGCCGCTGCGCATGCTGATGAACAATCTCGATCCCGACGTCGCCGAGAAACCGCATGAGCTTGTGGTTTATGGCGGCATCGGTCGCGCTGCGCGCGACTGGGAGAGCTTCGACCGCATCGTGGCGGCGCTGCGGACGCTGGAGGCCGACGAAACGCTGATCGTGCAGTCCGGCAAGCCGGTCGGCATTTTCCGCACGCACGCCGATGCGCCGCGGGTGCTGATCGCGAATTCCAATCTGGTACCGCACTGGGGCACATGGGATCACTTCCACGAACTGGATCGCAAGGGCCTGATGATGTACGGCCAGATGACGGCGGGCTCGTGGATCTATATCGGCTCGCAGGGCATCGTGCAGGGCACCTACGAGACTTTTGTGGAGGTGGGCCGCCGTCACTACAACGGCGATCTCTCCGGAAAATGGATTCTCACCGCCGGTCTCGGCGGCATGGGCGGCGCGCAGCCGCTCGCTGCCACCATGGCCGGCGCGTCATTGCTGGCGGTCGAGTGCCAGCCGAGCCGGATCGAAATGCGGTTGCGCACCGGCTATCTCGATCAGCAGGCGACGTCGCTCGACGAGGCGCTGGCGATCATCGACACATCATGCCGGGAGAAGAAACCGGTCTCTGTCGGCGTGCTGGGCAATGCCGCCGATGTGTTCCCGGAACTGGTGCGGCGCGGCGTGAGGCCGGACGTGGTCACCGACCAGACATCGGCGCACGATCCGCTCAACGGCTACCTTCCGAAAGGATGGACCCTGCAGCAATGGGAGGAATATCGGCTCTCCGACCCGAAGAAGGTGGAAAAGGCCGCGAAGCAGTCGATGGTGGGGCATGTTTCCGCGATGCTCGACTTCCACAGGATGGGCATCCCGACGCTGGATTACGGCAACAACATCCGCCAGATGGCGAAGGAAGAGGGGTTGGAACACGCCTTCGACTTTCCGGGCTTTGTGCCGGCCTACATAAGACCTTTGTTTTGCAGGGGAATTGGCCCTTTCCGCTGGGCCGCGCTCTCCGGCGATCCCGAGGATATCTACAGGACCGATGCGCGCGTGAAGGACCTGCTGCCGGACAACACGCATCTGCATAACTGGCTCGACATGGCGCGCACGCGCATCAAGTTTCAGGGCTTACCTGCGCGTATCTGTTGGGTCGGACTGGGAGATCGCCATCGTCTGGGCATGGCCTTCAACGAGATGGTCGCGAAAGGCGAACTGAAGGCGCCGATCGTCATTGGCCGCGATCATCTGGATTCCGGCTCGGTTGCGTCCCCTAACCGGGAAACCGAAGCGATGAAGGACGGCTCCGATGCGGTCTCCGACTGGCCGCTGCTGAACGCGCTGATCAATTGCGCCAGCGGGGCGACCTGGGTGTCGCTGCATCACGGCGGCGGCGTGGGCATCGGCTATTCGCAGCATGCCGGCATGGTCATCGTCGCCGACGGCACGCCGGAAGCGGGGAGGCGGCTGGAGCGCGTGCTCTGGAACGATCCGGCGTCGGGGGTGATGCGTCATGCCGATGCCGGTTACGACATCGCCATCGATTGCGCGAAGGAGCACAGGATCAAGCTACCAAGTCTAGGCTGAATCGCTTCACGTCGCCAGCGTCACACCCACTTTCATCTCGCCCACCTGGTCGATCCAGCAATCCATTACATCGCCAGCCGCCACCGGACCGACGCCTTCGGGCGTGCCGGTCATGATGATGTCGCCAGGATAAAGACGATAGGCCTGCGAGGCGTAGGAGATAAGCTTGGCGAGGCCGAAGATCAGATATCTAGTGTTCGAAGCCTGCTTGGTCTCGCCGTTGACCTTGATCCAGAAATCGAGATTGCCGGGGTCTTTCACTTCGTCAGGCATCGTGAGCCAGGGACCGACCACGCTGAACGTGTCGTAGGACTTGCGCCAGGAGCGGTCTTCCGGGCCGCGGATCACCATGTCGAGCGAGAGCGCGTAGCCTGCGACATAATCGAGCGCTTGCGCCTCCGGAATCCGGTAGCCTTCCTTGCCGATGATCAGGGCGAGTTCGATCTCATGATCCATGCGGCGCTCGATATTTGGCAGGCGCACGGCTTCGCCCGGCCCGATCAGCGAGGTGTTCGATTTCAGGAACAGGCCGTAATGATCGATCGTCTTGATATCGGCGCCGAAATTGATTCCGGCATCCGCACGTGCCTCCTCGACATGTTTCATGTAATTGACGGGCGCGGCGATGATCTTGCTCGGATTGGCGACCGGACTGTCCAGCTTGATCTGATCCAGTTGCTTGCGAGGCGCTGTGACGGCAAGCGCCTCGACGCGGCTGCGGACCTTGTCCAGATTGGCGATCAGAAGGTCGCCATAGGGCAGCGGCCATCGCAAAGCGGGCAGGATTTCGAGCGCGGCTGACACGTCGGCGACTTCATCGCCCATGACCAGACCAAGACGGTTCCCATCAAAACGGCAAAGGCGCATCTGCGATATCCTGTGAGTGTCGTGTGAGGTCGGCCTATACTACCGGATCGCGGCAGCGTCCCGCACCGAATTGATCATGGAACTGTTCAGGAGATAGGCGCGTGCCTTGTCAGGCGTGGTCGCCGTCGCCCGCACTTCATTGAGCGAGGCCTTCCGTATGGTCGGATCCTTCTCGTCCAGAAGACGCTTGTTGCGGATGCTCATGGCCTGCACGGCCTTGATGTTGATCGGCCGACGCTGACGGTCATAGAGGTCCAACAGCGTCCTGTAGTCGGCGCCATTATGCCAGATCTCGATCAGCTTCTCGCCGAGATTGACGGCATCATGAATGCTGCCATTCAGGCCGAAGCCCCCGAGCGGGTTGTTTATATGTGCGGCGTCGCCCGCCAAGGCGATGCGACCGGCATGGAATTGATCAGCCACCCGCTGGTGCACGCGATAGGTGGACGCATATTTCAGCGTGAAATCGCCGGCCCCCGGAATGGCGTGCTGAAGGATGATCTTCAGTCGTTTCTGGATCGCGTTGGACGCCAGAACATCGGCCTCCGGCTCGTCCGGATCGGTGCCATAGGCGATCCGCCATAATCCGGGTGGACCTTCGTCGGGCACCCGAAAAACCGCAGCCCAGTGTTCCGGGTCGGCGACATAGCCGGCGCCGGCGAAACCGACCGTTGCGAGATCGAAGGTCGTGCTGGCGACCAGAAATCGCTCAGGCCAGGTAAAGCCGTCGAAGCTGATATTCACCGCCTGCCGGACAACGCTTTTCGCGCCATCGCAGCCCGCGAGAAATGATCCGCGATAGCTTTCACCGCCGGCCTGCACGGTGACGCCATCCGCATCCTGCTCGACTTTACTGACCGGAGCGTTGAACCGGACCGTGATCGACGGAGCTGCGTCCTGGATGCGGCCGAGCAATAGCGGCGTCAATCGGTGCTGTTCCAGGTGCAGTCGGTAAGGAAATTGCGTAACGTCGGACAGCATCGACAGATCGAATTCCGCGATCACTCCTTCGATCCGGTCGCGGATCTGCCAGACCGGAACCTTGAGGCCGCGGGCATGCATCGCCTCTTCTAGGCCGAGGTCGGCGAGCATTTCCAGCGTCGGCGGGTGAAACGAGCCGGCGCGCAGATCGTGGGTCAGCGCGGATTCGCTCTCGAGCACGACGCAGGGAACATCGGCCAGCCCCAACTTCAGCGCCAGCGCGAGTCCGGTCGGGCCGCCACCAGCAATCAGAATCGGATCGCGTCCATGCGCTGGCATCTGCTTGTCCCGCAAATTAGTTCGATGCCCTAATAATCCCAAAGGGGCGACGGCTCAAGGCATAGCAAACGTTGCAATACAGCATTTCCGAGCCGATTCTGGCTTTGGAGGCTGGAATTGCTTGGTCCGCCGGTTGTTAATTGATTAGTTAAACTAATCAAATTTTGTGCTTTGGACGACGGAGACACCACCGTTTCCCGCTCCGTGGCCGGCGCTATAGTGGGCGTTCCCTGATGGACAGTCCCCCGCTCATGGCCCGCCCCGGAACAGCATCATCCAAACGCAAAGCCGGGCGCAAAGCGCAGGGTGGATCTGGCAAAGTCCGCAAGACCGGCAAGTCTGCGAAGGCGCCGCCCATGGCCCCAGCCCCGGCGCAGCTGGGCCGGATCTCGCGGCAGATCGGATACCTGTTGCGGCGCGCTAGTTCGGTGTTCACCACTCACTGGTATCTCCAGTTCCGCGGCGAGCCCGTGACCATCACGCCGGTTCAGTGCGGCATGCTGATCCTGGTCGACGAAAATCCCGGCTTGACCCAGATCGAGCTGGCACGGCTGCTCAAGGTCGAGGGTTCGACGCTCTGGCAGTTGATCAACCGGCTGCTTGAGCTGGGATTCATCCGCCGCTATCGCGTTCCGGAAGACCGGCGGGCTTTTGCGATTCATCTGTCGCGCGCCGGCCGCCAGGCCCTGCAGGAATTCGAGCGCGGCCTGCGGCTGCATCAACGGGCGCTGCTCGATTGTCTGACCGAGAAGGAGCAGGCCGCTCTGTCCGCCATGCTGTTGCGTGTGATCGAGGCCGGAGATGGCTTGAATGACAGGATGGAATCACCGACCCGCTCTCCCACTAAAAAGGGCGTCGTCGGCCCGGCCTGAGATCCCGCGAACCGTCTATGGGGCAGGGTGAATTGCAGGGGTTGGCTGTAGAATGTGATATGTTGATCAGGATACTCGTTCGATCAGTCGGGGGCTTCATGTACGGTTTGATTGTCTGTGTAATTGCAAGTCTGTCTTTTGTCACGCTTGCGCAGGCGCAGCAGCCGGCGCCAAGCGTCAGTTTTACCGAATCGTTGGATATGCTGGCCGTCGCATGCGGCAAGGACATTGACACCCATTGCGCCGGGGTGAATCTCGGCAGCAATCGCCTGAAAAATTGTCTGAGCCGCAATCAGGCGACCCTCACGGCGGTTTGCCGCGACACCTATGGCAAGGTCTTCAGTCTGATCGACAAGCGTGCGCAGGCGAGAAACAGCGTGCTGAAACACTGCGAATCTGAAGCGAGAAAACTGTGCGCTGTGGTCCAGAAGGATAATGGTGCGGTAATCGAATGCCTGCTGTCTGCCAAGCGCATTGGCTGGCGATGTAGCCAGGCGATCACCGAGGCGAATTTTCGTTGAGATCGGCGGGCAAGGACATCTGGCTGATGCGGTATCTGACATTCGGACTATGGCTGGCAGTTTCCATTTCTTTTCTGCCCGTGCCGTCTTACGCGCAGTCCAGGCTGCGCACCGACGATTTTGTTGATGCACTTCGCGTGCCCGGTTCGTCCGTTGATATTGACGTCAAGGAGATCCATGAGCGTGCGCTGGAGCGGATGAAGAAGCCCGGGCCGAAGCCGCAAGACCGGCCAGGCCTCGTGGATGAACTGAACGCGCTGCCGCAATTGACTCTGGACATCCAGTTCAACTCCGATTCCGCTATCATCCGCCCGGAATCCTACAAGACGCTCGGGCGCATCGCCGAGGCGCTCTATCACCCGTATCTTCTGGATCACAAATTTCTTGTGGTCGGTCACATCGAGGCGACCGGAAAGCGCCAGAATAACCTGGACCTGAGCCAGAAACGCGCGGCCGCGATTCGCGAGGCGCTGGTGACGACGTTCCGGATTTCGCCGCAGCGCATCGTGGCACTGGGATTGGGGGAGGAGCAATTGCAGGATCGCGCCAAGGCGGGCGCCCCCGTCAACCGGCGGGTGCAGCTCATCGCCAATGGAAAACGCTAGATTGCGTCGCCGTCCGGTCTTTATTGAAGTACAATTTTCGTGATTTTGGATTGTTTTGCCCTGATGCTGGCAGACATGGCTTAACCCTGCCGGTTGTTCGGCTATCGCCTCTGCGCATCACTCACGACCGCGCTGTTATGCTGCGGATAGTCCCGGCACCGCGCGTAAAAGGAGGTATCGATGTCAGTCAGTGCCCCGACCACCTCGATCACGCCGCGTCCCCTGCTGCAGGCCTTGGCCAAGGGCTGGTGGCTCGTGTTGCTGCGCGGGGTTCTCTCGATCCTGTTTGGTGTTCTGGCCTTCATGTGGCCGGGTCTGACGCTGGTCATGCTGGTTCTTCTTTACGGCGCCTTTGCGCTGGTGGACGGGGCGCTGTCGCTCATCGCCGCCTTTACCGGAAGGGTCAGGGCGGTGCCGGCCTGGTGGCTGGCGCTGGCCGGCCTCGCTGGCATCGCAGCCGGCGCCGTGACCTTCCTGTGGCCCGGCATTTCCGCCATTGTGCTGGTGATGTTTATCGGCGCCTGGGCGCTGGTGCACGGGATTTTCGAGATCATCGGCGCGATCCAGCTTCGCAAGGAAATCGACAACGAATGGTGGCTCATCTTGAGCGGCGCGGTGTCGGTGATTTTCGGTCTTCTGGTCCTGCTTGCGCCGGGGCCGGGCGCGCTTGGATTGATCTGGGCGATCGCTGCCTATTCGATCGCGTTCGGGATCACATGGGTGGCGCTGGCCTTCCGGCTGCGCAAGCATCAGCCGCAGTAACAGCCGGTTTCGGCTGCGGCGTTCTTTCGCCGCTCTGCACCGGATTCCTCACGGCATCCGGCGAAGCGAGGTCGCGGCTCTTTACAGCGGCCCCAGATTGAAGATGTCATCTTCCATCTGGGCGTCGCCGTCCTGGTTCATGTCATTGATGATGTCCCGCTCGACCGGTTCGTTTGAGCCGTCGATATTGCCGGCGAAGTCGCGATAGCCGGGTGGCGGCGTGATCGGTCTGGTCATGTCGCGATAGGCGCTCATGGCCTGCGCGCTGCCGATCAGCGCGCATTTGCAATAAGTCGGATCGGCATAGATGAAATAGGCCGCGCCGTTCTTCATGCGCCGCACGAATTTGTGCGGCGGCAGGGTTTTCAGCCGGGCCAGCTTCTTCGGCGTGTTGGCCTCTCTCATCACAAAGCCGGCCGCCTCCAGCTTCATGCCGATTGCCTCTTGGGCGCTGGCCGGCAGGCCGGACAGGCCGGCTGTTGCCATCGCGAAGACTGTCGAGCGCCATGTCTGCATAAAGTTTTGCATGAAAGTCACCGTCTGGATGAGCTGCGCGGTTTGATCATTATAGCCTACGTTTCTTGTGCGCAGAATGTTCCCAACGGCGGGTAAGCGGCTCCATCCGCCATGGAACAGAACCAGGTGGGCCGTCCAACCGCCACATCTGCGCGCCCGACATCTTCGAGATCATCGAGGACGTCCGGCGCGAAGGCCTGACCGTGCTGATGGTCGAGCAGAACGCGCTGGCCGCGCTCGATATGTGTGATCGCTCCTATCTGCTGGAAACCGGTCGTATTGTGCAGTTCGGCACCGGACGGCAGATGCTCGACGACGCCCATGTCCGGCGTGCTTATCTCGGCGGTTGACCCCCGAAGCCAATTTTAACGACGCTGCCGCTTTGGCGGTTCATTTCCGGCGCTTTTCGCCGACGCATAGTTAAGTTTGGCAAATCCTGCAAACGATTGCAAAAATCCTGAAACCGGCGATAATGCACCGGTCAGCGGGAGTCTCGCGTGCAGGACCGGAAACAGCGCGTCACATTGAAGCATGTTGCCAAGGCCGTCGGCGTCAATGTGTCGACGGTGTCGCGCGCGCTCGACCCGGCGGCGACCCACCACGTGTCGCCGGAACTTGCCGAAGAGATCCGCAAGGCCAGCCGCAAGCTCGGCTACAAGCCCAATGCGGCGGCCTATTCGCTGAAAACCAACCGGACCCGCACCATCGGCGTCGTGGTGCCGGACATCGCCGATCCGGTCTTTCCGCCCATCATCCGGGGAATCGAGGACGGACTGGGATTGCACGACTATGTGTCGATTGTCGCCAATACCGACAACGATGCGCGGCGCGAGGAGCGGGTGCTGGAGACTCTCAATTCGCGCGGTGTGGACGGCTTTATCCTGGCGACGACCAAGCGGCGCGATGCCTTGATCCCCCGCCTGACGGAAGGCAAGCCGGTTATCAGCATCATCCGCAAGGTCGACGATGCGCGGTTTTCGTCGGTCGTCCATGACGAAGACGAGGGTATTCGCCGTCTGCTGACGCATCTCGTATCGCTGGGGCATCGGGAGATCGCGCATATTGCCGGCCCGCAGGAGGTGTCGACCGGCTTCATGCGCTACAGCGCCTATGAGCGCTACCGGAAATTGCTGGGGGCCAGCCCGGCGGGAACGCTGGCGGTCTTTGCCAGAACCTTCAGCGAGGAGGAGGGCGAACGTTGCGCCGAGGAGTTGCTGGTGACTGGTCGGGCCTTCACCGCCGTTGTCTGCGCCAACGACCAGCTCGCGATCGGCGCCATCGCCGCGTTCCAGCGGCGCGGTCTGTTATGTCCCGACAACATATCGGTCACCGGTTTCAACGATATCCCGCTGGTGGATCGCCTGCAGCCGCCGCTCACGACTGTGCGGGTGCAGCATCACAAGCTGGGCTTTGAATCAGCTTTGCTGGCGGTCGAGGCGCTTCGGGCGTCCGGAAAAACGCCGAAGACGAGCCATATGGTGCTGCCGATCGAGCTTGTCGTTCGCGCTTCCACCCGGGCGGTCCGTCCGCCGATGCCGCCCGGAAAAGTAGGTGCCCGCAAGCGCGATGCGGAAAGGGCGGATTGATTGTAGACTGGACGTTCTCGGCGCGGCTGACCGCCGATTGACTCGCCAGCCCGGAAATGCAAACGTTTGCCAAAATTTGCCTTAAGGGAGGCCCGCCATGGACCAAGCTATCCGCAAGATCAGCGCTGAGGATATCAATCCGCGCCACAACTGGGGCCGCGCCCTGCCGTCACTTGGCATCATGGGCGTCGATTTCGAGGAGCGGGTCGATTACCGCCGTCTGCACAACTACCGGCTCGCCCGCGCCCGCCAGGCGCTGGAAAAATCCGACCTCGGGGCACTGCTGGTCTTCGACGTCAATAACATCCGCTACATCACCTCGACCAAGATCGGCGAATGGGAGCGCGACAAGCTCTCGCGCTGGGCGCTGCTGACCCGCACCAGTCCCGATCCGATCTTGTGGGATTTCGGCTCGGCGGCGGTGCACCACAAGCTGTATTCGCCTTGGCTGAAGCCGGAAAACTGCAAGGCCGGGCTTGTCGGCCTGCGCGGCACGGTGCACCCCGATTTCGGACTGATGAAACGCCACGCCGAGGAGATTGCGGCGCTTCTGCGTGAGGCGGGCGTCGCCGACATGCCGCTCGGTGTCGACATCATTGAGCCGCCGATGATGTTCCAGCTGGAGAAAGCCGGTCTCAAGATCGCAGACGGCCAGCAGGTCATGCTGGAAGCGCGCGAGATCAAGTCGACCGACGAGATCGCGCTGCTCAACCGCGCCGCCGCGATGGTTGACGGCGCCTACGACCTGATCAACGAGAAGCTCCGTCCCGGCGTGCGCGAGAACGACATCGTCGCCGAGGTCAACAAGTTTCTCTACACGCACGGCTCTGACGACGTGGAGGCGGTGAATGCGATTTCGGGCGAACGCTGCAACCCGCACCCGCACAATTTCACCGACCGCATGATCCGCCCCGGCGACCAGGCCTTCTTCGACATCCTGCAGGCGTTCATGGGTTATCGCACCTGCTACTATCGCACCTTCAATGTCGTGCGGGCGACCGACTCGCAGCGTGATGCCTACAAGAAGGCGCGCGAATGGCTCGACAATGCGATGATGCGCATCAAGCCGGGCGCATCCACCGCGCATATCGCCGAAGCCTTCCCGACCGCCGGCGAATTCGGATTCCCGGACGAAATGTCGGCCTTCGGTCTTCAGTTCGCGCATGGTCTTGGCCTCGCGCTGCACGAACGGCCCATCATCTCGCGCGTGGTGTCGATGGACCATCCGACCGAGATCAAGGAAGGCATGGTGTTCGCGATCGAGACTTATTGCCCGGCGACCGACGGCTATTCCGGCGCCCGCATCGAGGAAGAGGTCGTGGTCACCGACAAGGGTTGTAAGGTGATCTCGCTGTTCCCGGCGGAAGATTTGCCGATCTCGGCGAAGTACTGATTCAGCCATCAACCGGACACATCCAATCCGGCCCGGCGTTGTCGAACGCTGCGGGCCAGTCGAATGAAGGAGTTTGTGAATGACAGCGAATGCGCAACGTCTGGGCTGGATCGGCATGGGCCGCATGGGCTCCGCAATGGCGGAGCTGCTTGTGAAGGCGGGCTATGACCTCTCGGTCTGGAACCGCACGCGCTCCAAGGCCGAGCCGCTCGCTGCCAAGGGCGCGAAGATCGTCGACAAGCCGTCGGATCTTGCGGATGTGGACGTGCTGTTCACCATCGTCTCGACCGGCAAGGATCTGGAGCAGGTCTATTTCGGCAAGGACGGCGTGCTGAGCGGCAGCAAGTCTCCGAAAATTCTCGTGGATTCCTCCACCATTGCGGTCGAGGAATCGGTCGAGTTGCGCAAGCGGTTGAAGGAGCGCGGATCGGACTTCATCGCCGCGCCCGTCAGCGGCAATGCCAAGGTCATCAAGGCCAAGAAGCTGTCGTCGGTGGTGTCCGGTCCGGAAGCCGCGTTCAAGACCGTCGAACCGTACATCAAGACCTTTGCGCCGCAGGGCGTGTCCTATGTGGGCGATGGCGAACTCGCCCGCGTCTGCAAGATCGCCCACAATGTCATGCTCGGCGTCGTGATCGAGAACCTGATCGAGATCACGCTGCTTGCCAACAAGATGGGCGTGCCGCGCCACGCCTTCCTGGCGTTCATGAACAATGGCGTCATGGGCTCGATGTTCACGAAGTACAAGTCGCCGGCTCTGGTCAATCTCGACTGGACCACGACCTTCACCCCGGAATTGCTGCGCAAGGATCTCGACCTTGGTCTCGAGCTCGGCCGCGAATATGATGTGCCGATGCCGGTGACGGCGGCAACCAGGGAGGTTCTTCAGCAGCATATCGGAAAGGCGCTGTCCCAGCCGAATTCCGAGGCGGTTCTCGCTGAAGACTTTGCCAAGATGGCGGAAACCATGGCGGAACTGTCCGGCATGAAACTCGAGAGCGAAAAGCAGAACGTTCCCACGGGTCTCGAAAACTGATCGTCCAGGCCACTCGCGCGAGTTCATCATGAAACCTTCCAAACAATCGACGGCCGCCGGTCTGAACGACGACATCGGCGAGGCCAAGCGCCTCGCCCTGTACCGGTCGCAGGTCCGCCTGCGCGACGCCGAACAGCGGGCCTTTGATTTGTTTCTGCAAAACCTCGTCAAAGGCACCAGCCATCTGTCGCTCGGACAGGAAGCGATCGCCGCCGGTTTTGCGGAGGCGATGGAGAAGGGTGATCTGTCCTTCTGCACCTATCGCGGCCACGCTCATACGCTGGCGCGCGGCGTTTCGGTCGAGAAGGTGCTGGGCGAACTGATGCAGCGCGACAACGGCCTGATGCGCGGCAAGGGCGGTTCCATGCATCTGACATCGGAAGAGCACGGGGTCATGGGATGCTATGCGATCATCGGCGCGCACCTTCCGATCGCGTGCGGCGCGGCCTGGCGCGCGCAATACAAGGGCCACAAGGACGTGTCGGTTGCCTTCTTCGGCGATGGCACCACCAATATCGGCGCTTTCCACGAGGCGTTGAATTTCGCCGCCGTCTGGAAACTGCCGGTGGTTTTCGTCTGCGAGAACAATCTCTACATGGAATATACGCCGATCGGCGATGTGACGGCGGTTCCGCAGCCCGCGGCGGATCGCGCATCGGCTTATGGACTGGAGCGCATTCTGATCGACGGCAATGACGCCGATATCGTGTACCGCACCGCGCAGAAGGCCTTTGCCAAGGCGAGGGCGGGTGAGGGGCCGTCGCTGATCGAGTGTCTCACCTATCGTCACAGCGGCCACTCGCGCGCCGACCCGGCCAAGTACCGGCCCGAAGGCGAGCTGGAAAAGTGGAAAGAGCACGATCCGGTCAAGCTCTACCGCGAGCGCCTGAAACAGTTCGGCGTCAAGGAAGACGTGATCGCAAAGATCGAATCCGACATTCGCCGCGAGGTGGATGAGGCGACCGAGGCCTGCAAGGCCGCGCCGCTGCCGCCGGCCGAGATTTTGACGACGGATGTATATGCCGATGGAGGCTGGGCATGGCGGAACTGACCTACCGCGACGCCGTGGCGCGCGGCATCGCCCAGGAAATGACCCGCGATCCGGACGTTGTCTTTCTGGGCGAAGACGTGGCGAAAGCCGGCGGCGTGTTCAAGGCGACGGTCGGGCTCTACGAGCAGTTCGGCCCGCTGCGCGTGCGGGACACCCCGATCTCGGAACAGGCCATCCTTGGCGCTGCGATGGGGGCGGCGATGACCGGCCTCAAGCCGATCGCCGAAATCATGTTCTCGGACTTCATCGCGGTCTGTTTCGACTATATCGCGAACGAATTTCCAAAAAGCCGTTACATGTCGAACGGGCAGACCAAGTGTCCGCTGGTGGTGCGTACGGGTAACGGCGCGGGTTCGCGGTTCGGCGCGCAGCACAGCCAGTCGGTCGAGAACTGGTGCATGATGATCCCCGGTCTGAAGGTGGTCGCGCCGTCTTCTCCGGTCGATGTGATCGGCTTGCTGGCCGCCGCCGTGCGCGACCCGGATCCGGTGATCTTCTTCGAGCACAAGTCGCTTTACGCCACCAAGGGCGAAGTTCCGGACGGGGAGATCGTCGATAGGCTTGGCACGGCAAAGATTTTGCGGCCGGGAAAGGACGCCACCATCATCGCCCTCGCATTGATGGTTCCGCGGGCGCTGGAGGCGGCCGATATCCTGCATCGCGAACACGGCATCGACGCGGAAGTGGTCGATGTGCGCTCGCTGGTGCCGCTCGATACCCAAACAATCCTGAATTCGGTCGGCCGCACGCACCGGCTGTTCACGGTCGAGGAGAATCCGCGGCTGTGCGGCTGGGGCGCGGAGATCGTGTCGATCGTGGCGGACGAAGCCTTCTATGATCTCGATGGTCCGCCCGTGCGCATCACTACGCCGCATATTCCGCTGCCGGCCAATGATTTCCTGGAAGACATGGTGCTGCCGACGGTCAATCGCATCGTCGAGACGGTGAAGCGGTCGCTGGGGAGTTGATTTTCTCGTCATCACCGGGCCGCCGCGAAGCGGCGAGACCCGGTGATCCCGATCAGATGGGCACGGCCGTGCCCGCCTAAGCGAGATGGCCGGGAGAAGCCCCGCCATGACGCAGAGACAAAAGGAATACGCCATGTACGACAATCTGCTCGCAAACGTTCCGACCGACCTGTGGATCGGCGGCAAATGGCGCAAGTCGTCGGACGGCGCGCGTTTCGATGTGATTGATCCGGCCACCGAGAACAAGATCGCCTCGGTCGCCAGCGCGACCGTCGAGGATGCCAGGGCGGCTGTCGATGCGGCGGAGGCCGCTGCGGCCGGCTGGGCTGGGAAAAAGCCGCGCGAACGCGCCGAAATCCTGCGCAAGGCCTATGAACTGATCATGCGCGACGCCGAACGCCTGGCGAAGCTGATCACGCTGGAAAACGGCAAGGCCTTGCCGGATTCGCGCGGCGAGGTGGCCTATTCCGCCGAATTCTTCCGGTGGTTCGCGGAAGAAGCGGTGCGCAACATCGGGCAGGTCTCGACCGCCCCATCCTCGGGCGCGCGCATTCTGGTGCAGCACAAGCCGGCCGGCGTCGCTGTGCTGGTGACGCCATGGAATTTCCCGGCCGCGATGGCGACCCGCAAGATCGGCCCGGCACTGGCCGCCGGCTGCACGGTGGTGCTGAAGCCGGCCTCCGACACGCCGCTCACCATGCTGGCGCTGATGCCCATTCTGGAAGAGGCGGGCGTGCCGGCAGGTGTCGTCAACGTCATCCCCTCGCGTTCCTCCGGCAAGGTGGTCAGCGAAATGCTGCACGACATGCGGGTGCGGGTGGTCTCCTTCACCGGCTCCACAGAGGTCGGCCGCAAATTGCTGCATGAAGCCGCCGACAATATCGTGCGGCCGGCCATGGAACTTGGCGGCAATGCACCGTTTTTGGTGTTCGAGGATGCCGATATCGACGCCGCGATCGAAGGCGCGATGGTCGCCAAGATGCGCAATATGGGCGAGGCCTGCACGGCGGCCAACCGTTTCTACGTGCATGAAAAGGTGCATGACGACTTCGCAAAAAAGCTGACCGCCAAGATGGCCGGCCTCAAGATGGGCAACGGCCTCGACGAAGGCGTGATGCTCGGGCCGCTGGTGAACAAGGAAGGCCGCGACAAGGTGATCGAACTGGTGGACGACGCGGTGTCCAAGGGTGCGAAAGTGCTGACCGGCGGCAAGACCCCGGACGGCAAGGGATTCTTCTATCCTGCCACGGTGCTCACCAATGTCTCCGACGATTCCAAGATGCTGAACGAGGAAATCTTCGGACCCGTGGCGTCGATCCAGACCTTCAAGACCGAAGAGGAGGCGATCAGGCGCGCCAACGACACCGAATATGGTCTGGTGGCCTATCTCTACACCAAGGACATGGCGCGCGGCCTGCGCGTGTCCGAGAAGCTCGATTTCGGCATGATCGGCCTCAATCGCGGTCTGGTCTCCGACCCGGCCGCGCCGTTTGGCGGCATGAAGCAGTCCGGCCTCGGCCGCGAAGGCGGGCATGAGGGCTTGATGGAGTTCCTCGAGACGCAGTACGTCTCGGTGAACTGGTAAGAGCCGGAGCGGGGAACAGCATGGACGTCCTGATGCCGCAGCTCGGTGAGACCGTCACCGAGGGCAAGATCAGCAAGTGGTTCAAATCGGCCGGCGACGTCATCAAGCCTGGTGACAATCTGTTCGAGATCGAAACCGACAAGGTGTCGATGGAGGTGCCGGCGATTTCGGCCGGCGTGCTGACGGAAATCCGCGTTGCGATCGGCGAAATCGCTTTGGTCGGTGCGGTTGTCGCGGTGATCGCCGATGCCGGCGGCGCGACGGCGAATGCGCCTGCTGCCGCACCTGCAACGGTGCCTGCTGCACCGGCCCCGGCGAAATCTGCGCCTGCACCCGTCGCTGCGGCACCTGCTGCTGCAACATTCCAGCCGACCAGGCCCACAACGTCGATGGATCCCTATCGTGAAGTGCGGACTCCCGAGCGCAATTTCGGCCCCGCCCGGCAGGGCGGCGTGTCCGTGACGCCGCTGGCGCGGCGTCTCGCCGGCGAGAACAGCATCGACCTCTCGCGCATCAAGGGATCCGGCCCGCATGGCCGGATCGTGGCGAGCGACGTGGAAAGCGCCATCGGGCAATCGCGCGGCGGCGCCATGGCGTCGGGGCCGAGCCTGTCCGAGGTCAGGTCGATCTATTCCGGAACGGACTACACCGAAATCCCGCTCGACGGCATGCGCAAGACCATCGCAACCCGCCTGACGCAATCCAAGCAGACGGTGCCGCATTTCTATCTGACCGCGGACGTCGCGATCGACCAGCTGCTGACTGTGCGCAAGGAGGCGAATGCCGCCGCGCCGGTCAAGGACGGCGTGCCGGCCTACCGAATTTCGGTCAACGATTTCATCATCAAGGCGCTGGCGCTGGCGCTGCAGCGCGTACCGGCGGCGAACGCGGTCTGGGCGGAGGATCGCATCCTGCGCTTCCGGCATTCCGATATCGGCGTGGCGGTCGCGCTGGAGGACGGCTTGCTCACGCCGGTGATCCGCCATGCCGATACCAAATCGCTGGGTGCGCTCTCGACCGAGATGCGCGATCTGGCCTCGCGCGCGCGCGACAAGAAGCTCAAGCCCGCCGAATATCAGGGGGGCGTATCGGCGGTGTCCAATCTCGGGATGTACGGCGTGCGGGAATTCGCCGCCATCATCAATCCTCCGCAATCCACGATCCTGGCGGTCGGCGAAGCCCGCCGTGCGCCGGTGGAAGCGCCGGACGGCACGGTGAAGTTCCAGAGCCAGATGTCGCTCACGCTGTCCTGCGATCACCGTGTCGTTGACGGCGCGGTCGGTGCCGAAGTGCTCAAGGCGATCAAGGGCTATCTAGAAAATCCAGTCACCATGCTGGTGTGACGGCGTCGTTTCATCAATAGCCAACGCTCCGCCGCCCGTATTCTTTGAGGGGGCCGGGTGCCGCCCGTCTCCTGTTTCCATTTCCGCACGGAAAATGGAGCGCCGGAGGGCGCCAGGGTGCGTGGCGCACGCACCCTTGGCGGGCATTGACGCAGCCCGCCGCGCGCCCACGGCCCGTTCCGGTTACCCGGAGGGACCGCTTCGGGGCGCGCGAGCCCAATGACGCTGGGCCCGGCGCCCTCCGGCGCTCCACGACATCGCGACGGGGACACATGTTTCCCCGTTACGACCTGTTTTGACTATATTCCTATTTTGTCCGGCCGTCAAGCGTAGGATCGGCCCCGCGCGGCCGCTATTCCGGCGGCTGCGGCCGCAGCCATTGTCGCGCCCGCACCGTCCTGAACAATTCGTAGTCGACATGCGGCAGGATCAGGGTCTGGAAGGCATATTCGAACTGCGCGTATTCGGTGGCGCAGCCGGCCGCGCGCTCGGCCGGAAGCTGTCCGATGGAGACGGCATTCGCGAATAGCTCCGGATCGCGCCCATAGGCCATGCAGATCAAGTTGAAATAGCGCTGTCCGGCATGACTATGCACGCCGGCATAATCTTTCAGTTGCAGGGTCTCCGCCATCGCGGCGGTGGCTTCCTTGCGCGCCAGATGGGCGATGCCGCGCATCAGCGTGCGCGTTTCCTCTTTCGATAATTGCAGCAGGATGTAGGCGGAGAACAGGTCGGCGGCGTCTTCCTCCCGTCCGACCAAGGGAATGCGAAGCATGTCGAAGACGGCATGCCCGGTTTCGTGCAGGAAGACGTCGAAGGTGGGGCCGAGCGCGGCGTCCTCCGGCGCCAGGCCGCCGGGCGTGGCGCCCCTGGGAAGATTGTCGTAGATGAAGGCCAGATATTCGTAGCAGACGCGGACGACGGCATCTTCGTAATACGCGTTGACCTTGCCGTTGCAGCCCTCGACCTTGAGCAGCAGATCGCGCGGAAACCGGAACGGACTGAGGAATTCCCCGAGCCGTTCCAGCACGCGCTGCTGTTTCAGGTTGTCATAAATCTGTTGATGCGCGGGATTGGCCGGGTCACCGTATTCGGTGCGGACGCGATTCGGCATGGCATCGGTCTGAGCCGGAGCGCCGGCCGGCAGGATGGCCAGCATCAGGACAGCCAATCCGGTCTTTATATGCCTGTGCCGTGCGGCCATGATGGCTCCGTTTGTGGCGGCGACGGCATGCGACACCAAATGGGCGGATAAAAGGCGGCGCATGGATTGCTACGTTTACGTGCTCGGCAGTTCCGGCAAGGGCGGCGCCAGGACCTATGTCGGCTGGACGCTCGATCTTGACCGGCGTCTGGCGCAGCACAATGCCGGGCGAGGGGCGCGCTCGACCCGCGGACGCGCCTGGGTGCTGCTGCATTCGGAAAGATTCCCGACGCGCAATGAAGCGATGAGCCGGGAATGGCATCTCAAGCGCGACCGGACCTTTCGCAAGACGCTGTCGCAGGGATTGCCGGCGACAAGGCCCGGCAAGGCGCCGCTCAGCGCTCCACGAACGCCTTCTCGATGACGTAATGGCCGGGCTCGCTGTGGCTGCCTTCGGCGAAGCCGCGCGCCTCAAGCAGCGCGCGCAGTTCCGCCAGCTGCGACCGGCGCGAAGGCGGCGCGCACGGTGGAGACGTCCCGCTTCCAGACGATGACCGACAGGATGGCAATCGTGAGCGCGAGCTTAGCCATCAGCAGAATATGGTTTGGCAACATTTTACCGAAGTGCGCGATTTAATCGCGGTTGGAAGACTCTGAGGTTCCTGGCAAGATTTGGACTTTACTCTTCCGCGTGAGGGGCATTTTAGGGCTTTTTATCATCGCAATCAGTAGCATTGCGTATGCAATACCCGCGATAACGAAAATACCGCCCAAAGTAATCACAGCGATTTTCATCATGTTACTGAGTTTCTGACCTAGGAGAAACACATGCCATCCCAGCCCCTAGCAGTAACCACATTGATCTTTGATATAACATATCGGCCGGCAACGACATCACTCCAAAAGCCACCAAACACATTACAATGAGTTTCGAGGATCTGTCGGACGGCTTTCTTCGAATCTCGGTCACCAAAATTGAGAGGGCCATTCCGAAGAAAACTAAAAATCCAATGCTCCCCGTTTCTGCAAGCAACCAAATTCCGGTTGAATGAATAAGGAGCGGTATGCCTGCAACGGTTGTTCCGGTCGAAACCATTTCGTGTCTAAATGCGCCAAGTCCGGCGCCAAAAGCCGGATACTGGCTAAATAATTTAAGGCCGCCTGTAATAGAGAATAGTCTTTCAGCGGTATTTTGAGGTGTGGGAAATAGCTCAGGCTGCGCGACCGGCGGCTGGCCTTGTACAATTGCTGGAAACCATGAAATGCCAACCAAGAGTAACGCGACGCAGGCAGCAATTAGAATTTCGCGGAGCCTCACGGTCTTCACGTAAAGGCCGAAAAGTAACACGAACGGAACAGCGATCCAAGCAGAGCGAGAGCCGGTAAACCAAATTCCTGCCAACAGGATGGACGTAAGAGCCAGCCGTTGGCCCATGCTAGTGGCAACCGCCAGCGTGGCTGCAAGGGCCATTAGTAACTGAAAAGCGAAAAAGTTTGGATTCTGGGCGAAGCCCATTATTTGGGTACGTGAGAGCGGGAATGGTGCAAGTAACCCGGCCTCCTTCAGTGCGATAGCGGTCATTTCCATCGCTGCGATTGATGCGCTCGCCGCAGCGTAGGTTAACAAAATGGTTATTAATCCTCTGCGCCCGGCCGCATTTACAATCATAGCGCCTGTAGCCGCGTAGCCTAGGAGTACAAACCATCCCAAGTATCTGTTGATCCATGCCCATTCTGTCCATCCAAAGCGCGTAGCGCCCAGCAGTAGTGAAAGAGACAAAGTCAATGTGGCGGCTGCCAGCCCAAAGTTGATGTAAGGAATACGCCACTTCGGCAATCGCCGACTCTGTAAGCTCTTAACGAAAAAAAGTGATCCGCCGAGAATGGCAAGCGGATCAGCCAGATTTACGTTCAGTAGCGTCCCTGAAGAAATTGGGACGTAAATTTGAAATAGGACAAGCGTCGCTGCAGCAATTGGAAGCGACCAAGCCAATGCCATCTCATAATCTATCGTATTTGATTGGCTGCCATGATCTTTCTCTTTCTGAGCTACTTCCCGAAAAGCCCATGATGCAGCGGCAATGATAGCTACTGCGATCATTGATCCAGCGCCCACAATTATCGCAGCGATTAAGGCCTTGGCAGCCGGCACGCCAATGGTGCTTAGTGCAATAACGGCGCTCATTTCGCGCACGCCCCAACCTGCAAGGCTGATTGGAATGCTGGCCGCAAACATTACGATGGTTGAGGCGGCGACTATATTTATAATAGATACATTTGGTGAAAGGCTGTGAGCTGCAAATACGTATGCAGCCATCATCGGGAGTTGAACCAATATGCTCAGCCCGACAATTGTGAGAAATCTCATTGCAAAATGGTGGGTCATAATTGGCGCAATTGCCTGAGCTGTTGCGCGACCATACGAAACAAGTGCCCCGCATACTGCTGCAAGTATCAATCCCACTGAAATCTTGATCAGCTCTCCACCGCCCGCTTGTTGATCGAGAAACACCTCGCCAAATATGAAATAGGCGCCAGCGAGGGCTAGGAGCACGGAGACTGCCGCTGCGACCGCACGTTCGTATAAAGTTATTACAACAACCGAATCCAGCGGGATGCCACTTTTGCCCAAGATCACCCCGCGGGCCATCAATTGGCCAACTATCTGGAAAAAAGCCGCCCCAGCGAGGCTGCTTGAACTAACGACAGCTAGCGCTTGCTTAAAACTGATGGAGCGAGAAATGTCGCCAACGATGACTTTCAATCTTAACGCTGCAACCAGAACGTTAAGTACGAGAGCCGCAAAGATTGCCAACAGCCATAATGGCGACAAGCTCTTCGCTGCGGCAATGAGTTCTGAAGGATTTGCGCTCCACAATACGAAGGCGACAACGCCTGCAAACAAAATGAGTGAGCTAACGACCTTGAATTTAGTCATTTTGTTGCATTCTGGTCCAAATACTTGTCCCTTTTAGGGTTTTCTTACGATTCTTTTTTATGAAGTCAACCTGTGGTTGACGTGGCTCTGTGTCGCGCGACGCGGCTCGGTCGCGACTTTGCCGCAGCCCCTGAATTAACCGCAAGTATTCGGTCTAAGTTGCTCAACAGCTACCATTTGAGGCTAGCCTAGGGCTGGCCTGAAATGCATTGCAGTTATAGTCTCAACAACGATCGCCCGTTGCTGAGGCCATCCTTGAACGTCCTCTCCAATCTCGCCCGTCCCATTGAATCCTTCCGCCTGCGCTATCTGCCGGTGGTCATGGTCTATTTCGCCTATGGCGCGCTCGGGCTGATCGATGTCACCCGCGACATGTGGGTGAAGGAGCAATTGACACT
>JALHOD010000009.1 GCA_022843165.1 Pseudorhodoplanes sp.
TAGGAAAATATTCTACGGGCGAGAAGGATTTTCCAGAAGCGGGGAATCCGGCGATTCGAAAGCGCCCGGTCATCTCGCAAACAAAAAGCCCGGCATCGCTGCCGGGCTTTGCGTATCTCAGGTCCTGCCAGAGCCGGCCTTTCAGGCCGCCTCTTCCTCGACCGCGCCGTCCTCGGCTTCCGCCGCTTCCGGCTTGGCCGGTCCGCGGCGCGGGCCCTTGGCGAGCGCGGCCTCGATTTCCTTCACGGCCTCGGTCTCGGTGACGTGCTGCACGGCCGAGATCTCGCGCGAGAGGCGATCCAGAGCCGCTTCATAAAGCTGGCGCTCGGAATAGGACTGTTCCGGCTGCTGCTCGGAGCGGAACAGGTCGCGCACCACCTCGGCGATGGCGACGATGTCGCCGGAATTGATCTTGGCTTCGTATTCCTGCGCGCGGCGCGACCACATGGTGCGCTTGATGCGGGCGCGGCCCTTGAGCGTCTCCAGCGCCTTCTTGACGATGGCAGGCTCGGCGAGCTTGCGCATGCCGACGGACACGATCTTCGCGGTCGGAACGCGCAGCGTCATCTTGTCCTTGATGAAGGAGATGACGAACAGCTCGAGCTTGGCGCCCGCCACTTCCTGCTCCTCGATGGCCATGATCTGGCCGACGCCGTGAGCGGGATAAACGATGAATTCAGAGGTCTTGAAACCCTGGCGCTGGGTGGTCTTCTTGTTGGCGCTCATTCCGGAATTTGCTCCATCGCCGCCCGGTTTCGGCCGGCTTGCTGTCTTGGCCACGGGGGCCGCACGGCCGGGGAGCCGCGAAGCCTGCGATGTCCGCCGCTCGGCGGAGGACGGTTTCGCCCGCCGGGTTGCGCCGGTGGGCGTCTTCTTGCCGCGCCGGGTCTGGCTGGCGGCGGATTTCTTCGACTTTTGACGCGATTTATCTGCCACTGCTTTCGCGTGTGGAACGCACGCCCCTTCTGTTGACGGCTCCTCGCGGAACGGGCCCGAAAAAATATGCTCCCCGCGGGGAGCTACCGGTTATGTCGTTCCAATTGAGCCAATATACCACATTTTCCGCGAAAATCAATGTGTTATGGCGTTGCAAAACGGCAACTTAGATATGCGGCGCGGGGCTTTTCCGCAATAATCGTTAAGGATCGGCGGGCGCGACCGCTCTAATTGCCGGTACCGGGTTCCGGGGAAAAATATTTTTCCTTGTCCGGTTTGCCTTCCCACTCCTTGGCGTCGGCCGGCGGGTCCTTCTTGGCGGTGATGTTCGGCCAGAGCTGGGCGTATTCGGCGTTCAGCGCCAGCCACTTCTCCAGCCCCGGCTCGGTGTCGGGCTTGATCGCCTCGACCGGGCATTCCGGCTCGCACACCCCGCAATCGATGCATTCGTCGGGATGGATGACGAGCATGTTCTCGCCTTCATAGAAGCAGTCGACCGGACACACTTCGACGCAGTCCATGAACTTGCACTTGATGCAGCTCTCATTGACGACGTAGGTCATTCGCAATCCCGATAAAACGCCGAATCCGCTGGCGCGGCCCGTCCGCCGCGCGCTTGCCTAACGTAGGGTTCCGGGGCGGGCAAGTCATGGCCGTTCTGGATCATGGCTGTCCTGCGCGTCACATGCGCCGGCCTGCGGCAGCGCATCGCCCCAGTCCAGCCGGCGCGCGGCCTTGTAGGCCTGGCCCTCGCGCCGGGTGAACAGCCGCTCGCCGGCCGTGCCGTCGGCGCGGCAGAGCCTGAGCGTGACGCGGCCGCTGCCGGCTTTCGGCGGCGCGAGGACGCGGCCCTGAAACGCTGTCCCCGCACGCCGGGAGACGGCGAGATAACTGAATTTCTCGTCCTCCCACGGCACCTCCGCGCCTTTCACCCGCCGGTGAATGCGGCTGCGCGCGACCTTGCGGGAAAAATGGCACCAGTCAGGCTCCACGAGCGGACAGGCTTCGGCATGCGGACAGGGCGCGACGATGCGCGCTCCGGCCGCCAGCAGGCTGCTCCGGGCCTGCAGGATGCGGCGCCAGCCCGCCGGCGTGCCGGGCTCGACGATCATCAGCGTGTCGCCGGTCGCGGCCCAGGCCGCATCGATCAGGCGGGCGGCGGCGTCCGGCGCAAGCTCGTTCAGAACATAGGCGATGACGGCGAGATCGCGCTGAACGCCATCGGGAAGCCCGCCGGCAAGATCGGCATCCGTCCATGCGATCGTCCCGAGCGGGGCGGACACCGCCAATGCCTCGCCCAGCGCCCTGATGGCGCCGCTGCGCTCGACCAGCAGCGCATCCGACACCGGCCAGACCTGCGCGGCCGCCCACATCGCCGTGCCCGGCCCCGCCCCGATATCGAGCAAGGAGCGGGGCGCAAAATCCGGCCGCGCCGCCGCCACCGCGTCGAAGGCGGCGGAGATCGCGGCATAGGTCGCGGGCAGACGGGTGGCCAGATAGGCGCGGGCCGCCAGGTCGCCGGACATGTGCGGCGTACCGTCGCGGATTTCGCCGCGGTAGCGGTCCGACAGGGTTTTTGCCGCCGCCGCGAGATCGCCGAGCGCGACGGCGTCCAGCGCCCGGTCGACGGCCTGACGCAGGGCGGCCGGCAATTCCATGATCAGGATTTCATCCAGCGGTCGAGCGCGCGGCGCTCGCGCTTGGTCGGCCGTCCGCTGCCGGGATCGCGAATCACCGGCGCGGCCAGGGTCGCCGGCGATTTTTCAGATGCGGGCGAAGGCTGAGAGATGTCCTCGAACAACAGGCTGGCGTCGGTGGCCGAGCCGCGTTTGTCGGCAAAACCCCGCACCTTCAGCACCCGCACCCGCTCGAGCGCGATGGTCACCACATCGCCCGCCTTCACCGCGCGGCTGGGGGCGTCGATGCGCGCGCCGTTGATGCGCACGCGGCCGGTGCCGGCGAGACCGGAGGCCGCCGTGCGGGTGCGCACCACGCGGGCGTGCCAGAGCCATTTGTCTACCCGCTGGCGATCCAAGAGAAAAATCTTCCTCTAGGTCCGTTCCTTGTTGCCCGATTCCAGTTGCGCCTTCAGCGCCGCCAATTTCGCGAACGGCGAGTTGGGATCGGGTTGACGTTCCGGCCGCTCACGGCGTTCCGGCCGCTCGTTGCGCTCACGCTTATCGTCGTGACGATCGCGCTTGCCGTGATGCTGCGGGCGCTGTCCGTCCGGACGATCGGCACGATGCGGACGCCGTCCGCGCTGAAACCGTTTCTCGCCCTGCGGCTTGGACGTATCCGCGGCGGGCGCTGCCGTCGCGTCAGCAGACGGCGCAAGCCCATTGGCATCCGCCGGCTGCGGCGCGGCAGCCTGCGAGCGATCGCCGCCTTTGCGCCCATGATGGCGGCTGGCGCGCGCATTGCGGCTGCGCTCGCGTCCCTCAAAACGGCCGGGCCGCCAGACTTCGATCATGTCCAGCTCCGCCGCGATGGTGGACGACTGCGCGTCTGCCGCGGCATCAGCCGTGACGGTCTCCGCAACAGCGCTTTCCGGCGATGCTGCAGCGTCCGTCGCCACGTCGCCGCCGTCGGCCGCCGGCGCGAGCGGCGCCGCTTCACTTGCAACTGTTTCGGTCACGGGGGGCACAAAAAGATTTTCCGGCAACAAGCTCGGACTGTCACTGATCTCGCGTGCCGCCACGACCGGCCCGGCGTCCGGCTCCAGGGATCCGGCTTCACTTTGCGCCGTTTCGACTTCAGGCGCGGCATTGGCCGGTGCTGCGTTCTCCACCGGCACGGCGGCTTGCGCCACCAGTTCCGCAGGCTTCAGACGGCGCTCCATGCGATAGCCGAGCGCACGCAGGATCGAGGCGAAATCCTCGCCGGACGATCCCACCAGCGATGTCATCCCGACCGTGACCGTGAAGCACGTACCGTCCAGCGCTCCTTGCGGCTTCACGCCGGGCGCATTCTCGCGCCAGGCCAGCGCCGGACGGATCAGATCGGCGAGACGTTCCAGGATATCCACGCGCACGGCGCGTTCGCCGCAGACGCGATAGCCCGCGGTGCGATAGAGCAGCTTGGGTATCTCCTTGTTCACCGGGATAGACGTGCGTCCACTCGACGCAAGCTGCTGCACTTCCTCCAGGCCCGGCACGTCCGGATTGTCCTGCTTGAGCGCAAAGAGCTGCGTGGCGAGCGCGCGTGGCGCCGGCTTCAACAATTGCGGGATATAGATGTGGTAAGCGCCGAAACGCACCCCGTATTTGCGCAAAGTGGCGCGCGCGGGCTGATCGAGCCCTTTCACATCTTCGGCGATCTTGTGGCGTTCCAAGACACCCAACGCCTCGATCAACTGGAAGGCGATGCCGCGCGCAATGCCAGTGACATCCTCGGCCGCGCCGAGCGCGATCAACTGACCCAGCAATTTATCGACATGCGCCTTGAGCCACAGATCGAGCCGCGCCTGTACCAGATCGCGCGACGCGCCCGTGAGCTGTTCATCCGCCAGGATGCGGATGCGCGGACGCATGACCTCTTCACCGGCGACCAGCTTGCCGACGGCGTCACCGGTCCAGCGCAGAGTGCCGTCGGAGGCGAGCACGAACTGATCGTCCGCCGCCTGCGACAAACGCTGGGCGCGTGCGTCGATTTCCCCGGCCAGCGCCTTCTGCGCCGCGGCTGCAAGCGCCTTGGCTTCAGGCTCGCCGGCTGAAGCGTCAGCCGCGAAACGGAAACCTTCGAGACGGCCGACGACATGGCCTTCAACCGTCACTTCGCCAGTTTTTGAAATTTCACTTTCCAATGTCGTGTTCTCGCGCAATCGCCGCATCAAGACGCTGGTGCGGCGATCGACGAAGCGAGCCGTGAGGCGTTCATGCAAGGCATCCGATAATTTGTCCTCGACCGCGCGCGTGACACCCTGCCAATGATCCGGATCGGCAAGCCAGTCCGGTCGATTGGCAACAAACGTCCAGGTGCGAACATGCGCGATCCGTGTGGAAAGGGTGTCGATATCGCCTTCGGTGCGGTCCGCCTGCTCCACCTGACGAGCGAACCAATCAGTGGGGATTTTACCCTCCCGCATCAGAAATCCATAGAGGGTCGTGACAAGTTCTGCATGGTTGGCAGGCGCGATTTTACGGTAATCCGGAACCTGACAGGCCTCCCAGAGACATTCCACAGCTGCGCGCGTCCGGGCCAGATTGCGAATGTCTGCGTCACGCGCAGCATGTTCCAGCACCAGAATATCTTCGGCGACCGGGGCACGGGTCAGTCCCTGCTCGTCCGGCAACGTCGCAAGCGACGCCTGTAATGCGCCAATTGATGCGAAATCGAGCGCCGAATTGCGCCATTGCAGGATTTTTACCGGTTCGAAGGAATGACCTTCCAGCCGTTCGACCAGTTCTTCGTCGAAAGGCTGGCAGCGGCCAGTGGTGCCGAATGTGCCATCGCGGGTCGCGCGACCGGCCCGGCCCGCGATCTGCGCGAGTTCCGCCGGATTCAGGTTGCGGTACTGATAGCCGTCGAATTTGCGGTCGGATGCGAAGGCGACGTGGTCGACGTCGAGATTGAGCCCCATGCCGATGGCATCAGTGGCGACCAGATAATCGACATCGCCGGACTGATACAGCTCAACTTGCGCATTGCGAGTGCGCGGCGACAATGAGCCCAAAACCACCGCGACACCGCCGCGCTGACGCCGCACCAGTTCGCCGATCGCATAAACTTCGTCGGCCGAAAAGGCGACGATCGCCGAACGGCGCGGCAAACGCGTCAGTTTGCGGTCGCCGGCATGGGTTAACATCGACAATCGCGGCCGCGTCACAACATGCGCGCCCGGCAGCAGCTTTTCCACCATCGGACGCATGGTGGCCGCGCCCAACAGCAGAGTTTCCTCGCGTCCACGCCGGTTCAGCATGCGATCGGTGAAAACATGTCCGCGTTCGAAATCCGCGGCAATCTGCACTTCGTCGATGGCGAGAAACGCCGGGTTGAGATCGCGCGGCATGGCTTCGACGGTCGACACCCAGAAACGCGGGTTCGGCGGTTTGATCTTTTCCTCGCCGGTGATCAGCGCGACGGAACCCGCGCCGACGCGGTCGGCAACCTTGCTGTAAACCTCGCGCGCCAGAAGCCGCAGCGGCAAGCCGATCATGCCGGACGAATGCGCGAGCATGCGTTCGATGGCGAGATGGGTCTTGCCGGTATTGGTGGGACCGAGTACCGCGGTGACGCCTGCGCCGCGGGCGCGGGCGTCGCTGCGGACGGACGACGAAAATGAAATTGCCATCAATGATCCGGATTTGGATGGGCCGTTTCTAAGGCGCCGTTGCGCCACGCAGCAGGGCCGATTCTCTCTTCCTCACGGGCGCTGCCGCCAACGAAACTGCCGCAATGTCCTGTCCTCTGTATCACAATGCGACGCCCGCACAGCGCTTTCGCGGTCGCCGCTTAAGCTCCGGAACGAGTCTGGAACAAATCGCGGCCGAATCGCGGACTCTGCATCTGTCGGGCTTCGTTCCCGCGACATGTAGGAGTTTTTGGGTGCCGCCCGCTATATAGGGTGTTTTCAGGTTCGTGCGAGCGCGACCAAAGCAGTGCTTCCGTTAACAGCCGGTCGAATGGCCCGCCCTGCGGAGTCAACCGCGATTTGAGCCCAAGCTGTGGATAAGTTCGAAGCCGCTCCGACGGCCAGGTCCGTCTACTGCGTCTTGGCAGCCGCCCTGGCGGAAAGCGGAGCGGAGACAAATTGTGTCGCCTCCAACTCGCCGGTGCCGAACGGGGTCGGAATCGAAAGCTTGATCGGGGCCAGCACGCGCGTGCCAGCAATGGGAGCGAGCCAGACTTCCATGTCACGCTGGGCGACCAGATACTTGATGGCCGGACGATCCGGGATGTGGCCGGCGAGCGGGGCGAAATAAATCGAACAGACCAGAACCTGGCCTTCATAGCCCTTCACTTTGAACTTCTCGAACCGCTTGAAGGTCATGGTCAGGTCATAGCGCATGCGGCCATCGAAAACCGGCGCATGGCGCTGGCAATTGTCCTGAGCCAGCACATCGCCATTGCCGGGTACACGCACCAAGGAGGCCGTCATCGGATCGAACACATTCCGGCGATGCGCGTCCGTCACCGGAATGCGCGCGCTGGACGGCGGCGTCGGCGGGATCACGTCGAAATCCTTCACAGCGCCGGCATTGAGGGTGATGCGGATCTCCTCGGTCTTCTTGCCGGTGATCATCGACGCGGCATAGCTCGTGGGCGAAAACTCGTTGCCCTTGACCAGTCCGCGCGAGGCGCCGGTGCCTTCGCCGCGGCCAAAGACCCTGGCCAGCCCGGTGGTCATTCCGCTGGCGACGGCGGTGAACTGGTCTTCACCGGCATCGACAATCCAGGTTCCCTGCCCGAGCTTGATCCCGGCCAGCGTTGCGTTGTAGCGGGCCTCAAGGCGGCCCTGCGCGAACACGGCCTCGCCCGCGCCATCCACGATCACCAGGCCGCACAAGGCAAGCAGCCCGAAACCGATGCGACGTGTCAGATGAGCGGCGCAAACCACGATTCTGGTCCTTTGAGCGGCCGTCGGCCGGCACTCCAGACTAGACGATTCCCGCCAAACAGGCAGAAATTCCCAGTCCATGCCGGGATTTAACGGCATTCTCATTCATTTGGCCCCGAATGCGCCGATTGTGTGATGGGGCGCTGGGGCGGGGTTTGCTTGACGCTTCCCGCCCCCCTCTTTATAGGACAGCGGTCTCCCGCAGGGATCGACCGAGCCAACCGGGCGCAATGGCGTCGCGGGGCAGATTTTTTGAAGGATCAAGACCATGTCGCGGCAATGCGATTTGACCGGAAAGAAGGCCCTTGTCGGTCACAAGGTGAGCCATTCCAACCGCAAGACCAAGCGGCGCTTTCTGCCGAATCTGGTGAACGTGACGCTGATGTCGGATGCCCTCAGCCGCTCGGTGCGGCTGCGCATTTCGACCAACGCGCTGAAGACCGTCGATCACCGCGGTGGCCTCGACGCGTTCCTGGTGAAGGCCAAGGACGTTCAGCTGTCGCCGCGCGCGCTGGAACTGAAGCGCGCCGTGAAAAAGAAGCTGGCGCCAGCGAGCTGATTTTCGAATTCGATGCGAGCGAGCCTCGCACACTTGTGTTTTCCTAAATGGCCGGGATCGCTCCTGGCCATAATTTTTCGGGCCTATTTATCCAGCAGATTGAACTGAAGCAGCAGCGTGCGCTGGATAATCGAGAAATTGTCATCGGACACCAGTGTCAGCACGGTCGCACCGTCGGCGGCGCGATGCACGCTGAGGCCCTCCATGTTGTCGATCTGGTAGCCCATGTCGACCTGGATCAGATTCGGGCCGTCCAGCACCATGCCCGGACCGATCGCGGACAGCGCCACGCGCCGGATGCGCATCGCCACGCCCTGACGCCAGGTGAAGAACCGTTCCAGGATCAGGAGATCGGATGACGGCGTGAGCGCGCAATCGACGATGTCGAAATCGTCCTTGCGTTTCACCGTGAAGTTGCCCGGCTTCGGGCCGCCGATCAGAAAGCCGCGGATATTGCCTTCGGCATCCAGCCCGCGTTCCGAAATCGCGATCAGCGCGCCGGCGAGCGGCGTTCCCTTCGGAGCGGCCACCAGACATTCCAAACCCCGGTTGCTCGGCAACCTGGCAAGCTCTGACGGGACCGGAACGATCTGTCCGCGCGCCAGCAAACCGTCCTTGCCGTAATCGAAGCGCAGGATGCGGTGCACGCGCTCCAGCGCGACATAGGCGATATTGCCGTCCAGCGTCAGCGCCTCGGTGTCGTACCAGCCGCGAGCCGCGATCGTACGACCATCGGAACCGAGCATTGGCGCCATCTCAGCGTCGGAAATGCCCGCCAGCCTGTTGCCGCGATAAACGATTCGCCCGCGCAGCCAGTCGGCCTTGTCAGTCACCGCGAGGAAATTTGCGCCATCCGACGCGACGCGGATCGCCGACAGACCGCCAAAATTTTTGGCGGGCGACGACAATTCCAGGCCGCCGCGGAATTCGAGCGATCCAAAGATGCGGCGATCAGGCTCGGCGGGTTGAAAGGATTCTATCGGCTTGGCGCGGATCTCGATTTTTTCGACAATGCCGGACGGGCGCGGCGACTGCGCAAACAGTGTTACCGTGGCGATCAGGCTGGCAACGACTGCGAGCGCCGCCATCACAAGCCGTCTGCTCACGAATGCAGCCTTCTTTTCGGCAGATGGCGCGGCTGCGGCTCCGGGGCCTTTTCGTCGAACAGCTCGGCGAGTTTCTCGGTCATGGCGCCGCCAAGTTCCTCAGCATCGACGATCGTGACCGCACGCCGGTAATAGCGCGTCACATCATGTCCGATGCCGATCGCGATCAGTTCGACCGGCGAACGGGTCTCGATATCCTCGATCACATAGCGCAGATGACGCTCGAGATAGTTGCCGGCATTGACCGACAACGTCGAATCGTCGACTGGCGCGCCGTCGGAGATCATCATCAGGATGCGGCGCTGCTCGCCGCGCGCCATCAGCCGGCGATAGGCCCAGCTCAGGGCTTCGCCGTCGATATTTTCCTTCAACAGGCCTTCGCGCATCATCAGGCCGAGATTCTTGCGCGCGCGCCGCCACGGCGCATCGGCGGATTTGTAGATGATGTGCCGCAGGTCATTGAGGCGGCCGGGATTGGGCGGCTTGCCGGCGGCGAGCCAGGCTTCGCGCGACTGCCCGCCCTTCCAGGCGCGCGTGGTGAAGCCGAGAATCTCGACCTTGACCCCGCAGCGCTCCAGCGTGCGCGCCAGAATGTCGGCGCAGGTGGCTGCCACCGTGATCGGGCGGCCGCGCATGGAGCCGGAATTGTCCAGCAGCAGCGTCACCACCGTGTCGCGGAAATTGGTGTCCTTCTCGCGCTTGAACGACAGCGGATGCATCGGATCGACGATGATGCGCGAGATGCGCGCCGGATCCAGCATGCCCTCTTCCAGATCGAATTCCCAGGCGCGGTTCTGCTGCGCCATCAGACGGCGCTGCAGCCGGTTGGCGAGCCGCGCCACCACGCCTTGCAGATGCGAAAGCTGCTTGTCGAGATAGCCGCGCAGACGATCCAGTTCTTCCGGCTCGCACAGATCTTCGGCGGCGATTTCCTCGTCGAATTTGCCGGTGAAGGGACCATATTCCGGACCGCGATATTCCGGACCGCTGCCCGGTCGTGGACGCCAGGGCTCGGCCGGCGATTCGGAATCGCCCATGTCGCCGTCGTCCGTCATGTCGGTCGCCTGCGCGTCCATGGCTTCCGCGGAGGCATCCTGCGCGTCCTCGGCAGAGGATTCCGCCTCCTCGATGCTCATGCGCTGGCTGTCGTCGGATTCGGTGGCGTCGCCCTGCTCGCCCGAATCATCCTGCCGGCGCTCCTGCTCGTCGTTTTCCGAAGTCTCCTCGTCCTCGGAATCGCGGTTGCGGTCCTCGCCCATATCGAGCGAGTCGAGCAGATCGTGCACGGCATCCCCAAACCGCTGCTGGTCCTCGATCAAGCTGTCGAGCCGATCGAGCCCGCGTCCCGCCTTGTCTTCGAGAAGCGGACGCCACAGATCGACCAGCTTTTTCGCCGCTGGCGGCGGAGCGAGCCCGGTCAACCGCTCCCGCACCATCATCGCCAGCGCTTCCTCAATCGGCGCATCGGCGCGATCGGTGATGTCGTCGAATTTGCCGCGGTGGAATTTGTCGTCCAGCATGGCGGACAGGTTTTTCGCGACGCCGCTCATGCGCCGCGCGCCGATTGACTCCACGCGCGCCTGCTCGACCGCATCGAACACCGCACGCGCCTGCTGGCCGCCCGGAATGAGCTTGCGGTGCACCGCCGGATCATGACAGGCAAGCTTGAGCGCAACCGCATCAGCATGTCCGCGCACAATGGCGGCTTCCTGCTTGTTCAGTTTGCGGGCCGGCTCCGGCAGCCGCACCTTGCCGCCGGCAAGGCCCGGCCGCTCGGCCGCGAAAGAAACTTCCAGATCCGGTTTTTTCGCAAGTGCGCGCAGGCATCCCGTCACCGCGCGCTTGAACGGCTCGTTGGGGGATTCCTTGGGCGACGTTTTGGGTCGGTAATTTGAGGACATGAGCTTTTGTTTATCTGGGCGACAATCCGGGTTTCGTCGATTCCGCGCCCGCCAAAGGCTGCACCCGCAACGGTGAAGATACGCCCATGGACACGTAGATGCTAACCAAACCGTCGACGCCGATATCGGCCGGCCTGATCCATTCGGCCGGGACATAGATCAGTCCACCGCCCACCGGCACCGGTGCGGAAGGAACGAGAATGGCGTGATATGGCTTTTCACCGACCATGATCGGCTCCGGCGTCGGCAGCAAGGCCAGCACCGCCGCCCCCTCAGGCCCGCCGAAAAAGCACCAGACCGGGCTCATGCTCTTGAGACCGTCCGTATCCTTCTGGTCCATGATGGCGACGAAGCGCTTGGTCATGCTGTAGACATTGTTGACCAGGGGAATGCGCCGCATCAGCGAATCAATCAGTTCGGATAAGTGACTGCGCAGCCGGGATTCGACCAGCAATCCGAGCACGTAAACGCCGATCAGAAAAATCACGAGGCCAATCATATACGCCACAAACTGGGAGGCGGAGAAGCCGAAGCCGATCGTCACCAGCATGCTGCCGACGATGCTGTTGGGACCCACGTAGCCGATGATGAACTGGCCAAGCCAGGCAACCAGCGCAAATGTGATTGCCACTGGCAGCAGCAAAATGAGGCCGGACAGAAACGTGCGAAACAGATGAGTCATGACAAATATATCGACCCTTACGGACGCGTGTCACATCAGCGGCGGCCCGTTGCTGAACAGATCGGGTCTGCTCAACCAGCCCACAGCCATCATGTCAGCGCGACATTCACTGCCGATTCCGGCAATTCCTGCCCGAAGCTGCGCTGATAGAATTCGGCGACGATCGCGCGTTCGAGTTCGTCGCACTTGTTCAGGAAGGTGACGCGGAAGGCGAAGCCGATATCGCCGAAAATGTCGGAATTCTCCGCCCAGGTGATCACCGTGCGCGGGCTCATGACGGTGGAAATATCGCCGTTCATGAAGGCGTTGCGGGTGAGATCGGCGACGCGCACCATCTTGTTGACGATGTCGCGCCCCTCCTCGGTCTGATAATGTTTCGCCTTCGACAGCACGATGTCGACTTCCTTGTCGTGCGGCAGATAGTTCAGCGTGGTCACGATCGACCAGCGGTCCATCTGGCCCTGGTTAATCTGCTGGGTGCCATGATAGAGGCCGGTCGTGTCGCCGAGGCCGACGGTGTTGGCGGTCGCAAACAGGCGGAAAGCGGGATGCGGACGAATGACCTTGTTCTGATCGAGCAGGGTGAGACGGCCCGATACTTCCAGCACGCGCTGGATCACGAACATCACGTCCGGCCGGCCGGCGTCGTATTCGTCGAAGCAGAGCGCGATATTGTTCTGAAGCGCCCAAGGGAGGATGCCGTCCTTGAACTCCGTCACCTGCAGACCGTCCCGGATCACGATGGCGTCCTTACCAACCAGATCGACGCGGCTGATATGGCTGTCCAGATTGACGCGCACGCAGGGCCAGTTGAGCCGCGCGGCCACCTGCTCGATATGAGTGGATTTGCCAGTGCCGTGATAGCCGGTGACCATCACACGGCGATTGCGGGCAAAACCCGCCAAAATCGCCAGCGTGGTCGGCCGGTCGAACAGGTAGTCCGGGTCGAGATCCGGCACGTGCATATCCGGCTCGGAATAGGCCGGCACTTCCAGATCGGAATCGATGCCAAACACCTGACGGACCGAGACTTTCATGTCCGGCAGGCCGCCAGGGCCTTGGGCGACCTCTTGAATTGCAGTCGTCATTGGAACTCCGTGGCCCCGGCACGTCCTGGGGCTGAAAACGCCGATAAAGGGTGCAAATCGGATATCGGACGCAACCTAGCAGAAAGCGCAGGACGGAATAAACCCGGCCTTGTCCGGAACATGTCCAGAAACATCAGCTAGATAGGAACGATGAGCCCCGTCCGGAAGGCAGGGCAGGTCTGCTGGCGGCCAAGCAGCCGAAAAAAGGGCGCCGGGATAGCTTCCCTAATGCCGCACGTTCGCCAGAAGAAGGCTGCGGGTCTGGGCCAGCAACTTGTAGGAACGCACTACATGGGCGTTGCCCGCCCGGACATTGCGATGGGTACGGCGGACCAGATGCTGGCCTTCCTCGACCAGCTCGTGCGCGTGTTTCAGCCGTTCATAGAACGACATCACCGCTTTTTCTGTGCTCGCCTGGGCCATGACCATGCTCCCTGTCCGAAAGCAACGCGCGCCAGATTAAAAGGTTCGATAATTTTAGGCTTCGCAGCGCAACACGGCGAATCGATTCCGACAGCGTTCGACAGTTTTCACCAGCAAAGCGAAACCAAAATGCCTGCGTGACACCGAAGCGTGCGGATAGGTAATACGCCGTCCGCCGGCATGGAGACCTGCCCCCGACGCAGGATCGCCATCAACGCTGCGGCTGCGGCTTCCGTCGCTTCAGCCATGGCCGGGCAGTCGTGTCGGAGGCCGGCTTCGATGACACCGCCTCCTGCGTCTTCGCCGCCGGCTTCTGCTTCTTCTTCCACGAAAAATTCTTCATCACCTGCGCGGAGGCAGAACCTGCATCCGCGCAGCACAATGCACTCCCCACCAGGAGCGCCAGTATCAAGCGCAATCCCGGTACCCGGCTTGGTGATTCTCTGGTGGAAACCGTCACTTGCCTTTCCAACCGGCCTCACGGCCGCAAGCCGCCTCGGCGCGCGGATTGGCCTTTTCCCATTGGGTGATGGAGCGGGTCTCGCTGGAGGACATCTTGTTGTTCATGCAGGTGCAATAGGCCAGCACCACCGGCGCAGTCTGGCCTTCGTCCTTGTTATCCTTGACGCATTCGGTGATCCATTTCACGTCGTCGGATGTCTGCTGCGCGAGCACCGGGCGCGACGACGAGACCGAGACAAACGCAGCCGCCACAATGGCCAAGGTCAGAATAGATTTCATGTCAAATCTCCCTCAACGTAAAACGCGGCCGGAATGAAATCCCGACCGTCGAAAATCCGGGCGCAGTCTGCCAAACTTGATCCAGACTGTCGTCCCAATGCGCGCAAAGCTGAGTCCCAGAGCGCGCAAAATTGATGCGTTATTAATCAAATGCCATTCCGCCTGCGGATTTGCTGCCTGCGGTCATTTCGCCAACCCGCGGAAATAGGCCGGGGAGATGCCGAAAGCCGCGCGGAAGCTGCGATAGAAGGTGGAAAGGCTGTCAAAGCCGCTCGCATAGGCGATGTCGGCAACAGGGCGCTTGGGCGCCTGCGCCAGCAGCAGCCGCGCGCGCTCCAGCCGGCGCGACAACACATAGCGCGTGTAGGTGACGCCTGAGGGCTCAAACAGCAAGTGAAGCTGTCGCACGGAAATGCCGAGCACACCGGCGACAAAGGCCGGCGACAGGTCGGACCGGTGAATGTTGCTTTCGATGAATTGCCGCGCGTTCTGCAACAGACCGGCGCGGATCGCATCGCGATTGCGCTGTTCGCGCGGCTCGGCCATGCCACGCGCCACGATGGCGAGTTGCGCCAGCGTCTGCACGGCAGCTTCCGCTCCGGCGCCGGAGAGATACGGCGCCTGCTCGACAAAGGATCCGAAATAGCTCGCAAACAATGACGTCAGGCCCGGTTCAACCGTCAGGGGACGCGCGAACAAATCCTGCTCGTGCTCAATCAGCGCCTTGCAGCGCACGAAGGGAATTTTCACAAGCCGCAGATGGAATCCGGCATCGGTCGTCGGCCTGGTGGCGTAGGGCTGATCGGAATGGCTGATTGCCAGCGACCCCGCCGACACCACGAATTCCGCGCCGCCCGCATCGAACCAGCCACCGCCATCGAGTTGCTGGTAGATGCACAGGGCGTCGCCCGGCGAATTGTCGATATCCGCCTCCGTGCGCCATACGTTGTAGGATGAGGCATGCATCTCGACCAAGGCTGCGCCGCCAACCGCCATGGCCGAAAAACTGCCGTTGAATTGGCCGCGTTGATCTCTGTCGAGTTCGATAGTGACGCCGAAGATGTTCTTGGCCCGCACTTCGCGCCAATGCGCAAAGCGTTCGTGCTGCGGAAGGTCGTGCGTCGAAAAACTCGGCATATCCGCTAACCTGGCCGCGCCGCAATTGACGCCGCGGTCAGGGGGCGACCGCGCGATCTTTCTATACGCCGCCGCAGATCGCGGCAATTGCAGTATTCGCTAACAAAAGCCGACGGACTTAAGATAGTTATAAGATTGGATGATCTCGATCAGCCGGTCCTCGGTCGAGCGGTCGCCGCCATTGGCGTCCGGGTGATGACGCTTCACCAGGTCGTGGAATTTGGCCTTGATCTCGGTGCGCGAGGCGGACACCTCCAGGCCGAGCGTCTCGAAGGCCTTGCGCTCGGCGTTGCGGATCGAACGCGTTTCCTTCTTCGCCTGCGACACTCGCTCGCTGGGACCATTGCCGCCCAGTTCGCGGAACAGAACGAAGGGATCCTCGGCGCCTTCGGCATAGAACTGTCCGGGATCGGCGCTCTTGCCGGTTCCCATCTTCCAGGTCGGACGATGGCCGGTCAGCGCATCCTTCTGATACCTGAGAACGGCCTCGTCGCTCATGCCCGAGAAGTAATTGTAGGACTGGTTGTATTCGCGCACATGATCGAGGCAATAGCGCCATTTCTCGTTTTCGCGCCCACGGCCTTTGGGAGCGAGATGCTGGCCGGGCTTCTCGCATCCCGGCCATTCGCAAACATGGGTCGTCCCCTTGCGGACGCGGCGGTCCGCGCCCGGCTTGACCCGGATACGATCGAAATAGGGTGAATCGAATTTCATGACCGGTAATTATGCGGAGTTTTGCGCCGCACCTTCAAGACTTGACAATGAGAGTTCCAGCGCAGGCGCAAGATGAACCGGCCAGGATCGCGGGCATTGACCCTCAGGGCCAGCTCCCGCTAAGCGAGCAAGCATGCAAACCAAAGACGTCATCATCGAGAAACTGACCGCCGCTTTTGCGCCGGAAAGCCTGAACGTTCTGGATGAATCCGATCAGCACAAAGGCCATTCAGGGCATCGGCCGGGCGGGCAAACCCATTTCAGGGTCTATATCGTGGCAAATGCCTTTGCCGGCAAGACCCGAATCGCCCGCCATCGCATGATCAATGAGGCACTGGAGGCTGAGATCAAAGGCGGGGTCCATGCGCTCGCGATCCACGCCACCGCGCCCGGTGAAGGCTCCGCCTGAAAAGAGAGAGGCGCCCGCATGTGGTCGGGCGCCTCTCGACCATAACGGCCCATCGGGTGACGGGCGTGGCCGTCATGGTCCCTTGCCGCACGGTCTGAGATAGCCACGTTCCCCGTCTGCCTCCCAAACCGCCCGACTGGTTCTGCAAACCGGCGTTCCGTCCGGTGTCTCGCCCTCCTTGGGTTGCACGCAAAAGAAGCTGCTGCTCAGGTCCGTGACGGCAGCACGCATAGCGTCCACCGCAAACCCGACATGACGATCGCTAAGACCGGAAAGATGGTTGCGAAATCTACAACTTCGCGGCGCGCTTCTGCGCAAACAGTCTTTCCGAATTCGAGCCAGGACCGCTCACGCTGGCAGATTGATCGATCCAGGTTGTCGATAAATGAAGGAAAAAATCGAAGTGCTGGATGGAAAATCCATGCCGATTGGTCAGCACTTTTTCTGTGACATCGATTTTATTAATATAATCGATCTTACGCCGCGCCCTTTCTCGACTTTCGCTGATGCGCGTCATCGCGCTCCGGGATCAAACGGCCGGCGACGGCACGATTGGGATTCAGCACATTGTCGAGACCTTCGATGACGGGCGCCATACGCTTCGCATCGAGCCCCTCACGCAAATACAGGCCGCCAGTTACTTCCGGCAATTGCGGAAGATAGTGTTCTCGCGCGACCTTGAGATCCGGAGGAACCACCCGCTCCGGAAAAATGAAAAAACCCAGTCCCGAGCGGAGCGCCGCCAATTGCGCAGCCATATCCGATGCCACAAACGCCACGGTGAATTGTAACCCGAAACTTTCCAGCGCGTCGATCGCAGTCTGATCCGACACCGCCTGCGGCCAGCTCAAGATCGGTATCGGCGATCCCGGGCTCAGCAGAAAATCCCGCGAACAGGCCCAAACCAGCGTCTCGGTCCATTTCGAGAGCGGCTGCGCATGCGGCGGCACGGCCGAAACTATGAACGCGAGATCAAGATAGCCGCTGTTCAGACTCTTCACCAGATCGCCGGATGGTTCACAGCAAAATTGAATTCGATCGGTCTGGCCGACTTTTTCGCAGGACTTGACGATATCGAACAGCATGCGCTCGACAAACACATTTGGAATGCCGACACGAAAATGGCGTGCATGCGGCTTCGCGCCCGACAGCGACATGATCTGATCGTTCATTGCCAGAATGCGCCTGGCATACTTGCTGATGATCTCGCCCTTTTCCGTCAGAACAAGACCCAGTCCGTTTCTGGAAAAGACCTCGCCGCCGACAAGCTGCTGAAGCCGCTTGACCTGGGCGCTGATGGCCGGCTGCGTCAGTTGCAGATGAGAGGCCGCCTTGGTGAAGCTTCCAAGTTCCTGAATCGCGACAAAGGACCGCAACAATTCAATCGGAATGTTGATCTTGTCATGCCTGCGATGCATCGGCCTTGGCCTCCAAGACAGTCCGATCAGACGGGACGCATAACGCCGAACCGCACAACCAGCGGGTGCATAATTTCGCCCTTTCGAATCCCCCCGCGCAAATTATTCGGTAAGTCCGGCAGTCACATATCCGTGATTTTCTTCTTTCTTTTGGCATACAAGGATTTCTGGGAGGCGCGCGCTTTTGTATGGCGCACAACGACAAATAGGTCGTGTCTTTAATCAGGATAATCAGGGGGCAGGAACCGAACGTCCGGTTCCAGCCAGTGATTCGGATGCGACGTCTAAATTCCGAATTTCAGCGGCGTAATCCGCAGCGACGTGATGCGATTGCGCTCCTTCCGCAAGACGCGGAACCGAAAGCCGTGGAACGTGAAGGTCTGGCTCACGTCAGGAATTGATCGGGCTTCGTGGATCACGAGCCCGGCGATGGTCGTCGCCTCCTCGTCGGGAAGGTTCCATTCCATCGCGCGATTCAGATCGCGCACCGGCACGGATCCGTCCACACTTACGGAGCCGTCGGGCTGCGGCCGGACACCGGGCACATCCACGTCATGTTCGTCTGTGATGTCGCCGACGATTTCCTCGATAATATCCTCCAGCGTTACCAGACCCATCATCTCGCCGTACTCATCAACCACCAGCGCCAGCGGCGTCTTGCGGCGGCGAAACGCCTTGAGCTGCTCGGTCAGCGGCCGGAGCGTCGGCACGAACCAAGGCGGGCGCGAGATCGCCGTAAGATTTATTTTCGACACATCGCCATCTACCTCCTGCAACGCCTTCAACAAGTTCTTGGCGTGCAGGATACCGACAATGTTCTCGGGCTTGCCGCTCCAGAGCGGAATGCGCGTCACCGGCGCGGCCAAGATCGCCCTCACGGCGTCTGCCGGCGGGTCGTCGACGCACACCGTAATCATCTCCGTGCGATGAATCATGACATCGGAGACTTCCAGATCCTGAAGGTCGAGCACGCCGCCGAACATGTCGCGGTCGTGCTTCTCCACTCCGCCTTCCCGGTGCAGAAGATCGACCGTTCCGCGCAATTCCTCATGCGCCGACAGAATGGCCTGGTTCTCGCCAATGCGGATGCCGAAACGCGCGAGGATGATGCGCACCAGCCATTCGATCGTCATCAGAATGGGACCGAGCACCCGGACCACCCATGCAATCGGCCGCACTACGAACAAGGCGATCCGCTCCGGCGCATTGATCGCAATCGTCTTGGGCAGCACCTCGGTAAAAATCACGACAACGGCCGTCATCGCGACGGTGGCGTAGACCACGCCAACGTCGCCGAACCAGGTCAGGAACAGGCCGGTCGCCAGCGCGGACGCCGCGATATTGACGGCATTGTTGCCCAAAAGGATCGCGCCGATCAGCCGCTCGCGCGCCTGCAACAGCCGGTTGACGATGCCCGCGCGACGGTTGCCGGCCTTTTCCATGCGCAACATGCGCGCGCGGGAAAAGGCCGTCAGCGCCGTCTCGCTCCCGGAAAAGAAGAACGACAGCAGCAGACAGATCAGGATGGCGGACAGGACGAGCCAGTCTTGCGCGATCATCGATCAGATCAGGTTTTCGGCCAGGAAGTTGCGGACGTCTCCCGGCTCCACATCGGGCGAGATGAAGCTCTGCCCAATGCCGCGCGCGAGGATGAAGGTCAGCTTGCCGCGCTTGACCTTCTTGTCCTGCGCGATCAGCTCCATCAATAGATCCGGACCGGGCATGGAGCCGGGGATATCCGCTATACGGGTCGGCAGACCGGCCGCCACCAAATGCCGTGTCACGCGCCTGGCTTCTTCTGTCGGCAACAGGCCGCGCCGCGCCGAGAAGGCGAACGCCAGTGCCATGCCAATAGCGACCGCCTCGCCGTGCAGCAGACGATCGGAAAATCCCGCCGCCGCTTCCAGCGCGTGGCCGAAGGTATGTCCCAGATTGAGGAGGGCGCGATCACCGGTTTCTCGCTCGTCGCGCGCCACGATGTCAGCCTTCATCTGGCAGCTTCTCATCACCGCGTATTCGCGCGAAGGGCCGCCGGAAAAAATGTCCTGCCAGTTCGCTTCCAGCCACGAGAAGAAATCCGAGTCGCCGATCAATCCGTATTTGGCGACCTCCGCATAGCCCGCGCGCATCACGCGCAGCGGCAGCGTATCGAGCAGAGCGGTATCCGCGATGACGAGAACCGGCTGATGAAAGGCGCCGACCAGATTTTTCCCGTGCCGTGAATTGATTCCGGTCTTGCCGCCGACGGAGGAGTCGACCTGGGCGAGCAAGGTGGTCGGCACCTGAACGAAATCGAGCCCGCGCCGGATCGTCGACGCCGCAAAGCCCGCGAGATCTCCGATGACGCCACCGCCCAGTGCGACCAGAAGATCGCTCCGTTCGATTCGGGATTCGATCAACTGTTCGCAAACCGTTTCAAAGACGGCGTAACTCTTGGAGCTTTCCCCCGCAAGGACAATAACATGCGAATGGCTTATCCCCGATTTGGCCAGTGACGCCTCGGCCGCCTTCAAATGATGCCCAGCGACCGTCTCGTCAGTCACGATCGCGCAGCGGGAACCGGGCCGCAAAGCTGCGATGCGCGCGCCGAGAGAATTGAGCAGACCCCGCCCGATCGCGATGTCATAGGCACGATCCCCCAGAGCCACGCCGACATTGATCGGCTCGCCGATGCGAAGGGCTGCTGTCATGACCGGCATTACTCCTGTCTGGCTTTGGTGCCTGCGAAGTAATCGCGCAAGGCATCCAGAATTTCATCGACAATGACTTCGTGCACAACATCGCGCGAGTCGACCGTAATATCGGCTTCGGCATAAACCGGATAACGTTCCGCAATCAGCTTTTGCAGGGTGGCCGCCGGGTCGGCCGTCTTCAGCATCGGCCGATCGCTGCGCCGCTTGATCCGTTTCATCAGCACGTCGAAATCGGCCCGCAGCCAGATCGCAACGCCCTTGGCGCGGATCGCGGACTGCGTATCGGCGTTCATGAACGCACCACCGCCGGTCGCCAGTACCTGCGGGCCGGCTTCCAGCAGCCGGCTGATCACACGGGCCTCGCCGGCGCGAAACTCGGCCTCGCCGCGGACTTCGAAAATTTCCGGAATCGTCATGCCGGCCGCGGTTTCGATCTCGCTGTCGGCGTCCACGAAGGGCAACGCCAGCTTGCTCGCCAGTTTGCGGCCGACCGAGGATTTGCCGGCCCCCATCATGCCGACGAGGACAATGGAACGCCGACCAAGCGTCGCAAGCATCTGGGCGTCCTGGGCCGCGGGGTCTTTGTTTTGCAGGGCGGTGTCCGACATGGCCGTATCTTGGCGGCCTCCAGCCGCGGGGTTCCTGTATAGCATACCCTCTAACACGGACCCGGAAGGCCTTGTCAGGGCGGCGGGAACGTGGTCGTTGTTGAAGCTATTCCGACCGATTCACCAAGCGGCGCCGTTCACCAATATGCCGAGTCTGTTTCGATTTCTGGCTGTTGTCGGAATTATTGCGGGTATGGTTTACGCTGGCATCGTCGCGCTCGCCACGCTGGTTCAGCCGCAGCCGCGCGAGATTAGCGTGACGGTTCCGCAGGACCGGTTTTTCAAGCAACGTTGAGAGGCATCCGGCAGCCGCATGGCCCGTCCGGCACACGCGTCCGATCAGACCCTGATCGACCTGTTTCTCGATATGCTGGCGGCCGAGCGCGGTGCCGGCGACAATACCTTGTCTGCCTATGCGCGCGATCTCACCGACTTCTCGAACTTCCTGCGCGCAGGACGCGCGTCGATTGCAAATGCCGACAGCGACCGTATCCGCAACTATATGGCTGCGCTGGCCCAACGCGGCTTCGCGGCAACCTCGGTTGCGCGCAAGCTCTCGGCCATCCGTCAGCTATTCAGGTTCCTCTATGCGGAAGGCCGCCGGCCCGACGACCCGGCGGCGATCCTGCAAGGTCCAAAACGCGGACGCACGCTGCCGAAAATCCTGTCCATCAAGGACGTGGATCGCCTGCTGGAGATGTCGCGTACGGCGATGCATGACGAGCGACCTGCGCCGGAGCAGCTGCGCGCGGCGCGGCTGCATTGTCTGCTGGAGTTGATCTATGCCACCGGCCTGCGCGTATCCGAACTCGTGGCATTGCCGGCCGCCGCAGCGCGGCGCGATCAGCGCATGATCGTTGTGCGCGGCAAGGGCGGCAAGGAGCGAGTGGTCCCGCTCAACGACTCCGCACGGCAGGCGATGGTGGATTATCTGAGCCTGCGCAAAAAAGCCCGGCTTGCTGACTCGAAATGGCTTTTCCCCTCCTTTGGCGAAAGCGGACATCTCACCCGCCAGCATTTCGCCCGCGATCTGAAGTCGCTCGCCGTGGCGGCCGGTTTGCGCGCCGAGCAGGTCAGCCCGCATGTGCTGCGGCACGCCTTTGCCAGCCATCTTCTCCAGAACGGCGCCGATCTGCGCGTGGTTCAAACGCTCCTTGGCCACAGCGACATCTCGACCACCCAAATCTATACCCATGTACTTGAAGACAGGCTGAAAAGCCTAGTGCGGGACCTGCATCCGCTGGCCGATGAGTGAATTGCTAACGCCTTGAAATCATGACTTGGGAGCTTTGCTTGACTTGAAAGGCCCTCAGGGCCAGTTTCGCCCGCCGCCGGAGCAGGCGGCGCTCCCTGTTGGTTAAAGGTCGTTCTGTCAGTCCATGCGCAGCTATCTCGACTTCGAAAAGCCGGTGGCCGAAATTGAGGCCAAGGTGGATGAACTCCGTGCCGTGCAGGCGGGCACCGGAGAGGTGCAAGTCGAGGAAGAGATCGGCCGGCTGGAAGCCAAAGCGGCGCAGGCGCTCAAGGATCTCTACGCGAGTCTGACGCCGTGGCAGAAAACGCAGGTCGCCCGCCATCAGCAGCGTCCGCATTGCCTTGATTTCGTCAACGCACTCGTCAGCGATTTCGTGCCTTTCGCCGGCGACCGCAAATTCGGAGACGACGAGGCGATTATCGGCGGTTTCGGCCGCTTCCAAGGCGAGAGCATCTGCGTGATCGGCCACGAGAAGGGATCGACCACCGAAGCCCGGCTCAAGCACAATTTCGGCATGGCGCGGCCCGAGGGCTATCGCAAGGCCGTACGGCTGATGGACATGGCGGACCGCTTCCATATCCCCGTCCTGGCGCTGGTCGACACTGCCGGTGCCTATCCCGGCATCGGCGCCGAGGAGCGAGGCCAGGCGGAAGCCATCGCCCGCTCCACCGAGGCCTGCCTCAATCTGCGCGTTCCCAATGTCGCGGTCATCCTCGGAGAAGGCGGCTCCGGCGGCGCCATCGCCATTGCCACCGCCAACCGGGTGCTGATGCTAGAGCACGCGATCTACAGCGTGATTTCGCCGGAAGGCGCCGCCTCCATCCTCTGGCACGATTCGACCAAGGCGCAGGAAGCCGCGACCAACATGAAGATCACGGCCCCGGACCTGCTCAAATTCGGCGTCATCGACGAAATCGTGCCGGAACCTGTCGGCGGCGCCCATCGAGACCCCGCCGCCGCTATTGCGGCCACTGGCAATGCCATCGCCGCCGCCTTCGCCAAAATGAAGGATCTGGATGGGGACGCCGTCCGCCGGGTGCGGCGGGACAAATTCCTCGCCATTGGCCGATCGCCCGTCTGAACCGGATACCTCCTACAGCGCCTGCCCTGTTAACCACCGCACGCTCAAAGGCCGGCCAGCCATAATAACGCCGCGTTATTTTACTCATCTTTTCAGGCATTTTACCCTTCGTTCATGGCGGGTATGGTCAACAGGATATGGTGCCGAATCCGCCCCTTGCGCAGACGGCACCAGAGGGATAACCATCGCGCATGAAGGCTCGGGGACAGCCTGGTTCGGGGAGTAACGTATTGAAACTTCGCCCCAATTTGGTCCGCACGCTGATGGCGTCGGCGGCTTTGGCTGCCGCTGTGATGCTGTCCGGCTGCAAGACCGAGGGCGTCTTCCCCAGTTCTGCACGCGCCAATGCCCCGATCCCGCCGGCCCTTCTGGCCGAGATGGACAAGAAGAACATGCCCAAGGAGTCGCCACTCCTGGTGCGCGTGTTCAAGCAGGAATCCGAGCTCGAAGTCTGGAAGCAGGACCGCACCGGCCGCTATGCGCTGCTGAAGACCTATCCGATCTGCAAATGGTCGGGCGATCTCGGACCCAAAATCAAGGAAGGCGATCGTCAGGCGCCGGAGGGCTTCTACAACATCACCCCCGCGCAGATGAATCCCAATTCGCAATTCTATCTTGCGTTCAACATGGGTTATCCGAACGCATTCGACCGTGCGCATGACCGTACCGGCGCGCATCTGATGGTGCATGGCGATTGCTCATCGCGCGGCTGCTACGCGATGACCGACGAGCAGATTTCCGAAATCTTCGCGATGGGTCGCGAGGCCTTTTTCGGCGGACAGCAATCCTTCCAGGTTCAGGCCTATCCGTTCCGGATGACGCCCGTGAACATGGCCAAGCATCGCAACAATCCGCACATGCCGTTCTGGAAGATGCTCAAGCAGGGCTACGACCATTTCGAGGTGACGCGCCTCGAGCCGAAGATCGACGTCTGCGAGAAGCGTTATGTTTTCAATGCCGCCGCTCCGGCCAATGCCTCGACCGCGCTGAGTTTCAATCCGAAGGGCAAGTGCCCGGTCTATGAGACGCCGCAGGAAATCTGGGCGGCCGTGAACGAGAAGCAACGCGCGGATGAAATGAAGGTCGCGGAACTGACCGCGCGCGGTGCGCCGGTTGCACCAATCAGGAGCGGCCGCGATGGCGGCATGCATCCAACCTTTGTTGCCAAGCTCCAGCCGCGCGAGATCATCGATGAGCGTGGTAATGTCAAATTGGTTATCGATCCGAATGCACCCGGTCCCATCGCTTCGTCCTACAGCGTGGCGTCGGCCACGGAACGCGAAAGCGACGTGACCTCCTCGACGCAGCCGGTTCAGGTGGCCGATGTGCCACTGCCCCGCACTACCCCGCAGGCCAAGCAGGGCGTGCGCTCGGAAGAACCGAGTTTCGCCCAGCGGCTTGGCAGCCTTTTCCGCACGGCCTCGTCCGACAAGTCCGAACAACCGCGTGTGGCCGCCGTCCAGCCTGCCCCGGAACCGCAGCCAGCCGCAAAACCCGGCATTGTCTCGCGGACGATGGGTCTGCGTGGGTCTGAAGCGGCTCCGTCCGCCGAAGCACCGGCTCCCAAGCCGCGGCCTGTGCCGACGCCGGTTCAAGCCGCCAAACCCAGCGCCGTCCAGCCACAAAACGACCCGTCCCGCGTGAAAACTGCGGCCGCCGGCGATGCCCCCGTGACGGCTCCGGCCGCCACGCCGTCTTCAACCGGGAGCCTGATGAGCGGCTCGCAGCCGATTCCGGCCACATCGAGCTTTGACAGCCGCTGGAGCGGGTTTCGCTGAGCTCTACTCCGCGGCCTTGACACGCACCTTGGTCGCGATTGGTCCGGTATCGCCCAAGGCCTCGACATAGGTGACTTCGTCTCCGCGACGAAGCTTGTCGAATTCCCCCGACAGGATGGCGTTGCGGTGGAAATACAGCAGGCTGCCTTCCTTGGTCAGCAAGAACCCAAAATCATCCGCTGCCGTTATCTCGGCAATCTGGCCGCGGAATTCGTTGGCGGCCTCATGCTGGCCGGCTGCCTTGTGATCCGTCAGCTTGCGTTTCAATTCGGCAAGCTGGATGCCGGCGATGCGAAAGGCTTCGTTGATCGCGTTGTGCAGATCGGGTCGCTGGAATTTGCGCTGCAGCCGCTCCGGCTCGTGAGCCACCACAATATCGTTGCGGCCGGGAATACCGATCTCGATGCGGACGACCGGCGGAATGGAGTGATTGGGGTTATCGGCGCGCAAATCGACCCGCACGCGGCAGGATGTCATGCGTTCGTAGATCGCTTCCAGTTTCCCGACCTGATCGCGAATCTCGTCTTTTGCCCAATCAGAATTATCAATGTTGTGGAAGGAAATATCGAGAGGAACCTGCATTATCTCACCCTGGGTTTAGAGGCAGACAATGAACAAAGCCCGTTGCCGCGAATTGTTTCATAGTCTTGGTGCTGGCGTCCAATCCGCCTGCTGTCACTTTTGAAAAATGAATGGCCCGGACGAGCCGGGCCATGACGCAGGTCAAAATCTCGTCCGCTTCGCGAAGCCGCGTTACCCGAATTTGCCATGGCAATGCTTGTATTTCTTGCCTGATCCACAGGGGCAGACTTCATTGCGGCCAACCTTGCCCCAACTCGCGGGATTTTTGGGATCGCGCGCCACCTGGACATCGCCATTGCCGCCGGCAAGCGCCGGAGATAGGACCGGGGCCATTTCGTCCTCGCCGGTGAGCGGATCGATCTTGTGGGCTTCCATATAGGGAAGCCGGGATTGATCATCCGCCGTCGGCGTCTGCACAACCTCGACGCGCATCAACTGCGCCGTCACGGCCTCGCGCAGATTGGCGATCATGCCCTCAAACAACTGGAAAGCTTCCGACTTGTATTCGTTGAGCGGATCGCGCTGACCGTAACCGCGCAGGCCGATGACCTGGCGCAGATGTTCGAGCATGACCAAATGCTCACGCCACAGATGATCGAGCGTCTGCAGGAGAATCGACTTCTCGACATAACGCATGACGTCCGGTCCCCACTGGGCGACCTTGGCAGCCATGACTTCGTCGGCCTTATTCTCGATACGGGCGAGCAATTCCTCGTCTGCGATGCCCTCTTCCTTGGCCCACTCGTCGACCGGCAGATCGAGTCCGAGAACGCGATTGATCTCCTCCTTGAGACCGGCCGTATCCCATTGCTCGGGATAGGCGTTCTCCGGAACATGCTTGCTGACGAGTCCGTCGATGACGGCATAGCGCATGTCGTTCACGGTCTCGGCGACATTCTCGTCCTTCATCAGTTCGACGCGCTGGTCGAAAATCACTTTGCGCTGATCGTTGCTGACGTTGTCGTATTTCAGGATGTTCTTGCGCAGATCGAAATTGCGCGCCTCGACCTTCTGCTGGGCTTTTTCCAGCGCCTTGTTGATCCAGGGATGGACGATCGCCTCGTTCTCCTTCAGACCGAGCTTGGTCAGCATGCCGTCAAGCTTGTCGGACCCGAAGATCCGCATCAGGTCGTCTTCAAGCGACAGGAAGAATTTCGAGCGGCCGGGGTCGCCCTGACGGCCGGAGCGGCCACGCAACTGGTTGTCGATGCGGCGGCTTTCATGACGTTCGGTGCCGAGCACAAACAGGCCTCCCGCGGCGAGCGCCTTTTCCTTCAGGCGCGCCACCTGCTGGCGGATGTCATTGGCGCGCGTATCGTGTTCAGCGCCCTCGATCCCCTGCAATTCCTGCTTGATGCGCATGTCGGCATTGCCGCCGAGCTGAATGTCAGTACCTCGGCCGGCCATGTTGGTCGCGATGGTGATCGCGCCCGGCACGCCCGCCTGCGAGACGATATAGGCTTCCTGTTCGTGATAGCGCGCATTCAGGATCGCGAAGACCTTCTTCTTGGTGGCGGCCTCGTCGCCGGTATAGAGCGCGGCAAATGCGTTGATGTCGGAGAAATCGTGCTGTTCCCAGCCTTCCTGGCGCAGCATTTCAGCGAGGCTTTCCGACTTCTCGATCGACGTCGTGCCGACCAGCACCGGTTGGCCGCGCTTCTTGCAGTCTTCCAGCAACGTGATGATCGACCGGTATTTTTCGGCGTTGGTCCGATAGACCTCGTCGTCCTGGTCGTCGCGGATCATCGGACGATTGGTCGGAACCTCGACCACTTCGAGATTGTAGATGTCGAGAAATTCGTCGGCTTCCGTCAGCGCCGTGCCGGTCATGCCGCCCAGCTTCTCGTACATGCGGAAGTAGTTCTGGAAGGTGATCGAGGCGAGCGTCTGGTTTTCCGGCTGGATTGGCTGCTTCTCTTTGGCTTCCAAGGCCTGATGCAAACCTTCCGAATAGCGCCGGCCCGGCATCATGCGGCCGGTGAACTCGTCGATGATCACCACCTCGCCGTTGCGGACGATGTAGTCCTTGTCGCGCTGGAACAGCTTGTGGGCGCGCAGAGCCTGATTGACGTGGTGAACGGTCGAAACGTTCTCGACGTCGTAGAGCGAGTCGCCTTTCAGAAGATCGGCATCGCGCAGCCGGCCCTCCATCTTTTCCATACCGGCTTCGGTCAGATTGACGGTGCGCTGCTTCTCGTCGACCTCGTAGTCGGCCTTCTCGAGCTTCGGAATGTACGCGTCGATGGTGTTGTAGAAATCGGAGCGATCGTCGAGCGGACCGGAAATGATCAGCGGCGTGCGCGCCTCGTCAATCAGGATGGAGTCGACCTCGTCAACGATGGCAAAGACATGGCCGCGCTGGACCATGTCCTCCAGCCGGTATTTCATGTTGTCGCGCAGATAATCGAAACCGAGCTCGTTGTTGGTGGCGTAGGTGATGTCGCAATCATACGCCTTCTTGCGCTCTTCATCGTCCATGCCATGCACGATGATGCCGGTGGTCAGGCCGAGGAAGGAATAGATCTGGCTCATCCACTCGGCGTCGCGCTTGGCGAGATAATCGTTGACGGTGACGACATGCACGCCCCGCCCCGACAGCGCATTGAGATAGACGGCCAGGGTCGCCACCAGGGTCTTGCCTTCGCCGGTCTTCATTTCGGCGATGCTGCCTTCGTGCAGGATCATGCCGCCGATCAGCTGGACGTCGAAATGGCGCTGGCCGAGCGTCCGCTTGCCGGCCTCGCGCACGGTGGCGAAAGCCGGGACCAGGATATCGTCGAGGGTCTTGCCCTGCTCGAGCTCCGCCTTGAAAGCCGCGGTGCGGGCGCGCAACTCGTCGTCGGAAAGTTTCGCGAGGTCCGGCTCCAGCGCGTTGATCGCCGCCACGCGCGGCAGATATCCCTTGACGCGCCGGTCATTGGCGGAGCCGAACAGTTTGCGGGCGACTGCGCCAAACATGCGAAATCCTTCTCTTCAGCCTTGCGCGAATGCGCTGCGATGAAACACGGTACGGGGAACACGAAAGATTGAAAACCGCGACCGCAGCCGGCAACGGCTGCGCTGCCCGGTCCGAGCATAGTGCCGGATGGGCGATCTGACCCGGTTGCATCCGGGAAAAGCGGCTCTTTTCGGGCTTCACGACCGGAACTCCGCGGAGAGATAGGAGGGGGTCAGACCCTTGTCAATCAGCGCCTTGCCCCTGCCTTATTGCAAAAAGTTAAGTATTTCCGGCCATTGCCAAGGTCACCCAAATTGGGCGAGTGTCCGCCCGCCGCGCCGGACCCCGCACCGCCGCAGACCCATCCCGACTCCAGAGGACGCAGCCTCATGACCTCCCTTGCAACCCGTCTTGGCGGATTGATCGCCATTCTCGCGCTCGCCGCCATGCCGATGGCCCCCGCCTCAGCCCAGAGCGATCCCGTGATCGCGAAGGTCAACGGCACCGACGTCAAGCAGAGCGATCTTGATGCCGCCGAGACCGAGCTCGCCGGGCAGTTGCCGCCCATGGCTCCGGATGCCAAGCGCGACTATTTGGTCACCTACGTCGCCGACATGCTGCTGGTCGCCAAGGCGGCAGAAGACCGCAAACTGGCCGACACCGACGATTTCAAGCGCAAGCTGGCCAATGCCCGCACCAAGATCCTGATGGAGGCGCTGCTCACCGCCGAAGCCAAGGCCGCCGTGACCGAAGAGGCGATGCGCAAGGTTTATGACGAGGCCACCAAGCAGATGGCCGACGAAGAGGAAGTAAGCGCACGCCATATCCTGGTCGAGACCGAGGACGAGGCGAAGAAAATCCTCTCCGACTTGAAAAAGGGTGGCGACTTCAACGCTATCGCCAAGGACAAGTCGAAAGATCCCGGCTCCAAGGAGAATGGCGGCGATCTCGGCTTTTTCGGCAAGGAGCAGATGGTGCCGGAATTCGCGGAAGCCGCCTACAAGCTCAACAAGGGGCAATTGTCGGAACCGGTAAAGTCGCAGTTCGGCTGGCACATCATCCGCGTCGACGACAAACGCAAGAAACAGGCGCCGGAATTCGACAAGGTGAAGGACCAGATCCAGACCTTCGTCCAGCGCCGCGCCCAAGCCGAGATGATCACCAAACTGCGCGAAAGCGCCAAAATCGAGCGCCTGGACGCCAAGCCGGATGCCAAGCCCGGCGACAAACCGGCCGACCCCGCCAGGAAATAAACCGCAACAACACTTGGATGAACGTCACCGCCGGGCTTGTCCCGGCGGTTTCGTTTCGGTACGCACGCTTCGCATCAACCGGGATTTGCCGCTCCGCGGCAGCCGGCAACAGCGAAGCGAAGCCGCCATGGCCACCAGCGTCTCCCCCCTCGCCCCGCAAACCGTTCCCGACATGCCCGAGATCACGGGCGTCAAGCTTGCGACCGCCGCAGCCGGCATCCGCTATGCCAACCGCACCGACGTGCTGCTGGCCGTATTCGACAAGGGCACCAGCGCGGCCGGTGTCTTCACCCGGTCGAAATGCCCGTCCGCGCCGGTGGAATGGTGTCGCGCCCGACTGAAGGGCAAGACTGCGCGCGCGCTGGTGGTGAATTCCGGCAACGCCAATGCTTTTACCGGCAAAACCGGCCGGGCCTCGACCAAACTCACGGCGCAGATCGCAGCCAAGGCGGTCGGATGCGGCGTGAATGACATCTATCTGGCCTCGACCGGCGTCATCGGCGAGCCGCTCGATGCCACCAAATTCAATGGTGTCCTCGACACCCTTGCGTCGCATGCCGTCCCCGGTGGCTTCCTCAATGCCGCCAAGGCGATCATGACAACCGACACGTTTCCGAAGGTTGCGACCGCCAGAACCAGTCTCGGCAAAGCCAAGGTCACGATCAACGGCATCGCCAAGGGCGCCGGCATGATCGCGCCGGACATGGCGACCATGCTGTCGTTTGTCTTCACGGATGCGCCGATCACGGCGCCTGTGCTGCAAAAACTGCTGAAGGAGTCCGTTGTTGATACCTTCAATGCTGTGACCGTCGACGGCGATACATCGACATCGGACACCCTGCTCGCCTTTGCGACCGGCGCGGCGGCGAAAAACGGGGCTCCGAAGATCACGCGCGCCAGCGATCCGCGCCTGAAGGGTTTTCGCAAGGCGCTCGGCATGGTGCTGGCGGATCTGGCCGAACAGGTGGCGCGCGACGGCGAAGGCGCCCGCAAACTGGTCGAGATCACGGTCGAAGGCGCCGTATCGAAAGCGTCAGCGCGAAAAATCGCGATGTCGATCGCGAATTCCCCGCTCGTGAAAACGGCGATCGCCGGCGAGGACGCCAATTGGGGCCGCGTGGTCATGGCGGTCGGCAAGGCGGGCGAGCCGGCCAATCGCGACAAGCTGTCGATCTGGTTCGGCGGCATCCGCGTCGCGCATAGAGGCGCACGCGATCCGGCCTATGACGAAGCCCGGGTCTCGGCCGCGATGAAGAATCCCAAGATCCCGCTCAAGGTGAATCTCGGCCTGGGGCGCGGGCGCGACCGGGTCCTGACCTGCGACCTGACCAAGGAATACGTCGCCATCAACGGCGACTATCGTTCCTGACACCGCTCCGGCATCTCTTAACGGTAACTTAACGGCGGATTTCTAGGGTTGGAGCAAGGCTCGTGAGCGTCAAACTCGTGATTGTCGCCGCCTGTGCCCTGATCGATGCCGACAGTCGCGTGCTCATCGCAGAGCGACCCGCCGGCAAAGAGATGGCAGGCTTGTGGGAATTCCCCGGCGGCAAGCTCGAACCTGGCGAACGTCCCGAGGAAACGCTGATCCGTGAACTATCAGAGGAGTTGGGAATCGTTGTCAGTGACGCATGTCTGGCGCCGCTGACTTTTGCGAGCCATGCCTATCCGGACTTCCATCTTCTAATGCCGCTCTACGTTTGTCGGCGCTGGGAAGGGCAAGTCATGGCCATGCATCATGCGAGGCTCGCCTGGGTCCGGCCAAACAAGTTGCGTGACTATCCGATGCCGCCGGCCGATGAACCGCTTGTGTCGCACCTGATGACGTTGCTCTAACGCCGATTGCCGAAGGTGCGCCATGATGAAGTTGGGTTCGAAGCTGGCATATGACTTCCGCCGGTTCATTGCAGACCGGACGGGCACAACGGCGGTCGAGTATGCCGTTATCGCAGGCGGGATCGCCGTCGCCATCGCTGCCAGCGTGACGCTGCTGGGAACGCGCGTCGTCGCATTCTACGATTCCGTCATCGCCATCTTCTGAAAATCATCCGCCGGCCTTTTCCCCGGCCGGCAGCTCCGCCGTCCGAAGCGCATCTGCCAGCCGCGTTCGCGCCGAACCGGGCTTCAGCGGCTGCTGCTGACTCTCATGCGGCGCCCAGCCCGAGAGCCATACGACCTCGAACGTCGCCCGCACCCGACCATCGGGATCACTGAACCGCTGCGCGTAAACCTCCGTCATGCGCAACAGGGTCGCCCGTCGCAGGGGACTGCGCCGACGCGCGATCAGCGAATTCGTCGCGCCCATGCGGCGCAAGTCCCGCATCAGCGCGAACACATTTTCATAGCGCACCGTGAGACGGTCCACGTCGGCGACGGGCAGCGCGAACCCGGCGCGCTGCAACAGCGCACCGAGATCGCGCAAATCGGCGAAAGGGGCAACATGCGGGGACACTCCGCCTTCGATCTCGGCTTCGGCTTGCGTGAAGGCCTGGCGCAATTCCATCAGCGTCTCCCCGCCGAGCAGCGCCGCCAGGAAAAGTCCGTCGGGCTTCAGCGCGCGCCTGATCTGCACTAGCGCTCCCGGCAGATCGTTGACATGATGCAGCGCGAGCGCCGACACCGCGAGATCGAGCGAACCGTCGGCGAGCGGCAGCGCTTCCTCGTCCGCGATGACAACAGCTGACACGCCGGCGTCATCGGAGATAGCGACAATATGGTCGGCGAGATGCTGAACCCTGATTTTGTCCTGCACCGATCTGCCGGGCGATCCGATATCGGCCGCGAGTGCGAAATGCCGTTTCACCACCGACAACCGCTCCGCAAGATCGCCCGCAACATGGTCCAGCAAGAATGTCTCGGCCCCGAGCGCGCGGGCGCGCCGGCGGCGAGCGCGCAGCAGGCTGCGGTCGAAAATCCCGGGGCTTTCGGACACTGGAACTTGGCTCCTTCCGGCGATAGCGTATGCCATGCCTGCATCCTCGATAGAACAACAGGCTCCATCCCTTTTTCACCGCGCGGCGGCGGTCCTGCGGGCTCCGTTCCGTCTCGCGTTCGATGCCGCGCTCCCGCCGCTTTGCCCGTCCTGCCGAGAGCCGGTCGGGGTGACCTCCGGCCTCTGCCCAGCCTGCTGGTCGAAACTTTCACCCATCGAACGGCCTTTCTGCGAACGGCTCGGCATTCCCTTCGTCTATGACCCCGGACCGGGCATCCTGTCCATGCAGGCGATTGCCGATCCGCCGGCTTACCAGCGTGCGCGGGCGGCGGTGCGCTATGACGAGGTCGCACGCACCTTGGTGCATGCCCTCAAATATGGCGACCGGCTCGATCTGGCACCGACCATGGGCCGCTGGATGGCCCGTGCCGGGCACGAACTTCTGGCGGAGGCTGAGGTGATCGTGCCGGTGCCGCTGCACTGGCGCCGGCTCTGGGCCCGGCGCTTCAACCAGTCGGCCGCCCTGTCCAAGGTGGTGTCGGATATCAGCGGCATTCCGGTCAGCCATTCCGCCCTCAAACGCGCGAAAGCAACCCCGCAACAGGTCGGCCTGTCCAGATCCGAGCGCGCCCTCAACGTCCAGGGCGCCTTCCGCGTCCCGCCGCAAAGCAAGGCCGAGGTGATGCGGCGCCGGATCGTCCTGCTCGACGATGTGCTGACCTCGGGCGCCACCGCCGATGCCTGCGCCCGCGCATTGTTGCGGGCCGGCGCGAAAAACGTGGATGTGCTTGTTTTTGCGAGGGTTGTGGACGCCGCACGCGCGACCATATAGTGGGACGCGCCAGGATCCCCTCCATGAGTTCCATTGAAATCTACACCACTCCCTTTTGTCCCTATTGCGGCTGGGCCAAGGAATTGCTCGACCGCAAGGGCGTTGCGTTCACGGAGATCGACGTCAGCGACGACCGTGCGTTGCGCGCGATGATGACCGATCGCGCCCAGGGCCGCACCACCGTGCCGCAGATCTTCATCGGCGAACTCCATGTCGGCGGCTGCGACGACCTTTATGCACTGGAGGAAGCCGGCAAGCTCGACCCGCTACTCGCGGATGTGAACAGGCATCGGGCGAGCGGACAACGGGCATGACCGCGACATCAGCCAAATTCCGCGCCGGACTGATCCAGATGCGCTCCGGCCGCGCGCCAGCGGTCAATCTGGACGAGGCGGTAAAGCTCATCCGCCAGGCCAGAGACAACGGCGCCGATTACGTGCTGACGCCGGAAATGACCAACATCATGGAATTGTCGCGCGAGAAACTGTTCGCGGCGATTACCGACGAAGACAAGGATGAGTCTCTCTCAGCCTTCCGCGATCTGGCGCGCCAATTGTCGTTGCACATCCATGTCGGTTCGCTGGCGATCAAGGCCTCCCCCGATCGGGCGGTGAACCGCTCATTTCTGATTGGCCCCAAGGGCGACATCGCCGCGCGCTACGACAAAATCCACATGTTCGATGTCGATCTGGGCAACGGCGAGAGCTATCGCGAGTCGAACAACTTCCGGGCCGGCGACCTCGCCGCCGTTGCCGATCTGCCCTGGGGCCGTTTCGGCCTGTCGATCTGCTACGACCTGCGTTTTCCGGCGCTCTATCGTGCGCTGGCCGAAGCGGGCGCGACCATCCTGACCATTCCCTCCGCTTTCACCCGCGTGACCGGCGAGGCGCATTGGCACGTGCTGGTGCGAGCCCGTGCCATCGAGAATGGCAGCTTCGTGCTGGCGGCGGCGCAGGGCGGACAGCATGAAAACGGCAGAGAGACTTACGGCCATTCACTGGTTGTTGATCCCTGGGGCCGTATTCTGGCCGAAGGCGGCACGGAGCCTGGCGTGATCATGGCCGAGATCGATCCGGCAGAAGTGGCGGCAGCGCGCGCCAAAGTGCCCTCGCTGCAGCATGGCCGCCGCTTCGAGGTCATTGAACCGATAGCGGAGCCGACCCATCTGCATGTGGTCGGAGACAAGCCATGATCCGCTACGCGCTGGTGTGCGGCCGAAAACACAACTTCGAAATCTGGTTCGGCAATTCCGCCGATTACGACAGGCAGCGCAAACGCAATCTTGTCAGTTGCCCGGCCTGCGGCTCGACCAAAGTCGAGAAGGCGATCATGGCCCCGTCAATCGGTCGCGCCGGCAAGCGCGGCGAATCCCCGGCGCCTGTCGCGAACGAGCCGGCTCCGCTCGCCGCCGGACCTGCAACAGAAACGGTTGCGATGATCTCGCCGCAGGAACAGGAATTCCGCGCCAAGCTGAAAGAGTTGCGCGACCATCTGATCAAGAATGCCGACAATGTCGGCAAGAAATTTCCCGACGAGGCGCGCAAGATGCATTACGGCGAGACCGAGCATCGCTCGATTTACGGCGAAGCCTCGCCCGAGCAGGCCAAGGAATTGCACGACGAAGGCATTGAGTTTCATCCGATCCCGGTGCTGCCGGATGAGCGGAACTAGTGCGCCCAGAACAGCATCGCGACGCCCGCAATAATCAGCACAATCCCCAGACCCTCGCGCGCCGTCGTCCTGTGCCCGAACACAAAGGCTGAGATCGCCTGCGCGAACAAAACCTCGACCAATGCCAGGGTGCGCACGCTGGCCGCGGTCGCCAGCGCGAAGGCCAGAAACCAGAATTGCGAGGCGAGCGCGCCGAGAAATCCGGCCGTCACCGACGGTCGCCACGACCGCACGATCTCGCGCATGACCTTCGGCTCGCGCAGAATCAGATACGCACTCAGCAGCACGGCCTGCAGCGCAAGGCCGACAACCAGTGTGAAGGTCGCGGCCATGACGAAATCCGGCAAGTCGAGACTGAGAATGGCGCCGCGATAGCCAATGGCGGAGAGCGCAAACATCGCACCCGATCCGAGGCCGAGCATGGTCGGGCGCCAACTGTCGCCCACGCCACTACCCGGCTTCAGCGACATGACGATGACGCCCGTGGTCGCAACCATGATCGCCGCCACCATGCCGACGCTCAGCGCGTCGCCGAGGAAGATCAGCCCGAACAAGGCGACCTGCACCGGCTCAGTCTTGATATAGGCGATACTCACGACGAAGGAGCGCTCGCCCATGGCCGCGAGCATCAGCGCGGTCGCGAAAATCTGCGCGCCCATGCCGTCGATGACCCAAGGCCAGAACATCCAGCCAGGCCGTGGCAGGGTCGCGCCGGTGATTGTCGTCAGGACCAGCAGAAACACCACGGCAAACGGAAAGCCGAACAGGAAGCGGACATGCGTCGCGCCGGCGGTGCCCAGCGTCGCCGTCAGTTCCCGCTGCATGGCGTTGCGCGCGGTCTGGGCGGCGGCGGCGATCAGGGTGAAGACCGCCCAGAGCCAGCCGGTGTCGCGCATAAAGACCTGTCGCGCCGATCAGGCGGGTTCGAGTTCGCGCGCCTTGCCGTCGGCGTCCCATTCGGTGACGACGCCGTGCTCATTGTCGACACACAGCATCAGGTCGAAGTAACGGATCGTGGCGTAATCGCCGGTGCGTTTCTTTACGCTTTCCTGCCACTCGGCGTTATGGGCGCGTTTCGCCGCCTCGACCGACGGCCAGATATAGACGCCGGCGCCGGTGCCTTCAGCCTCGCCGATTCCCAGCAGGAAGTGCTTGCGCACCAGTTCCTTGTTGGCGACCCATTTCGGAACGACGTGCTTGGCGTCCTCCAGCACCTGCGCGCGGTCCCAGCCGGCGGGCGATTTGAAGGTGACGATTTCGAGGATCATGACTGGCTCCTGTCGCTTTTGTTTCAAAATCGCCGGTCGGCCCGGAAAAGGCAAGCCACGCGAGAGCGGAGACGCTATGCGGATTTCTCGGCCGTCAGCATGTAGTTGACGTCCATGTCGTTGGAGAGCTGCCAGGCGTCCGAAAAGACGCCATAGACCACGCCGCGCTCATCCACCACCCGCAAGCCGGCCCGCACCATGGCGGCTTCAAGCTCGCCGGGGGTTACGAACTTGTCCCAGCGATGCGTGCCACGCGGCAGCCAGCGCAGCACATATTCGGCGCCGATAATGGCGAGCGCAAAACTTTTCATGGTGCGGTTGAGCGTGGCGGCGATCATCAGCCCGCCCGGATTCACCATTTCGCCGCAGCGTTTGACGAAGAGCGGCATGTCGACGACATGCTCGACCACCTCCATCGCCAGGAGCACATCGAAGCACTCGCCCTGATCGGCCAGCGCCTCGGCGGTGGTGGCGCGGTAATCGACCATCACGCCGGCCTGCCCGGCATGATGGGTAGCCACGTCGATATTGGCTTGCGAGGGATCGGCGCCGATCACCTTGCCGCCAAGCCGCGCCAGCGGCTCCGACAGGATGCCGCCGCCGCAGCCGATATCCAGGATCCGCAGGCCGGTCAGGCAACCGAGCTTCTTGGGGTCGCGCCCGAAATGCGCGGTCACCTGGTCGCGGATATAGCCCAGCCGCACCGGATTGAACTTGTGCAGCATCGCCATCGGGCCGCGCTCGTCCCACCATTGCGCGCCGAGGCGGGAAAACTGGTCGATCTCGGCCTGATCGACCGTGGAAGCGGGGGCTTGGGCTCTGGGCATTGCTGAACTCGCTGGATGACGCCGGTTCGGCCATCGGCCGGGCATGGACCTATGCTTAACACCTTCGCCGCAAAACAGGCTTCGGCCTGCTGGAACAGCCTTTATAAGGCTTTTGCGCGGGTTGCAGCCTCCCGCCCCGGCCGTTATGAATACGCCCCTTTCGCGGCGGCGCCCATGCCTTGCGCGCGCCTGTGTCGCTCAAACTCCAGCAGGGCCTTCGATCCCGTCATGTCACGTCTTGTGATGAAATTCGGCGGAACCTCGGTCGCCGATATCGACCGCATCCGCAATGTTGCGCGCCACGTCAAGCGCGAGGTCGATGCCGGCCATGAGGTCGCCGTCGTGGTCTCCGCCATGGCGGGCAAGACCAATGAGCTGGTCGGCTGGTGCCGCGAGGCCTCGCCCCTGCACGATGCGCGCGAATACGACGCCGTGGTCGCCTCGGGCGAACAGGTCACCGCCGGACTGCTCGCCATTGTGCTTCAGGGCATGGGCGTCACCGCGCGCTCCTGGCAGGGCTGGCAATTGCCGATCCTGACCTCGAATGCGCACGGCTCCGCGCGCATTCTCGACATCAACGGCGACGAAATCGTCAAACGGTTCAAGGACCGCCAGGAGGTCGCCGTGATCGCCGGCTTCCAGGGCATCCACAAGGACACCGGACGGCTCACCACCCTCGGGCGCGGCGGTTCAGACACCTCCGCGGTGGCGATCGCGGCCGCCATCCGGGCCGACCGCTGCGATATCTATACCGACGTGGACGGCGTCTACACCACCGATCCGCGCGTGGTGCCGAAGGCGCACCGGCTGGACAAGGTGGCGTTCGAGGAAATGCTCGAGCTCGCATCGCTGGGCGCCAAGGTGCTGCAGGTCCGCTCGGTCGAGCTCGGCATGGTGCATAAAGTGAAGATCTTCGTGCGCTCGAGCTTCGAGAAGCCCGAAGACATCGACCCGCACGGCAACCCGCCAGGTACCCTCATCTGCGACGAGGAAGACATCGTGGAACAGCAAGTCGTCACCGGAATCGCGTTCTCGAAGGACGAGGCGCAGATCTCCATCCGCAACGTGCAGGACAAGCCGGGCGTGGCGGCCGCCATTTTCGGTCCGCTGGCGGAAGCCAATGTCAACGTGGACATGATCGTCCAGAATGTCTCCGCCGACGGCAAGAAGACCGACCTGACCTTCACCGTGCCGGCCGCCGACTACCAGCGCTCGATGGATGTCATCGACAAGGCCAAGTCGGAAATCGGCTTCGACCGGGTGGACGGCGCGACCGACGTGGCCAAGGTCTCGGTGATCGGAATCGGCATGCGCAGCCACGCCGGCGTCGCCTCGCAGGCCTTCCAGGCCCTGGCCGAGCGCAATATCAACATCCGGGCCATCACCACCTCGGAGATCAAGTTTTCGGTCCTGATCGACGCCGCCTATACCGAACTGGCGGTCCGGACCCTGCATTCGCTCTACGGGCTTGATAAGGCGTGAATTTCGGGCCTCCCAAGGCCGCCCCGGCGCTCGTTTGTCTTGCTCCTGACAGGCTGCATTCGCTATAGCCCTAAAGGGTAGCCGTCGCGGGCGACCGGGGCCCGTAGCGCTTTTCCCGACATATCGGCCAGGAATGGCGGCAACCGCCGTTCCACTACAATTTTAAGGACCTCACGCCATGCGTGGCGCACTCGGCGGTCCGCGCGTGCTGTTGCGCCGGCTCCGCGAGGTGATGGCGGAACCGGTCAGCGCGCAGGAGCGTCTCGACAAGATCGTGGTGTTGATCGCCGCCAACATGGTGGCGGAGGTCTGCTCCGTCTACGTGTTGCGCGTGGACGGCACGCTCGAATTGTACGCCACCGAAGGTCTGAAACGCGAAGCCGTCCATTTGACGGTCATGCGCACCGACGAAGGCCTGGTCGGCCTGGTCGCGAGCCAGGCCAATCCGATCAACCTCTCGGATGCCCAATCGCACCCGGCCTATTCCTACCGCCCGGAAACCGGCGAAGAAATCTACCATTCGTTCCTGGGCGTGCCGATCCTGCGCGCCGGCAATACGCTCGGCGTGCTGGTCGTGCAAAACCGGGCGCACCGCACCTATTCCGAGGAGGAAGTCGAGGCGCTGCAGACGACCTCGATGGTGCTGGCCGAAATGATCGCGTCCGGGGAATTGTCGGCGCTGGCCTTGCCCGGCGCCGAGCCGGCCGTGCGTCCGCGCAAGAATCTCGCCGGCGCCGCCTTGTCGGAAGGGATCGCGCTCGGGCACGTGGTGCTGCACGAGCCGCGGGTGGCGATCAAGAATTTCATCGCCGACGACGTGCAGACCGAACTCAAGCGCCTCGACGACGCGATCGCCACGTTGCGCGCCGATGTCGACCTGATGCTGGAACGCGGCGAAGTCTCGGACGGCCAGGAATCGCGCGAGGTGCTGGAAGCCTATCGTATGTTCGCGCATGACCGCGGCTGGCTTGACCGGATGCGCGAAGCCGTGGCCACCGGCCTCACCGCCGAGGCCGGAGTCGAGCGCGTGCAATCGGATTCGCGCGCCCGCATGCTGCGCTCCACCGATCCGTATTTGCGTGAAAGACTTCACGATCTCGACGATCTCGCCAACCGCCTGATGCGGCAATTGATGGGCGTGGAACATGCCCCGCGCCGGGACCAGTTGCCGGACAACGCCATCGTGGTCGCGCGCATGATGGGTCCGGCCGCCCTGCTCGATTACGACCGGAAAAGGCTGCGCGGCCTGATCCTGGAAGAAGGCGGCCCGACCTCGCATGTCGCGATCGTCGCACGCGCGCTCGGGATCGCCGCTGTCGGCGAAGTCGAGAACATCACCGGCCTGGTGGAATCCGGCGATCCTGTGATCGTGGACGGCATTTCCGGCGAAGTCTTCCTTCGACCGCCACCGGATATCGAAAGCGCCTATGCCGAGCGGGTTCGCCTGCGCGCCCGCCGTCAGGCGCAATATCAGGCTTTGCGCGACAAGCCCTGCGTCACCAAGGATGGCCGCCACATCCAGCTCCTGATCAATGCCGGGTTGCTGGTCGATCTGCCGCATATCGCGGAGACCGGCGCCGCCGGAATCGGGCTGTTCCGCACCGAATTGCAGTTCATGGTGGCGACGTCGTTCCCGCGCATCAACGAGCAGCTCTCGCTCTATCGCTCGGTGCTGGACGCCGCCGAAAAGCGGCCGGTGACCTTCCGCACCCTCGATATCGGCGGCGACAAGGTGCTGCCCTATATGCGCGCTTTCGAGGAGGAGAATCCGGCCATGGGATGGCGCGCGATCCGCCTCGGCCTCGACCGGCCGGGGCTGATGCGCAGCCAGATCCGCGCGCTGCTGAAAGCTTCGTCCGGCCGTGCGCTCAAGATCATGTTCCCGATGGTGGCGGTGGTCGAGGAATTCGACCAAGGCAAGGCGCTGGTGGAACACGAACTCACGCATTTGCGCCGCCACGGCCATATCTTGCCGGAGCGGGTCGAGATCGGCGCCATGCTGGAAGTGCCGTCCCTGCTCTATCAGCTCGACGAACTGCTTCCCCGCGTCGACTTCCTGTCGGTCGGCTCGAACGATCTGTTCCAGTTCCTCTATGCGGTCGATCGCGGCAATGCCCGCGTCTCCGGCCGCTTCGATCCGCTTTCAACGCCGATCCTGCGTCCGCTGCGCGACATCGCCGCGAAAGGCGAGGCCTATGGCAAGCCCATAACGTTGTGCGGCGAACTGGCTTCCACGCCGATCGGCGCCCTCACGCTGGTCGCACTCGGCTATCGCGCCCTGTCGCTGACCCCGTCGGCCGTCGGACCGGTGAAAGCGATGCTGCTCGATCTCGATGCCGCAAAGGCGAAGGCCGTTATCGATCCGCTCATCGATGCACCGGCCGGCACGGTATCGGTGCGGCACCGGATCGAGATGTTCGCGGCCGCCGAAGGCCTGCAGCTTTAACCGCGATAGTCCCATGTTGCCCGACACAAAACTCGACGCCATGTTGGCTCGCCATGCCACGCTGGAAGCCGAATTGTCCGGCCAGCTTGCCGCCGACAGTTACGTGAAATTGTCGCGCGAGTTTTCCGAACTCGGCCCGATCGTCGACGCCATCAAACGCTATCGCGCATTGGCCAGCGAGGCCGCCGATCTGGATGCGCTGCTGGCCGATCCCAAGACCGATCTCGAAATGCGCGCCATGGCGGAAGCCGAGAAACCGGAACTGGACGCGCGTCGCGAGGCGCTGGAGAAGGAAATCCGCGTTCATCTCATTCCAAAAGACGCGATGGACGAGCGCAACGTCATCCTCGAAATTCGTGCCGGCACCGGCGGCGACGAAGCCTCGCTGTTTGCCGGCGACCTGTTCCGCATGTACGAACGCTACGCTGCCAAGCAAGGCTGGAAGGTCGAGATCGTGGACTCCAGCGAAGGCACGATGGGCGGATACAAGGAGATCATCGCGGAGGTTAAAGGCCGCGGCGCGTTCGCCAAGCTCAAGTTCGAATCGGGCGTGCATCGCGTGCAGCGGGTGCCGGCGACCGAGACCTCCGGCCGCATTCACACCTCGGCGGCGACCGTCGCGGTACTGCCCGAAGCCGAAGACGTGGACGTCGCAATCCGGGACGACGACCTGAAGATCGACACCATGCGATCGAGCGGCGCCGGCGGGCAGCATGTGAACAAGACCGAATCCGCGATTCGCATCACGCATATCCCGAGCGGCATCGTGGTCGCGGTGCAGGAGGACCGCTCCCAGCACAAGAACAAGGCGAAGGCGCTCGCGCTGTTGCGCACGAAATTGTACGACGCCGAGCGCAGCAAGCTGGATGCCGCCCGAGCCGCCGAGCGCCGCGGCCAGGTCGGCTCTGGCGACCGGTCCGAGCGCATTCGCACCTACAATTTTCCGCAAGGACGCGTCACCGATCATCGCATCAACCTGACACTCTACAATCTGCCGAAGGTGATGGAAGGTGAGGCTTTGGGCGACATCATCGACGCCCTGAGCACCGAACACCAGGCCGCCCTGCTGGCGGCGCAAGACGCATGACACCATCCGATAGCGAGCGCGATCTGAGTCTCTCAGCCGCGCGCCGGGCGATCGCCGACCGTTTTCGCAGCGCCGGAATCGAATCGGCGGATCTCGATGCGCGGCTTCTGCTCGGCCACGCGCTCGGCCTCGATCACGCGGGTCTGATCGCGGCCGGAAACCGCGTCCTGTCCGCGCAGGACATGGAATCCATCAACGCTCTGGTCGCCCGCCGCGTGCAGTACGAGCCGGTCGCCCGCATTCTCGGCCGCAAGGAATTCTGGGGGCTGCCGTTGCGCCTGTCCGCCGCCACGCTGGTGCCGCGTCCTGACACGGAAATTGTTGTGGAAGCTGCACTCGCCGCGACCGATCGGCATTTTTCGCGAACGCAGCCCCTGCGCATCGCCGATCTGGGGACCGGAACGGGCGCATTGCTGTTTGCGCTGCTTCGCGAATTGCCGCACGCTCAGGGAGTCGGCACGGATCTGAGCTCCGCGGCACTCGCAACCGCGCAGGAGAATGCCCGCGATCTCGGCTTGCTCGATCGCTGCGAGTTGATGGTCTCGGATTTCGGCTTGGCACTTCCAGAACCGTTCGATCTTGTCGTGTCGAACCCGCCTTACATCGCAAGCGCGGACATCGGACGATTGCCGCCGGAGGTGCGCGGCTACGACCCCGCGCTCGCGCTCGACGGCGGCGCGGACGGTCTGGATTGTTACCGCAGGATCGCGGAAGACGCCGGGCGGCTGCTCAAGGCGGGCGGGCTGATCGTGCTGGAGATTGGCGCCGGCCAATCGGCGAACGTCACGGCCCTCATGGAATCAGCCGGGCTGCGGGCCGACGCACCGCCCCGCCCCGATCTGGCCGGCATCCCGCGCGCGCTTGTTTTTCGCAGCTTTTCTTAACCTTGCCATGATGTGGACGCATCCCGGCGGTCCAAAATATCGCTTGGATTATGGGGCAAGAACGACTAGCTTCTGGACAAGATTTAAGCCCGGATGCCGATCGCATAACGAGCCCGAAGCCAAAGGCTTCGAGAGGCCGGCGACACGGAGGGATTAAAGGGCTGCAGATCAGGGCAAAAGCCAGGTCAATACAGGTCGACAATAACAGATATCGACAGCAGGTCGCGCAGAAGGCGATAGGTCGCGCAATACGCAGATTAGCCGATTTCGTTCATATGCTTCACCGGTTGAGCGCGCTCAACGTCAGAACGTATGAGAGCAGCGTGTGAATTCAGGTGAGCGACGAACAGGAAGGCGCGGCGATTGCGCTGAGGGGTTCAAAAACTGCCGGGCTCGAGACCAGTGACGGGAAAGCCGTGAGTCGGCTGCGTTCATGGCAGGCGATATGCGTGTGTTGACGAGAATGAACCGAAAAGCGGCGCAGGCCGCATGACGAGGAGTCGGCGAACAGGCAAGCTATGAGAAACGGACATCAGAGCAGCAAGCATCAGCATCAGCACCACCGCATGCGGGGACGTAACCGCGGCGGTGGCAAAAATCACAATCCGTTGACGCGGGTTTACGAGTCCAACGGACCTGACGTGAAGATCCGCGGGACCGCAAATCATGTCGCCGAAAAGTATATCCAGCTGGCGCGCGATGCGACCGCGTCGGGAGATCCGGTTGCGGCCGAGAATTACTACCAGCACGCCGAACATTATTTCCGCTTGATCGCGACCGCGCAGGAACAGTTCCGCCAGAGCCAGCCGTTGCAGCAACGCGCCGAAGGCGGCGAAGCGCGCTCTGACGAGAGCTATGACGACGGAGATGAAAGCGTGCAGCCGCACTCGGGCGGCGGCGAGCCGCATTCGCCGCGCGACCAGCAGCAGGCTTATTCGCAGCGCGACGCGCAGCCTTATCAGCAGCGGGATCAGCAACCCTATCCGCCGCGCGAGCAGCAATCGCAACGCGACCAACAGCCGCGTCATGACAACCGTCCGCAGAATGCCGCGCCGGTCGACGCGGCCGATGTGGAACGGCTTCCGTCCTTCATCACCGGCGGACAGCCGCAACCGGCTCAAGGCAACGGCCAGCCGAACGGTGACGGCCAGGGCGACCGTTTTCCGCTGCATCGCCGCCGACGCCGCGGTCACCGCAATCCGCGTCCAGACATGGCAGGCGGAGCGGACGGCGGCGACATGACGGACGACACGCCTCCGGCCGGCGAATAGCCGTTCGCTTCACGCGACATTGTCATTGGATCATCATGGCCGGGAGACATCCCGGCCATTTTTTCAGACCCGCGCCGCACCGCCGGGCGCAGGCGCCAGCACCGGCTCGAGCGACGGCACAAGCTGGCGCTTTTCCCGGCGCGCGGGAATCGCACGATAGATCTGCTTGGTGGCCTCCACGATATGCACGCCGGCAAAGGGCGCGGAAATCGTCGCGCCGGCGCGTTCCCAGGCGACCGCGGAGCGCAGGAACCAGCCACGCGGAACCGGCGGCATGTACAGCGCTTCGCCCCAGCCATTCGGCGTGAACAAGGTTTCGCGCAGGATCTTGGTGATCTGCGCGCGCGAATAGGGACGGCCATGCCCGAACGGCGTGGAATCGATGCGCGCCCAGAGTCCACGCCGGTTGGGCACCACGGCCAGCAGACGTCCATGCGGCGCCAGCACGCGCCAGACTTCGCGCAACATTGTGACCGGGTCGTCGGTCATCTCAAGCGCATGCACCAGCAGCACACGATCGAGCGCGGCGTCCGCCAGCGGCAATCCCCGTTCGTCGACCAGGGCGGTGAGACCCGGCCGAGTCGATGGCCACTTCACCACGCCCTGCGCAGCGGGCATCAAGGCGAGGCACCGTTCGGCTTCCTCGCGGAACAACCCGAGATAGGGCGTGGCATAACCGATGCCGGCGACCCGCAGCGAGCCGAGATCGCTCCAGCGCGCGCGGATGCCGCGCCCGATGAAGCGGCGCGCCACGACGCCCAGGCCCTGCGAATAAAAGTCGCGCAGATCGACGACATCGATAAACATGCGGCAAGACTAGCACGATTTTCATCAATGAAAGGCGAAGGGCCGGATTGCCGCTTGACGGATGGACCTGTGGCGGCATGTTAGCGTTATCTTTGTCTGACCATTCCCACCAACAGCATGAGCAGTCCATGGCCGCCCAAACTCATTTATTTCCCTGTCTGTCGGACAATTTCGGCGTCCTGTTGCACGACCCCTCCACCGGCGCGACAGCCTCCATCGATGCCCCGGAGGCCGCCGCCGTCGACGCCGCGCTGAAGGCGACCGGCTGGACACTGACCCACATTCTCGTCACGCATCATCATCAGGATCACACCGGCGGCATCGCGGAGCTCAAGATGAGACACAAATGCCGCGTGATCGGCCCGCGCGACGAAGCATCGAAAATTCCCACCCTGGATCAGACGGTGGCCGGGGGCGATTCGATCAAGGTCGGCGCGCTCACGGGGCGCGTCCTCGACACGCCAGGTCACACATCGGGGCACATTTCGCTGGTATTCGACGCCGACAAGCTGGCGTTCGTCGGCGACACGCTGTTCTCCGTCGGCTGCGGCCGCGTGATCGAAGGCACGATGGAGCAGATGTGGAATTCTCTGCTCAAGCTGCGTGCGCTGCCGGACGACACGAAGTTCTTCTGCGGTCACGAATACACGCAAGCCAATATCAAGTTCGCTCTCACCATCGAGCCCGACAATAAGGCATTGCTGGCGCGGGCGAAGGAAGTCGATCAGCTTCGCGCCGCCGGCAAGCCGACGATCCCAGCCACCATTGGCGCGGAGAAAGCCGACAATTGCTTCCTGCGCGCCGACATTCCAGCGGTGGCCGCGGCGGTCGGCATGACCGGAAAATCTCCGGCCGAGGTGTTCGCCGAAATCCGGGCGCGCAAGAACAAGTTCTGACGCCGATGAGCGCACATTCGGCTGCCGACATCATTCGCCTGCTGGATCTGAAGCCGCATCCCGAAGGCGGTCATTATCGCGAGACCTTCCGCGATGCGCGGACGGTCGAAGGCGGCCGCGCCGCATCAACCGCGATCCATTTCCTGCTGGCGCGCGGCGAGCGTTCGCATTGGCATCGGGTCGACGCCTCCGAAGCCTGGCACTGGCATGCCGGCGCGCCGCTCCGGCTTCAGATTGCGAGCGGCACGGCGATCAGCAGCGTCACGCTGGGAGCCGACCTGCTGGGCGGCGAACAGCCGCAGGCCGTCGTCCCCGCCGGTGACTGGCAGGCGGCCGAAACGCTGGGCAACTGGACCCTTGTCGGCTGCACCGTCGCGCCGGGCTTCGAGTTCTCTGGCTTCGAACTGGCGCCGAAGGACTGGACACCGGGCTAGCGGCGTTTCCGCTGCATGTCTTTAGCTGCGATCAGCCCGCCGCCTGCGATCAGAAGCGCCGCCACGACCAGCGACATGGTCGCCTCGGCATATCCCGCCAGAACCAGAAAACATGTCGAAAGGACCGGCGCTGCGTAGGACGCCGCGCCCAGCACCCGGATATCGCCGCGCTTCATGCCGATGTCCCAGACATAGAAAGCGGCGCCGACCGGGCCAAGACCGAGGCCAAGCACCGCAAGCCACTCGCCGGCAAGCGATGGCCAGATGGTGGTCTCGAACAGCAGGTGACAGATCGTGGCCAGCATGGCCGTGACGATGCAAAATCCCGCGACCGCGTCGGTCGGCACTGATGCGAAGCGGCGCGAGAGCACCGAATAGATCGCCCAGACGAACGCGGCGACAAAAGCCGCCGCATAGCCTGGAATGAATTCCGCGACAAAGCCAAGCTGCGCGCGGCCGGCGATCAGCACAATCGTGCCGGCAAGGCCGAGCGCCGCACCGACCAGATGGTGCGCGCGCAGGCCTTCGCCGGGCAGGAACGACGAGAACAGCACGATCAGCAGCGGCCAGAGATAGTTGATCAGTCCGGATTCCGCCGGCGGCGCCAGACGCAGCGCCATGAAGTAAAGCGCGTGGTAGCCAAACAGCCCGAAAATCCCGAGCGCCCAGACCGCGGGCGGCTGGCGCAGCGCCGAGGCGGCACCCTTGCGGACCATCCAGGTTCCAGCGCCGATCAGACCACCGACCGCGAACGTCATCGCGGCGAGTTGGAACGGTGGCATGCGGCCGGACGCCGCCGTCAGCAGGGCCAGCAGCGACCACATCAGGATAGCGGCGAAGCCGACAAAGGTCGCTGCGCGGGAGGTCATTCCGGAACGAGCGCGCCCTCACGCCATGAATTGACCGCCGTTGGCCGTGAGCGTCGAGCCCGTGATGAAGCTGGACTCATCGGCCGCGAGGAAAACCACGCAGCGCGCGATCTCCTCGGGTTCGCCCAGCCGGCCCACCGGGATCAGCGGCAAAATGCTTTTTTCAAGCACGTCCTTCGGCACGGCCTTGACCATTTCGGTGGCGATATAGCCGGGGCAGATCGCGTTGACGGTAATGCCCTTTTTCGCATTCTCCTGCGCCAGCGCCTTAGTGAACCCGATCTCGCCGGCCTTCGCCGCCGAATAATTCACCTGCCCCATCTGGCCCTTCTGACCGTTAATCGAGGAGATATTAATGATGCGGCCGAAATTGCGCTCGCGCATCCCGTCGATCACCTGTCGCGTCATGTTGAACAGCGAGCCGAGATTGGTGTTGATCACCGCGTTCCAGTGATCCGGGGTCATTCGATGGAACATGGTGTCGCGCGTGATGCCGGCATTGTTGACCAGCACCTCGATCGGGCCGAGATCGGCGGCCACCTGTTTCAGGCCGGTCTCGCACGCCTCGAACGAGGAGACGTCCCATTTGTAGACCGGGATGCCGGTCTCGCTTTTGAATTTCTGCGCGGCCTCGTCATTGCCGGCATAGTTGGCGGCAACCTTGTAGCCGCTGTTCTTCAAAGCGACCGATATCGCGGCGCCGATTCCTCGAGTGCCGCCCGTTACCACTGCTACCCGTGCCATACGCAACGCCCCCCTGTCAGGCCTCAGCCTCGTTCCTCCGGACATCCGTTTCTTGTTTTTTCCATATGGCCAAAACAATAATGGCCGGGTCAAGCCCGGCCATTACATCAATTGGTCTGAAGCAAACCAGCGACGGACGTCAGGCGCGTTCCAGACACATAGCAATGCCCATGCCACCGCCAATACACAATGTCGCGAGACCCTTCTTGGCGTCGCGTTTCTGCATCTCGTAGAGCAGCGTCACGAGGACGCGGGCGCCGGATGCGCCGATGGGATGGCCGATGGCGATCGCGCCGCCATTCACGTTGACCTTGCCGGTATCCCAGCCGAGATCCTTGTTCACCGCGCAGGCCTGCGCGGCAAAAGCTTCGTTGGCTTCCACCAAATCCAGATCCTCGATTTTCCAGCCGGCTTTTTTCAACGCGGCGCGCGAGGCCGGGATCGGTCCCGTGCCCATGATCGAGGGATCGACGCCAGCATGCGCCCAGGAAACGATGCGCGCAAGAATAGGCTTGCCTTCCTTCTGGGCTTGAGACGCCTTCATCAGCACCACGGCGGCGGCGCCGTCATTGATGCCGGACGCATTGCCGGCCGTGACCGAACCTTCCTTGTCGAACGCCGGACGCAGCTTGCCGACCGACTCCACGGTCGTGCCGTGTTTGGGATATTCGTCGGTGTCGACGACAACATCGCCCTTGCGGCTCTTGATCGTCACCGGCGCGATCTCGTCCTTGAACTTGCCCGCCTTCTGTGCGGCCTCCGCCTTGTTCTGAGAGCTGACGGCGAATTCGTCCTGCTGGGTACGGGTAATCTGAAACTGCTTGGCGACATTCTCGGCGGTGTTGCCCATGTGATAGCCGTTGAAGGCATCCCAGAGACCGTCCTTGATCATGGTGTCGACCATCTCGAGCGAGCCCATCTTGGTGCCGCTGCGCAGATGCGCGGCATGCGGCGCCTGGCTCATGGATTCCTGGCCGCCCGCCACCACGATCTCGGAATCGCCGTTGAGGATCGCCTGATAGCCCAGCGCCACCGCGCGCAGGCCCGATCCGCAAAGCTGGTTAACGCCCCAGGCCGGACTCTCGACCGGGATGCCGGCGGCGATGGACGCCTGGCGCGCCGGGTTCTGGCCCTGACCGGCGGTCAGTATCTGGCCCAGAATGACTTCCGAAACCTTCGCCCCTTCGACGCCCGCGCGCTTGAGAGCGGCCTCGATCGCGACCTTGCCCAGTTCATGCGCCGGCAGGTTCGCAAACGCGCCGTTAAACGCGCCGACCGGCGTACGCGCCGCACCGACAATGACGATGTCGTCCTTCATTGCAGAACTCCTGTTTGTGGACGGGACCGGATCGGACGACTTGCCGCGTCCGGGTTTGAGCCGGCTCCGCTGGACAAGGCCCCTTCACAGCCTGTTTGCCATCTTTCTCGATAGCACGGCCAAGCGCGCCCGCAAATCGCCCCGCATGCGGCCGCCGGAATGGTGCCCTGCATAAAACGGTGGCTCAGACGCCGGAAATTGCCTATTTTGAAAAAAGCGGCCCGATCTGAACAAGGGCCTTGGGAGCGCGAACAGGCGGCATGGCAAATTCCGAAGCACCCATCACGATCAAGAAATACGCCAATCGGCGGCTCTATAACACCGGGACAAGCACTTACGTCACGCTGGAAGACCTCGCGACGATGGTGAAGAGCGGCGAGGATTTCGTCGTCTACGACGCCAAGAGCGGAGAGGACATCACACGCTCGGTTCTGGCCCAGATCATCTTCGAGCAGGAGAACAAGGAGGGCCAGAATCTGCTGCCGATCAATTTCCTGCGCCAGTTGATCCGATTCTATGGCGACAGCATGCAGATGCTGGTGCCGCGCTATCTTGAGGTGTCGCTGGAATCGCTCACCAAGGAGCAGGAAAAATTCCGCACCCAGATGGCGCAGGCCTTCGGCGTCGGCTCATTCGGCCCGCTCGAAGATCACGTCCGCCGCAACATGGAAATGTTCGAGAAGACGTTTGCCATGTTCACGCCGTTTGCACGCGGCGGAACGAAGGATTCACCCGCCGGTACGGATGTCAAGCCAGCCGGGGATTTTGATGAAATGAAGCGTCAGCTCGACGAGATGCAGAAGCGCCTCGACCGCATGACGGAAAAAGACAAGTAACCGCCGACCGGTTTTATCCCAAAGCGCTGGCGATTCCGCCGCGCTCTTGCAACCATGGCCGGCCGGTCGCCGCGCGTCCGATCAGGTCGCCTTGCAGGTAATCGCAGCCCCAGTCCGCGAGCATGGCGGCCGACTGCTCGTCCTGCACCCACTCGGCGACCGTCTTCAGATCGAGGCCGCGCCCCAGGTCGAGCATGGTGCGCACGAAGGTCCGGTCGTCCTGCGACTTCACGAGGTTCTTCACGAACTCGCCATCGATCTTGATGATGTCGACGCCGAGTTTGCGAAGATTGCGGAAGGACGTATAGCCCGCGCCGAAATCGTCGATGGCGATCCGCGCGCCGAGGTCCTTGACGCGCGCGACGAAGCCGCGGGCATCGTCAAGATCATGAATGGCGACGGTTTCGGTGATTTCGATGACGAGCCGTTCGGCGGCATTGCGATCCGCGCGCAAAAGCGATCCGAGACGCGCCCACCACTCGGCATCGGTTGTCGAGGCCGGCGAGACGTTGAGACTGAGCTGCAGATGCGGCGTCCCGACCAGTTCAGCGATGGCGAGTTCAAGAACCCGCTGATCGAGCAGCCGGACCATCCCCAGACGCTCGGCAATCGGGACAATGCTGTTCGCAGGAACGATTGTGCCGTCGGACCGGCGTATCCGCATCAGGCATTCATAGAAGGCCGGTTCCCGGCTTTGCGTATGAACGACCGGCTCATAAGCCAGAATGATGCGGCGCTCGTTCAGAGCGGTCACGATCTTGTCGGCGACCTTCATGTTCTCGCGCCGGACCGCGTCGCGCTCGAGATTCGGCTGATAGGCGACGAAGGACCCCGGCCGTCTGGCCTTGGCCCGGTCGAGTGCTTCCTGCGCACGCGCGAGGATTTCCTGCACATTCCCGGCATGGCGCGGCGCGGTCACGCCGCCGATGGTGACGGTGACGGAAACCGGGCCCACAGCGGTCATGATGACATCGTCGCGCACGCCGGCCAGGAACCGCTCCGCGGCCACCGCCAGATCCTCGGACGTGCAATTCTTGAGAATGACGCCGAACTTGTTGCCGGAAACGCGGCCGACCATATCCTCGCCGCGCATCTTGCCGCGCAGCCTTTTGCCGACGTCGCAGATCACCTCATCGGCCACATCGTAACCATAGCCGTCGTTGATGCGCGCCAGATTGTTGATGGCGATGATCATGAAACCGCAGGAGGCCCGCAACCGGATGGATTCCTGCAAGGCCGCCTCAAGCTGCTCGATCAGATGACGGCGATTGCTTTCACCCGTGAGCACATCGAGGGCGGACAGATCGGCGGATTGCTGCGCACGCTCATGATAACCGGCAAGAATCCGGACAATTCCATGGGCTGTCGCCGGCCGGCCGTTCGGACCGGCAAACCAGCGCCCGTTATCCTCCAGCCACGTCTTGCTCGATCGCGGCGCTCCGCGCAGGCAATATAGGGCGCGATAACGCACGCCGTCCCCGGTGTCGGAATCCGGCGAATGCAACACGACGCTGGAGCGGGTCTCGGCGTTGGACGGATCGAGCAGGGCCGCAAAATCTTTCCCGGTCGCAATCCCCGCGGCATCGCGCAATCCCAGCACGGCGGCGGCGTTGCCCTCCCATTGCAAGGTGTCGCTGCCGATGTCCCACGCATAGGCCGCCTCGCCGACCGACGCCAGAATTGCGCTTGCGTCGGGGACTTTGGCTGCGGGCCGCGTACGGGCTGGAAGCTTGGGCTTGCCGCCTGTGGCGCTGGCACAACGAATGCGAGATCGCGGCGGCTTTTTCGTCACGGCCGGTCCTGTTTTGGAACGTCGCGTCCGCATCTGACGATGATCTGACGGCGCTGTTCGGGAGGGCTCACGCTATGTTGAAAGCCTAAAGAAACAGGAAAATCACATTTTGCTTTTGTTCGATTGCCGGCCGGGAACCTTGCGGCCCGGCACGGCATAGTGCTTGCGACAGCTCCTGTTAACGAGGACATGATGTCCCGAAACGAGACAGGAGGAGGCGTTGCTGTTCAGAGTGAGTTCCAACCGGCCGCTGCCGGCTGACCGGCCTGCCCCGACGGGCGAGGTCGAGCCCGCCGAGCCAGTCTTGTCGCAGCGTCGGGACGTGGTGGTGATCGAGCCCGCCCGGCCGACCTCCCCCCCTGTATCCCATTCCCGCCCCCAAGCCGCCTTCGTGGCGCATCTGATCGCCACCGCCCATCAGGACCCGCAGACCCGGGAAAAACGCCGCGCCGCGCCGCAGGAAGCCAGCGACCGTTACGTGGCGGCCGGCAAGCCGCGCGCGGTCAATCCGGGACGTTCATTCAAGCGGGCCATTTAGAGATCCGCGCTCAATAGCCGAGCGCGCAGCCATCCTTGCGGCCGTCGGACCCGCCGATCAGCACGCCGCGATCCCAATCGATACGAATCGCCTGGCCGCCGCCAAGCGGCAGCGCGCGGACATTCACGTCGTGGCCGCGCGCCGTGAGACCGTCGATCGCAGCCTGCGAGACTCCGTGCTCGACATCCGTTTTCTCTCCGTCGAAGAACACGCGCGGGCCGTCGATCGCCTGCTGCACATCCATTCCGTAATCGACGATGTTGGAAATGAAATGCGCGTGCCCCATCGCCTGATAGGACCCGCCCATCACGCCGAATGACATGTCGCAGCGGCCCTCGCGTATGGCGAGTGCGGGAATGATGGTGTGCATCGGCCGCTTCGCGGGAGCGATGGCATTTGGATGATCGGGGGTCAGCACGAAGCTGCAACCGCGATTTTGCAGCATGATGCCTGTCTTCTCGGTCGCGATGCCCGACCCGAAGGCATAGAATAATGAATTGATCAGCGTCACTGCGTTGCGGTCGCGGTCCACCACGGTCACCAGCACGGTGTTGCCGCGTGGTGCCGGCGCAGCTGGAAGTCTGCTGCGCCTGGACCGGTCAATCATGTCGGCGAGATCGGCGGCGAAAACGCGGTCCAGCAACGCCTGCGGCGTGGTGCGCATGAAAGCGGGATCGGCGACATGCGTGTTGCGCACGGCATACGCAAGACGGCCGGCTTCCAGTGCGATATGGAACCGTTCGTCGCCGGCCGGATCGAGCTTCCCCATCTCGAAACGCTCGAGAATGTTCAGCAGAACCAGCGCCGCGAGCCCCTGCCCGTTCGGCGGCAACTCGACCACGTCGAGCCCGCGATAATTGGTCGAGATCGGCACCACCTCTTCGCCGCGATGCGCGGCGAAGTCTGCCTCCGTCAGCAGGCTGCCGCGCGCGCCGATCGTGTCGACGATGTCGCGCGCGACCGCGCCTTCGTAAAAGGCCTGCGCTCCGCCGGTCGCAATCGCGTTCAGCGTCTGGGCCAGAGCGGGATAGCGCATACGGTCGCCGGCTTTCGGCGCCAGCCCGCCGGGCAGGTAATGCAGGCTTGCGCCCGGGTCGGCGCGCAACTTGTCGACATAGAGCGACCAGTCATAGGCCACGCGCGGCGCCGCCGGCACGCCCTCGGTCGCGGCGCGGATGGCGGGCTGCAGGACCCGATCGAGACCGAAGCGGCCATGCCGCTCAAGAATGGTTTGCCAGGCTTCGACGGCGCCGGGCACGGTAACGGCGTGAACCGAGTTGATCGCGATTTCGCTCAACCCCTGGCTGGCCAGTTTTTCGACCGTTGCCGTGGCCGCCGAACGTCCGGAGCCGTTATAGCCCCAGATCGGCGCTCCCGGTTTTGACACCAGACAGAAGCAATCGCCGCCGAGACCGGTCATGTGCGGTTCGGCGACCGCGAGCAATGCAACCGCCGCAACCGCGGCATCCGCCGCGTTGCCGCCCGCACGCAGGATCTCAACCGCGGTGAGCGTCGCAAGGGGATGCGAGGTCGCCGCCATGGCCTCGCCGGCAAAGACCGGCGAACGGCCCGGAAGATGGAAATCGCGTGTCATGTCAGGATTGCAGAATGCGACGGCAGACCGGCGCGATCAACTGTTGGCATCGACGCTGCCGAGCGCAAGATCGCGCTGGGCGGTGCGGATCGAGACCGAGAAGCCGCCGATCACGTCCACAAGGCAGATCACCAGCACCAGCAGGAAGGTCGGGGTCGCCGCCTGTTTCACGATGATGAACTCGGCCAGCGCCGCTACGAACACGACGAACGACAGGATGTGGTCCATGATCGCCTTCACGCCGAAGCGCGTGGCTTTCAGGATTTCAATGAAGAGCAGCAGGATCGACAGGATGACCAGCAGATCGCCAGTCGAGACGTTGAGATCGGCCTGCGACATCATGCGGATCGTGAACAGCGTGTCGCCGAATCCGGTGGAGAACAGAAAGGCGATGATGTTGTAGATCGCGAGCGGAATCAGCAGCAGCGGGAACCCGACGAGATACATGGAGTGACGATCTCCTGCTCGCCGGGGACATCCGGCTTCCTGGCTGGTCCGGGTTACGCGTCGGTCTTGGCCTTCAGCACCTGGCGGCCCTTGTACATACCGGTCTTGAGATCGATATGGTGCGGGCGGCGCAGCTCGCCGGAATCCTTGTCTTCGATATAGGTCGGCTGCTTGAGGGCATCGGCGGAGCGGCGCATGCCGCGCCGCGACGGCGAGGTTTTTCGTTTCGGAACGGCCATGGGGAGAACTCCTGGAAAACCGGTCTGTGCGGGATTGAGGCGGCTTATAGAGGAAGCCCTTCCGCAGCGCTAGGGGGCGCGAGCGCGCCGCAGACAGGCATCCAGCGGCCCCGAAGAGGCGGCCCGGGCCTGGTAAATGCCCGCCAGCCGGCTCACCGCCGGACCCGGCCGCTGGGCGTTGCGGCGGACCGGATTCGGCAGAATCGCCGCCAGCAGGGCTGCCTCCCGGACGGTCAGGTCGCGGGCGGACTTGTTGAAAGCCCGCCGCGCCCCGGCTTCGACCCCGAATTCCCCGTTCGGACCCCATTCAGCCACGTTCAGATAGATTTCCATGACCCGCCGCTTGGGCAGGATCAGGTCGGTCCAGAGGCTGAGCGGAAGTTCCAGCGCCTTGCGGACATAGCTGCGACCGGACCATAGAAACAGGTTCTTCACGGTCTGCTGGGTAATGCCGGAGCCGCCGCGCAGGTCTTCTAGGTCTTCCGCTTCGGAGACGATGTCGCGCAGGCTTTGCCAGTCCACGCCGGAATGGCTGCAAAAGCGGGCATCCTCGGCGGCGATCACGGTAAGGGGCAGAACACGCGCCACCCGGTCCAGCGGCACATTGGTGCGGACCACCCGCTGGCCGGTGACGTAGCGGGTGACCATCGGGATGGAAACCGGGTTCACGACCAGATAAAGCGGCACCAGCAGATAAGGCAGCAGAATGACGAACAGGACCAGCGCCACCAGCAGCCGCAAAATCCGGCGCGCGGCTGGCCGTGAACGGGAGAGCGTGCGGTCCGACATTCCCTTGACCCGTCTGCGGCGTGTTGCTGGCGTGGCTTCCACCCCTATGAAATCCGATCCGGTGTGACAAGCGATGACAGTGTTTCGCTTCCGTGACGTGATGGCGCCGGCATGAGTCCCCGATCGCCTGACGCCGATTTTTCCGCCCGGCTGGAGTCCGCCGCACGGGACATCGACAACCTGTTGCAGCACTTGCTCTCCGACGCGCCCATGCCCGGCGAGATCGCGCGGCCGGCGCGTCTGGTTGAGGCGATGCGCTATGCCAGCCTGTCGGGCGGCAAGAAGTTGCGTCCCTTTCTGGTAATCGAGACAGCGGCCTTGCTCGATGTGCCGCGCGACCGCGCGCTGATGGCGGGCGCCGCACTGGAATGCGTGCATTGCTATTCGCTGGCGCATGACGACCTGCCGGCGATGGACGACGACGATCTGCGGCGCGGCCGGCCGACCCTGCACAAGGCGTTCGACGAGGCCACTGCGATCCTTGCCGGCGATTCCCTGCTGACATTTGCATTCGACATTCTGGGACGGCCCGGAACTCACCCTGACGCTGCGATCCGGATCGAACTGGTCACCGAGCTTGCGCGCGCCGCAGGCATCGGCGGCATGGCAGGGGGACAAATGCTGGATCTCGCCGCCGAGGGACGCTTTGCCGAGAACTCCGCACCGCTCGGCGAAACGGATGTCAAGACGCTTCAGGCGATGAAGACCGGCGCGCTGCTGCGCTTCGCCTGTGTTGCCGGCGCCATTCTGGGACAGGCTTCGCCGCCGCAACGCGCCGCGCTCGCGCGTTACGGCGAAGCGCTGGGGGCGGCGTTCCAGATCGCCGACGATCTGCTCGATGTCGAAGGCGACGCCGCCACCGTCGGCAAGGCGACGGGCAAGGATGCCGCGACCGGAAAGGCCACGCTGGTCGGCATTCTCGGCATCCCCGCCGCACGCGACCGGCTTGCGCAACTGGTGGCGCACGCGCACGATGCCTTGTCCCCGTTCGGCGAGAGACCGGATATCCTGCGCGCGGCCGCGCGCTTTGTCGCCGAGCGACCCAAATGAAAACCCGCAAACAGACGCGAGCGGCCCAGCGCAGATCGGGACTGGTTGCCCAGTTGCTTCACACCTTGCGCGTCCACGCCACGCTGATGTTTTGCGTGGCGCTCGGTGTGGCGCTGTTTTTTCTTTTGCCGGGATCCTGGAAATTTCCTGCGCGATTCGTCGTGGCTTGGGATGCCGGCGCGCTCGTCTATCTGGGCTTCGCGCTGACGGTGTTCGCCCGTTTCAACTTGAACCGCGTTAAAAGCCGCGCCGCCGATCAGGACGAAGGGGCAATCCTGATCCTGATGCTGGCCGTGGTTGCCGTCGCAGTCAGCCTCGCCGCCGTGATCAGCCTGCTCGGCGAAGCCAAGACCATACCGCCGGACAGGCAGCATGTGATGCTGCTGCTCGCCGTCGGCACGATCCTGATTTCGTGGTTGCTGATCCACGCCATGTTCGCGCTGCATTACGCACACGAATTCTACGGCGGCGAGGATATCGGGCGCGGCGGCGGCCTGAAATTTCCGAACGAGCCGCAGCCCGATTACTGGGACTTCGCCTATTTTTCCTTCGTCATCGGCATGACCTTCCAGGTCTCCGACGTGCAGGTGACCGGCAAGCAGGTGCGCCGGCTGGCGGTGATCCACGGCATCGTGTCGTTCTTTTTCTCGGTCACCATCATCGCCCTGATGGTCAATATCGGCTCCAGCCTGATTTAGTTAACCAATTGACCTAAATGGTGTTTTGGGGGGAGTCGGACCGGCCAGCTATCCAAAACGTAACGTGACGGACCGGCCTGGAATGACTACATCATGGCCGTGAGGGTGATGATCGTATGTCTGATGCACTGAAACCATCCGGAGGCCTGCGGCAGTTCCTGTCGATCCGCCGGCTGGCAACGCTGGCGGTCGTGGCCGCGATCGGGCTGGCCGCTTTCCTGTATGGCATCGCCGAATGGAGCGGTGCGCCGGCGGAAGGTAGCTACCGGCTCGCCAAGGCGGAGCGCGGCGAGATCATCGCCACCGTCAACGCCACCGGCACCATCAATCCGACCACCACAGTGATCGTCGGCTCCCAGCTGTCCGGCCAGGTCGTGCAGATTCTCGCCGACTACAATTCTGAGGTGAAGGCCGAGCAGGTGGTGGCGCGGCTCAACTCCGACCAGATCCGCGCCCGGCTCGACGCCGCGCGTGCCGATCTTGAGCAGATGCGCGCGCAGAAACTCGTCCAGGAAGGTCAGATCGAGAAGGTCAAGGCCGAAACCGAGAAAGCCCGCGCCGCGCAGGCCGATGTGGAAGCGCAGGTCGCCCGCAACGAAGCCCTGCTGGGCGATGCGGAGCGCATCTTCCAGCGCCAGACCGAGTTGCGCTCGCGCGGATTCGCGGCCGAGCAGACGCTCGATACCGCGCGCACGACGCGCGACGCGCAGCAGGCCGCGCTGAATTCGGCACGCGCGCAGGTGAATTCGGCGAAGGCCGCGATCAGCAGCCTGGCCGCCGACCTGCGGGTGGCGCAAGGCAATCTCGCCGCCGTCACGGCGCAGATTTCCCAACGCGAAGCCGCCGTGCGGCAGATCCAGGTGGACCTGCGCAACACGGATATTCGCTCGCCGGTGTCGGGTGTGGTGGTGCAGCGCAATGTCGAACTCGGCCAGACCGTCGCCGCGTCATTGCAGGCGCCGGAACTGTTCCGCATCGCCGACGACCTGCGGCACATGGAGATTTCCGCCAATATCGACGAGACCGATGTCGGCCGCATCAAGGCAGGCCAGCGCGCCAGCTTCACCGTCAACGCCTTCCCGGGCCGGAGCTTTGAAGGCAATGTGAAGCAGGTGCGGCTCGGCTCGCAGACCGTGAACAATGTCGTGATCTACACGACGATTATCTCGACCGAGAATCCGCGCCGCGAATTGCTGCCGGGCATGACGGCGAACCTGCGCATCGAGACCGACCGCCAGGACGACGCGATCCGCATTCCGAACGCGGCGTTGCGCTGGCGTCCGCCGGTCGACACGCCGGTCGCTGCGGCGGCCGACCCGTCCGCAGCCGGACAGCGGCCGGTGGCGGGACGCGGCGGCGCGACTTCGGCCGGCGCCCGCAATATCACCGAGACGATCGCGGCGATGAAAACCGAACTCAAGCTCAGCGCCGAGCAGGCCAGGGCCGTCGACGAGGCCGTGGCCGACATGCGCAAATCCTTCATGACTGCGATGGCGGGCGAGCAGGACCAGAATACGCGGCGCGAGCGCGCGCGTGCGCTCCGCAAGGACCTCGACGACCGGATCGCAGGACTTCTCACCGACGCGCAGCGCCCGGCCTTCGCCGCCATCCGCGACCGTCTGGCGGACACCGGCGCCGCACAGACCGGCCGCGTCTTCGTGCTCGGGCCCGACCGCAAGCCGCAGGGCGTTACCATCCGCATCGGCGCGACCGACGGCGCGCAGACCGAAGTGCTGTCAGGCCTCGACGTCGGGCGCGAGGTCATCATCGGCGGCGGCCCCCCGGCCGGCGCGGCGCAGCGCGGCCCGCGCTTCGGCTTCTGAGGCCGTCATGGCGCTGATCGAGACCAGCAGGCTGACGCGGCTCTATCAGCTGGGCGGCGAGACCGTACATGCCCTGCAGGACGTCTCGCTCAGCATCGAGGCCGGCGATTTCGTCGCGGTGATGGGACCGTCGGGATCGGGCAAGTCCACCTTCATGAACGTGGTCGGCTGTCTCGACCGGCCGACCGCGGGCACCTATCGCCTCGACGGCGAGACCATCTCGTCGCTCGGCGGCGATTCGCTCGCCGCCGTGCGCAACCGCAAGATCGGCTTCGTGTTCCAGCAATTCAATCTGCTCGACCGGCTCGACGCGCTCGCCAATGTCGAACTGCCGATGATTTATGCCGGCATAGACCCTTCGCGTCGTCGCGAACTGGCTGCGGCCGCTCTCCGGCGTGTCGGCCTTGGCGAACGTATTCACCACCGTCCCACTCAGCTCTCCGGCGGCCAGCAACAACGCGTTGCAATCGCCCGTGCGATCGTCAACGCGCCGAAAATACTGCTCGCCGACGAGCCGACCGGCGCGCTCGACAGCCGCACCTCGGTGGAGTTGATGGCGCTGTTTCAGGAGCTCAACCGCGAAGGCATGACGATCTGCATCGTCACGCATGAATCCGACATCGCCGGCTACGCGAAACGGCTGGTGCGATTTCTCGACGGCCGCGTGGTGAGCGACGTGCGGCAGCCGCAGGCCGACGCGGCGGCGCATCTCGCCGGGATCACGCACCCCGCGCCGGCGGAGGCCGCCGAATGACCTATCGCGACGCGATCGTGTCGGCCATCGACGCGCTGCGGCTCAACAAGCTGCGCAGCGCGCTGACCATGCTCGGCATCGTGATCGGCGTGGCGGCGGTGATCGCCATGGTGGCGGTCGGCGGCGGCGCGCGCGAGCAGGTGGTGGCGCAGATCCGCAGTCTCGGCTCCAACCTGCTGATCATCACGCCCGGCAATGTCACCTCCGGCGGCGTGCGCATGGGCGGCGGCGCGGCCTCGACGCTGACCGCCGAGGACGCTTCCGCCATCATGGCCGAAGTGCCGAGCGTGCAGATCACAGCGCCCAACATGCGCGGCAGCGCGCAGCTGATCGCCGGCGGCATGAACTGGGCGACGGCGGTGTTCGGCATCGATTCCGGCTGGTTCGAGGCGCGCGACTGGGATGTCGAGATGGGCCGCGTGTTCGAGCCGGAGGAAGTCGCGCGCGGCGCGCAGGTCGCGATCATCGGGCAGACCGTGGCGCGCAATCTTTACGGCGGCCTCGACCCGGTCGGCCAGGAATTGCGCATCCGCAATGTGCCGTTCCGTGTGATCGGCGTGATGAGCCGGAAGGGCCAGACCACCTGGGGCTCCGACCAGGACGACGTAGTGTTCGTGCCGCTCAACACCGCGCGCCAGCGCGTGCTCGGCCGCAACCAGGCCAATGCCCGCTCGGTCGGCACCATCTATGTCAAGGTGCGCGAGGGCGAAAGCATGGGCGCGGCGGAGGAGGAGATCAAATCGCTCTTGCGCCAGCGCCACCGCATCCAGCCCGGCACCGAGGACGATTTCTCCATCCGCAATCTCGCCGATCTCGCCGCGACGCGCGAGGCCAGCGCGCGCACGCTGGCGCTGCTGCTCGCCGCCGTGGCCGGTGTGTCGCTGATGGTCGGCGGGATCGGCATCATGAACATCATGCTGGTGTCGGTGACCGAACGCACGCGCGAGATCGGCCTGCGGCTCGCCATCGGCGCACGGCAATGGGATATCCTGCGGCAATTCCTGTTCGAGGCGGCCGGCCTCTCCGCCATCGGCGGCGCGATCGGCGTGTTCATCGGCGTCGCCGCAGCCTATCTGATTTCCAACGCGGCGGGATGGCCGCTGCTGATCGAGCCGATGTCGATCCTGATCGCGGTCGTGTTTTCCGGCCTGGTCGGCGTGTTCTTCGGCTGGTATCCGGCCTTGCGCGCCTCGCGGCTCGATCCGATCGAGGCGCTGCGGCACACCTGACATCGCGGCAGGCAAAACCATTCCTCCGCGGCACGGCCGCGGAGGACACGCGCAGTCTGCGTTACGGACAGGGATGACGGCGTCCGTCATAGCCGAGATAGGTGCCGCTCGCCGGATCGTAGGAGCGGAACTCCTTGTCGTGATTGCCGTGTGTCGCGCCGCCCGGAGGCCAGCGGCGCGTGCCCCGCTCCGCGCCTGCGGCGAACCGCCGCCTGCGTCAACCGCGCGGCAATGATCCGCGCGGGCGCTGGCAGAATGACGCGCGCAGGGGCGAAAGGATGACGCCGCAGGACATGCCGAAGAAATCCTCGCCGCTCGCCGCGCTGCTGTTCGGACTGCTGTTCATGGCGATCGGCATGCCGTTCGTGCTGATGTGGGCGGGCGCGATCACGCCCGATCCGGCGAAGCTGCATGCGCCGCTCTGGGTCGTCGGCTGCGCCGGGCTCGCCTTCGTCTTCGCCGGGATCACCTTCGCGCTGAACGCCGCCGCGCCCACGCAGCGGAGCGACGGCGGACTGCCGGACAGCGCGCCGCTGTCCTTTCGGATTTTGCAGGACGTCACCGCGCTCGGCATTGTCGGCGCGTTCGCGCTGATCGGCACCTGGGTCGCCGTCGCGCCGGGCGAGCGCAGCTTCAGAAGCAGCGGCACGGTGATGGGCGTCACCCAGTCCGGCGCCGGCCATTCCACAATCGGCCGCATCGTGTTCGGCCTGGGCGCCGCGATCTGCTGGCTGTTCGTGCTGTGGCTGGCGCAGCGGCTGTGGCGAAAATATTTCCCGCCCACCACGTCCGGCTAGCCAACGCTCCGCCGTCCGTGTTCTTTGAGTGGGGCCGGGTACCCCATCCCTGTTTCCATTTTCGAAAAGAAAATGGAGCGCCGGGAGGCGCCAGGGGTTTGCGAGACCCCTTTGGCGGACGCCTTGCGATCGGCTCCGCCGTGCGCCCACGGCCCGTTCCGGTTACCCGGAGGGACCGCTTCGGGGCGCACGGGCCCAGTGACGCAGGGCCCTGCGCCTCCCGGCGCTCCACCATTCCTTGCACGCCGCCGGAGGCCTCCGGCCGCGGGCGAGGATTGATAGGAATATATTCTAGACGAGGGAAGGTGTCAAGCCGGCTTCGCGATGGCTAGCGGCGCACATTGCGCCCGCCGCCCCACCAGCCCCGGATGCGCCGCCAGGTGTCGCGCCCGGCGCTCGAGAACAGCGCGATCAGCACGCCGGCAATCGCCAGCGGAATCCACAGCAGCACCAGAGCCGACAGCACGACAAAGACCAGCGCCATCGCGAGGCCGACCGCGAGCAGGATCAGCACGATGGCGAACGGCCCCGGCCGTTTCAGCGACATGCGCCTGATGCCGTCGGGGCCTTCCTCGACATGGATGAAGACGCTTTCGAATCCGCCGCGCCGCCGGCGCGCGTCCTCGCCGGGCGGGATGATCTCGGGCTCGTAGCGCGGCTGTTCGGCGCGGGGACGGTCGGGTTCGTTGCTCATGCGGGGAATATGGGGCCACGCGAACGCGGCGGCAACATCAGCGTGCCGTCAGACCGCTTTACGAATGGCCTGTGACCCAATCCTGCATGCATTCGATCAGTTCGCCAACCGGCAGCTTCTCGATATCATCATCGGAGAAACCGCGGGCTTTCAACACGTCATAATTGGCCGCCATGAAATCGTTGAAATCACCCCACACTTTCGCCGGCCCGGGTGCGCGTAACCGCGCTTCAGTATTTAACCAATTACGTACTTCAGTAACGACTTTGACTGGCTCATTGTTATGAGCCGCAATGTCTGAGTTCGACATATCAGATAAAGCAGCCTGATATCTGAATCTCTCGGCTTCAAGTATCAGACACTTCTTATTCGCCGACTGCCCTCGCTTGAACAGCCTGCACCCGACATCCAACCAAGTTCAAACGGCATATTCAAGCGATAGAATTCGCCAGCCTTGCTAGCTTGCAATCGAGATAGGTCGTGAACAGCATATTTCGATTGCTGAATCAGCAGAACAATCTTGTCGTATCTCGGCTTACCGGAATCCAGACTCTCCAGGGCAATACGAGGGGAGAATCCTAGATAAATCAAACAAAACAAAAGCGGCCGGAGAAGCGGAAGATACTCATCATCAAAAGGGCAGTTCACAAAGACATTGCGATTGAACCTCATCCCCCATCCTCAACGCCTATCCCCCGTCAGCGCTTATCCCTAGGCGGCAAAGGATCATTGCCGTAACTATCTTTTGTTCTAATCGTACCGTCTTTCCTATGTACGTAAAGTTCGGTTCGCTCATCCTTAGCGACCCGCCGACCATATTTTACAGCGGCTTCTTGAGTATCAAAAACTCGACCGGCACGATCAGCACCTGAATGTCGAACGCTCCATCCCCCTTTGGGATTCGGCACCACATGGCGAGACACTTTCCTCATGCTGATTGGCTCTCTCTAAAGTGCGGAAGTAACAATATCACGCCTGATATAAAGATACACAACAGCCTCATCGCTACGAAGTAGCGCGGGCGATCACTCCGCCGCCGTTCGCCCCGCTCCGCCCGCGCCAAACCGGCGTTCGATGTAGTCCATCACCATCGCCTTGAACTCGGCGGCGATGTTGGGCCCGCGCAGGGTGGCGGCCTTGGCGCCGTCGATGAACACCGGCGCGCTCGGCGTCTCGCCGGTGCCGGGCAATGAAATCCCGATATCGGCGTGCTTGCTCTCGCCCGGGCCGTTGACGATGCAGCCCATCACCGCGACGTTGAGCGCCTCGACGCCGGGATAGCGCGTCTTCCAGGCCGGCATCTCGTCGCGGATGAAATCCTGGATGTCGCGCGCCAGTTCCTGGAACACGGTGGAGGTCGTGCGCCCGCAGCCGGGACAGGCCGCGACCAGCGGCACGAAGGTGCGAAAACCCATGGTCTGCAGGAGTTCCTGCGCGACCTGCACCTCCAGCGTGCGGTCGCCGTTCGGCTCCGGCGTCAGCGAGATGCGGATGGTGTCGCCGATGCCTTGCTGCAGAAGAATGCCGAGCGCGGAGGAGGACGCGACGATGCCCTTCGATCCCATCCCCGCTTCGGTGAGGCCGAGATGGATGGCGTAGTCGGAGCGGCGCGCCAGTTCCCGATAGACCGCGATCAGATCCTGCACCGCGGAGACCTTGGCCGAGAGGATGATGCGGTTGCGCGCAAGGCCGATTTCTTCGGCGCGCGCGGCGGACAGAAGCGCGGACTGCACCATCGCCTCGCGCGTGATCGCGCGCGCGTCAAGCGGCTGCGCGCTCTTCGCGTTCTCGTCCATCAGGTGTGTGAGCAGTTCCTGGTCGAGCGAGCCCCAGTTGGCGCCGATGCGCACCGGCTTGTTGTGTTTGATCGCCATCTCGACGATGGCGGAGAACTGCCTGTCCTTCTTGTCCTTGAAGCCGACATTGCCGGGATTGATGCGGTACTTGTCGAGCGCCTGCGCACAGGCGGGATGATCGGCCAGCAGCTTGTGGCCGATATAGTGGAAGTCGCCGATCAGCGGCACGGCGACATTCATCTGCGCGAGGCGATCCCGGATATGCGGCACGGCGGCGGCGGCCTCGTCGCGATCCACGGTGATGCGCACAAGTTCGGAGCCGGCGCGCGCAAGCGCGGCCACCTGCCGCGCGGTCGCTTCCACGTCGGCGGTGTCGGTGTTGGTCATCGACTGCACGACAATCGGCGCAGCCCCGCCGACGGACACGCCGCCGACATCGACTGCCACCGTTCTGTGCCGTTCGGCCGGTGCGGCCATTTCAGGTCTCCGTTGCCCGGCAGGACTGCCAGAGCTTTGCGACAGGGTCAATTTAGGGACGATTCAGGCCGAATGCAGGGCGTTTGACCCTTCCCGGGATGCCTCCTTTCCCCTCTCCCCGCTGCGCGGGGAGAGGGGAAAGAACGCGCGGGAAAGGAGAAACTATCTGGGCCGGTTCACCAGGATGAGCCCGGCGATCACCAGAGCCACAGCGCCGGCAAAGGCCGGGGTGATGGGGTCGCCCATCACCAGGTGGCCGGCCGCCACGCCGAACAGCGGCGTGAAGAAGGTGAAGGCCGACAGCCGGCTGGCCGAATATTTCACGATCATCATGAACCAGAGCAGGAAGGTGATGCTGACGATCCAGACCGTCTGCCAGGTGAGCGAGATGATCGCCTGCAGCGATGGCATGCCGGTCATGGTCTCGCCAAAGATGAGCGCCGCCAGCGCCAGCACCGGCGTCGAGACCGCAAGCTGATAGAGCAGCGTCTTTTCCGCGCTGGCGCTCCGGAGCGACGTCGCCTTCACCACCAGCGTGGTCGCGCCCCAGGTCACGCCGGCCACGAACAGCATGAGGTCGCCGAGCCACTGATAGGGATCGCCGGAGGGCGTCGGCACGCCGAAGGCGAGCACGATGCCGGAAAACGACAGCAGCAGGCCCGCCCATTGCGACCAGTGGAAGTGATCGCCGGGAAGGAGAAAGCGTGCTCCGATCACCACCACGAACGGCGCGGCATAGAGAAACAGCACGGCGCGGCTCGCCGTGGTGTAGAGCAGGCCGCGATAGAGAAAGACGAATTCCAGGCCGAACAGCAGGCCGACCAGCAATCCCGCCGCCAGCGTGCCGTCGCGCAGCGCGAGGGAATGGCCGCGCATATAAGCCCACAGGCCGACAATAAACGTGCCGCCGGCGGAACGGATCGCCGCCTGGATCAGCGGCGGAATGTCGGGCAGCGCGAGTTTCACCGCGATCTGGTTGAAGCCCCAGCACAGACACAGAAAGACGATCAGCGCGACCGCACCGGCATCGAGATGACGCGGCGCGGCATGGCCTGCGGACGGCGCGGTGGCGGACATGAAGCTTCCCGGCGAAAATCGTGAGACCGTTTCTAGCGGAGCGCACCGGCGGGAGATATGGCCGCGTTCACATGGATGCCATTACCTGGCGGGCTTGAGGTCCTTCCCCTTCCCCCACCATAATTGTCTCCACCTCTCCCCGCTTGCGGGGGAGATGAAGCGAGAACGCGGAGGAGAGGTGCAGAGAGTTACTTCTCGGCGCAATGCGCGCAGATGCCGGAAATCTCGATCACCGGCGTCTTCGGCGTGAAGCCGGCGGCGCGCGCGGCCGCCTTCAGCGAATCCGCCACCGCTTTCGACGGCGCCTCGCCGACCGCGCCGCAATGCTCGCAGATCAGGAACACCACCATCTCGCCGGATTCGTGGGTGTGGCCGCAGGCGACGAAGGCGTTGCGGCTTTCGATGCGGTGGACGAGGCCCTGCTCCATCAGGAAATCGAGCGCGCGATAGACCGTGATCGGCGCGTGGCGCGAGCCGTCCCGCGCGGTGCGGTCGATGATGTCGTAGGCGCCGAGCGGCTTGTGGCTGCCGAGCAGCGATTCCAGCACCTGGCGCCGCACCGGCGTGAGCCGCTGCGACCGCGCATGGCAGAGCTTTTCGGCCTGCGCCAGCGCCTCCGCGCTGCAGCGGTCATGGTCGTGGTCGGGGGCGTGGAACACCGGCTGGGACATCTGGACCTACATATCGGTCGGATCGGATCAAAAGCAAACATCCGGCGTTAGGCTTGTATTGCGATGCAATAAATTGTTGTTGCAATGCAGTATAATGACCCTACCTTAACCTTGGACCCTGTCACCACGATGGGATTAAACCTTTGATATTGAAAGATGTTTCGTCTGGCGTCGGCCGGCTATTGGCCGGATTCGGCCGCCCCGGCATTAAGCGGGTCAATCTGGCCCTGCAGGGCGGCGGCGCGCATGGCGCCTTCACCTGGGGGGTGCTGGACCATCTGCTGGAAGACGGGCGACTGTCGGTGGCGGGCATTTCCGGCGCCTCGGCGGGCGCCGTCAACGCCGTGATGCTGGCGGACGGCCTGGCGCGCGGCGGGCCGGAGGAGGCGCGCAAGCGGCTGACCGAATTCTGGCAGGCCGCCAGCCTCGGCGGCAATCTCACCGGCGGACAGCGCGCGGTAATGGAGCGGCTGTTCTCGATGATGCCGGCGGAAGGCTCGCCGGTGCAGCTGTTCATGGACACCATGGCGAAGTTCATGTCGCCCTACGATTTCAACCCGCTCAACATCAATCCGCTCAAGGACCTGATCGAGCGCTTTGCCGATTTCGAGGCGATCCAGGCATTCAGGGAGCTGCAGCTCTTCATTTCGGCGACCAACGTGCATACCGGACGCCTGCGCGTGTTCCGGCGCGAGCATGTCACCGCCGACGTGGTGATGGCCTCGGCCGCCCTGCCGCTGATGTTCCGCGCGGTCGAGATCGACGGCGAACCTTACTGGGACGGCGGCTTCACCGGCAATCCGGCGATCCTGCCCTTCCTCAACGCCAACGACATCGACGACGTGGTGGTGGTGCAGATCTCGCCGCTGCGGCGCGACAAGACGCCTACCACAGCGCGCGATATCGTGCACCGCGTGAACGAGATCACCTTCAATTCCTCGCTCGATACCGAACTGCGCGCGCTGGAATATATCGGCCGCATCACCGCCGAAAGCCGCGGCGGCAACGCGCGCGGCCGCAACATCAACATCCACCGCATCGTGCTGGAGAATGTCGGCACCAAGCTCACGATCGGCAGCCGGCTGAAGACCGACAAGGACTTTCTCACCCTGCTGCACCGTGCCGGCCGCCGCGCCGCCCGCCGCTTCCTCGACCGGCATTTCGACGATATCGGCCGGCGCAGCACCATCGATCTGGCGACCGAGAGCGCGGCTTAACGCGCCTTCGCGGGTCGTGCTAGGCTTTGCGCATGAGCGATATCTCGCCCCTGCTCACCGTCGAACTCGGACCGGCGCATCTCGACATCGTGGTCGGCGACATCACCACGCTCGAGGTCGATGCCATCGTCAATGCCGCCAACCGCACGCTGCTGGGCGGCGGCGGAGTCGACGGCGCGATCCATCGCGCGGCGGGTCCCGAACTGAAAGCCGAATGCGAGACGCTCGGCGGCTGCGAGACCGGCGAGGCCCGCCTCACCCGAGGCTATCGCCTGACGGCGCGGTATGTGATTCACGCGGTGGGCCCGGTCTGGGGCGGCGGTCAGCACGACGAGGACCGCCTGCTGGCCTCCTGCTACGCGACCGCGCTGGCGCTCGCCGCGCAGCACGGCCTCGCCTCGATCGCCTTTCCCGCGATCTCGACCGGCGCCTACGGCTTCCCCGCGCAGCGCGCCGCCGATGTCGCCATCGGCACCGTGGTGTCGGAGCTCTCGGCCGCGCCGCGCGGCATCGCCCGCGTGATCTTCTGCTGCTTCAACGCAGCCTCGGCGCAATGCCACATCGAGGCGCTGTCGGAAATGGGGTTCGCCTGACCCTGCGGCGTGGTTATGTGCGCTTCGCCGTCATGGACTCGTCGCGGAGCCTGGCGGCGACTGCCGCGCAGCCGAGCAGGCCGGGTTGTTCATAGGTGATGAGGCAGGTGGGAATCGACGCGAGCAGCCGCTGATGCGGCGGATGCGTCTCGAAGGCGGCGCGGAAAATTTGCGCGTCGAACAGCGCGCCAAATCCGCGTCCGACGCCGCCAGCAAGATAGACCCCTCCCGTCGCCTTGAATGTCAGCGCGACATTGCCCGCAAACCGGCCGAACAGCCGCAGGAACATGACGACGGTCGCACGCGCATCGCGATCACCGGCTCTGGCCTGTGTCACGATCATCTCCGGCCTGACATTGAGAATGCCGGGATGCATCGCGCCGTGCAGGCGCGCAAGCCCGCGCCCTGACAGCACCATCTCCGCGCTCATCGACCCTCCGCCGTCGCGCATGTTCCGGAACAATGCTTCCTCGTCTGCGGCCACCGGACCGAACGACGCATGCCCACCTTCGCTTGCGACGGGATGCCAGCCATTTGGTGTCGGCAGCAAAGCAGCAACACCAAGACCTGTTCCCGGCCCGACGACGGCCTTGACGCCAAGCCCGGGTTTCAAGTCTGGACCAATGGCCTGCACATCGGCGTCGCCCAATAATGGCAACGACCACGCGATCGCCTCGAAGTCATTGAGCACATGGATACGCGCAAGCCCGCAGCGCGCGGACAACTCGGAGAGGCGGAAACGCCAGGCACGATTGGTGAGCACAACCTCGTCGCCGTTGATGATCGGACCGGCCAGCGCGATCACCGCGCGCTGTGGATGCTCTCCGGCATTCGCCAGCGCGCGGCCTATCAAATCCTCCGGACCGGCGACGCTGTCGTTGGCAATCTCGATCATGCGCGCCGGCCGGCCATCCGGACCCACAAAGGCGAGCCGGCTATTGGTTCCCCCGATATCGGCGATGAGAAATTCCGACATCAGCAATCGTACAACCGACAGGAGGCTTCATCCAACCTGGCGGCGCCGGTATCCGGAAGCGGGCGGCGCATGTCACTTGCCCTCCTGCGCGAATTCCTCGCGCGCGATGCGGAAGGAATCGACCGCGCAGGGTACGCCGCCATAGATCGCGACCTGCAGGAAGACTTCGGTGATCTCTTCCTTGCTGACGCCGTTGGTCAGCGCGCCGCGGATATGCGCGCGCAGTTCATGCGGGCGGTTGAGGATGGAGATCATCGCCAGATTCAGCATTGAGCGCGTCTTGCGCGGCAGGCCCTCGCGCCCCCAGACCGCGCCCCAGCAATATTCGGTGACCAGCTCCTGCAGCGGCCGGTTGAAGTCGTCGGCGGTGTTGATCGCCTTGTCGACATAGGCGTCGCCGAGAACCGCGCGGCGGACGGCGAGGCCCTTGTCATACATGTCCTTGTTCATGCTTTATCCTCCTGTGACGCGTTTCAGAATTCCTTACGCAGATAACGGTCGACCGAATAGCGGCCGCCGCCCTTGAAGAAGATCGCGGTGAACAGCAGCATCCACAGCAGCACGAATTCATAGCCCTGCCGGCCCCAGAAGTAGCCGTTCGGTCCGACGAACCAGATGAGGATCACGAATAATTCGATCCAGAGGATGACGGCGGCCACGCGCGTGAACAATCCGACGGCGAGCGCCGCCGCAACGACCAGTTCCACGACGCCAACCAGATAAGCGAGCTGCAGCGGGAACGGGAATCCCTTGGCGGCCATGCCCTGAGCTGTGTTCACCGCCGTGCCGTAGAACAGCTTCTGCACGCCATGCGGCACCATGATCGCGCCGGCGCTGAACCGCATGAAGGCATAGCTGTAAGGTGCGAAGGTTTCGTACAGCCCGCCGAGCGACGGACAGATCAGGCGGCTGCGGTCGATCTCGCTCATCTTTCAGACCCCTTGAGGAACTCCGCGCGGACCTTGGCGGTGTGCTCGCCCAAGTCCGGCACCGCGCCATAATGGCGCTCCTCCCCTGCAAACACCGCAGCCGTGGCCGGTATGCGAACTGGGCCGCTGGGGGATTCAAACGTCACGCGGCGCAGATGCGGATGCTGCGACAGCAACTCGCAATCGCTGACCCGCGCGAAGGCGATGTCGGCGGCTTCGAGTTTTTTCATCAGCGGTTCGACATCGATTTGTGCGAAGGCAGCGCCGACCGCGGCATCGGTCTCGACGCGATGTGTCACGCGCTGCGGGTTGGTGGCGAATTTCGGGTCGGTTCCGAGCGCGGCGTCGCCCAGCACCTTTTCGGCCAGCACCCGCCATTCGCGGTCGTTCTGGATGGAGATCAGAATGTCGGCGCCGTCCTTCGACTTGAACACGCCATAGGGCGCGATCGCCGCATGCGCCAGCCCGATGCGCCTGAAGGGATGGCCGCCTTCATGCGACAGCAGCGGCACCGTCATCCATTCCGCCATGGCGTCGAACAGCGACACCGAAATCTCGGCGCCCTCGCCGGTGCGGCCACGCGCGATCAGCGCTTCCAGAATCGCCTGATAGGCGTTCATCCCGGCGCCGATATCGGCGACCGAAAAGCCGACCCGCGCCGGCGCGTCGGGACCGCCGGTCACCGAGGCGAGACCGGATTCGGCCTGCACCAGCAGGTCGTAGGCCTTGCGCGCGGCATAGGGGCCGCTCTCGCCATAGCCGGAGATCGAGCAGCAGATCAGGCCCGGATATTTTTTCCGCAGCTCGGCGATCGGAAAGCCAAGCCTGGCGATGGCGCCCGGCTTCAGGTTCTGCACGAACACATCGGCCTTCGCGAGCAAAGCCGCCAGCAGCGCCTTGTCGTCGGCCTTCGCGAGATCGACCACCACCGATTCCTTGCCGCGGTTGAGCCAGACGAAATTGGCGCTCTCGCCATGCACATAGCCATCATACTGGCGCGCGAAATCGCCTTCCGGGCGCTCCAGCTTGATGACGCGCGCGCCGGCATCCGCCAGCCGGCAGGTCGCTTGCGGCGCGGCCACGGCCTGTTCGAGCGAGACGACAAGAAGACCGGAGAGCGGGAGGGTCATGGTCAGTAGGAGCGCGGCAAGCCGAGCACGTGCTCGGCGAGATAGGAGAGAATGAGATTGGTCGAGATCGGCGCCACCTGATAGAGCCGGGTCTCGCGGAACTTGCGCTCAATATCGTATTCCTCCGCAAAACCAAAACCGCCAAAGGTCTGCACGCACATGTCGGCGGCCGCCCAGGAGGCATCGGCGGCGAGCAGTTTCGCCATGTTGGCCTCGGCTCCGATGTCGGCGCCGGCTTCATATTTTCGGGCCGCCTCCTGCACCATCAGTTCGGCGGCGCGCATCTGCGCATAGGCGCGCGCGATCGGGAATTGCACGCCCTGGTTCTGGCCGATGGGACGATTGAAGATCGCGCGTTCCTTGGCATAGGCCGTGGCCTTGCCGATGAACCATTTGGCGTCGCCGATGCATTCGGCCGCGATCAGGATGCGCTCGGCGTTCATGCCGGAGAGAATGTAGCGGAAGCCCTTGCCCTCCTCGCCGACCAGCGTGTCGGCCGGAATCCGCATGTTGTCGAAGAACACCTCCGTGGTCGCATGATTCATCATGGTGCGAATCGGGCGGATCGTGAGGCCATGGCCGAGCGCCGCGCGCATGTCGACCAGGAACACCGACAGGCCGTCGGTGCGCTTCTTGACCTGGTCGCGCGGCGTGGTGCGCGCCAGCAGCAGCATCAGGTCGGAATATTCCGCGCGCGAGGTCCAGATCTTCTGGCCGTTGACGAGGTAATGATCGCCGTCGCGCACGGCCGTGGTGCGAAGACTCAGCGTGTCGGTGCCCGACGTCGGCTCGGTCACGCCAAAAGCCTGCAGCCGCAACTCGCCCCTGGCGATGCCCGGCAGATATCTGTTCTTCTGCGCGTCGCTGCCATGCCGCAGCACCGTGCCCATGGTGTACATCTGCGCATGGCACGCAGCGCCGTTGCAGCCGCTTGCATGGATTTCCTCCATGATCGCGGCTGCGGCGCGCATGGTGAGCCCGCTGCCGCCGAATTCGTCCGGGATCAGGGCGGCGAGAAAGCCGGCCTTCGTCAGGGCATCGACGAAGGCCGCGGGATAGGCGCGCTCGCGGTCGATCCCGCGCCAGTATTCGCCCGGAAACCCCGCGCACAGCGCGCGCACACTGTCGCGGATCTGCGCGATCTCGTCGTCCCGGCCATGTTCAACGCGTTCGCTCACGTCACCTCACCTCGGCGCGGCCGTTGTCGATCGCGACCACGCCACGCTCCACGACCCGCGCCCGGAAACTCACCACTTCGCCCTCGCGCCACATCTCGGTGCGGATGGTCTCGCCCGGAAAGACCGGCGCGGAAAACCGTCCCGCCATCGCGATGAGACGGCCGGGGTCATAGTCGCATATCGTCTTCAGCAGCGCATGTCCCGCGACGCCGAAACTCGCAAGCCCGTGCAGGATCGGGCGCTCGAAGCCGGCGGCCTTCGCCACGTCGGGATCGCTGTGCAGGGGATTGGCGTCGCCGCTCATGCGGTAGAGCAAAGCCGTCTCGGGGCGGGTGGGCAGATCGCAGATCGTGTCCGGCGCGCGGTCCGGGACCGGATGCGGCGGCGGGCTCTTGCGCCGGGGGCCGCCGAATCCGCCGTCGCCGCGGCAGAACACGGTCTCGGTCAGGGTCGCGAGCTTGCAGCCGCTGGACTCGTCAACGATGACGCGCTCGCAGGTCAGCACCGCGCCCTTGCCGGCGCCCTTGTCGACGACGTCCACGATCCGCATGCGGCCGGTGATATGTCCATGCGCCGGCAGCGGACCGTGCAGCACCAGGCTTTCGGCGCCATGCACGACTTTCAGAAAATCGATGCCGGTGTCGAGATCGCGCAGCCAGAACGGCGAGAAGGCGAGCGTGACGGCGAAGGTGGGAAGAACCTTCAGACGGGCTTCGGTGACGAAGGCCAACTGTCTTTTGTCGAGCGGGTCCTGCCCCAAACCGATGCCGAGCGCATACAGGATGACGTCCCTGTCGGTGTAGCGCTGCGCGATCTCGGGCAGGCGCAGCGCCAAGAGCTTTTGCGGGTCGATGGGCATTGCACTCCGCCGTTGCCGCACGACGCGCCGGGCCGGCGCGCCGCGATCCGTCAAAGGCCGGTTGCCGGGGACGGCTATTGCGATCCCAGCCCCAGCCGCTTGATCAATGCGCCCTTGAACTTGTAGTCGGCGGCGGTCTGATCGTGGAATTGCTGGCCGGTCAGATAGGCGATGCTCTGCCCGGTATTGCCGACGACCTTCAGCACGTTGTCGGACTTGACCGCCGCGGCGCAGGCGCGCTCGAGCGCAGCCTTCACATCGGCCGGCAACCCTTTGGGCGCATAGAGGCCGTTCTGGCCCGGCGGCACCGACGTCTTCACACCGATCTCGGCCGCGGTCGGCACGTCGGGATAAGCCGGATGGCGCTTGTCGGAGAACACCAGCAGCGGACGGACCTTGTCGTTGCCGCGAATCGACGAAATCGCCGGGGCGCCGAAATCCAGATCGCCCTGCAGCAGCACCGGCAGCATCGCGCCGTCGCCGCGGAACGGCAGATGCTGCACCTTCACCTTCAGGGCATCGGCAAGATTTTCAACGGACAGATGCGGGATCGAGCCGAGACCGGCGTGACCGAAATTCAGGCCCTTGTCGCCGGCGGATGCGAACAGCTCCTTCGCGGTCTTGAACCTGGATTGCGAACCGACGGCGACGGCGAACACATTCTCGAACACCTGGCAGATGTAATCGAAGGATTCGACATTGTAGCGCACGCCCTTGACCAGATACGGCGCATTCGCGATCGGGGTCGAGGGGCCGAAGCCGAGAGTCAGGCCGTCGGGCGCCGCCGCCGCCAGCGCGCCGAAGCCGAGCGTGCCGCCCGCGCCGTCGCGGTTGGCGACAACGACACTCTGCCCGAACTGCTCCGCCAGCGAGGCGGCCACCGCGCGGCCGATCAGGTCGACGCCGCCGCCGGCCGCGAACGGAACGATCACCTCGATCGTGCGCGAGGGATATTTCTGCGCGCCCGCCGGTCCACTCAGCATCAGCATCGCGGCCAAGCCACACACAACAGCACGCACGATCATCGACGTCCTCCCGTTTCTCATTGTATTGGAAACGCTAGGGGAGCGGTCTATCCTCGTCAATGCTTGCGCATGCAGGACAGCAAACAGGAGGCCGCATGGCCCGACGCCTCGTCGATATCTCGATCCCGCTGGAGAACGATGTGGCCAGCGACCCGCCGGTGGCGCTGCCCCGGATCGAATATCTGCGCCATGACCAGACCATCGACCGCATCCGCGGCTTTTTCCCCGGCCTGCAGGCCGGCGACCTGCCCGACAGCGCGGGATGGGCGCTGGAGAAGGTGCAGATGACCACCCATAACGGCACGCATCTCGATGCGCCCTATCACTATCATCCCACCATGGACCATGCGCTCGGCGCGCCGAAGCCGTCCATGACCATCGACCAGGTGCCGCTCGAGTGGTGTTTTCAGCCCGGCGTGAAACTCGATTTCCGGCATTTTCCTTCCGGCTATGTGGTCGGCGCACAGGATGTCGCGGCCGAACTGGACCGCATCGGCCACACGCTCAAGCCGCTCGACATCGTGCTGGTGAATACCGCGGCCGGCGCGAAATACGGCGCGCCGGATTACGTCGATTCAGGCTGCGGCATGGGGCGCGAGGCCACGCTTTACCTGACGGAGCGCGGCGTGCGCGTCACCGGCATCGACGGCTGGAGCTGGGACGCGCCGTTCAGCTTCACCGCGGAGCGCTATGCGAGGGACCACGATCCGTCCATCATCTGGGAAGGCCACAAGGCCGGGCGCGAGATCGGCTATTGCCATCTCGAGAAGCTGCACAATCTCGAACAGCTGCCGCCGCATGGCTTCATGGTGTCGTGCTTCCCGGTGAAGGTGAAGGGCGGTTCCGCCGGCTGGACGCGCGCGGTCGCGATCCTCGAGGACTAGGCCGTCAGCCCCACACTTCCTCCGCCACCTCCACGATCATCCGCAGCTTGGCCCATTGCTCGTCCTCGGCGAGGATATTGCCTTCCTCGGTCGAGGCGAACCCGCATTGCGGGCTGAGCGCGAGCTGGTCGAGCGGAATGAACTTTGCCGCCGCATCGATGCGGCGCTTGATCTCGTCCTTGCTCTCCAGCGTTCCGGATTTCGAGGTGACGAGGCCCAGCACCACCGTCTTGCCCTTGGGGACAAACCGCAGCGGCTCAAAGCCGCCGGCGCGATCGGTGTCGTATTCCATGAAATAGCCGTGCACCTTGATCTCGTTGAAGAGAATCTCGGCCACCGGCTCGTAGCCGCCCGAGGCCACGAAAGTGGACTGGAAATTGCCGCGGCACAGATGCATCGAGATGGTCATGTCGCCGGGAATGTCGGCCATCGCGGCGTTGATCATGCCGGCATAGATGTGCGGCAGTTGCTCGGGATCATCGCCGCGAGCGGTGACCTGCGCGCGCAGCGCGGGATCGCAGAGATAGGTGAAGTTCACCTCGTCGAGCTGCAGATAGCGGCAGCCGGCATCGGCAAAGGCGCGCACCGCCCTAGTATAGCTTTGCCCGAGGTCGCGGTAGAAATCGCGCATGTCCGGATAGATGCTCTCGGGCACGGCGTCGCGCCCGTAACGGAAATGCAGCGAGGACGGCGAGGGAATCGTCATCTTCGCGGTGCGCGTGGTGTGCGATTTCACGAAGCGGAAGTGATCGAGCATCGGATGGCCGGAAAACGTGCCGAGCTTGCCGGTCACCCGCAGCATCATCGGGCGCGGATTCTTGCCCTGGAACGAGATCTTGCGCTCGCCGAGATAGGCTTCGACGCCGTCGAGTTCGCCGAGGAAATCGTAGTTCCAGAAGGCGCGGCGGAATTCTCCGTCGGTGATGCTCTGCAGTCCGACCTCCTCCTGCCGGCGAATGACCGTCTCGATCTCGTGGTCCTCGATCTCCCTGAGCTGCTCGGGCGAGATCTCGCCGCGTTCGCGCCGGGCGCGGGCCTCTTTCAGTGCCTGCGGGCGCAGCAGGCTGCCGACATGATCGGCGCGGAACGGCGGCACTTGACGCAACATACTTTACCAAACCCTTTTCATCTGCGCGTGATCTTGTCCGAAAACCGGTTCCCACTTTGCGGAATTACGCGCCCTGCAATTCCTTGCGGACGATTTTCGTCCCCTCGACCATCGCCTTCATCTTTCCGAAAGCGATCTCGCGCGGCAGATACTTCATGCCGCAATCCGGCGCCACCACGATTCGCTCAGGCGGGACATGCGCAAATGCATCGCGGATACGCTGCGCCACGATCTCGGGCGTCTCGATCGTCTTGTCGGCCAGGTCGATCACGCCGAGGATGATGGTCTTGGTGGGCAGGTCGCGCAGAACCTTCAGATCGAGCTTCGGCTGCGCCGCCTCGATCGAGACCTGATCGACCCTGGAATTTTCCAGCTCCGCCAGGAAGGAATAGCCGGTCGGCTTGTCATGCACGACCTGCGCATAGCCGAAGCACAGGTGAATGGCGATGGTGCCGGTGACGCCGTGCAGCGCGCGGTCCAGCACCTTCAGGCCGTATTGGCGGGCCTTGTCCGGATGCTGCTGCATCCAGGGCTCGTCGATCTGCACGATGTCGGCGCCGGCGGCGAACAGGTCCCTGATCTCCTCGTTGACCGCGACAGCATAGTCCATCGCGACCGCCTCCTCGTCCTTGTAGAAGTCGTCCTGCGCCTGCTTTCCCATGGTGAAAGGGCCGGGCACGGTGGCTTTGATCGCGCGGTCGGTATTGGCGCGCAGCAACTGCACGTCGCGCACTTCGACCGCATGCCGGCGGCGGATCTTGCCGGCCACGCGCGGCACCGGAATGGGCTTGCCGCTGCGGTTGATGGTGGTGCCGGGATTGTCGATGTCGATACCGTCGAGCGCGGTGGCGAAACGGTTGGAATAGCTTTCGCGGCGCTGCTCGCCGTCGGAAATGATGTCGAGGCCGGCGCGCTCCTGATCGCGGATGGCCAGCAGGGTGGCGTCGTCCTGCGCGGTTTCCAGCCGGGCGTCATCGACCCGCCAGAGATCGGTCATGCGCACGCGCGGCACCTGCTTGGACAACCGCTCGCGGTCGATCAGCCAATCCGGCTGCGGATAGGACCCGACAAGACTGGTGGGCAGCAGCATGCTCATTCTCCATTTCAGCCGGCGCCGTTTTGTCGCCCGGGCCGGCCCGTCATGCAAACGGCGCCGCGCGGGTGGCGCGGCGCCGTCTTGCACGTCAGCCGTGACCGTTACTTCTGCGCCTTCTCGAACGGCACGATCGCTTCGCCGGTCGCGAGCTTCGCCGGCGCCACGATCGTCTGCGTGTCCATGCCGCGGAACTGATCCAGATCGTTGCCTTTGATGTTCTTGTACTGGACCTGCATCATGCCGGACTCGACCCATTCGCCGTTCTTGCCGAACTTGATCGGACCCATGATGGTCGGGATCGTGTTCTGGCGGAGATATTCGGCGATCTTGTCGTCGTTCAGGCTCTTCGCTCCCTCAACCGCCTTGCCCAGCAATTCGGCATAGGCATAGCCCCACGTACCGAGATAATAGCCGAGCGGATCCACGCCGGCCGCCTTGGCGCGCGACTGGTATTCCTTCAGGAACGCCTCGATGCCGGGGTTCAACGCCTGCTTCGAGGGAACCCAGGTCTCATAATTGATCCAGCCGTTCATCAGCGGTCCAAGCTGGGTCTTGATCGCGCTGATCTGGAGGCCAACCATCGAGCCGCCGATCATCTTGGGCTTGAGGCCGACCTCGTTGGCCGCGCGCACCATGCCGACCGAATCCGGCGGATACGAGCAGATCACCACGGCGTCCGGGTTCGCTGCCTGGATTGCGCGCACAATCGGGGTGAAGTCGGTGGTGGCAGGCGGATATTTGCGGTCGTAGACGACCTTCATGTTGTGCTTCTTGGCATTCGCGCGCGCGCCTTCACAGGAATTGTTCGCAAACTCGGCGTCGGCGGCGACCAGTGCGACGGTCTGAAGCTTGTTCTTTGCCGCAACCTCGAAGAAGCCCTCGGTGAAGGACGGTTTTGTATTCTGCCCCGTCGGGATCATCGCGAAATATTTCGGGTAGTTGAACTCGCTGTTCACCGCGAGACCGAACAGTCCGATGATCGTCTTGCCCTTCTGCATGACGACAGGCATCGCCGGCGCGATCATGTTGGTGGCATAGGGTCCGAGGATCAGGTCGACCTTGTCGACGTCGATCAGCTTGGTGTAGATGCCCGGAACCGTCGAAGCATTGGTCTGATCGTCGTAAAAGATCAGCTTGACCGGCCGGCCGAGCAGCCCGCCCTTCTTGTTGATCTGCTCCTCCCAGATTTGCACGCCGAGCAGCGCTTGCTTGCCGGGACCGGCGAGACCGCCGGTCATCGCAATGCCGAGACCGATCTTGATCGGCTCGCCGGACTGGGCCTGGGCCGCTTTACCGGCGAAAAGAGAAAGCGAAGCCGCTGAAATGGCGGAAACCGCCAGAACAGCTACGCGCCGCGTGACGAGGCGGAAACTCATGTGATCCTCCCTGGTCGGGCCTTGTCGGGCCCTTATTGTTGATAGGGGGATTCTTCCCGATCCCTTTGTCCCTATCAAGCCTTAAGTCAGCGACCTACTTGCCCCAGACCTCTTCCGACAGTTCCACGATTTCCCGCATTTTTGCCCATTGCTGATCCTCGGTCAGCACGTTGCCCTCCTCGGTCGAGGCGAAGCCGCATTGCGGCGACAGGCAGAACTGCTCCAGGGGGGCGAATTTGGTCGCTTCCTGGATGCGTTTCTTGACGTCGTCCTTCTTTTCCAGCGTGCCGCTCTTGGAGGTGATCAGCCCAAGAACGACCTGCTTGTTGCCCTTGGGCAGGAACCGCAGCGGCTCGAAGCCGCCGGCCCGCTCGGTGTCGTATTCGAGGAAATAGCCGTCATAGTTCACCTGGCCGAACAGCTTCTCGGCCACCGGCTCATAACCGCCCTCGGAGATCCAGGTGGAGCGGAAATTGCCGCGGCACACATGCGTCGTGATGACCATGTCGGCCGGCTTCGCCGCCAGCGCGGTGTTGAGCATCTTCACATAGACGTCCTGCAGTCCGGTGGGATCGTCGCCGCGCTCCTTGGCCTTCTGCAATTCGGCGGGCGAGCAGAGATAGGCCCAGACCGTATCGTCGAACTGCAGATAACGGCAGCCGGCGTCGTAGAACGCCTTCACTGCCTTGGCGTAGGCCTTGCCAGTATCCTCGAAGAAGCCAGCCATGTCCGGATAGACGCTGGTGCTGATCGCCTTGCGGCCGCCGCGGAAATGCAGAACCGTCGGCGAAGGGATCGTCATCTTCGCCGTGACCTTGGTGTTGGCCTTCAGGAACTTGAAGTGTTCGAGGAAGGGATGGTCGAGCGGGAAATCGACCTTGCCGTCGATCTTCAGCGTCTGCGCCTTGGTTTCCACGCCCTTGAACTGGATGCCGTGATCGCTTTCGACCAGCTTCACGCCGGTGAGCAGGCCGAGAAAGTCGAAATGCCACCAGGAGCGGCGATACTCGCCGTCGGTGGCGAGCTGCATGCCGACGTCTTCCTGTTTCCTGATCAGCTTCTTGATCTCTTCGTCCTCGACCGCCTTCAGTTGCGCGGCGGTGATTTCACCCTTCTCGCGTTTGGCGCGCGCATCCTTCAGCGGCGCGGTGCGCAGAAAGCTTCCGACCTGGTCCGCGCGGTAGGGCGGCTTTGTTCTCAGGGACATAACGATATTCCTCCGTTGGATGTTTTGTGATGGGTGGAAGTGCGAAAAGAGAACCTGCTCAATAGCGCCCGGCGATAGCGGGCTTGCGGATCAGGACCGAGCCCGGCACCAGATCGCGCGTGCCCTGATTGCGGAACGCCAGTTGAAGATTGCGATGCGCCAGCCGCGCGTGCTCGCGCATCAGCGCTTCGGCGCGTGCACCCTCGCGATCCTCGATGGCGCGCACCACGCAGCGATGATGGTCCTGTGCGATGGTGAGAATGTGCCGCGCCTCCGGCAGCATCGCCTGCACCATCACAAAGCCCGAGGGCGAGGCGAAGGGCAGGTTGAGCGCGCGGTCGATCTGCCGCGCCAGCACGGAGCTGTCGGCGGCCTCGACCAGCAGGGCATGGAACTGCCCGTTCAGATCGACATATTGCGAGAAGTCGTCGACCGTCAGCGTCGGCCGCACGACCAGTTCGTCCAGCCGGTTCAGACGGTCCTTGAGTTCGACCAGAACCGACGGCCGCACGCCGCGCTCGGCCGCGAGCCGCGCGGCCAGGCCTTCGAGCGTGCCGCGCACCTCGATGGCGTCGTGGATGTCGCGTTCGGAAAACGCCTTCACGGCGAAACCGCCGGAGGGAATGGCTTCAAGAATCCCCTCTTCTTCCAGTCGCACCAGCGCCATGCGGATCGGCGTACGGGAAATGCCCAGACGCTCCACCATCGGCAATTCGGAAATGCGGTCGCCGGGCTTCAGATCGCCGGACAGGATCAGATCGCGCAGCGAGAGCTGCGCCTTCACGGTCTGCGAAAAGGACCGCTCGTTCTCGGCGGCAGAAACCGACATACGCCTGTACCCGTCCTTGGATCTCAGGACGGTCATGTCTCTTGCGGACACGTTCGGCCCTGAGGAATGCAGGCTGTATACAGGAAAGGCGAAGGGGCGCAAAGGACAAATCCCCGCGCTCCTGAATCAAGCCGTCCGTGAGTTACGCTGACCGGGAAATCCAGGGGTGGTATACAGCCCACTCCCGTTCCTAGCGCCTAGACGTCGAAGAACACCGTTTCTTTGTCGCCCTGCATGTGGACGTCGAAGCGCCAGACATTGCCCTGCTTCTTCGCCATCAGCGTGTCGCGGCGCTCGGCCGGCACCAGCGCCAGCACCGGATCGGCGGCGTTCGCGGCTTCGCCGTCGAAATACATGCGCGTGTAGACCTGCCGCAGCATGCCGCGGCCGAAGATGCAGACTACGATATGCGGCGCCTGCATCTTGCCGCCGGGTCCGGCCACCTGGCCGGGCTTGACGGTGTCGAAGGAGAACACGCCGTTGCCATCGCAAGCCGAGCGGCCATGCCCCTTGAACGACGTGTTGGGCAGACGCCGGCTTCCCGGCTCGTTCGAATAGCGGCCCTGCCCGTCGGCCTGCCAGATTTCCAGCATCGCGTCCGGAATTGGCTTGCCGTCGCCGTCATAGATGCCGCCCTCGATGCGGATGCGGTCGCCGACGACATCGGGCGTGACCAGGTTGTCGCCGATGGTTTCTTTCCAGGAATAATGGCCGTTCGGATCCCATTTCGCCCGGCCCTTCGGGGTCAGTCCATAGGCGTAGAACGGGCCGACGGTTTGTGACGGTGTGAGTTCAGACATCAGTCCATATCCTCGGGAGTTTTGTCGCGTCCGCGCAAGACGATGTCGAAGCGGAAGCAGAGCGCCCAGTCGGGAATCGTGTTTTCAAGATCGAAGGTCGAGATCATGCGCGCGCGGTCGCGCTCGTCGGTCACCGAATTGAAGATCGGGTCAAACGGGAAGAGGTAGTCGCCCGGGAAGTACATCTGCGTGACCAGACGCGACAGGAAGGAATGCCCGAACACCGAGAAGTGGATGTGGTTCGGACGCCAGGCATTGTGGTGGTTGCCCCACGGATAGGCGCCCGGCTTGACGGTGATGAACTTGTAATAGCCGGCCTTGTCGGTGACGGTGCGGCCGGCGCCGGTGAAATTCGGATCGAGCGGCGCCGGATGTTGGTCGACGAGATGCACATAGCGGCCGCAAGCATTGGCCTGCCACAGCTCGACCAGCGCGTCAGGCACCGGCCGCTTGTTCTCGTCGAGCACATGGCCATGCACAATGATGCGTTCGCCCAGCGGCTCGCCCTTGCCCTGCTTGGTCAGATCGTTGTCGTTGTCCTGGATGGCATCGTGGCCGTAGATCGGCCCGGTCATCTCCGACAGCGTGTGCGGCATCAGGACCAGCGGCTTGGTCGGCGCGCGCTTCACCGTGCTCTTGTAGGCCGGTGTCAGATGTTTTGGGTAAGCGCTGAGGCCGTCCCGCGGATATATAAGAGACATTGTTGTTCCCTTCCCCTCCTATCTAGTCCGCTCTCATCCTGAGGAGGCGCGAAGCGCCGTCTCGAAGGAGAGGGCGGCCCCATCCTTCGAGACGCATCGCTGCGCGATGCTCCTCAGGATGAGACCGATTGAGCTTCATACGCGCTCGAGCGCGAGCGACGCACCCTGCCCCACGCCCACGCACATGGTGGCAAGACCGAGCTTGCCGCCGCGCGTGTGAAGGCCGTGCGCCGCGGTCATCGCGATGCGCGCGCCCGACATGCCGAGCGGATGGCCGAGCGCGATCGCGCCGCCATGCGGATTGACGAAATCGGCGTCTTCCGCCACGCCGAGCTGGCGCAAGACCGCGATGCCCTGCGACGCGAACGCCTCGTTCAGCTCGATGAGGTCGAAATCGGAAATCTTCAGCTTCAGCCGTTCCATCAGCTTGCGCGTGGACGGCACCGGGCCGATGCCCATGATGCGCGGCGGCACGCCGGCGGACGCAATCCCGAGAATGCGGGCGCGCGGGGTGAGGCCGTGCTTCTTCACCGCCTCCTCGCTCGCCACGATCATCGCGGCGGCGCCGTCATTGACGCCGGAGGCGTTGCCGGCGGTGACGGTGCCGGGATTGCGGAACGGCGTCTTCAGCTTGGCAAGTTGCTCCAGCGTGGTCTCGCGCGGATGCTCGTCCTTGTCGACGATAACGGTCTCGCCTTTCTTGCCGGCAATCTCCACCGGCACGATTTCCTCGGCGAAATAGCCCACGGCGATGGCCTTGGCGGCCTTCTGCTGCGAGCGCAGCGCAAAGGCGTCCTGGTCGGCGCGGGTGACCTGGAATTCCTCGGCCACGTTCTCGCCGGTCTCCGGCATGGAATCCACGCCGTATTGCGCCTTCATCAGCGGATTGATGAAGCGCCAGCCGATGGTGGTGTCGAACACCTCGGCGCTGCGCGAGAAGGCCTCGTTCGCCTTGCCCATCACGAAGGGCGCGCGCGTCATCGACTCGACGCCGCCAGCGATGGCGAAATCGATCTCGCCGGCGCGGATCGAGCGCGCGGCATGTCCGACGGCTTCGAGACCCGATGCGCACAGGCGGTTGACGGTGATGCCGGGCACGGTGTCGGGCAGGCCCGCCAGCAGCAAAGCCATGCGCGCGACGTTGCGGTTGTCCTCGCCGGCCTGGTTGGCGCAGCCGAAATAGACTTCGTCGATCCGCGACCAGTCCACCTTGGGATTGCGCTTCATCAATGCCTTGATCGGCACCGCCGCAAGATCGTCGGGCCGCACCTTGGCGAGCGAACCGCCGTAACGCCCGATGGCGGTGCGGGCGGCATCACAGAGAAATACGTCGCGCATTTTTCTTGCCTTTCTTCCTCCCCTCCCCCGCGTAGCGGCAGGGAGGGGTCGGGGGTGGGGGGAGAGAATCATCGCAGCGAAATCGAAAGAGCTCCCCACCCCGCCCGCTTCGCTCGCGACCCTCCCCACCACTTCGTGGGGGAAGGGTAAAAACCTTCATCTCATATATAAGCCGCCTACGCCGCTTCGCCGTGCGCGCGCGCCGTTCTCTCATTCAGTTCGCGCAGGACTTTCAGCTCCAGTTCGGTCGGCGCCGGGGTCTCCGTCACCTTGTCGGCGAATTTCACGGTCCAGCCGGTATTCTCCTGGATCTGCTCGCGCGTCACGCCGGGATGGATCGAGACCACGGTCATCTCTTTGGTCTTCGGGTCCGGCTCCATGATGCACAGATCGGTGATCAGCTTGGTCGGGCCCTTGGTCTTGACGCCCAGCCGCTGGCGATGATCGCCGCCCTCGCCGTGGCCGAGCGACGTGACGAAGTCCAGCTTCTCCACGAAACCGCGCTTGCCCTGCGACATGATGATGAAAATTTCGCCGCAGGAGGTGGCGATCTCCGGCGCGCCGCCGCCGCCCGGCAGCCGTACCTTCGGCTTGTCGTAGGGGCCGACCACCGTGGTGTTGAGGTTGGCGTATTTGTCGATCTGCGCGCCGCCGAGGAAGCCGACGGTGATGCGCCCGCCCTGCAGCCAGTAGCGGAACATTTCCGGCACCGACACCGTGGTGAGCGCGGTGTCGCACAATTCGCCGTCCCCGATGGACAGCGGAAGCACGGTCGGCTTGGTGGCGAGCGTGCCGGATTCGTAGATCAGCGTGATCTCGGGCGCATGGGTCAGGCGGGCGAGGTTGGAGGCCGCCGACGGCGCGCCGATGCCGACAAACGTCACGTCGGTATTCTTGAGCGCGCGTGCAGCCGCGACGGTCATCATCTCGGCGGGCTTGTAGGTCGTAGTCATCGCAGTCACTCCGCCGCAACGCGCAGGTTGCGGACATGCTCGGCGAAATCTTCCGGGCGCTTGTTCAGCACATTCTCCTTCATCCAAGCGAGAAACGTGTCGCGCTCGCGCGCGATGCCGTCCCATTCCTTGTAGAAGGCGTTGAAGCGCTTGTAATAGCCCTGCGCATAGGACGGGAACGCGCCGCCCGGCACCACGGCGATGGAGCCGACGGTCCAGCTCGGCAGGATCACCGCATTGAGATTGCGCGGGCCGAAATCGTCGACCACTTCTTCCACCGTCACGATCGAGCGCCTGGCGGCGAGCACGGCTTCCTTCTGCACGCCGAGAATGCCTTCCAGCAGCACATTGCCTTCGCGGTCGGCGCGCAGCGCATGGATGACCGCCACGTCCGGGCGATGCGACGGCACGGTCGCCAGCACTTCGCCGGTATAGGGACAGGTCACGCTTTTGATGTTCGGATTCACCTTCGGCAGATCGGTGCCGATATAGCCGCGGAACACCGCGAACGGCAGGCCCGAAGCGCCGGACGCATAGGCGTTCGCCATGGCGGAATGCGAATGCTCCTCGATCGCCAGCTTGTTCGGCCAGCCATTCTCGATCGCGTCGCGTACGCGATGCAGCGAGCCGACGCCGGGATTGCCGCCCCATGAGAAGACGAGTTTGTCGGCGCAGCCCATGCCGATCATCTGGTCGTAGATCAGATCCGGCGTCATGCGGATCAGGGTCAAACGCTTCTTGCCCTGACGGATGATCTCATGACCGGCGGCATGCGGAATCAGGTGGGTAAAGCCTTCCATCGCCACCGTATCGCCGTCGCGGACATTGGCTTCGACGGCCTCGGCGAGGGACATGAGACGCGACATATCGAGCACTTCCTTTTGTGCGTGATCGCACTGCGCTATTCGAATTAATTCAATTTACGGACCGCGTCCGGGAGGGTCAAATGCCAGCGAATCCGGCCAGAGTCCAATAATTTGCCGGACCCCGGCGCAATTTCGAAAATGTTCGAAAGGCGAACAACGGAACGCCCATGGCCGCTCTGTCCCCCGCTCCCATCTTCACCGTTCATGCCGCACTGGCCGAGATCCTGCCGTTGGGCAAAACGCCCGCTGGCGAACGGCGCATCATCAATATTCTGGGTGGGCGGGTGGAAGGCCCGCGGCTCGCGGGACAGATTTTGCCGGGCGGCGCCGACTGGCAACTGATCCGCGCCGACGGCGCGGCCGACATCCAGGCGCGCTACACAATAAAGAGCGACCAGGGCGGGCTGGTTCTAGTCTCCAGCGACGGCCTGCGTCACGGTCCGCCCGACGTGCTGGCGCGGCTGGCCAGGGGCGAAGCGGTCGATCCCGCTCTTTATTTCTTCCGCACCCTCATGCGGTTCGAAACCGCCGATCCGGCGCTCGACTGGATGAACCGGATTCTGGCGATTGCGCATGGCGCCCGTCTGCCCAATGCTGTGACGCTCGAGGTCTTCGAGGTGCTGTAACGGCCGGTATCCGCCAGAACGCCATTGTTTATGATCACAATAGTTGTTAAAGACAACAATTAGCCCATGACCCAGACCCGCCTGTCCATCGACCTACCCGCCTCGCTCACGGCCGAACGCCGGGGCGACATCGCCATTTTGCGGCTGTCGCGTCCGCAGAAACGCAATGCGCTGGACGACACCACCGTCAACGGCATCGAAAGCTTCTTCGCCGCCCTGCCGGACGACATCCGCGCCGTGGTGCTGCATGGCGAAGGCGAGCATTTCTCCGCCGGCCTCGATCTCGGCGAACTGACCGTCCGCAACACGGTCGAGGCCGTGCACCATTCCCGCAATTGGCACCGCATCTTCGACCGTCTTGAATTCGGCAAGGTGCCGGTGGTGGCCGTGCTGCACGGCGCCGTTGTCGGCGGCGGACTGGAGCTTGCGGCGGCCTGCCATATCCGCGTCGCCGAACGCTCGGCCTATTACGCGCTGCCCGAAGGCAGCCGCGGCATCTATGTCGGCGGCGGCGGCTCGGTGCGGATTCCGCGGCTGATCGGCGTCGCGCGCATGATGGACATGATGCTGACCGGCCGCACCTATGGCGCCGATGAAGGCCTCACCATGGGCATCTCGCAATATCTGGTGGACGACGGCACGGGGCTCGCCAAAGGCATCGAGCTGGCGCAGCACATCGCCGGCAACACGCCGCTGACCAATTATGCCGTCATGCATGTACTCCCGCGCATCGCCGACATCGAGCGTGACGGCGGTTATCTGATGGAGTCGCTGATGGCGGCGATCGCCTCCGGAAACGAGGACGCGCAGCAGCGGCTGAAGGATTTTCTCGAAAAACGCGCGCCGAAGGCGCTGCACAAGAAGTAAGAAGAAAAGGCGCGGGTGGAAACGAGTCCGAGGATGGTTCTCAACCGATGACGGATGCCTCGCGTCAGATCCGGCCGGACAACGCGGCGCCCTACCGCAAGGTCAGGCTCGGCCGTCCCGACATGGACATCGACCGCCGCCCCGATGGCCGCATCTACATTCGCGCCCGCGAGGACCTGGGCGATTACCCGGTCCGGCTCACCGATCGCCTTTTGCATTGGGCCGACCGCGCGCCCGACCGCGTGTTCATGGCGGCGCGCGATGCAAATGGTGCGTGGCGCAAGATCAGCTACGGCGAAACGCTGACTTATGCGCGCAGCATCGGCGAAGCGCTGCTGACGCGCGGCCTGTCGGCGGAGCGGCCGGTCGTGATCCTGTCCGGCAACGATCTCGAACATGCCATGCTCGGCCTGGCCTGCGTCTATGCCGGCATCGCCTATGCGCCGATCTCGCCGGCCTATTCGCTGGTCTCCACCGATTTCGGCAAGCTCAGGCACATTTTTCAGTTGCTGACGCCGGGCTTTGTGTTTGCCGCCGACGGCCAAACGTTCGGTCGCGCCATCGACGCCATCGTGCCGGCCGATGTCGAAGTGGCGGTCACGCGCAATCCGCTGCCCGGCCGCAAGACGACATTGTTGTCCGAACTGGCGGCAACGCCGCCGACATCGACGATCGACAAGGCCAACAGCAATGTCGGACCGGACACCATCACCAAATTCCTGTTCACCTCCGGCTCGACCGGCCAGCCCAAGGGCGTGATCAATACCCAGCGCATGTGGTGCTCGAACCAGAAGATGATCGCGCTGGCACTGGCCTATTTCCAGGACGAGCCGCCGGTGACGGTGGACTGGGCGCCGTGGCATCACACCGCCGGCGGCAACCACGACGTCGGGCTCGTGCTCTATAACGGCGGCACATTCTATATCGACGAAGGCAAGCCGCTGCCGGGTGTGATCGAGGCGACGGTGCGCAACCTGAAGGATGTCGCGCCGACCTGGTATTTCAACGTGCCAAAGGGCTACGAGGCGCTGCTGCCGTTTCTGCGCAGCGACGCGCAGTTGCGGCAGAATTTCTTCAGCCGCCTGAAGGTGATGTGGTTTGCGGGCGCGGCCCTGTCGCAGCCGACCTTCGACGAAATGCAGGAACTCGCACTGCAAAGCTGCGGCGAGCGCATCCACTTCCTCACCGGTTTCGGCGCGACAGAAACCGCGCCCTGCGCACTCGCCCGCACCTGGGCGACGAGGAATTCCACCAATATGGGCCTGCCGACGCCGGGGCTCGATCTCAAGCTCATTCCGGCCGAAGGAAAACTCGAAGCGCGCGTGAAAGGGCCTAACATCACGCCGGGTTACTGGCGGCAGCCGGAACTGACCGCGACGTCCTTTGACGAGGAAGGCTTCTACAAGCTTGGCGACGCCTTCAAGTTCGACGATCCGGACAATCCCGCCGAAGGTCTTCTGTTCGACGGCCGCGTGGCCGAAGACTTCAAGCTCGCCACCGGCACATGGGTCAGCGTCGGCCCGCTGCGTGCCAGACTGATCGACGCGCTGGCGCCGCTGGTGCGCGACGTGGTGATCGCAGGCGCCGACCGCGACGACCTCTCGGTGCTGATCTTTCCCGATCTCGATGGCTGCCGGCGGATTGCGGAGCTGCCCGCCGGCGCGCCGGCCGACGACGTGCTGGCGCACAGCAGGGTCACCGAGGCCATCCGCCAGCGCCTGCAGGCGCTGGCCGCCAGCAGCACCGGCAGCTCGACCAAGATCTGCCGCGCCATTCTGCTGTCGGAGCCGCCCTCGCTCGACGCCGGCGAGATGACCGACAAGGGCTCGATCAACCAGCGCGCGGTGCTGGCGCGCCGCTCGTCGCTGCTCGACGAGCTTTACACCGTTCCGCATTCGCCCAATGTGATCGCAATCGAGTCCGGGAGCTGACAGATGACCGCCAAGACGCCGGGAATCGGCGAGACCTTCAAGGATGCCTGGCTGCTCGACGGGATGCGCACGCCGTTCGTGGATTACAACGGCGCGCTCGCCACGGTGTCGCCGATCGATCTCGGCATCAAGGCCGGGCGCGAAGCGGTGAAACATGCCGGCATATCGCCGAAGGACATCGACACCGTCATCACCGGCAGCATGGCGCAGGCGAGCTTCGACGCCTACATGCTGCCGCGCCATGTCGGGCTGTATTCGGGCGCACCGGTGGAGACGCCGGCGCATCATGTGCAGCGAGTCTGCGGCACTGGCATCGAGGCGATCTCGCAGGCCGCCGACGCGGTCTCGCTCGGCCGCGCCGATCTCGCGCTGGTGGTCGGCGCGGAATCGATGAGCCGCAATCCGGTCGCAGCCTATACCCATCGCGGCGGCTTCCGCATGGGCCAGGTCGAGTTCAAGGATTTTCTCTGGGAGGCCCTGCTCGATCCCGCCGCCAAGGTGAATATGGGCGACACCGCGGAAAATCTCGCGCGGCAATACCAGATCACGCGGCCGGAGGTGGATGCCTATGCCGCGCGCAGCTTCGAGCGTGCCGTCGCCGCGCAGAAGGACGGTTTCCTGGCCGGCGAGATCGCGCCGGTCACGACCGAGACCTTCGAACTGGACGGCTATGAGCCGCGCGGCATCAAGCTCGACCGCAACACGCCGGAAGTTGCGACCGACACCCATATCCGCCCGTCCCCGGTGGACCAGCTTGCGAAGATCCGCCCCGCCTTTGGCGGCGTGCAGACCGGCGGCAATTCGTCGGCGATTGTCGACGGCGCGGCGGCGGTGCTGGTCGCGAGCTCTAATTACGCCAGGACGCACGGCAAGAAGCCGTTGGCGCGCATTCTCGCAGCCGCCGCGGTCGGCGTACCGCCGGAAATCATGGGCATCGGTCCGGTGCCGGCGATCAAGGCGGTGCTGGAACGCGCGGGCCTGAAGCTCTCCGACATCGACCGTTTCGAGATCAACGAAGCCTTTGGCGCGCAGGTCATGGCCTGCGCGCGCGAACTCGGCATCGACGAGAGCAAGCTCAACGTGAATGGCGGCGCCATCGCCATCGGCCACCCGCTCGGCGCCACCGGCGTGCGGCTGTCGCTGACGCTGGCGCGCGAACTCAAGCGATCGGGCAAGCGCTACGGCATCGCGTCGGCCTGCATCGGCGGCGGCCAAGGCATCGCGCTGCTGATCGAAAACCCGGACGCACGGACCTGACATCATGGAGATCAAGGGACAGACCGCGATCATCACCGGCGGCGCTTCCGGTCTCGGCGCCGCCACGGCGGAAGTGCTGGCGGGAGCCGGCGCGAACGTCGCGCTGCTCGACGTCAATCTGGCCGCCGCGGAGGCCGTCGCCAAAAAACTCGGCGGCATCGCCGTGCAATGCGACGTCACCAGCGACACCAGCGCGGAAGCGGCCCTTGCCAAAGTGCGCGAGCATTACGGCGCGGGCCGCGTGCTGGTGAATTGCGCGGGCGTCGGTCCGCCCAGGCGCATCGTGGGCAAGGACGGCCCGATGCCGCTCGCCGATTTCAGGCGCGTGATCGAGATCAACCTGATCGGCACCTTCAACATGATGCGGCTCGCCGCCGCCGACATGAGCAAGCTCGATCCGCTGGCCGACAATGCGCGCGGCGTCATCGTCTCCACCGCTTCGGTCGCCGCCTTCGAGGGCCAGATCGGGCAGGCCGCCTATGCCGCCTCCAAGGGAGGCGTCGCCTCGCTGACCATGCCCGCGGCGCGCGAATTCGCGCAGTTCGGCATCCGGGTGATGACGATCGCCCCCGGCATTTTCGCGACGCCGATGCTCTCGGCGCTGCCGCAGGAGGCGCAGGACAGTCTCGGCGCCTCGGTACCCTTCCCCAAGCGGCTGGGCCAGCCGGCGGAATTCGCCGAGCTTGTTTCGTTTATCGTGCGGAACGGCTATCTGAACGGCGAGGTCATCCGTCTCGACGGCGCGCTGCGCATGGCGCCGCGTTAATTTCATGGTCGCGCGTCCGGACGGAAAACCGGTACCCACTTTTCCTGGACGCGCTCCCGTTCAATGAGGTTGTTATTTATGCTGAAAAACTCACGCAGCTTTCGCATCGAATGGGGCGATTGCGACCCAGCCGGCATCGTCTTCTATCCCCGCTACTTCGCCATGTTCGATCACTCGACCACCATGCTGATCTCGGCGGCGAGCGGGCTCAGCAAGTACGAGCTGCTGAAGAAGTACAGTTTCGCCGGCTATCCCATGGTGGACACCCGCGGCAAATTCGCGATCCCGACACGGTTCGGCGACGACGTGACGATCGAGTCGGAGTTCACCAAGGTCGGCAAGTCGAGCTTCGAGATCGAGCACAAGCTGATGAAGGACGGCAAGGTGTGTCTCGAGGGGTTTGAGACCCGCGTCTGGGTCAGCAAGGACCCGGCCGATCCGTCGAAGATCAGATCGACGCCGATCCCCGACGATCTCGCCGCGAAATTCCGCGGCGAGTAGGCGCCGCGGGGCAAGCGCTATCCCAACTCCTCCGCAATCTTCCGCAGCGTGCGCAGGAACTGCGCGCGCTCGCGCGGCCCGACAATGGCGTCGAGATCGTCTTCGTGGCGGCGCGCGCAGTCGGTGAGATCGCGCAGCATCTTCTCTCCCGCTGGCGTCAGCGTCAGGCGATAGGTGCGGCGGTCCTGTTCCGTGCGGGTACGCCGCACAAGATTGCGCTTCACCAGGGATCCGATGGCCGGCGTCAGGGTGGACTTGTCGCTGCCGATCGACTTGCTGAGCGCGGTCTGGCTGATGCCGGGATTGCGCCCGATCACGGTCAGCGCCGCAAAGCGGCCGGGACTGAGATCGATATCGCGGGCATGACGCCCGAAATTCTGGAACGATGCGATCTGCGCCATGCGCAGGTGGAACCCGATCCAGCCGGCCAGCGGCCCGAAATCGATCTCGGCCGCGGCTTTCCGCGGCGCGGGGCTGCGCGCAACCGCCTTGGACATGGTGCTCGGACGGCCCAATTTTTCGCTCCTGCCCCGCCGGAAAATGGTTTTACATCCAACTATCCTGCCTTACAATCTTTACAAGCTCAGCCGCGTCCGGCTGAATTTAAAAACAAGTTGGCTCTGAACCAACGGTCCAACAGGGAGGAGACACAATGAAATCCCGTCACCGCTTTTCCGTTATCGCCGCAGGCGGTCTCGCGTTTCTGATCGGCGCAGCGCCGCTCGCCATCGCGCAGGACAAGACCTTCGAGCTCAAGCTCGCGCACTGGGTTCCGCCATCGCATCCGCTGCAAAAGGCGCTGGAGGAATGGGGCGCCTCGGTCGAGAAAGCCTCGAACGGCACCATCAAGTACAAGGTCTATCCCTCGCAGCAGCTCGGCAAGGCCTTCGACCATTACGACATGGCGCGCGACGGCATCGCCGACCTCACCTATATCAATCCCGGCTATCAGCCCGGCCGTTTCCCGATCATCGGCGCCGGCGAGTTGCCGTTCCTCGTGACCACCGCCAAGGGCGGCTCGCAGGCGCTCGACGCCTGGTACCGCAAATACGCGGCCAAGGAGATGAAGGACGTCAAATTCTGCCTCGCCTTCATGCACGATCCCGGCACGTTCCATTCCAAGACCAAGAAGATCATGGTGCCTGGCGACATCAAGGGCATGAAGATCCGTCCGGCGCACGCCACGATGGCGTCGTTCGTCACCCTGCTCGGCGGCAGCAACGTGCAGTCGAGCGCGCCGGAAGTGCGTGACATTCTGGAGAAAGGCGTGGCCGAAGCCGTGACCTTCCCGTGGGGTTCGGTGCCGCTGTTCGGCATCGACAAGGTCACGAAATACCACATCGACGCGCCGCTCTACGCCACCACCTTCGCCTTCGTGTTCAGCCCCGGCACCTACAACCAGATGTCGGCGACGCAGAAGAAGGTGATCGACGATCACTGCACCAACGAATGGGCGTTGAAGGTCGCAGCTCCGTGGGCCGATTACGAGAATGCCGGCATCGGCAAGCTGAAGGCCGATGCCGCGCATGAGGTCTATCCGCTCACCCCGGCGCAGCTTGCCGAGTGGAAAAAGGCAGCCGAACCGCTGCAGAAGACCTGGGCCGACAACGTGAAGAAGGCCGGCGGCGATCCCGACGGCATCATGAAGGAGCTGAAGGACTCGCTCGCGAAGTTCAAGGCCGCCTATTGATGGGCAGAAAGTGCGCGCCGGCCTCGGCGCGCACAAGACCTGAAAAAGTATGACGGCGGCATCCTCGCCGCCGTCATAGCATCTGACGACAGAATTACGGACATGCACGCGGTCCCCGCGACCGGAAAAGCCGGACAGATGGCCAGCACCGTCACCAGATACATGAACCGCTTCATCGACTCGATCGAGTGGATCGCGGCTTTCTTCATCGGCGTCGTCGCGCTCGACGTCTTTTTCACGGTGCTGCTGCGCTATTTTTTCGGCTTCACGATTCCCGACGCTTACGATTTCGGCATGCTCATGCTCGGCATCGTCATCTTCTGGGGTATCGCAGCCACCAGCTATCGCGGCACCCACATCACGGTCGATCTGCTCTGGGCCAATGTCAGCCCGCGCTGGCAGCGCGCGATCGATGTGTTCGCAACGCTGGTCCTTCTGTTTGTGGTGGTGGTGCAGACCTATACCCTGTTCGACAAGACCATAAGCACCCGGGATGCCAACCTGCAGACCTTCGAGCTCCGCCTCCCGGTCTGGCCTTTCTACCTGATTGCCTGGATCGGCGATGTCGCCGCCGTGCTGCTGATCGTTGTCCGCACCTATCGCCTGATCTTCCATCCCGACCTGATGGCGCGCGATCACGCCGTCGCTGCAAGGCCGGTCGAGTGAGCGACGCAACATGAGTTCCGACGCCGTCGCCATCATCGGGTTTGTCACGCTGTTCGTGCTGATGCTGCTGCGTGTGCCGATCGGCATGGCGCTCGGCCTGGTCGGCGTCGGCGGCTTTGCGTATCTGACGAGCGGCGGGCCGGCGCTGAAGATCGTCGGCCACACCACCATGCGGACGGTGACCGATTTCAATTTCGCGGTCATTCCGCTGTTCCTGCTGATGGGATCGTTCGCGACCACGTCCGGCATGAGCCGCGAACTGTTCCGCGCCGCCAATTCCTTTCTGGGCCATCTGAAAGGCGGACTTGGCATCGCCACCATCGCGGCCTGCGGCGGCTTTTCCGCGATCTGCGGATCCTCGGTGGCGACGGCGGCCACCTTCTCGCGCGTGGCCTATCCCGAGATGCGCCGCTTCGGCTATCCAAAATCCTTTTCCACCGGCGTGGTCGCCGCCGGCGGCACCCTCGGCATCATGATTCCGCCCTCCACCGTGCTCGCGGTCTACGGGCTCATCACCGAGCAGGACATCGGCAAGCTGTTCGTGGCCGGCATCCTGCCGGGCATTCTGGCCGTGCTCATGTACATGTTCACCGTCACGATCATCGGCTGGGTGCGTCCGGGATTTCTGCCGAGCGGTCCGCGCTCGTCCTGGAAAGAACGCTTCGACAGCCTGCGCGACGTGTGGGCGACGGTGCTGCTGTTCGCCTTCGTCATCGGCGGCATCTATGGCGGCATGTTCACCGCGACCGAAGCGGCCGGTATGGGCGCCGGCGGCGCCTTCATCATCGGATTGCTGCGCGGACGCCTCTCGCGCGCCGACATCCTGCGCTCGCTGCTGGAATCGACCCGCACCACGGCGGCGGTGTTCACCATCCTGATCGGCGCGCTGCTGTTCGGCTATTTCCTCACCATCACGCAGACACCGCAGAAGGTCACCGAATTCCTGACGGCGCTCGGCATCGGCCGCTACGGCATCCTGACCCTGATCCTGCTGATGTATCTGGTGCTGGGCTGCCTGATGGACGCGCTGGCGATGATCATCCTCACCGTCCCGATCATCTTCCCGGTCATCAAGGAACTGGGATTCGACCCCATCTGGTTCGGCATCATCATCGTCATGACTGTCGAACTCGGCCTGATCCACCCGCCGGTCGGAATGAATATCTTCGTCATCAAGAGCGTGCTCGACGATGTGAAGATATCGACGATCTTCGCCGGCGTGCTGCCTTTCATCATTACCGACCTCATCCGGCTGGTGATCCTGGTCCTGTTCCCGATCATCGCGCTGTGGCTGCCATCGCGCATGTGAGGCGGGCCTTGAATTTACGGCCGAAAACGGCACCTTTTATAATCGTCCCAATCTGCTAGAATAGTTTGATATCCAACTATCTGGCCCGTTGGGGCCGCCGGTGAGACGATGGAACGCTCGTTCAAGAAAGAAGTGCAGGCGCTGACCCTCGGCGACGGGGAGACCTTCCGCGGCGAAGGCATCTTGGCCGTGACCAAGGCGCTGCTGCAATCCGGCGTCTCCTATGTCGGCGGCTACCAGGGCGCGCCGGTCTCGCACCTGCTCGACGTGATGGTGGAGGCCGAGGACCTGCTGGCCGATCTCGGCGTGCATGTCGAAACCTGCACCAACGAGGCCTCGGCCGCCGCCATGCTCGGCGCCTCGATCAATTACCCGCTGCGCGGCGCGGTGACCTGGAAATCCATCGTCGGCACCAATGTCGCCGCCGACGCGCTGTCCAATCTCGCCTCGCCCGGCGTCGTGGGCGGCGCCTTGATCGTTCTGGGCGAGGATTACGGCGAGGGCGCGAGCGTGATCCAGGAACGCTCCTATGCCTATGCGATGAAATCCTCGATGTGGCTGCTCGATCCGCGGCCCGACCTGCCGACCATCGTGCGCTGCGTCGAGAAAGGTTTTGAACTCTCGGAAGCGAGCCACGCGCCGGTGATGCTCGAACTGCGCATCCGCGCCTGCCATGTCACCGGCGAGTTCGAGGCCAAGAACAACCGGCGCGGCGCCTATTCCGGACTCAACCGGCTGGAAGGCCCGCCGCGCTTCGACTATGGCCGGCTGGCGCATCCGCCGGTCACCTTCATCCATGAGCGGCTGAAGGTGGAAGATCGCATGCCGGCGGCGCGCAGGTTCACCCGCGAACACAAGCTGAACGAAATCGTGCCGGGCGATGTGGACGATATCGGCATCGTGGTGATGGGCGGCCTGACCAACAGCGTGCTGCGCGCGCTGGCGCGGCTCGATCTCGCCGACATGTTCGGCAAGACGCGCATCCCTATCCTGGTGCTCAATGTGGTTTATCCGCTGGTGCCGGAGGAGGTTCGGGAATTCTGCGCCGGCAAACGCGCGGTGCTGGTGGTCGAGGAAGGTCATCCCGAATATATCGAGGAAGCGATCAATTCCGACCTGCGCCGCGCCGACATCCAGACCCGCGTGATCGGCAAGGACGTGCTGCCGAAGGCCGGGGAATACACCTCCGACGTTCTGCTGAAAGGGCTGTCGGCGTTTCTCAGCCAGACCCGGCCGGCAAGGCTCGATGTCGAAGCCATTGCCGACCGCGCCGGAAAAATGCTGGCGCATCTGCCCGCCGCGCAGGCTTCGGTCGGCACCTTGCCGCCCCGCCCGCCGACATTCTGCACCGGCTGCCCGGAACGCCCGGTATTCGCCGCGATCAAGCTCATGCAGCGCGATCTCGGGCCGACGCATATCAGCGCCGATATCGGCTGCCACGCCTTCGCGACGCTGGCGCCGTTCAGCCTCGGCAATTCCATTCTCGGCTACGGCATGTCGCTGGCGAGCGCGGCCGCAGTCGGACCCAACATGTCGCGCCGTCCGATCGCGGTGATGGGCGACGGCGGCTTCTGGCATAACGGCCTGATCACCGGCGTGGCGTCGAACCTGTTCAACAAGGGCGACGGCGTGCTGATCGTCATGCAGAACGGCTACACCTCCGCCACCGGCCTGCAATTCATGCCCTCCAGCAAGGCCAGCCGCTCAGGCCCCGCGCCCGGCATGGATATCGAATCCACGCTGCGCTCCTTCGGCGTGACATGGATGCGCAAGGTGCGCACCTACAGCGTCGCCAGGATGGTGAAGACGCTGAAGGCCGCGATGCAGGACCCCGCCCGGGGCCTGAAGGTCATCGTCGCCGACGGCGAATGCCAGCTCGCCCGCCAGCGCCGCGTGCGCGCGGACGATGCCCGGAAACTCGCCGGCGGCCAGCGCGTGGTCCGCACCAAATACGGCGTCGACGATGAGATCTGCACCGGCGATCATTCCTGCATCCGGCTCTCCGGCTGTCCGTCGCTGACGGTGAAGCCCAATCCGGACCCGTTGCGCAGCGATCCGGTGGCCAGCGTGATCGAATCCTGCGTCGGCTGCGGATTGTGCGGCGAGGTCGCCCATGCCGCGGTGCTGTGCCCGTCCTTCTATCGCGCCGAACTGATCCGCAATGCGACGGCCTGGGATCTCTGGCTGCACCGCCTGCGCTCGGGCGTGATCGGCTGGTTCAGCGGCCGCAAGCAGGAGGCCGCGGCATGAGCGCGATGCAGCGCCCGGTCACCGTGCTGATCGCCGCTCTGGGCGGCGAAGGCGGCGGCGTGCTCACCAACTGGATCATCAATGCGGCGGCCGATCTCGGCTTCCCGGCGCAATCGACGTCGATTCCCGGCGTCGCGCAGCGCACCGGTGCGACGACCTACTACATCGAGATTTTTCCGAAGACCTGGCGCGAGCTCGGCGACGCCAGGCCGGTGCTGGCGCTGACGCCCGGCATCGGCGACATCGACGTCATGGTGGCAAGCGAATTCCTGGAAGCCGGCCGCGCCATCGCGTCGGGTTTCGTCACGCCCGACCGCACGCTGCTGATCGCATCGACCAGCCGCTTCTATTCCATGAACGAGAAGATGGCGATGGGCGACGGGCGCTACGACCAGACCCGTCTGCTCGACGCTGCCGAAAGCAATTCGCAAGGCCGGATCCTGTTCGACATGGAATCCGCCGGCAAGACCGCCGGCGCCATGATCAACGCCGTCATGCTCGGCGCCATTGCCGGCTGCGGCAAGCTGCCGATTCCGGTCGAGGCCTTCGAGGCGGCGATCCGCAAGGACGGCAAGGCGGTCGAGCCCAATCTGCGCGGCTTCCGCGCCGGACTCGACGCGGCGCGCGAGACATCCGCGGCGCGCGGCGTTGGTCCCGACGGCAAGCGCCATCTCGCCCCCGAACCGCAAAGCGATCCGCTGGAAGGCGAGATCCGCGCGCAGGCGCCTCAGCCGGCCCAGGACGTGATGATCGAAGGCGTGCGCCGCCTCACCCGTTTCCAGAATGCCGACTATGCGCGGCTTTATTTGAACCGTCTTGCACCCGTGCACACCGCCGATCAGCGCGCGGCCAGCGGCGGAAAATTGCTGCGCGAAGTCGCGCGCCACCTCGCGGTGCGGATGTCGTTCGAGGACCTGATCCGCGTGGCGCAGGCCAAGATCGACCCCGCGCGCATGACCCGGATCACCGCCGAACTCAATGCCAAGCCGGATGAACCGGTCCATGTTGTGGAATTCCTGAAGCCCGGCATCGAGGAACTCTGCCAGATTCTGCCGCCATCGCTGGCGCGCTGGATTTTGCGCGTGTCGGCGCGGCGCGGCTGGCTGGATCGCGTGCATGTCGGCATGGAGGTGAAGAGCACCTCGATCAGCGGCTATCTGCGCTTCTGGCTGCTGGCAAAACTCAAGCCCTGGCGGCCGCGCAGCTTCCGCTATCATGAGGAACAGGCCGCGATCGAATCCTGGTTAACGCTGATCCTCGAAGCGGCTCCGCATTCGCCCACGCTGGCGATCGAGATCGCGGAATGCGCGCGCCTGATCAAGGGCTATGGCTCCACGCACAAGCGCGGCACCAGCAATTTTCAGATGATCGAAGCCCGGGTGATCCGCGCCGCCATCAATGGGCGCCTGCCCGTCGATCAGGCGATCGACGCCATCGCCAGCGCCCGCACCGCCGCGCTGGTCGATCCTGAGGGCGAGGGCCTGACCCGCTGCCTCGACGATCTCGACCGTCACATGTCCTTCCGCGTCGCCGCGGAATAAGGCGCAATTCGCCACGTTGTAAGGCCTCCCGCCCTCCGGTATGAATGCCGGAGGTACAAAAACCCTATGTAAAGTCAGTCTGGGAGGACGCCGTGAACAAGCTTCTTGTCGGAGCCGCATTTTTTCTGTCTGTCGCGACCGCAATACCGGCCGCGGCGCAACCGGTCGGCCTCGGAACCAGCCCGCAAGGCACGCTGACCTACGCCGTGGGCGCCGCCGTCGCCAAGGTGCTCGGCGAAAAGGCCAACCTCCAGTCGCGCGTGCAGCCCTCCGCCGGCACTGGCGCGATGATCCCGCTGGTCAATTCCAACGAAATCGACATGGGCTTCGCCAACACGCTCGAACTTTATGACGCCTTTCACGGCGTCGGCACATTCGACAACCGCCCGAATCCGAAACTGCGCACCGTGGCCGTGATCTTCCCGATCCGCGTCGGCCTGTTCGTGCGCAACGATTCCCCGATCAAGACGGTCGCCGACATGAAGGGCAAGACCGTCGCCTATGGCTTCACCAGCCAGGAGATCATCAAGAAAACGGTCGATGCGATGCTCGCGACTTCGGGCCTGTCGGTGAAGGATCTCAAGACCGTGCTGGTGCCCAATCTGGTGCGCGGCGTCGATGAGTTCAACGCCGGCCGCGTCGACATCACCACCTTCGCGCTCGGTTCGGCCAAGGTGGCGGAGGCCGACGCATCGGTCGGCGGCATCCGCTTCGTCAACATGGAGAACACGCCGGCCGGTCTCGCGGCGTTCAAGAAGGAATTCCCGACCGCCTATCTGGACAAGGTCAGTCCGGCGCCGAATCTGCCGGGCGTGAAAGAGCCCATCACCACGATGTTCTACGACTACACCATCTTCGCCTCCGCCGACATGCCGGCGGACAAGGTGAAGAACATCCTGAAGGTGCTGGCTGAGAACAAGGACGCACTCGGGCAGGCGCACCCGCTGTTCCGCGGCATGGTCATCGATCGTCTCTACAACGACATCAAGGTGCCCTACCACGACGGCGCCATCGCCTATTTCAAGGAAGCTGGCATCAAGGAATCAAAATAGCCGGACAACCGGCACGGACGGCGCGTCGACATCCAGGGAGGATTACGTGACCAGATTCGCTTATGCGGCTGTCGCCGCCATTTCGCTCGCCATCATGTCGCCCGCTGCCGCGCAGCCGCTCGGTATCGGGACCAGCCCGCAAGGCACGATGGTCTACACGCTCGGCGCCGCCGTCTCCAAGGCGCTGGCCGAAAGCGCGAACATGCAGTCGCGTGTTCAGCCTTCGGCCGGCACCGGCGCGATGGTGCCACTGGTGAATTCCGGCGAGATCGATATCGGCTTCTGCAACGCGCGGGAGTTTTTCGATTCCTATCATGGCGTCGGCTCGTCGGATAAACGCAAGAACGAGAATCTGCGCGCGATTGCGGTGCTGTTTCCGCTCACCGTCGGCCTGATCGTGCGCAACGACTCGCCGATCAAGTCGGTGAAGGATCTCAAGGGCAAGAGCATCTCCTACGGCTATCAGAGCCAGGAGGTGATCCGCATTCTGGTCGACGGGATGCTCGCCAATGCCGGCCTCACTATCGGCGACATGAAGCCGGTGCTGGTGCCGAACCTGATCCGCGGCATGGACGAGCTGATCGCCGGCCGCGTCGAGGTGTCGTTCTTCGCGCTCGGCCAGGCCAAGGTGGCGGAAGCCGACGCGGCGGTGGGCATCCGCTTCCTGCCCATGGACGATTCACCCGCAGCGGTCGATGCGATGCTGAAGGTCGTGCAGGTGGGCTATGTCGGCAAGATTGCTCCGGCGCCCAACCTGCCCGGCGTGCGCGACACCATTCCGGTGGCGCATTACGACTATGTCGCTTTTGCAAACAAGGACGTGCCGGCAGAGCGTATCAAGACCATCACCAAGGTCATTGCCGAACAGAAGGATGCGATGGCGCAGTCGCTTCCGCTGTTCCGGCGCTTCAACCCCGAGCGCATGTATTCCAGCAAGCTCAAGGTGCCCTATCACGACGGCGCCATTGCCTATTTCAGGGAAAAGGGCATCAAGGAGCAGTGACCGTTCCCCGGCCCGCAGCAAGGACGAGTAATGACGCTATCCGCGCAGAAGAAGCCTGAACCGGGCCGGACCAGGATCGCCGCCGAATATTTCCTCGAATCCCTCTCCATGCACGGCGTCGATTATTTCTTCGCCAATCCCGGCACGGACTTTCCGCCGATCGTCGAGGCGCTGACGCGGGCCAGGCGCAGCAATGCCAAAGTGCCGGAGCCGATCTTGGTTCCGCATGAAAATCTCGCGGTCGCGATGGCGCATGGCGTCTATCTGATGACCGGCCGCCCGCAGGCGGTGATGGTGCATGTCAATGTCGGCACCGCCAACACCGTCAACAACATCGCCAATCTGGCGCGCGACCGCGCCCCGGTGATCGTCGCCGCCGGCCGCACGCCCTTCACCGAAAAAGGCCAGTTTGGATCGCGCACCCGTCCCATCCACTGGGCGCAGGAAATGTTCGACCAGGCCGGCATGGTGCGCGAGCTGGTGAAATGGGATTACGAATTGCGCATGCCCGAGCAGATCGGGGACGTCACCGCGCGCGCCTATGAGATGTCCATGACCAGCCCGCGTGGGCCGGTCTATCTCGTGCTGCCGCGCGAGCCGCTGTCGGCGCCGTTGCCCGATTACACGCCGGAAAAGCTGCGCGCCCTGCCCGCTCCGCCCTATCCCGATCCGCAAGCCATCGCGCAACTGGCGGACTGGATCGCGGCCGCCGAACGGCCGGTCATTCTCAACGCCGCCGCCGGCGATCCGAAAGCGGTGGAGATTCTCGGCCGCATCGCCAACGACTACGCGATCCCGGTCGTCGCGCATTACCCGCGCGTCATGGCTCTGCCCGCCAGCCACCCCATGCATTTCGGCTACGATTCGGCGGCGATGCTGGCCGACGCCGACCTCGCCGTGGTGATCGAATGCGACGTGCCCTATCACCCGCACCTGACCGAACCGGCGGCGAATTGCCGTTTCGTGCATATCGGCGAGGACACGGTCTATCAGCGCTATCCGATGCGCAGCTTTCCGACCGATCTCGCGATCACCGCGCATGCCACGCGCGCGCTTGAGGCGCTTGAGGCCGCGCTCGCCAGGCACAAGGGCGCGATGCAGGCGCGCATCGATGCACGGCGCGCGCCGCTGATCGCGCGCGCGAAAGCGCGGCGCGAGAAGGTCGCGAAGGGCACCGCGGTCGCAGCCGATCGCATCACACCGGAATTTCTCAGCCGTACCATCGGCGAAGTGCTCGGTCCGGACGCCGTGATCTTCAACGAATATCCGCTGCGGCTGGAACATTGCCCGCGCGAGAAACCCGGCACCTTCTTTGCCGCCAGTCCCGCCGGCGGCCTTGGCTGGGGCCTGGGCGCAGCCCTTGGCGCAAAGCTCGCGGCGCCCGACAAGCTGATCGTCGCCACGCTGGGCGACGGTGTCTATCTGTTTACCAATCCCACCGTGTCCCACTGGGTGGGCGAGAAATACAAGTTGCCGGTGCTGACCATCATCTTCAATAACCAGCGCTACGGCGCGGTGCGCAACGCCACCCTGTCGATGTTCAAGGACGGCGTGGCGGGCGAAGACGACGGACGTTTCCTGGCCGATCTCGATCCGAGCGCGCCCTATGACGAGTTCGTGCGCGCGCAGGGCGGTTTCGGCGAGCGGGTGGAAAAGCCGCAGGATCTGGCCGGTGCCCTGCAGCGCGCCCGCGACGCGGTGATGAACGACAAGAAGCAGGCTTTGCTCAATGTGATATGTCCCTATTGAGCGAGCCGGGTTGACGTGCAGCGAGGGGTTCGGGGTGTCTGACAGGCTGTTGAATTACTGGATGGTCGCCATGCGCGCGGCGATCGTCTTTGTGGTCGTGATCTGGATCGCCAATATTCCGGGCCGGCTGCAGATTCCGATCTTCACCGAGCAATTGCTGGCGGCCGTGCTGGGGCTGGCGCTCGCGCTCTGCTTCCTGACCTTTCCCTTTGCGTCCAAGACCACCGGCGAGGAAGCAATTGTCGCCAAGGTGATCGAGGGCGAGCAGAACAAGATCGGCTGGAGCGACATCGTCCTCGCCGTGCTCAGCCTGGTGACATGCTTCTATGTCGCCGTCCGCTATCCCGACCTGATCATCGAACTGGCCACCCGCCCGGTCGGCGGCGTCGTCGTCGCCGGCATCATCGTGCTGCTGGTCTTCGAAGCCAGCCGCCGCGTGACCGGCTGGGCGCTGATGCTGATCGTGCTGGCCTTGTGCGCGCACGCGATGCTGGGCTGGATGCTTCCGGAACAATTCGCCAGCCGCCCGATCTCGATCAGCCGCCTGCTGGTCTATCTCGGCATCGATACCAATGCGCTGCTGGGCAACACCCTGCAGATCGCCGTCGTCGTGGTCATTCCCTTCATCATCATGGGTCAGGTGCTGTCGCGCTGCGGCGGCTCGGACTTTTTCGCCGATCTTGCCGCGTCCCTGATGGGCCATTTCCGCGGCGGCGCGGCCAAGATCGCGGTCGTCGGCTCGGCCTTTTTCGGCATGATCTCCGGCAGCGCGGTGGCGAATGTCGCCAGCGTCGGCACCATCACCATTCCGCTGATGAAACGCGCGGGCTTTCCCGGCCACACCGCCGCCGGCGTCGAAGCCGTCGGCTCCACCGGCGGGCAGATCGCGCCGCCCGTGATGGGCGCCGCCGCCTTCCTGATGGCCGAGTATCTGCAGGTGCCCTATGGCGACGTGATGGTGGCGGCCATCATCCCGGCCTTTCTGTTTTACGCCGCGCTGTTCATACAGGTGGACCTTGAATCCGCCAAGCTTGGCATTGTCGGCCAGCCACGTGACACATTGCCGTCGGTCTGGACGGTTTTGCGCCACGGCTGGCATTTCGTGGTGCCCTTCGCGGTGCTGGTCGGCGGATTGCTGTGGGCCAACATGGAAGCCGAATATGCGGCCCTGTTCGCCACGCTGGTGCTGATCGCGCTCGCAATGACAGTGAAGCACAAGGGCCATCGCATGACGCCACGCGGAGCCCTCGCCGCCGTGGTGAGCGCCGGCGGCGCCGTGATCGACATCATCATCATCACTGCCATCGCCGGCATCCTGATCGGCGCCATGACCATTACCGGCGTGTCCTTTTCGCTGACCCAGCAATTGCTCAGCGCCAGCGGCGACAGCCTGGTGATCCTGCTGATCCTGACCGCCATCGTCTCCTTCGTTCTCGGCCTGCCGCTGCCGACGGTCGGCGTTTACGTCATCCTTGCGACGCTGGCTGCGCCCGCGCTGGTGCAGGCGGGATTGTCGCCGATGCAGGCGCACATGTTCGTCCTGTTCAGCGGCATTCTCGGCATGGTGACGCCGCCGGTCGCGCTCGCCGCCTTCGCCGCCGCCACCATCGCGCGCTCCGACCAGTGGCGCACCGGGTGGACCGCCATGCGGCTGAGCTGGTGCGCCTATTTCATCCCCTTCATGTTCGCCTATTCGGCGCCCCTGCTCATGCAGGGCAGTTGGACCGCGATCCTGGTGGCGCTGTTCGACGCCCTTCTGGGAATTTTCCTCGGCACCCTCGCGGTCGTCGGCTACTTGACGGCGCCGATCTCGCTCATGTTCCGGTTTGCCTATGCCGTGCTGGCCGCTCTGGTGCTACTGCCGCCGTCCGCGTTTGGCGGATCGACCATGGTCAGCATCATCGCGTCCATCGCCGGTCTGGCGGCGGTCGCCTACGAGATCGTGCGCGGACGCACCGCAGCGAAGCGTCCGGCCGTGTCGGCCTGACATCCACGCATATCAGCAAGAATAACGGAGACAGTCTCATGCGGATCGACGCCTTCAATCACTTCTTTCCGAAGAAATATTTCGAGAAGCTGCAGGCCAGCGGCCTGCCCGATATCGGCAAGCGCTCGACCAACATCCCCGCGCTCTATGACGTCGATCTGCGCCGCAAGATCATCGGCTCGTTCCCCGACTACAAGCAGGTCATCTCGCTCGCCGCGCCCTCGCTCGAACTGCTCGCGAACGGCGATCCCGCGCTGGCGCTGGAATACGCCAAGATCGGCAACGACGGCATGGCCGAGCTTTGCCAGAAATATCCCGACGAATTCTGCGGCTTCATCGCGCAGACGCCGCTGATCACGAAGGACGCCGGCGTCGGCGAATCCGAGCGCGCGATCAAGCAGCTCGGCGCCTGCGGCGTGCAGATCTTCACCAATGTCAACGGCAAGCCGCTGGACCTGCCGGAGTTCCGCCCGTTCTTCGCGGGCATGGAAAAGCTTGGCAAGCCGATCTGGACGCATCCGGCGCGCGCCGCCAACCATCCGGATTATCTCAGCGAGAAGAAGTCGCTGTACGAAATCTGGTGGACCTTCGGCTGGGCCTATGAAACCGCGGCGATGATGGCGCGGCTGGTGTTCTCCAAGATCGTCGACGACCATCCCGACCTGAAGATCATCGTGCATCACTTCGGCAGCATCGTGCCGACGCTGGAAGGCCGCGTCGGGCCGGGCTGGGACCAGCTGGGCTCGCGTACCTCGGACGAGGATTACGGTGCCTTGCTGAAGAGCCTGAAGAAGCGTCCGCTCGATTACTTCAAGCACAATTTCTATCCGGACACCGCGACCTTCACCTCGGAAGGCGCGATGAAGATCGGCTTCGGCTTCTTCGACCTCGACAAGGTGATCTTCGCGTCCGATTGCCCGTTCGACCCGGAAAAGGGCACGATGTATATCCGCGAGACCCTCCGCATTCTCGACACTTACGGCATGCCGAAGGCCGATCTCGACAAGGTCTATTACAAGAACCTGGAGCGGATCACCGGCCACACCTTCGTCAAATAGGCCGCCGCACAACGCCGGAAATCCTTGACGGGCCTGTGGGTTATCCCGCGGGCCCGGATTCTTTTCATGAAACGCCGGATGGCTTTTGCTAGCGTGCGGGCCGATGGCCATTGCAAGCGCGAAAGCCGCCGCCGGATTTAAGGACAACGACGACGCCTCCGGGGCGGCGGGCGAGCCCGGGCGCACCGCGACGCCCGGCGAGGCCGGGCGCGTCACGCCGATGATGGAGCAATATATCGAGATCAAGGCGGCCAATCCGGATTCGCTGCTGTTCTACCGGATGGGCGATTTCTACGAATTGTTCTTCGAGGACGCGGAGATCGCCTCGCGCGCGCTCGGCATCGTGCTCACCAAGCGCGGCAAGCATCTCGGCAACGACATCCCGATGTGCGGCGTGCCGGTGGAGAAGTCCGACGAATATCTGCATCGCCTGATCGCGCTCGGCCATCGCGTGGCGGTCTGCGAACAGATCGAGGATCCCGCCGAGGCGAGGAAGCGCGGCGGCAAGAGCGTCGTGAAACGCGACGTGGTGCGGCTGGTGACGCCCGGCACGCTGACCGAAGACACCCTGCTCGACGCCCGCCGGAACAATTATCTTCTGGCGCTGGCGCGCGCCCGCGCCTCCGCCGGCGGCGAGCAGGGCCGGATCGCACTGTCCTGGATCGACATCTCGACCGGCGAATTCCGTATCTCCGAATGCGAACCGAATGCGCTCTCCGCCGAGATCGCGCGGCTGGAGCCGGGCGAGATCATCGTTTCCGACGCGCTTTATTCCGATCCCGATTTCGTGCCCCTCTTCCGCTCGCTGCCGCATGTCATGCCGCTGACCCGCGACGTGTTCGACGGCGCGACCGCCGAGCGGCGGCTGGCGGATTTCTTCAGCGTGGCGACCACCGACAGTTTCGGCGCGCTGACGCGGCTGGAGCTCACCGCCGCGGCCGCCTGCGTCACCTATGTGGAGCGCACCCAGCTCGGCAGGCGCCCGCCGCTCTCGCCGCCCGTGCGCGAAAGCGCCGGCGCGACGCTCGCCATCGATTCCGCCACCCGCGCCAATCTCGAACTGATGAAGACGCTGGCCGGCGAGCGGCGCGGCTCGCTGCTCGATATCATCGACCGCACGGTGACGGCGGCGGGATCGCGGCTTCTTGCCCAGCGTCTCGCTTCTCCGCTGACCGATCCGGCGCTGATCGCGCGGCGGCTGGACGCGATCGAAACCTTCGTCGCCGACAATGCCGCACGCAATGACAGCCGCGAGCGCCTGAAAGCCGCGCCCGATCTCGCCCGCGCCCTCTCCCGCCTCGCCCTGCTGCGCGGCGGACCGCGCGATCTCGCCGCCATCCGCGACGGATTGCGGGCCGCGGCCGGCCTCGCCGCCCGCCTGGCAACGCTGCCGGACATTCCTGGCGAAGTCGCCGACGCCATCTCTGCGTTGCGCAAGCTCGATCCGGCGCTGGCGGCCATGCTGACAGCCGCTCTGGCCGACGAATTGCCGGCTTTCAGGCGCGACGGCGGCTTCATCCGTCCGGGCTATGACACAGCCCTCGACGAGATCCGCGCCCTGCGCGACCAGTCGCGCCGCGTGATCGCCCAATTGCAGGCCGGCTATTGCGACGAGACCGGCATCCGCACCCTGAAAATCCGCCACAACAACGTGCTCGGCTATTTCGTCGAGGTGAGTGCGCAGCATGGCGAGAAGCTGCTGGCGCCGCCGTTCAACGCGCGCTTCATCCACCGCCAGACGCTGGCGGGGCAGACCCGCTTCACCACCACCGAACTGGGCGAACTGGAAGCCAAGATCGTCAGCGCCGCCGACCGCGCGCTCGGGCTCGAGCTCGACCTGTTCGAGCGGCTGGCGGCCGGCGTGCTCGCCGCAACCGCCGACATCAAGGGCGCGGCCGAGGCGCTCGCCATTCTGGACGTGGAATCGGCGCTGGCGGCGCTCGCGGCCGAACAGGATTATACGCGGCCGGAGATCGACACCTCGTTGCGCTTCTCTATCGAAGGCGGACGCCACCCGGTCGTGGAACAGGCGCTGGCGCGGACCAGCCCGTTCATCGCCAACGATTGCGACCTTTCTCCACCCGAGAAGCAGAAGGCGGGCCGCATCTGGCTGCTGACCGGCCCCAACATGGCCGGCAAGTCCACCTTCCTGCGGCAGAATGCGCTGATCGCGGTGCTGGCGCAGGCGGGCTCGTTCGTGCCGGCCAGGCGCGCGCAGATCGGCGTGGTGGACCGTCTGTTCTCGCGCGTCGGCGCCGCCGACGATCTGGCGCGCGGCCGCTCCACCTTCATGGTGGAGATGGTGGAAACCGCCGCCATTCTCAATCAGGCCGGCGAGCGCGCGCTCGTCATCCTCGACGAGATCGGCCGCGGCACCGCGACCTTCGACGGCCTGTCGATCGCGTGGGCGTCGATCGAGCATCTGCACGAGGCCAATCGCTGCCGCGCGTTGTTCGCGACGCATTATCATGAGCTGACCGCGCTCGCCGCCAAGCTGCCGCGCCTGCACAACGCCACCATGCGGGTGAAGGAATGGCAGGGCGACGTCGTGTTCCTGCACGAGGTGGTGCCCGGCGCCGCCGACCGCTCCTACGGCATCCAGGTGGCGAAGCTGGCGGGATTGCCGCCAAGCGTGATCGAGCGCGCCAAGCTGGTGCTGGCCGAACTCGAAACCGAGGAACGCACCAAGCCGGTCAAGGGCTTTCAGGACCTGCCGCTGTTCCAGGCTGCCCGGCCTGCCGCGCCGGCGTCGCAGGACGGGCCGCTCGAGAAACTCGTCGCGGCGCTGGACGCCGTGCATCCCGACGAGATGTCCCCGCGCGAGGCGCTGGAGACGCTTTACAAGCTGAAAGGCTTGGCGAAAGCCGGCAAGTCGTGAGCAGGACGGCACGCGCGCTGACGCTGACGGCCCTGATCGTCGCTCTGCCTCAGATTCTGGGCATCATCAATTCCATCTTCGTTTTCGGCTTCACGGCCTTCCTGACGACGCTGCTGATCCTGCCGTTTCTGCCGCTGGTCCTGCTGCTGCGGTCCGGGCCGCAGCCGCCGCAATACTGGACGGCGATTGTAGGCGCGAGCGCGCTGGCGTCGCTCGCGGTGACCGGCTGGGCCTATTGGGAATTCTACCGCGCCTTTATAATCGACTAGGCTGGCGCTACAGCGGCACGCCCCGCTTGCGCAGCAGCAGCACCGCCGCATTCCACGCCATCGAAAAGGCCAGCGCCAGAACAAGCGCCAGCGGCGCGCCGACCGGCACCGCGGTGAGATACAGCACCGCCATGCACAGGCTGAATCCGAGCAAGCCGACAAGACTGTGCGCCATCACCGCCGCCGTCGCGGGGCCGCCGACTCTCCGATGCAGGATGAACATGGTCGAGGTGAAGGTGGCCGGGAATGAGGCGAGGATGCCGGTCTTTTCGGGGCCGATGGTGAAGCTGAGCGTCACCACCGCCGCGATCAGGACGCTGACGATGATCGCGCGCAGCATGAGCTCGGGCCAGCGCAGCGGCAGGCGCGGCATCGGCGCCTCGCGGAAGCGGCGCACGACGAAGAAAAAGAGTGTCACGGCCACGACATTCAGAAAAAGCGCCGGCGTCAGCGCCCATGATATCTGGTTGAGCGCGAAGGTGGCGGCGAACCACATCGCGAGTCCGGCCGCGACGCTGAGCGCCGCGCCAAACCGCTGCGCCAGAAAGATGAACACCACCGTGAAGAGCACGGTCGGCACATTGTTGAGCACGCTGGTCAGCGCGGCGCGCGCGACGAAATCGGGCTCGTGATCGAGGGCGATGAAGACATAGGCCGGGCCGGTCGAGATCGGCAGGGTGACGATCAGCGAGCCGATGAAGGCGCCGGCGCGTTCGGCCACCACCGTCGCGGCGATGACGAAGCCCGCCGCAATCGCCATCTTGATGACAAGACCAAACCAGAACAACGCGTCGGGCGACATCCGCGCGTCAGGCGCGCTGCAGCGACACCGCGACCGGCGGACCCGCCTTGATGGTCTGGTAGACCACGCAATAGCGTTCGGTGAGTTTCAGCAACTGGTCGAGCTTGTCCTGCGGCGCGTCGGTCTCGACGTCGAAGCGCAGGCGGATTTCGCGGAAGCCGACCGGCGCATCCTTGGCGACGCCGAGCGTGCCGCGGAAATCGAGATCGCCTTCGGCCGAGACATGACCGGACTTGAGCGGAATTTCGAGTGCGGTGGAGACCGCCTTCAGCGTCACGCCGGCGCAGGCGACAAGCGCCTCCAGCAGCATGTCGCCCGAGCACAGTTCCATGCCGGAGCCGCCGGTCGCCGGATGCAGCCCCGCCACCGCGAGCGCGCGGCCGGTCTCGACCTTGCAGGCGATGCTTTGGTCGTCGAGCGTACCCTTGGCCTTCAATGTAATGAGCGCCGCATCGGCGTCGGTCTTGTACTTGTCCTTGATCGGGGCCTGCATTGCCCGCAATTCGGCGGCGTCCATGGGATGAGCTCCTGCGATTTTGTGCCGCAGACATAAGGGGTTCGGACAGTTTTGGCTATATGCCGGACAGTCCGGTCAACCCTGCATCCGGACGTATTTTTCAGACAGCGCAGGGAATAAAGGCAACTCCTACCACCACATCGCAGCGCCCTGCTCGGCCTTGTCCTGGCGGTCGTCCACGCTGACCGCGCGGTCAAGCGAGCGGTCGAGCGCCGCCAGCACACGGCGCTTCACGAAATCGAAGGCCGCCGATTGGCGGTCGCGCGGACGCGGCAGATCGGCGTCGATGTCCTCATAGAGCCGGCCCGGACGCGGGCGCATGACCAGGATGCGGTCGGCCATCACCACCGCCTCATCCACGTCGTGCGTGACGAAGATCAGCGTCGGCTTCAGATCGGCCCACAGCGCCAGAACGTGATCCTGCAGATCGGTGCGGGTGAAGGCGTCGAGCGCCGAGAATGGCTCGTCGAGCAGCAGCACTTGCGGCTGCGGCACCAGCGCGCGCGCGATGGCCACGCGCTGCGCCTGCCCGCCCGACAATTCGCGCGGCCAGACCCCGGCCTTGTCGGTCAACCCGACCTTGTCCAGCACGCGCGTCACGCGCCGCTCGCGTTCGGCTTTTGGCAGATGCGCGATGCCGAAGCCGACATTCTCCGCCACCGTCAACCACGGCAGCAGCCGCGGCTCCTGGAAGATGATGCCGATCTTTTCATGCGGCTCGGCGATCTTTTCGCCATCGAGCGTGATCGTGCCCTGCGACGGCCGGTCGAGGCCCGACACCGCGCGCAGCAAGGTGGACTTGCCGCAGCCGGAGCCGCCGACAATGGCGAGGATCTCGCCGCGATCGACATTCAGCGTCACGCCTTCGAGCGCGCGCACGCCGTTGGCATAGGTTTTCCCGACATGATCGAGGAGCAGCATGTCAGCGCTCCTCGCCGCGCGCGGAGAAGCGATCTTCCCAGCGCAGGAACGGCGCGGAGGCCGAGGCGATCAGCCAGTCCGTGGTCTTGCCGATGACGGCGAAGGCGACGATGGCGGCGACGATCTGCGCGGGCTTACCGAGCTGCTGGCCGTCGATCAGCAGGAAGCCGAGACCTTCCGAAGCGCCGAGCAGTTCGGCGGCGACCACGAACATCCAGCCGAGACCGAGCCCCGAGCGCAGCGAGACGATATAGGTTGGCAACACCGCCGGCAGCAGGATGCGGCGCACCAGAGCCGGCCCGGACAGGCGAAACGCGCGTCCGACTTCCACGATCTTGCGGTCCACCGACATGATCGCGCCCATGACGCCGAGATAGACCGGGAAGAACACGCCGACCGCGATCAGGGTGATCTTCGACTGTTCGAAAATGCCGAACCACAGGATGAACAGCGGCACCCAGGCGATCGACGGAATGGCGCGCAGCGCCTGCAGCGTCGGGTCCATCAGCCGGCGCGAGAGATTCGAATAGCCGGCGACGGCGCCGAACAGCGTCCCCGCGACGACGCCGACCGCAAATCCGGCCGCCACGCGGCTGACGGTCGCCAGCGTGTGTGTCCAGAGTTCCCCGCTTTTGGCGAGATCCCAGAGCGTGTCGAAGATCACCGAGGGCGGCGGAACCAGCCGGCCGTTCGACCAGCCGGCCCGCACCAGAAGTTCCCAGATCACGGCGATGCCGACCGGCAGAACGAGTCCGAGCCAGGCGCGCGACGGCCGCCGCCGGATGGCGGGCGCGGCTTCGGCCGTGGCAGGCGCGGCGGTCAGTGTCATGTGCACAAGAGACATAAGACAGCCCGGAAATGCAATTGTTTGCTCTTTCTCTTTCCCTCTCCCCACCTTGGCGGAGAGAGGGTGGCGAGGACCGAAGGTCCGAGCCGGGTGAGGGGCATTTCAGGAATGAAAGAAATGGAAAAGCCCCTCACCCGGCTTCCTCGCTCCCGCTCGGAAGCCGACCTTTCCCTGTAGAAACGGGGAGAGGTGAAGAAAGATATTTATCAGTTCGTCAGCGGAACGCTCGAGTCGATCAGCGCATCGACCGTGGCCTTCACATCGACATCGGGCTTGATGACGCCGGCCTGCTGCAGGGCGAGGCCCGCAGCCAGGATCGAGTCCTTCTGCGGCGCGCCGATCTTGGAATGCGTCAGCTCGGTGCGTTCCTTGAGCTGCTTGTCGACGACGGCGTCGGGGAGCTTGGTGACGGCGATGAAGGTCTTTTTCACCTCGTCATAATTGGCGAGCGAATATTTGCGCGCCTCTTCATAGACCTTGAGGACGCGCTGCACGAGCGCGGGATTGGCCTTCAGGAAATCCTCGCGCACATTGAGGATGCCCCAGGTGTTGGCGTCCTTGTTGCGGAAGAACAGGCGGGCACCATCCTCGACTTCGGCGGCCGCCATCATCGGATCGAGACCGGCCCAGGCATCGACGTCGCCGCGAATGAGCGCGGCCTTGCCGTCGGCATGCTGCAGCAGCACCGGCGTGATGTCCTTGTCGGTCAGCTTCTCGGCGAGCAGGGCGCGCACCAGGAAGATGTGCGGATCGGTGCCACGCGTCACGGCGACGCGCTTGCCTTTCAGGTCGGCGATCTTGGTGATCTTGGAATCCTTAGCCGTGACGAGCGCGGTCCATTCGGGACGCGAATAGACATAGATCGACTTGATCGGATTGCCGTTGATCTTAGCGACCAGAGCCGCCGAGCCCGCGGTCGAGCCGAAATCGATCGAGGAGGCGTTCAGGAATTCCAGCGCCTTGTTGGAGCCGGCCGACTGCACCCAGCGGATGGTGATGCCGTCCTTGGCGAATTCCTTCTCCAGCAGGCCCTTGTCTTTCAGGACCATGGAGACCGGATTGTAGGTCGCCCAGTCGATGCGGATTTCCTTCGGCGCGGACTGCGCGAACAAAGCTGTCGACGGCGCGAGGCCGACCAGAAGAGCCGAGGCCAGAAGCGAACGTCTGGAAAAAAGAGACATCGAAAACCTCCACGCGTTGACCGGCGACAGCGCGAGGCGGCCATCCGGGGGATGATGGAGGCGGGGATTTTTTTGCCCCGCCCGTCAGCTTTTTCACGACGGGGAGGGCCCCGATCGCTTTAGCGGCATTTATTAAGCGCCCGCAAGCTGCTCGCTCAAATCGGCGCTAGGTATTGATTTAAAAGGAGAATTTATAAGAGTCAACGGGAAGAACATCGTTTTGTCGGCGGCTGCGGGAGACGAAAATAATTCTCCCCTTTCACGGTCAGAGAATAATCTTCTGAATCCGCCCGAACCGGCTCTCCCCGAAACGGACGGTGACAGTGCGGCGGCGCTCCGCTATCCGATTGGCAATGCTCTCCCTCACGCAACACCCGCAGGGCTCGGCCGACATCTTCGACGCCGGCGCGGCCGCCGCCGATCTCGAACAGCTCGCCGCCACGCATGGCGGCCGCGACCTCGATCTGCGCAACGCCGTCGCCCAGTACATGAAGGCGGCGCTGGGAAGGGGCCGCGACGCCGCCGAGCAGATGCTGCTGAAAGACCGCCACGGCCATCGCTGCGCCGAGCGGCTCTGCGTCATGCAAGACGAGATCATCAGCGTCCTGTTCGCCTTTGCCGCCAAGCATCTTTACCCTTCGCTCAATCCCTCCGAAGGCGAGCACATGGCGGTGGTGGCGACCGGCGGCTATGGCCGCGGCCTGCTGGCGCCCGGCTCCGACATCGATCTGCTGTTCCTGCTGCCCTACAAGCAGACCGCCTGGGGCGAGTCGATCGCGGAAGCGATCCTGTATTGCCTGTGGGACATGGGGCTGAAGGTCGGGCACGCCACCCGCTCGGTCGACGAATGCATCCGCCAGGCCAAGGCGGACATGACGATCCGCACCGCGATCCTGGAAGCGCGCTTCCTGTTCGGCGACAAGACGCTGTTCGACGAGCTCGTCATCCGCTTCGACAAGAACGTGGTGCAGGGCACCGGCGCCGAATTCGTCTCCGCCAAGCTCGCCGAGCGCGAGGAGCGGCTGCGCCGCGCCGGCACCTCGCGCTATCTGGTCGAGCCGAACGTGAAGGACGGCAAGGGCGGGTTGCGCGACCTGCACACGCTGTTCTGGATCGGCAAATACGTCTATCGCGTGCGCAAGGTCGAGGAGCTGATCGAGCACGGCGTGTTCGACAAGGACGAACTCACCCTGTTCCGGCGTTGCGAGAATTTCCTGTGGTCGGTGCGCTGCCATCTGCATTTCGTCACCGGCCGCGCCGAAGAGCGCCTGTCGTTCGACATCCAGCGCGAGATCGCGATCCGACTCGGCTATACCGAGCGCCCCGGCCTGCGCGAGGTCGAGCGCTTCATGAAGCATTACTTCCTGATCGCCAAGGATGTCGGCGATCTCACCGCCATCCTGTGCGCGGCTTTGGAAGACAGCCATGCCAAGCCGGCGCCTGTGCTCAACCGCATGATGGCGCGCTTCAAGCCCAAGAGCGGCCGCAAGGCGCTGCGCGAGACCGACGACTTCATCGTCGACAACAACCGCATCAACATCGCGAACGGCACGGCGTTCGCGCGCGATCCGGTCAACCTGATCCGCATCTTCCACCTGGCGCAGAAGCACGATCTCGCCTTCCATCCCGACGCCATGCGGCAGGCCTCGCGCTCGCTGCACCTGATCGACAAGACCGTGCGCGAGAACGAGGAGGCCAACCGGCTGTTCCTCGAGATCCTCACCTCCGACAACGATCCGGAAACGGTTCTGCGGCGGATGAACGAATGCGGCGTGCTGGGCGCGTTCATACGCGCCTTCGGTCGCGTGGTGGCGATGATGCAGTTCAACATGTATCACCACTATACGGTGGACGAGCATCTGCTGCGCTGCATCGGGGTGCTCACCGAGATCGAGCGCGGCAACAGCGACGAATACGGCCTCTCAAAGGACCTGATCAACAAGATCCAGCCGCGCCATCGCGACATCCTGCGCGTGACGCTGTTCCTGCACGACATCGCCAAGGGCCGGGTCGAGGATCATTCGATCGCCGGCGCGCGGGTGGCGCGCAGGCTCTGCCCGAGGTTCGGCCTGTCAGCCGCAGAGACCGAGACCGTGGCCTGGCTGATCGAGAACCATCTGGTGATGTCGACGGTGGCGCAATCGCGCGACCTGTCCGACCGCAAGACCATCGAAAATTTCGCCAGCGTGGTGCAATCGCTGGAGCGCCTGAAGCTGCTGACTATCCTGACCACCGCTGATATCCGCGCGGTCGGTCCGGGGGTGTGGAACGGCTGGAAATCACAGCTCCTGCGCACGCTCTATTACGAGACCGAACCGGCGCTGACCGGCGGATTCTCGGAAGTGGACCGCGCCCGCCGCGTGGCGATGGCGCAGGTGGAATTGCGCGCTGAACTGAAGGACTGGCCGGAGAACGAGATCGACAGCTATATCGCGCGGCATTATCCCGCCTACTGGCTGAAGGTCGATCTACCGCACAAGCTCGCGCATGCCAAATTCCTGCGGAAGACCTGGGCCGAGAACAGGACGCTGGCGACCGAGTTCGGATTTGACGCCGCGCGCGGCGTCACCGAACTGACGGTCATCGCGCCCGATCATCCGCGGCTGCTCTCGATCATCGCGGGCGCTTGCGCCGCCGGCGGCGGCAACATCGTGGACGCGCAGATCTACACCACCACCGACGGGCTCGCGCTCGACACCATTTCGGTGTCGCGCGAATTCGACCACGACGAGGATGAAGCCCGCCGCGCCGCACGCATTGCCGAAACCATCGAGAAGGCACTGCGCGGCGAGATCAAGCTGCCGGAGGTCGTCGCCCGTCGCGCCGCGCCCAAGGGCCGCCTGAAGGCTTTTGCGATGGAGCCGGAAGTCAACATCAACAACGACTGGTCGAACCGTTACACCGTGGTGGAGGTCACCGGTATTGACCGCCCCGGCCTGCTTTACGAACTGACCGCCACCCTGTCGAAGCTCTCGCTCAATATCGCATCGGCGCATGTCGCCACCTTCGGCGAGCGCGTGGTCGACGTGTTCTATGTGACCGACCTGCTCGGCGCCAAGATCGCCTCCCCGACCCGGCAGGCGGCGATCAAGCGCGCGCTGGCGCAGCTGTTCGCGCGGCAGGGCGAGGACGACACGTCGAAGGCCAGGGCCGTCGCGACGTGACGTCGCAAATCAAAACCGATCGCAGCGCCATCCTGAATTCAATCTGTCGTTCATTCAGATTCACAAAGCACGCATAAGCTGTATCTTGCCCACTTTCTTTTCAGCCTGCGAAACATGCTGCTCGCCTGCGTTGTAGTAACCGTCCCGCCACCGATTTCACGCGGAATTCGTGGGTAATTCTTTAAGCAATCTAATCTACACCTACCCCCCGGAATTCCGATCGCGTCCTTGCGCGTGTCGCATTGGCATCTGAATTTTTTTCGTCTGGGGGGACGATCAAGTGTCGCATCAAAATGATTCATGTCACACGCGCGTCTGGCTGTATGGCGGCCTGTGCGGCGCTTTCGTCTCGGCTGGCGCGCTGGCGCTCACCTTCGTCGTCAGCAGCGGGCAGGCCGCGATCGTCGGCGAGACCCGGACGGTCGAGATCAAGAAGGCCGCCGATCCCACAGTCGATCAGATGAAGGCCGCTTATATGCGGCCGGCGATGATCCCGTTTCCGAAGGACAATCCCTACACCGCCGAGAAGGCCGATCTCGGCAAGAAGCTGTATTTCGACACGCGCCTTTCGGCGGCCAACGCGCAATCCTGCGCCTCCTGCCACAATCCGGGCTTCGGCTGGGGCGACGGGCTCGCCAAGGGCGTCGGCCACGGGATGAAGATGCTCGGCCGGCGCTCGCCGACCATCGTCAATGCCGCCTATGGCCAGATCTTCATGTGGGACGGCCGCGCCGGCTCGCTGGAAGAACAGGCGGTCGGCCCGATCAAGGCCGAGGTCGAAATGAACCTGCCGCTGGCGGAACTGATGGGCCGGCTGAAAAGCATTCCGGAATATGTCGCGCTGTTCAAGGCCGCCTTCCCGAAGGATGGCATCACCGAAGACAATCTCGCCCGCGCGATCGCCACCTACGAACGCACCGTCGTGTCGGGCATCGCGCCGTTCGACGCCTGGATCGAGGGCAACGACACTGCAATCCCGGAACCGGCCAAGCGCGGCTTTGCGGTGTTCAACACAAAGGCGGCCTGCGCCGCCTGCCATAGCGGCTGGAATTTCACCGACGACAGCTTCCACGATATCGGCCTCGACACCGACGATGTCGGCCGCGTGAAGATCGTGCCGGGTGTGCTCAAGATGGAAAAGGCTTTCAAGACGCCTGGCCTGCGCGAGATCGCGCGTCGCGGCCCCTATATGCACAACGGTTCGCTGCAGACGCTGGAAGAGGTTGTCGAGCATTACGACCGGGGCGGCGTCGATCGTCCGAGCCGGTCGGAAGCGATCAAGCCGCTCGGCCTCACCGCGCAGGAAAAGTCCGACCTGGTGGCGTTCATGACTGCGCTGACCAGCCAGTCCGACCCCGTGCCCGTTCCTGTTTTGCCGCGTTAAACCTTCCCGTTACCCAGGAGAAACAAAGATGAAGCTTGTGAAAATCGCTGCCGCGATGGCGTTCCTTGCCGGCGGTACGCTGGCGCTGGCCGCCGAAAAGACCATCGGCCAGAAGGGCAAGCTGTTTTCCGAAAAGGAAGTGTCGATCAAGAAGGGCGACACGCTGGTCTTCGTGAACGACGACAATATCGCCCACAACGTCATGTCCAGCACCGCCGGAAACACCTTCAATCTCGGCTCCCAGGCGCCCGGCAAATCGACGCCGGTCACGTTCGACAAGCCCGGCGACATCCAGGTGATCTGCGCCATTCATCCGTCCATGAAGATGCTCGTGAAAGTCGCGAACTGATCATTTTTTCCGAGAGCGAGACAAGCCATGTCGATACGCATCAAGCTGTTTCTTGCATTCAGCGTTGTCGTCCTGATCGCGACAGGCGTTGCATTCTACGGTGCGAAACTCGTATCCGACACCAGCGCTCTCGTCGTCAGGCTCTATGACGGTCCGCTCATGGCCGTCAGCCATGCCCGCTCGGCGCAATGGCGGCTCACGGAAGCGCGCCACGCCATGGAGCGCGCGATCATCCTGCGCGATTCATCGTCGGCCATGAACCTGGACTCGATGGAAAAATCGATGAGCCAGTTCGTCGCCGACATGACGGTGGTGCGTGAGCGCATGATCGAGGCCGGATCCAACGTGTCGTCCGACGTGGATTCGGTGCTCGCGCTGGCGGATCAGTGGTACAAGATGGGCCTCAGCTATCTCAAGCCGCCGGCCGGCGGCTTGACCGAATTGCCGCGGCCGGCGGTCCTGTATGCCAAGGCCAGCGACGTCGTGAACACGATGGAGATGCTGGTCGAGTATGTGACCGCCAACGGCTTCAATTTCCGCACCCGCGCCGAACAGACCGCGGACACCTCCCAGACCAATCTCATCGTGCTGGCCGCACTTGCGGGCGTGATCGGATTGCTGCTGGCCTTCGGCATCGCCTATTCCTTCACCAAGCCGATCCGCAATGCCATGAGCATGTCGGAGCGGATCGCCGCCGGCGACTTCTCGGCGCAGATCGCCACCAAGCGGCGCGACGAACTCGGGCGCCTGCTGACGTCGCTCGACCAGACCCGCGCGTCCCTGCAGGAGATGGAGGAATCCAAGGAGCGCGTTCGCGCCGAGCAGCTCGCCGTCCTGCGCGCCGAGGTGGAAGACGAGCGCCAGAAGGCCGAAGCCCTGCAGAACAAGACCGCCGAGGAACAGGCCAAGGTGGTCACCCAGCTGGCGGCCGGCCTGTCGAAGCTGGCCAGCGGCGACCTGACCTTCCGCCTCGATGACGGTTTCTCGGACACCTACGCGCAGATCCGCGACGACTTCAACACCACGATCGGCCAGCTGCAGGGCACGATCGGCGCGCTGGCGGAAGCCACGCGCGAAGTCGCCAGCACCGCGGGCGAGATTTCGTCGAGCACGACCGATCTGTCGCAGCGCACCGAAGAGCAGGCGGCGAGCCTGGAAGAGACCTCGGCCTCGATGGAACAGATCGCCGCGACCGTGAAGAAGAACGCCGAGAACGCCCAGCAGGCCAACACATTCGCCAACACCACCCGCGACGTCGCCGGCCGCGGCGGCGAGGTGGTCGGCAAGGCCGTCGATGCGATGGCGCGGATCGAGGAGTCCTCGCGCAAGATCGCCGACATCATCTCCGTCATCGACGAGATCGCGCGTCAGACCAACCTGCTCGCGCTCAACGCGGCGGTGGAAGCCGCGCGCGCCGGCGAGGCCGGCCGCGGCTTCGCGGTCGTCGCCTCCGAAGTCCGCAGCCTGGCGCAGCGTTCGGCGCAGGCCGCCAAGGACATCAAGGAACTGATCAGCAGCAGCACCGGCCAGGTGAAAGAAGGCGTCGACCTGGTCAACCGCGCCGGCTCGTCGCTGCACGAGATCGTCGACTCGATCAAGCGCGTGGCCTCGATCGTCGCGGAGATCGCCTCGGCCAGCAGCGAACAGGCCACCGGCATCGACCAGGTCAATATCGCGCTCGCGAAGATGGACGAAGTGACCCAGCAGAATTCCGCGCTGGTCGAGCAGAACGCCGCGGCGGCGAAATCGCTGGAAGATCAGTCCCGCGCCATGGCCGAGCGGGTGGATTTCTTCCACACCGATGATCCCGCGCAGGTTGGGGACGAAGGCGAGGCCGTTCCGGCCGCGCCGCAGCCGCGTGTGCAGACCAGAGCCCGCGCCGCCTGACCCCAGCGGCCATGCGTTAAAAAGAAACCGGCGCCGAGCGATCCGCTCCGGCGCCGGTTTGCTGTCTGGCGGACCGCAGACCGGCCCGCCGATGTCACAAACTACTTCTTCTTGGCCACCCACCACGGCGACCACATGCCGGTCCAGATATGGCCGGGCTGCTGCCAGGCAGCCATCACGAATTTCTTGCTGTTGGCATTCGGGTCGGCCGGGCCGGCCTTCTTCTTGGCGGCGAGCGCGGTGGCCGGAGCGGCGGCGATCATCAGGACGGCGAGCAAGAGAGCGCTTTTGCGCATGAATTCCCCCAAAGTGAAGCACCGGCAAACCCGGCAATATCAATATGATGCATGAAAATGTCGGGCTGAAAACAAAAACGGCCGGCCTGCGGACATTTCGCCGCAAGGCCGGACCGTTGGCATGAACAAAGATTCAGCGAAGCGGCTTACGCCTTCTTCTTCGCCGACTTCTTGGCCGCCTTCTTCTTGGCGGGCTTGGCATCGGCCTTGGCGACCGGCTTGGCCGCAGCCTGCCACGCGTAGACCGGCTGCATCCACATCGCGCGCACGAACTTCTTGGAATTCGCGTTCGGATCGACGGCGGCGGCGGCCGGCTTGGCAGCGGCCTTCTTCTTGGCGGCGAACGCAGCGGTCGGCGCAGCCACGGCCACAGCGACGGCGAGCAGGAGAGCGAGCTTCTTCATCGAGTATTCCCCCAGAGTGTTGGTCACCGGATCCTCCGGCACGCGGCATCATGCATAAAATCCGCGGATTGGAAATACAAACCCCTCATTTTCAAGGCGAAATCGTCCTGCACGCATGGCTTCAAGCCGGACAGGCCGCCCGTGCGCTGCGCATGGGTCACTTAACCGGCCTTTAAAGCACGCCCTCTAGCGTCTTTGCGCGAGCGGGCGACCACGCCGCAACACACGGGGACAGCGGGGATATGGCTTTGGGACGGCGAAAGCCGCGCGCGCGCCGCGAACCCGGATTCGGGGAGGCGCGACCGGCCGGCGATCTGCGCATTGCCCCCGAGGACCGCATCGGCGGCGGCGAACCGCGCCGCAATCCCCCGCGCGCGCCCTCCGAATCCCGGGCCGCACCCTCCCGAAAGCCGCGGCGGGGCAGTGGCGACGGCGGCGGCCCGCACCGGCCGAAACGCAACCGGCTCGGACGGCTGGTCTATTGGGGGCTGGTGCTCGCGCTCTGGGGCATCATCGGGGCGATCGGCCTCACCATCTGGATCGGCGCGCATCTGCCCGCCATCCAGTCGCTGGAAGTGCCCAAGCGCCCGCCCTCGATCCAGATCACCGGCACCGACGGCCGGGTGCTGGCGACGCGCGGCGACAGCGGCGTGTCGGCGACGCTGAAGGACCTGCCGCCTTACGTTCCTCAGGCCTTCATCGCGATCGAGGATCGGCGGTTCTACGAGCATTACGGCCTCGATCCGGTGGGCATTGCGCGCGCGCTGGCGGCCAATGTCCTGCGCCGCGGCGTCGCCCAGGGCGGCTCCACCATCACCCAGCAACTTGCGAAGAACCTATTCCTGACACAGGAACGCACGCTCACCCGCAAGATGCAGGAAGCCGTGCTGGCCCTGTGGCTGGAACGCAAATTCTCCAAAACCGAGATTCTGGAGCTCTATCTCAATCGCGTTTACTTCGGTGCCGGCGCCTATGGCGTGGAAGCTGCGGCGCAGCGCTATTTCGCCAAGCACGCGCGACAATTGTCGGTCGCGGAAGCGGCGATGCTGGCAGGTCTGGTCAAATCGCCGTCACGATTGGCGCCGACGCGGAATCCCGGCGGTGCCGAGCGCCGCGCGCAAGTCGTGCTCGGCGCGATGGCGGACGAAGGCTTCATCTCCGGCGCAAAGGCCAAGGCCGCGATCGCCGATCCCGCGCATGCGCTGAAGCATGCCAGCACCGGTTCGAGCAATTACGTCGCCGACTGGATCATGGACGTACTCGACGATCTGATCGGCCGCGTCGAGGATGATATCATTGTCGAGACGTCGATCGATCCCGCGCTGCAATCCGCGGCCGAAGCAAGTCTGGTGGACGAACTTGCCGCCAAGGGCGCGAAGTTCGGCGTGGAACAGGGCGCGCTGGTGGCGATGACGCCGGACGGTGCGGTGCGCGCGTTGGTCGGCGGCCGCAATTATGCGGAGAGCCAGTTCAATCGCGCGGTCTCGGCGAAACGTCAGCCCGGTTCGGCCTTCAAGCCCTTCGTCTATCTCACCGCACTGGAGCGCGGCCTGACGCCCGACACCGTCCGCGAAGACAAGCCAATCGTGCTGAAGGGCTGGAAGCCCGAAAACTATACGCGCGAGTATTTTGGTCCGGTGACGCTCACGCAGGCGCTCGCGATGTCGCTCAACACGGTGTCGGTCCGCCTGACGCTGGAGTTCGGTCCCACCGCGGTGACGCGCACTGCACACCGGCTGGGCATCGCCTCCAAGCTCGAAGCCAACCCCTCGATCGCGCTCGGAACGTCCGAAGTGTCGCTGATGGAGATGGTGACGGCGTTTGCGCCATTCGCCAATTCCGGCATGGCAATCGTGCCGCATGTGGTGGAAAGCGTACGGCTGAGGGACGACAGGAAAATCTTGTATCGCCGCGTTCCGCAAAGCCTCGGCCAGATCGTCGAGCCGCGCTATATCGGCATGATGAATGCCATGATGCAGGAAACCTTATTGAGCGGCACCGCGCGCAAGGCGGACCTTGCCGGCCGCCCTGCCGCCGGCAAGACCGGCACCAGCCAGGATTTCCGCGACGGCTGGTTCGTCGGCTATACGGCGCAGCTTGTCGCCGGGGTGTGGCTCGGAAACGACGATTCCTCGCCCACCAAAAAAATGACCGGCGGCGGTCTGCCGGCGGATATCTGGGCGCGCTTCATGAAGGCGGCGCATCGCAACGTCGCTGTCGCAAGCCTGCCGGGATTTTCGGGCGGCTTCTTCAATGCATCGCCGCCGGCGATCCCATCACCTATGTCCGCGCCGGAACGTGCGCCTTCGCCGTCGGTGCGACCGGAATCCGGCACCATGGATGGCTGGCTCCTGGATCGCTTGTTCGGACGCCGCTAGCCGCCGGCTTTGTGCAGGGCAGGCGGAATGCGCCGCGACAGCAGCCAGAACAGCAGCGTCAGCGCGCCCATCGCCGTGACTGCAATGGCCAGCGGCCATGCGGTCGTGTCGAGCAAGGCCACCACCGTGACCCCCGCCACCACAGCAAAGAATTGCGGAATGAAGCCGAGCAGCGAGGACGCAGCCCCGGCGCGGTCCGGAAACGGCGAAAGACCTCCCGCCATGCCTTGCGGAAAGGTCAGGCCAAGACCGATCGTATAGAGCGACATCGGCAATACCACGGACAGGACAGACGACGACGATGCCAGCGTCAGCGTGATGAGCATCGTCAGGCCGCCACCCAGCAGTGCCGCCGCACCGAACCCGATCGTGCGATCAATGCCGAGACGCGACACGATGCGCGATGCGATGTAGGTCCCGGTCAGATAGCCAAATGCGCTGGGCAGGAACGCAATCGCAAAGGCGAGAGGCGTCAGGCCGTAGATATCCTGCAGGATGAAAGACGCGCTGGAAAGCCAGGCGAACAGTCCCGTGTAGCAGGAGGCCACGATCCCGGCATACAGCAGGAAGTCGCGACGGCGTAGAATGGAGCCGTAGATCCGCAACATCGATCGCAGCGTGACCCGCTCAGGCGCACGCGCCTTCAGCGTCTCCGGGAGTTTCCACCATGCCATTGCCCCGAGCGTAATACCCGCGATGAGCAATGCCGCAAAGGCCGAACGCCATCCGAAGGCCGTGTGCAGGACGCCGCCGACCACCGGGCCGACAATGGGCGCCAGCGCCATGATCGCGCCCATCACCGAGAGTTCCTTGCCGGCCCGTGCGCCGCTATAGAGATCGCGCACTACCGCACGCGCCAGCACGATGGCGCCGGCGGCTCCGAAAGATTGCAGCGCGCGTGCGGCAATCAGAATGTCAATTGACGGCGCGACGGTGCAGATCAGGCTGGCGGCGCAGAAGATCACCACTGCGACCAGCAGCACCAGCCGGCGCCCATAACGGTCGGACAAAGGCCCGTACACGATCTGCCCAGCCGCAAATCCGATCAGATAGGCCGACAGAGTAAGTTGCACGCGTGTCGACGACACATTGAAGGCGCGGCCGATATCCGGCAGTGAGGGCAGATAGAGATCGGTCGACAATGGCCCGATCGCGGTCAAAGCCGCCAGCAGCGCCGTCAGCGCGAACGTGTCGGGACGAAACATGGACAACTTTCGCGCGCGGGCGCGCGGTCAGGCACGCGCCCGGCGTTTGGTCACGGGGCGGCGCGCGGGGTCGGGATCGGATTGCGGCATACCATAGCGGTGCAGATCGGTGCCATAGACGTCGAGCCAGTTCTTGGCGCGTCGCATGTTCGGGCAGATCCGTTCGACCAGTCGCCAGAACCGCACCGAATGATTCATCTCGACCAGATGCGCGACTTCATGCGCGGCGAGATAATCGAGCACATGCGGCGGCGCCAGGATCAGACGCCAGGAATAGGACAGCACGCCCGTGCTTGAGCAGGAGCCCCAGCGGCTCGCCTGATCGCGGACCGAAATGCGTTTGATTTCAACGCCGAGGCGCTCGGCCGCACGGCCGCTGGCCATTTCGAGATCGTTTTTGGCTTCCCGGCGCAGGAAATCGCCGACCCGCCGGTCGATATGCGGCGCGTCTCCCGCCACGCACAGGGTGCGCTCGCCATCCTCGCCGATTTCGATCCAGACCGTGCCACGCCGGCCCTTACGATGCACAATGCGATGCGGCTGGCCGCGCAGAGGGACAACTGTGCCATGCACGAAGGGCGTTGCCTCCGGCAGACGATGCAAACGCTGCGCGATCCAGCCGCCGTGCTGCTCCGCAAATGCCTTGGCTTCCTTCAGGCTGCCGCGCGGCGGCATGGTGAGCACGACTTCGCGCGTCGCCGCCTGAATTCGCAACGTATAACGCCGCGCCTGACGATGGCGGCGCACCCGCACCAGATAAATCGCCTTGTCATGGACGACCTGAATAGCCTGGGGCTCGGTCGGACGGCGGTAAAGGAGGGCACGAAGCGACATGGACGGCAAAACCTCGAACAAGAACTTTGAGGATAGTGCCATACCCCTCCCCCCGATCAGCCCTCTGCAGAAAATAAAGCCTGACCCACTAGCTGCAGGTCAGAAAGTGATTCAGCTTGCTATATATTGTGATTTTAAAGATTGAATAACGATTCATTTTATATTCAAAGGAGTTCCCGTGGGCCGAGCCGAATGCCAGCTCGAAAATCCGCTAAAAAATCAATAATAACAAAGGCTTCCGGGAATCGATATTGCGCGGCAGAATTCGGGCGTTCTAGGCCGCTTTTCAGCTGATTCGTACTGCGGAGCCCGGTCAGGGCGATCAGCCAGGGCTCAGGCCACCGCGCGGGGCGCGGCCTTGCGAGTCCCCGGCAACTGACAGGACAGCACGAAATCGGCAATGCGAGGCGCGATCTCGGACCGGAAGCGTGAGCCGTTGAACACGCCGTAGTGACCCACGCCGAGCTGCAGATAATGCACTTTCCGGTCAGCCGGAATGTTGCGGCACAACACATGTGCGGCTTCGGTTTGCCCGATGCCGGAAATGTCGTCCTTTTCGCCCTCGATGGTGAGTAAGGCACATTTGCGGATCGCAGCCGGGTCGACCTTCACACCACGATGGGTCATCTCGCCCTTGGGCAGCGCATGACGCACGAATACCGTATCGACGGTCTGCAAATAGAACTCGGCGGTGAGGTCCATGACCGCCAGATATTCATCATAGAACTCGCGATGTTTCTGCGCGGAATCGCCATCGCCCTTCACCAGATTGAAAAACAGGTCCTTGTGGGCATCGAGATGGCGATCGAGGTTCATGCTCACAAAGCCATTGAGCTGCAGGAAGCCCGGATAGACATCGCGCAACATGCCCGGATGCGGGAATGGCACCTTGGTGATGACGTGGTGACGGAACCAGTCGATGCCGCGATCCTCGGCCAGTTTATTGACGCCAGTGGGGTTGACCCGGGTATCGATCGGGCCGCCCATCAGAATCATGGAATGCGGCGTATAGGGATCGCCCTCGGCTTCCATGCGCGCAATCGCCGCCAGCACGGGCACGGACGGCTGGCAGACGCCGATCACATGACAATCGCCGCCCAGGCGGTGCAGGATTGAGATGACATAATCGATATAATCGTCGAGATCGAAACGTCCCGCCGCCAACGGCACCATGCGCGCATCGATCCAGTCGGTAATATAGACATCGTGGTTCGGCAGGAACGCCTCGACGGTGCCGCGCAGCAAGGTCGCGTAATGTCCGGACATTGGCGCGACGATCAGCAGCTTCGGCTGCGGACGGCGCGGCTGACGATCGAAGACGCGCTCGAAATGCAGCAGGTTGCAGAACGGCCGTTCCCAGACGGTCTTGATATGGACCGGAACGCGTTCTCCGCCGACGACGGTATCCTCGATCCCCCATTCCGGCTTGCTGTAGCGGCGCGTGGAGCGCTCGAACACCTCGGCGGCGGCTGCCAGCGTCTTGCCAAAAGGCGTGTTGGCAAAAGGGTTAAGCGGATTCTTCAGAGATAGCCGCGTCACGTCGGCGATCGCACGCGACGGATTGAGCGCGGCCTGTCCCATCTCGTAGAGCCAATAAAGCCCGGTCGAGAAGACTGGCTGATTCTCGGCGGGGAGCTCTGGCGCCCCTCCAAATTCCCCTATCGGCATCTGACGGACCCCGGCGGCGCCCCGCTTTTTTGCGGTGCAGCATAGTGTCTTTTAATTGTCATGAGTCAATATAGGGAGGAATGCTTCCCCTTTCGTTACAGGCCGAAAAACCCGTTCATTCTCCGGCCTGGAGCAGGGAGCCCTGCCGGCGGGCGCTCTCCAAAAGCTTCAAAAAAGCCCCTGTCGCCGCAGCCATATAGATCGCATTCAGCCCCAGAGCCGCGAGCATCAGATCGCTGCGGAACACCTGCTCGATCAGTAGGGCACGCATTCCCTCGAACACATAGGTCGGGGGCAAGGCCCAGGCCAGGACCTGCAGCCAGTCCGGCAGGATCGAGACCGGGTAATAGACGCAGGTCAGCGGCAGCAGCAGGAACATGATGGTCCAGGCCATGCTCTCCGCCCCCATGCCGTTGCGCAGCACAATGCCGGAGACGAGGATCCCGACCGCCCAGCTGGTCAGAATGAGATTGGCGAAGAACGCCACCAGCGCGAAGCCCAGCCCGTAGAGATTGAAGCCGAAAAAGATCATGGCGAGGACAGTGACCGGCACCATTCCGATCGCCAGCCGCACGAGGCTCATGATCATGAGCGCCGCGACGAATTCTCCGGGGCGCAACGGGCTCATCATCAGGTTGCCCATATTGCGCGCCCACATCTCTTCCAGAAACGAAATCGAAAAGCCGAGCTGGCCGCGGAACAGAATATCCCAGAGCAGGACGGCCCCGATGAATGTGCCGCCGGCTTTTGCAAAGAAGCTGGCATTCTGGTCGACATAAAGCTGCAGAAAGCCCCACATCAGCATCTGCACCGCCGGCCAATAGATCAGTTCCAGCAGGCGCGGCCAGGACGACCGCAGCAGATACCAATAACGCAGCACCATCGCGGCGATGCGCTGCGGCGAAAACGCGATCGGCGGGCTCACATCGGGACTCACTGCGCGGCCTCCCGCATATCGGAGGCTTCGCGGCGGCCACGCGCAATGTCCAGGAACACATCTTCCAACGTCTCGCGTCCATAGCGCGCCAGCAGCCGCTCGGGATTGTCGTCATCGACAATCACCCCACGCTTCATCATGATGACGCGCTCGCACAGCCGCTCGACTTCCATCATGTTGTGCGACGCAAGCAGGACAGTCGCACCGCGCTGCTTGCGATAGGTTTCCAAATGGCCGCGGACCCAGTCGGCGGTGTCCGGATCGAGCGAGGCGGTCGGCTCGTCAAGCAGCAAGACCTCGGGACGGTTGAGCAGGGATTTGGCGAGCGACACCCGCGTCTTCTGACCCGCCGACAATTTTCCCGTCGGGCGGTCGAGCAAATCGACAAGATCGAGTTGCTCGGCAAGTTCGCGCATGCGCCCGGAAAGATCTGGCACACCATAAAGCAGACCAAAGACTTTCAGGTTTTGCCGGACGGTCAGCCGCATCGGCATGTCGACGTAAGGGCTTTCGAAATTCATCCGGTGCAGCACCCGGTGCCGGTCGCGCGCCATGTCGGCGCCGAGCACGGCGATGCGCCCGGAGGTCGGCATGACCAGCCCCATGATCATGGCGATGGTCGTGGTCTTGCCGGCACCGTTGCCGCCCAGAAGGGCCGTGATAGAACCTTGAGGGAGCGAAAAGCTGATGCCGTCCACGGCCATTCCGGCCTTGTAGACCTTCACCAGATTTTCGGCGGCGATGGCGGGCTCGGTATTGGCCATTCAGTCTGTTCCAGTCTTTGCGGCTCATTTGAGGGCAGGCGCGGCGGTGCGCAAGCCATTTCCGGCCCGCAAATGGAGCCTGCGTGCGCCCGTCTGCGTCACCAATGCGGTACAAGAATTCTCCGTCAGCCGGTAACATGGGACATGTCCGCTCTCGACCTCGACCGTTTGAGTCTGCCGCGCCGCAATATGCGGCTGGATACGCTGATCCGGCTCCGCTGGCTGTCGGTGATCGGGCAGACCATCGCAGTACTGGTGGTTTATCTGGGCCTGGAATTCGAGTTGTCGATCTGGGGCTGCCTGTCGATCATCGCGTTATCCGCCTGGCTCAACATTGTGCTGCGTCTGCGCTTCAAGAATGCGCGCCGGCTGGAACCGAGCCGCGCCGCCTGGCTGCTCGCGTTCGACATCGCCGAACTGGGCGCGCTGATGTTCCTGACCGGCGGACTGGAAAATCCCTTCTCGTTCTTCTTCCTCGGGCCGGTCCTGCTGTCGGCGACCGCCCTGCCGGCGCGCATGACGGTCATGCTTGGCGCCTTTGCCATCTTCTGCGCAACCCTGTTGATCTTCTTTCATTTCCCGCTGCCCTGGTCGGATGACCTGCCCGCACCGGTCTTGCCGGATACCTATATTCTCGCAGTCTGGCTTTCGATCCTGCTCGCGATCTTTTTCATCGGCATCTATGCGTGGCAGATCACCGAAGAGTCGCGCCAGCTCGTCAATGCATTGGCGGCGACCGAGCTTGTGCTGGCGCGCGAGCAACATCTCACGCAGATCGACGGGCTGGCAGCGGCCGCGGCGCATGCGCTCGGCACGCCTCTATCCACCATTTCCGTCATCGCGAAGGAGCTTGAACGCGAGATTGATCCGAAATCGCCGCACGCCGACGACATCCGCCTACTGCGGGAACAGGCGCAGCGCTGCCGCGAGATCCTGAGCAAGCTCAGCGAACTGCCCGCCGAGAGCGAGCATTACGACCGTTTGCCGATCTCCGGCCTGCTAGAGGAAGTGGCCGCGCCGCACCGCGACTTCGGCATTGCGATCAACGTGAATCTGCCGCCCAACATGAAACAGCCGGCCGGAACCCGCAACCCGGCGATTCTCTATGGCCTCGGCAACCTGCTGGAGAACGCGGTCGATTTCGCACATGAGCGAGTCGAGATTTCCGCGCATTGGGACGACGAAGCCGTCACCGTGGTAATCGGCGACGACGGCCCTGGCTTCGCGCCAGAAGTGATCGGCCGCATCGGCGAACCTTATGTCCGCAGCCGGCGCCGGCGGCGCATGTATGCCAGCGACGACACCGGAATGGGTCTCGGCTTTTTCATTGCAAAAACCCTGCTGGAGCGCTCCGGCGCAAGGTTAACCTTCGAGAACCGCACATTTCCTGCGCGCGGAGCGGTGGTGACCGTGCGCTGGCCGCGCGCCGTCTTCGAGCAGTTCCCGCAGCTTCCGGAGCTTGAGAACATCCCCGTAACCCCCTAATTAGGGGTTGGGGTCGCAGCAATCGGGTAACATCACGATGGAAATGACAGCGGCAATTCCGAGTGAACGGTCACTGCTGATCGTGGACGATGACAAGTCCTTCCTGCAGCGGCTGGCACGTGCCATGGAGGGCCGTGGCTTCAATGTCAGCACCGCCGAATCGGTGGCGGAAGGCCTGACGCAGGTAGAACGCGCGGCGCCCGCTTTCGCGGTGGTTGACATGCGACTGGGCGACGGCAACGGCTTGGACGTGATCTCCGCCCTGAAGCGGCGCCGGCCGGAAGCGCGCGGGATCATTCTGACCGGTTATGGTAACATTGCTACCGCGGTAAATGCGGTGAAACTCGGCGCCGTCGATTATCTGGCCAAACCCGCCGATGCCGATGATGTGATCGCGGCGTTACTGGCGATCGAGGGCAAGAAACCGGAGCCGCCGGAGCATCCGATGTCGGCGGACCGCGTGCGCTGGGAACACATCCAGCGAATCTATGAACTATGCGGACGCAATGTGTCGGAAACGGCGCGCCAGCTCAACATGCATCGCCGCACCTTGCAGCGCATTCTGGCGAAGCGCGCCCCACGCTAGCAGAATTCCGCGCCATAGGGGCCCGCCGGATCGACCAGCGACTGCAGCCGCAAGGCCGCGCATTGCGCAACCCGCAGCATCATTGCCTTGCGGGTCGGAGCCGGCAGACGGTGCGCGGGCGCCTCGCACATGACTTGTCCGCCGAACGCATCCGCCACGATCAGGCCGGTGTCTTTCGGGAAAATCTCGCACGGCACATCGAGCGTCGTGGCGAAGAACAGCCGGTCGCAATGCGCGCGATAATCCATCCATTTCTGGTCGGCGCGGAAATCGGCGATCGAGGACTTGATCTCCACGATCCAGATTTCGCCGGAGGCATCGAGCGCCACCAGATCGGCGCGACGGCCTGACGGCAGCGGCAATTCGCTGACACAGCAGAATCCGTGCGACAGCAACAGCCGCATAGTGCCGCGCGCGACCGTCAGTACCGTCTCGGACTGACGGCCGTCGACCGGAACTTCGGCGATGCGGGCACCCAAAATGCTCATTCTACGGCTTTCCGCGTGTCCGGGCGGCGCGACGCATGGTCCGGAAAGTTATCTTCCAACGCCTTGCGATTTGGCGCAATGACGCCGCGCTCAGTAATGAGCCCGGTCACCAGACGCGCCGGCGTCACGTCGAACCCGTAATTGGCGACATTCGATCCGGTCGGCACGATGGTCACGGTTTCGATGCGCCCGTCCGCGGTCCGGCCGGTCATGGTCGCGACCTCGTGGCCGGCGCGCTCCTCGATCGGAATTTCGGCGACGCCGTCTGCGACCGTGAAGTCGATGGTCGGCGACGGCAATGCGACATAGAACGGCACGCCATTGTCCTTGGCCGCCAGCGCCTTCAGATAGGTCCCGATCTTGTTGCAGACATCGCCTTGGGCGGTGACGCGGTCGGTGCCGACAATCGCCATGTCGACCAACTTGTGCTGCATCAGATGGCCGCCGGTATTGTCGGGGATCACGGTGTGCGGGACGCCGTGCTGGCCAAGTTCAAACGCGGTGAGCGAGGCGCCCTGGTTGCGCGGGCGGGTTTCATCCACCCACACATGAACGGGAATGCCCTTGTCATGCGCCATGTAGATCGGCGCGGTGGCGGTGCCCCAATCCACGGTCGCGAGCCAGCCCGCATTGCAATGCGTCAGCACATTCACGCGCTCGCCCGGCTTCTTCCTCGCCGCGATCTCCTCGATCAGCCTGAGACCGTTGCGTCCGATGGCTTCGTTGATGACGACATCCTCGTCACAGATTTCGGCCGCGCGGCGGTAAGCCGCCGCGATGCGTTCAGCGCGCGACCGATTGCGCAAAGCCGCGATCATTTCGTCGAGCGCCCATTTCAGATTGATGGCGGTCGGCCGGGTTGCAAGCAAGACGGCATGGGCGCGTTCCAGATTCTGGTCGGAGGCATCGTCGCGCATCGCCAGCGCCATGCCGTACGCCGCCACGGCGCCGATCAGCGGGGCGCCGCGGGTCTGCATGGTGCTGATGACCCGGGCCGCATCCTCGCAACTCGCCAGCCGCAGGGTGGCGTAGTCGTGAGGCAACCGGGTCTGGTCGATGATTCCGACCGACCATCCATCAGATTCCAGCCAGATGCTGCGGGTCTGCCTGCCGTTGATTTTCATGCCCGAGAGATAGCCGCCTTCGTCCGACACGCCAAGCGCGCCAACAGCAAATCAGCCGCGAATGCATCCGTCCTCCGCCCCAATTCCGGCCTCAAGCGGACGCGAAGACTGCGGAACATGGCGGCGGTGGAAGATTCTTCGCGAGGGGGTGAAGCCATACTTTCCTTTTTGTCGCGGGCGCTGGCGCGCTTGCCGTTCCGGTTCCGATCAAGCAATCTCCCGCCGCCAATGCCGGCGGGAGATTGCCACCGATGGACTACAATGCCGCTTACGACAATCGCGCCGCGGTGCCGGAGCATCCGCAGATTTTCGCACAATGGCAGAAGGACGCCGCTGCCTTTCGCGAGAAAGCGACTCAGGAAGGCCGCGCCGAACTCGACATTCATTATGGTCCGAGCCCGCGGCAATATATCGATCTCTTCAAGTCGAAAGAGCCCGACGCGCCGCTCGCCCTGTTCATCCATGGCGGCTATTGGCGGGCGCTCGACCCGAAATTCCACAGCCACTGCGCGAAGGGTCTGAACAAGCGCGGCGTCACGGTCGCCGTCGCAGGCTACGATCTTTGCCCTCAGGTCGGTATCGCCGACATCGTCGAGCAGATGTGTGCCGCCGCCTTGTTTCTCTGGCGGCGATTCGGGCAACGCATCACGGTCTATGGCCATTCCGCCGGCGGGCATCTTGCCGCGGCGATGATCGCGACCGACTGGAGAAAGCTTGATCCGAAAGCGCCCGTCGATCTTGTGCCGGCCGGCTATTCGATCTCCGGATTGTTCGACCTTACTCCGCTGACCCACACCGGCATGAACGCGGATTTCAAGCTTGATGAAACGTCCGCACGCGCCTCCTCGCCGCTATTCTGGCCGCTGCCGGGCAAGCGCACATTCGACTCGGTGGTAGGCGGCGCCGAACTGCCGGAATTCCTGCGGCAGGCCAAAAGTATTGTCGATATCTGGCCCAAGGATAAAGTGGAGATGCGCTACGATGAGGTTCCCGGTGCCAACCACTTCACCGTGATCGCGCCGCTGGCCGATCCGCAAAGCCGGATGACGGACCGCCTCGTGGCATTGTGTGACCGCACGTGGACGACTGCCTAAAACCAATACCGCCAAGCATAAACCGCGGTCAGCAGGCAGCCGACCACGATGACGGCAATGCGCATGATGTTGCGCGGTGCAATGCGCGCGATCTGCGCCCCGATCAGCCCGCCGATCAGAGCGCCGCCCATCATCAGCAGGGCCGCCGGCCAGTTCACGATCCCCTGGATGGCGAACAGGGCGGAGGCCACAAAGCTGTTCAGGCTGGTCACAAGATTCTTGGTGACATTGGCGGCGCGGTAATCGCCGCCGGTCACGATCGACAGCACCGCGATCAGCAATACGCCGACGCCCGAGCCGAAATAGCCGCCATACACCGACACCGGCAGGAGAATGGGAACGCTGGTGATACGCACCACAGGCTCGCGACCGTGACGCACCAGCGAGCGCGCCCGGATGGCGGCGCTGATGCGGTCGCCGAAAGCGACTAGCAGGGTCGCAAAACCGAGCAGCAGCGGGACAAGCACCTCGAACATGCGGCCCGGCGTAAACAGCAACAGCAAGGCGCCGGCCGCAGCCCCCGCGAGAGACGCCAGGATCAGCCCGACAAAGGCGCGGTCGAGCGGCGGCAATTGCGTGCGATCGGACAAGGCAGCGAGGAAATTGCCGGGCGTCAGGGCCACCATATTGGAGGCCGCCGCCACCACGGGCGGCAATCCCGCTCCCAGCATCGCCGAAAACGTGATCAGGCCGGCGCCACCGACCATCGAGGACAATGTGCCGCCGGCCAGTCCTGCGGCGCCAAGCATCGCGGCGGTGGAGATGTCCATCGTGACGCGATGTCCGGTACGACGTGCGATACTAGATCAGAAGAATGCCTGGATGCCGGTCTGGGCGCGGCCGAGGATCAACGCATGGATGTCATGCGTGCCCTCGTAGGTATTCACCGTTTCCAGATTGGACATCACACGCATGACATGGAATTCGTCGGCGATGCCGTTGCCGCCGTGCATGTCGCGCGCCGTCCGTGCGATATCCAGTGCCTTGCCGCAATTGTTGCGCTTCAGCAGCGAGATCGCCGGCGGTGCGCCGCGGCCCTCGTCGATCAGGCGACCAAGCCGCAGCACGCTGTGCAGGCCGAGCGTGATCTCGGTCTGCATGTCGGCGAGCTTCTTCTGGATCAACTGATTGGCGGCGAGCGGACGGCCGAACTGCTTGCGATCCAGCGTATATTGACGCGCGCGATGCCAGCAGAATTCGGCGGCGCCCATCACACCCCAGGCAATGCCGTAGCGCGCATTGTTGAGACAGCCGAAGGGGCCAGCGAGGCCGGACGCATTCGGCAGCAGATTTTCTTCCGGGACAACTGCACCATCCAGCACGATCTCGCCGGTGATCGAGGCGCGCAGCGAGAGCTTGCCTTCGATCTTCGGCGTCTCGAAGCCCTTGGTGCCGCGCTCCACGATGAAGCCGCGGATCTTGCCGTCAAGCTTCGCCCACACCACCGCGATGTCGGCGATCGGAGAATTCGAAATCCACATCTTGTTGCCGGTCAGCCTGTAACCGCCCGCTACTTTCTCGGCGCGGGTCGCCATCGAGCCGGGATCGGAGCCGTGATCGGGCTCGGTCAGGCCGAAGCAGCCGATCATTTCGCCCGAGGCGAGCTTAGGCAGATATTTCTTGCGTTGCGCTTCGCTGCCATAGGCGTAGATTGGATACATTACCAGCGAGGACTGCACCGACAGCGTCGAGCGATAGCCGGAATCCACCGCCTCGATCTCGCGCGCGATCAGGCCATAGGCGACATAACCAAGACCGGCACCGCCATATTCCTCCGGAATGGTCGGCCCAAGCAGACCGAGACTGCCCATCTCCTTCATCAGACCGGGGTCGGTCTTCTCTTCGCGATAGGCCTCCAGGATGCGCGGAAACAGCTTGTCCTGCGCATAACCACGCGCGGTGTCGCGCACCATGCGCTCCTCTTCGGTCAGTTCGCCCTCCAGATCGAGCGGGTCTTCCCAGTTAAAAGGGGCGTCCTTGATGGAACCGGGGCGCGTGCTGGTGATTTTCTCGGCGGGCTGGCTCATCGTCTCTTCCCTCATGCGAGGTTATGCCTGCAAAAGCGGCACTAAATACCTTGCTGCAACACTACCCCGCCAAAGGCCGCGCGGAAAGCGCACCTGACGTGACCGGGTGGCGGGGTTCTACTAACATTCTGTTGGGAATCGGAAGGGTAAAATCGAATACGAACCCTTCCCGGGAAGCATGGTTTTGAGCGTATTTGTAACGATTAACGGACTGTCCGGCTGCCCAGCCCCGCGCCGCGCGGCCCTGTCCTGCCTGGCCGCTTGCCTTGCCATCCTTGTGGTTTCGACGGTGCCGGCCGACGCCCGCAGCCGGGCGCGCCTGAAAGCGCCGGAGCAGGCGAGACCGGACAAGGTGCCGCCCATTCCGCCGGGTCCGCACCATCTCATCGTCTCGCTGAAAAACCAGCGTGCTTCGCTCTATGCAAACGGTAAGCTGGTCGCACAGACACCGATCTCCAGCGGCACGGCCAGCCATCCGACGCCGACCGGCGTATTCAGCGTGATCCAGAAGAACCGGCATCACCGTTCCAATATCTATAGCGGCGCGCCGATGCCTTATATGCAGCGCCTCACTTGGTCCGGCATTGCGCTGCATCAGGGGCAATTGCCCGGTTATCCGGCTTCGCATGGCTGCATCCGCCTGCCGCAGGATTTCGCAAACTATCTCTGGCGTACGACCAAGCTTGGCGCACGCGTGATCGTGGCGCGCGACGACGTCGAACCGGCGGAGATTTCACACGGCAAGTTGTTTCAGCCCAAACCGCCTGTCATCACGGCGGACGTGACATCGAAACTGCGCCGCTCGATCGAAACCGACGTGGCGGTGAACACCGCAACGGCCACGGCGACCGATGCCACCGCAAGCGACGCATCCGTGTCCGGGCCAGAGGCCGCCAAACAGGAAGCCGCCGGTCCGAAAGCGTCGGGCATCACCGAGATGTCGGCAGCGTCGCACAACGAGATCCCCGCCCCCATCCTCGCGAGCTTCTTCGACACACTGGACGCAAAGGCAAGAAAGCCCGCGCCGACGGGGTCCGTATCCGTCTTCATCAGCCGCAAGGACAAACAACTGTATGTCCGGCAAGGACTGCAGCCGCTGTTCAATGTGCCGGTGGTCATCCGCGACGAGAACGAGATTTTCGGCACGCATGTCTTCACCGCACTGGAAAAGACGGACGGCACATCCGGCCTGCGCTGGATCGCGGTCACGATGCCGGCGGAAACGCCGAAAACCGATCGAAGGGCAGCAGAGAAAAAGCCGGACGTCACCTATCGCTATGATTATTACGGGCGGCGCATTCCGGTGCGTATGAAATCCGCGCAATCCGTCAAGCCCGTGGAGCTTCCTGTGCCGGTGCCGTCCGCTGCCGCGGTGCTCGAGAGGATCGAACTGCACGAAGACATCGTATCGCGTATTTCCGAGTATGTAACGGCGGGCGCGACTCTGATCGTGTCGGACCACGGGCTGGGCCACGAGACCGGCGCCTATACCGATTTCATCGTGTTGACGCGCTGATGCCACAGCGCACGTCTCCGATCTCCGCCAAAGTCGCGGCACTTGCTCTGCTCAGCCTTTGCCTGTCGCTGGGCGAAGCTCTCGCCGATGGAACCAAGGCAGCCTCCAGACCTGCACATGCTTATCCCGGCGCCCGCATCATCCTGTCGACCGGCAGAACGGTGACCGGCCAGACTATCCAGTATCAAACCACCGGACCGGCCAAGATCACCGCCATGGAGATCACGCTACAGCCGGGACAGCAGACCGGCTGGCACACGCATCCCGTGCCTTTGTTTGGTTATATGCTGGAGGGCGAACTCACCGTCGATTACGGCGCCAGGGGTATCCGCGTTTACCGCAAGGGTGATGCTCTGGCCGAAGCGATGAACGAAGCGCATAACGGCCGAAATACCGGCAAGAGTCCCATGCGCATATTGGCCGTGTTTATCGGCGTCGAGGGCGGACAAGGGTCGGTCGCCGCTGCACCGCCCGCGCGCTAGCGTATTATCGCCGCAACCTGCGCCGATAATGACGCTGTCACTCATCTGTGCGAAGCTGAATCCATGCCCCGCTATTTCTTCAACACCCGTATCGGCAGCGACCTGATCCAGGACACGGAGGGCGAAGACCTGCGTGATCCCGACCAGGCCTGGGAGACCGCGCGCGCCCTGATCCGCCAGTTGCTGCAGGAGGAAGGCGAGCAGGCCAGCCTGCTGACGGCCGTTCTGGAAGTCACCGACGAGGCCGGCGAGATAGTGCTGGAATTTCCGTTCTCGGAAGCGCTGATCGTGCCGCCCGACGTCAATCAGACAAGACACTGAAATCCCAAGCAAAGAGACCCGCCTGCCCATGAGCCGCCTCAATGTGATGGTCATTCCGGTGACGCCGTTTCAGCAGAACTGTGCGATCGTCTGGAACGACGAGACCAAACATGGCGTCGTGATCGATCCCGGCGGCGATCTGGCATTCATCCGCCAAGGTATCGCGGAAGCGGGAATCGCCATCGATCAGATTCTTCTGACCCATGGCCATATCGATCATGCCGGCGGCGCGGCCGAGCTGAAAGACGAGCTTGGTGTGCCGCTGGTCGGACCGCACAAGGCCGACCGCTTCCTGCTCGATAGCCTCGAACAGACCGCGGCCGGCTACGGACTTTCCGGCGCGCGCAATGTCGTACCCGACACCTGGCTCGCGGAAAACGACCAGGTGAAGATTGGCGGCGTGCCATTCGACGTGCTGCATTGCCCCGGCCATTCACCGGGCAGCGTCGCTTTCGTCAACGCTGCGCAGAAATTCGCTATCGTCGGCGATGTGCTGTTCCGGGGATCCGTCGGACGCAGCGACCTGCCCGGCGGCGATCCCGCGACGCTGATCCGATCGATCAAGGACAAGCTGCTGCCGCTCGACGATGACGTGACGTTCCTGTGCGGCCACGGCCCGGCCAGCACGATCGGCGAGGAACGGCGCTCCAATCCGTTTCTGCGATAGATCGGTTGCAGGAAGTTCCATGCTGCAAAGCCCGGAACCCCAGCATTGCCGCGGGCCGGCCTCATGGGCTATGAAGGCCGCGCACGCGCCGCTCAATGCGATTGAGAGAGCACCGTAGGTCGAATCCAGATGTGGATTCAATCCTCCAAGCATTTCATGCTTCGGCCGTGACGGATTTCAATGTGACAACAGAGAGTGGTGCGACAGAAGCGAACGGCGGCGATGTGGTTTCCAGCGACGTTGTCGATTCTCGAGCCGCATGGCTGCGTCTCGCGGCAGCGCTGGCGCTGGGCACCATCGGCAGCGTCGGGATGTGGTCCTATGTTGTGGTATTGCCCTCCATTCAGGCCGATTTTGGTATCCTTCGAGCCGACGCATCGCTGCCCTATACATTGACCATGGCCGGTTTCGGGCTGGGCGGCGTGGTGATGGGCCGCGCGGTCGATCGCTTCGGCGTGGCGCTGCCGATCGTCATCGGGGCGCTGGCTCTGGCAGCCGGTTATGTTGGCGCCGCGCTGGCCCCCAATCTCATTGCGCTGGCGGCAATGCATCTCTTGGTCGGATTTGGGGCGTCGACCACCTTCGGCCCGCTGATGGCCGACATCTCGCACTGGTTCAGAAGACGGCGCGGCATCGCCGTCGCCATCAGTTCGTCGGGCAATTATCTGGCGGGCGTCGTCTGGCCGCCGCTGATCCAACCCTTCATTGAAATCATTGGTTGGCGGCAAACACATTTCGCAATCGGTCTTGTCTGCATTGTGACGATGCTGCCGCTCGCGTTGGCCATGCGCCGGCGCACGCCCGTTCAGCGTATTGATGGAGACACGGCCGGTGGCGGAACGGGACCTACGCTTGGTCTCTCACCGCGCATGCTGCAGGCTCTACTCTTGATCGCTGGCTTCGCCTGCTGCGTCGCGATGGCGATGCCGCAGGTCCATATCGTGGCGTATTGCGGCGATCTCGGTTACGGCGTGGCGCGTGGCGCGGAAATGCTGTCGCTCATGCTTGGTTTTGGAATCGTCAGCCGCGTTGCCACCGGCTGGATTGCGGATCACATCGGAGGCCTGAGAACGCTGCTGCTCGGGTCGGCATTGCAGACATCGGCGCTGGTTCTGTATCTCTTTTTCGATGGACTGACGTCTCTCTATATCGTTTCAGCTTTGTTCGGCCTGTTCCAGGGCGGCATCGTGCCAAGTTACGCCATCATCGTGCGCGAGTATTTTGAGCCCAGAGAGGCCGGCGCCCGGCTCGGCGTCATTCTAATGGCCACGCTGGTGGGTATGGCCTTTGGCGGCTGGATATCGGGCGTCATTTTCGATTACACTGGCTCGTATCAGGTAGCTTTTCTGAACGGCATTTTGTGGAATCTGCTCAATGTGGGAATTGCGCTCTGGCTGCTGTCACGCGCCATGAAGCGTCCCGCTCGCGTCGAGGCGGTCGCTATCTGATGGTTCCCTGGCGGCCTTATTCATAAAACACCAAGCAGTTTCTGCGCGTTCCTGAAGCAGATATTGTCGCGATCTGCGGCTGAAAGATCCAGCCGTTCAAGGATGGCAATCGTATCGCGAATATAGCCTGGCCCGCGCTCGGGATCGAACGGACTGTCGGATGCAAACAGAACACGATCCGCGCCGTAGAAAGCGAGACCGCATTGCGTCGCCGGCACCGATCCGAACACGGCGGTATCGGCGTAGAATTCCTTGAAATAATCCAGCGGACGCTTCTTGAGATTCCTGAGCACCACCGAATAGTCTTCATCTGAAGTACGCTTGCCGAGCTGATCCCAGCCCGGGCCGACACGGCCTTCGAAAAACGGCACCATGGCGCCGAGATGATGCGCCAGCACCTTGAGGTCCGGCAGCCTGTCCAGCAAGCCCGAGAACACCAGCCGCGCCATCGCGGCGGATGTCTCATAGGGCCAGCCGAACGCCCACCATATCTCATAGAGCGACTTCGTCTCGCTCTTGTAGTCCGGCAGATCCGCCGCGGCCCGGGAGGGATGCAAGAAGACTGCCTTGCCGTGCTTGGCCGCAGTCTCGAAGACCGGGAAGAACCGCTCGTCGTCGAGCGGCAGGCCGTTGATGTTGGTATGAATCTGAAGCGCATTGGCGCCGATGCTGAACGCGCGCTCCGCTTCCCGCGCAGCGTTCGGCGAATTCATTGGTAAAGAGGCCAGAAACCCGACAAACCGGTCCGGATAACGCTTCACCAGATCAGCCATTCCGTCGTTGCCGAGCTTGGCAAATTCTTCCGCTTCGGCAGGACCGCCCAGGGCTTCGAGCGGCGGCATGCCCAGCGAGATGACCTGCGTGTAGTTCTTTGCCGAGAACTGGTCCATCACCCGAAACCGTTCGTCGAGATCGTAGATGCAGGGAATTCCGCGCATCCGCTTGCCGATGTCCCTGGCCGCGCCTTCCGATTCCAGCATGCGATCCCATAAGACTTTTGGGAAAAAATGATTGAAGACATCGATGTAACGCATGAATCCTCCGAAGGAGCGACGTATGACGGGAGTTCAAAAGAGAATGTGGATGGGACGGCGTCAGTGTGTGGCGGGAACGCTTACCATGGATGAAGGACAATCTTACCCAGCCCGGCACGCCCGGCGACAAGCTTGTGCGCGGCCACGGCATCCGAGAGCGGAAGCACCTGGTCGATCAGAACATCCAGATGCCCGTTCGCTGCGACCTCAAGACTCAGATTGACGTCGGCATCGCTTTGCGCGGTCGAACCAATAATCGTGATGTAGTTCAGATACAGATGATTCAGATCCAGCGGCACGACTCCGCCCGCATGCGCCCCGGCCGTCACCAGCCGCCCATTGCGGGCCAGACTGGAAAATGCCTTTGGAAACAAATCCGGGTCGCCGACATTCTCGAACACCACATCAACCCCGCGACCGTCTGTTAGGCGGGCGATCTCGGCGGCCAGATCACTATTACGATAATTGATCCCGAAATCGGCGCCGAGCTTTCGCGCGGCAGCGACGCGCTCATCTGCGCCGGCCGCAGCAATCACATGCGCACCCAGATGCTTCGCCACCTGCACGCCGGCACTTCCCAAGCCGCCGGCCGCACCCATGATCAGAACCCGTTCGCCGGGAACGACTTGTGCTTTCTCCTTGAGGAGATTGAACGCCAGCGGCGCATGGCGCGCGACGATCGTCGCGGCGCTGAAATCCAGCCCGTCGGGAATCAGATGGGTATTTGCCGCAGGCAACCTCACATATTGCGCGTAACCGCCCCAAACCTGCACACCGAGCATGATGGGACCCTGCGTCACAGTGGCGGCTTTGATGCGCGGCGATGTGGCGACCCGATCGCCAACATGACGGGATGTCACGCCCTCACCCAGAGCCACGATCGTTCCCGACGGATCGGCACCCAGAACATGGGGCAACGTCACCGCGCGCGCATAGCGCCCTGCCCTGACTGCAAGATCGAGGGTCCTGTTGACCGAAACGGCCTCGACCTTCAGCAACACCTCGCCGGCAGCAGGCGCCGGAATGGGCACCTCCTCGAGACGCATCACCTGCGGCTCACCGAACTCACGGATCACAACGGCCTGCATCAATGCGCCCATCCGCGGCGGCCTATTCGCGGAACAACTGAGGCGTCGGAATCCCCCAGATGTTGGATGTCTGCGGACCAGGCTGCCACACTTTGGGACGTTGCGGATTGTCTTCGTGCCAGGGACGGGGATCGAACGCACCCGACGCTTCATCCGTCATCTGATCGAGCTCGGTGTAGAGCTCCATGATCTGGCCGTCCGGCGTATGGTGATAGATGAAGATATTGTGGCCCACGCCGTGCCGGCCCGGACCCCAGATCAGCGGGATTTTCTGCTTGCCGAGGAAATCGCAGGCGCTCTTGATATGATCCCAGTCGCGGGCCTCGAATGCGATGTGATGCATCTTGTTTTTCTTGCCGTGCAGCAAATTTACCGTGTGGTGATCGGGGCCGCAACGCAGGAAAGCGAAGAAGTCGCCCATCCAGTCGGACACGCGGAAGCCCAGAAGCTTGACGAAGAAATCAACGCCGCCTTGCACATCATGAACGTTAAACGCGATGTGGCCGAGCTTGCGGGGACCGATCCCGGCTGACGGCCTGGCTTTTTGCGAAACGGCACGCTCACGGATCAGCGCGACACGAATATCTTCCGGTCCGTCGAAGGAAATCATCTCGGCAGTTGAGGGCTCGCTGTCCGATTTGATCTCTGGTGACACACCATTGGCCGTCAGCAACTTGGCGGCATCAGCGAGATCGGTGTTTTGCGGCACCTGAAGTGTGATCTGGGCGCAGCGCGCCAGGGCCCCCTGCTTCAGAACCACCGAATGATAATCGAGCGGGGACGCGAGATAAGCGGTGTCGCCTCTGCGATCCACCAGCACCAGTCCGAGAACCTGCTGGTAATAATCCAGCATACGCCCAAGATCAGGCGTCTCGAAGGTGGCGTGCCCGATGGCTGAAACCTGGATCATGATGTTCTTGCTTCCTGCGTCCGTCTGGAGATTGTGCGATGGTCAGGCGTGCTGCTTGCGCAATGCAGGCTCGACATGTTCCGTCGTGCGCTCGATATGCTGCCGCAACAGCGAGACTGCATCCGGCTTTCGCGACAATGCCGATTCCATCAGTTTGCGGTGCTCGTCCGCGGTGTTGCGGGGCTTTTGACGGAGAGCTGCCGACAGCCGCCGATAACGCTCCGACTGATCGAACAGTTTCGAGCAAAGCTCGATCAAACGCTCGGAACCGCAAGCCGACACCAGCGACATGTGAAAGTCCTTGTGCCGCGAGGTCCATTCGTCGTCGCGGGACATTTCGCCAGATGCAATGCGGCCCTCAATGCGATCAAGACGGTAGAAGGCCGCCACGACCTGGGCCTCCCACACGTCGGATCCGATTGTCATGGACGCGGCCAAGGCGCCGGGTTCAACCACAAGCCGCATGGCCGTGAGATCCATCAGATCCCTGGCCGTCATCGGGGCTGCGCGGAAGCCGCGGCGTTCGTCGGCGATCACCAGATTTTCAGCGACAAGACGGTTCAGCGCCTCCCGGAGCGGCGAACTGGAAATTTGATAGTCGCGCTGGAGAACATCGATCTTCAGTTTCTCTCCGGCCAGGATGGCGCCACGCAGGATGCGGTCGCGAATGAGCTGATACGCCTGCTCGGACAGCGGTGGCTTCGAGTCCGCATGCGCCGGATTGGCCGGCGCGTGACGCGAGGAATATGGCTCGAGCGGCAGGTCGGTGCTCACTTGCGAATCCTGAGAGTTAGGATACGACATTGCATGATATGATTTTTTATGCATAAAATTGAGCCTTGAGCAAGATAAAAAGTCGAAATTCAGATGGGAGAATGAGGATGTTGAAATACGCAATCACCGGTGCCTGCGCGCTGGCTCTGGCGATCGGCCCCGCCACTGCCGTCCGGTCTGACGACGCCTATCCATCGCGGGTGGTCACAATCGTGGTGCCCTTTCCCGCCGGCGGCACCGCAGACCTGCTGCCCCGGCTCGTCGCCGAACAGATCCGTCCGCTGCTGGGACAGGCGGTGATCGTTGAAAACAAGCCGGGCGCGGCCGGCAATCTCGGCACCGAAGGCGTTTCGCGCTCGACACCGGACGGCTACACGCTGATCAACGCGCCGCAACTGACCTTCAGCGTCAACCATCTGCTTAATGCCAACTTGCGATTTGATCCGCGAACGCTGGAGCCGGTCAGCGTGCTGGCGACCTATCCGACCGTTCTGTTTGCGCGCGCTGAGCTGCCGGTGAATTCGCTGCCTGAATTGATCGCTCATGTGAAGGCCAATCCCGGCAAGCTCACCTATGCGTCCCAAGGGCGCGGACAGATCGGCCATCTCACCATCGAAGCGATGAAACTGAGAGCCAACCTGGACATCCTGCATGTGCCCTATCGCGGCAGCGCACCCGCGATCAACGACCTGCTGGCTGGGCAGGTCGATATTCTCGCCGACAACCTGTTGTCGGGCATGCAGCATGTTCAAGCCGGCAAACTGAAACTACTGGCCGTCGGCGGCAAGGAAAGACTGAAAGCATTTCCGAATGCCGCGACCTTCGCGGAAACCCTGCCCGGCTTCTATTCGGACACCTGGATGGCGATCGCAGCGCCGCCCGGAACGCCGAAAAGCGTCACCAAAAAGCTGTCGGATTCGATCGCGAAGGCCCTGCAGTCTCCCGATCTCCGACGCCGTATCGAAGCGTTGCAGGCCGAGCCATTCGGCAGCACGCCCGAGCAGATGGCCCAGTTGATCAAGGAAAGTCATGACCGCTGGGCGCCGGTAATCAGCAAGGCCAACATCACGGCCGAGTAATCTTCGCGGAATCGGCAGATTGAATACGATGGCATGCGACGGTCGCGAACAGGCCGCGGCATCAACACGTCCGACTGATCCACGGGTTTGCCGAATGAAGAACTATAACCTCGTCAGCTATCGTGTGGATTCGGGGGCGCGACCCGGCATTGTCTTTCAGGGCAACCTTTATGATCTGCAGGACGCTTCCGGACATCCCGCAGATTCCACCATGCTCGGCCTGCTTGCAGATTGGCCTGCGGCGCAGAAGCGCATTCAGTCCGCAATCGACAGGGCGCTGGCTGGACAGCTTCCGGGACGCCCGCTGGCAGAGCAGAGGCTTCTGGCTCCCTTGCCCGTTCCCGGCACATTGTTCTGTGCAGGGGCAAATTACGCCGACCATGTCGCGGAAATGGCCAAGGTCGCCAATATCGAACCTGATCCCGATCCGCATTCTCTCGGGCTGGGCTCGTGGCATTTCATCAAAAGTTCGCGCAGCGTCATCGGGCCAAATGACGGGATAGAAATCCCGAACGGTTCGCAGAAGCTGGACTGGGAGGTGGAACTCGCTGCCGTGATCGGATGCAAGGCCAGAAACATCACGCTGGATCAGGCGCTGACATGCGTGGCCGGCTACACCATCGCCGTCGATCTGTCGGCGCGCGATTTCAGCCGGCGCGCCGGAATCGCAATCCAGTCGCCCTTCAGATTCGATTGGGTGGCCCACAAGAGTTTCGACACCGGATGTCCGCTGGGGCCCTGGATCACGCCGGCCGAGCAGATCCCCGATCCTCAAAAGCTGGCGATTTCATTGTCGGTGAACGGCGAGATGAAACAGAATTCCAGCACCGCTCACATGATTTTCACGGTGGCGGAACAGATTTCGGACCTCTCTCGGAAACTGACGCTGTGGCCGGGCGACGTCATATTGACCGGAACGCCAGCCGGCGTCGGCAGTGCGACGGGACAATTCCTCAAATCCGGCGATCATCTCTCGGCGCGCATCGAAGGCATTGGCGAGCTGAAAAACGGCGTGATCTGAGCCAAACCCCAGCATTGCCGCAGGCCTGCCTCATCGGCTATGAAGGCCGCCACGCACCCGTAGCTCAGCTGGATAGAGCGTTGCCCTCCGAAGGCAAAGGTCAGAGGTTCGAATCCTCTCGGGTGCGCCAGCGCTTCAGTGAAATTTGGGCGCCTTGAGAAACTTGGCGCGATCGCCGGAATTGACGCCCACGTCGAAGGTGTCGCCGTCGCGATAGATCGTGAGCGGCACCTCGACGCCGGCCGTGCCCAACGACCAGATGCTGCGATAAAGACCGGCGAGATCGCCGACCTCCTCGCCGTCGATCGCCACGATGACATCGCCTGCGCGCAAACCGGCCCGCTCTGCCGGCCCGCGCGGCGCCAGCCCGACTATGACGATCCTGTTCTCGGCCTCGGTGGAATAGATGCCGAGCCAGGGTCGTGCCGGTTTGCGGGAATGCCCGGACGACAGCAGATCGTCGAGAATCGGCGGCAGCAGATCGATCGGCACAACCATGTTCAGATACTCGCCATCACCCTTGGCGCCGCCGCGCTCGAGCTGCAGCGAGCCGATCCCCAGCAATTCTCCCTTGGGTCCGATCATCGCGGTGCCGCCCCAATTGGGATGCGCGGGCGCCGTGAAGATCGCCTCGTCCAGCACATATTCCCAATAGCCCGCGAATTCCTGCTTGCCGACGATGCGCGCGGCAACCGAACGTTCGCGACCGCCAGCGCCCGCCACCACCACACGCTCGCCGGTCTGCGCCGCTGCGGATTTTCCGAACGGCAATGCCGGAAGATCGAGCCGAGCCAGCGGCTGGACCAGACCGAGGCCGGTTTCCTGGTCGAACGCCATGGCATGGCCGGGGACCACCCGGCCGTCCCCGAGATGCAGCCAGACCGTCTCGGCTTCCGTGATCAGGTAACCGATGGTGAGGATCAGGCCACTGCTGCGGATGACCACGCCGTGCCCGGTGCGTTCAGTTCCCAGCGTCTCCGCCGTAAAGGCATCGGCCGGAACGAGCGTCCGCAAGCCGACCACCGACGATAACGCCGCATCGAGGTCATAGGCATAATCTTCCGGCCTGGGCTGTGCGCCGGCGGGCACCTTCCAGTCGCTCAGGGATGTCATGTGCCGCCCTTCTTGTTCTTCGGATCGCCCTGTAAAACCTGCCGTCATGCACCCGGCGAAATCAAGGTCGAAAGCCGCTAACGACTGCGTGACAGCCCCTTTCAGACCGCCTTCATCCTGCCTAATCTCTCCGCCATAGATTGTGAAGATATTGAGTTGTCACTGGTTGTCGGGGATATCACCGTATGCATCGGCGCGAACAATCGGCCTTGGTCCTGGTCATGATCGGGTTTGCCGCCTTGAGCGGAACCGCGGTCGCGCAAGTGCTGCCGCCGCCCACGCCCTATACCTATCCGCAGGGCGGATATCGCGGCGTTCAGGGCCCGGACGGGGTGATGACCACGGCCCCGGCTGACGACGATGCTGACATGCAGCGGCCGCTACCACCCCGGGGCGCGCCTTATGCGGACCGGCAGCCTTATCCGCTTGAGTCGTCAAGTTCGGCACGGGATGGCGCACCCTACCCGATTGAGCCCCGTTACGGCCGGCAAGCGCCGCCGATTGCGGCGGAGCCTTATCCGGAACCCAATATCGTGCGCCGTCCTCCCGGCTTCGGACCGATGCCGCCTTACGATGACCGGACCGATTCGGGCATCACGACGGCGCGGCCTGACAGCCTGCAGCAGGGCCTGCGTCCGCCGGCCGCGATCGGGTCTCAGGCACCTTCGGCGATTCTGCCGCCGTCCGGCGGCGCGCCCGTTGCGGGCAGCCCCTCCCGCCCAACCAACCTTGCCGCCCTGCCGCCGGAAGATCAGCCGGAAGATGGTGAGCCTGCGGAACTGCCGCCGCAATTCAAGCGCCAGGTCGTCAGCTATCAGACCAAGGAACCGGCCGGAACCATCATCATCGATACCCCGAGCACGTTTCTTTATCTTGTGAACGGCGACGGAACCGCGGTCCGCTACGGCATCGGCGTCGGCCGCGAAGGCTTTACCTGGGCCGGCACGGAAAAAATCACCCGCATGGCGGAATGGCCGGACTGGCACCCGCCTGCGGAAATGATCGAACGTCAGCCCTATCTGCCGCGCTTCATGGCCGGCGGCCCGGGCAATCCTCTGGGTGCGCGCGCACTCTATCTCGGCAAGACCATCTATCGCGTGCACGGGACCAACCAGCCTTCGACCATCGGCAAGTTCGTGTCGTCGGGCTGCATCCGCATGCTCAACGAAGACGTGGAAGATCTGTTTACCCGCGTGAAAGTCGGCACCAAGGTCGTGGTCCGGTCCGGCGGACGAGGCAGTCCCACCGCCGCCAACACGCCCGCAACCCGATAGCCGAATCATTTATCGTTATTGCGCTGTAAATTGCGCCGACCGGGTGTGGCCGATTAGCTGCTCACTTCCGGCAGAATCGGCACGCCGAAAAACCTTCGCGTGACGGCGGGAACCGAATCAGCAAAAATAATATCCACAGGGTTTTTTGGTGTGAATTTGTCCTGAGCATTGCGCCAGGCCCTAGCCGCGGAGCCGTTATCTACGCTTTCGCGCGGCGCTTCTTCTTTCCGGTGTGACGGCGTGCAGCGCCCCTATTCGGGCGATCGTGGAAGGACTCTGACTCATGCTGCCCGATCTGCGGATCGTTATCGCAGCCGTCGTTTCGACGTTCATCTTTACCGTGGGCGTCGGATTTTTTGCGTCGTCCCGGCTCATCCATGACCAGATGACCGCCCGCGTCGACACCAAAGGTCTGGACGACACGCCGATCAACCGCATCGCCCTGAACTGGCCCGAGCCAACCGCGACACAGCGCCACGTCGACCTGGATTTCGCCATCACCGCCAAGGCGTCAAGGAATCCGGTGCGTGAAGTCGCGCCCGCGGCTGACGAGAGCAAGCCGGCGCTGAAGGTCGAGACTCCGCAACCTGCCTTGTCGCGAACATCGAGTGACCAGGCGTCAACCGACGCCGCGGCGGCTCCGAAAGATGCATCCCGCGATGCGGAGCCGACCATCGCCGCGCCCAAAGTGCCCGAGCCGCACGAAGAAAAAACGGCCGTGCAGCAAGAGACCCCACCATCAACGAACGACACACGCGTAACTGTCCATCTGGACGACGCCGTGCCTGAGGAACCGACGGGTTCGATTCCCGCTCCAACAAAACCCGACCCGCCAAGTGTTCCAGTCTCCGAATCGCGTCCGAAATTTGCAGCGCGCCCGGAAGCCAACGAGACACCCGCCACGATCACAAAGCCGGCGCTGGCGGAACCTGCAAAAGCCCCGCCGATCCGCAAGAAACGGCCGCGCAAGATAACGGCGCAAAAACCGGCAACGCACGGTCAAGCCGTCCAGACCCCGCAATTGCAGGCCTTCGATTTCTTCGGCCTGTTCCGCACCTCGTCGACGACCTTCCGCTTGCCCGCAATCGTCTCGACGCCACCGACGACGCCGGTGCAGTAATCGCCCGCGATTTCGCAATCTGTAAAAGTTTCCCATATAAGCGCATATCCTGAAGAAGCCGCCCGAATATGGGTAGCGGGGTGCGTCGTCATCATGGTTGCGCTGTCGATCCTCGACCTGTCTCCCGTCACTGCTGGGGGCTCCGGCGCGCAGTCACTGCGTAACAGTCTCGATCTTGCCGAACATGCCGACCGTCTCGGCTACCGGCGCTATTGGGTTGCCGAGCATCACAATCTGTCGAATATCGCAAGCTCCGCTCCGGAGATCATGATCGGCCAGATTGCCGCGCGCACGTCGCGCCTGCGGGTGGGATCTGGCGGCGTCATGCTGCCCAATCATGCGCCGCTCGCGGTGGCCGAACGCTTCAAGGTGCTTGAGGCGCTATTTCCCGGCCGCATTGATCTCGGCATCGGCCGCGCTCCTGGAACCGACCACGTCACGTCGGTCGCCTTGCGCCGGCGGCAGGATATCCGCGAGGACGATGATTTCCTGGAGCGCTTCCAGGAATTGCTCCTGCTGGAGAATGGCGGCTTTCCCAAGGATCACCCCTTCAGCACCATCCGCGCCATGCCGTCCGACGTCGCATTGCCGCCGATCTATCTGCTGGGCTCAAGTGACTACAGCGCGCGACTTGCGGCCTCGATCGGCGCGGGTTTTTCCTTCGCACATCATTTTGCGAGTCACGATGCAGCCGCCGCGATGCGCATGTATCGCGAACGTTTTCAGCCTTCGCAAACCTTGCCGGCGCCCTATGCCATTCTCGCGACAGCAGCGGTGGTCGCCGACACGGAAGAGCAAGCCGAGCGGCTCGCATCCACCATCGATCTGAATTTCGTGCGGCGCGCCAAAGGCGATTATCTTCCACTGGAAAGTCCGGAGACCGCTCTGGCCTATCCTTATGCGCCGGCGGATCGTGACCGGATTCGACAGAACCGGTCGCGCCTTTTCGTCGGAACACCGGCCACCATCAAGGACAAGCTGTTGCCGCTGCTGCAGGATACACAAGCCGACGAGTTGATGATCACCAGCATGATTTACGATCATAAGGCGCGCAAGAAATCCTACAGCTTGCTGGCGCAAACTTTCGCCCTCTGAAAAGCGGTCGGCGCGGCGCATCTGTTCTCTCCGCCGCAACCATTCTAGTATGTGTACGCCAAAAGCGCTTGGCGATATCAGGGGGACATCATGAGCCGAGATCCAGTTACGACTGGCAATACACGCTTGCTGATACCAAGCCTGCAGCCGTTCTACGACAAGGCCGTGCCGCTTTCATACACCATCATCCGCGTCACCGCCGGTTTGATGCTGCTGCCGCATGGCTTTCCAAAGCTCTTCACGCAAGGTGTCACCGCTTTCGCCGCCGCAGGCCTCGCCAAGCGGGGCATCGAACCGGCGTTGCCGCTCGCCTGGGTCATCGTCTTCATCGAAACCATCGGCGGCATCCTGCTGGCGCTCGGACTGTTCACGCGATTCATTGCGGCCATGGTTGCGATTGAAATGCTGGTCATCGTCTCGGTGTATTGGCCAAAGTTCGGCTGGACATTGCCGGGCTACGAATACCCGCTGATGTGGGGACTGATCTGCTTCGCCCTTGCGCTCGGCGGCGGCGGTCCGTATTCGCTCGATCGCAAAATCGGTCGCGAACTGTAACTGAAAATGGATGGAGGATATTCTTGGGCAAGCATCTGTCACTCATCACCTCGGATCATCACACGCTTGGCGCCTATCGCGCCGATCCGCAGGGCAAACCCAAGGGCGGCATTGTGGTGGCGCAGGAGATTTTCGGCGTCAACAGTCACATCCGCAATGTCTGCGACCGGCTGGCGGCGGCAGGTTATGTCGCCGTCGCCCCCGCATTGTTCGACCGCTTTGTGCGCGACTTCGAGTCCGGCTATTCGCCGGACGAAGTCGCGCATGCGCGCAAATATCTCGGCAACATCGACTGGGGCAAAATGCTGCTCGATATCGAGGCGGGCGTGAAGGACGTGCAGGCGGCAGGCCCGGTCGGCGTCGTCGGGTTCTGCATGGGCGGCAGTGTTGCGTTTCTTGCCGCTACGCGGCTGCCGGGCTTGTCCGCCGCCGTCGCCTTCTACGGCGGCCAGATCGTGAAATATGCCGACGAAAAGCCGAAATGCCCAGTGCAGATGCATTTCGGAGATCAGGATGCCAGCATCCCGACGAGCGATGTCGAGATCATCAAGAAAAAACGGCCGGACACCGAGATTCACGTCTATTCCGCCGGCCACGGATTCAATTGCGACGAGCGCGGCAGCTTCCATGACGCGAGCGCAAAACTCGCCTGGCAGCGGACGCTCGACTTTCTCGGCAAGACTATGAAGTGAGTGTGACCGGCATGTTCACAGCCATCGTTCACTGATGGTGACGGTGTCGCCGGGACGGATCGGGTAATTGAGCGGCACTTTCTGGCGCAGCATCTGGCCGTTGACGGTGCGGGTCAGGGTGATGCTCTT
>JALHOD010000010.1:0-66242 GCA_022843165.1 Pseudorhodoplanes sp.
GAGCATGCGCGCCGGCTCGCCCGGATCGACGCCGCCAGGCCGATAAACAGCCACGAGACCGCACATCAGCCGGCTGTGCTCACGATAAACTCGCCGTCGCGCCAGCGTGCGCCGCGATATGTCCCACGCGTCAAGGCTTCCAGGCAGAGCTGGATCTGCTGAGCGCGCGCCTGAAGGGAGTGGTTGTTTGCGGTGACTTTGCGCCCGGATATGGCGACATCGTGTCCTGCTCCTGTTCTCATGAGCTCTTGCAACAAGCCAGGCAGGTCATCCGGTTCGGCGGAAAGATAATGAACTCCGCCCACGTAGCCGAGGTCCTGATAGCCCGTGCAAGGTCTGCACAAAAACAGGGCGCCTGCCGCCGGAATCTCGAAAAACTTTCGAACGGGCAGACCAAACCCGCCGGGCGCCGTGTAAACGTAACGGGACGTCTTCAATGTCCGCTGGAAGCCCTGGTTATACAGGTGCAGTCCCATTGGATGCGCATAAACCGGCACTCCAAGCCGATTCAGGATCCGGAACAGATGGAAATACCATTTGGATGCCATGCGCACGCCAGAACGGCGCAGTTTGACATTGGCCGCCTTTCGCAAGTGATATTCAACTCCCGGGACGGCAATCACAGACCGCCTCAAATGAATCGGCGTAAATGAGAACTCCGACGGCACAACATAGTGAAGCGCCGTAATGACCCGTTCGGGATGAGCACGGAGGAAATCGAACCAGCAGTCGGATAGCCCGGCTTTCTTTCGCTGATAGTGTTTCTCTTGTACGACAAACTCAGGAAGCTCGGCCATAGGCCGGACAAACTGCTCATTGGGCCCGATCAAGGTCAAATTCAAATCCTGCAGGCGCTGAACCTGCGCAGCGGTCGCCGCGTAATAGTCGAAGTTCAACGAACTGGCGACCCGATGTTCGATGTCGGCCTTGGGCAGCGCGGCAAACAGGTCCTTGAAAAATGCAACGATCTCCGCATCTGCATGTCCATGGGCTGTGAAGCGGCGCATGTGATGCAAGGTACTGCGAATGACATCGTCGTCGAGATTGCTGGCCAATATCGGCGAATTGGGGCCAATGAAGATGACTTCATACGGGCCCGTTTCCCGGATCCAATCCAACAGGCCTTTTGCCAAAACGTCAGGTGAACTGAACCCAGGACCGTAAAAGGACACGTTCGGGACAGCCGCTTCAATCAGTTGCGGGAAATAGGTTGCCGATGGATTTAGGTGGACAAGATCGATATCCACGTAAAGCGCGCGGATCATCGACTTACACCTCACCCAATTTTCGCTTGCGCTCTTGAAGCCCCGGGCGCGCCAAATTCATATTTCCCTCCCTGAGGGTGCGCCCGTTCCTGATGGCGTCCGACCTCAAGCGGCGCCCCAACGTCCTCTCCATCTGTGTTCCCAACCAAAGCACCCGATCAATGTCATAGCCGTGCTCGATGCCCATCTCATCAATTTGCACAAGCAAGTCTTCGAGCGGCACGATTCCCGGACTTACGTGATAATACTTGCCCGTGCCTGGCACAGGGTGATCCTCGAAGAAGTTGGCCGGCTGCCCGCCAATTCCACCGAGAGAGCCCTCAAAATGACTAATACCGGCTTGCAACGCAGCAAGAACCGATGCAGATCCGATCCGCTTTGTCTCATGAAAATGGGCTACATGGAGATCGGGATCGGGAAAAGCATCGAGCACTTCGGAGAAATAGCGAAATATCTCCGGTGTGGTGCCGCTGCCGTCATGATCGCTGTGCTCGATATCATGCGCCCCGATATCGAGCCAATGCTTCGTAAATTCCAGCGCATCCTTCATATCCGTTGGACCGCCGACAGGACTGCCCCATATCGTGCTCACCGTACCACACATGACCATCCCGGCATCGTTGCATTTCTTGATGCTTCGCTCCGCCTCTTTCCAATATTCCTTGATGGTCGTTCCCGAGTTCACATAATGATGCTCCTCCTCGGTCGAGATCATCATGAGAAGGCGGTCCGGTCCGATGCCTTTGTCGCAAAGGCGGACAGCCTGATCTACGGCTGATTCGCGAATGGTCACCGCCGTAAAGCAAAGCTCCTCGTAATTCACGCCTTTGCGCTGACAACGATCCTTGAAGAAGTCACTGCGGACGTAACGCAGCATCTCCTCGGCATCGTCGAACTGCGGCATGACAAATGGATTGCCGAGATTGGTTACTTCGATGTGCTTGCAACCGGCAAAGACCAATTCCGAAAGATAGTATTGCTTTGCCTCTGTCGAGACTCGCTTCTCTTCATTCTGGAACCCATCGCGTATCGTCACATCGCCAATCGTGACCTTTTGCGGCATACGGGGAAAGATCGTTCTGTAGTCGTACATTGTTAATTCCCTACAATCAGCTGTCGCCGTGCGGGCGCAAGAAGCGACACGGATTCCCGGTATAAACACCTGGTGCGGTAATATCCCGGGTGACGACAGCACCCATGCCGACGAACACGTCATCGCAAATGCTTACATAGTCGCGCACCAGGGCTCCAATCCCGATCCAGCACCGATCTCCGATTCGAACAGAACCCGAGATTCCTGCCTGGATCGTTATCGTGCAGTTTCGGCCGATGATCGAATTGGCGCCAACGACGCACAAGGAACTGACCACCGAACCTTTGCCAATAACGGTTTCATCGATTCTCCCGCGCTGAACGACCGCATTGGCGCCAATGTAGACGTCGTCTTCCAGCACGACGCGTCCGTAGTGGCGAAACAGCACGCGCTCATCTTTGTATTTCGCGACACTGGCTCCTTCGGCGCCGATCACTGCGCCTGCGTCAATAATCGCCGACGAACTGATACGATCATGCTTTCTCGGGTCATCGCCTTTCCGGGCATGGTTGTTGAACAGCGTAAAGAGCAAGTCCACATGATCGGTCAAGTAATACGATACGCCGCTGATCGTGGGGAGTACCAGGTTCGACGGGGCAATCACCGTGACGTTTTTCACACCCCGACCGGCCATAGCATGAAGCTGGTCGATGTATTTCTCGCTTCGGATGAACGTGACGCAATCGTTCCTGGGTGCCTGCAACGAGCAAACCGAGTAGTGACTCGGCACCTCTTTCCGAAAAGCCGCGAGCATTGCTTCCATTTCAGCCTTGGCGCTCGACATCACATCTCCTTGCGCTCGATATCCGGGCCAATATTCCCGGACATTTCCACGCCGGTCGCCGGCTCACTCATCGACAAGCGCATCCGGCCGATGCTGCTGGAGAAACGATCTGTAATCGGCGGCCACCCGCCGGGCACGGCCGTCGATGCAGCGCTGCACGCGCTGCGATCTCGGCATTGGTTCAGGTGTCCACCATTCAGCGTGCGTCAGCGCATAAAGGCGGCGTGTCGCAGGATCACCAATGACGTTCTGCAGTGAGCGGTAGCGCCAGGTTCCGTTAGAATCGGAGCAATAATGAAATTTCTCACGCAACGCTGCCGCGCTCGCATTGATCAGCCCGGCGTGGCTTGCGCCTTCGATCGCAACATCCGCGGACACGGTGGGATTGTGCAGGGAAAAACTGCGAACGGGGACGCCGAGCCAGCGCGCAAGTGTCGCCGCTTCAAACGACATTTGGTCTTCATGCCGCGACAGGTCTCCTTCGATCAGACTGGCGTCGTAATGCAGGCCGATATCGTGCCCCAACGCGGCAATTTCCCGGAGCATGTCACGCGTGGCGGTCTCGAACGGGTTGTAAAAAGGAGAGCCGATCAGAACAAAATACGCGGCCGGCACCCCGAAATCGGATTCGATCTTCGCCAGGGCGAGCGCGCGGTTCGGCGAGAAATCGATATCGTGCCGCCACAATGCGATGGCGTCTTCGTCGAGATTGTCGGTCAGCCTGCGGAAGCGAAAGCGATCCCGCGCAGCCTTGACTAGAGCGCGGTAACGCGCCTCGGTGAAGTCGGGAATGAGCACGAGATTGTCGGGACGCACAGCCTTCATGCCACCAGGTGCTGAATTTCCGCCAGCGAATGAAAGCGGTCGCGGCGAGCGATCAGTTCGCTCCAGTTGCCCTGCTCCACCACACGGCCCTGCTCCAACACGAAGATGCAATCCGCGTTTTTGACCGTGGTCAGGCGATGCGCGACAATCAAAATGCCAATGCTGTGCCGCAACTCTTCCAGAGTCACCAGGACTTCGCGCTCGGATTCAGAGTCAAGCGCGCTTGTCGGCTCGTCCATCAGCAGGAGGGCGGGTTCTGACAGGAGCGCGCGGGCAATGCCCAGACGCTGCCTTTGACCGCCCGACAAGGCGACACCCCGATCGCCAATCTGAGTGTCATAGCCCTCCGGCAGTGCCATGATGAACTCATGAGCATGCGCACGACGCGCGGCCTGGATGACATCTTCCATCGACGCGTCCGGGCATGCCAATGCCAGGTTCTCGCGCACGCTGGCATGAAAGAACATGTCTTCCTGGGGCACATAGCCTATGGACTTCCGCCACGATGCCAGCGAGGCATCCGCAATGTCGTGATCGCCGAGACAAATCGTGCCTGCATCCGGACGCACAAGCCCGAGAATGGCATGCACCAGTGTCGATTTTCCGGCGCCTGAGCCGCCGACAATACCCACCATGCCCGGCAGCTTGAACGACAGTGTGAGCGAATTCAGCACCGGTGCTCCTTCGGCATAGCCAACGCTGAGAGTTTCGACCTGAAGGGTCGTCGGCAATCGAACCTGGAATGATTTCCCCTGCCCCGCCGGGCGCTCACGTTCCGCGGTTGCGTCATCCAGCATCTGACGCATTGTCACGATTGCCGGAACATACGTATTCAGATTGTGGAGAAGCGTCTGCAGCGTGGTGAAACGAGGGAACAGACGGACGAAAAGGGCCAGAACCACCAGCATACTGGCCGGCGCAACGCCGACCCACTGAATGCCAAAAGCCAGGAACGCCGCCACCGCGACAATTCCCATGAACTCAAAGACGCCGCGGACGAGGGTCGGAAGAAACATCCCGAGGCAGTTCACGCGTTCGATATCGCGAACCACCCGATCAACCTGTGCGGCCGTCCTCTCTTCGCTCACCGTCGCCTTGATGATCTTGGCGCTGGAGAGACCTTCACTCACTCTGACCTGCAGTTCGGCATTCAATGGACCGGACGCTACGCCGATGGCATGACTGATCCGATAGAGCCGTATGATCGACAGGAACATCGCGGCGGCCAGACCGATCAGCAGCAACGTCATTTGCCACGACACCAGCACAGCAAATGCGAGATATATCGTGGCGACAATCGCGGCACTCAGAAGCTGGGCGAGAGTTATGAACGCACCCGTCAGACGGCTGCATTCGACGGTGATGGCGTTGGTCAGTTCGCCGCTCTTGCGCCGCGTCAAGAAGAGCCAATTCGCCGACATGAAGGCTTCAAAGAGCCGCATCTGCCAAGCCGCCGTGTAACGGCGGACCAGTCTTGCAACCCACCAGCTTTGCCCCGTGAATAGCAACGCCTGCAAGATGGCGACCAGAACAATGAGGCCAAGCAACAACCTCGGCCCTGGATTGGCTCCCACCAATAATTCCAAAAGAGATTCGATCGGCGCGGCAGCGCCGGATTGCCCCGCACCCGAAATACCGACATGTGTCAGCAGAGGCAGCAACAGGGCGATGGTCAACCCTTCCATGATACCCACGATCGACATCAACAGCACCAACGCGGGTAGCCGCCATCCGATCGAGCGTGCAATATCGCTCAGCAGAATCCCATATGCTTGGGTCTGGCGTTCGGTTCGGCGCGTGGACATCATCATTTCTTCGAGTCGAACACGAGCTCAACCGTCTCGCCCTCGCCGATCACATGGCCGATCAGAACGGCCGGCACGCCGCCGACAATCGTGCGGGCTGGCACGTCGCGATTGACGAAACTGTTTGCCGCAACAACGGCCATGTCACCAATCGTCACGCCCAGCGAGATAACGCATTGGCTGCCGATATAGACCTTGTCGCCGATCGAGACCGGGCCGGTGCGGCGCGCGGCTTTTCCGCCCGACAGCGCCCACGCCACGGTGTCGTGCGTGTAGACATGAACGCCGGCCGACACCGAGCAGGTCGAGCCGATCCTGAGGCCGCCACCAGACCCATCCAGCATCACCCAGGGACCGATCCAGGTGCCGCGTCCGACCTTCACGTCGCCGAATACGCATACCGAGTCATAGATCGACACGTCCTCGCCGAATCCCAGCCGGCGCGCCCTCTCCCAGCGGTCGAACAGGCCGTCGGCGAACGGCAGGCTACGATCATATCGTTGCATCAGCTCGCTCTCGCGGCCAAGATGCAGCTTCAGCAATTGCGCCGGGAAGTCCTCAGGCATTTCGCTGCCATCGTCACTCATGACGGCATGAATCCCTTCATGAATTCCTCGAGATTGAGCAGCGACCAGATCAGGAGTCGGCGGTTCTTGCGCCCTTCCAGATGCTCGTCGACCAGTCCCTGGATCGCAGTGCGATCGAACACGTCGTAGATTCGGGGCTTGCCCTCGTAGAGAGTCTTGCGCACGAAATCGATGCTCTCGCCACGGAACCAGGAAGCATCCGGTGCGGAAAAGCCCTGCTTCTTGCGGTCGGAAATTTCCTGCGGCACGTAACGCGACATCACATTGCGGATGATCAGCTTGCCGTCGCCGGTGCGCTTGAAATATTCGTCGGCCTTCGGGCCGATCACCTCGTTCTCGTTGACCTGATCATCGATCGGGCCGAGACGGCCCAGCTTGAGATTGACCGGCACTTTCATGGCGAAATCGACAAGATCGTTGTCGAGGAAGGGAACGCGCGCTTCCAGGCCATGCGCCATCGCCAGCTTGTCTTCCACGACCAGAAGGCCATGCAGAAAGGTCTTGGCTTCGAAATAGAGAGAGTGGTTGATGTAATCGGCCTGGTCGGTCAAATCGCTGTCCAGTCCGGAGAATACGTCGCTGAAGATGTCGCGGGTCCAGACATGGCTGACGTCGTTCCAGATCGGGGCGAACACCTTCTTGATCGCCTTGTTCGGGATCAGCCGGTGCCAATGCACATAATAGGAATCGATGTAATGCTCGAAGGTGCTGGCTTCGTTCGAGCGGTAGTAACGCCACGGATAGCCGCCGAACAATTCATCACCGCCCGTGCCGGCCAGCACCACTTTGTCGAACCGCGACACCAGCTGCGCCGCGTAGTAATTCGGATAGCTCTGCCCGACCCGCGGCTCCTCGAGGTGATGGCACATGCGCGGCAGACAGCGCACCATGTCACCGGCCTTCAGCACCATCTCGTAATGCTCGGTGCCGAACAGATACGACATGTGTTCGGCCGCCTCCCGTTCGTCGTAGCTAAGTTCAAGGCCCGAGGCCGAGCGCATGTCAAAACCGACCGTGAAAGACCGCATATGCGGCAGCTGCCGCGCCGCGATCGCCGTAATCGATCCGGAATCGATGCCGCCGGAGAGATAGCTCGCCACCGGCACATCGCTGACGAGTTGCCGTGACACCGCCTGCCGAAACAGCCGGTCCAGTTCCTCCACATATTCGTCCTGCGACAGCGGATTGCTGGGCTCGCGGAAATCGAAATCCCAGTATCGCTGCGGATCACGCCGGATATCCGGACAGGTGACCTCAAGCGTCGAGCCCGCCGGCAGCATCCTGATGTTCTTGAACAACGTGCGGTCGGTGAAGAAATTCTGGAACGTCATGTATTCCAACAGCGCTTCCCGATCCATCTCGGATGCGAGCGCGCCGTGCTCGAGGATGGCCTTTGCCTCCGAGCCGAAAATGAAGACGTTCCCAACCCGTGCATAGTAAAGGGGCTTCACGCCATAGCGGTCGCGCGCCAGAAACAGTCGGCGGGTGTGCCGGTCCCAGATCGCGAGCGCGAACATGCCATTGAATTTCTCGACAGCCGCGGCACCCCACTCGGCAAAAGCTTCCAGCACGACTTCCGTGTCGCTGGCGGACCGGAACTTGTGGCCCTTGATTTCAAGCTCGGCCTTGATTTCCCTGAAATTGTAGAGCTCGCCATTATAGACAATGGCGTAGCGCCCCTCGCCGCTCAGCATCGGCTGCGCAGCCGCAGCCGTGAGATCGATGATGGCCAGACGGCGATGGCCGAAACCAAGCGGGCCATCCATCCACACGCCTTCGCCATCAGGTCCGCGATGCGCGATCGCGCGCGCCATGCGCTGCACGATCACAGGCGCGGCGGGCGAGCCGTCAGTATTCAGATATCCGGTGATGCCGCACATCGATCTGTCGAGAGTTAGGTTTTAGGCCGCGATCCGGTGCAGGCAGTCGGCCACGTAGCGATAGTCGTCCGCCGTCATGCGATTATGCAGCGGGATCGCCATGGTGTTGCGTTCGCAATCGCGCGCGCCCGCGAAATCGTCGGCCGCGTAGCCGAAATGCTGACGATAATAGCCCAGCATGTGGATCGCGTGCGTGCCCGGCCGCGTGGCCACGCCCATCCCGTGCAGGCGCGCCATGATCTCGTTGCGCGGCAGCGGCGTCATCTCCGGATCAACGTAAGTGACATACGCCTGCCAAGCGTGGCGGCCGTTATTCGGAGCGACCGGATGCCTCAGCCATGCGATATCGGCGAGCGTTTCGCGATAGAAGCGGGCCCAGCGATCGCGCTCATCGATAAATGCATCGAGCTTGCCGAGTTGCACCAGACCGATCGACGCCTGCACGTCCGTCATCCGGTAGTTGAAGCCCAGTTCGTCGAAATCGGCGAGCAGGTAGGGTTGCGGTCCCTGATGACGCTGCTCCTCCGAAATCGACGCGCCGTGATTGCGGAGAATGTCGGCCAACTCGGCCAGCGCCTTGTCGTTCGTCGTCAGCATGCCGCCCTCGCCGGTCGTGATCGACTTGCGCGGATGAAACGAGAAGCAGCCGAGATCGCCGAGGCCGCCGGCCGGCCGGCCATTGAGCGAAGCACCGGCCGCGCAGGCCGCATCTTCCACGATCCTGACAGAAGCGGGCAGCGCCGCGCGCAGGGCGTCGACATCGGCGCAGAGACCGAAGAGATGCACGGGAATGACAGCCCTCGTCCGTGGCGTCACTTTGAACAGCGCCGAGGCGATGTCGATATTGTATGTACGGCGGTCGATATCACAGAGCACCGGCGTCGCGCCGCAGTACAGAACGGCGTTCGCGGTCGCGACCCAGGTGAAGGATGGGACAATCACTTCGTCGCCCGGACCGATGCCCAGCGCGGCAAGCGCCAGATGCAGCGCCGTCGTGCAGCTCGTGGCCGCCAATGCATGGCCGACCTGATGCCGCGCCGCAAATGCCTTCTCGAAGGCCGCAACCTTGGGCCCCTGCGTCAGCCAACCGGACGTCAACGGCTCGCGCACGGCGTGCCATTCATCGTCGCCCATCGACGGCAGCGCGATCTGTATCCGTCGCACGGGTTTGGCTTCCACGTTCAAGTGTTCGCTTTCTGGTTCAAAACTTCGCAGCTCGGCCGCGCCGCACCGCTACTTCTTCTTTATGCGACTTGCGCCAGGCGATCAGACGTCCTAGCCCATCGTCGAGGGAAATACCGGCGTCGAATCCGATGTCCTTGCTGGCGCGCACCGGACTGCCGATGCGGTTGCGCACCAGCGTCGCCTGGCTGCGCGGGGCATAATTGATCGCCTGATTGGAACCAGTCAGCGAGAGCAGCCTTTCCGCGATCTCCTTCAGCGAAGTCCGTTTGCCGGTTCCGACATTGTAGAAACGATCCGCGACATCCGCCTTCATCGCGCAGAGATTGGCCTTGGCGCAGTCCTCGACCGCGACGAAATCGAACGCCTCCGATCCGTCGCCGAAAATCGTCGGCCCTTCCCCGCGGTCGATGGCGTCCAGCATCTTCATGATCACCGCGATATAGGCGCCCTGGTAGTCCTGCCGCGGCCCGTAGACATTCATATAGCGAAGACCCACATAATTGAGCCCGTAGCGGTGATGGAAGGCACGCAACATGGCCTCTCCGCAGATCTTGGTCGCCCCGTAGAAATTCTTGTTATTGAAAGGGTGCTCCTCGGTCATCGGCTCTTCCACGGCATCGCCATAGACGGACGCAGATGACGAGTAGACGAGACGCTTGATCCCGGCCGCGACGCACGCTTCTATCACATTGAACGTGCCACGGACATTCACGTCGAAGGCCGCGCGCGGAAATTCATGGCATTGCAGCAGCCACAGGGCGGCGAAATGAAACACCCCGTCGGCGCCCTTCAATGCCGCGCCCAGGATATCGCTCTGGGTGATGTCGCCGCCGGCTTCGAAAATCTTCACGCGTGGTTCCTTCAGCGCGCCTGCCAGATTCTCATGCGTGCCGCGGACAAAATTGTCGTAGACGACGACCTCGCCCACATCCTCGCGTGTCAGCAGATCCACGGTATGCGAGCCGATCAGGCCCGCGCCGCCAATGACCACAAGACGCTTTCCCCGGATGTCCACTTACCGCATTCCCCTGTTGACCCACGGATGACGCTCGCCATTCGCCGGCGTAACGGACGCCGACCTGAGCGTTGATACGATTTCGACCGACGGCCGCACCTCATCCAGCCCGAAGCCGTTTCCCGCCAGGATGGCTTCATAGCTCGCCGTATGCAGATCGCCGAAGCCGCCCGAGAATTCGAACTCCCTGTCGTCCACGGTGATGGAACGGTAGGTCGTCTGGTTCTCCGGCAGACCCTCTGGCAGGTCATTCCTGTCGACCGACAAGAACCACCGCACGGCAGCGCGTTCACATTCCAGATAACCTGCCATGCGTTCCGGAGCCCGCAAATGAAGAATATTGCGCGTGACCTTGCCAAACACATAGGTCAGCATATCGAAGAAGTGCACACCGATATTGGTCGCGATCCCACCGGACTTGGTCTCATCGCCCTTCCAAGAGGTGTGGTACCAGCGCCCGCGCGAGGTGATGTAGGTCAGGTCGACGGCATGCATGCGGTTGCTCTGTGCAACCTTGTCCTTCAGTGCAATGATCGACGGATGATGCCGCAGCTGGAGGATGGTCGAAATCTGGCGTCCGGTGTCCTGTTCGATTTCGGCAAGGCCGTCGATATTCCACGGATTGAGCACCAGTGGCTTCTCGCAGATCGCGTCGGCACCGGAGCGCAGCGCAAAACGGCAATGCGCGTCGTGCATGTAGTTCGGCGAGCAGATGGTGACATAGTCGATCTTCTCGCCGCGTCGGCGCAGCTTGTCGATATGACGATCGAAGCGCTCGAATTCGACGAAGAAATGCGCGTCGGGATAGTAGCTGTCGATAATCCCGACGGAATCGTTGGGATCGAAGGCGACCTTGAGATCGCCGCCGATCGCCTTCATCGCCTTCATGTGGCGCGGCGCGATATACCCGCCTGCGCCGATCAGAGCGAAAGATGTCATTGAAGGTCCGTCACATCGAAAAATGGTTATAGACATGCTACCGCAGTCCGGGTGACTCGCTGTCACCCGGCCGACCCGGCAGATACGCGCCGGATCAATCAGACGCTACGCCGCAGTCACGAAGTCTGCGTCGATAAGTACCCGTACCTTGCGGCCAAGAAGATCCAGTAGGATGGCGACGCGTTCGCCGTCCGTCAGACCTTCGAACAATCCGAGACAGGAATCGAAAACCCCGTCCTGCACGCGAACCTTGTCTCCTGGCGCGAACATCGGCCGCTTCGCGAGACGGATAAGTCCCTCCCCGTCTTCGCGTGCGCGCAACTGATCCACCACCAACGCCGGCACCACAGCCGGACTGTCGCCATGACAGACCAGACGCGACACACCGATCGTGGACTGAATGGCGCGCCAGCGCTGCGCCGCCATATCGACTGCGACGAACAGATAGCGCGGGAACAGCGGCGACTTGATCATGTCGACACGCCGCGCATGCCGGCGGCGGCGGAGATATTGCGGAAGGTAGACGTGATAGCCCTGCCGCGTGAGGTTGAACACGGCTTTGCGCTCGGCATTGGGCTGCGTTTGAACGGCGTACCAGGACGTGACGGCGGGCTGCGTCATTGTGCCGCCTTCGCCTGATTGTACAGCCGCACGCGCAGCAGTTCCGGAATGAGCACCCGGTCCTGTCCGAAGCGCGCAATCGCCTGTTCGCAGGTGCGCCGCGCCGACGCGAGATCCGTCACCACCACAGCATCGAAAGACTCATTCAGCTCGTCGAACGACGGCGCCAACGGCACGCCGAGGAAGCGGTCTCCTTCGGCGAGCGGATCGACAATGCCGACAATGGACACGCCGCTTTCCAGCGCGCAGATGGAGGCGATTTCGGCAAGATCGGATTTCCCGGCCAGCACCAGACAAGTCTGGTCGTTGACGCGCGCGGCCGCAAACAGCGCCGTGCAGTCCGCCTTGGCCTGGCGAAAGAACCCGAAAGAGTAAGAGAGATACTCGACCGTCAGCCGCGACTTCTCGGCGAAGCCCTGCGGGGTGAGGTAATAGACATAGCGCCGCGCCGGGGCCTGGCTTGCCTTAACCAGCCCCTTCTTCATGCAGCGTTTCAGATAAGCGTTGACCAGGCCGAGGGCGATGCCGAGTTCGGAGGCCAGATGGCGTTGCGACTGTCCGCCGTTGCGCTCCACGGAATCGAGCAGACCCAGCATGATGCGGGCTTCCTCGATTTTCCCCTCACCGGTCGTGCCAGCCATACACACCGTCTCCCGGACTGTCTGGACGGCGTGTGGTAGACTGTTCACTTCATGAACGTCAAGCGAATTGTTCATCCCATGAACATTAAGGGAACCATTCGCTAGCCATAAATTTCCCTTTTATTTCATAACATTACAAGAAAAGCGCCAAGCAGGTCGTCCAATAGCCGAACAGAAACCGCTGGATTGGTTACCCGCCGGCGCGACGGCGGGGTTCAACTGTCGGTCCGAATACCCTAGACGATGACCCAACAACGGACCGGTCATGACAACAGCCAGACCCGCCTATCCGGGCGTCGCCATCCACGAGAGCGCCTATGTAGACGATGGTGTCGCCATCGGCGACGGCAGCAAGATCTGGCATTTCGTCCATGTGCTGCCCGGCTGCGTGATCGGACGCAATGTGGTGCTCGGCCAGAATGTCATGGCAGGCCCCAATGTCCACATCGGTGACGGTTGCAAGATCCAGAACAACGTCTCGCTGTATGAGGGCGTCGAACTCGAGGACGATGTGTTTTGCGGCCCCAGTTGCGTTTTTACCAATGTGATAAATCCGCGCGCCAATGTGAGCCGCAAGGATGAATTTCGCCGGACCCTGGTGCAACGCGGGGCCACCATCGGCGCCAATGCGACCATCATTTGCGGTGTCACCATCGGCGCCTATGCGTTCATTGGCGCCGGCGCGGTTGTGACGCATGATGTCCCCGCTCATGCGCTAATGATCGGATCGCCGGCCAAACGCACGGGTTGGATGAGCCGCGCGGGGGAAAAACTCACCGAAAGCCTCGTCTGTCCGCGCACCGGAGAACGTTATCGTGAGATCGGCGCACGCGAGCTGGCTATTGAAAGCTGAGATGCCGCCGGAGAGATTGTAATGTTTCGCAGTCAAAATTCACTGTAGGTTGCAAGCCCGACATAAAATCTGAATGACCTCAGTAATGACCATGGCCAAAACTGACCGACAAAACATGAACGATCTGGAAGCCATGAACGCGCGCCTGATCGCCTCCGCCCTGCGTACGCTGGAAGCGGAGGCGAGCGGTATTTCGGCGCTGTCGGCCGCCCTGCGCGACGGGCTCGGCCCGGCAGCAGTGTCTGCCGTGGAAATTATCCGCCGCGCGCAAGGCCGGCTGATCGTCACCGGCATGGGCAAATCCGGACATATCGGCCGCAAAATTGCGGCCACCTTCGCCTCCACCGGCACCCCGGCCTTTTTCGTGCATCCGGGCGAAGCCAGTCACGGCGATCTTGGCATGATCACGCCGGATGACGTCATCATGGCTTTGTCCTGGTCGGGCGAGACGGTCGAGCTCAAAAATCTCATCGACTATTCGCGGCGCTTCAGGATCGGTCTGATCGCGGTGACGGCGGAAGCCGACAGCACGCTCGGGCGCGCGGCCGATGTTGCGCTGGTCTTGCCGCAGGCGCGCGAGGCCTGCCCTCACAATCTCGCCCCGACCACCTCCTCGCTTATGCAACTCGCGCTCGGCGATGCCCTCGCCGTCGCGTTGCTGGAAAGCCGGGGCTTCACAGAACTTGATTTCAAGGCGCTGCATCCGGGTGGCCGCTTGGGCGCGATGCTGAAATTCGTCCGCGATGTCATGCGGGCGGGCGACGACGTTCCGCTTGCTGCAACCGGCTCGCTCATGTCGGATGCGATCGTGGAAATGTCGGCCAAGGGCGTGGGCTGTGTCGGCATCGTCAGCCAGAATGGACAATTGATCGGCATCGTCACCGATGGAGATCTGCGCCGTCATATGCGTCCGGGCCTGACCGAGGCCCGCGTCAACGAGATCATGACCCAAGGCCCCAAGACCTGCCGACCGGACCAGTTGGTGAGCGAAGTGATCGAAGTCCTGAATGCCTCCAAGATCACCGCGATTTTCGTGGTCGAAAATGCCAAGCCGGTCGGTGTCGTGCATCTGCACGACTTGCTGCGCATTGGCGTGGCCTGACAACCACCGGTCCCTGACATGACCGACCTGATTGAGCCTTTCCGGCACTGGACGATGTTCGGGATTGCGGTCATCGCCGCCGCCGCAGCCGTGTCGATGGCACTCATCGTCTGGCTCAGACCCTGGCTGATCCGTTATGCGCTGGCGCGGCCGAATGCCCGCTCCTCTCACCGTACACCGACTCCGCAAGGCGGCGGCATCGCCGTCGTCGCAGCGACGCTTGCCACAGCGTTGATTGCGGTCTCAATTACCACTCCTGCTAGCCTTGCAACGCTCGCGCCGGTTCTTATCGCGACGGCGCTGATCGCCGGACTTGGCGCCGCCGACGACATCCGCACCGTGGCAGTCGCACCGCGCCTGATCCTTCAGACACTGGCGGTCGCAATCGTGATTGCATGCCTGCCGTCGGATCTGACGATCGCGCCTTTTCTGCCCTGGTGGCTCGAACGCGCCCTGCTGCTCATCTCGGGCATCTGGTTCGTCAACCTGGTCAACTTCATGGACGGTCTCGACTGGATGACCGTGGCCGAAGTGTTGCCGGTTACGGCCGGTCTTGTCCTGCTGTCGGCTTTCGGCGCCTTGCCGCCACATGGCACCCTGCTCGCACTTTCACTGTTTGGAGCGATGCTGGGATTTGCGCCGTTCAACCGTCCCGTCGCCCGCCTGTTTCTGGGCGACGTCGGCAGCCTGCCGCTCGGATTGCTGATCGGCTATCTGCTCGTCCTGTTGGCCGGACAAGGCCACGTCATCGCAGCCCTGTTGCTGCCGCTTTACTATCTCGCCGACGCCACGGTCACGTTGTTGCGCCGGCTGGGCAATGGCGAACAGGTCTGGCAGGCGCATCGCAGCCATTTCTATCAGCGCGCGACCGATAACGGCTTCACGGTCCGACGAATTGTCGGGCGCGTTTTTGCGGTCAATCTGGTGCTTGTCGCCTTGGCCGTGATTTCGGTGCAGTTGCAGGGAATGGGCGCGCAAATTGCAACACTGGTTGCAGGACTCCTGCTGGTCGCCTGCCTTCTTGTCACATTCAGCCGAGGCCGCGGCTGATGCGCGTGCTGGTCACCGGCGCGTCGGGCTTTGCCGGCCGGGCGCTGGTGGCGGCTATGGCCGAGCGGGGCACGAAGGTGCGCGGCGCCGCACGCCGTCCCGCCGGCATCCCGTCCTCGCCCTTTGTCGAAGCGGTCTATTTGCCGGATCTGGCATCCGACATCGACTGGGGGCCGCTGCTCGAGGATGTTGGTGCCGTCGTGCATCTTGCCGGCATTGCGCATGCCGGCTCAGGAATTGCGCAGATCCGATACGATCGCGTGAACCGCACCGCTACGGACCGGCTGGCGCAAGCCTGCGCGACCCGCAATATCCGGCTGGTCTTCATATCGTCGATCCGCGCACAGACCGGCCCATCGTCGGACCATATCCTGACCGAACAAGACCCGCCCCGTCCGAGCGACGCCTATGGCCGTTCGAAACTGGCCGCGGAAGACGCCATCCGGGTCAGCGGCGCGCCCTTCACCATTCTGCGGCCGGTCGTGATGTATGGTCCCGGAGTGAAAGGCAATCTCGCGACCCTGTTGCGGCTGGTCGACACATCGCTACCATTGCCTTTCGCCAGCCTGACCCATGGGCGCTCGCTGCTGGCCGTCGATAATCTCACGTCCGCGATCCAGCATGTGCTGAACGACGCGCGGACCGCGGGAGCGACCTACATCGTCGCGGATGAAAAACCCGTCGGTCTAGCTGACATCCTTGCCATTCTGCGCGCAGCATTGAACCGGAATCCGCGCCTGTTTGCGTTATCGCCAGCATTTTTATCATCAGCCTTGAAAGTCTGCGGTCACAGCGACGTGTGGGAACGTATCGGCGGGGGACTAGTGGCGGATGCTGCCAAATTGCGCGCCACGGGCTGGCGTCCCGTCATCGACACCAAGGCCGGGCTCGCCGCGATGGCTCAGGCCGCCTCACCACGGAAATCCGGCACCGCATCGCGCAGCACACCGTAAATCACCGACCGCTCCTCGCGCGACAACCCCTGATCGAGCGTCGCAAGCCAGGCGCGCATGGTCTCCATCGACGGCGTCACCGGTCGCGCCGCGACCACGCCGGCCACTCCGATGTCCGCCGTCGGCTCTTCCCGCGCGAACAGGATTTCATGCAAGCGCTCGCCCGGCCGGATACCGGTAAAGGTGATGTCAATGTCGCGTCCTGGCTCAAGCCCTGACAGGCGGATGATCCGCTCGGCGAGGTCCAGGATTTTGACGGGCTGCCCCATGTTGAGCACGTAGACCGCGACATCGGACTGCTCCGACGACAGCGCGTGACTCGATGCAGTCACCACCAGATCGCAGGCCTCGCGAATGGTCATGAAATAGCGAACCATATCGGGATGCGTGACGGTCACCGGTCCGCCGGCTTCGATCTGCGCCTTGAACTTGGGGACCACTGAACCGTTTGAGGCCAGAACGTTGCCGAAGCGTACCGAGATCATGCGCATCGGCGGCTTGCCACCATCGTTGCGCCGGGTGAATTGCTGATCCAGCGCCTGACAATACATTTCTGCAAAACGCTTGGTGGCGCCTAGCACGGAAACTGGCTCGATGGCCTTGTCGGTCGAGATCATCACCATCCCGGCGGCCCCGGCGGTATGGGCAGCATCCGCGACATTCACCGAACCGAACACGTTGGTCTTGACGCCCTCGCCCCAGTCACGCTCAAGGAGCGGAACGTGTTTCAGCGCCGCAGCATGAAATACAAGATCGGGCTTGAAGTCGGTAAACAGGCGGATGATGCGCTCGCGATCGCGCACATCGGCGAGCCGGCCTTCGATCTGTGCCATCGCCTGTTTAGTGGCCAGCGTCTCCAGCACGGCATGCAAGGCCGGTTCGGAATTCTCGATCACCAGCAACCGCGAGGCGCCAAAAGTGACGATGCGATCGCAGATTTCGGCGCCGATCGAACCGCCGCCGCCGGTGACCACGACCGACTGACCCTTGATGAAGTCTTCGAGACGGTGGTAGTCGATCTTCACGCTCGGCCGCAGCAGAAGATCCTCGACCGCGACCGGCGCCAGCCGCAACGCCTCGCCGCCGTCTTCAAGCGAGGGCAGCCGGCTGGTCGTGAGCCCCAGCCGCCGCGCCTTCATCAGGATCGTTTCGGGCTTTGAATCCGGCTCAAAGGCCGAAGGTGTCAGCACCACACGCATCACCTGGGTGCCGCGATCGGCGAGGTCGCCCACCGCTTTCTCGATATGGTCGAAGCCGCCAAGCACGCGTATGCCGCGGATCGATTGGCCCTGATCGGCCGCCGAAGGCGACAGAATGCCGACCGGCCAGGTCTTCTTGACGGCGCCGCTTTCGATCGCGCGCAAGAGGACCTCGGCGTCGGCCGCGCGCCCCAGAATCAGGGTCGGCACGGAGTCCGATGCCTTGGCCTGCTGCCGCGTGCGGGAATAGCGGAAATAGCGATAGGCGACGCGCGGTCCGCCCAGAAAAAACATCTGGAGGAACCAGTAGAGAACGATTGTCGTCTTGCCGAAGAAGAAGGTGCCGTAGAGGTTCGGCGCGAACAGAATGTAGTCGAGAACCAGAAGCGACAATGCGAGCACCGTCGCCGAACGGAAGATGTTGAAGAGATCAGGCAACGACGCAAACCGCCACTTTGCGTCGTCCAGATGAAAGAACGAATAGACGATACCGGCATAGATCACGACGCCGGGCACGATATAGACGAGCCAGTCCGACCGCTGGGCGAGTCCATCAGCCTCGAAGCGCAGGTAGAAGCTCGCCAGGATAGCGACGGCCGTAGCCAGCAGGTCATGCGCCACAATGAGAGCTTTGCGAGCAGTCAATTTCTGAAAACCCAACATGGATGACCGGCGGCCGGCACGGTATTGGCGGATTTCATAGCGGCGTTTGTCCGATCACGCCACCCTTACCCTTGTCAGATGGGCCAAGTGCCTGATCCAGTGCCTCAATAACCCTGGAGGCCGGAAGTTCATCCAGACACTGGCTATAGCTATCCAGCTGCCGCAAGCAGCCTTCCAGCTGGCACGGCATGCAAGGCAACGGATTTTGCAGCAGCCACACATTTCCACGCTGCTGGATCGTATCCGCCTTGGCCCAGGGGTTACCCAGCCCATCGTGCGGCCATGGGCCCCAGACTCGCGGATCGGTTGGCCCATAGAGCGCAACGGTCGGACAGCCCGTCGCCGCCGCCAGATGGGTCACGGAGGTATCCGGTCCTGCATAGACTTTGGCCCCTGCCAGAAGCGTCGAGAGTTCCGGCCAGCCAAGTTGTCCGTCAAGACGGCGCAATGAAACCTCGATATCCCGCCAGACGTCGTCCAGATAGGCGCGTTCCGCCGCGCCCGGTCCGCCAGTCACAACGATGTCGAGTCCGCGTCCCGCCAGGTGGCGCGCAACGCTGCGCCAGCCCTCGCGATGCCACTGCTTGTAACGGAAGAACGGTGCGGCATGGATCACGGCATAAGGCCCAGCCGGAATGACCGCGTCTGGCAGACGCGACGATGGCGTGACCATTTGCGCGACCGGCTCGATGCCGAGCAATTCCGCGAGCAACAGATTTTCTTCCACCCGGTGGCGAACACCGCTCATGGTCATCGCGCGATCAAAGAGCAGACGAAATATGCGCCCGCTGAGCCGTGGCTGGACCGGCCCGACCCGTGTCCGTCCGGCGAACAGAGCAAATAATGTCGGGCGGTCGCCGGCCTGGGTGGATACCGCCAAATCATATTGGCGCCAGAGCCGTCCGGCGAGTTCCAGGCTCTCCAAAAAGCTCGCTGGTTGCGGCATCGCAAGCACGTTGGTGATATCCGGATTGCCATCGAGGATCGCCACCGTGTCCGCAAAAACAAGCGCGTCGATATCGGCGTCCGGCCAGGCGCGGCGAATACTGCGAATCAACGGAGTGGTCAGCAGAACGTCGCCCAATCGGCGCAGAGCCACCACCAGAATGCGCGGGCGCGGCGAAAGAGCGATCCGGTCCATCTAGGCGCGTGCAGCCGCTTCGATTGGCGGCTTGACCGGTTCGGTCACGCCTTCACGCCGGGCCAGGATCAGGCCGCCGGCAACGCCGACACCGAAAACATAAAGCCACCCCTGCGCGAAATCGAACAGATGGGAGTTGAACAGCGATCCGACGACGTTCTGCGTCACGACAACAATTCCGATCCATGCCACCAGGCCGTCGGCACGAAACAGCAACGCATGCGCGATCCACATCGCAACGAGAAGAAGGCCACCGACCAATCCGATCTGCACGGCCACTGCCAGAAACTGGTTGTGGGGGTTGCTCGAGACCAGCGAAGACGCTCCCTCACCGCCCGACGCCACGCGAGCGAACAGCGACCGGGTCGAACCGGTGCCATGTCCCAGCACGGGGGCCTCCGCGACGAAAGCGGCCGACTTCTTCCAGAATTCGATGCGCTCGCCTGCCGACGTGCGCTGGTTTTCGGTTTGATACATCCGGATCTCATTGGCCAGATTGCCGAGCCGCAAGCGCAAATAGTCCGAAGACACCCAGAGCAGTCCCGCCAATACAACACCACCGGCCAGAATCGCGCAAATGCCCTTCCAGCGAAAACACTTCAGGGCGAACAAGGTAAGCAGAACCGGAACAGTGAGCAGCGCCGTGCGGCTGGTCGCCACGAACATGATGTTGACGATGAATGCGACCGACAGGCCGAGAAAGACGGCGGCGGATATGAAATTTCGCGCATGTAACGCGTCACGCGCGAGATAAAGCAGGATGAACGCGCTGACGATGAACAGCGCCGCTTGAATGAGATAATCCTTGACCGGCACGCCCGGATTTTTTGCCCAAGACCAGAGCAGGAATTGTGGCGAGAGATAGCTTCCGGTCGATATCACCAGCAGGACGGCGCAGGAGACCAGAAAGCCCGTCAATATCCATTGCCCCCTTGCAGAACGCCGGAATTGAACGAAAAGCAATGGCAACACAAGCAACTTGAGAAATCCCGACAGACCGCGGATCTGCTCCGCGAAGGGGGCCACCGACCACAGCATTCCGAGCGCACCGGCGATAAAAAGAAGCATCGGAAGATAGGCTGCGGGCCGGCCCAACACATCGCGCAGCTCGTCGCGCCGCAAGGTCAATATCAGCACTACGAGCCAGGCACCGATCAGAATGCCGGTCGCCGATGTGGACCATGGCAGCGAGACCACAACCCCGACAGCAAGGGCATCAGCCAAATCTCTCAGGCGAGCATGGCTCTGTCCTTGCACCGTCGCGATCATGCCGGGGCCTGCTCTTTCACCGGCGCCGCAACGGCAGACAAACCTCGCTGCGCCTTGACGCGATTGTCCGCGCGCACAGAATCGAGCTTGCGGTCATTATCAGGCAGCCACGAACGGTCCGCCGCCGGGTGCCACAGGTGCAGGACGCCGGTTGCGAAGACACCGTCCTTGCGGCGAATGCCGGCATGCAGCAGCCGCACCAGCAGATCGGAATCTTCCCGCCCCCAGCCGGAATAGTCGGAATCGAAGCCATCGACCCGATCGAGATCCGACCGCCAGATTCCGAGGTTGCAGGAGCGAGCGCCACGCCATGCACGCCAGCGCAACTTACGCAGCGGACCAAGCGGCAGGCGCACCAGCGGCACCGTGCGGTTGATGCCGCCTTGCGCGCGTTCGCGCGTCCAAGCCCGGTAACTCCACGTTTCAGCGTCGAGCTTGTCGCGCAGAATCGTCGCCGTCAGGTCCTCGGACAGAAGAATGCGATTGCCGGTGACAAACCATCCCTCCTCGGAGAGCTTGCGATGCACGGCGACGAAATCGCGGCGAGCGATGCAGTCGCCGTCAAGAAAAATGCAATACGCGCCACGGCTGGCGACAATCGCCCGATTGCGGATTTCGGCTGCGCGGAAACCCAGCCGTTCCTGCCACACATGCAGCAAAGGGCGTCCCAATCGACCCTTCCAGGATTCGATCAGCTTCGCCGTCGCAGGACCTGAGCCGTCATCGGCGACGATCACCTCGAAATCGCGATCGGTCTGACGCGACAGCGAGCGCAGGACTGCGTCGAGCGCGTCCTCGCGATTGCAGGTCGTCACAATAATCGAGATCAGATCAGCCACCCTGCCGCCCCTTCAGCCATGCCTTCATGTAACGATAATACGTTCCTTCGGCATTCGCGACCGCCAACAGAAAGCCCTCCCGGCCGTCCAGAAACCCAAGACGTAGAAAATATGTCCGCATGAAGGACCACCAGCCGCGCAGAATGCCGGTCATGAAGCCGACGCGACGGCCGGATTCCACCGTCATCTCCGCCCCGGCCGTTGAATAACGGTCCATCCGCGACAGGGCATCTTCCAGTCTTTCCACCGGATGATGGATAAGCGGCTCCGACAGGCGCCGCACGATGCCCTCGCAGACCACGCGCTCATGCACCAAATCGTCGGAAAAGCGCGCCCGTCCCCTGCGGAATAGCCGCAGCACGTGATCAGGATACCAGCCAGAATGGCGCATCGGCCGGCCGCAAAAGGTGGACAGCCTCGGCATCTCGTAGCCATCGACCTGCCCGACGGCGATCGCCTCCCTGATCTGTCTCGTCAGTGCCGGGGACACACGCTCATCGGCATCGAGCGAGAGCACCCACTCGCCCGTTGCCAGCGACAGCGCGAAATTCTTTTGCGGGCCAAAACCCCGCCACGCATGCGACACGACGCGGGCCCCCCTGGCTTCCGCCAGCCGGATTGTGTCATCGGTGCTGCCGGCATCCACGACGATACGCTCATCGCAGAAGGCCAGACTGTCGAGGCAGTCCTCGATCCTGGCGGCTTCGTTCTTGGTGATCACGATGGCGGACAGGCGCGTCATCTGCTGCTCACCTCGTTGCGGGCGTCAAGCGGTCGCGCAGCCGGCGTCTGGCATCGCGTAGGTTGCGAAACGGCAGACCAAGATAATATTTCCTCAAAATCTGCCACCGCCCCACCCAGTCGATCGCAGGCGCCATCGCTTGCGGGACATACCACCCGTTCAGACCGGTGCGCCGCATCAGCCGATAGCCGGATCTGGTCAAGAAGCGGTGCTTATCGAGGCCGGTGACGTGATCTTCGAGCAGGATCAATCGCGGTTGCCAGTGCGCAAAATCGAACCCGCGCAGGACGTCCAGTTCGTGTCCCTCCACATCGACCGACAGAAGGTCGATGGGGCGCGGGGCTTTCGCTTCGTTCAGGATATCGTCCAGCGTCCGGACCGGCACTTCGATCGCCTGTTCCGGACGCAAGCCGGTTACCGCAAGATTCGGATCAAAGGAGGAGTAAGGCCCGAGCACATAGAGCGTCATGCGGCTTCCGGCGCGGTCCGGAGACGAACACGCGGCTTCGAACACCTGCGAGGAACGCATCCTGCGGAGTTTGTCCGCCAGATCGGGCTGCGGCTCCACCAGCACGCCGGTCCAGCCGGCCCGTTCGAGATGAAAGCTTTGCGATTCCTTTTCCGGCTCGTTGGCGCCGACTTCGACGAAATAACCAGGTTTGAGTCCGAGAAAATCGCGGACAAGACCGGCCTCCTGTTCTGGTGGAAAGATCGCAGCCACAACCGGAAATCCCTGTAACACTCAGCCCTTGGCCGAGACGCGCGAACGCGACACGATATTGGTGGTGGAATGGCCGGGCACGATGTCGACCAGCACGATCTCGCCACCATGCGCCTCCACGAAGTCACCGCCGACAACCTGCTCGCGCGAATAATCCGCGCCCTTGACCAGAACTGTCGGACGCACCCTTTCAATCAGCTTTTGCGGAGTGTCTTCCTCGAAAATCACGACCAGATCGACGGCTTCCAGCGCCGCCAGAACTTCGGCGCGGGCGTGCATATCCTGCACCGGGCGCCCCTCGCCCTTCAGTCGCGTCACAGATGCATCGCTGTTCAGGCCCAGGACAAGACGGTCGCAGGCCGCGCGCGCCTGCGCCAGAAGGCGCACATGACCGGGATGCAGGATGTCAAAACAGCCGTTGGTGAAACCAATGCGCAAGCCCTGCCGCCGCCATTGCGCCAGCCGGTCCTCGAGCTGCGACCAGTCGAACAATATTTTCTCTTCCGGTGCCAGCGACGACGCCGGCAGCAGGCGTGCGCGCAACTCGGAGAGCGACACCGTCGCCGTGCCCCGCTTGCCGACCACGACGGCCGCCGCCGCATTGGCGGCGCGCATGGCCGGCTCGAAATCCGCTTCGGCGGCCAGCATCGCTGCGAGCACGGCGATCACGGTGTCGCCGGCACCCGAAACATCGCGAATTTTCACCGCATAGGCCGGCACATGCACGGGCTCTTCGCCCTTCACCACCAGCGTCATACCCTCGTCGCTGCGGGTGACCAGCATGGCGTCGCAATCCACGTTCGCGCACAATTCGACTGCAGCCGCCACCACATCCGCATCGCCGGCGACATCGCGCCGCACGGCGTCGGCGAGTTCCTTGCGATTGGGCGTGATCAGGGTCGCACCGCGGTAAATCGCGTAATCGTTGCCCTTCGGATCCACGATGACTGGCGTTCCGGCGTTTCTCGCGGCATCGATTACGGCGCGGACGACGCTTTTTGTCAGAACGCCCTTGGCATAATCCGACAACACCACCGCGCTTGCTCTCGGCAAAACCTTCAAGACGCCCTCGATCAAGGCTGTCTCGATCTCCCCGGACACCGGCGACGCCGCTTCCCAATCCGCGCGCAGCAGATGCGTCGAATAATGTTCCGAGACGAAACGCACCTTGCGGGTGGTCGGCCGCGAGCGATCGACCACCAGAAACGCCTCGATACCCGGCTCCGATGACAGCAATGTCTTCAATGTGCGCCCGGCATCGTCATCGCCCACCACGCCGACAAACAGGCAGGATGCGCCGATCCCGGCGATGTTGCGCGCAACGTTGCCGGCGCCGCCAATGATGATATCGCTTCGCTTGACCCGGATGACCGGCGCAGGTGCTTCCGGCGAGATACGTGCCACATCGCCATAGACGAAATCGTCCAGCATCAGGTCCCCGATGCAGAGCACCGTCATGCCTGCGAGCTTGCCCAGTTGCTGGTCAACATTGAGCATCAGCGATACCGGTCCTGACGATCGAGATATTGCGTGACATAGCGGGTCACGGCGTCTTCAAGCGGCGTAAAGCCGGCATTGTAGCCCGCCTTGCGCAGATGCTCGACCTCGCTCTGGGTGAAATACTGATAGCTGCCGCGAATCTGCTCCGGCATGTCGACATATTCGATATTCGGTCCACGACCGAGCGCGGCAAACATCGCCTCGATCATGTCGCGAAAACTGCGCGCTTGGCCCGTGCCAACATTGAACAGGCCGGATACCTTCGGCGTCTCCAATAGCCAGCGGACCACGGCCACCACATCGTCGACATAGATGAAATCCCGGCGCTGATCGCCGTCAGCGATGCCCGGCTTATGCGACTTGAACAGCCGCACCGGCTTGCCGGCCTTGGCTTCGTCAAAAACGCGGCACAGCACGCTGGCCATTGTGCCTTTGTGATATTCGTTCGGGCCGAAGACATTAAAGAATTTCAGGCCGGCCCATTGCGGCGGCAGTTTCATTCCCTTCGCCTGACGCGCGATCAGCGCCTGATCGAACAGATGCTTGCTCCAGCCGTAGAGATTCATCGGCCGCAATGTCTTGAGTACGCCCGGCGCGGCGTCATCTGCAAAGCCCTGGTCGCCATCGCCATAGGTCGCCGCCGAGGACGCGTAGATGAACGTCGTGCGCGTGTCGGTGCACCAGTCGAGCAATTGCAGCGACAGGCGGAAATTGGTGTCCAGAACCAGATCGCCGTCTGTCGCCGTGGTCGAGGATATAGCGCCCATATGGATGACGGCCTCGAGCTTGCGGCCGTCCAGCCAGCGGAACAGATCGGCGGGTGGCACCATGTCGGCCAATTGCCGTTTGGCCAGATTCCGCCACTTCCCGTCCGAGCCAAGGAGGTCGTTGACCACGATTTCGCTGCGTCCGGCCTCGTTAAGGCTGGCGACGATATTCGATCCAATGAAACCGGCTCCGCCGGTGACCAAAATCATGAACGCAACACCCCGCCGCCACCGCCCGGCCTCTGGGGTCTCCTTTGCCCCAGCGGGCCCTGCGGCGCAACTTCGGAGCGTTAAGGCAGTAAATACGCTGGCGGCCAGCGATAAAGCGGGGCATGACTCGACAGGGCTGATCCGGACCGGCTACGCGGTCAGACGTAAACTTACTCTCAAATTAATGAACTAAGGTTCATTTTTATAAGAATGAACTCTAATTCGAGCTCCAGCCAGAACCTGCCCTGCGGCCAGCCTATGTCAGCCGACCAAAGTCCGATTCTGATCATCCCGTATATGTGGATCGGCGATTTCGTCCGTTCCCATTCGGTGGTCAGATTGTTGAAGGCACGCTGGCCGAGCCGGCCAATCGATTTCCTGACCACGCAGCTCTGCGCCCCCCTGCTCGATTTCATGCCGGGGGTTCGCAAGGGCATCGTCCAGGATCTGCCGCGCGGGCGGCTGCCACTGGGACAATACTGGAGACTGGCGCAGCGTTTCCGCACCGAGAATTATGGCACCGTTCTGGTCATGCCGCGGACCTGGAAGGCGGCGCTGACACCCTTCCTTGCAGGCATCCCAGAACGCACCGGTTTTGCCGGAGAAGCCCGCTTTGGACTGATCAACGACCTGCGCTGGGGCGAGCGCAAGCTGGAACGCATGATTGATTGCTTTGGTGCGCTCGCGCTGCCCAAGGGCGCCGCCCTGCCCCCCGACTGGCCGCTGCCGCATGTCCAGGTATCCGACGCCGAAGTTGCGGACTGGCACCGCCGCTGGTCGCTGCGGTCCGATGACCGCCCGGCGGTCGCGATGGCGCCAGGCGCGGTCGGCCCCGGCAAGGCCTGGCCGCCGGAATTCTATGCCGAACTGGCAAGGCGCCTGACAGCGGAGGGAATCGCGGTCTGGGTGCTGGGCGGGCCAAACGAGAAAGCCATCGCCACCGGCATCGTCCAGGCTGGCGGCGCTCTGGTCCACGATCTGACCGGGAACGACCTGGGCAACGCCATCATAGCACTCAAGGCCGCAACGGCTGCCGTGACCAACGATTCCGGCCTGATGCATATCGCGGCGGCGATCGGCACCCCGACGGTCGCGATCTTCGGTCCGACCTCGCCGCGGCTCTGGGCGCCGCTGAATCCGCTGGCCGCCGTGATCGAGCCGGACGGTGCCTATGCCGATGTGAAGCAGCGCAACACCAGCGCAGTGCCGGTGGACCTTGTCTATGCGGCCGTGAAGACCGCACTGAAACCGTGAAGGCAGATCGCTTGCACCGCACCCATTCGCCCGTTACCAAATATCGGTCAGGACTTTCATGAACGATCCGCTTGCAGACGTCGTGGGTTATTTCCGCCGCTCGCGCGAGGTGCTGGACCGCGCCGCGGTGGACAATAATTTCCTGTCGTCGATCGTCGCGATCGCAGTCGGCATCGCGCAGTCGCTCGGCAGCGGGGGAAAGATCCTGCTGGCGGGCAATGGCGGCAGTGCCGCCGACGCCCAGCACATCGCGGCAGAAATGCTGTCACGCTTCAAATTCGACCGCAATCCGCTGCCCGCCATTGCCCTCACCACCGACACATCGGTGCTGACGGCGATCGGAAACGATTATGGCTTCGACCATATATTCGAGCGCCAGATCCGCGGTCTCGGCCGCAAGGGCGATGTGTTAGTCGCCATTTCAACCTCCGGCCGCTCACCAAACGTGATTGCCGCGCTGAAGGCGGCCCGCGAGATCGGGCTGATCAACGTCGGGTTCACCGGGGCGGGCGGCGCCGCAATGAAACCGCTATGCGATGTGATGCTGGCTGTGCCGGCGGAAGAAACCGCCTTGGTCCAGCAGGTGCATATCACCGCGGCGCACGCGATTTGCGATCTGGTCGAACGCAATCTGTTCAAGGCACCGATCTAGGGCGGCTCACATGACGGATGTCCGCAAACCCGCCGCTTTCCTGGATCGCGACGGCGTGCTGAACCGCGACGACGGCTATATCGGCACGATCGAACGTTTCCGCTGGATGAAAGGCGCGGCCAGCGCCGTGCGCAAGCTCAACGACGCCGGCTATCTGGTGTTTGTGATCTCGAACCAGTCCGGCGTGGCGCGGGGCATGTTCACCGAGCGCGATGTCGACGATCTGCATGTCTGGATGCGAGACCAACTCGGCAACGAAGGCGCCCGCATCGACGACATTCGCTATTGCCCATTCCATCCCGACGCACCACTGCCGGCCTATCGTATCGATTCCGACTGGCGCAAACCGAAGCCCGGCATGCTGCTCGACCTGATGCAGCACTGGCCGGTCGAGACCGGCGGCAGCTTTCTGATCGGCGACAAGGACACCGATCTGCGCGCCGCCGACGCCGTCGGTATCAGCGGGTTTCTGTTCGAGGGCGGCGACCTGTCTGTCTTTGTCGATCAGTGCTTGTCGGACAGAACGCGACGATAGACATCGACTATCTTCGCAGCTTCCGCGTCCACGCCGAATTCTGTCTCAACGCTCTCACGCGCACGTTGGCCCATCGCTACCGCGCTCGCCGGTTCGCGCATCAACGGCTCAAGCGCCGCGGCCAGCGCATCGGCATCGCCGGCCGGCACCAGCAAGCCGGTCTCGCCATCGCGCACGACCTTCTCGGCGGCTCCTGCGCGCGCGGCTACCAAGGCGTTGCCTGACGCCAACGCTTCCAGCAGCGTCAGACCGAAGCCTTCATTGCGGGATGTGAAGGCGTAAATGAGGATGCGCTGATACCAGCGCGGCACCTCGTCGATCGGCAACTCGCCAAGAAAGATGACGCGATCCGCCAACCCCGCTACCCTGACCTGCTCCTTCAGCTTGCCTTCGAAACCGCGCTGGTCCGAAGTTACTTCACCGACCACCACGGCGCAAAAATCCGGATATTTCGGCAGCAGCCGGCACATTGCCTCGACAAAGACGTCCGTGCCCTTCTGCGCCCGCACGCGACCAAAACAGCCAATGGCATGACGGCCCGGCAAGCCCGTCGCCGCAAAAACCGCGTCGCGATCGGACGGCGACGCATAACGCGCGGTGTCGATGCCGTGCATGATGACGACATGCGGCACCGTCAAATACGAGGCCGACGCATCGCTGGTTGCAATGACCGCGTCCATGCGCCTCAGCAGCATGCGCGTGGTCCATGTGTGTTGCCGCTGCGCAGCCGAAGTGAAGACCAGCTTCAGCGGCCAGCCCAGCGCCCGCAACAGCACACCTAGCATCATCTCGTTGTTGCGGCGGGCATGCCAGACCACCGGCTTCGGACGTCGCCACAGCCTCAGCAAGCCGCCGAATGTCAGGCGGTGAAGGCCTTCAGGCGCATCGGACCCGAACCAGATCGCAGGCAACAGCCGGGCGATCCGCGGCGCGACCATGCGATTGGTCGCGGTCACGCCGGAATAGCGCCAGTGCAGATTGGGAATTATGACGGCGGGATCGGTCAAGGCGGGTGTCCGACGGGTGCAAATCATGGCCTTGCCCTGAGGCTCATGGCCTCAGGTGCGATGCAGAGGATTACTCATTTTTTCACCCTCCGTCCCCTACAATGATCCCGATTCTGGCAGGAGGCATCGGCTCATGGCCGTTCTTGTGACCGGCGGCGCCGGCTATATCGGCAGCCATATGGTTTACGCGCTCGCGGACGCGGGCGAAGACGTCGTCGTGCTCGACAACCTGTCGACCGGCTTCCGCTGGGCCTTGCCGAAGAATATCCCGCTCTACGAGGGTGACACCGGCGACGAGAAACTGGCACTGCAGATCATCGCGCGGCACGATATCAACGCCATCATCCATTTTGCCGCCTCGATCGTGGTCCCGGATTCGGTCGCGGATCCGCTCGGCTATTATCGCAACAACACCGCCAATTCCCGCACCCTGATCGAAGCCGCGGTGAAAGGCGGCGTGCACCATTTCATCTTCTCCTCGACGGCCGCGGTCTACGGCAATCCGGACATCGTGCCGGTTCCGGAGGACGCGCCGACCGTCCCGATGTCGCCCTATGGCTGGTCAAAGCTGATGACCGAAATCATCCTGCGCGACACCGCCCACGCGCACCCGTTGCGGTATGGCGTGCTGCGCTATTTCAATGTCGCGGGCGCCGATCCCGCGATGCGGACCGGGCAGTCCACGCCGGCGGCGACGCATCTGATCAAGGTCGCGGTGCAGACGGCACTGGGCCTGCGCAAGAAGATGGACGTGTTCGGGACCGATTATCCGACGCCGGACGGCACCTGCATCCGGGATTACATCCATGTCAGCGACCTGGTCGCCGCACATTCCGACGCCCTGTCTTATTTGCGGGCGGGCGGCGATTCCGTCACCCTGAACTGCGGTTATGGCCGCGGCTTCTCGGTGCTGGACGTCATCGATACCGTGAAAAAGGTTTCCGGCGTCGATTTCCGAGTCGACCTCGCTCCGAAACGCGCGGGCGACCCGGCCCGGATTGTAGCGGCCAGCGACCGGGCCCGGCATCTCCTCAAATGGACCCCGCGTTTTGACGATCTCTCCGTCATTGTTTCCCATGCCCTGCAATGGGAGCAAAAACTGAGAAAAAACAACGCCTAAGCTCTTGTTTACAGCCAGGAGGCTTGAATTCTCCACGCCGGACGGGCATGGAACGGGTCTCGACACCCGCGCGCGCCCTTGTCAGGAAGCTGCGGGGCCATAACAAAAATCGGCCTCTTCGCAGAGCGTCCCCCGAGCGCCAATCAGGAGCGCGCATGCCGCAATCCAAACTGGATCAGCAAACGGCCTATGAACTGATCCGCCGGCTTGTGACCGAGTATGGCGCCAAGCACTGGAAGAAATATGCCGTTGCATTCTTCCTGATGGCGATCGCGGCCGGCGGCACCGCGCTGACCGCCTATCTGATGGGCACCATCGTCAACAAAGCCTATGTCGACCGGAGCTTTTCCGCCATCGTCGTCATCGGCATCATCACAATCGTCATTTTTACGACGCGCGGCATCGCCACCTACGGGCAGGCCGTGATCCTGTCGCGCATCGGCAACAGCATCATCGCTGAAAACCAGCGCAAGCTGTTCGACCGGCTGATGAACCAGAATCTCGGTTTCTTTGCCGAACGCCATTCCTCGGAGTTCCTGCACCGTCTCTCCACCGGCGCCAATGCCGCAACGGGCGTGCTCAACATGCTGATCACGGCGGTCGGCCGCGATCTGCTGTCGTTGATCGGCCTCGTCGCGGTGATGGTGATCCAGGATCCCTTCATGTCGCTGTTCGCGTTCGTGATCGCGCCGCCGGCCTTGTGGATGGTGCGCAAGCTGGTGAAGCGTATTCGCAATGTCGCCAAAGCGCATTTCACCGGCGGTACGCGCCTGTTCGAAACCCTGCATGAGACGATCCAGGGCATCCGTATCGTCAAGGCGTTCACGCTCGAGGACCGGCTCCGCAAGCGCTATTACGACAACGTCGCGATCGTCGAGCACGAATCCAACAAGATGGCGCGCGTTTCCAATCGCTCCAGCCCACTGATGGAAACTTTGGCCGGCGTATCGATCGCGCTCGGTGTTATCTATGGCGGCTATCGGACGATCGAGATGAGCGCGACGCCGGGCGAGTTTTTCTCCTTCATCACGGCATTCCTGCTCGCGTACGAGCCGGCCAAGCGGCTGGCGCGCCTGAATATCGAATTGAACGCCGGGCTGGTCGGCGTGCGCCAGCTGTTCGACATCATCGACGCTCCATCGACCGAACCGGTGGATGATGACAAACCGAATCTGCGCATCGACAAGGCCCAGGTCGAATTCAAGGAAGTCGGTTTCGGCTATCGTGAAGGCCAGCCGGTCTTGCGCGGATTATCGTTCACCGCGGATGCCGGCCAGATGACGGCACTGGTCGGCCCGTCCGGCGGCGGAAAGTCCACAATTTTGAACCTCATCCTGCGGCTCTATGAAGCGCAATCCGGCATCATCGCCATCGACGGGCAGAATATCGCGGATGTCTCGCGACACTCGCTGCGCCGGCAAATCGCCTATGTCGGGCAGGACGTGTTCCTGTTTCACGGGACCATCCGCGACAATATCGGCTTTGGCAGGGACGATGCGACCGAGGACGAGATCGTCGCCGCGGCGAAAGCCGCCAATGCGCATGACTTCATTCTGTCTTTCCCGAAGGGATACGACACCCAGGCCGGGGAACAGGGGCTGCAACTCTCCGGCGGTCAGCGGCAACGGATCGCCGTTGCGCGCGCGCTGATCAAGGACGCGAAGCTCATCCTGCTCGACGAGGCGACCGCCGCGCTCGATTCCGAATCCGAACGCGCCGTGCAAGATGCCATCGCGCATTTGACGCAAGGGCGCACGACCATCGTGATCGCACACCGCCTGCACACCGTGGCTCATGCCGACCGCATCTATGTCATCGAGAACGGCGTGGTGGCTGAATCGGGGCGCCACGAAGAGCTGTTGCGCAAGAGCGGGCGCTATGCGTCGTTTTATCGCCTGCAACTGCAGAACGAGGCGCCGGACCAGGCAGTCGCGGTATCCGCATAATTTTTTGCAAGGGAAGAAGAACCAATGGCTGAATATGTCATCATTCCGCCCCCGCAGGCCGCGCTCGCGGTTCAGGGGAGCGACAAGCTGTTTCCGGTGCGCCGCATCTGGTGTGTCGGACGCAACTACATTGAACATATCCGCGAGATGGGACAGGACGAACGGGCGCCCCCGTTCTTCTTTGCCAAGCCGGCCGACGCCGTGGTTCCGGACGGCAGCGTGGTGCCCTATCCCTCGCTGACCAAGGACATGCATCACGAAGTCGAACTCGTGGTGGCGCTGAAATCCGGCGGAATCAATATCAAGCCGGAAAAGGCCAATGACTGCATCTGGGGCTACGGCGTGGGCATCGACCTCACCCGCCGCGACCTGCAGATCGCCTCGCGCGACGTCAAGCGCCCGTGGGAAGTCGGCAAGGCGTTTGACGCGTCCGCGCCCTGCGGACCGCTGGCCCCGGCGTCCAAGATCGGTCATCCGACCAAGGGCCGTATCGCGCTGAAAGTGAACGGCACGGTGAAGCAGGAAGGCGACCTCGAACAGATGATCTGGAATATTCCGGAAACAATCTGGAAATTGTCGGAAATGGTGGAACTCGCCGCCGGCGACATCATCATGACCGGCACACCGGCCGGAGTCGGAGCCCTGGTCCCCGGCGACAAGGTCGAATGCGAGGTCGCGGGCGTCGGCTCGCTGAATATCTCGATCGGACCGCGCCGCGGCTGATCCCGGCCGCCAAGTCGATAGCCGGCCGTGCGCTGCGCGGCCGGCTTTCTTCGCTACACTTTGAGATAAATCGTCTTCAAAACGCAGAGTCGGGCTTCACATATCACAGTTAGCTTCCGGGCTTGAACACCGCAACAGATCCAGATCGCTGGACCGCGGTGAACCGGAGTAGCGAGATGAATGTGAACTCAATTGGCGTCGTGTCCATCGCGACGACAACCGCGACGCCAAGCCAGGCCACCCAACCGGCCGTCGAGGAGCCCAATGAATTGGCAAGCTCCGAGGTACAGGCGCCGCCGCCGCCGGGTCTCGGTCAGGTCGTCGACAAGACGGTGTAAATGGCGCAAGCTGCGAAGATCTTCGGAAAAACGCCACCCGCTTGGGTGGCGTTCTCTTTTGCGGAATGCATCACGCGGCCGGCTTGATCAGTCCTTCCGCCTTCATGGCCTCCTGCACTTTCGGGCGTGCTTTGACGCGATCCATGAAGGCCTTCAGATTCGGCCATTGTGCGAGATCGATCTTGTGAAAACGGCTCCAGTTGGAGACCACAAACAGGTAGGCGTCCGCCACTGTGAAATTCTCCCCCGTCAGATAGGATTTGCCGGCCAGTTTCTTGTCGAGCAGGGCGAATTTCCGGATCAGGTCTTCGCGCAAAATCTCCTTGTATTCGGCCGGGGTCTTCGCACTGAACAAGTGTGAAAATTGCTTGTGCAATTCCGCGGTGATGAAGTTCAGCCATTCCAGAACGCGGTAGCGGTCGTACCCTTTCGGCATCAGGCTGCTCGTGGGATTCTGGTCCGCGAGATATTGCACGATCGCCGGGCCTTCGGTCAGAATCTCCCCGTTGTCGAGCAGCAGAGTCGGCACATAGCCCATGGGATTGATCTTGTAGAAATCCCCGCCGTCCGTGGTGGTGTGGGTCTTGGTATCGACCCGGATCAGTTCAACCGGCAGGTCCGCCTCCCGGGCCACGATATGCGGCGAGAGAGAACATGCCCCTGGCGAGAAATAGAGCCTCATACGGGTCTCCCGATCCACGGCGCCGGGCTGTCCCGGCCATCAGCAAGTGCGTTTAGCGAGGAGCGTACCGGAACACAATGCGTCTGCCGCAATCCAGCCTCCCGCCGTCCCCAACTGGATCGCAGGAACCAAATCGGGCTAAGCCACTCCGGCGTGGGTAAAAGTCAGGGCCACATTTTATCCGATGCCTGCGGAACGCCCGGTTCCTTGCAGCGTTGCATTGCAAAGCCTTGAGGTTTTCCGATGAACAGTCCGGCCGCCCGTCACACCATTCGCATTTCCGATCCCGAGCCATTCGGAGACGTGACTTTGGTCCCACGGCAGGTGTCGGGATATCCGGAAGCGGATCTGGCCCGTTCGATGGCCGACGCCCTGATAGAAGCCGCCCCGGCGAGCCATTCGGAGGCGTTGCGAATCCTGCGCGCGGTCTTCCCAAACTCTCCCCTGACCGTTCGCGTTGCGGTGCTCGGCGCGCTGATGCGCGATCACATCCCGAGATAGGCCTTCCGGACCCGATCGTCGGCGAGCAACTCCTCGCCCGACCCCGACAGGGTGATGCGGCCATTTTCCAGCACATACGCACGGCTCGCGAGCTTCAGCGAAACCGCAACATTCTGCTCGACCAGGACGCAGGTCAGCCCCTGCCGATTCAGGTCGCGGATGGTTTGCAGCACATCCTGGACCACGGCAGGCGCAAGCCCGAGTGACGGCTCGTCGAACATGACCAGTTCGGGCATGCCCATCAGGCAGCGGCCGATTGCAAGCATCTGCTGCTCGCCGCCGGACAGCGTTCCGGCTGCCTGGCCTGAGCGCTCCAGCAGCCGGGGAAACATGGCGAAGACCCGGTCGCGATTATTGTCGCGCTGATCACGCGCACGCGGCAGCATTGCGCCCATATCGAGATTTTCCAGAACGGTGAGCGTCGGGAAAACCTGACGGCCTTCCGCCACCTGCCCAATGCCGAGATTGCAAACCTTGTGGCTCGGCCAATTCGCGATATCCGAACCGCGATACAGGACTTTTCCGCGCGCAGACCGGTACATTCCTCCGATCGTGCGGATCAAGGACGTCTTGCCGGCGCCGTTCGCTCCGATGATGGCGACAATGGCGCCTTCTGCGACGTCAAGCGACACATCCTCCAGCGCCTGCGCGTCGCCATGGAAGACGTCGAGATTTTCCACGCGGAGCATCAGTGGACGGCCTCCGCACCGAGATAGGATTTGATGACGGCGGGATCTCGCACCACATCGGCAGGAACACCCTGCGCGATCTGGGCGCCGTGATGAAGCACAAGGACACGCGAGGCCAGCGCCATCACCGCCCGCATCACATGCTCGATCAACACAATTGTCAGCCCGGTATCGCGGTTAAGTGCCCTGAAAATATCAACCATGCGGTTGGTCTCTGTCGGACGCAGCCCGGCCATCACCTCGTCGAGCAGCAAGAGCTTGGGATCGGTGGCCAGCGCCCGCGCCACTTCGAGACGCTTGCGATCCGGAAGCGTCAAGGCGGAAGCTGATTGTGCTCTCTTATCATAAAGATCGAGTTGGCGCAGCACGTCGTGCGCACGCGCCAAAGCGGATTTCATGTCGTGGCGACGCAACAAAGCGCCAACCACCACGTTTTCTTCAACGTTCAGGCCGAGAAACGGCTTCACAATCTGGAAAGTGCGGCCGATGCCGCGCTGGCAAATCTGATCCGACTTCAGGCCGTCAATGCGTTGACCGTCGAAAACGATCGATCCCTCGTCGTTCGCAAAGGCGCCGGCAATCATGTTGAACAGCGTGGTCTTGCCGGCGCCGTTCGGTCCAATCACCGCAAATATTTCACCTTGTTGAACGTCCAAGCTGACGCGGTCGACGGCCACAAGACCTCGAAACCGCTTGCTGACACCCGCAACCGACAGAAGCGTCGTCATGACCGCTTCTCCGTGATCCCCAGCTTGCGGGCAACCCATGGCCAGACCCCGTCCGGCATCAGCAGCACTACGAAGAGGAGGCAGATTCCGTAAAAGACCTGTTTCGCTCCCGGAATGTCGACACCGAAGGCATGCAGAATCGCGTGCATGGTTTCGGAAAGTCCGGTCAACAGGAAGGCGCCCAGTATCGGCCCGAACAGGGTGCCGACGCCGCCGATGATCGGTGCGAGGATAAGTTCGATCGAGCGGGCGATATGGAAGACCTGTTCGGGGAACAGATTGTTGTAAAAGAAGGCGAAGAATACGCCTGCCAGCGACGTCAGGCCGGCGGACAGCACCACCGCATACATCTTGTAGCGGAACACGTCGATGCCCAGTGCACGTGCCGCTTCCTCGTCTTCGCGAATCGCAAGCCAGAAATAGCCAATGCGGCTGCGCAATAGAAAATTACAGATGAAGAAAGCCAGAACCGTCAGCGCAAGGATCAGATAATAGAACATGATCGGCTTGCCGCGTAGATTCCACAAATCGTTTTCGGTGTAATTGGCGACCGGGAGGAAGAAGCCCGACGATCCGCCGACCCAGGTGAAGTGATCGAAGCCGACGCGCGCGAACTCGGCGAATGCGATGGTGAGAATCGCGAAATAGACACCGGCAACGCTGAAGCGGAACGCTAGAAATCCGATGAACGCGCCGGCGATCATCGCGACCGGGATCGCGGCAAAAATGCCGATCCACGGCGAAACGCCGTAATGCACATACAGTGCGGCCGCCGTATAGGCGCCCAGCCCCACATACAGGGCATGACCGAGCGACAATTGCCCGGCAAAGCCCATCATGATGTTCCACGCCTGTCCGGTATAGGCAAAATACAGAATGATGATCAGGATGGTGAGCAGATAGTCGTTGATGAAGAACGGAGCAGCCAGCAAGGTCGCGAGCAGGACACCCGACAGCAGCAGTCCGCGCAGCGGCACGCCTTCAATCATCCGGGCGATCATGCCGCTTTTCTCCCCATGATCCCCTGCGGCCTGAACAGAAGAACGACGACCAATATCCCGAAAGCAAACATGCTCTTGGCTGAGGGCGTGAAGAATAATCCCGCCATCGCCTCGGTCATGCCGATCAGGATGCCGCCCAACAGAGCGCCAGGCATCGAGCCGAGACCTCCAGTAATGACGATAACGAAGGCGAGCAGCGTATAAGCCGGTCCGAGGGGCGGCGTCACATCGATGATCAGAACCAGAATAGCGCCGGCGGCGCCGACACAGGCTGCGCCCAGACCGAAGGTGAGTGCATAGAGGCGCTTGACGTCGAGGCCGACCACCAGCGCGCCGGTGTAGTTGTCAGCGCAGGCGCGGATCGCCTGGCCCAGATAGCTGAAGCGGAAGAACGCGAACAGCGCCGCCGCCACTGTAATTGCCGCAGCTCCCGCGTAGACCTTGGTGGCATCGACGATCAGGGGCCCGATCTGGAAGCTGTCGAAGGAATAGCTCGTCTGCACATTGCGGGCATCGGGTCCGAAAATGATCAGCAAGCCGTTGACCATGATCAGCGCCACCGCGACCAGAAGCATGAACTGACTGTGCTCGGGCCGGTTGATGAACGGATTGATCAGACCGGCTTGCATCACATAGCCGAGCGCGAACAGGACGGCCGCAATCGGCACCAGCATCACCAGCGGGTCGAGCTTGAAGGCGGAGAACAGCGCGACCGCGATATACATCGCGATGGTCATCATCTCGCCATGCGCGAAATTGACCACTCGGATCACGCCGAAGATGACCGACAGGCCGAGCGCCATCAGCCCGTAGACCAGGCCGGTGAGAAGGCCGCCCACGGCGACATTGAGGTAGATTTCGGCGGGCACAGATTTGTCCTGAAGCAAAGGCTCCGGCCGCGTTCACGGCCGGAGCGATATCCGCACTGGAATAATCAGCGCTTGTCGTAGGGCTTCATCGGCCACTCGACCTTGGCGTTGGCCGCAGTCTTCGGTGCAACGGTCACCAGCTTGCCATCGCGGTTCTGAATCGCCGAGTTCTTCAGCTTGTCGTTCTGGCCCTTTTCATTGAACATGATTCCGGGTCCGGGGCTGACGTTCTCGGTGATGTTGGTCTTGCGGATGGCATCGGCCAGAGCCTTCGGGTCAGTCGACGCGGCCCGCTTGTAGGCGTCGGCCGCCACCAGCAGCGCCTCGAACGTGTAGACGTGGTTGGTATTCAGATTGATACCCGGATGCGCCTTGGCGAGCGCGGTCTCAAGCTGCTTGCTGAGCTTCTTGTTGGGATCGTACCACGGCACGAAGCTGAGCGGGCCGTTGGCCAGCTTGCCCAGCGTTTTCAGATACTGATCTTCGTACCAGCCCGGTCCCATGCTGAGGACCGCCATCGGCGACCAGCGCTGCTTGACCAGTTCGCGGGTCAGCAGGATGGCGTCGTTCAGGCGGCTCACGACCAGCAGCGCCTCAGCACCGGTGGCCTTGGCCTTGGCGACTTCGACCGAAAGATCGCGCGCCGCCGGGTCATAGGCGATCTGCTCGACGATCTTGTAGGGCATATCGAATTTCGGCATCACCGCGCCAATGCCACCCTTCATCGCCATGCCGAAGGTGTCGTTCACATGCAGGAACGCAACTGTCTTCGGCGCCGAACCGGTGGCGGCAAAGATTTCCTTCTGGTTGGCAAAGGCATCGCCCAGAATAGTGCCGGCGACGGGGAAGTTGCGGAACACGAACTTGTAGCCCTGCTCGGTGATCGGCGGGGCCGCAGCAATATTGATGACGAAGGGAATACCCTTCTGCTCAGCGACCTGGGCGATGGCCGTACTCTGGCCGGAATCAAAAGCCCCGACCAGGAGCTGCGCGCCTTCGTTGATGAGCTTTTCGGCCTGCGCGCGCGAATTGTCGACGTTGGATTCGGTATCGGCATTCATGATCTGCAGCGACGGATATCCGAGATCCTTGAGAAGGCCGCTCGCGATATCGACACCACGCTGGCAATCCTGCCCGATGCCGGCCTGCGTGCCCGAACGTGGCAGAAGCACACCAACTTTGAGGGCCGCGCCCTGGCCGCGAACGATGTTGAACGGGGCGGTTCCGGCAAGAAGTCCGGCCGCGCCGAGACCGGCGGCAACGCTGCGGCGGGTAACGCCCTGGCCTGCGCGCGCGGATTTGGTGGATGAATTACGGGTCATGCAGTTCCTCCCTGATCGTTTTTTCACGGCCTTTGGCCGTCGTGACGCTATTGTTCTTATTGTTCCGGCTGGGATGCAATGGCTGTTTCAACGCTGCGGCAACGATACCGCCCGGCCTTGAACGCGTTGGACCGCTCTCGTATCCCCTTCCGGAAATCCCTAGAGCTAATTGTTGTTCAAGACAATAGATGTCGTCAACAACAATATGGGCTATAGTAGTATTATTCAGCGCCGGCAGGGCCTGCACGGGAGGAATATAGATGTCCGATCGAAAGCTAGACCCCCGCGCGGTTTCGGGCGAGGCCCGAGCCGGACGCCGCAAAGAGCGCAAGAATGTGAAACTGGGTGCGCTGGACAGCCATCTTGGCTATTACGTTCGGCGGTTCCAGGTCTGGGTGTTCCAGGACTTCATCCGCACGCTTGCCAGCGCGGATATCCGCCCCGCGCAATATTCCGTCCTGACGGTGATCGGCGCCAATCCCGGCCTGTCACAATCCGATCTCGCTGACACGCTGGCGATCGAGCGGGCTCGGCTGGTGCATGTGCTGGACAAGCTGGAAAAACGAGGCTTCACCGAACGTCACCCATCCCCGAATGACCGCCGCTCGCATGCTTTGCATCTGACGCCGGAAGGCCAGAAAATGCTCAAGCATCTGAAAGCGCTGGCGGGCCGCCACGAGGCACATCTGATCGAGACACTGGGCGAGGACAACTACAAATCGGCCCTTGGCATTTTTCGCCAGTTCGGCGACCAGAGTTGATTGCTGCGGCGGAATCGCCACATGCCTTAGGCACCAGCGCCAAGGATAGATTCATGGATGAAATCCTTGTCGAAAAGCGGTCGGGCTTCCGCGTCATCACGCTCAATCGCCCGGACCGGCTCAATGCCTTTACCGAAAGCATGCATCTGGCGCTCAAGGCCGCGATCGCCGAGGCTGAAAGCGATCGGGAATGCCGCGCGCTGCTGCTGACCGGCGCAGGCCGCGCGTTCTGCGCCGGGCAGGACCTTAACGACCGGCTCGCCAAGCCGGGAGAAACCATCGTTCTCGGTGGCACACTGGAGCAGCATTACAATCCGCTGATCCGCAAACTGCGCGATCTACCCTTCCCTGTGGTCGCCGCCGTCAACGGCGTCGCGGCCGGCGCCGGCGCCAATATCGCGCTGGCCTGCGACATCGTTCTGGCGGCGAAGTCGGCACGCTTCATCCAGTCCTTTGCGAAGATCGGTCTGGTGCCCGATTCCGGCGGGACGTGGAGTTTGCCCCGGCTGGTCGGACCGGCGCGCGCGCGCGGACTGGCGCTGCTGGCAGACCCGCTCTCCGCGGAAAAAGCCGAAGACTGGGGCCTGATCTGGCGCGCGGTCGACGACGAGACCCTGATCGGAGAAGCCAATCAACTGTGCGAGCGTTTCGCGCAAGGGCCGACCCACGGCTATGCGCTGATCAAGCGCGCACTCGAAGCCTCGGAAACAAATAGTCTTTCGGCACAGCTCGATCTGGAGCGTGATTTGCAACGCGAGGCGTCGTTGCATCCGGATTATGCCGAAGGGGTGCGGGCGTTCATGGAGAAGCGGACGCCGAACTTTACCGGGCGCAAGAAGCCTTAATCATTGAAATCAATGACAAAAACGGGGCCGCGCGCGTGTGTTTCACGTGAAAATATTCCTATTGCCGGCATGCGACCAGGCCGCCATCCGCACGCTGTCATGCTCGTAGAAACCGCGTTCCTCGGTCGCGAGCATGGGCATCCTCGCCGCGAGCCCGGGCATCCTCGGCCGCGAGCATGGCATCGTCACCGCGAGGACTGAATCCTCGGCCTCGCGCGCCCGCAGGACCGGTCATCGGGATATTCCGGACCGCCTCCGCATGTTCCGCCTGCTGCCCGGCGCATGACGGGATCTTCCGCGCCTTGCTCCGCGCATCCGGCGCTAGACGCCCAGCCCGCCCTTTTCCTGGATGAAACGCGCGACCTCGGCCACGCCCTGGCCTTCCTTCATGTTGGTGAACACGAACGGCCGCTGGCCCCGCATCTTTTTCGCGTCGCGCTCCATCACCTCGAGCGAGGCGCCGACATAGGGTGCGAGGTCGATCTTGTTGATCACCAGCAGGTCGGAGCGCGTGATGCCCGGTCCGCCCTTTGACGGAATCTTGTCGCCGGCGGCGACGTCGATCACATAAATCGTGATGTCGGCGAGTTCCGGCGAAAACGTTGCGGCCAGATTGTCGCCGCCGGATTCGATCAGGATCAGATCGAGAGAGGGAAATTTCTGCCGCATCTCGGCGATGGCGGCGAGATTGATCGAGGCATCCTCGCGGATGGCGGTGTGCGGGCAGCCGCCGGTCTCGACGCCGGCGATGCGGTCGGCCGCCAGCGCGCCGGAGCGCACCAGATATTCGGCATCCCACTTGGTGTAGATGTCGTTGGTGATCGCCGCGATCTCATATTTGTCGCGCAGCGCCTTGCACAGCAGGTCCATCAGCGCGGTCTTGCCGGAGCCGACCGGACCGCCGACACCGACGCGCAGAGGACCATGGGGATTCTTCACTTTACCTCCTATCGAAAGACGCATGAAATTCTTTTGCAAAACTTAGCCAATGATGCTTGTTCTCGGACCACCATGCGCTCCCGCGCCGCGGAGATGTAGTCGGCAAAACAAACACCTTCGTGTCTCCCAACGAGCGCTGCGGCCCATACTTTACATTTCGTCCCAAAAACTTCTGACCAGCATTGCAACTTGTAAATGCCAAATAGCGAGGTCTATATTTTTCTATTGCTTGCTCTAATCGAGCCTGAAGAAACGCATCGGGCGGAAGCTTATCGTCACTACCAAACACAAATTTACACAGGTCTGTTAGGCCAATCTTTTTGCTCTTGAGCTGCAAAAATTCATGCGGCTCAAGTTTGGCATCGGTAAACTTGCATTCGTGTAGAATCTCCCAAAATCTATTTCTTGGATTGGCATAGTAAGCTCTTGCCGCCGCCGACGTATTGCTCGGCGCCGTCCCGCAAAAAACTAAATCGAGGTCCGCAACAAGTACATCAGGGAGCACGTCCTTCAGTTGCTGATCGGCGGAGACCATGGCTAACTCCTGAACAACCTCGTATATTGCGTCTCGTGCTTCATGCTGGCGAGATCGGCGCGAAACGCCGCGCTGCCGATATCGTCCAGCGATGATGTCAGCGCACGCTGCGCCGTCGTAGCGATCACAGGCTCCAGTGCCGCCAGCACGCGCTGGCCGTCGGTCTGGCCGAGCGGCACCAGCCGCACGCCGGCGGAAATCCAGTTGGCGGCAACCGCGTGCAGAAACGCATGCAACGCCGGCTCGACCGCGATGCCGTGTCCGGCCGCGGCCACGCCGACCGCGACCGGATAGGCCACCGGCCCGTCCCACGCCTTGGCCAGAAGATCCAGCGCCGGGCAATGCCACGCCGCGCGCGTAGCCTCGACAAAGGCGCGGCCCTGCGCGGTCGTTTCCAGATGGCGCTCCTTCGAGGGCGCGAAGGCGGCGGCGAGTTCGGCGACGGCGCGCAACGCCCTGCCGTCGTCATCCAGCGTCGCGCGATGCGCGTGAGCGAGAAACACCGCGTCGCAGAAGCCACCGCCCTGCTCCATCATCACCGCGAGCCATTCCTTCAGCGTCGCGGCATCTTTGACGTCACCTGTCTCCACCGCCCATTCGATGCCGCTGGAATAGGAAAAGGCGCCGACCGGATAGGACGGCGAGAGCCAGGCCATCAGGCGGTAGAGGGCGGAGGAGTGCAGTGCCCCCTTATCCTTCGAGACGCCGGGCTTCGCCCGGCTCCTCAGGATGAGGGGTTCAGATTCACACGCGCCTCCGACCGCCTCATGGTGAGGAGCATCGCGCAGAGATGCATCTCGAACCATGGGGCGCCCCGCAACCTCCGATCGCTTTCGTTCCCGGGGCTCCTTCACCAGCGGCAGATTTTTCTTCTTACCGCTCATGTTTGTGACCGTGATGGGAATGATCGTACCCGTGATCGTGATGGTGATGATCGCGCGCATGGCCATGATGATGACCATGCGCATGATCGTGTGAATGTCCCTGCGGCGCGCCGGTCTCCGGATCGAAAGCGGCCTCCAGCAGCGTCACCTGCGCACCCAGTCCGCGCAGCATCTCCTCCAGCACGTGGTCGCGCCGGATGCGGATGCGGTTCTCCACGATCTGTACGTCGGTGTGGCGGTTGCCGAGATGCCAGGCCAGCCGCACGAATTCGCGTGGCGAGGCGGCCCTGATCTCGACCAGTTCCTCCGGCTGCCCGCAGACGCGCACGATGGAGCCATCGTCCAGCACCAGCCCGTCGCCGTCGCGCAGGACCATCGGCTTGTCGAAATCGAGCAGGATTTTCGTGCCCTTCTCGCCGGTCAGCACGATGCGCCGCCGCTGGCGATCGTCGGCGTCGAGCGTAACGCGGTCGATGGCGGCGGAGTCGGTCCACTGGCCGGCGGGGGTGATGGAGGAAACGCGGTGCATGGTCAAACCTACACCGTCGTCCCGGCCGAGCCTACGGGTCCGCGCGAAGTGCGGCCCGAGGACAGGCTCCGCGAGAGCCGGGACCCATAACCCCGGCCGTCGTCGCAATGCGACACTGAGGTTATGGGTCCCCGCTTTCGCGGGGACGACAATTGAGGGGTCAAAACAGAAAATACCTCTGCGCCATCGGCAGCACCTCGGCCGGGGCGCAGGTCAGCAACTCGCCGTCGGCGCGCACCTCGTAGGTCTCCGGATCGATGTCGAGCTTCGGCGTGGCGCCGTTGTGGATCATGCTGGTCTTGCTGATCTTGCGGGTGTTCTTCACGGCCACAAGCTGCTTCTGGATGCCGAGCTTCCTGGCGAGATTGCCGCGCACCGCCGCCTGCGAGACGAACACCACCGACGACGCGGTGAGCGAACGCCCGAAGGCGGCGAACATCGGCCGGTAATGCACCGGCTGCGGCGTCGGGATCGAGGCATTGGGATCGCCCATCGCCGCCGCCACGATCGAGCCGCCCTTGATGATCATGTCCGGCTTCACACCGAAAAAGGCCGGCGACCAGACCACGAGATCGGCCATCTTGCCTTTTTCCACCGAGCCGATGACATGCGACATGCCATGCGCAATGGCGGGATTGATCGTGTATTTCGCGATATAGCGGCGCGCGCGCACGTTGTCGTTGTCGCCCTTCTCTTCCTTCAGCCGGCCGCGCTGCTTCTTCATCTTGTCGGCGGTCTGCCAGGTGCGGATGATGACTTCGCCGACGCGGCCCATCGCCTGGCTGTCGGAGGAGATCATCGAGAGCGCGCCGATATCGTGCAGGATGTCCTCGGCCGCGATCGTCTCCTTGCGGATGCGGCTTTCGGCGAAGGCGAGGTCTTCGGCAATCGAGGGATCGAGATGGTGGCACACCATCAGCATGTCGAGATGCTCGTCGATGGTGTTGCGGGTGAACGGCCGCGTCGGATTGGTGGAGGACGGCAGCACGTTCTTGAGCCCCGCCACCTTCATGATGTCGGGCGCGTGTCCGCCGCCGGCGCCCTCGGTGTGGAAAGCGTGGATGGTGCGGCCCTTGAAGGCCTTGATGGTGTCCTCGACGAAACCGGATTCGTTCAGCGTGTCGGTGTGGATCATCACCTGCACGTCGTAATCGTCGGCGACGGAAAGGCAGGTGTCGATGGCGGCCGGTGTCGTGCCCCAGTCCTCGTGCAGCTTGAGCGCGCAGGCGCCGGCCTTCACCTGTTCCTCCAGCGAGGCCGGGCGCGAGGCATTGCCCTTGCCGGCAAAGCCGAGATTGATCGGAAACGCATCCGCGGCCTGGATCATGCGCCCGATATGCCACGGCCCCGGCGTGCAGGTGGTGGCATTGGTGCCGGCCGCCGGTCCGGTGCCGCCGCCGAAAATGGTGGTGAGGCCGCTCATCAGCGCGTCGTCGATCTGCTGCGGGCAGATGAAATGGATATGCGCGTCGAAACCGCCGGCGGTGACGATCTTGCCCTCGCCCGCGATCGCTTCGGTGCCGGGGCCGATCACGATATTGACGCCGGGCTGGATGTCGGGATTGCCGGCCTTGCCGATGGAATGGATTTTTCCGTCCTTGATGCCGATATCGGCTTTCACCACCCCCCAGTGATCGAGGATCAGCGCATTGGTGATGACGGTGTCGACCGCACCCTGTTTGTTGGTCACCTGCGACTGGCCCATGCCGTCGCGGATCACCTTGCCGCCGCCGAACTTCACCTCCTCGCCATAGACGGTGAAATCCTTCTCGACCTCGATGATGAGATCGGTATCGGCGAGCCGCACGCGGTCGCCGGTGGTGGGACCGAACATGTCGGCATAGACGGAGCGTTTGATTTTGACGGACATGGCGCGCTCCTACAATTTTCCCATCACGTCGCCGCGGAAGCCGTAGACCGTGCGCTTGCCGGCGAGCGCGACAAGCTGCACCTCGCGGCTCTGGCCCGGCTCGAAGCGCACCGCCGTGCCGGCCGCGATATCGAGCCGCATGCCGCGCGCCTTCCTGCGGTCGAATTTCAGCGCCGGATTGGTCTCGAAAAAATGGTAATGCGAGCCGACCTGGACCGGTCGGTCGCCGGTATTCGCGACGGTCAGCGTCACGGTCTTGCGGTCGGCATTCAGCTCGATCTCGCCGTCCTTGATGAATAGTTCTCCGGGGATCATTGGATCGTTAACTCCTTCCAGAAGCCGTCTGGCGCATCCAGCTCATCTTTGTGCTCCGCCAGATAGCGCAACAGCAGGCAACTCAAATGCTCTTCCTGAGACACTAATTCGTTGTCCATGGCATAAAGCTGATCCTTGTCTTCTTGCGACAATCGGTTGAGAGCATCGAAGTAGTCCATCGAACGCAATTCCGGACTCACGATTCTGATCGCGCGCTCGACTAGCGAAGCAATTTCGTCCTCTCCGATTTCCTTCAAAATCGTACACATTGCGGGCGCGTGCTCACCGCTACTGTTATGCATATATTGGAAAAATCCACCGTTATGCACTTCCTGACACAATTCCCAGATGCCGACCAATGCTTGTGCCGCCGGTGACAGGTCGTTAAAAAACATAAGCAGCATGTAATTGTCATCGTACCCCGCAAGCTCATTCACTTTGTGCGTGAAATGCGAGGGATCGTTCGTCATTTGATCTTCCGCCTGCGATGCACGAGGACGACCGTGGCACCAACGAGCAGAGCCGCCAGTATAAGCGCGCCCAATTCGGGCAAGATGCTAACACTGTGCGGATGAACATGCGGCACGGTTGAGTCATGCGCGAGCGCCGCTGTCGATGCGAAAGCGGCCAGAGATGCGATCAGAGACTTCATGTCGTGTCCTTCAGCGAATGGGATCGTGCACGGTGACGAGCTTGGTGCCGTCGGGAAAGGTCGCTTCCACCTGGATGTCGTGGATCATCTCCGGAATGCCGTCCATCACCTGCGCGCGGGTGAGCACATGCGCGCCCTCCTTCATCAGCTGCGCCACGGTGCGTCCGTCGCGCGCGCCTTCCAGGATGAAATCGGTGATCAGCGCCACCGCCTCGGGGTGATTGAGCTTCACGCCGCGCTCGAGGCGCCGGCGCGCCACCATCGCGGCCGTGGCGATCAAGAGCTTGTCCTTTTCACGCGGTGTGAGATGCATCTTTCATTCCCGATCAATTGAGCCACAGGCGCGGCAGCGTCCTGCTATCGAGCGCCGCCAGCACGGCGACGAGATCGCGCCGCAACGCCGCGCCATCCTGAGCGCAGAGCCGCGCCAGCGCAATTCCGTTCCAGCAGGACAGTCCGACCTCGCCGGTAAAGTGTTCGCCGAGCGCGCGCACATTTGCAACTGCGTCGTCACTGCCCGGCACCAGCAGCAATGTCGCGATCGCCGCGCCGCCCCTGGCCACCGCCGGCTTGCCCAGCATGTCCGCGATGCCGCCGTCCAGCCGCAGCGTTTCCGCAAAGACCAGCCTGCCGCCGCGCCGCACCCGCCAGCGATCGGTCAGCTTGCCCTGCGCGACGCGCTCGCCCATGGCGGAGCGCCCGAACACCACGGCTTCCGCCAGCAGCAGCGATGCGCCCTCCGCCAGATCGACATCGATGCTGCGGTCGAGACGCGCCCGGTCGAACAGGATGGTCTCCTGCGGCAGCCAGCGCAGCGACCCGCCCGCCGCGACGGACAGCGTCACCGACATCTCCGAGTCGGTGCCGATAGCGCGATAGACCTTTTCCGCCGCCGCGCCGGTGACGACAAGGTCCGCGCCGGCCCCGACCGCGACCTCGATCGCGAACCGGTCGCCGCCGGCGACGCCGCCGGCGGTGTTGACGATCACCGCCTCGCATTCCGCCGCGATGCGATTGGGAAAGCGCACCCGCAGCGAGCCTTCCTCGTCCACCTGCGTGCGGCGCGTATAGCCGTCCGCGCTGGCGACGCCCAGCGCGATCCGCCCGCGCGCCCGGTTGGCGGCGAAGATGCGGTCGCTGTCCTGCATCGCGGCTGCGGTCCTCAAGATTGCCCCCTCACCGTGCGGCTATTGCTACAGCGCCAGCGCGCGCCGCAAAGCGGCTTCGTCGAGATCGGCGTTGCTTGAAGAATACACCACCGATCCCCGATCCATCGCCACGAAGTGATCGCCCAGTTCGCGCGCGAAATCGAAATACTGCTCGACCAGCACAATGGCCATGCCCCCGAGGCCGCGCAAGTAGGAGATGGCGCGGCCGATGTCCTTGATGATGGAGGGCTGGATGCCCTCGGTCGGCTCGTCGAGCAGCAGCAGCCGCGGCCGCATCACCAGCGCGCGGCCGATGGCCAGCTGCTGCTGCTGGCCGCCGGAGAGATCGCCGCCGCGGCGGCGCATCATGTCGTGCAGCACCGGAAACAGAGAGAACACGTCGTCGGGGATGTCGCGCTCGCCGCGTTTGAGCGGCGCAAAGCCGGTCTTCAGATTTTCCTCCACCGTCAGCAGCGGAAAAATCTCCCGCCCCTGCGGTACGATCGCGATGCCATCGCGCGCGCGCTCATAGGGCTGCAGCGGATTGATGTTCTGGCCGTTCCACGCGATCACGCCCTTGCTGACCGGGCGCTGCCCGACAATGGCGCGCAGCAGGCTGGTCTTGCCGACACCGTTGCGGCCCAGCACGCAGGTGACCTTGCCCGGCTCCGCGGTCAGCGACACCCCGCGCAGGGCCTGCGCCGCGCCGTAATGCAGATCGATGGATTTGACGTCGAGCATTGGTCAGCGTCCCAGATAGACTTCAACAACACGCTCGTTCGCCGACACCTGGTCGATCGAGCCTTCCGCCAGCACCGAGCCTTCGTGCAGACACGTCACCTTGACGCCGAGTTCGCGCACGAAGGTCATGTCGTGCTCGACCACGATCACGGTCTTGTCGCGGTTGATTTCCTTCAGCAGTTCGGCGGTCTGATGCGTTTCCGCGTCGGTCATGCCGGCCACCGGCTCGTCGACCAGCAGGAGCTTGGGCTCCTGCGCCAGCAGCATGCCGATTTCCAGCCATTGCTTCTGGCCATGCGACAGCGACCCGGCCAGCCGGTGACGCGCGGACGTGAGGCGGATGGTGTCCAGCAAGGTGTTGATGCGCCGGCTTTGTTCGGCGCTCTCGCGCCACAGCAAGGCCGCGCGCGCCGAGCGGTCGTCCTTCAGCGCCAGCAGGATATTGTCCTCGACACTGTGCATCTCGAACACGGTCGGCTTCTGGAATTTTCGCCCGATGCCGAGCCGCGCGATCTCGGTTTCGTCCAGTCGCGTCAGGTCGCTGTTGCCCTCGAACACCGCGTCGCCCTCGTCCGGGCGGGTCTTGCCGGTGATGACGTCCATCATGGTGGTCTTGCCGGCGCCGTTGGGACCGATAATGGCGCGCATCTCGCCGGGCTCGACCGCGAGCGACAGGTTGTTGAGCGCGCGGAAGCCGTCGAACGACACCGAGATGCCGTCGAGGTAGAGCTGCGCGGTGGTGGTGCGGGTGTCCATGGCGTTCATTCCGCGGGCCTCGCCACAGTCGCCGCCGATTCAGCCGCGGCACTATCCCGCCGCGCCCGCCGCTCGCTCCACAGATATTCGATGGTGCCGACAATGCCGCGCGGCATCAGCAGCGTGACGATCACAAACAAACCGCCCAGCGCGAACAGCCAGTACGGCGCAAGCGCGACGGTCGCAAACGGCGTGCTGAAAAAGGCAAGGGTCAGCGCGCCGAAGACCGCGCCCAGCGGCCAAGGATGCCAGCTCATGCCCATGGCGACCAGCACGAACAGGATCGCCACCAGGAACGGCCAGTTCGACAGCACCGGCGCCAGCGTCGCGGACGCCGACATCTGGGGAATGAGAAGCAGAAGCGCGGCCATGAAAGCGATCGCCAGACCGGCCGCCGCGCCGTTCAACGCATCGCGCTTGCTGGCGACGTTCATCACCACCGCCGCCAAGGCCGCGATGGCGACGACGCCGAACACCCAGAACGGCACCAGCGTGCCGCTGGTGAATGTGGTCTTGGCGTAATTGACCAGCACGGCGCCCAGCACCGCGCCGGTGAGCGTCCCGCGCCCGCCGACCGCGACCCAGATCACCGCCTCGATCGAATTGCCGGGCGCGAACTCGCCGGGATTGATGATGCCGACCTGCGGCACGTAGAGCGCGCCCGCCACGCCCGCCATGCAGGCCGACAAGGTGAACACGAACAGCTTGTAGGATTCCACGCGATAGCCCAGGAAGCGCGTGCGCGATTCCGCATCGCGGATGGCGATCAGCACCTTGCCGAATTTCGAGGTCACCACCGCCCGGCAGATGATGAACCCGATCGCCAGCGCCGCGCATGATGCCGCAAACAGCGCCGCCCGGGTGCCCTGAGCCTGCACGTTGAATCCGAGGATGTCCTTGAAATCGGTCAGGCCGTTATTCCCGCCAAAACCGAAATTGTTGCGGAAGAATCCGAGCATCAGCGCGAAGGTCATCGCCTGAGTGATGATCGACAGATACACACCGGTCACCCGCGAGCGGAAGGCGAACCAGCCAAACACAAAGGCCAGCAGCCCCGGCACCAGCACGACCATCAGCAGCGCATAGGGAAAGGACTGGAAACCGTACCAGAAGAACGGCAGTTCCTTGTAATTCAGGAACACCATGAAGTCCGGCAGGATCGGATTGGCATAAACGCCGCGCGAGCCGATCTGGCGCATCAGATACATCCCCATCGCATAGCCGCCGAGCGCGAAGAAGGCGCCATGGCCAAGCGAGAGAATGCCGCAATAGCCCCAGATCAGGTCGATGGAGAGCGCCAGCAGCGCGTAACAGACATATTTGCCGAACAAGGCCACCAGATAAGTCGGCACATGAAACGGGGAATCCGGCGGCAACAGCAGGTTGAGCGCCGGCACCAGAATCCCGACCGCCGCGACGATCACCAGGAAGATCGTCGCGCCGCGGTCGAGCGAGCGGATGAGGAGGCCGTTCATGGGTGTTGCCTCCTGTTACCTCCCCCGCTTGCGGGGGAGGTCGGCGAGCGAAGCTCGCCGGGAGGGGGCATGTGTCGCTCCGAAAACGCCCCCACCCCAGCCCTCCCCCGCAAGCGGGGAAGGGAGAAGGCAGCGTGACACTGCGCCTTTGCAGAGAACAACGTCATCATGCTTCCACCGCCCTGCCCTTGAGCGCGAACAGGCCGCGCGGACGCTTCTGGATGAACAGGATGATCAGGACAAGAATCGCAATCTTGCCGAGCACCGCGCCGGCGAAGGGCTCGAGGAACTTGTTGGCGATGCCGAGCGTGAAGGCGCCGACCAGCGTGCCCCAGAGGTTGCCGACGCCGCCGAACACCACGACGAGGAAGGAATCGATGATGTAGCTCTGGCCGAGATTGGGCGACACGTTGTCGATCTGCGACAGGGCCACGCCGGCGATGCCGGCGATGCCGGAACCAAGCCCGAACGTGAGCGCATCGACGCGGCTGGTGCGAATGCCCATGGCGGCCGCCATGGGCCGGTTCTGCGTCACCGCGCGCATCTCGAGACCGATACGGGTGAAGCGCAGCAAGGCGAGCAATCCCGCGAAGACCGACAGGCAGAAGACGACGATCCAGAGCCGGTTATAGGTGATCGTGATCTGCCCGATCTCGAAGGCGCCGCTCATCCAGGACGGATTGCCGACCTCGCGATTGGTCGGCCCGAACATGGTGCGCACCGCCTGCTGCAGAATGAGGGAGAGCCCCCATGTCGCCAGCAGGGTTTCCAGCGGGCGGCCATAGAGAAAGCGGATGATGCCGCGCTCGATCAGAATGCCAATGGCCCCCGAGACCATGAAGGCGAGTGGCACCGCGAACAACAGCGAATAATCGAACAGCCCCGGATTGTAGGCGCGGATGGTTTCCTGCACGACGAAGGTGACATAGGCGCCGATCATCACCATCTCGCCATGCGCCATGTTGATGACGCCCATCACACCGAAGGTGATGGCGAGGCCAATGGCGGCGAGCAGCAGGACCGAGCCGAGCGACACGCCGTACCAGGCGTTCTGCACCCCCGCCCACATCGCCAACTGGCTTTGGATGGCGGCGACGCCGTCCGAGGCGGCGCGCTTCACCGCCGGCGGCGCGTCTGCCGGCAACCCGGCCAGCAACGCGAGCGCATCCTGATCGCCACGCGCCTTGATGATGGCCACCGCGTCGATCCTGTCGGCCTCCCTGGCGTCGGATTTGTAGAGCACGACGGCGGCGCGCGCTTCGATCAAGGCTCGTTTCAGACTGGCGCTGGTTTCCTTCGCAATCGCCGCGTCCAATGCCGGCAGCGCCGCAGCATCGCGCGACTTGAACACCGCCTGCGCGGCCTCATAACGCTTGCCGCTGTCGGCCGACAGCAACGTAAGACCGCCAAGCGCCGCTTCGACGGCGCGGCGCATCCGGTTGTTGAGGCGGACAGTCTTTACGTCAGCGGGCGCGCTGGCCTCAGTCCCGGTCGATGCGTCCAGCACCCGGCCGGACTTTTCCCGGATATAGATTTTCTTGGTCGCCGGATCGAACAGCAGGCGTTGATCGGACAGCGCCTCGATCACGTCGATGGCACGCGCATTCCCGCTTGCCGCAACGCCGGCGATTCCCGCCTCGGTTTCGTTGAACGAATCCGCCGCGAATTTCGTCAGAGCATCGTCGTATGTCTGGGCGTATCCAGGCGCAGCCACAACCAGAAGAACGGCAGCCAGCACCCAGGCGACCAGACGATCGCGCACCATTCGCATCTCAATGTTCCCGGCATCGAGGTGAGCGGGAGGCGGCGGAGGAGACCGCCTCCCGAGTTGTCAGGCTGGAGTCTTTACGAGCCCTGCCCGCCGCACTTCTTGGTTACGGTGTTGTAGTTGCCGCATTTCAGCGTCACCCAGTCGGCAATCAGATCCTTCGAGCCATCGAGCTCCTTGGACCAGGCATCGCCCGGGACCAGACCTTCGGTCTTCCACACCACGTCGAACTGGCCGTCGCCGCGCACCTCGCCGATGAAGACCGGCTTGGTGATGTGATGGTTCGGAAGCATCTTGGAGATGCCGCCGGTCAGGTTCGGCGCTTCGGTGCCCGGCAGCGCGTCGATCACCTTGTCGGGATCGATCGTTCCGGCCTTCTCGACCGCCTTCACCCACATGGCGAAGCCGATCACATGCGCTTCCATCGGATCGTTGGAAACCCGCTTCGGATTCTTGGTGAAGGCTTTCCACTTCTTGGTGAACTCGTCGTTCGCCGGAGTCTTGATCGACTCGAAGTAGTTCCAGGCCGCGAGATGGCCGAGCAGCGGCTTGGTGTCGATGCCGGCGAGTTCTTCTTCGCCGACCGAGAACGCAACCACCGGAATATCCTTGGCCTTGACGCCCTGGTTGCCGAGTTCCTTGTAGAACGGAACGTTGGCGTCGCCGTTGATGGTCGAGACCACGGCGGTCTTCTTGCCCGCCGAGCCGAACTTCTTGATATCGGCCACGATGGTCTGCCAGTCGGAATGACCGAACGGCGTGTAGTTGATCATGATGTCTTCCGGCTTGACGCCCTTCGACTTCAGATAGGCTTCAAGGATCTTGTTGGTCGTGCGCGGATAGACATAGTCGGTGCCGGCGAGCACCCAGCGCTGCACTTTCTCTTCCTTGGCGAGATAGTCGACCGCCGGGATCGCCTGCTGGTTGGGGGCGGCGCCGGTATAGAACACGTTGCGCTCGCTCTCCTCGCCCTCGTATTGAACCGGGTAGAAGAGGATCGAGTTCAGTTCCTTGAACACCGGCAGCACGGACTTGCGCGAGACCGAGGTCCAGCAGCCGAACACGGCCGAGACCTTTTCCTTGGTGATCAGTTCGCGCGCCTTTTCGGCGAAGAGCGGCCAGTTCGAAGCCGGATCGACGACCACGGCTTCGAGCTTCTTGCCGAGCAAGCCGCCCTTCTTGTTCTGCTCTTCGATGAGCATGAGCATCACGTCTTTCAGCGTGGTCTCGCTGATCGCCATGGTGCCCGAAAGCGAATGGAGAATTCCGACCTTAATCGTATCCTGCGCCTTGGCGGGAAAGACCGCCGCAACGGACAGCGCGAGGCCGGCCGTGGCGGCGAGCCAGCGGCGGGCCAACGGTCGTTCGGCGACCGCACGGATGGAGTGAAACATGGGTGGTTCCTCTGCTTGACGCGCGCGCGCCAGCGGACCCGGCACTGCGCTGCAACAAGGATCGCAAGGCCCGTGCCAATCCCGTCTTTGCGCCTAAGCCACTGACTCTGGGGCGAGATTCATCCCCAACCCATGCCCTGTATTTGAGCAACGGGACGATGATGTCTATTTTTTAGCCACCATGATGGGTTCTTGGGCAATGGATGTGACGCAAATTCGCGGTTTTACCCTGCAGGACCAAGGATTCCTTACATTTCCTGCGGTATCGGCAGATAAGCGGCTTACAGCGGCCGGATCGTCCCATGCTCCCCATTGCCGTCGCCATCGTCTGCAAAATTCCTCTGCCCGGCCAGTCCAAGACCCGGCTGTCGCCGCCCCTTACCCCCCGGCAATGCGCGCAATTGTCGGCCGCCTTCATCCGCGACGTGGCGCAGTCCATGAACGACGTGGCGACCGCCTCCAGCTACGCCATCTACACGCCGGCCGGTTCGGAAAGGGATTTGCTCCCGCTTCTGCCGGACGGTTTTCGCACGATGCCGCAAGCGGACGGCGATCTGGGCAGCCGGCTGATCCGCATGATCCGCGATCTCTTTATCGCCGGTCATCGCGGCGTGGTGCTGGTCAATGCCGACAGCCCGACGCTGCCGCATGCCATCCTGCGCGATGCCATCGCCATGACCGGGCGCACCGACAATGTCGTCATCGGCCCCGCGCATGACGGCGGCTACACCCTGATTGGCCTCTCCCGCCCGCACGATGCATTGTTCACCGATATCGACTGGAGCACGTCCCGGGTCTATGAGCAGACCCGCGCGCGCGCCTTGCAGCTCAGGCTGCCGGTGGTCGAATTGCCGCTCTGGTACGACATCGACGACGCGCATTATCTCGCTGTGCTGGAACAGGAGCTGGCGGGCTCGCCGCCCCCGTTTGCGGCGGCCGGCCTTGCCGGCGCTCCCGCCCCTCATACACGGCGCTGTCTGGCCGAGTTCGCGGCGATGCGCAGCAGCCATGCGCCGGTCAATGTCGTGCGCTGACCTGTTCGAGCGCAGCCGCCTCACCACAACTCGTCGACACCGAACCGGCGCGGGATCAGATTCTGCTGCACAGCATACGAGATCAGCAGTTCGAGGCAGGGCCGATTGGCCTCGCGACCGAACGGCGCGGTGTCGATCATGCCCGCTTTCGGCAGGCCGGCTTTCGTCTTGCTCGCCTCCAGCAAGCGGTAGAATTCCACGACGGCCTTGGGCTGCGATCGCATGAGCTCGTCGGTCACCACCACCATGTGATTCACCGGGATGACGCCATGCGTGTCGTACCACGCACGCGCGGCAGCATCGGGATCCGGGATCACGCTCCTGAGGCTGGGATCGTCCGGCATGGCGGCGCCATAGATCGCGGCATCGAGCTCGCCGTCGATCAGCATCTGCGTGATGTCCTGACCGGGCCGGGCCCGGATCACGTCTTCGGGATCCCTGGCTTCCGCGACATGCCCGTCCTCGAACGTCACCCACTGCACGCTGCTGAGGTCCACGCCGTAATCGTTCTCGATGATGCCGCGGATATACGCGCCGGTGGTCTGGCTGTATGAGCGAACCCCGATGCGCTTGCCGGCCAGGTCGGCGGGGCGCAGGTCTCCGCGCGCGCTGTTGTAGAGACACGTATTGTGCTGAAAGCGCGAGAGCATGGCCGCGGGCAGGAGCGTCAGACCCTTGCCATAGGCCTTCGCCTGCAAGACCGTGACCAGCGCCAGTTCGCTGATGTCAAAGGCATGCTCGCGCACCATCGGCTTGAACGCGGTGTGCATCGGCTTCATCTCGACGAAGTCGAGCTTCAGCATCGACGAGGCGACCTCCCCGCGCTTGAGCGGCAGCGTATGCGGGTAGTCGCCGATGGCGACGCGCAGGGTGACGGGCGACGTAGTCATCTCGAACAACTTTCGTTTCATGGCCTTGCGATCGCGGGACCGAATACAGCGGACCGCTGTGAAACAGCGCTGGCCTTTTCGATTACGAAGCGAGGAAGGGCAGACCGTCGGCCGTTATAGTCTTAAGCTGTTTTTGGTCAACGGATCGGACCTCATCCCATCCGGGCTACGCTCGCACTGCAAATTCCGGTAATATTCGGAACGCGTGAGCGAACAGACAGCCGGAGAAACGTTGGATGCTGAAGGGGGTGGCGACCTGCATGGGCCTTGCGGCGGCGCTGGCGATCATCGGGCCGGCGGCGGCTCAGGCGCCGGGCGATGCCGCCGCGCTCTCTGCAAAGGCAAGCGAACTCTACAAGGCCGGCAAATATGCCGAGGCCTTGCCACTGGCGCAGCAAGTCCTCTCGATTGCGGAAAAGCAACTCGGAGCAAATCATCTCAATATCGCGACACCATTGACGAATGTGGCCGGGCTTTACCAGAGACTGGGGCGCCATCGAGAAGCCGAACCGCTCTATCAGCGGGCACTGGCGATCCGTGAAAAGGCGCTCGGGACGGATCATCCGCTTGTCTCGCCGACGATCAGCAATCTGGCCGGCCTTTACCGGATTATGGGCCGCCTCTCCGAAGCTGAGCGTTTGTTCCAGCGCGCGCTGGCCATCGACGAGAAAACGCGCGGGCCAGAAGACATTGAAGTCGCAAATACCCTTCATCAGCTGGCGCGTATCTACTGGGTCCAGAATCGCGTCGACGAGGTGACGCCGCTATTCCAGCGCATAGTGGCTATCCGCGAGAAAGCCTATGGGCCGGACCATCCGGTCGTCGCCCAGACACTGAATGACATGGCAGGCTTCTACCGGGATCAGGGCCGGCACGAACAGGTCGAGCCACTGTTCAAGCGCGTGCTGACCATGACCGAGAAGGCACTCGGGCCAGAGCATCCCGCGGTTGCCGCGGCGCTCAACAACATGGCCGTGCTCTATCAGGAAATGGGCCGCCATGCCGAAGCGGAGTCGCCGGCAACGCGCGCCTTGGCCATCCGCGAAAAGACGCTCGGGCCCGACCATCCGCATGTTGCGATCACGCTCCACAATCTGGCCGAGCTCTACCGGACCCTCGGGCGCAAGGCCGAGGCAGCCGAACTGTCCAAACGCGAGCAGGCGATCCGCGCAAAGGGCATTGAACGAGAATCTGATCGACCGAAATAGGCCTTGTATCCGGGCCGCGGATGGTGAATATCCGCGCCGAATTCCCAGCCGGAGTACAAGACAATGTCGCAGAAGACCGGTCTCGTCGTCACCGCCCATCCGGGAGACTTCGTCTGGCGCGCCGGCGGCGCCATCGCGCTGCATGTGAAGAAGGGCTATCGCGTCAAGATCGTCTGCATGAGTTTTGGCGAGCGCGGCGAAAGCCAGTTCGCCTGGAAGGAAGCCGGCGCAACGCTGGAGAAGGTGAAGGCCGGCCGCAAGGACGAGGCCGAACGCGCGGCGCAGATCCTGGGCGCCGAGATCGAATTCTTCGATGCCGGCGATTATCCGCTGCGCCTGACCGAACAGCATTTCGACCGCATGGTCGACATCTACCGCGAGACGAACCCGTCCTTCGTGCTGACGCACGCGCTGGAAGACCCATATAATTTCGACCACCCGAACGCCGCCCATTTCGCGCAGGAGACCCGCGTGGTCGCCCAGGCCATGGGCCACAAGCCGAGCGCAAGCTACAAATATTCCGCCGCGCCCGTGTTCCTGTTCGAGCCGCACCAGCCGGAACAGTGCGATTTCAAGCCGCAGGTCATTCTCAACATCGACGAGGTGTGGGAAACAAAATACAAGGCGTTCCAGGTGCTGGCGGCGCAGAAGCATCTGTGGGCCTATTACGAACGCGTGGCACTGAATCGCGGGATGCAGGGCGGCCGCAACACCGGCAAGCCGATGACCTATGGCGAAGCCTATCAGCGGCTGTTTCCACAAGCTCTGGAGGAATTGGCATGAAGCCCGTCGTCGTTCGCAACATCACACGCGCCGACGCCGACGCGGTCGGCGTGCTCGGCGGCCTGGGCGTCTCCACCGTGCACGAGTCCATGGGCCGTGTCGGCCTGATGAAGCCCTATATGCGGCCGATCTATTCCGGCGCCGAGATCGCGGGCCCCGCCGTCACCGTGCTGGCGCAGCCGGGCGACAACTGGATGATCCATGTCGCGGTCGAGCAATGCCAGAAGGGTGACGTGCTGGTGGTCGGCTGCACCACCGACAACACCGACGGCATGTTCGGCGATCTCCTGGCAACGTCCCTGAAAGCGCGCGGCGTGCTCGGGCTGATCATCGAGGCCGGCTGCCGCGACGTGAAGACGCTCAAGGAGATGGGCTTTCCGGTCTGGTCGCGCGCCATTTCCGCCAAGGGCACGGTCAAGGCGACGCTCGGCTCGGTCAATATTCCGGTGGTCTGCGCCGGGGTGCTGGTCAATCCGGGCGACGTCGTGGTCGCCGACGACGACGGCGTCTGCGTGGTGCCGGCGAAGGAAGCCGCCGACGTGGCGCAGAAGGGCTCCAAGCGCAACGCCGAGGAAGGCGACAAGCGCGCCAAGCTCGCCTCCGGCGTGCTCGGGCTGGACATGTACCACATGCGCGAGCCGCTGGCGCGGGCCGGGCTGACCTACATCGACAATCCGGAAGACGCGTAACAAGGTACCCGCTGCATCATGCCGCCCTTCGTCGTCGAATTCGGCAATGTCGGGCGCAAGCCGGAGCCTGACGGCCGGCTCGATGCGCCGGCCTTCCACCGCAATCATGAGGCCATCTGGTCGGTGCTGGCGCCATGGCTGCTCGCGCAAACCGGCGAGGTGCTGGAGACCGGCAGCGGGACCGGTCAGCATGTTGTGGAGTTCGCGCGCAAATCGCCGGGCCTCGTCTGGTGGCCGAGCGACTACAACGACGCGCATGTCAAAAGCATCGAGGCCTGGCGGCGCCACAGCGACCTGCCGAATATCCGCCCCGCCCGCCGCATCGATCTTGCTGCGCCGGACTGGGGACTGAGCGCAGACGATTCAAAAACGCTCCGCGGCCTGACGATGATTTTCTGCGCCAATGTGATTCACATCGCACCATGGTCCGTTGCAGAAGGATTGCTTGGCCATGCCGCGGGACGTTTGAAAGCGGACGGCCGCCTTTATATGTATGGCCCCTTCATGCGCGACGGTCAGCACACCGCGCCGAGCAACGCGGTCTTCGACTCCAGCCTGCGCGCGCAACACCCGGCATGGGGCGTGCGCGACATCACCGATATCCACGCGCTGGCCGGCCGCTCCGGACTTTATCTCACCGACATCGTGCCGATGCCCGCCAACAATTTCATTCTCACGTTTGAACGAACGCCTGCGGCCTAGGCATCGCCCGGAGGCACCATGGTCACATGGGCGTCGTCGATGTGACGGGCCAGCAGCGCGGCGACCTGCCGGCGCAGTTTTGAATCGGTCCGGTCTTCGGGCGCCCAGATGCGCACATCGATCCTGTCGTCGACAACCGACACGTCATAATCGGCAATCATGCCGGAGGCCATCATGATGGCGAGCGCCCCTGCCACGGCTTTGAGATAAGTCATGTTTGCACGCTCCGTTCGGATTCAGGATTGCAGATGCAGTACGCTCTGCGATGCGTGCACCATCTAGTCGGCCTTGATGCCAGTTCAATGTCGGGACGGTGTCAAAAGCGAGACGTGTGATTTCCGGATTGCGGACACGGATGAAGAACGTTTGCTGTCAAAAAAGCGTCATCCGCAGGTCACGCAAGCTGCACAGGAATCGCCGATACGATTGCCGTGGATTTGCTGCGCGGGAAGAAAAAGCCGGAGGCGGACACGCTTTCGGCGAGGGGTTGCCCGCGAGCCGGCCTCGTTGGGCAGCCCCAAAAACACCGACCCTGCATTGCGCCGGGGCATCGACCTTGTCCGGCCATTGTGTTAGTGCGCTTGCGTCCATTTCGACGCCAGCGGAACACCCATGACGACAGAATCTGTTCTCGATATCGCACATCTCGGCCATCTCGAATTGCTGACACCCAAATTCGAGGAGAGCCGCAAATTCTTCATCGACGTGTTGGGCATGACGCAGAGCGGAGAGAAGGGGGACAGCGTCTATCTGCGCGGCTGGGACGATTACGAGCGCTATTCGCTGAAACTCACCGCTTCAAAGACCTCAGGGATGGCGCATGTCGCCTTCCGCACCCGCTCGCCGCAGGCGCTGGAGCGCCGCGCCGCCGCGCTGAAGGGCTCGGGCTTCGACGTGGGCTGGACCGACGGCGACCTTGGCCACGGCAAGACCTTCGTTTGTAAGGACCCGGACGGGCATGTGATCGAGCTGTACTACGACACGGAATGGTACGACCCGCCGCCGGACCTGAAACCCGCCCTGAAGAACCAGGCGCAACGCTATCCGGCGCGCGGCTGCAACGTGCGCCGGATCGACCACTTCAACGGGCTCGCCAGTGACATCAAGGCCAACCGGGAATTCTTCGAGAACTATCTCGGCTTCCGCCTGACCGAGCAGATCGTCCTCGATGACGGCACCGAAGCCGGCATGTGGCTGACCGCGACCAACAAAAGCTACGACTTTGCCTATACCCGCGATTTCACGGGCAGCAAGGGACGTTTTCATCACGTCACCTACGCGCTCGACAGCCGCGAGGACATCCTGCGCGCCGCCGACATCTTCCTGGAGAACGGCGTCTATATCGAAACCGGTCCGCACAAGCACGCCGTGCAGCAGACGTTCTTTCTCTATGTGTATGAGCCGGGCGGGAACCGCGTGGAGGTGGCCTGTGCGGGCGCGCGGCTTGTTCTTGCGCCCGACTGGAAGCCCATCCGCTGGAGCGAGGCCGAGCGCAAGAAGGGCCAGGCCTGGGGACTGAAGACCATCGAATCGTTCCACACCCACGGCACGCCGCCGGTGGAGCACAAGTGACGTGGTCATCGCGGTGTTCGCGATGACGAGGGAGAAGCGATGCACTTTCTCTATCTGTCGATCGCGATCGTGGCGGAGGTCGTCGCGACCTCCGCGCTGAAGGCGTCGGATTCCCTGACCAAGGGCGGTCCGATTGCGGTCATGGCGGTCGGCTATGCGATCGCATTCTGCTTTCTCGCGCTCACGCTGAAGACCATCCCGGTCGGGATCGCCTATGCGATCTGGAGCGGACTGGGCATCGTCCTGATCTCGATCGCAGGCTGGGTGCTGTTCCGGCAGTCCCTCGACGCCCCCGCGCTGGCGGGCCTGGCCATGATCGTCGCAGGCGTGATCGTCATCAACACGTTCTCCAAGTCGGTTGCGCATTGATGCACGCCGTGCCGGCGTCGTGCTAGATTGCCGCGATGCAAGTATTGACGCTTCCCTCGGGCGAGACCGTCCCCGTGCTCGGACAGGGCACCTGGGGCATGGGCGAACAGGCGCGGCGGGCGGCCGACGAAGCCACCGCGCTGCGGCTCGGTCTCGACCTCGGAATGACGCTCATTGACACCGCCGAGATGTATGGCGACGGCGGAGCCGAGGAGGTCGTGGCCGATGCGATCGCCGGCCGGCGTAGCGAGGTGTTTCTGGTGAGCAAGGTGCTACCGGAGAATGCCAGCCGTCGCGGGACGATCGACGCCTGCGAACGCAGCCTGAAGCGGATCGGCACCGACCGTCTCGATCTCTATCTGTTGCATTGGCGCGGGAGCGTGCCGCTCACCGAGACGCTCGAGGCTTTCACGGAGCTCATCGAGACCGGCAAAATCCGGTACTGGGGCGTGAGCAATTTCGACACCAACGACATGGCTGAACTTGCGACATTGCCCGGCGGGGCGGCCTGCGCCACCAACCAGGTGCTCTACAATCTAAGCCGGCGCGGCATTGAATTCGATCTCGTGCCCTGGTGCCGCGATCACCACATGCCGGTCATGGCCTATTCGCCGGTGGAACAGGGACGGCTGCTCGATCATCCGGCACTGAAAGCGATCGCGACGGCTCGCGGAGCGACGCCGGCGCAAGTGGCGCTGGCGTGGCTGCTCCACCAGAGCGGGACCATCGTCATTCCGAAGGCGACCAACCCTTCCCATGTGCGGGAGAACCGCGCCGCGCTCGACCTGAAACTGGCGGCCGAGGATCTTGCCGCGCTGGACAAGGCCTTTCCGCCACCCACCCGGAAACGCGCGCTGGAAATGCTCTAGAGTGACGGCGATTCTCCAACAGGACAGCTCATGACCGATTTGTCGCGTCTCAAGATTGGCCTTAAAGGCAATGCCGACATTCTCGTCGGCGAGGAGCAGACCGCGCCGCGGGTCGGCAGCGGCCGGGTGCGCGTGCTGGCGACCCCGGTCATGATCAACATGATGGAGGCCGCAGCCCTCGACGCGATCGAGAGCTTGCTGCCGACGGGGCATCAGAGCCTCGGCACGCATCTGAATGTCGGCCACTACGCGGCGACGCCGGTCGGCATGCGGTTGCGGGCGACGGCGGAAGTGACCAAAATCGACGGGCGCAATGTCGAATTCCGGGTCGAAGCCTTTGACGACAAGGAACGCATCGGCGACGGCACGCATGCCCGCGTGGTGGTCAACGTCGAACGCTTCGACCAGCGCATCCAGAAGAAGCTACAAAGCTGACCAATTTCGGGACTGACATGAACGGCGGTTCGCAACGACTTGCATTCATCGGCTTCGGCGAAGCCGGACAGGCCATCGCCTCCGGCCTGCGCGAGGAAGGCGTGGCGCAGATCGCGGCCTGGGACATCCTGTTTCCGCACGCCGAGGGCGGCAAGCTCAAACAGGCGGCCGCCGATATGGGTGTGCGGGTGGCGTCATCGGCGGCGGATGCCGTCCGTGACACCGACATCATCATTGCAGCCGTGACGGCGGCGTCGAGCCTGGAGGCCGCGCGGTCCGTCGCGCCGCACCTCTCCGGCAATCCATTTTATCTTGACGTCAATTCGGTTTCTCCCGGCCGCAAACAGGAGACCGGCAAGCTGCTGGCCGGCAAGGCGCGCTATGTTGATGTCGCTATCCTGTCTCCGATCCATCCCAGACGCCACAAGTCGCCGCTGCTGCTGGCGGGACCGCAGGCAGAAGCGGTGACGCCCGTCCTGTCGGCGCTGGGGATGACGGCCTCGATCGCCGGGCCGGAGATCGGCGCCGCCGCCGCCATCAAGATGGTGCGCAGCGTGATGATCAAGGGCATCGAGGCGCTGACGCTGGAATGTTTCCTCGCCGCCGCCCGCGCCGGCGTGGTGGAGGAAGTCGCCGCCTCGCTGAAGAACAATTACCCGAGCCTCGATTGGGGCCAGATCGCCGAATACAATATCGAGCGCATGGCGAGCCACGGCATTCGCCGCGCCGCGGAAATGGAAGAAGTCGCCGACACCCTGCGCGAACTTGGCGTCGAGCCGTTGCTCACGACCGCCACGGTGCAGCGCCAGCGCGACATGGGTGAAATGGGCAAGCAGGACAAGATCCGCGTCACGCTCGATCAGGGCCGCGCGCGGATGCTGAACGCCATCAGCGCGGCGGCGAAAGACAGGCACTGAGATGACCGCGCGCAGTTGTATTGTCTATTTGCTCGGAGCGCTGTGTGCCGCCGCGATATGGCCCGCAGCGACGCCGGCATTGGCGCAGGGCCAGCCCCTGATCGTCATGGGCCCCTGCGCGGGACCGGGCTATCGGCCGGTTTGTGCGCGCAGCCGCAAGAAGACGCTGGTCACCTACGTCAATGCCTGCATGGCGCGCAGCGACGGCGCGCGCGTGATCAGCGAGGGCGCCTGCCCGGAAGCCTGCCCGATGATCTTCAAGCCGGTTTGCGCCCTCGACGCCGCCGGCAAGCGCAAGACCTTCGGCAACGAGTGCCAGGCCAGAGCGGCCGGCGCCAAAATCCTGCGCGGCGGACGCTGCGTCCCGCTGGTGCGCTAGGCAAAAAAATGCCCCGCGCGCGCGGGGCACTTTGTCTGCTTCCATGTATGAGCGGTCAGCGCGGCGGAATCTGCAGGAATTCCGTCACCTCTTCCTTGGTCAAAGGCTTGTCCAGGAATTTCAGCTTCACAGCATCACGGATGATGCCGTCCATGTCGGCCATCTTGTCGGTCTGCATGGCATCCTGGGGCTGGAAGTCCTTGATCGCTTCCTTGATGATCCCTTCATCGGCCTTGATCTTGACGGCATACATCGTGATCGCCTTTGGATCGGAATACATCCAGTCCACACTCTCACGATAGGCCTTCACGAACCGCATGATGGCGTCCTTCTTGGTCTTGAGCGCATCCGCGTTGACGATGATGGCGCGCACCGTCTGACCGCGCAGCGATGGCGCATCGCTGCCACGAATGACCAGGCGAGTCTTGCCTTCCTTCATTTCCTTGACGCCGAACGGCGGAGCCGCCCAGCCGATATCGACCTGGCCGCTCATCACCGAGGTCAGCGTGCCCGGAGGGCCGCCGGTCGCGGTCGGCTTGGCCTTCACCCCGAGTTCCTCGATGAACGCGAGAACGAGATTGTTGGTCGACGATCCGTTGGTCGAATACGCAATCGTGTGCTTGTCAGTGATGTCCTTGATCGACTTGATCGGCGAGTCCGCCTTCACGTACCAGTAGAGATCCTGGGTGCCGGTATAGGCCGGCAACAGCAGACGCACCGGCGCGCCTTTGGAAAAGGCCCGCATCACGCCGGCGACGCCGACGCCCGCGCCGAGATCGGCGCTGCCGGAAATCACCGCCTGGATGGTCTCGCCCGCGCCCTGGGTGCCGACCGCCTCGATGTTGAGATTATGTTTCTTGAAAATGCCGGCGTCCTGACCCAGCGTCGGAGCCTGGTTTTCCCAATTGTTGATCTGGCCGATGGCGATTTTCAGCGTGTCCTGCGCAGACGCGCCGGACCCCGCCATCACCACCGCGCTTGCGGCTGCGAATGCAGCCGCTCTGACTGTCTTCATCGCTTTCTCCCTTTCGCCTTCTTGACTGTCTTCCTGACTGCCGGACGTTTCTTGGCGCCGATCCTCTTGGCCGGAACCGCTTTCAGTCCATTACCGGATTTCTGCAGCCGCATCGACCAATATTCCCAGGTCCGGCCTGTGACATTCGGCTGCTTGTGTATCTGCGCGCATTTCTCGACCTCTCCGGCCGACAAGGTGGAGACATGGCCCAGCATGCGGGCCTGCCACTGGAACTCGGCGTTGCGGCAGGAATAGATCGTGCGCAGCACGAGATCGGGGACATTGGCGCCGACCACGGTCGTCCCGTGACGCCGCATCAGCACCATGGAATTCCTGCCGAGCGCGCGCGCCAGCGAGGCGCCCTCCTCCGGCTTGATCACCAGCATGTTGGTGTCGCCAAAATCGTCGCGCTGGTCCCAGAACGGCACCTTGTTGCCCATCGGCGCACCGAGATGAAAAACCGGCACCAGTTCGATCCCGCTGACGCAATACGGCATCATGGCCGGCGAATGATGATGCACCACCGCCATCACGTCCGGCCGCGCCTTGTAGATCTCGCCGTGAACCACGCGCTCGGAATACAGGCTCGCGGTCGTGGCCGCGACCGGCCGGGACTCCAGGTCATATTCGAGGACGTCCGACGGCTCGACCAGCTCCGGCGCGCGCGAGCGCGACAGCAGATAGCGGCCGGGATTTTCAGGATGTCGAACCGAGACATGCCCGAAGGCATCCAGCACCCCTTCATTGGCGAGAATGCGATTGCCGATTGCAACCTCCTCGCGTGCACGATTTATCGCTGACGCCATCCCGCTCTCCCTCGATTCAGATATCCGTTTTTCTTAACCATGCCTATCGCCTATCGCCTGCCGCGCTGTTTCTCAAGCCCGTCGCGCCGGCCACCTGCAATGCCGTGGTTAACACTTGTCTGTGTCGAGCCGTGTTTGCCCGTAACCGATTCATAACGGCCCCGGCCTATATTTCACATGACGGGGACGGATAAACAATGCCATCCAATACACGCCGCTGGCTGAGCGCTACGTTGCAGGGGACGACCGTCCTCGGCATCACGCTGATTGCCGTGGTGTGGATCAGCGTCGCCTTTCATCTCGATGTCAACCGCCGCAATGCGTTCGATAATGCATCCCAGACTGCAGCGAATCTGGCGCGCACCTTCGAGGAACATATTGCCCGCACCATTCGCGGCGAAGACGGAACCCTGGTGGTTCTGCGCGCCATGTACGAGCGCCATCCCGGCACATTCAGCATGATCGACTGGCCGAAATATGCCGGCATGGTCTCCGATGTCATCGTCCAGTACTCGGTCATCGACCGCAGCGGCATTCTTGTCGGATCATCGCTGGGACGCCCGAAGCCGCTCGACCTCGGCAATCGCGAACATTTCCGTTTCCACCTCGGCCGGCAGACCGATGAGCTGTTTATCGGCAAGCCGTCCCCCGGAAGCGTCGCCGGAAAGGACTCGATAGAATTGAGCCGCCGTCTGCATGAACCGGACGGCTCGTTCGGCGGCGTGATCGTGGCTTCGCTGGATCCGGCGCAACTGATCAGGTTTTACGAAACCATCGATGTCGGGCGCGACGGGTCGATCTCCATGGTCGGAACCGACGGATATGTCCGCGCGCGCCGCGGTCTGAAGAACGAGAAGCTGGCCAGATTGCCTCTGAACCGCGGGGTCATGCAAAAAATCGAAGAAAGCCCGACCGGCACCTATATGAATGACGGCAAGCTTGACGG
>JALHOD010000010.1:66342-120656 GCA_022843165.1 Pseudorhodoplanes sp.
CTGCCCGATGGCGGCGTGGTGCGAACCTACGCCGACATCACCGAGCGCAAGCGCGCGCAGGCCAATATCGCGCGCATGGCGACCCATGACGAACTTACAGGCCTGGCCAATCGCACGCTGTTCCGTGAGCGCGTGAGCCAGGCGATCGGCCGCGCGCAACGCTACGGTGAGACCTTCTCGATTTTGCTGTTCGATCTCGACCGCTTCAAGGAGATCAACGATACGTGCGGACATCCGGCCGGTGACGCCGTGCTGAAGGAAGCCGCGCGACGCCTCTCGCTCTGCGTCCGCGAGCACGACACGGTGGCGCGACTGGGCGGCGATGAATTCGCAATTCTCCAGACCAAAGCCAGGACCGATGAAGAGGTCACCCAGCTTGCGCAGCGCATCATCAAGACCATTCGCGTGCCGTTCGAACTGAACGGCGCAGAAATCATCCTCGCCACCAGCATCGGAATAGCTCTCGCACCGCGCGACGGCGCCGACTACGAACAACTGATCAAGAAGGCGGATCAGGCGCTGTACCAGGCCAAGGAAGGCGGCGGCAATTACTACTGCTTCTGCCGAACCGGCGTCATCCTGCAAGCGCCCGCGGGTGAAGTCGTGGACTTTGCGCGCGCCGTCTCCTGAAGGCGGCCGCTCGCCAGGCGGCGTTTGACAGCCTCTTCTCGACCAAGCATTTTGCCCGCACCGGCCTCCGGAGAGGCGCGGGTCTATGTGCTTTTTCGAGGAAAATCTGGTGCCGGAACTGGTTGGTCTCTCCCGCGACGGATCTGTCGCGGTCATTACCGTCGATAACCCCCCGGTCAACGCCCTCAAACACGACATGCGTGTGGGCCTGATCGAGGCCTTCGCTCAGGCGCGCAACGATGCCGGCGTCGCCGCCGTTGTCTTGATGGCCGCTGGCCGGACGTTCATCGCCGGGGCCGACATCACCGAATTCGACAAGCCGCCGCGCACGCCGGCCACCGGCGACGTGATCGACGCCATCGAAGCCATGCCGAAGCCGGTGATCGCCGCGTTGCACGGCACGCCGCTGGGCGGCGGCCTGGAAGTGGCGCTCGGCTGTCATTTCCGGATCGCGGCGCCGGGCACAAGACTCGGCTTGCCGGAAATCAAGCTCGGCCTCATGCCAGGCGCCGGCGGCACCCAGCGCTTGCCCCGGCTTGTCGGAATGGAACAGGCGATGGCGATGATCCTGTCGGGCGATCCGATCCCGGCTGACCAGGCGCTTGCAAGCGGGCTGATCGACGAGATCGCGGAGGGCGACCTGCGGGCGGCGGGCATCGCGTTTGCAAAGCGTATCCTCGCCGAACGGCGTCCGCTGACCCGGGCCCGCGACCGCGAGGACAAGCTCGCCGCCTTGCGCGCCGATCCCAAACCATTCGACGACCTGGCGGCGCCGCACCTGAAACGCGGACGCGGGCTGGAGGCGCCGAAAGCCGCGATCGAGGCCTTGCGTTGGGCACTCGACCTGCCCGTCGACGACGCGTTGCGGCGCGAGCGCGACACCTTCATCGCTTTGCGCAACGGCGAGCAGGCCAAGGCGCAGCGACACATCTTTTTTGCCGAACGCGAGGCGGCAAAAATTTCCGATCTGCCCAGGGACGTGAAGGGCCGCGACATCGCGCGCGCGGCGGTGATCGGCGCCGGCACCATGGGCGGCGGCATCGCGATGAACTTCGCCAATGCCGGCATCCCGGTCACGATCGTCGAGACCGGCGACGAGGCACTGAAGCGTGGGCTTGGAGTCATCGAAAAAAATTATCAGGCCTCAGCCAAACGCGGCGCGATGAGCGCGGACAGCGTGCAGAAACGGCTCGCGCTGATCGAGGGCACGACCGATATCGGCAAGATTGCCGACGCCGATCTGGTGATCGAGGCGGTGTTCGAGGACATGGACGTCAAGCGCGACGTGTTCGGGAAGCTCGACCGGCTCACAAAATCCGGTGCCGTGCTGGCGACCAACACATCGTATCTCGACGTGAACGCAATTTCCGACATGACGCAACGCCCGTCGTCCGTCGTCGGCATGCACTTCTTCAGCCCGGCGAATGTGATGAAACTGCTGGAGATCGTGCGCGGGGCCAAGACCGCACCCGATATTCTCGCCACGGCAATGTCGGTCGGCCGCAAGATCGGCAAGGTTCCGGTCGTGGTCGGCGTCTGTCACGGCTTTGTCGGCAACCGCATGCTGCGCCTGCGTTCGATCGAATCCGAACGGCTGCTGCTGGAAGGCGCCTTGCCGCAGGACGTGGACGGCGCGCTGACCGAGTTCGGCTTTCCGATGGGGCCTTTTGCCATGGGCGACCTGGCCGGTCTCGACATTTCCTGGCGCATGCGCAAGGCGCAGGGCGCACGCGCCGAGATCGCCGACCAGCTCTGCGAACAGGGCCGGTTCGGACAGAAGACCGGCAAGGGATTCTATCTCTATGAGGCGGGCGCACGCACGCCAGTGCCGGATCCCGAGGTCGAGCGGCTGATCCTCGCCACCGCGCAGCGGCTGGGCGTGATACGCAAAGCCCTCGATCGCAAGGAGATTATCGAACGGCTGCTCTTCCCGATGATCAACGAAGGCGCCCGCATCCTTGAAGAAGGCATCGCGCAGCGCCCCGGCGATATCGACGTAATCTGGGTCTACGGCTACGGCTTCCCGCGCTGGCGCGGGGGGCCGATGTTCTATGCCGACAGCCTCGGCTTGCCTTATATTCGCGACCGGCTGATCCAGTTCGCCCGGCAAACCGGCGACCCACGGCATGAGCCGGCCCCGTTGCTGGCGCGGCTGGCCGAAGCCGGCGAGGGTTTCGCGTCTTTGAGCAGGACATCCTGAGGAGCTAATCGTGCTGCCACCGCCCACGTCCCGTTCCGCGGCCCTGGCCGAGCGCATCACCGCCTTCGCGGAAGACCATATCTATCCGGCGGAAGCCGCGTTCGAGCAGCAATTGCTGGAGGCAAAGGACCGCTGGGCGGAATTACCGGTGATGACCGCGCTCAAGGCCAGGGCCAGGGCGGCGGGGTTGTGGAATCTGTGGCTGCCGAAAGCCCACGATCCCGACGCGCTGAGCAATCTCGAATATGCGCCGCTCTGCGAGATCATGGGCCGTTCGCCGATCGGCGCCGAGCCGTTCAATTGTTCGGCGCCCGACACCGGCAACATGGAGACGCTGATCCGCTACGGCACCGACGAGCAGAAAGCACGCTGGCTGACGCCATTGATGGCGGGCGAGATCCGCTCCTGCTTCGCGATGACGGAACCTGACGTGGCGTCGTCCGACGCCACCAATATCCGCGCGCGGATCGCACGCGATGGCGACGGCTACGTCATCAACGGCCGCAAATGGTGGACATCGGGCGCGATGGACAAGCGCTGCAAGATCGCCATCGTCATGGGCCAGACCGACCCCACGGCGGAATCGTACAGGCGGCAGTCCATGATCCTGGTGCCGATGGACGCCGACGGCGTGAAAGTCGTGCGCCCGCTGCATGTGTTCGGCTATGACGACGCGCCGCACGGCCATGCCGAAGTGATCTTCGACAATGTGCGCGTGCCGGCATCGAATATACTGCTGGGCGAAGGCCGCGGCTTCGAGATCGCCCAGGGCCGCCTCGGGCCCGGACGCATTCACCACTGCATGCGGATGATCGGCATTGCCGAGCGCGCACTGGAAACGCTGTGCAGGCGCGCACTGTCGCGCACCACTTTCGGCAAGCCGGTGGCGGATCAGGGCGTCACCCGTCACTGGATCGCGGAATCGCGCATGCAGATCGATCAGGCGCGGCTGCTGACCTTGCAGGCCGCTCGGATGATGGACGAGGTCGGCAACAAGGCCGCGCGCGCCGAGATCGCCATGATCAAGGTGGTGGCGCCGAATGTGGCGCAGACAGTCGTGGATCGCGCAATCCAGGTTTGCGGCGCCGCCGGGGTCAGCCAGGATTTCCACCTGGCCTATGCGTTCGCCCGCGCGCGCACGATCCGCCTCGCCGACGGCCCGGACGAGGTTCACCGCGAGACGGTGGCGAAGATCGAGTTGCGCAAATACGCAGGCCGCCCGAAAGCCTGATCGTCAGTTGCGGGACGCCGGCAGGCCGAGCCGGTCGAGCCGCGCCAGGCCGACCGCCAGCGCCAGATTGAGCCGCTGCCGCCGCATGCGGCGATACCAGGCCGGCCATTGCCGGCGCAGCCACGCCGTGCCGACGGTCTCGAACCACGCCGCATTGACCAGGAAGGTCAGGAGCCAGGCGAGATAGTGATAACGCGGCGCGATCAGGAAGATCAGCGACACCGCGTGCTGCACCAGAACGGCGCCCGCGATCAGACGCAGCCAGGGATCGAAACGTTTGCCCGCGTACGCCACATAGACCAGCACGACGATTGCGGCGGCATGCAGCGGCACCATCGCAAGGGTTTCGGCCGGACCGCTGAGCCAGACGCCTATCTGCTTTACGGCGCGCACGAGATGCGGCCCGGTGACATCCAGACGCGCCATTTCCACAAGCGCCGCGCCCCAGGCCGCGGGCGGCATCACCAGCAATTCCGGGATGGTCGCGTTGGAACTGAACAGCACGAACACGCCGCCGAAATACCAGTTGTGCAGCGGCATCACGGCGGCCGGCAGAAATCCCGCGCACAGGCCGGCGACCCGCCGGACATCGCGCATGTAAAGCGCCGCCAATCCCCCGCCTGCCAGCATGATCCCGACAAAGGGCGCCAGATTCGGGCGAACGAAAATGGCCATGGCCATCAGCAATCCGGCGCCGAACGCCACCCCGAACGCACGGCCGCCGGCCTGCGGGCGCCTGACCAGCAGCACCAGGCCGGCAAGCGCGAAGACCGCCGCCGCCGGATCGGCAAAACCGCGCGCCGCCCATTTGGCGTAATGGAAGAAGCTGGTTCCGAACAGCGCCCCCACGGGCAGCGCCACAAAGATCAGCGTCAGCGCTAGCGCCCAGTGCCGTGACAGAAACCGGCGGCACAGGGCCAGATAGATGAACGGCAGCATGAGAATCAGCGCGAGATAGCCGAGATTGCTGTCACCGAAGAAAATTCGTTCAATCGCCTTGAGATAGCGCAGCCCCGGTCCGCCGTAATAGAAGACGCTCTCGCCGCCCCGCAACGCTTCCATGATGTTGCCGGACAGAAGATTGCGCACGATGTCACGCGCCGTGCCTTCATAGAACAGGCCGTCATCGCCGGCATCGAGCGGCCGCCACCCGCCGATCAGGCTGGCATCCTGAACCGCGATCACAAACAGGCACAGCGCGATCAACAGGAACGGCAGGACCGTCGCGCGCCGCCGCCAGCTCACCAGCAGGCCGGCAATTGCCGCGAGGACCAGAATTTTGAGAGCGCCATGCGCGATCTGCCATGTGCGCAGGACCGGCGGTGGATCGAGTGTCATCGCCAGGGTGCCCGGACGAAATCCCAATCCGAAAATCCTGTGTCCAATGTCCGCGGTCTCGATATTGCGGCAGGCCCAGGCTGCATTGGAGAGCAGCGTGAAACGCTCGGCGCGTTCCTCCCAGATCACATCGCCCTGCCAGCACAACTGGCTTCCGGCAAAGGCGGGCGGAAAGCGGTACATCACGAAATACGGCATCATGAGATGCCAGCGATGCAGCCCCATCCAGAAGCGGCCGTCGCGCCGCAGCCGCTTCACGTCGCTGGTCTCGTTATGCCAATTGTAGCGAGCCTCATTGGTGAACCCGAGCCGCAACCAGACCGGATCGGCGAAGTCGATATCGTCGACCCGGCGCGAGAACTCACCCTTGTCGAAGATGCCATCGCCGGAAAACGCAAAAGCGGAGTCGGGGCCCTGCCCGCTGCGCCAGCAACCGCCGGCCGCGGGATCGCAGCGCCGCTCCGGCGGATAGAGCTTGTCGAATTCGGACGCCATGATCCGGTAGACGTCGGGCGGCAGCCCCTTCAGCAGGGCATTGTCGGCCTCCTTGACCAGAAAGACATTGTGCCCCTCGTCGATCCGGGGCGGCGCCAGCAACACATGCGCCGTGACCGCCAACAGCGCCAGCGCGCCAGCGGTGAGCCATGCCCGTGCGCTGTGCGTGATCTCGCCGACAAACACCACAACGGCCAGGAAGGCCAGAACGGCATAACCGAACAGGTTGTTGATGGGCAGGCCGACCACCGCCGCAGCCAGCGCCAGCAGCAACAGGCGGCGGCCCAGATCAAAGCGGCGCCAGAAAGGGTCGGAATGGTCGTGCATGCGACGGCGGCGTGCCGGCTTTCGAAATCCTGGCCGGAATGGCCGATGGCTTGTTCTATTCCGGCCCTTTGCAGGGGGCAACTCGCCATCTACGCCTTGCCCTCGCGCCGGCCCGGTCTTGCAACAGGAGCGGATTTGCCTCATTTCCTGCCTGCGAACGCGGTCTGCCTCCCGCGCCGCGCGGGAGATAAACCGTGATCCGTCTGGGTATTGTCGGCTGCAATTTCGGACGAAGCGTCCTGCTGCCCGCCTTCCGCGCCGACACGCGTTGCGAGGTCACGGCGCTGGCAGGGACTGATATGGCACGGACCAGCGACATTACCAGCGCCGAAGGCATAACTCAGGCTTTCGCCAACTGGGCCGAACTCGTCGATCATCCCGACCTCGACGCCGTCGCTATCGCGGTACCGCCGCGGCTGCAGGCGGAGATCGCAATCCGGGCCCTGAAATCCGGCAAGGCCGTTTTTGCGGAGAAGCCGCTGGCCGCCGATCTGGACGGCGCGCGCGCCATGTTGAACCAGGCCACGGCGAGCGAGCGACCCGTCATGGTCGACTTCGAATTCTGTGAATTGCCGACCTGGCAACGGGCTAAAAGCCTGATCGACGAGGGGGCGGTCGGCGCCTTGCGGCATGTCGCCGTCACCTGGCATGTCGAGAATTACGCCACCCGGATGCGGCTTAAAAGCTGGAAGACCAGCGCGAGTGACGGCGGCGGTGCGCTCGGGAATTTCGTCAGCCACTGCTTCTATTATCTCGAATTTTTTTGCGGGCCGATGAAAGACATGTCGGCGCAGCTCTTCGGCTTGCCCGGGGAAAAGCCCCCCTCCGAGAGTTCTGTGGCGCTGTCGGGGCGATTTCAGTCGGGCGTCGCCTATCTGCTGTCGATGAGCGCGGCGTCCTATCTCGGCTCCGGCCATCGCATCGAATTCTACGGAGAGGACGGAACGCTGGTGCTGGCGAATTCGACCGCCGACTATATGCGCGGCTTTGAACTTTTTCACGCCCGCCGCCCGGCAACGCCGCTGGAGCGCATTGAGTGTCCCGCGTCCGGGCCCGATCCCTATCCCGACGGACGCATCGCGCCGGTCTCACGCCTCGCAAGACGGTTCATCGACGCAATCGACACAAGGACGACGCCGGTGCCGGGCATTCGCGAAGGCTACCGCGTCCAACAGCTGATCGAGACGGCCCGCCTCTCGCAGACAAGCAACTCCAGAAGCATCGTGATTGACGCATGACGGCTCGTAAGATTCTTGTCACCGGCGGCTCCGGGTTCATCGGTTCCGCACTTGTGAAGCGTCTCGTGCGCGAAGGTCACAACGTGCGCGTACTGGACGACAATTCTCGCGGCGCGCCGCGCCGGCTTGCCAGCTTCGAATCCGACATTGAATTCATCGGCGGCGATGTGCGCGATCCGCAAGCCGTCGATGCCGCCATGAAAGGCGTCGATGAAGTCCATCATCTCGCCTTCGTCAATGGCACGGAGTTCTTCTACAGCGCACCCGAACTGGTGCTCGATGTCGGCGTCAAGGGCATGGTCAACGTGCTCGACGCCTGCAAAAAACATAACGTCCGCTCGCTCATTCTGGCCTCCAGTTCCGAAGTCTATCAGACGCCGCCGAACATCCCGACCGACGAGAGCGCGCCACTGATCGTGCCAGATCCACTCAATCCGCGTTACTCGTATGGGGCCGGCAAGATCATCAGCGAGATCATGGCGATCAATTACGGCCGCAAATTCTTCGACCGCGTCCTGATTTTCCGCCCGCACAATGTCTACGGGCCGGATATGGGCTTCGAACATGTCGTGCCGCAATTTGCCTTGCGGCTGAAGGCGGCACAGGCTGCGCATCCTTCCGGCCCCCTGCCCTTCGCCATCCAGGGCAGCGGCGAGGAAACCCGCAGTTTCTGCTTTGTCGACGATCTGGTCGAAGGCGTGATCGTGATGCGCGCCAGGGGCGAGCATCTGGGCATTTATCATGTCGGCACCACCGAGGAAGTCAGCGTGGCCGATCTGGCGCGCCGGATGGCCCGGCATATCGGCCGGGATCTCGACCTGAAGACCGGCCCGAAGCTTGAAGGCAGCACGGCCCGCAGATGTCCGGATATTTCGAAACTGGCCGGTCTGGGCTATAAGCCGCGCGTTCCGCTGGCGCAGGGTCTGGCGCCCACTATCGACTGGTACTGGACACACGAAGACCTCGCGCCTCGCCGCTGACCGGCGGCGACAGGCGTTGAGGACGGGGGAAGTAATGTTGCGTTCGTTCAAGGTTGCCCGCGGAGCCGGGACCGGCGCCAGCGCTCCGGTCGAGTGCTGCCAGATATGCGGCAATGCCCGGCTCGAAACCATGCTGTCGCTGGGCTACATGCCGCCGGTCAACCAGATGGTCCGCATCGGCGAGGTGCCGCGCCAGCAACCCTGGTTTCCGACCACCGTGCTTTATTGCGGCGAATGTGAACTGGTGCAGCTCGGGCTCGCGGTCGATCCCGTGATCATTTTCCCGCCGGAATATCCCTACACCAGCGGCATGACCAAAATTCTCCGCGACAATTTCGCGGACCTGCATGCCGAATCAAAGGCCATGCTCGGCCTCGGGCCGGACGACCTGGTGATCGATATTGGATCGAACGACGGCACATTGCTGTCCAACTTCAAGAACGGCGGACACCGCGTGCTCGGCATCGAGCCGACCGATGTCGGGCATATTGCCAACGAGCGCGGCATCCCAACCATTCAGCATTATTTCGGCGCTGACGTCGCCCGCGATGTCAAACGCAAGCATGGCGAAGCGCGCGTGGTCACCGCCGCCAATTGCTTTGCCCATATCGAGGACGTGCACGCCATTGTCGACGGGATCACCGAACTGATCGGCACCGACGGCGTATTCATTTCAGAGTCGCATTACCTGATCCCGCTGCTCGACAAGCTGCAATACGACACCGTCTATCACGAGCATCTGCGTTACTACTCTCTGCACAGCCTGAAGGCGTTGCTGGAGATGCACGATCTCGAGATTTTCCATGCCCGGCCGATCCCGACACATGGCGGCTCGATCCGGGTCTATGCCGCGCCGCGTGGCGTACAACCCGTGCAGGCAAGCGTACTGGCGATGCTGGCGCAGGAGCCGACCGGCGACGCCATGCGCGCGCGTCTGACGCAATTCCGCAACGACGTGATGCTGTCGAAACTGCGCCTGCTGTCGATGCTGCGCGACCTGAAGGAAAAGGGCGCGAGAATCGCTGGCATCAGCGCGCCGTCGCGCGCCTCTACGCTGGTCAATTACGTCGGCCTCGACGAGGCCATCATCGACTATGTCTGCGAGATTTCCGGCTCGCTCAAGATCGGAAAATACATGCCGGGAACTCTGATTCCGGTTGTGAACGAGGACCGGCTGTTCGAGGATCAGCCCGATTGTGCCGTAATCTTCTCCTGGCATATCGCCGACGAACTGGCTCCGAAGCTGCGGGCCAAGGGCTTTCGCGGTCAGCTGATCACGCCGCTGCCGGTGCCACGCGCGTTGTAGGCCCGCCCGGAGCCGGTATAATGCGGCCAGTCATAGGGGATTACCGGTGAATTATTCGCGTACAATTGTGAGTAGCCCACGCCCGGAGGTGCCGGTCGGCACAGCCGACCTGACGGTAGTCGGTGGCGCCGGCCATGTCGGCATTCCGCTGGTTCTCGCCTTTGCGGAGGCCGGGCTCACGGTCAATATCAACGACCTGAACCGCGGCACACTCGACATATTGGCCAGCGGCAAGCTGCCTTTCATCGAGTATGGCGCCGAACCGCTGCTGGCGAAGGCGCTGGCCGGGAAAAGGCTGATTTTCAGCGACAAGCCGGCCGAAATCTCCAAGACCGGACCGGTCATCGTCACCATCGGCACGCCGGTCGACGAATTCCTCAATCCGGTCGGCAAGGCGGTGCAGACCTGCATCGACGCCCTGCTGCCGCATCTCGCGGACGGCCAGTTGCTGATCCTGCGCTCCACCGTTTTCCCCGGCACCACCGACTGGCTGGATTCCCATCTCAAGCGCATGGGCCGCGATCTGAAGGTCGCGTTCTGCCCCGAGCGCGTTGTGCAGGGCTATGGCATCAAGGAATTGCGGGAGATGCCGCAGATCGTGAGCGGCACCAGTCCCGAAGCCGAGCAGGAAGCGGCCGCCCTGTTCAAAATGATCGCGCCCGAACTGGTGATGGTAAAGCCGATCGAGGCGGAATTCGCCAAGCTGTTCAACAACGCCTACCGCTATATCGAATTCGCCGCCACCAACCAGTTCTACATGATCGCGAAATCGGCCGGTGTCGATTACCAGCGCGTGCTGGAAGCGATGAAGCACAATTACCCGCGCTCCAAGAACATGCCGCGGCCGGGATTTGCCGCAGGCCCCTGCCTGTTCAAGGACACGATGCAACTCGCCGCCTTTGCCCGCAACCAGTTCGGTCTCGGACATGCGGCAATGCTGGTGAATGAAGGTCTGGTGCTCGACGTCATCGACGACCTGAAGCGACGCTATGATCTCGGCAAGATGTCAGTCGGCCTGCTTGGCATGGCGTTCAAGGCCGAGATCGACGACGTGCGCGCCTCGCTCAGCTACAAGTTCAAGAAGATATTGCACAGCCACGCGCGCGAGGTCCTGACCACCGACCCCTTCGTGACAACCGATCCGGATTTGCTGCCGCTCGGCGATGTCGTTGCGCGCAGCGACATTCTTATCCTTTGCGCACCGCATGCCGCCTACAAGAATGAAAGTCTTGGCGGCAAGCCGGTGGTCGATGTCTGGGGTCATCTGACCGGCGCCAACGTCATCCAATGACCGATACCGGCGGCGCGGCGCGTCTCGACATCGTCATTCCGGTCTACAACGAGGGCGCCAACATCCTGCGCACCCTCGCCGCGATCGAGAAGGACGTCGCAACGCCCTCCTGCGTGCTGATCTGCTACGATATGGAGAGCGACAACACGCTTCCGGCGATCGAGAACAATCGCGCGCTGTTTCCCAAGACGACGATCCGCTTTGTGCGCAACCAGGGACACCGCGCGCACGGCGCCGTCATGAGCGGCTTCGCGGAAAGCAAGGCACCGTTCGTTCTGGTGATGCCGGCCGACGACGACTACAACGCCGGCATTCTCGACGCGATGGTGGCAAAGGCCCAGACCGGCTGCGACATTGTCTGCGCCAGCCGCTTCATGCAGGGCGGCAGCATGGTGGGATGCCCCCGGCTGAAGGCGTTTCTGGTGCGCGCCGGAAGCCTGACGCTGCATCACGTGGCGCGCCTGCCCGCGCGTGACGCCAGCAACGGATTCCGCCTGTTTTCGCGCCGCGTGCTCGACCGCATCGCGATCGAATCCGATTCCGGCTTCTGCTACAGCATCGAATTGCTGGTGAAGGCCCATCGGCTGGGATGGCCGATCGGCGAAGTGCCGGCGCGCTGGATCGAACGCCAGCACGGCACCAGCCGGTTCAAGGTCCTGTCCTGGCTGCCGGCCTATTTGCGCTGGTATTTCTATGCCTTTGCGACAACCTTCCTGCGCCGCCCGCCCGAGACTGTCGGGCTCAAGGCGCCGCAAGCGCGGACTGAGGTTTATGGCTGACGACTGGCCGAAAATTGTCGCCCGCAGAACGACGCGATTGTCGCCGTGGATGTCGGTCGTGGAGCGCGACGTCGAATTCGTCCCCGATCGCGCCCCCGAGACTTATTTTGCAGTCGGCCAACCGGATTATGTGTCCATCATGGCTGTCGTCCCCGACGGGCGCATTCCGATCGTCCGCCAGTTTCGGCCGGCGCTGGAGCAATTCACCTGGGAATTGCCGGCCGGAACGATCGACGACGGCGAGGACGCGGCCGAAACCTGCCAGCGTGAATTGCTGGAGGAAACCGGCTATCCTGCGATCAAAATCCGGACACTCGGGGTGAGTGCACCCTGCTCCGGACGCCTGAGCAACCGCATTCATTCCTTCTTCGTCGAAACCGGCGAACGCGCGGCATCCTTTCAGCCGGAAACCGGCATCGAGGTGAAACTCGTCACGCCCTCCGAACTTGCCGTCCTGATCATGTCGGGCGAATTTGTCGCGCAGCTCCATATGGGTACAATGATGCAGGCCACGCTTTACGGCCTGATCGACCTGCCCTCCGGCCGGATTTCGCGGACATGATGGACGCGCGAACCACCAAGCCTCCTGCCCGACGGCGCCTCGCGGGAGAGCGCGATCCGGAGCGCACGCGCGCCGCGATTCTGGAAGCTGCGACTGCCGAATTCACCAGCAAGGGGCTGAATGGCGCACGTGTCGATCACATCGCCCGCCGCTCCGGCGTGAACAAGCGGATGATCTATTACTATTTCGGCGACAAGGACGGCCTTTACCTTGCCGTCCTTGAGGAAACCTACTCGGCCATCCGCCACGCCGAGATCGGCCTGCATCTTGACGATCGCGACCCGGTGGATGGCATGCGCGAACTGATCCGGTTCACTTGGAACTATTTCATCGCGCATCCGGAATTCCTCAGCCTGCTCGGAACCGAGAATCTGCATCAGGCCCGTTTCCTGAAAAAATCCGAGAAAATCCGCGACCTGCATTCCCCGCTGGTCGGGATGATCTCGTCGCTGCTCGCGCGCGGCGCCAAACAAGGCGTCTTCAGGCCGGATGTCGATCCGGTGCAGCTTTACATCAGCATCGCTTCGCTCGGCTTCTTCTACATGTCGAACAAGCACACCCTGTCGACGATTTTCGGACGCGACTTGACCGCGCCGAACGCGCTCGCCACGCGCGGCGACCATATTGTGGATGTGGTCCTCAGCTACTTGAGGGTGTGACGCCGGGTCCCGGCTTTGTCCAAAGTCACATGCCTTTCCCTCTTGACGCTTTCGCCCCCGGCGTGGTGCACTTGTAACCAGATGGTTACTTAGGCGGGCTGCAAAACGGGTTCCGTCCAGCAGGCCCAAAACCGCGTCCGAAGCCGGCACAAGACCGGCGCGAACCAGAACCGATAACATTCGGGAGGAAAATCAGATGCTTCGCATATCCCTGCTTGCTGCCTCGGCCGTCCTCGTCCTGTCCGGCGCGGCGTCCGCACAGAACTATCCCTGGAAGCCGGAACGTCCTATCACAATCATCGTGCCTTGGGCTGCCGGCGGCTCGACTGACCAGGTCACCCGCGTGGCCGCGGTGGAGATCGAAAAGGCGCTCGGCCAGAAGGTCGTGATTGTGAACCAGGGCGGCGCCTCCGGCTCGATCGGCACCAAGGGCGCGCTCGATGCCGCCAAGGACGGCTACACCTGGACGGCAGGCGCGGCCAAGGACATCGGCACCTACGCGGTCAGCGGCCTGCTCGATACAAAGATCGCCGACTGGGATCTCTATCTGAGCGTGATTAACGTCTCCGTGCTCGGCGTCAATCCGAATGCGCCTTACAAATCCGCAAAGGATCTGGTCGACGCCATGAAGGCGAAGCCGAACACGGTGTCGGTCGCGACCGCCGGCATCAACTCGTCGGGTCATGCGGCGATCGAAGCGTTCACGCGCGCACTGGGCATCACCTACAAGCACGTGTCCTATGACGGTGGCGCGCCCGCGGTGAACGCCACAGTCGCCGGCGAAACCGAAGTCACCACTCAGCTGGCCGTCGAACAGGCCGCAATGATCCGCGCCAAGCGGCTGCGTCCGCTGGCGGTGCTCTCCGACAAGCCGCTGGAACTCGAAGGCGCCGACACCATTCCGCCGGTGACCGCTTCGGTTGCGGGCTTCAGGCCGGACGCGAACTATTTCGGCATCTTCATCCACAAAGGCGTGCCGGAGCCGGTGCGTCAGACCATGAACATGGTCTGGAAAGACGTGATCGCAAAATCCGAGACCATGAAGAAATACGCCGCAAGCAACGGTGCGCAATTCGCCCCCGTCGCCGGCGCGGACGCGCTGAAGGCCGCCATGCCGGCGATCCAGACGACTGCCTGGCAATTGCACGCCGCCGGCAAGTCGAAAGTGTCGCCCGACACCGTCGGTATCGCGAAGCCGTAAGCTGGACCGGTCAAACAGGACCGCCCCGGTCTTCGGGGCGGTTTCTTTTTGCTAATATGAATTCCATGGACACCGAAAAGCCTTCCCCGTTCGCCGACTTCCTGTTCGGCCTGTTCTGGCTCGTGCTCGCCGTCGCGATCATGATCGGATCCTGGACCATGGACCGGCTGGAGCATCTCAAGGTCAGCCTCTATACCGCCCCGGGTGTGGTTCCCGGCCTGCTGGGACTTGCACTTGCGATCATGGCGGTCCTGATGATCCTGCGGTCCATTCGTGCCGGCGCGTTGCAAAATGCGCGATTGCCTGAACTGGGTCTGCAATCGCATTGGCGCATTCTGACGGCCCTCGCACTCTGCCTGTCGTTTGCGGTCGTCGCCGTCGGCAGCGGCCTGCCTTTCTGGGCGGCGGCTGCGGCTTTCATCGCCGTTTTCGTGTTCGTGTTCCGGTTCGAGGAACTGCGCGATCAAGGCCGCTTGCTGCGCGGCGGCGTGCTTGCGGCTGCTTTTGGGCTCCTCAGCGGAGCGGCCATCCACTACGTTTTCCAGGAACTGTTCCTCGTGCGGCTGCCTTGAGGTTCGGATGTTCGACGGTCTTGCCCTTTTCGGACATTCGCTTGGCAACTTCCTGACGCCGACATCGGTCGGCTACGCCTTGCTGGCATCACTCGTCGGAATGGTGATCGGTGCGCTGCCGGGCCTGACCGCCACGATGGGCGTCGCGCTCATGACGACGCTCACCATTACCTTGCAGCCGAACCAGGCGCTGCTGATCCTGATCTGCACCTATGTCGGCGCAATCTATGGCGGCAGCCGCAGCGCCATCCTGCTGAACATTCCGGGCACTCCGGCTTCGGCCGCTTCCTGTCTCGACGGTCATGCACTTGCCCGACAGGGCCTCGCCGGCCGCGCGATGGGCATTGCCACGTCGGGCTCCGTCCTTGGCACCTGGATCGGCATGTTCTTTCTGGCGCTGTTCACGCCGATCCTGGGCGAGATGGCGCTGAAATTCGGAGCCTATGAATTCTTCTGGCTCGCGGTTTTCGGCGTGGTGATTTCGGGAAACCTGACCGGAAATGATCCGCTGAAGGGCTGGATCGCGGGCTTCATCGGCCTGTTCATCGCCGCCATCGGCCAGGAAGGCATGTATGCCCATGATCGGTTCACATTCGGCATCCACGATTTGTCAGGCGGCATCGCGCTGATCCCGGCTCTGGTCGGCGCCTTCGGCTTTGCCGAAGTCCTGACCGTGATGAAGGATCGCCCGCGCAAGGCTATCATCAACTCGTTCGACTCCGTCATCCCCCGTCTCAGCGACATCTTTCAATATTGGCGCACCATCATCCGGTCCGGCCTGATCGGAACCGGCATCGGAATCGTGCCGGGCGTGGGCGAGGATGTCGCGGCCTGGAGTTCCTATGCGGCCGCCCGCCGCGCCAGCAAGGAAAAGGAGAAATTCGGCAAGGGCTCGGTCGAAGGACTGATGGCCGCCGAGACCGGCGACAATGCCTGCGTGCCCGGCGCGGTCATCCCGGTGCTGACGCTCGCCGTTCCCGGATCGGCGCCGGCTGCGGTTCTGCTCGCCGCCATGATGATCCACGGCGTGCAGCCGGGACCGCTGATCATGGTGCAGTCTCCGCAATTCGTCTACGACGTGGTCGCCATGATGTTTCTCGCGACCATCGGCATTCTGGTCTACGGCCTGACATTGACGCACCTTCTGACCAAGATCCTGCAGGTACCGCAGACGCTGGTGATGCCTGTCATCTTTGTTCTCTGCGTCGTGGGCTCGTTCGCCATCGCCTCACGCATGTTCGATGTCTATGTCATGCTGGCATTCGGGATCATCGGATTCATGCTTCGGCAGTTCAATTATCCGATGGCGCCGCTGGTACTCGGCATCGTGCTCGGCGACCTGCTCGACAAGAATTTGCGCCGCGGGCTGGTCCTGTCGGACGGCGACCTGACGCCGTTCTTTGTGCGGCCGATCAGCTTCATCCTGTTCGCGCTGGTGGCCGGCACGATCCTGCTCAACATTCCGTCCGTTCATCACGCCGCCGTCCGCGCCTGGGTAAGGGTCGCGGCGCTGTTCAGCCGGGGCAAGCCCGCGGTCTGAGCGCTGGAATTCCCTTCGGATGGCGCTATAAGACGCCACATGAAAATCTCCCTCTGCAATGAAGTCCTCGCCGAATACGATTTCGCAAGACAATGCGAGGTCGCTCGTCATCTCGGCTATGACGGCATCGAACTGGCGCCGCTCACCGTCTCGAGCGAACCGCATCTGCTCTCGCCCGCGCGACGCGCCGAATTGCGCCGCATCGCATCAGACGCGGGCGTTCCGATCGCCGGCCTGCATTACATCCTGCGGGCGCCGGAAGGATTGTCGATCACGTCGAAAGACAAGGCGCAGCGCGAGAGAACCGTCGATGTCATGAAGCGGCTCTGCGAGCTGGCGACCGATCTCGGCGGCAAGACGCTGGTGCACGGCTCGCCGGCGCAACGCTGGCTGGAGCCGGGCGACGAAGCCGACGGGCGGAAGCGCGCGATCGAATGCTGGGTGGCGATGGCCCCCGCCGCCGAACAGGCCGGTGTGCATTATTGCATCGAGGCGCTGGCCCCGCCGGCTGCGAATTTCATCAACACCGTCGAGGAAGCGATCGGCGTGGTGAAGACGATCGGCAGCCCGGCGATCCTGACCATGATCGATTGCTCGGCCGCCGGGGCCTTCGAAAAGGAACCCGTCGCCGACCTGATCCGCCGCCACGTACCGGGCGGCCTGATCGGCCATGTGCATTTCAACGATCCCAACCGGCGCGGACCCGGCGAGGGCGATCTGGTCTTTGGCCCCATTCTCAAGGCACTGCGCGAGGTGAATTACAGCGGCAATGCCGGGATCGAGCCGTTCATCTATATTCCCGACGGCCCCACCACGGCCGCACGTAATATCGGCTATATCCGCGGCGTGATGGACGGCATCGGAAACTAGCCGCGCGCCAGCGCACGCACCGCCGCGAACAGCGCCCTCACCTCGCTCTCTCCGATATTGCGGGTGATGAAGACCAGACGGCTGTCCCGCCGCCCGTCCGGCCACGCGGCCAGTTCGACCGGCGGATGCGCCAGATGCTGGACGAACTGCACCACGACCGGACCTGAACAGCCTTCGACATCCAGCAGACCCTTGACCCGGAGCAGATCGGCGCCGCGCAACGCGATCAGCGTATCCATCGTCCGGGCGAAGCCGTTCCAGGCGACCGGCGAGTCCTCGCCCAGCACGAAGCTCTGAATGTCATCGCCATGCACCGCCTCGGCGGCGTAGCCGGCCGCAGCGGCCATCTCGTGGCGCTGCCCTTCCAGAAAACAGGCCGGATCGGCCTGGCCGTGGGTGACAATATCGATCGCCGCACGCGGATTGAGACGGCGCAACGCCCGCGTCAATTTATCCGCCGTCCCAGCACCGGCAAGATCGGTTTTGGTCAGAAGCAGGCGATCAGCCAGAATGACCTGCCGCCGCGCTTCCGGAAATTGCTCCAGCGTCGCCAGGCCGGTGACCGCGTCCACTGCCGCCATGACGGTGCCGATATGGAATTCGTCCCCTAGCGCGCGGTCGGTCGCGAAGGTGCGCAGGATCGGGCTTGGGTCCGCCAGGCCGCTGGTCTCGATCACCACCCGGCCGAAATGCGGCACCTGCCCGCGCTCGCGTTCGCTCACCAGCCGCCTGAGCGCCACCTGCAGATCGGAGCGAACATTGCAGCACAGGCAGCCATTGCCAAGCAGGACGGTTTCGTCGGCGCTGGAGCGCAGCAAGGCGTCGTCGATGCCGGTGGCGCCGAATTCATTCACCACGACCGCGGTGCCCCGGCCTTCGGACGTCTGCAGGAAGCACTTAACCAGCGTCGTCTTGCCGGCGCCGAGAAAGCCGGTCATCACCGTGACCGGAATCCGTGCGCCATGCGCGTGACGCTGCCGGCGTCCGAACAATCCAGCCTGCGACGATGGGAAGACCTGAAGCATCAGCGTCAGAAATCCATCTCCAGAATATAGACGCCGCCCACGTGACGATCGACCGTGTAAACGATCCCGCGCTCGTCCACGAAAACATCATTGAGCTGGATGGCGCCGGTCGGCGCCAGCGGAGGCGCCGGCGGCACGAACACCCCGATCTCCCTGGGCTGATAGGCATTGGAGATGTCGTAGGCGCGCAACCCGCCATTGAAGAAGGTGCCGATCACGATCTGGTCGGACTGCCATGACGTCGGCAGCGGGACGTTCTCGTGGATGTTGTGGGCGCCGAAACGTCCGCCGCGCCCGGCAAAGGCTTCGCGCTGCGGCAACGGACAGGTCGAAATCGGGATCGGCTTGGTTTCCTCGCGCGCATCCAGAATCCAGATCAGCTTGGGCCAGTCGTCCGCATTGTCGACCACCGACTCGTCGGTCATCACCAGCAGATTGCGCTCGAACAGCGGAAGAATGGTGTGCGTGAACCCGTGATAGGGCGGCGAGTTGTCCCAATGCGCGATCGGCTTCGGCCGCGACTTGTCGGAAATGTCCATGATGAACATGCCGCCGTCGATATAGCCGAGATAGCAGCGATCCGGCCGCTGCGGATAGACGTTGGTGTTGTGGGCACGGAATCCCATGTCATAGAGCGGCTTCTGATGCCGTACGGGCGGCGGCGCAGCGTCGCTCTTGCGGGTGCCCGGCAGCCACCAGCGCCCGACTTCCGCGGGCTTCGACGGATTGCGGATATCGAAGATCTGGTAGAATTGATCGTCGAGCGGGTGCGACGCTTCGAAATCCGGCGCACCGGCCGCCATGTGCACATATTCGCCGTCCGCAAACCACAGCTGGTGCACGCCGCGCGAATGCGGTCCGGAACGGTCGACGAACGCAATCGATTTCGGCTGTTCCGGGACCGAGACGTCGAAAATCTCGAATCCGGCCGGCTGCAATCCCACCTTCTGCACCTGATAGGCAACGACCATCGTATCGCCGACCACCTCCAGCGAATTGGATCGCATATGGCTTTGCGGCAGGTCGGTCTGGACCACGACCCTGGGCTTGCGCGGATCGGTCACGTCGAGCGCGGTGAAGTTCTTCGGCGCGCTTTCATGCGCCAGCCAGAGAATGCGGCGGCCATCCTTCGCGATCTGGATCGAGAGCCCCTCGCCCATCCCGCCAAAGCCCTGCAACTCGTGGTGCGCCAGCAGCTTGAAATTCCAGGCCACGGATTCATGCGCGCCTGGCCGCAACGGGTTGTTCTCGCTCATCGTCAGCCCTCACCTCATTCCAAAGCAAAGGCCGGCGGATATGCGCCGGCCTCGCTGTATTTGACCTGGCACATACCGGTGATTCAAGCGCCGGCGCGGGCCTTGTCCATAAAATCAGGCCGCAGCGCCTTGCTCCAGTCCGGAATGGCGGAGATTTTGGAGGTTTTCTGCAGCAGCTCGGCTTCCTTCTGCATGTAGGGCCGCAGATCGGACGGGAATCCGGGATCGACCTCCACCCGCGCCAGCGCCTTCTGGAACGTGTCCAGCGACATCTTGTAGCCTTTCTCAGTATAGAATTTATGGATCACGTCGGCCACTTTCTTGGGCTGCTCCTTGAAGTCGCGCGCCACGTCAAGCCAGGCCTTCAGGTAGGCGACGACGGTGTCCGGATTTTTCTCCACGAACTCCGACGTTGCGACCATGAAGACCGGCATTCTGTCGAATGGCGAAAAATCGGTGACGATATTGGCAATGCCGTCGGCTTCCGCGATGGCATTATACGGCTCCACCGTCACACCGGCATCGATGGTCTTGGCCGCAAGGGCGGCGACCATGTCGTTGACGTTCATGCGCACTTCCTGCCAGTCGCTTTTCTGCAATCCGGCCGACGGCGCGATGGAATTGGTGAAGATATTGGCCGTCGAGGCGCCGACCTGATTGCCGATCTTCTTGCCTTTCAGCTCGGCGACCTTGGTGATGCCGAGATCCTTGCGGGCCAGCACCGCTGCGGTCTTGCCGACATGCTCGATCACGGCGATCCCCACCATGCCGCCCTTGTCGTGACCCAGAATGAAGGATTGCGCGGCATATGTGCCGAGATCGACCTGCCGCGCCACCATCTGTTGCATGGTGAGGTTGCCGGACGGCACCGCGAATTCCTCGAATTTGAGGCCGCGCTTTTCCAGAATGCCCGACCGCATCAGGTAGTAGGTCGGCATGCCCCACATATTGGTCTGGTAGCCTTGGCGAATGGTCGCCATTTGCGCCAGTGCCGAACCCATTCCGCCAAGGCCGGCCGTCACCACGCCGGCGCCGGCAGCAGCGAGATATTGCCGGCGCGTCATTTCCAGGTGCCGTTTGGTCATCGCTTGTCTCCCTTTGAGTTCCGGCTTTTGGCTGCCGTTTTATGAAACCTGATGCGTCTCACCCAGATGGGCAAGAAGCTGCTTCTGACAATCCAGGAATTCCACGCTGAGCGGATCGCGCGGGCGCGGCAGGTCGATGACCACTTCGGCCTTCACCTTGCCGGGATGCGGAGTCATCACGATCACGCGGTCCGCGAGATACACCGCCTCGGCCACGTTGTGCGTGACATAGATGATGGTCTTGCGCGTTTCCCGCCACACGTCCGCGAGCAGTCGCTGCATGGCATCGCGCGTCATGGCATCGAGCGCGGCGAAAGGCTCGTCCATCAACAAAACCGAAGGATTGTAGGCCAGCGCGCGGGCGATCGCGACCCGCTGCTGCATTCCGCCCGACAAATGGTGCGGATAGGATTTGACGAATTTTTCCAGTTTCACGAGCTTGAGCTGGTTGAAGGCGATCTCGTCCCGCTCTTCTTTCGGAATGCCTTTCATCTCGAGCCCGAACGCGACATTGCCGAGCGCCGTGCGCCACGGAAACAATTGCGCGAAATCCTGAAAAACCACGCCGCGATCCGTGCCGTGGCCGTTCACCGCCTTGCCGCCGATGCGGATTTCGCCGCTGGTCGGAGTGAGGAATCCGGCAACGATGTTCAGCAAGGTCGACTTGCCGCAACCGCTCGGTCCCAGCAGGCACAGAAATTCGGATTCCCGCATGTCCAGGCTGACGCCCTGCACGCCCGGCACCTGACCGGCGGGCGTATCGTAAACCAGAGAGACGTCACGAATTTCGATATGCGACATGCCCGGTCCTGACGTTGTCTTGACTCTTTAACTCTTTACCGCCTTGACCATGCCCCAGCGCATGACCGTGGCCTTTTCCAGCGACCCGAACACCAGCCGCTCGAACAGAAAACCGATGCATCCGATCACCACCAGCGCCGCGATCATGACATCGGCATTGAGAAACTCCTTGGCGTCGAAGATCGTCCAGCCCAGTCCCCAGTCGGACGCCGCGATCATTTCCGCGCCGACCACCGCGATCCAGGCGCGCAGAAACGCCTGGCGCATGCCGGTGATGATGAAGGGCGATGCGCCGGGAATGATGACTTTCCAGAACAGCGAATTCTCGTCGGCGCCCATGGCGCCCGCCGCCCGCAGCCAGAGCGGATTGACCGAGCGCACGCCCGACCACGTGTTGAGCAGAATCGGGAACGTCGCGGCATAGAACACCACCAGAATGGAGACGGTGTTGCCGAGCCCGAACCACAGGATGAAAATCGGCACCCAGGCGAGCGAAGGAACCGGCATCAGCGCGCTGGCGAGCGGCAGCACGAAATTCTGCACCGGCCGGTAACGCGCCATCATGATGCCGAGCGGCACGCCGAACACGATCGCCAGGCTGAATCCGAACAACACACGATATAACGTAAACCCGGCATGAATCAGCATGGTGCCGTCCAGCAGCGAGCGCCACAGAGCGGCGGCGATCTTCGGAATCGTCGGCACCAGCACGGCCGGAAAATATCCACTGCGTGCGATCGCCTCGTAACAGAGGGCCGCCACAAGGATCGTGACGGTCGCGCGCCGGATCGAACGGACGCGATCACTGCTGCCGGTCACGACATCATCCCCCAGCGAACGACGGTGTAATTTTCCAGCTTCTCGAAGACGAGCTTCTCCAGGGCCAGCCCGATCATCGCGATGACCACGATGCCCGACAGCATCACATCGGTATTGAGAAATTCGCGCGCGCCGAAAATCATCCAGCCCAGCCCCCACGGAACCGCGGCCAGCATTTCGACGCCGACAAGAACGCGCCACGCTTGCGCGAGACCGAGCCGCAGGCCGGTCAGGATGTAAGGCAGCGCGCCGGGAAGAATGACGTGCCGGAACAGTTTGGGGTTGTCGGCGCCCATCGCCTGCGCGGAACGCACCCAGATCTCCTTGACCGCCTTCACACCGGTCCAGGTGTTGAAGATCACCGGAAACGCCGACACGAACGCCACCAGCAGAATGGCCGGGAAATTGCCGAGGCCGAACCACAACAGAAACAGCGGCGCGTAAGCAAGGCCCGGGATCGGCGCAGCGATGCTCACCAGCGGAAGAAAGATATCTTCCGCCCGGCGGAAGCGGCCCATCAGGATGCCGATGATGACGCCGGCAATCGCGGCAATGGCAAAGCCGGCCGTGAGCCTGACCAGCGTATCGAAAGCGTGATGCGGCAGGATGCCGGACAGCGTCAGCCGCACAAAGGCAGACGCCACTTCTTCCAGTGTCGGAAACAGGCGGCGCGGAAACACCTCAAGCCGGGCCACGATTTCCCAGATCGCAGCCAATACAAGAAACGGAAAAGCCGTCCGCGCGATCACGCGCCAGCGCGCATTCTCGCCGCGGCCGATCCATCGTTCCGGGGCCGGCAGGCCGGCTGCGGATATAGCGGGGACACCGTCACGCATGGCTGCTGGCGACTTCCACCCGAGGTCCGGCGGTTCTTTTTGAAGCTTCTGATCCCGCCGCCGTTAAGACTAATGCAGTCCTGCGGGAGGGCACAACCGTTCTCTCACCGCGTATTTGCGGGGTTAAATTTTCTGCGCCGGGGGTTTGTTCGGAATCCGAACGTTAGCGGCTGCGGCATAAGCACACCTTCTGGATTAACCGCGGACTGCGAAGCACCCGGTTCAAATGCCCTGCCCACTATCTACCCGAATAGCGGGGTGGTAACACTCTGCCCGACTGGAAGGCCGGCGCGTCACTCACCTTGTCACGCCAGATACTTCCGGCACCGGCAGAAGGCCGGTTCAAGTGCGAACATGGGAGGACACTGAAATGCGAGGCAAGATTTTTGCTGCGCTCACGGCCGCAACGGTCACCGCAACACTTGGTTGGTCGGCCACCGCTGCGCTGGCGCAGGACAAGCCGGTGAAGATCGGCTACGCGATCTCGAAGACCGGTCCGTTTACCGGCGGCGCGAGCATCACGACGCTCGGCGCCTACATTACCTGGATCAAGGACGTGAACGATGCCGGCGGGCTGAAGCTCGGCGGCAAGAAAGTTCCGATCGAGGTGGTCGAGTACGACGACCGCAGCAATTCCGAAGAAATGATCAAGGGCATCGAGCGCCTGATCAACCAGGACAAGGCCGATTTCATTCTCCCGCCCTGGGGCACCGGCTTCAATCTCGCCGCCGCACCGATCCTGAACCGCGCCGGTTATCCGCATCTCGGCGTCACCGTCACCAGCAATCGCGCGGCCGAACTGGCGCAGCGTTTTCCGAATGCGGTGTTCCTGCTCGGCACGCCGAATGAAGGCGTCGAAAACCTGATCAAGGTTCTCGAGAAGGCGAAGGCAGACAAGAAGATCGGCGACACCATCGCAATGGTCAGCGTCTCCGACCAGTTCGGCATCGAACTCTCGACCGCCGCCCGCGAAGGCTTCAAGAAGGCCGGCTTCAAGCTCGTCTATGACAAGTCCTATCCGATCGGCACGCAGGACCTGCAGCCGGTGCTGAAGGAAGCCATGGACTCCAAGGCCGACTCCTTTATCGCTTTCAGCTATCCGCCGGACACGCTCGGCCTGACCGAGCAGGCGCGCGTCCTCAACTACAATCCGAAGGTGTTCTACACCGCCGTGGGCACCGCCTTCCCGCTGTTCAAGCAGCGCTTCGGCGCCAATGCCGAGGGCGTGATGGGCATCGGCGGCATCAATCCGGACGCGCCGGAGTTCAAGGACTATGTGAAGCGTCACGCCGCCGCCAATGGCGGACGTGAGCCCGACCGTTGGGCCAATCCGGTGACCTATGCCAGCCTGCAGATCCTGCAGCAGGCGATCGAGAAAGTAGGCAAGGTCGATCGTGCCGCCGTGATCAAGGAAATCCAGAACGGAACCTTCGACACCATCATCGGCAAGATCAAGCTGGAGAAAGGTCTGCGCGTGAACAGCTGGCAGGTCGGCCAGTGGCAGAACGGCGAATATTACGGCATTGCGCCGGCCAATCTGCCGGGCGCGAAGCCCGTCCAGTTGCCCAAGCCGGCCTGGAAGTCCGGTTCGTAACGACACAGAAAGCCGCGACACGTCATGGCTCTGCTATTCGACATCCTTCTGTCCGGGCTGATCCTGGGCGGCATGTATGCGCTCATCGCCATCGGGCTCACGCTCCAGTATGGCGTCGCGCGCATCATGAACCTGTCCTATGGCGAGTTCCTGATCGTCGCGGCCTTTTCGGCCTTCTTTGTCTATTCAGGACTGGCGATGAGTCCCTTGCTGGGGCTCATCGTCATTCTGCCGCTGGCTTTCGCGGTCAACTGGCTGGTCTACCAGATCTTGCTGACGCCGCTGGTGCGCCGCGCCAAGAACCGCGACATGCTGGAGGTCGACTCGATCCTGGCGACCTTCGGTCTTCTGTTCGTGGTGCAGGGCATCCTCCTCGTCATGTTCGGCGGCCAGTATTACAGCTATTCCTACCTGTCCGTGCCGGTGGACATCTTTGGCAGCGTGGTGGCGTGGAACCGCCTGCTCGCGCTTCTCGTCGCGCTCGCCATCGGCTTTGTCGTCTACCTGCTGCTCACCCGCACCCGGCAGGGCACCGCCATCCGGGCCGTCGCGGTCAATCCCGTCTCGGCCGAACTCTGCGGCATCAATATCGGCAAGGCGGCGGCGTTCGCTTTCGCGCTCGGCGGCGCGATCGTGGCCTCTGGCGGCGTGCTGATCTCGATGTTCCTCACCTTTAACGCCGCGATGGGCGTGGTCTTCACGATGAAGGCGCTGATCGTGGTGATCATGGGCGGCGTCGGGAATATCATGGGCGCGCTTGTCGCGGGCCTGCTGCTCGGCATCGCCGAGACCGCCGTCGCGCGCCTGGTCGATCCAGGCCTGACACTGGCGGTGACCTTCGCCCTGTTCATTATTGTACTTCTCGTGAGGCCAACGGGATTGTTCGGGAGGCCTGCGCGTTGAGTTTGCGTTGTGTGCCGTGGCTTGTCCTCGGCGGTGTGATCCTCGCGTTGCTGGCGGCCTTCCCGCTGGCCGCAAGCGGCTATCATCTCGCGCTCGGGATCAGCGTTCTCTATTACACCGTGCTGGCGACGGCCTGGGCCCTGTTCTCGGGACCCACGCGCTATATCTCGCTCGCCACCGTGGCGTTTTTCGGCATCGGCGCCTACACGGTGGCCGTGGTGGGCGAAATGTTGCCCTGGCCGCTGGTATTGCTGACAGCCGCTGGCGTCGGCACGGTCATCGCCCTGATTGTCGGCCTTTCCACCCTGCGGCTGTCGGGCATCTATTTCGTGATCTTCAGCTTCGGCCTTGCCGAACTGATCCGCCAGCTCGTGACCTGGTATGAAGTCAACATCCACAAATCGGTCGGCCGCTACATCTTCCTCCCCATCACGCAGGAGCAGATCTACTGGCAATTGCTCGCGCTTGCCGTCCTGGTGCTGCTGACCGGGTGGCTGATCGGGCGCTCGCGCCTCGGCCTCGCCCTGCGCGTCATCGGCGAGGACGAGACCGTGGCGCGCCATGTCGGCATCGACACCACCTGGGCCAAGCTCGCGCTGTTCGCGATCAGCGCCGTGTTCATGACGCTGACCGGCGCGGTGATGGCGCCACGCTGGACCTATATCGATCCGTCCATCGCCTTCAATCCGATGGTGTCGTTCCAGGTCGTGATCATGGCGCTGCTGGGCGGCGCCGGCGCGCTGTTCGGCCCCCTGCTCGGCGTCCTGCCGTTGGTCTTCCTGTTCGAAATCCTGTCGGCGAATTTTCCGAACTACTTCAGCATTCTGCTCGGCGTCGTCTTCATCTTCGTCGTCTATGTGCTGCCGCATGGCGTGGTCGGCTTCCTGCAGAAGCACTGGCCGAAGGCGAAACTGGCGCCCTTCAATGCCACGCCGGCCTTCGTCGCCAGCGCGGAACCGCGGGGAGCGCTGCTCGACGTCGACGCCGTCAGCCGGAATTTCGGCGGACTGGTGGCGGTCGACAACATGTCCTTCACGATTCAGCCCGGCGAAATCGTCGGCCTGATCGGTCCCAATGGCTCCGGCAAGACCACCATGCTGAACCTGATCTCGGGTGCGCTGGTGCCGAGCGCCGGCAATATCCGCTTCAGGGGTCGCGATATCGCCGGCAAGAGTCCGCACACCATCGCCCGCCTCGGCATCGCCCGTACCTTCCAGCTGGTGCGCGTGCTCAGCTCCATGACGGCGAGCGAGAACGTGATCGCCGGGCTCGCCTACCGCGCGACGCCGCTCTGGGGCGCGGAGGCCGCCCGCCATGCCGCGGCGCTGCTGGGCAAGGTCGGTCTCGCCGACAAGGCGCACCTGCCGGCCGACCAGCTCACCTATATCGACCAGAAGCGGCTGGAACTGGCCCGCGCGCTGGCCCTGGAACCGGAATTGCTGCTGCTGGACGAATGGCTCGCCGGCCTCAATCCGACCGAACTGGGCGAAGGCATCGCGCTGATCCAGTCGCTGCGCGACAGCGGACTGACCATCATCATGGTCGAGCATGTCATGGACGCGATCCGCTCGCTGTGCGGCCGCTGTGTGGTGATGAATGTCGGCAAGAAGATCGCCGACGGTCCGCCCGCGACCGTGCTGGCCGATCCCGAAGTCATCCGGGCCTATCTCGGAGATTCCGATGCTTGAGATTCGCGGATTGTCGGTTGCCTATGGCAAGCATCGGGCGCTCACCGATGTCGCGATCGAGATCGCGCGCGGCGAGATTGTGGTCATTCTCGGCGCCAACGGCGCGGGCAAGACCAGTTTGCTGAAAGCCATCGCCGGTGTCGTGCCCACCCTGCCCGGCGCCACTCGCACGCTGGACGGCAAGAATCTCTCCGGGCTTGCGCCGCGCGAGATCGTGGAAGCGGGCCTTGCGCTGGTGCCGGAAGGCCGCGGCATTTTCGGCGACATGACGGTGCGCGAGAATCTCGATCTCGGCGCCTATCCGCTGCGCGCGCGCGCGTCGGAGCAGAAGAATCTCGATTTCGTCCTGACCCTGTTTCCCAAGCTGCGCGAACGCTTCGCGCAGCAGGTCCGCACCATGTCGGGCGGCGAGCAGCAGATGGTGGCGATCGGCCGGGCGCTCATGTCCTCGCCCGATATCCTGCTGCTCGACGAGCCCTCGCTCGGCCTTGCGCCGATCATGTGCGGAGAACTGTTCCAGGCGCTGAAGCGCATCCGCGAAGCCGGCGTCGGCGTCCTTCTGGTCGAGCAGAACGCCAAGCAGAGCCTGAAGATCGCCGACCGCGGCTATCTGATTGACACTGGCGGCATTGGCGGCAGCGGCACCGCCGCCGCCCTGCAGAACGATCCGGCGGTGCAAAGCGCCTATCTCGGCGCCGGCAAGGCTCAGGCAGCTGCGCCCACGGAAAACGCGCCACTTGCCGCCATGCCGGCAGCCAGCAGCATTTCATTGCCACAGAACAGGTCTGAAAAGACAGTTCGACAGGAGGGTCACATGAAGCACATCAATCTCTTGATCGGCGAACGCGATTCGGGAGCCGCCGACGGGCGGACTTTTGAGCGCATCGACCCCTTTACCGGCGAGGTCGCCACCCGCGCCGCTGCCGCCACGGTGGCGGACGCCATTTCCGCCGCTGACGCCGCCGCGGCCGCCTTCCCGGAATGGTCGGCGCTCGGTCCGAATGCGCGCCGCATGATGCTGCTCAAGGCCGCCGACCTGATGGACGCGCGCAGCAAGGATTTCTCCGACCTGATGACCGCCGAATGCGGCGCCATCGGACCGTGGGGACATTTCAACACGCATTTCGCCGCCACCCTCCTGCGCGAAGCGGCGTCGATGACGACGCAAGTCGCCGGCGAAGTCATTCCCTCCGACAAGCCCAACAGCTTCGCCATGGCGGTGCGCCAGCCGGTCGGTGTGGTGCTCGGCATTGCGCCCTGGAATGCGCCGGTGATCCTCGGCGTGCGCGCCATCGCCATGCCGCTGGCCTGCGGCAACACCGTGGTGCTCAAGGCCTCCGAAATGTGCCCGGGCACGCATCAGCTGATCGGCCAGACCCTGCGCGACGCCGGCATTCCGGCCGGCGTGGTCAATGTCGTCACTAATGCCCCGCAGGACGCCGCCAGGATCGTGGACACCCTGATCGCGCATCCGGCCGTGCGCCGCATCAACTTCACCGGCTCGACCCGCGTCGGCCGCATCATCGCGGAAACCGCGGCGCGCTATCTGAAGCCGGTGCTTCTGGAGCTCGGCGGCAAGGCCCCGATGGTCATTCTGGATGACGCCGATATCGACGAAGCGGTGAAGGCCGCGGCTTTCGGCGCCTTCGCCAATATGGGCCAGATCTGCATGTCGACCGAGCGCATCATCGTCGACGAGAGCATCGCCAACACCTTCGTCGAGAAATTCGCCGCCAAGGCCCGCACCCTGCCCTTCGGCAATCCGCGCGAGCACGTCATCCTCGGCGCACTGGTGAACAAGGAGGCGGTTGCCCGCAACAAGGAACTGATGGACGACGCCGTGGCCAAGGGCGCGCGCGTGGCGGCCGGCGGCGAGATCAGCGGCACCGTGATCAGCGCCACCGTGCTCGACCGCGTGACTCCGGCCATGCGCATCTACAACGAGGAATCCTTCGGGCCGGTCAAATCGGTGATCCGCGTCAAGGGCGTGGATGAAGCGGTCAAGATCGCCAACGACACCGAATACGGCCTGTCGGCTTCGGTGTTCGGCAAGGACATCGCGCGCGCGCTCGGCGTCGCCCGGCGCATCCAGTCCGGCATCTGCCATATCAATGCGCCGACGGTGCATGACGAAGGCCAGATGCCGTTCGGCGGCACCAAGGCGTCGGGCTATGGCCGTTTCGGCGGCAAGGCCGCGATCAATGAATTCACGGAACTGCGCTGGATCACGATCCAGACCGGCCCGCATCCGTATCCGTTCTGATCGTGGTTCCGGACGCCATGCGCCTTCAGCGCGTGGCGTTCTGGTTCTGCGGCTTGGCGGCGATCAGGCTTTTAAGCGTGCGCCTTCGAACAAAAGCCCACAATGCCTGGGTGTGTGTCGACCGGGATTTGGTGGGCGCACAAGGATTCGAACCTTGGACCTACTGATTAAGAGTTTTTCGGGTTGTAGCGATTTCAAACACTTAGCTATCTCAAATATGCGCTTTTGTGCGCTTTTATGCCCAAAAGTCTCACGCGGTTTTTGCCACGAAAAAGGCCCCGGCGGGATCCCGCCGGAGCCTTCGTCTGTGCCCAACCGAGATCGCGAAACCTAGATGTAGGTTATCACGCCGGTGATGTCATCCACGGCTGTCGCGGTTTCGTCGGTTTCGGTGACAGCCGCCGTGATCGCGTAGGCGATGCCGGTCTGGAATTCGAGACCGTGCGGGAAGTGGATCGCCGGCGTGCCGTCGCCGGCGGTTGTGCCGCCGAGCCGGAACGTACCTTTGAGATTTGCGGCATCGGCGGACGGATCCGGCGTCGTGATCTGATCGTAGAGTTTCAGAAAATGCGGCGTGGTGTCGTGGTTCTGCAGCACGATGTCGAAGATCGCGCCGGGCGACGCCTTGACGACCACGGGGTTGAACGTGGCCGCCGATTTCACCTTGACCGACTGCAGCCCCTTGGATTGCTGGCGCTCCTCCGTCATGAACGGAATGACGCGCGAAAAGCCTGGACGTGTGGACATTTCATTTTTTCCTTCTCGATGCATGCGGCCCGACGCGCCGCGAGCGCGCGCCGGGCTTGCCCGGTTCGCGCCAACACAACATGACGCAACCCGCAACGCTCACTTGAACGGCCAGTTCCGCGTCAGCCACTCGCCGAGCGGCGTGAGTTTTGCGCCGGCCACTCCGGTAATCGTGACCAGGCCGGACGCGACCCACCAGACTTGCTTGCGCGACACGCCGGCGCCGATGCGGCGCTGATGGCGCTGGTCGAGCGAGGCGACGATGGGCTCCATCTGCGTCACCGATCGCGCGGTCAGCGCCTGTGCCTGTTTCACCTCGGCGATGTCGCGCCGGCAATTGCCAATCTCGCGATAGAGATCCGCGCGCTTGCCGTCCGCGCGCGTCTGCGCGGTCTTGACGAATTCGACGGAGGATTTCAGCCCGCCGACATCCTCGACCAGCTGCAGCAGCAGCGCGTTGTTGCTCGGGCGCCGCGCCATCACACGCCGCGCCACTTGTCGATGACACGCCGGACCTTGCCTTTCTTCGGCGGCTCCGGCTTCGCGCGCGGCACCGGCACCGGCTCCACCTTGCCGCCCGAAGGCGCGGCGAAAATATCCACCGGCTCATACGGGCATTCGCGCGGCAGCGGACGCGGATGGCCGGCGACCACGCCGGCCTCAACGGTCTTGTCGAGAATGGCCTGGTCGTAACTTGTCTGGCCGCAGGCGGCATGCTCGACATGCGGGATCAGCTTGGCCTCACCGCCCGACACACTGGCCGGTAGATTGCTCCCACCGCCACAGCCCGCCACGAGCAAGGCACTCGTTGTAGCGAACATAAGCCGCCCGGAGCGCGGCCACAGCTTTTGCATCCTGCGCAGCGATTTCATTGATGGCCTCCTGCCGGCCGACCGCGTGGCCGGCGTTCCAGATATTGGTGTGAATGGCCCAACCGAGCAGGCCGAGAACGGTCAGGACGCCGGCGAAGCTCCACAGCTTCGCGGCGATCGACAAGCCGGTGAGCGGCATCATGCGGCAATCCCCTCTTTGCAAAGCGCGTGTTCCCTCTCGCGGCGGATCGTGAGCCCGCGCACAACCTTGCCGCCGGCGCGATCCCATTTCAGGATCTCATCGCAGGCGGCGCGCAGATTGGCGTCGTTGGCATGTCGCGCGAGGCTCGACCGGCAGAACGCCGCGACGCCGATGTTGTAGGTCAGCGAGACGAAGGCGACATAGACCTTGTCGGGGATGGCGTCGGGCGCGCGCAGGCAGGCGCGCATGCCGCTCTCATGCTCGACCAGCGAGCCGATGAACATGCGGTCGCATTCGTCCTTGGTGAAGCGCAGGCCGGCGCGCATGTTGCGGGTTTCGCCGTAGCAGGCGGTCCAGATCCCGACCACGTCCTGGTAGGAATAAAGCCGCAGACCCTCGAAGCCGCCGACCAGCGCGATCGTGACAAGGCCGAGGCCGGCGATCGCGCCCCTGGCGCTGGTCAGGCGGCTGTTCACGGCTCACCCGACAGGCTGCTTTGCGCGAAAAGCCGGGCGATGAAGGCCGCAGCGGTCGCCAGCGCGGAGGCCAGCGCGAACAGGCCGGACGGCCAGCCGAGGACATTGCCGGCCAGCTGCAAAGCGGCCTCGACGCCCGACAGCAAGGCGGCGAGCGCGATCAGGCGCACGCTCCAGGCGCGCACCATGACGGTTTTCCAGTTGTGAACAAGCCGCATCGCCGGGCTCCCATCAGGAAGCCTGCAGAATGCAGCCGGAAAGGCCGCGTCAATCGTACCGGAACTAATGCCGCGTAAAGGTATAGGCCAGCGTGAAGGGGTGACGGTTGGCTTTGAATTGGGCTTTTTCAAGCGTCTTTTGCGCCAGCCGCGCGCTGGCTTCGCGACCGTCGAAAACGATCCTGCACTTTGAAGCAAGCTGGCCCTGGAAGGCGATCACGTCGCTGGTGACATGGGCGCCGTATTGAAAATGACCCGGCCCATCGACGTGCAAAAACTCAATACCGCTATCAGCGGATCCGTTATTTTCCGGCCACGCGCTAAAACGCGCCGCCAAGACGCCATCGACTTGCTCGGTAATGACTTCGCCCAAGCGCAAATCCACCAGCACCGCAAGATCGGGCGGGATGGTCTGCCGATGATAGGCGAGCCATTCTGCCTTTTCCTCGATCGCGATAAATTGCGGACGGAAAAGCGGATCTGTTTTCTGTACTTCGTGGATGGCAAGGGCAATGACGGCCGTGCTGGTTCCGGGGCCAAGTTCCAGTATCTTGCGCGGGCGGCGGCTAATCACATGCTCATAAAGTGAAATGGCCTCTGCGGTATCCACAGCCGCCGATTTTGACGCCGCGAATTTGGACATCATATCTCGCAGCGCTGGATAGCGTTTCAGACGCCGGGCATAGATGGCCCCGAGAATGCGGCGGACATAGACGATAGCGCGAGAGCGGAAGGTTCTGAACATGCCGGGCGACTATAATCGCTACAACAACTGGCGCAACAATCATGTGGCCGGGCGGAATTCCACTTCCCACACACTCCAATAGCTGCCGCTGCCGCCGTTGCTGTTCGCCAGAAGCCGCCAGTGACCATGCACGCCGGCAGAAGCAAATTGCGGGCTGACCTGCAAAGTGGTGGCGTCGGTGATGCCGTTCCAGGTGTAGGCGGTAGTCCACGCCGAGCCGTTGTCGGAATACTGCACCAGAACGCTTGTGACATGGTAGCCGGGAAACGAGGATGCGATGCCGTGGAGGGCGACTTGAATGATGTCCTGTTCGTTGCCAGCACCAAAAGACTGCCCAATGTAGGCGCTGCCCGAGACGGCGCCGCCGGTCACAGAAGATGCCCAGCGCGTGCCAGTGTTGTTGTCGAAGGCATTGCCCGGCGTCGGCGCGTCCGCGTGGCCTCCTGAATGGATCGCGAAGGCACTGTTAGACACATCGGCGCCGGGGACGGCGGGTCGTTCGACGATGATGATCTCTTCCTGTGTCATCAGGCGAGCACTTGCGTGCCGGACATCGTGAAGCTGAGTTTCTGGCAGCCGGAATTCGCGCTGATCGTCATGCTGATATCCGTGCCGGCGGCCGCGACATTGGCGCTGGCATGAGCCTGGCTCTGTTCGGACGTGGTGACGGCGTTCGCGGTGCCGCCGAGCGCGACACCGTCGATCTTGAATGTCGCGGTGCAGGAGCCCGACCCACATTTGGTCGTCACGTCCGTAATGGTCACGCCGCGCTTGAGCTTCAGTTTGAGGATATAATCGCCGTCTGCCGGCGAGACAAAAATGCCACTGGCTTCCCAGTCCTGCGTCTTGGCTGCGACATCGACCGGCCCCGCCGCGCGGCTGTAGTTCACGCAACGCCAGTCGCCGGCGGCGTATTCGACAAACTCCGCTTCGTCGCCGGCCGCCGTCGTGATGTTGGCGCCGCCCGGCAGGATCAGGTCGGCAGCGTGGTGCGTCAGCGTCAGAATGCCGTCGAAATGCAGCTTGACGATCGTGCCGACCGCCTTTGTGCCGATCGAGGTGATCGCCGTGGTGCCGGTGATGTCGAAATAGTTTCCATCGTCGCCGAGTGTCAGCGCGTTGGCGCTGGCGACATCGGCCCCCTTGGAAAAGCGCATTTGCTTGGCGTTCATGTCGAACGTGCCGCCGGCTTGCGGCGTCAGGTCATCGACAACATTGGCAAGGCCCGAGCCCGGAGGACCGGCACGCTGGATGAAGAAACCTATTTCATCCCCGGCGGTGAACGAACCGCCGCCGCCGAGATTGTCGCAGGTTAGCTCGCGCGTGACGCCATTGTCGGCATGCGCGGTTACATCCAGCGCCACCCAGTTGGTCGGCGCGTCGAGCCTGAGCAGCACAACCGTCGCCTTGACGGCCGACGCCGACGCCACCATTGCGCTGATGAAGCCGCCGATGGCGCCTTCCAGCGCGGTTTCGGAAATCAGGATTGTGCCGATCGAGGCGAGCGCGGCATTGTCGCCCTTCACATAAGAGGAGGCGGGCTCGCTGGCGGTCGTGTCGTCATCCCACAGATAGGTAAAAGCCGGATTTTCCGAATTGGCGGCGGCGAGCGCGGCCGACGCGGCGGCGGCAATGACATCGAGGCCGGTCTGCACGCGATCGGCGGCGGTCGCGATGACATCGAGCGCGGTCTGATCCTTGTCGGCGCTGGCGCTGGCGGCATGGCCGGCCGCGACATTGGCCGCCGCTTCCGCCTGGGTGACGGCTTCGGTCAGATCCTCTGCGGCCGCGAGGATCGCCGCCTGGTCGCGGCGCAGTTCGGCGTCGCGCATCGCGCCGACATCGGCGACATCGGTATGGGTATCGCCCGGAAAATCCTCAAGGTCGGCGAATTCGACATCCTGGATCGCCGGCGTGTCGCGCCAGACATAGAGCGTGCCGGCGGCGGCCGGGAACAGAACGCGCGTCACGGTCGCGACTTCACTCGTGGGATCCAGCGCCACCGTGAAATGCGTGGGGTTCACCAGCACGGTGACAGCGCCATCGCCATCGGTGAATTTCGCCTTCACATGGCTTTCGGCCTTGGCGCGAAAGGCGGTGTTGAAGGTGTTCTCCGCGCCGGTGAACGGAAAGGAGGCGTCGCAGGCTTCGGTCGGGACCGTCATCGTGAACCCCCTATCGCGTCAAGGTTGGGCGCGCGGCGCGGTTCGCTGCGGCCGTGCTGCCACCAATAGCCTTGTCCCCATTCCTTGCGGGCCTGTTTCTCGATGCGCGCGAAGCGATCGCGCGCGCGGTCATCGGCCATAAGATGCAGCTGGTCGAGAACGACGCGCTGGAAGGCGAGCCGGGATTGCCACAGCGAGGAACCCGGCAGATACCGCGCGCCGGTATAGAGCGCGTCGCCGGCAAAATGCGTTTCCTCGCCCTTGGCCCAACGCTGCACGTTGCGGATCGCGACATCGCCCATGACGCTTTCGAGCGCGGCGAATTGCGGGCCGGCAATGGTCGCCGCCCAGGAATTCCCGTATTTTGTCTGATCCAGAAACAGCACATCGCCGAACACTCCAAGCCCGCCGCCCTGGAGCATCGCCTTGCCGAAGGCGCGTAAACCGTTCCCGGTTGTCGGATCGAGCGAGAGCGGATCCCGGCCGGCGATGATTTCCTTGGATTGCATCGCGACCGTGCCGAGCGCGGTCATGGTCAGGAAGGTGAGCGCGCCATGCGACAGCCGCTTGCCGTCCCATCCGCGCGCGAAGGCGCGGGCGAAATGCATGGTGATGAAGGTGGCCGGAAAATTGCGATACATCGACACCGCGCGCCGCGCCTCGCCGCCGATCGTGCCGGGCTGGCTCTGCCCGATCAGCATGGCGCGCGTCACCGGATCGTTCTCGATCACGGCGTAGTCCATTTCGGTGTGCATCAGCCGCGCGAACTTGTCGGCGGCGTCGCGGTGGCCGGCGGCCGCGATGTCGGACGGCCGGATGAAAACGGCATTGGCGCGCGGCTCATGCGGGGCGGTCGATCGGATGAGATCCCAATCGGCCGCCCCGATGCCGTAGCGGTCGAGGCTCGCGCGAAAATCGGCGCCGAGATCGCCGAAGGCTTTTCCGCGCTCGCGCGCGGCATGCGCCATCATTTCGAGGCCGAAGGCGCCGCGCAGAACCGAGGTCCAGCGCCGCAGGCCGGACGCGCGAATGTTGGCATTGGAGAGCTTGGCGGCAATCCCGGTGCGGATCGTCTCGCCCATCACCTTGTCGGCCTGGCCGGCGGCATGCGCCAACGTGTCCAGCACAAGCCCCTGTTGCGCCGCAAATACCTCGCTGCCCTTTTCGGTCATCATCGACACGGCGCGGCCGATCGTTGACATCACCGGCAGGCCGTTGAAGCGCGCCGCCATCATCAGCGTGCCGGGATCCGTGAGCGAGGAAATCATGGCGGATCCGAGTTGCGCCGCCGAGAGCACATGGCGGGTGTCGCCGAGAACGCGCGCCATTTCGGTGGAGACCGGCACGCGGTTGGCGCCGGTCACTTCCGCGTACAGATCCTCGAACATGCGGCGCTCCAGCGCGACGCGCGCGGCGATCGCGCGGTTGGCCTTGGTCGCCTTGCCGGCCTTTCCGGGATCCGTCTGCGCCAGGCGCGCCGCCTCGCGATCGAACAGGCCGAGAATAAACCGCCTGGTCGCCTCCGGGTTCGGCCCCAGGACGCGCATCGCCGCGACCTCGTCCCCCATCGCATGGATATGCGCCACCATCGTCTGGAACACGGATGCGTGTGCGCCGACCGCGTCGGCGACCGCCTGCCAGCTTTCAGCCGACTTGTAGGAAAAGAACCGCGACACGTCGCGGCTGTTCGCCAGCATGCGGCGGCCCTGCACGCCGGCGCTCGGCAGACCTTGCGCGCCCTCGGCCACGATCGCGTCGAAGGCTTCATCGAACAGGATCTCGAAACGCGCATCGGTCAGCGGCTGGCCGGTATTGAAATCCAGCATGTCGGCGCGGTCGAGGTGCGGCCGCATCAGGCTCTTGAAAGCCTCGCGGCCAAGCGCGCTGACTTTCGCGCTGTCGAGATCCGGGTTGGGCAGGCGCCATTTTTCCCGCTTCGCCAGCTTGCCGCCGGCGGCAATGAACTGGTCGGCGAGCGATGCCGACACGCGCTCCCAGGCATCCGCCACCGGGCGCGCCTGGGCGTCCACATCGGTGCGGCCGTACAGCACGCGCAGCACGTCGAGTTCGCGCGTGGCCTGGTCGGTCATTCCCAAATTCTTCGGCCGCAGGAATTCGATCGCGTCGGCGAACAGCCGGTGCGCGTCGGCGCGGATGTTGCGCGAGAGATAATGCACGTTCTGCCAGCTTGCGATCTCCCAGGGATCGCGCGCCAGCAGCGAGCGCATCGCGGCGCCGAGCGGCGTCTGCGTGCCCTTGCCGAGCGAGGGCGGCGCCTGGTTGCCGAAACCGAACACGCCCGGCGTCTGCCGCAGATCATCGACCCTGCCGGCATAGGCGTTGAAGGCGCGCAGCACATTGGCCTGCGCGATCACGGATCCGCGCGCCTCATCGGCCTTGCGCGCGGCGTCGGCGGTGACATAGGCCGCCGCGTCAAGCGCCGCCTGGCGGCCGCCGGCGGCCGCGCCGAGCGTGGCCTCATGCTTGCGCTCGAATTCGTCCATCATGTCGAGCAATTGCTGACCGGCGCGGCGATTGACAGCGCCGCCCTCGATCTTGCCGGAGAAACAGCGGCGGGCGGTCATGTGCTTTCCTTTGGTTCATGCGGCCGCGCAAGTTTCTCGATCAGCCGCGCGACATGCCAATCAAGCTGCTTGACCACATCGAGCAATTCGGTGCGGTTCATGTCCTCTATGGCCTTGCCGCAAAAAACGATGCCGCTGCGCTGGCTCATGCGCCCTCCGGTTTGATGCCGATGCAGTCGATCAGTTCGCGCGCGGCGGCGGCTTCCTCCTCCGCTTCGCGCAGGATCTCGCGTGCGGAGACGGTGCGGAAAGAGCCGTCCGGCAGTTTCACGGTGATGTCGAGATCGCCGGCGTCGTCCAGGATGCGCGCGGCCTCGCGCGCCAGCGCGGGGTCGCCTAGCTGATCGAGGTCGTTTCCTGCAGCTGGCGCGTCTCGATCGCCTTCGCCAGCGCCTCGTGATGGCTCGCGAGTTTCGCCGCCGCCTGCTTTTCCGCCAGCGGCATCGCCGGATCTGTCTCGCGCAGAAGCGCGGCGGCCCTGCGGTGTTGCGCCGGCGTCATCAGGAATGTCCCATCCTGGGATTTCTGCGAGATCTTCATCTTGTTTCCGCCGCTTGAACGCGCGTTCATAGCGGTCCCTATCTTCCATCACCGCGCGCTCGAAGGCAACCAGGGCGTCGCGCTCGCCCTCCTTTTCCATGATCTCGCGGGTGCGTTCCAGCAGCGGCGCGTCGATGGTTTTCGGGTCGATCTCGGCCTCGGCCAGCTGGTTGTCGATCTCGCGCTCGATGAAGGCGCGGTTTTCCACAGGGTCGAATGCCTCGCCGCGCTCGCGGCCCTCGATATAGCGGCGCTTGCCCCGGCTTTCGTCGTCAATCGCGCGCAACAGGTCGTTGACGGTGGAGGTGGTGACGCCGCCGCGATCGGCGCCCTGGTCGCGGAAATAGCCGGCTTCCACGGCGGCCTCGCGCGCGCGATCGAGGCTCATGCCGCTCTTGCGCACAAGCGGGCCAAAACCCGGCACGAAACGGCCGCCGTCGAGAATGGCGTCGAGTTCGGGATCGGGCCTGAGCCCGCCGCGCCGCGCCAGAAACTCGAACAGCGAAAATGTCTCCGGGTCGCGCGCCGCAGGTCCGCGTCTGGCCTTGGGCGCATTCAACGGCACCGGCTCGATCTCGCCCGACGCCTTGATCGCCGGCATCGGCAGGTCTGCCAGCGCCGCCGGTGCATCCGGTGCGGCGATGTCGCGAATGCCGCGCCATGTCCGCTTGAACTGCGAATTGAACTGATCGACCGGCAGGGTGCGGTTGCCCCTGGCATCGACCTGCAGCGCCATGACGGTTTCGACTATTTCCGAAATCTGCCGCTGCAGATCCGTCATCGCGGCCGGATTATCGGCAAAACCGGCCGGGTGCCACGTCTTGCCGTCCCAATGCGACACGCGAAAATCGTCCGGCAGCGCCTCGATGTAGATGTCCGCCCTGGTTGCGCGGTCGATCGCGGCCGACAGGGCATCGGTGCGCACCGGCGGTTCCAGCGCCCGCAGCTGCGCAACGCGCGCCGGCGGCAACACGTCGAAAATCACGTCCTCGAACGGTGACGGTCCCGCGTCGCCGTCCAAGCGGGCGGCAAGGTCGGCGGTCGAAAGGCCCGAGAATTCCGAGCGCGGCGGTTCGGCCGGCCGGCGGACGGGCGCGCCCTGATCCATCGCGGTCGCGGCGTCCTCGATCGCGCGCTCCTGGGCGATGCGCGCTTCGGCGACGGCCTCCGCGTCGGCGCTCCTGGCCGGCGGCAATTCCGCGATCTGATCGCTCACGACCTGGTCGCGCTCCAGCGCGCGCGCCGCCGCCTCGAAGTCCTCCGGCGCCAGATCGTCCATGACGCGCCAGGCCGGGGCCATGTCGAATTCGCCGAAGGCGACGGGATCGCGCTGCGGATAGACGCGGCCGCGCTCGGCGATCGCGGCATCCTCTCCGCTCAGAAAGCCGCGCGGCTCATCGTTCGGTTCGGGCGGCGTGCGCGGCGGGATTTTTTCGGTCCGCGCGCGAGCGCGGGCGGCGTCGGCGATCGCGAAGTCTCCGGCGCCGGGGGCGCCGGCCGGATCGCCCTCGCCAAAGGCCGCCGGATCCCGCCTCGGGTAAACCCTCCCGCGTGCGAGCGCATCCGCGTCGTCAGGGCTCAGAAAACCGATAGGGTCGCCCGGCCCCAGCGGACTCCGTGGAGGGGTTTTTTCCGTCCTGACGCGCGCGGCCGCCGCCGCCGCGATGTCAAACTCGCCTGTGACGCCCCTGGCGGAATTCACGGCCTCCCCGAAGGCGACGGAGTCGCGGCCGGGATAGGCGGTGCCGCGATCGAGCGCGGTCGCGGCCTCATCGTCCAGATAGCCGATAAAGCTGCGCTCGCCGTTCCAGTCCGCCAGTTGCTGTTCGGGTGCCGGCCGGCGGCCGCGAACATATTTCAGGCCGGCGCCGGCGGCGCGGAAAAACCCGGCGAGGCCCGCCGCGCCGGCGCCCGCCTCCAGCACATTGCCGGCGGCCTGCGACCAGCCGGCTTCCAGTTCCAGCCTGGCGCGGTTGCTCTGGATCACCGGCTCCTGGACGGCCTGGATCCCGGCATTGAGCAAAAATTCCCGGCCGAGCATTTTCAGCACCGGCCCTTTCAGCGGGCCGCCGATCGGGATGGTGGCCAGGTTGACCGGATCCACCACCTGGCGCGCCATGCCGGTCAGGAAAGCCAGCCCGTTTCCGCTCAGGCCATAGGTCGCCGCGCGCACCTCTCCGGCGTCGCGCTCGATCGCCTGCGCCTTTTTCGCCGCGTTCAGCCGCACGTCGAACAGCGGCTCCAGTTCGCGGCGCTTTTCCGCGTCGAGATCGGCGGTCATGAAGCGGATATGATCGACACGCTCCTCCACCGGCACCGACACGCCCATCCGCATCCGGCGGCCGGCGAGGCTTTCGGCCTTGCCGAGCAATTCCTCGTAGGCATCCTCGGTCGGCTGGAGGGAACCCGTGAGGGTGTCGAGCCCCGACGCCGCCCATTCCGCCGACACGATTTCGGACAGCGTCGCAGGCGCGCGCGCGGCCGGCCGGGTGGCGAGCTCGTCCAGATAATCGCGTTCGGCCGCTTCCGGCGTCATGGTGCCATCCCGCTCTCGCCCGCCGCCGCGCGCGCCGGCTGTTTGCGCGAAGCCAGCCAGGCGAGATCCAGCACCAGCGGCCGTCCGTCCTGGTCCAGCACCGGATGGCCGCGCCCATCGGCGGACGGCATCAGCACCGCGTAGCGGGATCCGCCGACCTGCAGCGGCTTCAGCTGCGCATGGCGCGAGATCGTGCGCGCCGGCAGGACGTTGCCGCGCGCGTCGATCGCGCCGCCGGAGAACGCCACATCGTCCTCGCTCAGATTGTCGATCACGTCGAGCGCGCGGCCGCGCCCGAGCATCGGCGGCAGCGGCACGCGCACGCCGTTGCGCGTCACGATCGGCCCGGTGATGTCCTCGATCGCCTTCTCGCGCAGCGACTGATCGGGTGTCTCATACAGCGCATTGGCGCGGCCCGCGCGCGCGACCGCCACCGCTTCCGCCGCGCGCACCACGCTGTCCTGCATCTGCGCCGAGGGATACAGATCGCCGCCGACCGTCACGGCCAGCGCCGAGCGCAGCACGTCGCCGCCCTGCTTTTCGCCCTGCGCCTTGATAAGCGCCTGGCCGTCGAGAATTTCGCGGGCGAGTGTGGGCCGCTCGATCATCACGCGGCCGGCAAAGGCGGTGACGTTGTCCTTTCCGAACACCTGCTCGATCGCCTCGTCATAGACGCCGCGCGGCAGGTTGCGCGCGAAGGCGCCGATCATCGCCGCGCGCTCGCCGGATCCGGCCTGCGCCATGCGCTCTTTCAGCGCGACCGCTTCCTGCGCCTTGAACGGCTTGGCGCTGCCGAGCCACAGCGATTGCGCGCGCAAGGCTTGCTGGCCGCGATGTGCCAGGGCGGCCGCAAAACCCGGCTCCTCCGGCGTTGCGCGCGGGTCGATCACGACCGCGCCGGCGCGCGGATAGGCGCGCTCGAACAGCGCGACGGGCTCGCGGTCTTTCTTGTCGGCGATTTCGGCGTTGACCGCCTTCAGCGCGGTGAGCCGGCGATAGGTTTCCGGGCTGGTATCCTTGCCGGAGCGCACCGCCGCCTCGACCTGGGCGAGTTCGGCTGCGTTGACCGCCGGCGGCCGCGCATAGGCTTCGTCAATCACCGGCTTGAGCGCCAGCTGCTCGCGGATGTCGCGGGCATATTCGGCCGATTTCAGATCGCCGGTGGCGGCGGCGGCATCGGCCTTGCGCAAGGCTTCGGCAATGCGGCCGTCATCGACCGGATAACGCTCCCTGATGAGATCCAGCACCGGATCGTTGCTGCGGTCGGTCGAAGCGGCGACGCGCGCGGCATGGTCGGCGCGGGTGCGGGCGGCGGTGGCCGCGCTCGCGATCGTGGTGAGTGCGCGGTATCTGGAATGCGGCGCGGCGAATTCGGTGTCGTCCAGCTGCGCGCGCGCGGCGGCGGGATCGGTTTCAGCCTGCAGGTGCAGGCGGTCGATTTTCAGCTGGTCGGCGGCGCTGCCGGCGGCGGTGCGATACCGCTCGCGTTCGTCGGCATCGAGCAGTGGATAGTTGTTCGCGTCGGCGAGCGAGGCATAGGCGCCTTCCGGGTTTTCGCGGATCTGGCGCAACAGGTCCGCGCGCGCCAGGCCCCGGCCGGCCTGCAGCTTCATGTTCGCCGCTTCCGCCGGCGAGATCCACAGCGACGCCGCCACGCCGTCGATGTCGTTCTCCCATTCCTTCATCACCGCCGCGCGCTCGACCGGCGACGCCGCGTTGACCGCGCGGTTTTCGTAAGCGACGCCGCGCTCGATCAGGCCGGCGCGGTTGGTGCTTTGCTCCAGGCCGAGCGCGGCCTTGCGCACATGGCCGGCCGCGGGCAATTGCGAGCGGGCAAACCAGGTCTCGAATTCCGCGGTCTTTTCCGGCCCGACGCGGAGATCCTTCATCACCTCGCCTTTCATGCGGGCGATTTCAGTGCCGAAATTCTGCGGCGCGTTCTGGAAGTCGGGATCGCGCGCAAATTTGGTTTCCAGCGCGTCGATTTCGGTCAGCGCGCGGGTTCTGGCCTGGGCCACGCGCGTGTCCTGTTGCGCGTTTTCCAGCGCGACCGCGAAGCCCTGGCCGGCGCGGCCGAGATCCGCCGCCGCCTCGCCGATCGCGGCGCCGGCGCCGGCGAGGTTCGGCACGTCCTGCGGCTGGACGGTGAGCGCCGGCGCCTGCGGCGCGGCACTCTGCGAAAGATATGTGGGAGCGCGGGCCATCAGCGCAGCCCCGCGTCGAAGTTGAGCAGGAACGGATCGGCCGATGCATCATAGGCCGGGCCGGATGTCTTGCCGCTGTCGAAGCCGCCCGACAGGCCCGCCCATTTGGTCGCGCCGGTGAGCAGCGCGGTGCCGGCGCCGAACAGGCCGGACACCAGCGCGGCGGTCGATTTTTCCAGTTCGGCGATTTCGGTGAAGGCCGAGGCGGACGCCTTGCCGATCGTGGAGGCGACACGCGCCTGCGCGTCCGCCGCCTCCAGCGCCCCGCGCGCGCGGATCAGCCCGGCATCGACCTCGCCCTGCGCGGCGGTGAAGCCCGCCAGCAGCAAAGGCGAGCCGGTGGACGGGTCGATGTTGTTGGCGGCGAAATGCGCGGTCTGGCCGCCGATCACGCGCTCGACCTGGCTCAACAACCGCGAGCTCTCGAAGGCGGACCGCTGCAGGGCAAAGTCACCCTTGAGCCCTTCGGTTTCCGCGTTCTTGAGCAGGATCTCGGTATTGCCGCGCGCGATCTGCGCGGAGATCCTGTGCGCGGACGACGATGAAAACCCGCGATACATATTGCCGGCGACGCCCAGCGTCGATGAGCCCAGGCCGATCATTTGCGTGATGTCGCACATCAGCCGGTCTCCAGCACATCGAGTTCCGGCGACAGGCCGGTGAGGGTGAACGGCATGGTGTCGTCGCCGCCCACCTCGATCACGGCATGCGTCGCCGCCTCGCATTCGATCGGACCATGCACATAGGTGCCGGTGCGCAGCGCGATCGGCGTGCCCTTCTTCTTGCCGCCGGTCGGATGCAGCATGTGTTTCTCGCCGCCGTTGCAACGGACATAGCCGCCGGCGGCATGCACCACGTCCAGCACGACATGATGCACGGTCTTTTGATCGCCCTTGGTGGATCCCGCCTGGGTGTTGAGATCGAACGCAAGCGACACCGCTTTCCAGGCGATCGGCAGACCGATCACGACATCCGATGCCGCGCGCGGCAGGGCCACGTTGCCGTTCTCCGGCACGATCTGACGCGGCCGCATGGCGCCGTCCGCGTGAATGGCGACTTCTTGGCCGATCAGGTGCGGCACCGCGAATGTCGTCGCCGGCGCGCCCTGATAGCGCAGCCCGCAATCCACAAACCAGGCGCCTTCGGCGGTCGGCGCATCGTCATCGGCCGGCTCGAAAAAGTCGGTCAGGATCTCGCTGTAGCGTTTGGTCTCGCCGGCGATCGTGCGCCGCACGATGAAATGAACCTCCGTCACGCTTTCGTCGGCGGACGGCGCGCAGACCACGTCCTCGACATAGCCGTTGGTCATCGGGTGGCGATGCAGCGCCAGAACCTTTTCCTCCGGGTCGAAGGTCAAGCCGCGCAGATCTCCGTTCTCGCACCAGATCCAGGCGAGCCGGTTGGGGTCGCGCTGGAACGCGATGCCCTGCGCCTTGCCTTTCAGGATGTGGCGCGCGGCCTTGGTGATTTCGACGACATCGAGAGACGATGTGTCGTCATCGAAGCGCACGAAATGCAGGCGTCGTTTGGAGCGGCCGATGGTGAGCGCGCCGCCATCGACCACGGCCGGCACATGCGCGGCCGAGCCCTCGTTTTTTTTCGGGCGCAGGCTGAAATTGTCGATCGTGATGGCTTCGTACAGGCTCGCCGGCCGGCCGATCCATTCGCTGTCGCGCAGGCCCAGCACCAGCGCGCCGCCGCCGGACAAGACCCATTCGATGTCGGGCAGCGATCCGTCCTGCGAACGCAGCGCGACCGCCAGCGCGCTGTCGGGATCGCCGGCGATTTCCTCGACCGAATACAGATCCGAGGGCCGGGTCAGCCACAGGCGGTTGCCGCGCGCGAACAGCAGCCGGCCGTCATGCAGATAGATGCGGTCGGGGAAACCTTCATCGGCCGTCCAGGCCGGCGGCCACCAGCGATAGGTGTCGCGCTGCGTCACCGAGAGCGGCAGATGCAGAAGCACATCGGCGGTCGCGTTCTGTTCGTCGGTGACGGCCGTGATGCGGACGAAACCGTAATCGCGGCTCTGGTAGCGCCAGGACACGCCGCCGGTGCCGGACAGAACATCGCCCTCGTCATGCGTGGGCGGGTTGCTTCCGCTGTTGCCGGCCGTGATGACCTGATAGATGCGGCCCTGCCAGCGGCGCAGAACGGCGGTCGATGACGAATAATTCTGGAATACGACCTCGCGCACGTCGATGAATATCTGGAAGGAGCCGCCGCCATCGTAAACGTTGTGATGGCGCGCGGTGATCCAGATGTGATTGTAGGAGGTGAGCGCGTTGTTGGAGACCAGGTTGAACGAGGTGACGCCCGCTCCCACGGTCAGTTCGCACAGCAGATCGCCCACGGACGCGCTGGCCGGCGCCGTCCCGGCCTTGCCGCGCAACTCCCACACCGTGTTCCACGATATGCCGACATCGAGCGTGACTTGCGCGCGCGCCACCGCCGAAGCCGCCGCCAGCGACTTTCCGGCATGGACCTTCTCGCCGGTGAGCGGGTTGGCGCGGCCGACCGTGCCGGCATTGCCGTCGAACATCGCCGCCAACCCGCTCAACAGGTTGAAGTTGCCGAAATTCGACGACCCGGAATAGCTGATATTGGAAAAGGTCAGCGCGATCGTCTCGTTCACGGTCCACAGCGGAACAAAGGTCAGGTCAACCTCGTCCAGCCGCAACGGCTTCCCCACATGCGCGGCGGTGAAATAGTTGAAGCCGCTGGTGAGCGTGACGGCGCCGATCTGCGCGCTGGCGCGCATGGTCTTTGCCGTATCGAGGTTCTGGTCGCCGACCGGCCCGTTCGTCGGCTGATATTCCGCCAGCACCCAATCGTCGTGATCGTTGCGGGTGATGGTGCGCGGGGCGTGGCCGGCGCAGACCACGAACATCACATTGCCGACCGACACCGCGCGCAGGTTGGGCAGATCCGCTTCCGCCCAGGGAATGTCGATCTCGTAGGGATCCGCGCCATCCAGCACATAGCCGCCGTCGCGCTTCACGCGCATCTTGCCGCCGTTGAACACCAGCACATAGGTGTCGCCGGCGGTATAGCGGAAGGTCCATTGCTTGCCGCGCTGGCTTTGCGTCCTGAGCGGCAACTGAAAGCGGGTGCCGCCGCGCCGCGCCAGGCCGCCCTCCATCAGCACGACTGCGTTTTCCAGCCGCGCCAGCCCGGACTGGTTGCGCGCCAGATTTTGCCGCGCATGCAGAACCGGCCCGATCTCGCCGGAGGAGAACTTGGTTTTTTCGGCTAGCGCCTCGATCATGACGCATCCAAATGTTTGCAGGATGCGCGCGTCATCTGCGCCTCGCGGCGATCCAGCTGGTGCTTTTCGAGATCGCGCCGCGCGCCTTTTCCTTGCTGTCGGTTCTTGCGGCGTCGTTGAGGCTGTCGCGCGCGGCCGCGCGCAGATCCGCAATGATGTTCTTGTTCTTGGCGATCGTCGGCGCGGCGCGCGCGGCGAGCGCAAACTCGAACGCGATCAGCAGCTGCGCGTCCCACAAGGCCGGCGAGACGATGCGCCTCGAATAGCAGACCAGCGGCGCGGTCGAGGTGGTGACCAGGATCATCGCCTCCTCGGCGCCCTCGGCGGCTTCCACCGCCCATTCGTCCTCGGCGAGATCCGCGACCGAGCGCACGCGCAGGCAATCGGACGGCATGCGATAGCGGTTTTTCAGCGGCCCGGTGCTTTCGCCGGCCTCCGGCGACGGCTCGATCCAGGCCGTGCAGCAGTTCCAGTCCTTCGCGCGCTGGATCTGGTCGCGCACGTCGCCGAAGGCGCGGCGCAGGGTTTTTGCCTTGTGCGTGGCCTCGGTGAGATTGCCAATCGGCGGCTCTCCCATGTGGGAGAGCGCGCCGTTGGCGGCGGCCGTTTCGGTGCCGGCACGCGCGGTCATGGCGCCCTACTTCTTGATGAAGTCGAGCATCATGGTGATGTAGCTGTCGGCGGTGGATGCCGCCTTCATGGTGCCGACCAGGTCATAGACGCGGCCGGGATCGCGGCTCAGGGCTATAATTTCCCAGAGCCGCTTGGCGTAGTTGTCGGCGGTGATGGCCGCGATCGGCGACTTGGTGCCGGCCGAGGTCAGGTTGAGGCCGTTGGCGAGGCCGTCGAGCGTGACGAGATCGCCGCGATATTCCAGGCCCAGATCGTAGTCGGCCAGCGTGGTGATCGAGCCGTGATACAGCAGCGAACGCGGGTCGATGATCGCGTGCGAGGGGATCTGGCCGAAATAATGCTTGGAATTGGCGCTGTCGCCGTTGGCGACAGCAATCGTGCTGACGATGTTGCGCGGCCGGCCTTCGGCGAACACCGCCTGGTGGTCCGACAGATTGGCGAGGTTGCGATAACCTGCGCCGTATTTTGTGACTTCACCCATGTTGCTCTCCTGGTTTCGGTTAAATCCGACGCTGCGCGCGCTTGCCGCCTGCGGCATTCGCGCCACTCAACCCACAACGCAGTCCGAAGGCCCGCCGCGCTTGCGCGCGGCGGGTGTGTCCGGTCAGGACGGGATCTTGTTGAGGATCTTGACGACCTTCTCGTCCTCAAGACGGGTCGCGCCGAGCCATTCCTCCATGTAGCACTGCTCACGGAATTTCTTGGCCGGGTTCGGCGCCGATCGCACATCCAGGGGGGCAAACCGCCCCCATGCCATGCCCGACTTGCACCACAACGCCGCCGTCGAAGTGGAGGCGGTGTTGGCGACGCGCTTGGTGGTGTGGATCGGAATGCCGAGGATCGACTTGACGCGCTTCTCCTCGATCACCGCCTTGTCGCGATAGTCCTTCGACACGAAAATGATGTCGTCGTAGAGCTGGCGGTTCTCGGTCGGATCGAGCGCCAGATGCACTTCCTCCTCATCGAGATCAATGTCGGAATTCTCGAAATGCATGAAGCCGTCGAGGATCTTGGCGACGTTCATGCCGACATCGGTGGCGCTGTCGGAGGAGCCGACCGTCACCGCGACGGTCTGGCCGGCCCATGCGGAATTGCTGGTGGCGCCCTGCTTGCCGATGATGCGGACCCCGAACAGGGCGGCCGCCATGATGACGTTGCGGCCGCGCACCAGCGTGGACGCGCCCGCCTGCACATACGGCGACTTGTAATCGGTGAGCGCCTTGATCTGATCTTCCTTCTCGATCAGCTTGCCCCATTCGATGTGACGCGGCACGCACCAGACCGGCTCGTGGCTCGCCTCGACATCGGGGGTGTCGCCGCCGCGCGGGCCGTCGATAATGGCTTCCATCGCGCCGAGAATATCGACCATCTGCATGATCTCGCCGTTGAGCGAGGGGTCGAACATGAAGGCGTTGTCGAACTGCGCTTTCTTCTCCTGCACCGCCATGATGACGTTCTCGCGATACGTCACGCGGTGGGTGTCTGTAACCGGACCCATGATGAGCTCCTGATCGCGCGCGGCGGCTCGCGGCCGTCCGGCGCCTGTTGCGTTGATGGTCAGGGTTGCTCGGCCGGGTTGCGGCTGCGGATGCAGCGGGTCCGTCCTGCCGTTTAGCGCCTGGGTGGGCGGCGCGGCTTTCGCGCGGGTCAGCCGGGTCCGTCAGCGACGGGTTGCGGGCAGAAGCAAGCTAGACCGGCATTGGCGCCGTCAATCGTTCGGCGGGCGAGGCAATGTTGCCCCACCCGCCGTATCGCTTAATCCGTGAAGGCGCCGGCGCAATCGGCGCGCACCGCCTGCACGAACGCGCCGGCGCGGAACTCGAACTGCCATCCGTCGCTGTCATGCTTGCCATCGGCGATGTCGAAGGTCTTGCCGGCAAAGCGATCGCTGGCGCTCGCCGGATAGACGCCGCCGGCGGCCGCCGCCGGCAGATCCCTGACGAAGCCGCGCGCAAAGGACGCGACGCCGCCGGCGATCGGAGCCGGCTTCTTGGTCGCGACGGCCGCCTTCGCCGGCGCTGCCTTTGTCGATTTCGCTTTTTTCCTGGGGGCCATCGCGCCCTCCTCTCTGCTGGTTGCGGGTCGGACGGCGCGGTTACGCCGCCTGTTTCTTTTCGGCGGCGGCCAGGCGCTCGGTCAGCTTTCGCCACTCGGCATTCACGGCCGCATGCTGCGCATGCATCGGGTCGCTCATCGCGCGGCGCTTGTTCTCGTCCGCCTTGAACGCATTCATGCTGGCGCGGATGCCCTCGATCGAGGCCGGCAAAATGTTGTTGCTGTTGTTGTCGGGGTCGATCAGCCTGTCCTCGCCAAGTTTCTCGCCGAGCGCGGCGAACATCTTGAGCAGACGCGGCGCGCCGACCAGCTTTTCAAGTTCGCTGGCGTCGTCCACGCCGATGCCGAGCGCGGACGCGGTGCGCTTTGCGATTTCTTCCTTGCGCTGATAATCGTCCTTCCACTCGGCCTGCAGCGCGGTCTTGAGTTCCTGCGATTTCAGCGCGCCGCTGGCCTTGGTCTCGCCGAGCCGCTGCTTGACGAAGCCGAGCATTTCATCGTGCAGCGCCTGCGCCTGCGGCAGCGGTACGCGATGCTTGTGCGCGGCGGTGCGGAAGGTGTCCCACAGCTGGCCGTCATACTCGAAGCCGAGATCCTTCTTGGCGTTGTCGTCCAGCGCCTTGAACTGATACTCCTCCGGCTTTTCCTTCCAGCCGAGTTCCTTCCAGCCGCCCCATTCGTTGATCTTGCCGTCCGCCGGCCGCTCGAACACGTTGCGCGACGACGCCATGCGATGGCTTTCGCGCGCGGTCTGGAACGCCGCGTTGGGGTCGGGGAATTTGCGCTCCTCGATGAAGGCGACGTTCTCGGGCGCCAGGTTCAGCGACTTGTACCAGGGCTCGCCGCCGCCGTTTCCGCCGCCTGTGCCCTCGCCTTCGCGCGCCACGGATGACAGCAACAGATTTCGCCATTTCAGCATTTCACTCTCCCTTGGTGGTGGTCGTCGGTTTGCGTTCGATGAGGGCGTAGAGATCGCCCGGATCCTGTTTGGCGAGCGCGAGAATTTCATTCGCCAGCTGGCGGCGGCCCTCGTTGATGCCGTCGCCGAACACATCGCCCGGCGTGCGCGCCAGCGAGCCATAGACGCCGCCGCGCAAGGCGATGTCGGCGAGCAGATGCGGCGACTGGCGAAGCGTGGCGTATTCGGTGATGACCGCCCAGGCTTTGGTCTTGAACGGCCAGACCTGCCGGAACCAGGCGACGGCCTTGTAGGGTGCGGACGGGTCGATCATGCGGCGGGCCTGCGCTGATCGGCCAGGGTCTTGGCCTGTACGGCATGGCTGGCGACCGCCGCCGTCTCGACCGCCTGCGCGGTCTGTTCAAGCTGGCGCTGCTGTTGCTGCAGCTGCGCGCGCGCGCGGCGCGTTTCCGCCACCACCTGGGGATCGAACAACAGATCCGGCACATCGGTGAATGCGGACACGACATGCTTGGCCGCCACATCGTTGTTCCAGTTGTCGCGCACCGCCGGATCGGTCACGGCCAGCTGTTCGAGGCCCTGATGCGCCTGCAGCACCGAGCGCGCATTGGCAAACCGCTGCACGCGCGCCAGCGGGCTTTCAAACTCGACGGTCAGCTTGCGGCGCGTCAACTCCATCGGCACCGGCGGGATCTGGCCGGCGCGCTGCAGGATGCGGAAGCGCCGCCACACCCATTGCGCCAGACCTTGCGTCTGCAGGCGCACGAGGTTCGGCGCCATCAATTTGAGTTCCTGCTCTTTCCAGCCGGAGAATTCGCCGAGCGTCATCTGCGGCCGGTTGACGACCTGCATCATCGAGAAGCGGAAGGCCATGCGGATCGCGGCGCGGCGTTCCTCGGATTTCTTTTCCGACAGCGAATATTTGCCGCCGCGATCGAGATATTCGGCCATGCGCTTGCCCTGGTCGGTCATGGTGCCGTGCAGAACCGCGCCGGGCACCACATCCGCCGCCGTCAGCACGCTTTCATCGTTGAGCAACAGCACCTTTTCGGCGTCGAATTGCGCGGCGACGATCGCGCTGCGCTCCATTTCCTGCAGCATCGCGGCGTCGGATTTCGAGGTGTGGCCGGGACCGGAGCCGTAGGCGGATTTCGCTTTCTCGTTCCAGGTCGGGACGTGATAGGGAAATTCGTAATAGCCGCCCTCGATGTAGAAATCCTTGATGTCCGGCGAAACGTAGCAGGACAGCCACGGCTTGGAGCCGAGGCGGTTCGGATCGAATTCGGGATTTTCCGACACCGCGTGGACGATGATTTTCTTGTCGTTGTCGCCGAGCATTGAGGCGTCGAACTGAGTGCCGAAAAAGCCCTTGATCTGCTTTCCGGTCAGCATGAACTTGCGGTGAAATTCGTTGGTCGCGCCGGTGGCGTCGGTCGCCATGTAGCTTTCACCGACCGGGATGGCGCGGTCGATGATCTGCTGGCGGCCGATCCATTCCTCCTGGTAGAACGGGCCGAAACCGAAGGCGCCGAGATTGGCGAGCCAGGCCGGCGCGCGCGAATAGAACGGCGACACTGCCGGTGACACCGAGCCGAACACTGCATTGGCGGCCCCCCAATTGAATTGCTTGACCGGCCCCCACTTGGCGAGATCGGGATCGTCGGCGACGCCGAAGCCGAACCAGCGATCGGTCGGATTGATGCCCTGGCCGAACAGCCCGCCGACAAAATCGTCCAGCGCATAGATCGGGGTGGCGTCGAAGATTTCGGGATCGGTCGTGTCGCGCCGGTTGCCGTCGCTCTCGCCGTCGAAGTCCTGATCGTCCGGCCGGAACAGCCGGGCGATTTCCTTCCAGGCGCGCTCCTCGGGACGGCGGGCGGTTTCGAGTTCGCCTTGCCGGGCCAGCTTCGCCTGCGCGCGTTCATCGGCCATGCCCCTCTCCTATTCGCCGAACAGCGTGGTGACGCCGACACTGGCGGGACCGAGGGTTTCGCCGGAAAATACATCGAGCGACGACTTGCGCCGGCGCATCGCGCGTTCCGACGCCTTGCGGGCGCTTTCCGAGTCGCGCGGATCCACCATCGAGGCTTCCGCGCGCGCGAGCGCATCCTCGGTCAGCTTGCGGGATTTTTCCGCTTCATCGAGCGCGCGCTTCTGCATATCCAGCGCCGGGCCGTAATCGGGCTCGTTCGCCTTCTTGGCGCCCAGGCCGAGCAGACTGCCGGCCAGCACCGAGCCGCCGAGGCCAAAAAGCGCGCTCACATCGCACATGCCCAAAGCCCTTTCAGGTTGACGGTGGCGACGCTACGCCGGCGGCGGCCGCGTCAACCGTGTCCAGGCTAGCCGGATCGGGATGCAGCCAGGCCAGGTTCACAAAATTCTCCGGCGGCACGCCGCGCCGGCGCATGACGCCCTCCGCGCAGAAGCCGAGCCAGGCCAGCCAGTCGAGCGGGAATTCCGGCGTCTGCAGCACGGTGAGTTCGGCGCGCGCGACATTCGGCACCAGCACCATCGGAATGAACCGCTTGCGGATATGCCTGACGGCGGGCCGGGCGATCGCCGGCCAGCGATCGGTCATCACCATTTGCACGGCGGCCAGGCGCGGCCCGATCAGCCAGGCGCCGAGGAGCGCGGCCGGAAAGCCGTCATCGTCGCAAAGCGCCTCCAGCCGGATGCACATATCCGCGCGCGCCAGGATCTCGCGCGCGATCAGCGCGCGATCGCGATGAAAGCGCAGCGCGAACAATTCGCGCGCGTTGTGGTCGCGCATGTCGTTGCAGACCTGAAAGACATCGGCCTCGCGCGCCGCGACCGCGATCATCGCGCGCCTCGCCGCAGCGGATTGTAGCGGCCGGCCTCGCGCGCCTCGCGCCGGCGCTTCTCGCGTTCGGCCCTTACATCGGTCTTGCGCTTGCGCGCTTCATCGGTGCCGCATTCCATCGCGCCGTATTGCTCGGCGTCGGCAACGTGCGTGTCGAATGTCGGCATGACCGACGACAGATCGTTGGTGCCGCGCAGCTTGCGGAATTGATAGGTCTGCAGCTTGCCGCGCTTCAGTCCCTTGCAGGACGGATCCAGCAGATAGCCGGGGCGGCCGGGACCGCAATTCAGCGCGATCTTCGCGCGCACGGCATCCCACCGCCGCGACGGCTCGTTGCTCTTGGCGAGATCGACCGGGCGGCCGAGTTTTTTGGCGAGACGCTGGCGCTGCGAGCCCTTCGACACGCGATCGTCGTCGCCGCCGGCGTTTTCCTTGTCCTCGCCCGCGCGCATCGAGGGGTCGCAGACGGTGCGGAATTCGCAATTGCGGAACCGCTTCGCCTCCAGCGACAGCATCGCGTCGCCGAGTTCTTCGATGCCGCCGCGCTCCATCGCAATTTCCGCGAGAACGCGCAGCTGCCCGTCCGGCATTTCCTGCATGTAGGCGGCCGCCGGCTGCAATTCGTTGTCCACACCGATGATGACCGGCAACACCGGGTCCGGCTGCAGCGTCACTTGCGACATCATCGTGGTTTCATCGAAGCGATCGTAAACAAGATCGCTGCCGCGCGAGACGCCGGGAATGCCATCGACCATGCGGCGGATCCACCACGGATTGGCGGCGTTGAGTTTGATCTGCTGGTCGTAATAGCCGCGCCCGCCGAGCGCCTGCAGGTTTTCGGCGTCGGGATGGCGGCCGCCGGGCTGGCGATACAGCTTGAAGCCTTCGGGCAGATCCTCGAAAAATTTCTTGTAGGACCAGTTCAGGATGTCCGGCGCGTTCATGTCGCCATAGACCTGGCCCTGGCGCCCGGTCACTTCCGCCGGCGGCGAGCGGCCGACGCGGCCGATCAGCCAGATCAGCAATTCCTCCGGCATGGTGTCGATTTCAGGGAGCAGCACATCGGTGAATTCGAGGCCGCGCAGATCCTCGACATTGGCATCTTCGCCGAAGGCGAGAAAATGCGCGGTGATTTCCACAAGCCCCCAGGCATCCTGATATTCGATCACATGGGTTGCGGCGCGCGGCGATGAGCCGGTCCATTTCGGGAATGTCGTGCGCGGAAAAACTTTCCACCACGAGGGGATTGTCGCCTTCCACAAACTGTCGTACTTCTGGCGCCAGACGCCGATGACATATCGGCGAACCCCGTCCGCACCGGGAAACACCCTTTGGCTTTCAACCAGAACCTTTTTCTGTCCGGCGATGGTCTTGCCGCTGCCTTGCGGCCCGCAGATCACTGCGACCTCGCAAAAGTCCAGAATGTAGAGGTCGGAAATCGGCCCCGCCGATCGCAGCAGGTTCACGTTGCCGGACGGCCGCGCCTTCATCGCCTCGCGCACCACATCGGGATGCGCCTTGCGGAATTCATCGTCACATTCCAGCGACCGCATCAGGTTTGCGCTCAGGTCGGTGCGCTGCAGATGATCGTTGAGAGATCCGAAATCGAGCGTCGTCATGCGGCGCTCGCTGACAAGCCTGCGCAGTCAGCGCCTGCGCTTGGGTTTTTTGTGCGCGCGTAACAGCCGCACCTTCCCCGCACCCCGCGCCCCGGTTCGACCGTAAAAAGTTTCCGCGCACTTCGTCCCTCGATCGGCCGTCGCGATTGCGAAAAATCGGCAGGGGTCGATTGCAATCTCAGGAACGCACCGGCGGCAGGCGGGCGCGATCGCGCTTTCGGGGGCCGGGGTCGCGGGCAGACCGGGGGGCGGGTCGCGCGCGCGAGGCCGGTGGGGGTCG
>JALHOD010000011.1 GCA_022843165.1 Pseudorhodoplanes sp.
TGGCTGGGGAACTAGGATTCGAACCTAGATTAACGGAGTCAGAGTCCGCTGTTCTACCGTTGAACTATTCCCCACCAGGGCCGGGGCACTGCATACACGCGTCGTTTTGAAACTTCAAATCGCCGGTCGCGGGCGATCGGCAGCAGCCGGCGGGGCGTCAATGCCGCCGGGGGCGGCCGGTTCCCTTACGCCGTCTCCAGCGCCGCCAGCAAATCCTCCACGATGTCGTCGGGATGCTCCAGCCCGCAGGACAGCCGCACCAGCCCGTCGCTGATGCCGAGTTCGGCCCGCTGTTCCGGCTTCAGCCGCTGATGCGTGGTGGTGGCGGGATGCGTGATCAGGCTCTTGGCGTCGCCGAGATTGTTGGAAATCCGCACCAGCTTGAGCGCGTCCAGGAAGCGGAACGCCGCCGCCTTGCCGCCCTTGATCTCGAACGAGACGAGAGTCGACCCGCCGCGCATCTGTTTGCGAATGATCGCGGCCTGCGGATGATCCGGGCGGCCGCAGAAGATCAGTCGGGAAATCTTGGGCTGCTCGGCCAGCGCGACCGAGACCGCGGCGGCGGTGTCGGTCTGGCGGCGCACCCGCACGGCGAGAGTTTCCAGCCCTTTCAGCAGCACCCAGGCGTTGAACGGCGACATCGACGGCCCGGTCTGCCGCAGCAGGGTATGGATATTGTCCATGATGAATTTTTCCGATCCTAGGATCACACCGCCGAGGCAGCGGCCCTGGCCGTCGATATGCTTGGTGGCGGAATAGACCACGCAATCGGCGCCGAGCGCGAGCGGGCTCTGCCAGAGCGGGGTGGAGAACACATTGTCCACCGTCACGGTCGCGCCGGCGTCATGCGCGATCTTCGACACCGCCTCGATGTCGATCACTTCCAGCGTGGGATTGGCCGGCGTCTCCATGAAGAAGGTTTTCGTGTTCGGGCGTACCGCCTTGCGCCACTGATCGAGATCGGTGCCGTCGACCAGCGTCGACGTCACGCCGAAGCGCGGCAGCAATTCCTCGACGATGTAGAGGCACGAGCCGAACAGGGCTTTCGACGACACGACGTGATCGCCGGCCTTCACCTGTCCCATCAGGGCGAGGGTGACTGCGGCCATGCCGGTTGCGGTCGCGCGCGCGGCCTCGGCGCCTTCGAATTCCGCCATGCGGCGCTCGAACATCGTCACCGTCGGATTGGAGAAGCGCGAATACTGATACCCGGGCTCTTCGCCGGTGAATCGCTTCTCGGCCTGCAGGGCGCTGTCATAGACATAGCCCTGCGTGAGAAACAAAGCTTCCGAGGTTTCGCCGAATTGCGAGCGGAGCGTGCCGCTATGCACCAGACGGGTTTCGGGACGGTAGCGGGACGCAGGCATCGCGGCCTCCTTCGGCCAATAAAAAACCCGGCCGGGGGAAATCCTCGGGCCGGGCACATGCGTCCCCGACCTTTTAGCGCCTTGTTTAACGTGGCGGCAAGCCGGCCGGCTCAAATGACCACGGATCAGGATTTTTGAATACGACGGGGAATGAGGGCCGTCAAGCCGCGACGCAGGGCCTTTGTTAATGCGCCCTTTCCCCTTGTGGGAGAGGGCCGCGTCAGCGGTTCAACAACCGCTGACGGGTGAGGGGGCAGACTCCTCACCCAACCTTGCGCGTTGAACTTCAGAGGAACCGTCTCCCACAAGGGGAGAGGGCGCAAATGCGGGCGCTGTCATTGCTGCGACCCTTATGCTGCGCCTTGCTTCGCCGCCTGGATCGCGGTCCAGACCCGCGCCGGGGAAGCCGGCATGTCGATGTGCCGGATGCCGTAGACCGACAGCGCATCCACGATCGCGTTCATCACCGAAGTGAGGGCGCCGGCGCAGCCGGCCTCGCCGCAGCCCTTGGTGCCGAGCGGATTGGTTTTTGCCGGCACCGGATGGCTGACAAAGCCGATCGGCGGCGCGTGATGCGCGCGCGGCATCGCGTAATCCATGAACGAGCCGGACAGGATCTGTCCGTCGCTGTCGTAGCACACGTTTTCCATCAGCGCCTGGCCGATGCCCTGCAGCACGCCGCCGTGCACTTGCCCCTCGACCAGCAGCGGATTGATCAGGTTGCCGAAATCGTTGACCGAGGAATATGTCACGACCTCCACCACGCCGGTATCGGGATCGATCTCGACTTCCGCGACATGGCAACCGTTCGGGAAGGCGGAGGGAACGGACTCGCTCGCATGTTTCACGTCGAGCGATTGCGGCTCGCCGGCGGGCAATTGCAGGCCGCCACGGATTTTCTCCGCCAGCTCCATGATGCCGATGGCGCGGTCGGTGCCCGCGATCACGAAGCGGCCTTTGTCGAACTCGATGTCGGAGGCGGAGGCTTCCAGCACATGCGAGGCGATCGCCTTGCCTTGTTCGATCACCTTCGCAGACGCCTCCACGATTGCCGCGCCGCTGGCGGTGATGGAGCGCGAGCCGCCGGTGCCGCCGCCCGCGATCAGTTCGTCGCTGTCGCCCTGCAACAGCCGGATGCGGTGGAAGGGGATGCCCAGTTGCGCCGACAGCACCTGCGCGAACGGCGCGGCATGGCCCTGTCCGTAATCCAGCGTGCCGGTGATGATGGTAACGTCGCCGTTCGGCTCGAAACGGATGCCGCCCATTTCCTTGTTCGGCGGCGCGGTGACTTCGAGATAGCAGCCGATGCCGAGCCCGCGCAATTTGCCGCGTTTCCTGCTGTCGCGCTTGCGGGCGGCAAATCCCTTGATGTCGGCCTTGTCGATCGCTTCCTTGAAGATCGCGGGGAAATCGCCGCTGTCATATGTCATGCCGGACGAGGCGGAATAGGGAATCTGCGAGGGCCGGATGTGGTTCTTCCGGCGCAGCGCGAGGCGGTCGAGGCCCATCTCGGTCGCCGCGGCGTCGATCAGCCGCTCCATGTAGTAATTGCCTTCCGGGCGGCCGGCGCCGCGATAGGCCGACACATGCGTGGTGTTGGTGAACATGCACTTCGCCGAGACTTCGAGCAGCGGCGTCCGGTAGACGCTGGCGACATTCTTCACCGCGTTCAGCGTGCCGGCGAGCGGACCGACGGTCGCCAGGAACGCGCCCATATTGGCAAAACTGGTCAGCCGCACCGCCAGGAAATGGCCGTCCTTGTCGAGTGCGAGTTCGCCGGTGACCTCGTGGTCGCGGCCGTGATGATCGGAGACGAAGCTTCCCGACCGGTCGTCGGTCCATTTCACCGGACGGCCGAGCATGCGCGAGGCATGCAGGATGCCGACATATTCCGGATAGACCGTCGCCTTCATGCCGAACGAACCGCCGACATGGCCGGTGAGAATGCGCACCTTCTCGGGCGGCGCTTTCAGGATGTCGACGAGCTGGCCCTTGAGGCCGAACACGCCCTGGCTGGCGGAATGCAGAGTCCAGTGCTCGCGCGCCTTGTCGTAGACGCCCACCGCCGAGCGCGGCTCCATCGCCGCCACGATCAGGCGCGTGTTGCGCATCGAGAGTTTTGTCACATGCGCGGCCTGCGCGAAGGCGGCGGCGACTTTCTCGCTGTCGCCGTAATGGTAGTCGAGGGCGACATTGCCCGGCACGTCCTCGAACAATTGCGGGGCGCCGGGCTTGGCCGCCGCGCTCGCCAGCGTGACGGCGGGCAGGGGATCGATGGTGACGCCGACCGCTTCGGCGGCGTCCTTCGCCTGCAGCAAGGTCTCCGCCACCACGATCGCGACCGGATCGCCGACAAAACGCACCTTGTCGCCGGCCAAGGCCGGGCGCAGCGGCTTTTTCATCTCGGAGCCGTCGCGGTTCTTGAGCGGCACGCCGCATTTCAGCGTGCCGTAAGCGGCGAGATCGGCGGCGGTATAGATGCCCAGCACGCCCGGCATCGCCCTGGCGGCTGCGGTGTCGATGCCCCTGATCACGCCATGCGCGTGGGTCGAGCGCACGACCACGGCATGGGCCTGACCGGGCAATTGCAGATCGTCGGTATAGCGGCCCTGGCCCTGAACCAGGACCGGGTCCTCGGTCCGGGGGACGGGCTGGCCGATGCCGAATTTGGCGAAGGCCCAGTCGTCGGTTGCGGACGCCGGAGCGGGGGGCTTGGTCTGCACGGTCATGGGGGAGTCGGTTTCCGGGGCGGGCCACCTGAATTAGCCATCAAACCGGCTTCCGGCAAGAAAGCCCGGCCGAATGCCAGCATCCCGTCGCTTGCAAGACGGCGCTCCGCTGCTAGACTCTGCCTGAACTTTAGACATCAGCGCCGCCTCCGAAGGCAGGATTTCGGCGCGGCAGGACGTAATTTATGACTGACGAGGTCCGGGCGTCCGGCCTCGATCCCGTGCGCAAAGACCCGCCGCGCGACCCCTCGTCGCCGGCCTGTGCGAACGACATGCGATCCCCGCGGGATCGGGACACGCCCTCACATCCGCACCCGGACGGACACCGGGAGGCGGGCCATGCCGGCGCGGCTGCCGGAACGGATCTCTGTGGCCCGACCTACGCCGCGCTCGATCTGGGCACCAACAATTGCCGGCTGCTGGTGGCGCGTGCGACCCATGACGGCTTCCGGGTCATCGACGCATTTTCCCGCATCATCCGGCTGGGCGAGGGCATCACCGCGTCCCGCCGGCTGAGCGAGGCCGCGATCCTGCGCGCGCTCGACGCGCTCGCGGTCTGCCGCGACAAGATGCGCAACCGCGGCGTCACCCGCGCCCGCCTGATCGCGACCGAAGCCTGCCGGCTGGCCGAGAACGGCGAGGATTTTCTGCTCCGCGTGCGCGAGAAGGTCGGCATCGACCTCGAGATCGTGGACCGCGAGACCGAGGCGCTGCTGGCCGCCACCGGCTGCACGCCGCTGATCGATCCCGATGCGCGCGGCGTCGTGCTGTTCGATATCGGCGGCGGCTCGTCCGAACTCGTCAAGCTCACCAGCACGATGGATTCGCGGCGCGGCCCGCCGCCGCCGGACTTGCGCAGCTGGATCTCGCTGCCGGTCGGTGTGGTCACGCTCGCCGAACGCCACGGCGGCATCGACGTCACGCGCGAGATGTTCGAGGCGATGATCGCGGAAGTCGCCTTGCAGCTCGCCCCATTCGCCGCGCAGAATAACGGTCACAATCCGCAGGAGATCCATCTGCTCGGCACCTCGGGCACGGTGACCACGATTGCCGGCGTGCATCTCGGCCTGCGCCGCTATGACCGCCGCCGCGTCGACGGCTGCTGGATGAGCGAGGGCGAAGTCACCGGCGTGATCGAAAACCTGCTGGCGATGTCCTATCAGGACCGCGTCGCCAATGCCTGTATCGGGTCCGAGCGCGCCGACCTTGTGCTTGCGGGTTGCGCCATACTGGAAGCGATCCGCCGCGCGTTTCCCTGCACACGGCTGCGCGTCGCCGATCGCGGCCTGCGCGAGGGCATGCTGGTGCAGATGATGCGCGCCGATGGCGTGTGGGGCGCACATTGACCACGCGCGCAAAAGATCGTCTCAAAACCCGCGTCAAGACCGGCAAGCGGCGCTCGCTGTCCTCGAAGCTCTGGCTGGAGCGCCAGCTCAACGATCCTTATGTCGCGCAGGCCAAGCGCGAGGGTTATCGCTCGCGCGCCGCCTACAAGCTGATCGAGATCGACGACAAGTTCCATTTCCTCAAGCCCGGCGGCCGCGTGGTCGATCTCGGCGCTGCGCCCGGCGGCTGGAGCCAGATCGCGGCCAGGCGCGTCGGCGCCGCCGACGGCAAGGGCCGGGTCATCGCCATCGACATTCTCGAAATGGAAGCCATTCCCGGCGTCGATTTCATGCGGATCGACTTTCTCGACCCGGCCGCGCCTGACATCCTGAAAGAGAAACTCGGCGGGCTCGCCAATGTGGTGTTCTCCGACATGGCCGCCAACACCACCGGCCACCGCAAGACCGACCATCTGCGCATCGTGGCGCTGGTCGAGGCGGCGGCGGAATTCGCCGCCGAGGTGCTGGCGCCGGGCGGGGTGTTTCTCGCGAAGGTGATCCAGGGCGGCACCGAGGGCGAATTGCTCACGATGCTCAAGCGCTCTTTCACGAGCGTGAAACACGTGAAGCCGCAGGCCTCGCGCGCCGATTCCGCCGAGCTTTACGTGCTCGCCACCGGCTTCCGCGGCGCTAGACCCACAGAAAAATCCGGTTAATCTCCGAACCGGACGGACGTCCGCCGCGACCATCCCTCAGGAGGGGCGCACATGCTTGGGTTCAGACTGGCAGCAATGATGACGCTGATTGCGCCGCTGCTGCTCGCAGCCCCGCAACGGGCGGACGCCTTCGGCGCGCTGGCGATCGATTCCCATCACGGCTCCTCCTACGGTTTTTCGTTCCAGCAGCCGAGCGCTGAGGCCGCGCGCAATCTCGCGGTCTCCAAATGCGGCGCGAACTGCAAGGCCGTCGTCTATTTCCGCAACACCTGCGCCGCCTATGCCGCCGACCAGGCCGAAGGCTCCACCGTGTATGGCTGGGGTTACGCGCCCAACAAGGAGAAGGCGCAATCGCTCGCCATGGGCTATTGCAAAAAGACCGGCTCGGCCTGCCAGATCCGGGTCTGGGCCTGCGAAGGGCCGACCCGCAACGACGGCACCGCGCGATCCGACGATGCCGTGATCGCGTCATTGCCGTCGTCGGCCACCCGCAATACCACGCCGCAGGCGTCGATCCAGTTGCCGCAACAGCCCGCGCCGGTTCCTGCGCCCGTGCCGCAGCAGGCCGCGCCGCTGCCGGCGGTTGCTCCGCCTGCGCTTCCGCAATTCAGCAATGACGGCGCGCGCCGCGTCGCGCTGGTGATCGGCAACGACCGCTACGACAATCTCGATCCGCTGCAAAAGGCGGTAAACGACGCGCGTGCGGTCGGCGACACGCTGGCGCGGCTCGGTTTTGAGGTGATCCGCATCGAGAATGCGCCGCGCCGCGCGATGAACCAGAAGCTGGTCGAATTCACCGGCAAGATCGGCCGTGGCGACACCGCCTTCTTCTTCTATGCCGGCCACGGCGTGGAGGTAAAAGGCATCAACTATCTGCTGCCGGTCGACACGCCGCAGGCGCGTGACGGCGAGGAGGGACTGGTCACCGGCGAAGGCATTCCCGCCGACAGCATCATCGAACGCATGCAGGAGCGCGGCGCCAAGGTGTCCTTGCTGGTGCTGGATGCCTGCCGCGACAATCCTTTCAAGAAGCCGGGCACGCGCGGCATCGGCGGCACGCGCGGATTGGGGTTGATGACCGCGCCGGAAGGCGTGTTTGTTCTCTACTCGGCTGGACTCGGTCAGACCGCGCTCGACCGGCTGTCGGACAAGGACTCCAACCCGAATTCGGTGTTCACCCGCACCTTCGTCTCGCAACTGGCGAAACCCGGCGTCAGCCTGCAGCAGGTGGCAAAAGACACCCAGCTTGAGGTGCGCCGCCTGGCCGGCAGCATCAATCATCCGCAGATGCCGGCCTATTACGACCAGATCCTCGGCCAGTTCACGCTGGCGCCGGCGCGCTGAGGCCTCTGGCGCTGCGGCCGGCACTCTCTATATGAGCGAACGGTTCTGATCGGGAGGCCGAAGGGCATGATCTACATCCTCGCCGTTTTCCTGCCGCCGCTGGCGCTGCTGCTGAACGGCCAGATTTTCTCGGCGATCCTCAATTTCGTGCTGATCGTGCCGTGCTTCATCTTCGGCCTGGTGTTTCCGCTGCTCTGGGCGGTGCCGTCGGCGCATGCCGTGATCGCGGTCTATATGAACCGCGAGGACCGCAAGCACCGCGAGGTGGTCGACGCGATCCGCAAGCACGGCCCGCCGCCCGGCTACAAGCCGTAATCCGCGCGCATTCGGCTCAGCGCGGGAACGCGCCGGTCCTGCTGTCGACGATGCAGCAGCTCGAGGTCCAGCCGGAAAAATTCTGCCACTTCACCTCGCACCAGGGATGCCGGCTGTTGCGGTCCTCAGCCGGGCGGCAGCGCCCCACCGTGATCCCGGTCGCGCCCGCGGGCATCGCGGTCACCAGCGGATAATTCGTGCCGGGGCCTGCGCGCATGTTCTGGATGCCCTGCGAGACATTCGGCAGCACGCGATAGGTCGCCTGCGGCGGCAATGCCGCGACCGGCGGAACCGGTTGCGGCGCCGGTGGTACGGCCGGCGCGATGATCGCGGGCGCGGCGAGCGGCCGTGCCGGCGCCGGCTCGCCGCCGGTGCGCGCCAGAAAGATGCGGCCGGGGATCTGGTCGTAATAGGCCGGCAACTGATTGTGCCCGATGCGGGAGGCGAGCTTCGGCACCTCGATCTGCAATTCCTTCGCAACGTCGATCAGGCTGAGATCGGGCCGCTTCACCAGATCGACAAAGAGGCGCGTGAACACCGAATTGGGATGGCTGTCGTCCGGTCCGAGCCGGTCGAGCGCTTCCTGTCCGGCGCCGGCGGAGAACATCACGAACATGCCTTGCCGGGCGTCCATGCGCGACAGCCCGCGCGTCTGTCCGATCGAGCGTCCGCCCGAGGTCTTGAACGGGTTGTTGCGGCAGGCATCCAGCACCATGATGGTGGTGGCGGCGCCGCGCTCCCGCAGCCGCTCGGAAATGTCGTCGGCGAGAAAGCCTTCCGACTTGAGCAGGTTCTTCTGCGCGTCGTTGACGCTCGGCACGTCGGTCGGCAGCAGGTAATTCGCGCCGTCCAGCGCCACGCCGTGACCGGCGAAGAAGAACAGGGCGGTGTCGCCCGGCGCCACGCGGGTCTCGAAATCGACCAATGCGCGCGACAGGCGCGACCGGTCGGCATCCAGCACGGTGATGACGTCGAAGCCGAGGCCCTGCAGCGTGGCCGCGATGGCGCGGGCGTCGCCCTGCGCCTTTTCCAGCGCCGGCACCTCGCGATAGCCGTTGTTGCCGACGACCAGCGCCACGCGCTTCTCCGCGCGGGCCTCCGGCGCGGGCATCAGGCTCATGGCCAGCAGCAGGAGCGTCATCCAGCGGCAGAATTGCACGGCCTTCTCCTGTATCCGTTCCGGGCGGGGACAATAGAGCATGTGAACAAGCGCGCCAAAGGCCGGCGGGAGCCGCGGGGAGGGCTGTTCTTGCCTTTTGTCCCATGCTAACGACCCACGCCAACCCCGATTCCACCGCGCTTGAGCGGCCGGGAATCCCCAGATAGAGTTGGCGATGGCAAACCCCGCATCCCCCCGTTCCAACGGCGCCCCGCGCGAGGCGCTGACCTTCGACGACGTGCTGCTGCAGCCCGGCCTGTCCGACGTGCTGCCGTCCGAGGTCGATATCCGCTCCCGTATCACCCGCGACATCTCGCTCAATATCCCGATCGTGGCCTCGGCGATGGACACCGTCACCGAGACCAAGATGGCGATCGCCATGGCGCAGGCCGGCGGCATCGGCGTGATCCACCGCAACATGGAGCCGGCCGAACAGGCCGCGCAGGTGCGGCAGGTGAAGAAATTCGAATCCGGCATGGTGGTGAATCCGGTCACCATCCATCCCGACGCCACGCTCGCCGACGCCTTCAACCTGATGAGCGAGCATGGCATCTCCGGCATCCCGGTGGTGGAAGGCGGCGGCAATGGCCAGGCCGGAAAACTCGTCGGCATTCTCACCAACCGCGACGTCCGTTTCGCCAACGATCCGCGCCAGCGCATTTCCGAACTGATGACCAAGGACCGCCTGGTCACCGTGCGCGAGAATGTCGGGCAGGACGAGGCGAAGAAGCTTCTGCATCAGCACCGCATCGAGAAGCTGCTGGTGGTGGACGAGGGCTATCGCTGCGTCGGCCTCATCACGGTGAAGGATATCGAGAAGGCGGTCGCCAATCCGAATGCCTGCAAGGACGAGCAGGGCCGCCTGCGTGTCGCCGCGGCGACCACGGTCGGCGACAAGGGATTTGAGCGCACCGAGCGCCTGATCGAGGCCGGCGTCGATCTGGTCGTGGTCGATACCGCGCATGGCCATTCGCAGCATGTGCTCAACGCCGTCAATCGCATCAAGCGGCTGTCGAACAAGGTGCAGGTGGTGGCGGGCAATGTCGCCACCGGCGACGGCGCGAAGGCGCTGATCGATGCCGGCGCGGATTCGATCAAGGTCGGCATCGGGCCGGGCTCGATCTGCACCACGCGCATCGTCGCGGGCGTCGGCGTGCCGCAACTCACCGCCATCATGGATGCGGTGGAGGCCGCGCGCAAAAGCGATATCCCGGTGATCGCCGACGGCGGCATCAAATATTCCGGCGATCTGGCGAAGGCGATCGCGGCCGGCGCCGATTGCGCCATGGTCGGCTCTCTGCTCGCCGGCACCGACGAGACGCCGGGCGAGGTGTTTCTCTATCAGGGCCGCTCCTACAAGACCTATCGCGGCATGGGCTCGGTCGGCGCGATGGCGCGCGGCTCGGCCGACCGCTATTTCCAGCAGGACATCAAGGACACGCTCAAGCTGGTGCCGGAAGGCGTGGAAGGGCAGGTCGCCTACAAGGGCGCCGCGGCCACCGTGCTGCATCAACTGGCCGGCGGCTTGCGCGCGGCGATGGGCTATGTCGGCGCCGCCGACGTCGCGGATTTCCACCGCAAGGCCGTGTTCCTGAAAATCTCCAGCGCCGGCCTGCGCGAGAGCCACGTGCACGACGTGACCATCACGCGCGAAAGCCCGAATTATCCAGGCCGGGTCTAGCGCCGCTCAGGTGACGCGATAGCGGAAGCTCAGTCCGTCAGCCGCCGGCAGGGGCGCGCTGTAGTTGTGCATCGGCTTCGGATTGCGCGCGAACGGCATTTTCAGCACGATCGGATCGCGGCCGGGGAGGGTCACGATCACCGTGCGATCGGGCGTCAGCTCGGAAAAATCGACGCGCAGCGGCAGCACGGCGCGGCCATTTTCGCTCTCCCAGGCCACCGCAAAACCCTTCACCGTGTCGGTTGCGGTCTGCATCTCGACGGCGATGCTTTCCGGATCGGGGCGTGCATCCGGGTTTTCCGGAAACGTGATCTTCACCCAGACAAACCGTTGCTCGCCGAGCCGCTCGTAAGGTTGCGATCCCCACCTGTCGAAGGCGACGGACACCCAGAGCAGCGCGAAGCCGCCGCCCGTGGCGATTGCGAGCAAAGCCGTCCATCGCCTGACGCTCGATGCGCCATAGAAAAAGGCTGCGAACAGGCAGCCGGCGGCAAACGAGCAGAAGATGGCCAGCAGCATCGTCTCGACTGTGGCGCCCTGGATCAGGACATAGCCGAGATGCGTGGCGCCGGCGACGATGATCGCAATCGACAACCAGCGTCGCGACGCCGTTTGAAAGGATGTCGCCGACAGACGGGGATCGTTTCTGTGCCAGCGCCAGAACACGACCGCGCCGCCGATGACGCCGATCCACCACGCGGCGAGGCGGCTGCGCTCTAGCAGCGCCTTGCTGTCCAGTGCGCCTTCCAGGGCCTGCGCGCGCAGGATCTCGAACAGCGCCGAGAATAGTCCGACGCTGTAAGTCCATGCGAGGTACCCGCATCCGAGCGAAAAGAACAGACCCGCCACGACGGCGATGAAAACTGCCGGTGCGGGTCGCATGGTTCAATTCACCGGCGCTGGCGGCCGGGTCCAGTCCGGCACATGCACGCGGATCTCGAAATTCTCCGCATCGCTCGGGCGGCGCGGCTGGCTGTCGGCTTTTCCGTCATCGACGAAAGTCACGCGCTGCCACGCTCCGAACCGGTCCGAGGCTTTCGGCGTGGCGGCGAGGCCGACGCTGAACAGCAGTTTCGGCTGCCCGGGCAATGTCGTCACCAGAATGCGCTGCGAGGTGCGGGTGTAGAGCGGCACCGATCCGCTCAGCACCAGGCGTTCGCCGTCGCGCCGCAGCCAGTCGTCCTTGAGCAGGCCGCTCGAGCGTTGCGAGCCGGCCTGCATCTCGAAATCGATCGCCTTGCGTTGCGGCTCCGCCAGGCCGGCGGGCAGCCTGATCTCGAAATGCATCTGCGGGTTGATGTTGCCGCCGGAAAAGCTTTCCTGCGTGGCGAGCCGCACCTGGATTGCGGCAAACACCAGAGCCGCAATCGCGGCCAGGACCGCGGCGCTGCGCCCGGCAATCGCGCCGAAGCCGCGCTGCCCGCCCTTGTAGCGCAGCACCAGCACGATGCCCGCGATCAGACCGAGCAGTCCGATGAGGAGGCCGATGGCGCCGGCGAAATAGCCGGAGCCGCCCTCGAAGCTGGAAATGCCGAACACCGGCACCAGCAGGCTGCCGAGACCGATGCCGAGGAAAAAGCCGGCCACCGCGCCGAAGATTCCAGCAAGAAGTGCGAGGATGTAGATCATGGAGCAGGGCCGGGAAGGATGACGCCTTCCTTAGTAGGCTTGGCGGGCGTGCCGGTTCAAGGGCACAGCCATTGCACATCTCCCCGTGAGCGACTAATCCGGTCCTCCCGCCGCCAGGAGCCTGTCATGTCCGTCCAGATGATCCTGTTGCCGTTGTTTGTGCAGGTTTTGCTCACATTCCTTGTCGGGTTCTATCTGGCGATCCTGCGGCGCAAGGCGCTGATGGGCCGGCAGACCCGCTGGCAGGACATCGCGCTGCGCGAGCCGAACTGGCCGAAAGAGGCCATGCAGGCCGCCAATTCCTTTGCCAACCAGTTCGAATTGCCGGTTCTGTTCTATGTGCTCACCATTCTGGCGCTGATCACCAAGCAGGCCGATCTGATCTTTGTGGTGATGGCGTGGATTTTCGTGATCTCGCGGGTGTTGCAGGCCTATGTCCACGTCACCAGCAATTACGTCCCCTGGCGCGGAATCTGGTTCGCGGTGGGCTGCGCCGTGCTCTTCATCATGTGGGTGATCTATATCGTCCGCATTCTCACTCTGCCCTGGGCCTGATCGGAGATTCATGACTCCCGCCGCGCGTATTTCTGCTGCCATCGAGATTCTGGCCTCGATCGAATCCCTGCGGCGTCCGGCCTCCGACGCGTTGAAGGAATGGGGTCTCAAGCACCGTTTTGCCGGCTCGTCCGACCGCTCCGCCATCGCCAGCCTGGTCTACGACGTGTTGCGGCGGCGGGCGTCCAGCGCCTTCGTCATGGGCGAGGAGACGCCGCGCGCGGTCATGCTCGGCATGCTGCGGCTGGAGCGCAAGCTCGAACCGGACGCGATTGCGAAACTGTTCGACGGCTCGCGCTTCGCGCCCGCGTCCCTGAGCGAGGACGAGCGGGCGCGGCTGGCGTCGCCCGATCTGTCGCAGGCGCCCGCGCATGTCGTCGGCGACTATCCGGACTGGCTCGATCCGCATTTCGCGCGCGTGTTCGGCGAGGACCGGGCGGAGGAGGTGGCGGCGCTGGGAAATCGCGCGCCGCTCGATCTGCGCGTCAACACGCTGAAGGGCGATCGCGACGAGGCGCTGGCGGCGCTGTCGGAATACGGCGCCACGCCGACACGCTGGTCGCCGGTCGGCCTGCGCATTGCGATGTCACCCGACAGGAAAAGCCCCGCGATGCATGTCGATCCGGCTTTCATCAAGGGCCTGATCGAGATCCAGGACGAGGGCTCGCAGCTCGCCGCTTTGCTGACGGCGGCGAAACCGGGCGAGCAGGTGATCGACCTGTGCGCCGGGGCGGGGGGCAAGACGCTGGCGCTCGCCGCCATGATGGAGAATACCGGTCAGATTTTCGCCACCGACAACGACAAGCACCGGCTGGCGCCGATCCATGCGCGGCTGGAACGCGCGGGTGTGCGCAACGTTCAGGTTCTGACGCCGCGCAAGGAGACCGATGTGCTCGCCGGTCTCGACGGCAGCGCCGATCTGGTGCTGATCGACGCGCCTTGCACCGGCACCGGGTCGTGGCGGCGCAATCCTGATGCCAAGTGGCGGCTGCGTCCCGGCGCGCTGGAAATCCGCAACCGCGAGCAGACGGCGGTGCTCGACCGCGCGGTGTCGCTGCTGAAGCCGGGCGGCCGCATTGTCTATGTGACGTGTTCGGTGCTGGACGAGGAAAACGGCGCGCAGGTGCGGGATTTTCTGGCGCGTCATTCCAGGATGGCGGCGGTGGCGCCGAGCGCGATGGCCAGCCAGGCGATCGGCGAGCGCGCGATGATGTTCAATCGTGCCGTCAGGCTGTCAGACGAAGGTTTGCTGATGACGCCGCGCGGCACCGACACGGACGGGTTTTTTGTCTCGATGCTGAAAATGTCCTGACGGAATGCGGGCGCGCCGCCTTCGTGCGGCAGATCGGTCTGGGGATTCCAGGCTGCAATGTCCGCGGTGCCGGCCTCGGCCGACCAGCGGCCCGGCTTGCCGTCGTGATGCGCGCCTTGTGCGAGATATTCCCTGAAGGTTTCCCGCGAGATGATGCGGAATCCGAGGTCGCGCATCGCCGACGCCGTGCTCTTGGCGTCCGCCAGTGCAAAACCCCAGCGCGAGAGATGCCACATCAGCGCGGTGGTGCCGACCTTGGACGCGTTGCGCTCGCGGAAGAACTGCGACTCGCCGAAGAAGATGTTGCCGATCGCGACGCCATATCCGCCGCCCACCAGCTCTCCCTCGGCATTCCAGACCTCGTAGGAATGCGCATGGCCGGCGTCGTGCAGGGCCGCATAGGCGTGCATGATGCGCGGCGTGATCCAGGTGACGTGCCAGACCGCGCGGCGCGGATTGGCGCAGTTCTTGATCACGCGATCGAAGGCCTGGTCGAATGTGACGCGGTAGCGGCCCTGTCGCATCAGGCGGCGCACGTCCTTGCCGATGTGAAAATCGCGGAACGACAGGACGCAGCGCTCGGCCGGCGATACCCATTTCAGCGGGCCGATATGTCCGCTGGTGAAGAATCCGCGCCGGTACGCCGCGACCAGGGTCGGCACCGACAGGTCGCGCACCATGCCGACAAATCCGCCGGCGGTCGGCTGAGCGGATGGCGAGGGCAGGCCCGACGGGCGGCGGACGATGTCGTGCGCCCAGACCCGCAGCATCGGCCCGAGCAGGCCGATGCGGTCAGGCTTCAGCGCCCAGATCGCGCCGCAGACAACGCGGCGGATACGCTCCACCGGCGTCTCACGGAACAGCATCTGGCGCGGATCGGTCACCGGCGAGCCCCCTTGCGGCCGAAGTCAGACCGCGGATATTCGCGCGATTGTTTGCACAAATATTCCCCGCCGCGGAACGGATTGCCGTCATGGTAAATCGCCGTTAACGGCCGGCGTTCGGCGATGAGGAAGAAAGACAGGAATAACGGGCGGAAACGTCAGGGCGCGTTGTGCGCCGGTTCCCAGGCCGCGACGGTGGCGGCGTCTGCGTCAATTTGCCATCGGTCGGATTTTCCGCCCGCGCCGGCGCCCTCGGCGAGCAGGCGCAGGAATTCGGCGCGCGGGATCGACCGGAAGCCCATGTCGAGAATGGTGGGCGTCGGATTTTTTCCGTCGTTGAGAATGTAACCCCATTGGTTCAGGTGCCAGTTCAGCACGGTGAAGCCGATCTTCGAGGTGTTGGGCTCGAGCGAGAATTGCGACTCGGTAAAGAAGATTTTTCCGAGCGCGACGCCGTAGCCGCCGCCGACAAGCTGGCCGGCGTCGTTCCACACCTCGAAGGAATGCACGAGGCCGGCGTCGAACAAGGCCGCATAGGCCTTCATGATGCGCGGGGTGATCCAGGTGACGTGCCAGCGGCCCTCGCGCCGTCCGGCGCAGGCCTTGATCACGCCCTCGAAATCGCGGTCGAAGGTGACGGTGTATTTGCCCTGCCGCATGGTGCGGCGCAGGCGCTTGGAAATATGGATCTCGTCGAAGAACAGCACGCAGCGCTGCGCCGGTGAGGTCCAGGCCAGCGCGCCGAAATGCCCGGAGGTGAACAGCCCGCGCTTGTAGGCCTCGATCAGGGTCGGCACCGACAGGTCGTTGACGATGCCGACGGTGCCGTCGGCTGCGACCTTCCGGTCCGGCGCGGGCAGGGTGGCGTCGCGGGAAAACAGGTTTTTGATCCAGAGCCGGGTGAAGGGCAGCAGACCGGCGGCGCGGTCGGGCTTCAGCGCCCAGGCCATGCCGAGCGCCACCCGCTCCAGCGTCGCCAGCGGCGATTCGCGGAACGCATTGGCGCGCAAGGCCAGGATTTCCTCGGCCGCCAGCATCAGGAGTTCGGGTTGAATCGGCATTTTCGGGATTTGGCGCTTTACTGGTTGATGTACACCTCACATTTGCGTGGATATCGGCAGAAACAGTTCAAAACCGGCAACTTTAGGCATTAACCCTAATGTCCGCCGTCTTCGTGCCGGAAAACGGCGGCCGATCCTCATCCGCTCCGTCTCGACAGGCCCGGAATCCGGGTCTAGAAGCCGCCATGACAACTCCCCCCCAGTCCCACGACAAGATTCTCATCATAGATTTCGGCTCGCAGGTCACGCAGCTGATCGCCCGGCGCGTGCGCGAAGAGGGTGTCTATTCCGAGATCGTGCCGTTCCAGAAGGCCGAAGAGGCCTTCAGGGCGATGAACCCCAAGGCCGTGATCCTCTCCGGCGGGCCGGCCTCGGTGCTGGACGCCAACGCTCCGCTGGCGCCGGCCTCCATCTACACGGCCGGCGTCCCGGTGCTCGGCATCTGCTACGGCGAGCAGGCGATGGCGCACCAGCTCGGCGGCAAGGTCGAGGGCGGCCATCACCGCGAATTCGGCCGCGCAGAAGTCACCGTCACCGAGGACACGCCGCTGTTCGAGGGCGTGTGGGAGAAGGGCCAGAAATATCCGGTCTGGATGAGCCACGGCGACCGGGTGACGAAACTGCCGGACGGTTTTCGCGCGGTCGGCACCTCGCCGAATGCGCCGATCGCCATGATCGCCGACGAGAAGCGGAAATTCTACGCCACGCAATTCCATCTTGAGGTCGTGCACACCCCGCATGGCGCGGCGCTTCTGCGCAATTTCGTGCGCAAGATCGTGGGCCTGAAGGGTGACTGGACGATGCGCGCCTTCCGGCAGGAGGCGATCGAGAAAATCCGCAAGCAGGTCGGCAAGGGCAAGGTGATCTGCGGATTGTCGGGCGGGGTGGATTCCGCGGTCGCCGCGGTGCTCATTCACGAAGCCATCGGCGAGCAGCTCACCTGCGTATTCGTGGATCACGGCCTGCTGCGGATGGGCGAGGCGGAAAAGGTCGTGGCTTTGTTCCGCGGCCATTACAACATCCCGCTGGTGCATGTCGAAGCCGGGGACATCTTCCTCAAGGAGCTTCACGGCGTCGACGACCCCGAACAGAAGCGCAAGATCATCGGCCGGCTGTTCATCGAGGTGTTCGAGCGCGAGGCCAAGAAGATCGGCGGCGCGGATTTCCTGGCGCAGGGCACGCTCTATCCCGACGTGATCGAAAGCGTGTCCTTCACCGGCGGCCCCTCGGTCACCATCAAGTCGCATCACAATGTCGGCGGCCTGCCCGAGCGCATGAACATGCAGCTCGTGGAGCCGCTGCGCGAATTGTTCAAGGACGAGGTGCGGGCGCTTGGCCGCGAGCTCGGCCTGCCGGACGTGTTTGTCGGCCGCCATCCCTTTCCCGGTCCCGGCCTTGCGATCCGCTGCCCCGGCGCCATCACCCGCGAGAAGCTCGACATCCTGCGGCTGGCCGACGAGATCTATATCGAGGAAATCCGCCGCGCCGGCCTTTACGACGACATCTGGCAGGCCTTTGCGGTGATCCTGCCGGTCAAGACCGTGGGCGTGATGGGCGACGGGCGCACCTACGAATTCGTGGTCGGCCTGCGCGCCGTAAATTCGACCGACGGCATGACGGCGGATTTCTATCCCTTCGAGATGAAATTCATCGGCCATGTCGCCACCCGCATCATCAACGAGGTCAAGGGCGTCAACCGCGTGGTCTATGACGTGACCAGCAAGCCGCCCGGCACGATCGAGTGGGAGTAGCAGCTCAAATGCCCAGCCTCTTCTGAATTTCCTTCCGTGCCCGGAAGAAATATATCAGGTTGCCGGCAGCCTCCGTTGTAAACCCCCGTTCCCTGAAAAGGAGAATAAGCTCCTTTTCGCTGCCAATTGTTGCCGGATAGCGAAACAGCGGGAAGTCATTCACCTCGACAATCTCATGCTGCTTCTTTGCTTTGTGGCGGGCGGCCTCATATCTGGCCTTGACGTCATCGGGAGCGAGATCGGTTCTACCGACAAAAAAGAGCTGAGGCTTTCCGGCTCGCGTCAATTCGCGAGCCAGCGCGAGCGGAACTATGTCTTTGATGTCAGCTTTTCCGAGTCCGACTTCCTCCTCTAGTTCTTTCAGAATTTCCGACGTGAATATGTCTTCAAAAGAACTTGCGGCGTCATAAGGCCACTCGACGGCGCCTGACGCCGTGCAATGCCATCCGCCTTGGTTGAATATAGCGGTTTTCATTGATCTTGGAACCAGTAGTGGTGTCCATTGTCCGGCATCCATGTAGAAAATAATTGCGGCCACGCCGATGGTGTTGGCCAGTCTTGGATCCGAGATCGGAGGTAGGCTTTTTCCGAACTGACCCTTGAGCAATCCTCGCAGTGTGATCACATCCCCAGTTTCATCTTCTGTGTGCTGGTAGTCCAAGATCAGTTGCGATCTCACCTGATGAGAGTATTTCGCTCGTTGAATTATCATCTCCGAGTATCCGCCGAAGTCGGAGAAGTTGTGAAGGCGGATGACTGTCTCATCCCTGTTCATCTTGCCTGAGTCTTTGAATTCGCTAAACGCAGCGTCGCGAAGCGCATTGGCGCGTCCGTCTTCCCAGTTTGCGAGTTTGAAAGGTTTTGAATGTTTCTTGATTCGGATTTCGGGAGATTTGCCCAGTTCGATTCCTTCGCTCCACTCCTTGATGGTGCAATAGGGAATTCCCTTTGCGACAAGCCCCTCATCTGAATAGAGGGCGATAATTTCTTTAGGGTCCTGATTTAAGAACTTGTTCTTGATGCGCTGCGTGATCAAAGTGGGAGGAAGTTCGGAACTGCCAAGGACGAAATAGTGGAGCGCCTCGAAGATTTGCCCTCCAAGAGGGATGCCACTTGCTTGTTCCACTGACTTCACAGCGAACAATCTAAAGATGTTGCTGATAGCGCGTTGCATCGACTGTGCTCGCTTGTCATTCCCGATACTTGCCATTTCAGTATATATCTCGCTGGCGAGCCGTGCAGTTGGATTTGTGCGGTTTTATGCGTTCGTAACGTGTAAAGTGGGGTGTGATGTGATCACCATCTACGGCATCAAGAACTGCGACACGATGAAGAAGGCGTTTGCCTGGCTGGACAAGGCCGGCGTCGACTACGCCTTCCACGATTACAAGAAGGAGGGTGTCGACAGGAAGCAGCTCGACGCCTGGAGCCAGCAGGTCGGCTGGGAGACGCTGCTCAATCGCGCCGGCACCACGTTTCGCAAATTGCCGGAGAAGGACAAGGAAGGTCTCACCGCCGCCAGGGCGCTCAAGCTGATGCTGGAGCAGCCCTCGATGATCAGGCGCCCGGTGCTCGACCTCGGCAAGCGGGTGCTGGTAGGCTTCAAGCCGGACGAGTATCGGGCTGCCGTGAAAGCGCCGACATGATCGTCCGACAAGACGCCAGGACGTGACGGAGAGTGTGGCATGACGGGTGCGCGGATTGCGGCAATTCTGATATTGCTTCTGGCCCAGCCGGCCGCTGCGCAGACGAATCTTCTGGGCGGTGGCGTCGACAAGCCGGTCACAAGGGATGACGTCGAAAAGAAAGAGGCCCGGGAGAAAGCCTACAGGGACAGCCTGAAGAAGATTCCGGAGCAGAAGGCGCCGAACGATCCCTGGGGCGATGTGCGCAATGCCGGCGCGCCGGCCTCCGGCAAGCCTCAGCAAAAGACAAGATAATCCGGTCTCATCGCGGCGGCGGCAACGGCTCGCCCAGCGCGCGCCGCCAGATCCAGTTCAGTCCGCGGCCGAGGTCATGCATCTCGCGAAACGATCGCGGCGTGACGATTGCGAAGGTCGGGCTCTGCCGCTGCGCCACCACGAAGTTGAAACTGTAATAAGGCTCCTGGCCCATGCGCAGGTCGGTGATGACCGCGCGGCCGTCGCGCTCGCTCATCTTGAAAAAGCCGCGGCTGAACCAGGCGATGCGGTCGACGGACCAGTTTCCGCGCAGGGCGTCGTAAAGTTTTTCGCCGCGCGGAAATGACTCGAAGGTCATCTTGCGCTCGCGATCCAGCACCGAATGGAAGCCTTCGAGATAGCCCTGCGGCGTGATCGCCACCACCCGCCACAGCACGGTGTTGAGCGCGGTCGGCGTCACCAGCAGGCGCTCGACCTGATGGCCCTGCGCGCGCAGGGACTCTTCCGCGACGCCTTTCACATGATGCTGCGCCACGATGCTCCAGCCGAGATAGGCCGTGCTCACGACGAGTCCCGCGACGTTCCAGCGCCAGCCGCGCATGTCGCGCAGGCTCAGCGCCACGACAATGCCGATCAGGAGCGGCAGCGTGTAGAGCGGATCGATGATGAACATGCTGCCGATGGCGAAGGGCGTGTCGGTGAAGGGCAAACCGAGTTGCGTGCCGTAGACCGTGGTCCAGTCGAGCAGGGCGTGGGTGATCAGCGTGAGCCACACCGCGAGCCACCAGCGGCCGAACTGGTGCATCTCGCGCAAGCCCTTGGCGGCGACAAAGGCGATCGGCACCGAGGCGAGCGTCTGCCAGAACAGCGCGTGGCTGTTGGCGCGATGGTAGGTCATGTTGCTGATCGGATCGCCGTGATTATAGAAGGCGTCGAGATCGGGCAGGGTGCCGGCGAGCGCGCCGATGGCGGCGGCTTTCCAGGGCCTGGTGCGCCGGCCCATGACGGCGAGGCCGATGGCGGCGCCAAGGGCGGCTTGCGACAGCGAATCCATGAGCGGAGTGTAGCCTTTCGCGCGAAAGCGGGATGACGGCGTGCGCGCCGATTCCGGCGTTAGATGGGCGGCGGTCGCCGCGTGCGAAAGGCCGCTTGACAGACTTGTGTGATAGGATTATATTCCACATACCTCGTCCGCCGAGGGGCGCTGTCATGAGGCGTCGTGAGAGCGGGACGAAGGACGGGATGCCGTGGAGATACGCGGCGTCGCCGTCCTGGACGGCGGCGGGCAATTCCCGCCCTCGGCCGGTGCGGCGCCCGCGCGCGTGGTTCGCAGCCACGCTCCCGGGCGACGGCGGGGCTCCGCCCGGAGGCACAACGGCCTTCTGCCAGGAGCTGGCTGATGACAGGCGGCCCCGGTCGGCCGCCGTCAAAAGCGCGGCCCGCCGTCGCAGTGAAAACGCCGCCGACGGTGCGCCGAGAGGCGGCTGCGTTGTTCGCGCAACGCGGCATTATCAGGAACGGCCCTGCGTCTTTCGGCGCGCCGTCCCCCCTCTTTTTGTTGAAGAGGGACAAAGCGAATGAAGGCGATCCCGGCGCCTCAAACAATACGGGCGATGGCGCGCGTCTGCGTCCGGGTTGCACCTTGCCACGCCGGATCATCTCCTCTACTGGAACTCGTCCAGTCTGGGCCAACCGGGTGATGTCATGGGTCTTGCGATAATGATCCTCGGGCTTGCCGTGTTCATCGGCGGCCATCTGTTCACCACGCGGCGCGCGGCGCGGGCGGACCTGATCGCGAAGATCGGCGAGAATGCCTACAAGGGCGTCTATTCGCTGGTGGCCTTCCTCGGTCTGGCGCTGATCGTGTACGGCTTTGCGCAATATCGCGCGACCGGCTGGATCGAGGTCTGGTCGCCGCCGTCCTGGACGCGGCATCTGGCATCGCTGCTGGTGCTGCTGGCCATAATCTGCCTCGTCGCCGCCTACAGCCCCGGCCATATCAAGCGCGTGCTGAAGCATCCGATGCTGGTTGGCGTGAAGCTGTGGGCGCTGGCGCATCTGATCACCAACGGCGATCTCGGATCGATCATCCTGTTTGGATCCCTTCTCGGCTGGGCGGTGATCGACCGCATCTCGCTCAAGCGCCGCACCGATCCCGGCGCGCCGCTGATTCCGGTCGGCGGCTGGCCGCGCGACGCGATTGCAATTGTCGGCGGTCTCGTCCTGTATCTCGTCTTGGGGCTCTGGTTCCATCCCTATGTGATCGGCGTTCCCGCGTTCGGCAGGTAAGTGATGTCCACACAGCAAGAGATCCGGCGCCTCACCGCGCCCGACATCCGCGCCCGCAAGAACGGCGATCCGATCGTCGCGCTCACCTCATATCACGCGCATACCGCGCGGCTGGTCGACAAATATTGCGACGTGATCCTGGTCGGCGATTCCCTCGGCATGGTCATGCACGGGCTCGAGACCACGGTGCCGGTCACGCTCGAGATGATGATCCTGCAGGGGCATGCGGTGATGCGCGGTTCGCAGCATGCGCTGGTGGTCGTGGACATGCCGTTCGGCTCCTACGAGGCGTCGAAGGAGCAGGCCTTTGCGTCCGCGGCGCGCGTCCTGAAGGAAACCACCTGCGGCGCGATCAAGCTCGAAGGCGGCGCGCGCATGGCGGAGACCATCCGCTTCCTCGCCGAGCGCGGCGTGCCGGTGATGGCGCATGTCGGTCTCACGCCGCAGGCGATCAACACCATCGGCTCGTTCCGGGCGCAGGGCCGCGAGGAGGCCGACTGGGCGGCGATCGAAAACGATGCGAAAGCAGTGAGCGAGGCGGGCGCCTTCTCGGTGGTGATCGAGGCGGTGGCCGAGCCGCTGGCGCGCAAGATCACCGGGCAGATTCCGATCCCGACCATCGGCATCGGCGCCAGTTCGGCCTGCGACGGCCAGATCCTGGTGCTGGAGGACATGCTCGGCCTGTCGCCGCGGGTGCCGAAATTCGTCAAACGTTATGGCGATCTCGGACCCGGCATCGAGGCCGCTATCAAGGGCTATGCCGCCGAGGTGCGGTCCCGGGCCTTTCCAGGCCCCGACCATGTCTATGGCATGAAGGCGAAAAAGCCGTGATTTCACGGCGTTAACGCTGCCGGGAGGAGGCTTTGCCTTGCCCGCGCCACATGGCTATTTTACCCGCCATTCCGAGACATCGTTGCGTGGCCCTGCTATGGGGAGGGCCGTTTCACCATCCGCCGGGGACCGACATTGGCCGACATCTTTCATGAAGTAGACGAGGACATCCGGCGCGAGCGTCTGAACAAGCTGTGGAATCGCTTTGGTCCGTACCTGATCGGGCTGGCCTTGCTGATCGTGGTCGGGATCGGCGGCTGGCGCGGTTACGAATACCTGCAATTGCAGAAGGCGGCCGAGGCCAGCACGCAATTCGAGGCGGCCGTGGCGCTGGCCGAGGCCGGCAAGCCGGCGGAGGCCGAGGCCGCTTTTGCGAAACTCGCCCAGGATGCCGGGACCGCGGCCTACCGCACGATGTCGCGTCTGCGCCAGGCCGCCGCCCTGAGCCAGAGCGATCCCAAAGCCGCCGTCGCCGCATTCGATGCGGTCGCGGCCGATGGCAGCGCCGGCCGGAACTTTCAGGATCTGGCGGCCCTGCGCGCCGGATTCATTCTGGTGGACACCGCCTCGCTGGACGACATGAAGCAGCGGCTAGAGCCGCTTACCGGGGCGCAGCGCACCTTCCGCCATTCCGCGCGCGAACTCATGGCGCTGTCGGCCTGGCGCGCCGGAAACATGCCGGAAGCGAAGCGCTGGTCCGATCTGATCATTGGCGATGCCGAGAGTCCGGCCGGCATGCGTCAGCGCATGGAAGCCTTGCTGGCGCTGACCAGCGAAGCCAAGGGATAATGCCGATGCGCCGCGCCCGTTCGCTCCATCGGCTGGTGACCGCGGCGTTTCTCATAACGTCAGGGCTTGGACTCGGTGCCTGCGAGCAGATGGCGGACCTGATTCCGGATTCCAAGAAGCCGCTGCCCGGGGAACGCAAGCCGCTGTTTCCCGAAGGCGTGCCGGGCGTGACGCAGGGCGTGCCGCCCGAACTCGTGCGCGGCCAGCAGGCGCAGGGACAGCCCGGTGCTCCGATCGAGCCGCCGCCGGTTCAGCAGCAGGCCGAAGAGAAACCGAAACCCAAGCCGAAGCCGAAAGTGCAACGGACCGTGCGCCAGCCTGCGGCAACCCAGCAGGAGCCGCAGCCTCAGCAACAGGCCGCGCCGGCGCAGCAGCAGACCTCGCCCTGGCCATCGCAGCCACAGCAGCAGCCTGCGCAAGCCTCGCCATGGCCCTCCGCTCCGTCTCCGGGTACGTTCACGCGCTGACCCCTTTCATTCCGCGCGAAGCGTTCTCACGGCTTCCCGCTGCAAAGTCTCGCGCTTCATGAGCTTCACAGTCGCAATCATCGGCCGGCCGAATGTCGGCAAATCGACGCTGTTCAACCGACTGGTGGGACGGCGGCTGGCGATTGTCGACGATATGCCGGGCGTGACCCGCGACCGTCGCGCCGGCGAGGCGCGGCTCGGCGATCTGGCCTTCACCGTATTCGACACGCCGGGCTTGGAGGAGGCGAGCGCGGCCTCGCTCGCCGGCCGCATGGTGGAGCAAACCAAGGCTGCGATCGCCGATGCCGACGCCGTGTTCTTCCTGGTGGATGCACGGGCAGGCCTGCTGCCGGCCGATCGCATCTTTGCGGACCTGATCCGCAAGTCGGGCAAGCCTGCCGTTCTGGTCGCCAACAAGAGCGAGGGCAAAGCCGGTGCGAGCGGCGCGCTGGAAGCCTATGCGCTCGGATTTGGCGAACCGGTCGCGGTTTCCGCCGAACACGGCGAGGGCATGTCCGATCTCTATGACGCGTTGCGCGCGGCTTTGCCGGAGCACACCGCTGCCGCCGAGGACGGCGGGGAAGACGAGGAGTCGGACGAGGCCCGCCCCATCCGGGTCGCCGTGGTGGGACGGCCGAATGCCGGCAAGTCCACGCTGGTCAACCGCCTGCTCGGCGAAGAGCGGCTGCTCACCGGGCCGGAAGCCGGCATCACGCGCGATTCCATCGCCGTCGATCTCGAATGGCATGGCCGCAAGTTCAAGTTTCACGACACCGCCGGCATGCGGCGCAAGTCGCGCATCGACGAGAAGCTTGAAAAGCTGTCGGTCGCCGATGCGCTCAACGCCATCCGCTTCGCCGACGTGGTGGTGCTGCTGATGGATTGCGCGCAGGATTTCGAGGAACAGGATTTGCGGATCGCCGATCTGGTGGAGCGCGAGGGCCGCGCCCTGGTCATCGGCATGAACAAATGGGACCTGAAGGAGAGCGGCCGTCACGCCATCGACAAGCTGCGCACCGAGACCGATCACTGGCTGCCGCAGGTCAAGGGCGTGCCGGTGATCGCCGTGTCGGGCCTGACGGGCGAGGGGCTCGACCGCCTGATGCAGGCGGTGATCGACGCCCACACGGTCTGGAACAAGCGCGTGCCGACCGCCGCGCTCAATCGCTGGTTCGAGGACGCGACCTCGGCCAATCCGCCGCCGGCGGTGTCGGGCCGGCGCCTGCGGCTGAACTACATCACGCAGGCGAAAGCGCGGCCGCCGAGCTTCATCGTTTTTTGCACCCGCGCCGATGCCGTTCCTGACTCGTACACGCGTTATCTCGTTAACGGATTGCGCGAGACGTTCGATTTGCCGGGGACGCCGATCCGCCTGACCTTGCGCGAAAAGGCGAATCCGTATGCAAGTAAGAAACGGAAAACCTGACGCGGTTCAGATATCCGAGGGTTCGCCGAGCTTCAGGAAACGTTTGGCGGCATAGGAATAGATGAGGCCGCTTTGCTGCAGGCTTGGCAGGCACAGCTCGACGATTTTCTGAGCGACTTCATCCGGCGATTCAAGTTCGTCGGGATTTTTTCCGGGATAGGCCTGCGCATGAAGCTTGGTGCGGACGGGGCCGGGCGAGATCAGATTAACCTTTAACGAGGTCGACGCCGTCTCAGCCGCCCAAGCTTGCACCATGGCATTCAACGCAGATTTCGAAACGGAATAGGGCGCCCAATAGGCGCGTCCGAGCCAGGCGGTCGCCGAAGTAACGAATAAGGCACGGCCGGCGTCGGATTGCCTCAGCAGCGGCTCCATCCAGCGGATCAGGTGCCAGTTGGCGGTGACATTCACCGCCATCACGTCATCCCACACTTTCGGCTCGACATGCGAAAGCGGCGACAGCACGCCGAGAATGCCGGCATTGCCGACCAGAATATCGAGCTTGCCATAGCGCTCGGAGAGCGCGGCGCTCAGGCGTGCGATGCCGTCGGTATCCTTGATATCAAGCGGGACAAGCGTCGCCGTCCCGCCGGTCTTGGAGATCTCGTCGTCGAGCTCTTCCAGGCCGCCGACAGTGCGGGCCACCGCGACCACATGTGCGCCGGCCTTGGCGAGGGCGAGCGCGGTGGCGCGTCCGATGCCGCGCGAGGCGCCGGTGACAAGTGCGATACGGCCGGAAAGGGGTTTACTCAAATTGATCACGCCGGATGAAGGGCTGGGGAGGCGCAATCCATAATTGACGCCCTCCGGAAACACAAATCCGCACGGATAGACTGCTGCGGAGATGAGGGCATGACGGCAAAGGCCGGGCAACCTGCCGGCGCAGGCTCGCGCCGATCAGCTCGCTTCCGCCAGCAACGATAATTGCCGCGGCATCTGCGCCGTGACGCTCTGGTCGGTGAGCGGGGTGGGGTAATCGCCGGTGAAACAGTGATCGGTGAATTGCGGGCGCGCCGGATCGCGCGGGCCGACACCCATCGCCTTGTAGATGCCCTCGACCGACAGGAAGGCGAGCGAATCCGCGCCGATGAACTGGCGCATGCTTTCCAGATCGTGGGTGGCCGCCAGCAACTTGTCCTGTTCGGGCGTGTCGATGCCGTAATAATCGGGATGCGTGATCGGCGGGGACGCGATGCGGAAATGCACCTCCTTGGCGCCGGCATCGCGCATCATCTGCACGATCTTGGTCGAGGTCGTGCCGCGCACGATCGAGTCGTCGATCAGCACGATGCGCTTGCCTTGCACCACGGCGCGGTTGGCGCTGTGTTTCAGCCGCACGCCGAGCGCGCGGATCTGCTGGGTCGGCTCGATGAAGGTGCGGCCGACATAGTGATTGCGGATGATGCCGAGATCGAAGGGAATGCCGGACGCCTGCGAATAGCCCAGCGCGGCCGGCACGCCGGAATCCGGCACCGGCACGATGACATCGGCATCGGCCGGTGATTCAGCGGCGAGCTGCGCGCCCATGGTCTTGCGCACCTCGTAAACCGAACGCCCGCCGACGATCGAATCCGGACGGGCGAAGTAGATATATTCGAAAATGCAGGGCCGCGGCGTCATCGGCGGGAACGGCTTGTGGGTTTGCGCGCCCTTTTCGTCGAAGATGATCACTTCGCCATTCTCGATATCGCGCACATATTTTGCGCCGATGATGTCGAGCGCGCAGGTCTCCGACGCCAGGATCGGGCAGCCGTCGAGCTGGCCCAGCACAAGCGGGCGGATGCCGAGCGGATCGCGCGCGCCCACCAGCTTCTTGTTGGTCAGGCCGACGAACGAATATGCGCCTTCCAGCGCGCGCAGGCCGTCGATGAAGCGGTCGACAAAGCGCGGTTTGTGCGAGCGGGCGACCAGATGCAGCATCACCTCGGTATCGGTGGTGGACTGCATGATCGCGCCTTCATGCACCAGCTCGCGGCGCAGCGTCAGGCCGTTGGTCAGATTGCCGTTATGTCCGATGGCGAAACCGAAGGGATCGAGTTCGGCGAAGAGCGGCTGCACGTTGCGTAGCAGCGTCTCGCCGGTGGTCGAATAGCGCACATGGCCGACGGCCGACATGCCGGGCAGGCGGTCGATCACCGCGCGGTCGGAGAAGGTGTCGCCGACCAAGCCGAGCCGGCGCTCGGAATGGAAGCGCTTGCCGTCGAAGGACACGATGCCGGCGGCTTCCTGGCCGCGATGCTGGAGCGCGTGCAGGCCGAGCGCGGTGATGGCGGCGGCGTCGGGATGGCCGAAGATGCCGAAGACCCCGCATTCCTCGCGCAGGCGATCGGCATTGAGGTCGAGGTCGTGCTGGCGGGACGGAGAATCGTTATTGGCTGCGGTCATCGCCTCGTCCAACTCTCCTGCGGCTGCCCGTTAACGCGCCGGGGCTGCTCGTGTCTCGATCAATTGCTGCATTCCGGCACGGTCGGAACGCTCATAGCCCTCGCCGGTGGTCCGGGCCGGATTAAGTGCCGGTCCGGTCTCGGAGCGCTGGCCCGGTGTCGCGGCCGGCGTTTCGGGCTCGTCGGCGCCGGGTTTCTTCAACCGCTTCAAGATGGTGCTTTCGGGGTCGTCCGGCAACATCGACTTAAGCCAATCCCCTGTGCCTGCAAGGACCACCCGCGATTTTGCGCCGGTAACCCAGCCTGGCTGGGATTTTTGCGGCACCAGCCAGTCGAAAAACAGGAAAGCGACCACCACGATGATGAGGCCCCGGCCAAGCCCGAACAGAAATCCGAGGGTGCGGTCGAGCGCACCGATTCGGCTGTCGAGAATCATGTCCGAAATGCGCACGGTAATGACCGACACGATCAGCAGGGTGCCGAGAAAGACCCCGCCGATCACCGCCGCCTTCGCCACAATATCGTTATTGAAATATTGCTGGGCGTAGGGAACGAGGCGGTTGAACAGATAAAGGGTCGCCAAGGCGGCTGCGATCCAGGCTGCGATGGACAGGATTTCGCGCATGAACCCGCGGATCATGGCGAGCAGCCCCGAAATCAGCATGACGGCCAGAAGAATGATGTCGAGCAGAGTGATCGGCATTGCAACTCTTTTGGCCCCCGCTGTGAACGGGTGCCCCTGAAATCGCCGGCCTGGGCCGGACGGGCGGGCCTGTATAACCGCCTAAAAACGCCCCGTCATCCGTCTTGTCGCATGGTTCCCATAAGGCTGGCACTGGACCAAGGCGAATGGGTGGTTTGGGCCACAGGTCCGCTTTGAGGCCTCACTCCTCGTCCTTCGGCGCGGCCGAGGGACGCTTGCGCCCGGTCCCGCGCGCGGCGATATCGGAGACCAGATTCACCAGATTGGTATTGGTATTCAGCGCCAGCCGGCTTTCCGAGAGAGCCTCGGCGCCGGCTGATTCCGGGATATAGGCGCGGTTGAAGCCGAGTTTCGCCGCTTCCTTCAGGCGGGCGGCCGCCTGCGCCACCGGTCGCAGCGCCCCCGAGAGCGACACCTCGCCAAAGAACACGGCATCCGAAGGCAGCGGCGCATTCACCAGCGACGACACCAGTGCGGCCGCCACCGCGAGATCGGCGGCCGGCTCCTGCACCCGCAATCCGCCCGCGACATTGAGATACACATCGTAACTCGCCAGCTTCACCCCGCAATGCGCCTCCAGCACCGCGATCACCATCGCGAGCCGGCTCTGGTCCCAGCCAACCACGGCGCGGCGCGGGGTGCCGAGCGCGGTTGGCGCCACCAGCGCCTGGATTTCGACCAGCACGGGGCGGGTGCCCTCGATTCCCGCGAACACCGCCGTACCCGGACTGCCGAGGTCGCGCTCCGACAGGAACAGTTCAGACGGATTCAGCACCTCGCGCAGACCGAGCCCGGTCATCTCGAACACGCCGATCTCGTCGGTTGCGCCGAAACGGTTCTTCACCGCGCGCATGATGCGGAACTGATGCGAGCCTTCGCCTTCAAACGAGAGTACGGCGTCAACCATGTGCTCGACCACGCGCGGGCCGGCGATCTGGCCGTCCTTGGTGACATGCCCGACCAGAATGACGGCCGCGCCGCTCTTCTTCGCAAAGCGGATCAGCGACTGCGCGGAGGCGCGCACCTGCGTCACGGTGCCGGGCGCGGATTCGACGGTGTCGGTCCACATGGTCTGAATGGAGTCGATCACCACCAGACGCGGCAGCGCGCCGGTCGACAGCGTGGCGATGATATCTTCCACCGAGGTTTCCGAGGCGAGTTCGACCCTGGCGTCTGCGAGATCGAGTCGCTCGGCGCGCAGGCGCACCTGCGCCACCGCCTCTTCGCCGGAAATGTAAACGGTGCGATGGCCGAGCCGGGCGAGGGCGGCGGCGACCTGGACGAGCAGGGTGGATTTTCCGATGCCGGGATCGCCACCCACCAGCAGCACCGAGCCGCGCACCAGTCCGCCGCCGGTCACGCGGTCGAACTCACTCAGGCCCGTGGCCAGCCGCGGCGCATCCTGGGTGTCGCCGGCCAGCGACTGCAATTGGAACGGCCGGCCCTTGCCGGGCGCCTTGCCGGGACCGCGCGGTTGGGCCGCGGTGCCCGACTGCTCCTCGGCCAGGGTGTTCCATTCGCCGCAGGAGTCGCATTTCCCCTGCCAGCGGCTATAGGCCGCTCCGCAATTCTGGCAGATGAAGCTCAGGGTCCTGCGACTCATGTTGCTATCGAGGCCGTCCCCACCCCCGAAGTCAACGGCGATGCTCAGCCGGCGGAAGAACCGCGGTAAATGCGGGCGTAGCGGCGGCCCAGACTGGTCAGAACTTCATAGCCGTTGGTGTCGAATTGCTCCGCCAGCGCATCGACGTCGAGGCCCTCGCCGATCAGGCTCACGTAATCGCCGCGCCGTACCGCGCTGCCCGGCAGGTCGGTGACATCGACCGCGATCAGATCCATCGAGATGCGGCCGACGATCGGACAACGCCTGCCCGCCACCAGGATGGCGCCGCCCGGCTTGTTGTCGGTGCCGCTGGCCATGCGGAAATATCCGTCGGCATAGCCGACGGCGATGATCGCGATGCGTGAGGGGCGGCGCGCGGTCCAGTTAGCGTCGTAGCCGACCGTGTCGCCGAAGGCGACTTCGCGCGTCAGAATGATACGCGCCTCCAGTTGCACAACAGGCCGCATCGGATTGGGCTTGCCGGGCGTCGGATTGACGCCGTAGAGCGCAACACCGGGCCGCACCAGGTCGAGATGGGCGGACGAGCCGAGGAAAATGCCGGAAGAATTCGAAATGGATGCCGGAACGCCGCGATAGAGACTGCGGACGTCGCGGAAGGCGAGCATCTGTTCGTTGTTGCGCGGGTGCTCATGAATTTCCGACGCGACGAAATGGCTCATCAGCAGCATGATGCCGTGGTTCTCGGACTGGATGCGCGGCGCGAGCGCGGTCGCTTCCTCGATCGTGACGCCAAGCCGGTTCATGCCGGTGTCGACATGCAGCGCGATGCCGCCCCGCCAGTTGCTGGCGGAGACGAAGCTGTCCCACTCGGCGAGTTCGGCGGAAGATCCGATCACCGGCCGCAGAACATGCTCGGCAAAAACCGGCGCGGTGCCGGGCGGCAGGCCGCCGAGAATATAGACGACGGCTTCGGGCGCGATGCGGCGGACGCGCTTGCCTTCGGCCAAATCGGCGACAAAGAAGGTGGTGCAGCCGGCGTGATAGAGCAGGGCGGTGACAGGCTCCAGCCCGCAGCCATAGGCGTCGGCCTTGACGACGGCGGCGCATTCAGTGGGGATCGCCATCGTACGCAGCTTGCGCCAATTGGCTTCGATCGCGCCAAGATCGATGGTCAGCACGCCGCCAGCCTCGGCCGCGGGGGGGCCGAAGGCAAACGTGGTCTGTTCGGAGGCTGCTTGCTGGGCTGACATGATCGGGGCCAATGTTCGGCCGTCATGTAGCCGGTCCGGCCGGGCTTCAGCAATGGGAAGTCGCGGTCAGGAGGACGAAAATTCTCAATATCGCTCAGGCAGATGGCTTTCCTGCGCGAGATCGCCGAAGCGGGTGACGCTGGCTTCGAAATGAACCTGCACGGTGCCGGTCGGACCGTGACGCTGCTTGCCGATGATGATCTCCGCCTTGCCGTGCGCGGCGTCCATCTCGACCATCCATTTCGTGTGCTCTTCGGTGCCGGGACGCGGCTCCTTGTTGTTCAGGTAATATTCCTCGCGATACACGAACATGACGACGTCGGCGTCCTGTTCGATCGAGCCGGATTCGCGCAGATCGGAGAGCTGCGGGCGCTTGTCGTCGCGGTTTTCGACCTGACGCGACAGTTGCGAGAGCGCAATGATCGGGACGTTGAGCTCCTTGGCCAGCGCCTTCAGGTTGGTCGTGATTTCGGTGACTTCCTGCACCCGGTTTTCGGACGAGCGTTTGCTGGATCCCTGCAGGAGCTGAATATAGTCGACCACGACCAGATCCAGCCCGCGCTGGCGCTTCAGACGGCGCGCACGGGCTGCCAATTGCGCGATCGACAGGCCGCCGGTCTCGTCGACATAAAAGGGCAGCGACTGCAATTCGATCGAGACATCCTTGATCTTCTCGAAATCGCTTTCTGTAATCCCGCCGCGTCGGATCGTGCTGGACGGAATGCCGGTCTGTTCCGCGATGATACGGGTGGCGAGTTGTTCCGCCGACATTTCGAGCGAGAAGAACCCGACTATGCCACCATTCACCGTGCTCATATGTCCGTCGGGGCGCACCTCGCCCTGCCAGGCGCGCGCGACATTGTAGGCGAGGTTGGTGGCGAGCGCGGTTTTGCCCATGCCCGGGCGGCCGGCGACGATGATCAGATCGGACGATTGCAGGCCGCCCATCTTGCTGTCGAGGTCTTTCAGACCGGTCGCAAGGCCGGACAGGCCACCATCGCGCGCATAGGCGTTGGCGGCCATGTCGACGGCGGTGGTCAGCGCCTGCGCAAAGCGCTGGAAGCCGCCTTCGTAGCGGCCGCTTTCGGCGACTTCGTAGAGTTTCTTTTCCGCTTCCTCGATCTGCTTGGCGGGCACGGAATCGACCGGCGCGTCATAGGCCTCGTTGACCATGTCCTCGCCGATGACGATCAGCGCCCGGCGGGTCGACAGGTCGTAGATGGTGCGCCCGTAATCGGCGGCGTTGATGACGGTGGTGGCTTCGGCCGCCAGCCGCGCCAGATACTGGCTGACCGTCAGGCCGCCGATATCGACGTCGGCCGGAAGGAATGTTTTGAGGGTCACCGGGCTTGAAACCTTGCCGGCGCGGATCAGGCTCGACGCGATCTCGAAGATTTTCTGATGGACGGGCTCGAAAAAATGCCGCGCTTCCAGAAAATCCGACACGCGATAGAACGCCTCGTTGTTGACGAGGATCGCACCCAGGAGCGCCTGTTCCGCCTCGATATTGTGCGGCGCAGTGCGATAGGTGGCTGCAGGCTCGGGCGTGAGCTTGCGGACGGTCGAATCTTGAGGGGCCATGGATCGAATAGCTTCTTTAGTCTTTGCAGTTTTTGTCTTTTGGCATGAGTCGAAATGACGACGCGTAACGGTACATCGCACGCAACTCAAAGCTTTCGACCTAGGATCGCAGCTTTACCACCGATGTCGGAATGGCGTGGATTTATTTGAAATTCTTGCCGCGATTCACAACACGAGAAAAGCTTTTGATAGCCACGCAGAAAATCCTTGACGTCGGTTAGCGGCGATGAGTGGCAGCAATATGGCCGCTATTCGCCCGCCATCCGCAGTGGGGGCCAGTTGCGGCCTTCCAGTGCATGCAGGCGCTGTTCCTCGCGCGCAATATAGTCACGCGTGACCGGCACGACCCCCAGCCGCTTCGCCAACTGGATCTGGAAGACCATCATGCCCTGTTCGCGGAACGTGATTTCGGATGCCGCCAGATAAAATTCCCACATCCGCAAAAATCGTTCGTCATAAATGCGCTTGATATCATCCGCATGGGCAAGGAAGCGCTCACGCCATGCCCTCAATGTCTCGGCATAATGCAGGTGCAGGATTTCAATATCTGTGACGAGCAGGCCGGCGCGCTCGATCGCCGGCAACACTTCGGACAATGCCGGGATATAGCCGCCTGGGAAGATGTATTTCGCAATCCAGGGATTGGTGACATTCGGCCCTTCCGAACGGCCGATGGAATGCAGGACCATCACGCCATCGTCGGACAGCAGCTGTGCGGATTTCCGGAAGAATGTGTCGAAATGGACGACCCCGACATGTTCGAACATGCCGACCGAGACGATCCGGTCGAATGATCCTTCGACGTCGCGATAATCCTGCAGCCGGAATTCTGTCGCGCCGGACAACTGCTTCTCGTGAGCGCGTTCGGCTGCACGCTTGAGCTGTTCCTGCGACAGCGTGATGCCCGTGACATTGGCACGGTTGTACTCGGCAAGGTAGAGCGACAGCCCGCCCCATCCACACCCGATTTCAAGAATGTTCTGTCCAGGTTTGACCAGCAGTTTGGCGGCGAGGTGCCGCTTCTTGGCAAGCTGCGCGTCGTCTAGCGACTGGTCCGGCGTTTCGAAATAGGCGCAACTGTATTGCTGGTCGGCGTCCAGAAAGAGCGAATAGAGGCGTGCGTCCAGATCGTAATGATGCGCGACATTGTTGCGCGACCGCTTGCGCCAGTTGAACTGCGACAGCCGGCGCTTCAGGTAGCGCAGGATCCATTGCGGGCGGGCGAAAAGCGGCGGTTTGCGGCCGCGGTTCTGAGTCAGGAGGATGACCAGCAGATCGACGATTGATCCCTGCTCGAGGACCAGGCCGCCATCCATGTAGGTCTCGCCCAGTCGCAATTCGGGATCGAGCATGAGCCCGTACATGGCCGATTGCGACCTGAACCGCACCGCGACCGGGGTTCCGATTCCGTCGCCGAACTGGAAGGTTTTTCCACGTGCCGTGGTGATCCGCAGGTTGCCGCTGCGGATAAAGCGTGTCAGTGCTGCCCGAAGCAACCGTTCCATGGCCGCCTCCCTTGACGCATTGCCGTCCTTGCGGACAGCCTCACACCGAATGCATATGGTTTCATGCCTATGGTTTCATGCGAACCTTGTTGCTTCGGACCGGTGTCGCCGCATTGAGATAGGTCAGGGTTTTGGCTGGTCTAGGTCGGCCGCCAGAGTCACGGCTTGCCGGGGCCAGCAGGGTCTCCAGAGATCAATTTAAACAAAGTGCGTCGGAACCGGCAATGAGGCAAACACAGTTCGAAATGGAGCCACATTCGTTGGTTAGGCCCCAGCCAGTGCGCGCTCTTGCCCCTGTCGTGGGCAAGGCGGGCAGGACAGACGGTCGCCAGAGAGGTCGGGGGAGTTTTCCGGTGCGGTGTTTTCGGCCGATTCAGATCATCCTTATTGTCGCGGGTCTGGTCGGGCTCGCCGTTCCGGCGGATGCGCAGCCAAGGTCCGGGGCCCCGTCGTCGCGACAGGCGCCCGCCTTGCCGCAATCCGGACACCAGACCGAGGCCATCGATCTCAACGAGGGCAAGACGCCGACCCAGATGTTCTCGTCCGATTGCGCGGTCTGCCACCAGCGCCCCAACGGCCTGGCCAAGGGCCGCAGCGTGGGTCAACTCGCAGGCTTTTTGCGGCAGCATTACACCACCGGTACCCAGCAGGCCGGGATGCTGGCGGCCTTCCTGACGTCCAGCGGCCTTGATCGGGGTGGGCCGGCGCCCTCCATGGCGCGCGATGCGCCGATCGAGCGCCCGGATGCCAGAGATCGCGGACCGGTGGAGCGCCCGCCGGCGGCTATCGGGGCGCGCCGTCCTGCGTCCGGACCGGATTCAGACGATCCGGCCCATGACGGCGTGCCGAATGAAGGCCGCCGCAAGCCGTCCGCCACCGAGGCCAGCCGTCCGCCTGATCGCGATCCGCCTGCCGGCCGCAAACCCACGCGCGAGGACGCTCGGAAGCCGCCGGCGTCGAGCGCGCGCGCGTCCAAGCCGGGCGCTGCCGAAACCAAGCAGAGCGAGACTCCGGCCGACGCGTCGGCTCCGGAAACAGCGGCGGCTCCGGCGCCGGCGGCTGCTCCTGCCGAGGAGAAGCCCGCCACACCCCCGCCGCCGCCGGTTCCCGAAATCCGGATCTGATCCGCGCGTTACTTCGTCTCGTCCGCGTCTGCTTCGGCTTCCGGAGCGGGGGCGGCTTCCGGCTCGAAGAAGGCTTCCGTCGACACCTCTTCTGGTTCGGCGGCGCCTTCCTGACGACGTACTGTCACGTCTTCGCCGCGGGCGAGGCGTTCCGCTTCGTCGGCGTTGCGGGCGACGGCGATGATCACCGTGACATCGACTTCCGGATGCAAGGCGACCGGCACCTTGTGCTGACCGATGGTCTTGATCGGCGCGTTGAGGGCGATCTGGTTGCGATTCACGTTGAAGCCGCCATCGGTGATCAGGGTCGCGAGATCGCGGCCGGACACCGAGCCATAGAGCTGGCCCGTCTCGGAGGCCTGACGCAACACAGTGAAGCTCTTGCCATTGAGCTTGTCGGCGATCTTCTGCGCTTCGGACTTCTCGGACAGATTACGCGCTTCGAGTTCCTGGCGCATGCCTTCATAGCGCGCCTTGTTTTCCTTCGTTGCGCGCAGGGCCTTGCCCTTGGGCAGCAGGAAGTTGCGCGCGAACCCGTCCTTCACGCGCACCGTCTCGCCCATTTGGCCGAGCTTGGCGACGCGTTCGAGCAGAATGACTTCCATGACATGGTCTCCTTCGTAAGATGAGAAACAGGTTTCAATCGGTTGGGGCAGCAGGCGGCCCGCTTTTCCGGGCCAGGCGTCCGCGAATATCGAAGGCGGTGTCGGCGAGACCGGCGAGCATCATCAGCAGGATCGGCCAGAACAGCAGAATGGCGGCGGCATAGCTGCCGGCGAGAATGAAACCGCGCGCGGCGGCGTTGCGGGTGACGGCATGCAGGACGGCGAAGCCGAGAATCGCATAGGCCATCAGCAGAGCCGCCGACAGGATGCCGCCCATCGTACCGATCAGATTGGGCAGGAACGACACTGCCATGGCGCCGGCGAGCAGGGCCGGCGCAAAAGGCGGGAACCGCATCTGCGGCAAATCCGGCCAGGGCCGGCGCAGATGCCCGGACACCTTGACGATGCGTCCCGCGAGCCAGAGATTCACGGTATTCGTCACGGTGGCGATGATTGCGGCGGCGGGCGGGATCACCGTGGTCAGCAGATCGATGATCTTGTTCGCATCGACGGTACGAAGCTCGGCCGGCTTGTTGGCGGAAGCTTGAGCGTTCAGCACACGCTCGAACGATTTGCGAAGTCCCGAGCGAAAAGATTCTTCATCGAGCCCGAAATTCGGAATCGCCGCCATCACGATCAGGGCGCTGATGATTGCCGCCCAGATCACCAGCCGGCCGGCGGGATACCATTCGACATTGTCCGGATTGTCGGGAGAGGGGCGCGCCAGCAGCGCGAGATAGCCGAGCCACCAGGCCGGTAAGCCGACGCCAACCAGAAATGCAACGATAAAGAATGATCCGAGGACGAATGACAGTCCGAGTGCGGCCACGAAGGCCGCGACCAGCGCGGACCAATGGCTCCATCCCACCGCCGCGATCATGATCGGCAGCGGCGCGAGATAGAACAGCAGGATCGAGAGCATCGACCCGGACGCAACGGAAGCGAACAGCAGGGCTGACGCCACGCCGGCTCCGAATCCGATCAGAAGAATCTGCATCATCACGAGCTGTCCCGCTTCTCAGCGGTTAGAGACGGAGCATGTCCGTCCCAACCATCGGCGCCCGGCTCATCCGGGCGCCTCGTTACGCGTTGGTCAGCGGATCACGTAGGGCAGCAGACCCAGAAAGCGGGAACGCTTGATCGCCTGGGCGAGTTCGCGCTGCTTCTTGGTCGAGACCGCTGTGATCCGGCTGGGCACGATCTTGCCGCGCTCGGAAACGTAGCGCTGCAGCAGTTTGACATCCTTGTAATCGATCTTCGGCGCATTCTCGCCGGAGAACGGACAGGTCTTGCGTCGACGAAAGAACGGACGACGTCCACCGCCGCCGCCTGCGCCACCACCACTACCACCAAAGGCCATGGCTTAATCCTCCGTCGTTTCAATGGCGACATCGTCGCCGGCCTCGGCGCGCGGTCCGCGATCGTCGCGATCCCGGCGCGGTCCGCGGTCGCCGCGGTCGAAGCGGCCACCGCCGCCAAATCCGCGATCGCCAAATCCGCGCTCGCCGCGGTCATCGCGATCGACCTTGCGCATCATGATGGACGGGCCTTCTTCGAGCTCGTCCACCCGCACGGTCATGAAGCGCAGAACGTCTTCGTTCAGACGCTCCTGGCGCTCGACCTCGGTAATCGCGGGCGGCGGTGCGTCGATATTCAGAAGCGTGAAATGCGCCTTGCGGTTCTTGCGGATGCGGAACGACAGGGACTTCACGCCCCAATATTCGTTCTTGGTCACCTTGCCGCCCAGACCTTCGACGATGGTCTGGAACTGCTTGGTCAGGTCTTCGACCTGCTGCGCGCTGGTATCCTGGCGCGCAAGAAATACGTGCTCGTATAGCGGCATGAATGCCTTTCCTTTGTTCGCGTCACTCTCCCGGCGCAAAGCCCTACGAGACCTCTGGAAAGGCTCGATGCTCTGAAGGCGGGGACACGGGACGACGGGCCGATTGGCCCTGCTGCCTGGTCCCTTGCGGGCACGACAGCCGTCCGTTCAGCCCCCGGCCGGGACGAGCGGAAGCGGGGTTTATAGGGGTTTTGGCCCGGAAGGCAAGCGGCCAAAGGGCGGCCCCCCGTGCTTGACACATGCCATAGCCCGGTGTCTCTCCGCCCGGGTTTTAGGCATTCCAGACAGGGCCGGGGCACATGACGGCAGCGTTCGTATTTCCGGGGCAGGGCAGCCAGGCCTTGGGCATGGGCAAGGCGCTGGCCGACATGTTTCCGTCCGCCAGGGCCGTATTCGAGGAGGTCGATGCCGCCCTGGAAGAGAAGCTGTCCAGCGTTATTTGGGACGGACCGGCCGACAAGCTGACCCTGACCGAGAATGCGCAGCCGGCCCTCATGGCCGTGTCGGTCGCTGTCCTGCGGGTGCTGGAGGCCGAGGCCGGGGTCGATCTCAAGCGCGACGTGCAGTTCGTCGCCGGACATTCGCTGGGGGAATATTCCGCTTTGGCCGCGGCCGGCGCGTTCAGCGTCAGCGATGCAGCTCGGCTGCTGCGCATTCGCGGCAACGCCATGCAGAAGGCGGTGCCGGTCGGCGAGGGCGCCATGGCCGCCCTGATCGGCCTGTCCTTCGCGGATGCCGCGGCGTCCGCCTATGAGGCGGCGCAGGGGCAGGTCTGCCAGGCCGCGAACGACAATGGCGGCGGCCAGGTGGTGGTTTCCGGACACAAGGCGGCGGTCGAACGCGCCTGCGAGATTGCGAAGGCAAAAGGCGCCAAGCGCGCGATGCTGCTGCCGGTCTCCGCACCGTTCCATTGTGCGCTGATGCAGCCGGCCGCCGACGTGATGGCCGAGGCCCTGTCGAAGGTCACCGTGAACGCACCGGTGGTGCCGGTGGTTGCGAATGTCTTGGCCAAGCCGATCAGCGATCCGCAGGATATCCTGCAGGCCTTGGTCGCGCAGGTCACAGGCACCGTGCGCTGGCGCGAATGCGTGGAATACATGGCGCAGCAGGGCGTCACGGCGTTCTACGAAATCGGCGCCGGGAAGGTGCTGACGGGGCTGGTCAAACGCATCGCGGATGGTGCAACTGGCACAGCCATCGGAACACCCGACGATATCGCAGCATTCAAGGCATCGCGCGGCTGATCGCGCAGGAGGATTTCAATGTTCGATCTCACCGGAAAAACCGCGCTCGTGACCGGCGCCACAGGCGGCATCGGCGGCGCCATCGCGCGCGCGCTGCACAGGCAAGGCGCGACGGTTGCGATCTCCGGTACGCGCCGCGAGGCGCTCGATCAACTGGCCGGTGAACTGAAAGATCGTGTGCATGTGCTGCCCTGCAATCTCGCCGACAAGGATCAGGTCGAGGCGCTTGTGCCGCAGGCGGAGGAGACGATGCAGAAGCTCGACATCCTTGTGGCCAATGCCGGCATCACCAAGGACAATCTGTTCGTGCAGTTGCGCGACGAAGATTGGGACAGCGTGATCGAGATCAATCTGACCTCGACCTTCCGGCTATCGCGCGCGGCCATGAAGACGATGATGCGCCGCCGCTTCGGCCGCATCATCGGCATCACGTCGGTGGTGGGCGTCACCGGCAATCCCGGGCAGGGCAATTACACGGCGGCCAAGGCCGGTATGATCGGCATGATGAAATCGGTTGCCAAGGAATATGCGCGGCGCGGCGTGACGGCGAATTGCGTCGCGCCCGGTTTCATCGCGACTCCGATGACCGACAAACTCAACGACAAGCAGCGCGAAGCCATCCTGCAGATGGTTCCGGCCAACCGCCTGGGAACGCCGGACGACGTGGCCGCAGCGGTGGTCTATCTGGCCTCGGACGAGGCCGGGTACATGACCGGCCAGACCCTCCATGTGAACGGCGGAATGGCGATGATCTGACCCTGGAAAAGCGAGTGGGTTGAAATGCTTAACGGCGAAATCCGCGTGCTGGTCAAGGGTTTTGAAGTATGGTACCGAACGTGCGGCCGGGCCGGGGACGCTCAGGAATGGCGGATGAGGCTCATCCGTGACCAGGACATGCCGCTGTCAACAGGGGCTTGTGCGACACAGCTTGCTTGTGCGAATGGGTTTGGCCGTGCCACGACGGTTTCGATCGCAGTGCCGATCGGACTCCATCACTAAAAGCAGAGGTTCGAACGATGAGTGATATTGCCGAGCGGGTGAAGAAGATTGTCGTGGAGCATCTCGGAGTCGAGCCTGACAAGGTGACCGAGCAGGCCAGCTTTATCGACGATCTCGGAGCCGACTCCCTCGACACGGTCGAGCTGGTCATGGCTTTTGAAGAGGAATTCGGCTGCGAGATTCCGGACGACGCGGCTGAGACCATTCTCACCGTCGGCGATGCCGTCAAGTTTCTCGAGAAGAACGCGAAAAGCTGAACCGCCGTCACGGCCCTTACAATCTGGTTTGAGCGCGCGGAGGCCGATGGTCTCCGCGTATCGCCGGGGGCGATAGTATCGCCTGGCCGGGGAGCTGAATATGAGACGTGTTGTCGTCACAGGCTTGGGAATGGTGACGCCGCTCGGCTGTGGCGTCGATACGACGTGGCAGCGTCTTCTCAACGGGCAGAGCGGTGCCCGCAAGATCGAGAAATTCGACGTCTCGGATCTGCCCTGCAAGATCGCCTGCCAGGTGCCGCGCGGCGACGGCAGCGACGGCACATTCAATCCCGATCAGTGGATGGAACCGAAAGAGCAGCGCAAGGTCGATGACTTCATTGTCTTTGCGATGAGCGCGGCCCGGCAGGCGCTCCAGGACGCCAACTGGAATCCGACAACCGACGAGGATCAGTTTACGACCGGCGTGATGATCGGCTCCGGCATTGGCGGCGTCGGCGGCATTGCCGAGGGTGCGATCCTGGTGAAGGAGCGCGGACCGCGCCGTCTGTCGCCGTTCTTCATTCCCGGACGCATCATCAATCTGGCGTCCGGATACGTCTCGATCGAGTTCGGGCTGAAGGGCCCCAACTCGGCGGTCGTCACCGCCTGTTCCACCGGCTCGCATGCGATCGGTGATGCCGGGCGGATGATTGCGCTCGGCGATGCCGACGTGATGGTGGCGGGCGGTGCGGAATCGCCGATCGACAAACTGTCGCTCGCCGGGTTCGCGGCTTGCAAGGCGTTGTCCACATCCTTCAACGATGAACCGACGCGGGCGTCGCGTCCTTACGACAAAGACCGTGACGGGTTCGTGATGGGCGAGGGCGCCGGGGCAGTGGTTCTGGAAGAATACGAGCATGCCAAGAAACGCGGCGCCAGGATTTATGCCGAACTGATCGGCTACGGCATGTCGGGCGACGCCTTTCACATCACGGCGCCCACGCCTGACGGCAATGGAGCATTCCGTTGCATGAGCGCAGCCATCAAGCGCGCTGGAATCTCGGCCGGCGATATCGACTACATCAACGCGCATGGCACCTCGACGATGGCCGATACGATTGAACTGGCCGCTGTGGAGCGGGTGGTCGGCAACGCCGCCGCCAAGATTTCGATGTCGTCGACCAAGTCGGAAATCGGGCATCTGCTCGGCGCCGCAGGGGCGGTGGAGGCAATCTTTTCGGTTCTGGCGATCCGCGACCAGATCGTTCCGCCCACCATCAATCTCGAAAATCCGTCGGTCGAAACCCCCATCGATCTGGTTCCGCACCAGGCGCGCAAGCGCGACGTGGAAGTCGTGCTGTCCAACTCGTTCGGGTTTGGCGGCACAAATGCGTCGCTGATCTTCCGCGCGGCGGATTGAGCCCTTGCCCGCGCAGGTTGCGGGCGTCGGGCGGGACCTCCGTCGCGGTTCCGCCATAACCGTGCCCTATCAGGCGTTTACAGAATCGCCCGGCGTAGCCGTCGGTCCGGAAGTCTGGACTTCGGCCACCGGAGCGGCTTATTGACGAACCAGGGGAAACGCTTCACTTGCTGGCGGGCTGTTGCGCTGACACCGACGCTCCGGCTTCTCCACGAGACATCTCATTGCATTCGCCCGTAATCGATCGGCTTGACACCTGATGGACCAAAACAGGATCACTCCTCCGCGCTCTCCGCGCGCCGCGCTGGAACCCGAACGGGTTTCGCTGCCGCCGCTGCGGTCCCGCCGGGCGCGCCATCCGATCGTCATTATCGGCAATGCGATCTTCACGCTCATTCTGCTGCTGGCTGTTGTGCTGGGCGGGACTGTCTTCTGGGGGAAACAGCGTTTTGATGCGCCGGGTCCGCTGGCACAGGACAAGATCGTCAACATCCCGCGCGGCGGCGTGCGCGATATCGCCGAATTGTTGCAGCGGGAAGGCGTTATCGATCAGCCCTGGGTCTTCATCGGCGGCGCCTTGGCGCTGAAGGCGCGTGGCGAGGACCTGAAATTCGGCGAATACCTGTTCACGAAACAGGCCAGCCTGCGCGATGTGGCGGAGACCATCATCGAGGGCAAGGTGGTCCAGCATCTGTTCACGATTCCAGAGGGGCTCACCTCCGAACAGATCGTCGCCCGGTTGCTCGAGCACGACGCGATGAGCGGCAACATTCGTGAAATGCCGCGCGAGGGGACATTGCTCCCGGAAGGCTATCGGTTCACGCGCGGGACCTCGCGCGAGGAAATGATCAAGCGCATGCAGCAGGCGCAGCGCAAGGTGGTGCAGGAAGCGTTCGAGCGTCGCATGCCCGATCTCCCGATACGGACGCCGGAGCAACTGGTCACGCTCGCCTCGATCATTGAAAAGGAAACCGGCAAGCCTGAGGAACGCACGCGCGTCGCCGCCGTGTTTGTGAACCGGCTCAAGCAGAAGATGCGTCTGCAATCCGACCCGACCATCATTTACGGTCTGGTGGGCGGGAAGGGTGCGCTGGGCCGCCCGATCATGAAGAGCGAGATCGAGCAGCCCACCCCCTACAACACCTATGTGATCGACGGTCTGCCGCCCGGGCCGATTGCCAATCCAGGCCGGCTCTCGATCGAGGCCGCCGCCAATCCGGCGCGTACCAAGGAACTGTTCTTCGTTGCAGACGGCACTGGCGGGCATGCCTTCTCGGAGAATTACGAGCAGCATCAGAAGCACGTCGCGCGGCTGCGCGCGATCGAGCGCGGCGAGGCAGTGGCGGCACCGGCACCGGCGCCGACAGCCCCGGCACCCGCGACGGCGGCACCTGCCGGATCGGCGGCTCCGGCCCGGCCCGCACGGCCGGCGCCCAATAGCGGCTCGGCCCGGTCATCGGCGCCGGCGCCAAGCGCTCCAAAACCACAATAATCACCTGTCCGCGCCGTCTTGTGAGCGCGGATGGCGGCGATTAAGGTCGGCGCGCGTTTCGATTCCCATCCTGTCCACGCGAGAAACCAGCCGATGGCGCTGTCGAGCATGACCGGCTTCGCCCGCAGCCATGGCGCCAGCGGCACCTATGTCTGGTCATGGGAAATCAAATCGGTCAATTCCAAGGGTCTCGATCTGCGCTTTCGTCTGCCCTCCGGATTCGATGCCGTCGAGGTCGCGGCGCGCGCCCGTGCCGCCGAACGCCTCTCGCGCGGCAATGTCTACGCCAACCTTACGGTGACACGCGAAGGCGTGACGCCGGTGGTGAAGGTCAACGAGCCGGTTCTGTCGGCCTTGCTGGCGGCGCTGAAGACGCTGTCCACTCATGTCGACGCCGAAAAACCGCGCCTCGACGGTGTGCTAGGCCTAAAGGGCGTGATCGAGGTGATCGAGCAGGAGGACAGCGAAGAGGTTCGCGCCGCGGCCGAAGCCGCGATCATCGATACCTTCACGCAGGCGTTGTCAGGACTCGCCGAGATGCGCCGCCACGAGGGCGCTGCGCTCGGCAAGTTGCTTACCGCGCGGCTGGATGAGGTCGCGGTGCTGTCGTCGCGCGCCGAGGCATTGCCGGGGCGGCAGGCCGACGCGATCAAGAAGCGGCTGGCCGAACAGGTCGCGCTCTTGCTGGAACAGTCGGGCCGTTTCGACGCCGATCGTCTGCATCAGGAGGCGATCCTGCTTGCGACCAAGGCGGATATCCGCGAGGAACTGGACCGGCTCGCCGCCCATATCGCGCAGGCGCGCAAGCTGATCGCCGGCGGCGGGGCGATCGGGCGCAAACTCGACTTCCTGTCACAAGAGCTCAATCGTGAGACCAACACGCTGTGCGCGAAATCGAACGACGTGGAACTGACCAATATCGGGCTTGAGCTAAAGAGCGTAGTCGAGCAGTTCCGCGAGCAAGTACAGAATCTCGAATGATCGAAACAATCGATATCGCCCGTCGCGGCATCATGCTGATCGTGTCGTCGCCCTCGGGCGCCGGCAAGACCACTTTGACGCGGAATCTGCTCGATCAGGAAGAGAATGTCTCGCTGTCGATATCAGTGACTACGCGCGAACGACGCGCGAGCGAGATCGACAAGGTGCATTACCATTTCATCTCCCGGCGCCAATTCGAGATTATGCGCGACGGCGGCGAGTTGCTGGAATGGGCCGAGGTCCACGGCAACTATTACGGCACCCCGCGCGAGCCGGTCGAGCGGGCGCTGGAAGAGGGCCGCGACATCCTGTTCGACATCGACTGGCAGGGAACTCAGCAGCTTTATGAGAAAATGCGCAGCGACGTGGTCAGCGTCTTCGTGCTGCCGCCGACCGCCGAAGAGTTGAAAGCGCGGCTGGAACGGCGTGCGGAAGACAGTCCCGAGATCATTGCCCGCCGTCTCAAGAACGCGGCGGAAGAGATTCCGCATTGGGAAGAATACGACTATGTCCTGGTCAATCGCGATCTCGACAAGAGTTTCGCCCGCCTGCGGGGCATCCTCACCGCCGAACGGCTGAAACGGGTGCAGAAGCCCGACATCCAGGATTTTGTCGATAAGCTATTGATAGACTTGAAGAAAATGACGCCTTAATCCGCTGCCACAACGGCATCACTCCGCGTGCGAACCGCATCATCCATTTTATGAATCGCTTCGGGCGGCGTCTTGAGGATTGAGCGCAATCCGGCCTAGCACCTGACCTTTGCGCAAGTCGTCAAGCGATCTCTGGGCATCGCGCAACGGCCGCTCCGTGATCGGAGGAGACTGGATTCGCTGCGTTCTGGCAAGCGCGAGCAGGTCGCGCGCCTCCGCAAGCGTGCCGGTGATGATGCCTTCGATGCCAATGCCTTTTAGCGCGAACATCGCGGCCGGCATGGAGAAGTTTCCTCCCAGCAATCCGGTCACGACGACCTTGCCGCCGCGCGCCAGGACGCCGGTGGCGAAGGACAAGGATTGCTCGGCGCCGACAAAATCGATGACGGCGAGGACACCGCCGGTTTGCTTGAGAATCGATTTGCGTGCCGCCGGATCCGCCGGATCGAAGCCGGCCTGTGCGCCGGCCTTGAGGGCTGCGTCGCGTTTGGCTGGATCGATGTCGGCGACGATCGGCGCATTGTCGAATATCGCGCGCGCCAGCGCCAGGCCCATCATGCCGACACCGCCCATTCCGACCAGCAGCAGAGGTCCCCGTTTTGCGCGGTCCGCAACACGCTTGAGCGCGGCGTATGCGGTCAGACCGGAGCACATCAGCGCACCGGCAAAAGACGGAGACAGCGGGGCGTAATCCAGCAGGTAGCGCGGATGCGGCACCAGCACATGCGTGGCGTAACCGCCGTCGACGTAGATGCCGAGATGCCGCGGCGCAGCGCAGAGATTTTCCTCGCCAGCCTGACAGGCCCCGCAGGCGCCACAGCCGATCCAGGGATAGATCGCGATTTCGCCTCCCGAGGCGATGTTGGCGTCCGGACCGGCCGACTCGACAATGCCTGCAATTTCGTGCCCAAGTGTGAAGGGCAACGTGCGACCGCCGGTGACGTCGAGTTTTTTGTCGCCGCCCAATACGAAATATCCATCCTGCATGTGGATGTCGGAGTGGCAGACGCCGCAGCGGCTCACCCGCACCAGCACTTCGGTGCCGCGCGGCGCCGGGCAATCCACCACGGTTTCACACAGCGGTTTGCCATAGGCGGTGAGCGACTGGCGGATCAACTTGATCATGCTGACATTCTAGCGGACAACGCGTTCGCCAGCCGCACAAATCCCGCGATATCGACATTCTCGGCCCGCTCGGTATCCGCAATGCCGGCTTCGGCCAGCAGAACCAGGGGATCGACACCGAGCGATTTCAGACTTTGCCGCAGCATCTTGCGGCGTTGTCCGAAGGCCGCCTCCGTGACCCGCTCCAGCGCACGGCGGTCGCAAGGTAACGGTGCCTGGCGCGGGATCAGTTCCACAACCGACGACGTGACCTTGGGCGGCGGCACGAAGGCGCTTGGCGCAATATCGAACAGGATCGTTGGCTCCGTCCGCCATTGCGAAAGCACAGAGAGGCGGCCGTAGCTTTTGGAGCCCGGTTTTGCGACCAGGCGCTCCGCCACCTCGCGCTGGAACATCAAGACCATGCGGTCATAGAAAGGCGGCCAAGGCTCGGACGTCAGCCAGCCGACCAGCAGTATGGTTCCGATGTTGTAGGGCAGGTTGGCCACGATGCGCGCGGGCCCGCCGCCAAGATGGGGCCGAGGATCGAAGGCGAGCGCGTCGGCTTCAATGACGTCGAGGCGTTTGGGATAGCGATCCGCGATCTCCTGCAAAGCGGCGATGGCGCGGCGATCGCGCTCGATGGCGATCACGCGTTGGGCGCCCAAAGCGAGCAGGGAACGGGTCAGTCCGCCGGGACCGGGGCCGACCTCGATCACTGTTATGTCTTCCAGGGGACCCGCCGCCCGTGCAACGCGGGAGGTCAGGTTTAGGTCGAGCAGGAAATTCTGGCCGAGCGATTTCTTGGCGACGAGATCGTGTTTGCGGATCACATCCCGCAAGGGCGGCAGATCATCGATCGCGCTCACGTCGTGGCCGTCATGTGCGTACCGGCATTGGCGGCGAGGCGAGCAGCGAGCCGCAAGGCCGCAGCGAGACTGTCCGGCTTGGCCTTGCCGGTGCCGGCAATATCGAACGCGGTGCCGTGATCGGGCGAGGTGCGGATGAACGGCAAGCCCAGCGTGACATTCACGCCGTGATCGAAGGCCAGTGTCTTGCTCGGGATCAGGGCCTGATCGTGATACATGCACAAAGCGACGTCGTAGGTTGCGCGTGCGGCAGGATGAAACATCGTGTCAGCGGAGAGCGGCCCGCGTGCGTCAATGCCTTCGGCCTTGAGCCGTTCGACCGCAGGTTTGACGACCAGCAAGTCCTCCTGGCCAAGCGTCCCGTCTTCGCCGGCATGCGGATTGAGGCCGGCAACCGCGATTCGTGGACGCTCAATCCCGAAACGCGTTGCAAAATCCCTCGCCACAATACGGCCGGTCTCGACAATCAAATCTTCGGTCAAGAGCGCGGGGATATCCTTGAGCGGGATATGGATCGTCACCGGGACGACCGCAAGCTCCTCGCTCCACAGCAGCATCACGGGACGCGGGCTTTCACCTTTCATCTCATGGATCAGCCGCGCCAGATATTCGGTATGGCCGGGCTCGCTGAAACCCGCGGAATACAGAACCGACTTTGCGATTGGATTGGTGACCACGGCCGCTGCACGGCCCTGCGTCACATCCGCGACCGCACGCCGGATGGCGCCGATCGCGGTCGGCGCGCTGGAGGCGTCGGGTTTGCCGGGCCCTGCCGTCACCGGATGGCCGAGTCCGACGACGGGCAGGGCTGTTTCAAACCCTGCGAAAGCCTGCTCCGGTTCCGCGAGCATTAATGGAATATCCAGACCAAGCAGGCGCGCACGCTCTGCAAGGAAGGGGATGTCGCCGATGATGTAAAAAGAAGGGAGGCCGAGATCCTTGCGGCGGCGCCAGCATGCAAGCGCAATGTCCGGGCCGATGCCGGCTGGCTCGCCGAGGGTCAGCGCAAGGGGAAGCCGCAGACTGGGCAAGGAGGAATCCGCAAAAGGCTGGCGCATCCCGATCCTTCACCGGTATTCGATCATGGCGCCCGCGCGCAATTCCTTGAGATAGTTATTTCCCTGCGCCTGGAAACGCTCCGAAAACATCTCATCCCGCACCTGACGCTTGCCCGGAGTCTCGGAGGCGGTCTCCTTGCGTTCGCAGACGGCGAACATTTCCACGCCGGAGTCCGTCGCCTCGGGAGGCGTGAGTTTGCCGATCTCGATCTTGCTCAGGATCTCACGCAACTGGGCGGAAAGGTCGGCGGAATTGCGCCGGATCGGCTCGCGCACGGCGACGTCGCGCAGGGCGCGCGCGAAGGGAACACCGCTGGTGCAATCCTGGAAGCGCGCGCGCAGGGCGTCGGCTTCGCGCCGCCGTGCTTCGACGAGGGCTGCGGGAGAGCCGCGGGGGATGACAAAGACGATTGGGCGCAAAAGATACTCGTGTCCGACATCCTTGCCGTCCGCCTTCTTTTCCAGCGCGTCGAAGATGTCCTTCTCTCCGACCTGGAGCCGGGTGGCGAATTTGCCGCGAACGATCTGCGCCCATGCGATGTCGGAACGCAATTTTGACTTCAGCGTGTTGGGGTTCAAGCCGTTCGATTCGAGGGACTTCAGAAAATTCTCCGGCGTCGTGCGCGAACCGCGCGCGATGTTCGCTACCGCGGTGTTGACATCGCTGTCCGACACATTCACGCCAAATCGCTTTCCAACCTGAATCTTCAGCTTGTCCGCGATCAGTTCCTCGATCACCTCCTGACGCGACGGCTGCTTGCGCGAGGAGAGCTGCATCAGCCGGCTGCGCTGTTCGATGTCATAGGCCGTGACCGGATCGCCGTTCACCAGCAGCGCGATTTGTGCGCACGCATGATCGGGGGCGAACAGAAACGCGGCGGTCATCGCAACCGCCGTCGCACCGCATTTCAGGAAACGGGCTAACCGAAAAACCATCGCATCATCCAGTCTGTAGTCTTTCGACGTCTGGCTTGAACAGCCGGGAACCGGGATGCCCGGCCGCAGCCTTATAGCCCGCCGGGTATGCCGCTCACGCCGGTCGAGACGGCCGTATCGCCCAAGGTGCGCAGGCTCAATTGCAGCATGACCCGGTGATCGGCCGTCGGATTGCCGCTGTAAGTATAGCTCGTGATATAGTTCAGACCCAAGATCAAGCAATCGTCCACATAGCCGACACCGATGCGGGTCTGGTCGAATTTGTCTGCGTCGATGTCATAGCGGGCGGCGGTCTGCAGCACCCAGTTCTGCGATAATTTGAGATTGACGCCACCGAGGATGCCTTCCCGGCGGGTGAGGAATCCGAGTTCCGGCTGGGCATCATAATTGCCGTAAAGGGCCGAGACCGACCAGCGATCGTAGTTGGCGCGGCCTTCGACTTCGAAACGGCGCATCTGGAAGGTGTCCTCGTCGAAGCGGTATCGCGTGCTCAACGAATAGATCTTGTCCGGCTGATAGGAGAGGCGGGCGACATAATCGGAGCGCCGTGTTTCGAGGCCGCTGTCGAGCCCGGTGTTGGTCGTATCGCCGATCGCGAAGGAGTTCGTGCCGAACAGTTGATAGGATTGACCGAACAGGGCATTGATGAACCCGCCCTGATTGAACTGCATCGTGTATTGCATGCCGTAATTGGCGCGTCCGCCGCCTTCGACGCGGTCCCAGCCCGAGAACTTGTCGACACGGAACAGGTTGCTGTCGTCGAAGATCAGGCTTTGCGCGTCTTCGTTCGGCAGCCGCCGGTTCAGCGGCTCGTTGGGACGAACGATCACCTGACCAATCGGTTCGATCGTGTGCGAACCCCATGACTGAACGCTGATGAAAGGATAGCGGTATTCGATTCCGGCGGTTGGCATCGCGCGGACCAGATTGGACTCGCCGGTGTCGATGAAGTTGGACACGCCTGCTTCCGACTGGATGTTCATCGAGGCGGCGTCCGCGCGCACCGACGCAAAAGGCGTGAACACCTGGCCGAATTGATCGGTGATGGTGCGTTTCCAGTTCGCCTCCGCCGAGAAACGGCTATAGGTGCCTGCAATGCCGCGCAGAAGGCAGTTGTTCAAATTCTTGTTGGTCGCCGGGTCCGCCGAGGTCGGGTTGCACAGACCGTTGTTGACGGCTGTCAGCGAAATGGGATCGAACGAGGCGCTTTCGCGCGTCAGACTGGTGAAGTTGGTCTTGAAACTCAGTTCGCCGCCAAGGATCGGCTGTCCAACCGTATAGAAATAATCCATGACCGGATGGACGACGGGCAATTCCTTTTGCCGGTCGGCTTCGGAAAAGCCGTAATAGTGGATCGCGCGCGCGTCGAAATAGGAACGGTTGCCGGCGCCGCTGAGATAAAGCTGCGACACACCGGCATCGGTGCCGGTCTTGAACGGATCGCGGTTGGACCCGCGCATCGTTTGCAGGTTGTAGTCCTGATAGAAGGTCTTGTCCGAAATCAGCAATGCATCCCAGCCCCAGACCCAACGCTGGTTGAGTGCAAACTGTCCGCTCGATTCAACCGCGCCACGCCAGTCGCGATAGCCGGGAGTCGGTGTCCCTTTCAGCGCCCCGTCGTCGTAAATGAAATAATCCTTGTCCAGCTGACGAATGCCGGCGGCGCGGATGGCATAGGCGCCGTTCATCACACGATGCCGGAATTCTGCCTGCATCAGCGGACCTTGGCGGGTGGTGATGGTCGGGGTCAGGGTGACATCGTAATTTGGTGCCAGCGCCCAGAAATAGGGCGCCTGAACCGAAAAGCCGGTTTTGGAATCGGTGCCGAAAGTGGGCATCAGCCAGCCGCTCTTGCGCTTCACGGTCGGATCGGGAGCGGAAAAGAACGGGAAATAAGCGAGGGGCTTTCCGAAGAATTCGAGCTGAGCCTGCTCGAAATAGATCATCTTCTCGCCTTCGTCGTGCACGATGCGCGCGGCCTTCACCTGCCAAAGGGGAGGCTTTTTGGGGTCCTCCTTGCAGGCCTCGCAGGCGGTATAAACGCCGCTCTGCAGCACCGTGTAATTTCCGCTTGAGCGGTCGGCGCGGGCGGCTGCGAAGCGGGTCGCGTCCGGCGTTTCCAGCCGCAGCGAATCCACGAACCCGTCTCGGTAATCGTCGTTGAGTTCCAGGATGTCGCCATAGGTAATGTTGCCACCGGCTTCGGTCAGGCGGACATTGCCTTCGGCGCGCAGGCGTTTGGTTTTCTGGTTGTAGATGACCTTGTCGGCTTCGACGGTGGAGCCGCCGTAGTAAATTTGGACATTGCCGACGGCGGAGACGCGCTCGTTGACATGGTCGTAATTGACCTCGCGCGCCTGCACGAGCATCTGTTTGTCGCCTTGGCCGGCCGTCGGTTTGGCCAGCGCCTGGGGCTTCGGTTTGGCAGTTTTGGGGCGCTGCTCAAAGGTGAAGTAGTTTGTCTGAGCCACAGCAGACTCGGCCGCCAGCCAGAAGGCCGCAGCGAAGGTCGCCAGACAGACAATGCGCCGGACGCGCCGGTGGTTCGGACGCGTCGGCGGACGAGCGGTGGTCGATGCGGCCATCACCCGTCCTCCTGATACAACAACACCAAGAACCCCGTTAGTCCGCCAATGAAGACGGGTGCCCAAGCTGCCACCACTGGGGACAGCAACTCAGCCTTGCTCATGTCCTCGGTGACTTTCGACAGCACATAAAGCAGAAAGCCCGATAAAATGCCACCCAAGACCATGGTTTGGACCCCGCCGAAGCGGAAGAAGCGAAGGCTGAACGAGGCCGCCAGCATTACCATCGATGCCAACAAAAACGGCCGTGACAGCAGCTTCTGATATTGCAGCCGGTAAGCGGCGGAACTCAGGCCGGCATTCTCCGCCGTGGCGATGTAATCCGGCAACTCCCAGAACGGCAGGGTTTCGGGGGTAGCGAAGCTCTCGCGGACCTGTTCGGGGGACAGATTCGTCTTCAGGGTGTAGCTCTGAAAGTCGCTCGGGGCGGCGTTCGACGGATAGACTTTGGCGTCCGTCAGAAGCCAGGAGCCTTCCCGAAGCGTCGCGCCTTTGGCCTCGATCCGGTCCTGGAACCGCCCGTCATGGTCGAACGTGAAAACCGTTACGCCCGTGAGTTGAATTCCCTGTTCCAGGGTCGACCGGGCATTGATGATCGATTGGCCGTCGGGGCTGCGCTGGCGGACCCAGAAGCCCGTTTCCTGCACACCGAATTCGCGCTTTCCGAAGATTTCGGCCTCATACGTTTTCGACTGTTCCAGCAGATAGGCCGCAATCGGATTGTAGACGGTGGTCGCCACCGCGCCGAGGACAAGCGCCACCACCACGGCGGGAGCGACAAATTGCCAGGCCGATATCCCGGCCGCACGCGCAATCACCAGTTCATTGCGGCGGGAGAGGTTCAGGTAACAGGACATCGCGCCGATCAGGACGCAAAAAGGCATGATGCGTTCGGTCACCATCGGGACGCGAAACAGCGACGTCTTGAACACCAGCAGCGCTGTGACATGCGCATGGCCCGATGTGCGCCGCATCAACTCAACCGAATCGAGCAGCGCCACCAGGCCGAGCACGCCGGCGAACACCGCAATCGCCGAGAGCAGGAAGCGCATTCCGAAATAACGCCAGAGTGTGAGCGACAAGCGCACCGATGTTCCCTCAGGTCACTGCTGCGCGGCGCGTGAAGCGTTGGCCGATGGCCGTCATGGCATTGGTCATGAAGGCCGGAGGTTCGATGATCAGGCCGCGATCGATGGCGTAGAGGCCGAAGGCCATGGCAGCGGCGAGCGCGGCATACTGGAAATAGGGCGCGAGCGGGTAATTCATGCTCAACACGAGCGCAACGAAGCCCATCAGCCGCAAGCCTGCGACCACTGAAATGGCGCCGATCAGTGACATGGCGCGGCTCTGCCGGGTGGTCCGCGGTGCACCAAGATAGGCATAGGTCAGGGTGACAAAGACAATCGGGTAGAGCGGCGCCAGCAAACGGTCGTGCAATTCCGAATGAATCTGCCCGGCCGGAAGCTTTTTGCGATCGTCTTCGGAAGGCCAGAGCAATTCCCAGATGTAACGGTCGCGGCTGGAATTGCGGCCGCCGGCTTGCGAACTGTTGGGTGCCTGCGACAGGTCGAGCGCGTAGCGGTCGTACAGCACGATGGCGGGATCGCGCTCCTTGCCCGGTTCGCGTTCGGCCAGATCCATCCGCTGCACGCTGCCATTTTCCAGCAGAAGGAATGTGCCGCGTTCGTCTTTCAGGATCGTTCCCTGTTCGGCAAGAAAGGTCGAGCGCTCCTTCGGATTGCGCCGGTCATCGACCAGGATGCCGAGCAGCACCCCGTTCGCCTGGCGTTCGCGGATATGGAAAGTGAGGCCCCGTTCAAAGGCATTGAAGCGGCCCGGTTGCACGATGTTGGTGACAAGATCGGCGCGCACTTCATTGGCCCAGGCGTGCAGGGTCTTCAGGCCGAACGGTCCGAGCCATGCGCCGATGACGGTCACCATCGCCGACACCATGACGGCCATAATGAAAAAGGAACGAAATACCACCCACGGCGACATGCCGGCGGCGTTCATCACGATCAATTCGGAATCGTTCGACAACTTGCCGAGCACATGCACGATCGCGATCATCAGCGCGATCGGCGCAATGACGAGGATCAGCATCGGTATGATAAGGCCGGTGATGCCGAGAAAGACCAGAATGGTCTGGCCACGTCCCGTCATCAGGTCGATGTCGCGCAACGCCTGCGTGATCCAGATGACGGATGTCAGACTGAACAACACGACCAGGAACGCACCAAAAGTGGTGCGAAAGATGTAAAGGCCTATCGACCCCATCGTCTTGCGACGTCCCCCGTTGGCGTCCGAGCGCGGCCACCCATCTCCACGCGCGAACCCTCCCGCATATACCATCAGGCCCGGGCCTCCCGCCCGGAACCACACCCCTTTGATCGAGTCACAAAGTGGCCGGGCAATGGCAAAGTGTTGAAAATGCACCGAAAAAAGTTAAGCTCTTGGCAAGATTTTAATCCCTGTGGCCGTCCTGCACGCCCGCGTTAACAGACTTCGTTCCTGTGGTTAATGCTCGCGGCTCCGGCCCGCGCCTGAGGGGCCGCGTCAGCCGAGAATTTGACTTTGCGGCCACGCGAACCCGCCATAAGGATGCGTGTGGCCGCCTGTGGCAGCCAATCCGTCGATTTCCGAGAGACACCCAGGAAAGCCAAAATGTCGGACGCCCTGAAGATCGGATTTTCCGCTCCCGCTGCCCCGGTCAAGGGCGTTCTGGTTTTGTTCTGCGAATCCGGTTTGAAGCTCGGAGCGGCGGCCAAGAAGGCTCTGGCACCGGCGGGCGATCTGCTCACCCGTGCCGCCGCCGCCGACCGTTTCACCGGCAAGAGCGGAAGCGCGATCGACATCGTGGCTCCGGCCGGCCTGAAGGTGTCCCGTCTCATCGTGATTGGCACTGGCAAGTCCGATTCCAAGCCGGAAGACATCGTGAAACTGGGTGGTCAGGCGATCGGCCGCGTGCCGTCCAGCGCCACTGACATTACCGTTCTCGCCGAGTGGGCGGATGGCAGCATGAAGCCGGACCAGGCCGCTGATATCGCGCTTGGCATGACGCTGCGCGCCTATTCCTTCAAGCGTTACAAGACCAAGCTCAAGGAAGGCGAGGAGGAGGCCAAGACGCGCAAGGTGACCATCGGCGTTAGCGATCCAGAGAAGACGCGCAGGGCTTGGATGGCGCGCGAGGCAATCGCTGGCGGGGTTGTGATGGCGCGTGATCTGGTCAATGAACCGGCGAACATTCTTTATCCGGAGGAATTTGCGCGCCGTGCCGCAACACTGAAGAAAGTCGGCGTCGGCATCGAGATTCTCGATGAGCGCGCCATGACCAAACTTGGCATGCGCGCCTTGCTCGGCGTCGGGCAGGGGTCTGACCATGACAGCCGCATGGTCATCATGCGCTGGAATGGCGGCAAGAAAGGCGAAGCGCCGGTCGCATTCATTGGCAAGGGCGTGTGTTTCGACACCGGCGGGATTTCGATCAAGCCCGCCGGCAGCATGGAGGATATGAAAGGCGACATGGGCGGTGCGGCCTGCGTCGTCGGGTTGATGCATGCGCTGGCGTCGCGCAAGGCGAAGGTCAACGTCATCGGTGTGATCGGCATCGTCGAAAACATGCCCGATGGAAAGGCCCAGCGGCCCGGCGACATCGTCACGTCGATGTCGGGCCAGACCATCGAGATCATCAACACCGACGCCGAAGGCCGGCTCGTACTCGCCGATGTGCTCTGGTACACGGCAAAACGCTTCAAGCCGAAATTCATGATCGACCTCGCGACGCTGACCGGCGCGATCATCGTTTCGCTCGGGCACGAATATGCCGGCCTGTTCTCCAACGACGACAAGCTCGCGGAGCGGCTGTCGAAAGCAGGCCAGGCGACCGGCGAGAAGGTCTGGCGCATGCCGCTCGGACCGGAATACGACAAGCAGATCGATTCCAAATTCGCCGACGTGAAAAATACAGGCGGCCGCATGGGCGGAGCGATCACCGCCGCGCAATTCCTGCAGCGCTTTGTCGACAAGACGCCCTGGGCGCATCTCGATGTCGCCGGCACCGCGATGGGGTCGCCGCAGACCGACATCAACAAGAGCTGGGGGTCGGGCTATGGGGTCCGGCTGCTGAACGAGCTGGTGGCGGAATATTGCGAGGGATAATTTCTGTTGTTTAAATACCAATATTTGGTACTGTAACGAATAAGTTTTGCCTCTGTATCCAATATTGGGATTTTTAATGTCATCTTCAGTCGTGCGCGCCGGCGCTTTTCTGCACCATCTGCAACTGGAAAGCGCGGATCCGGAACGTCTTTCCCGGTTCTATGCCGAGGCCTTGAACATGCGGCGCGAGACCGCGGGCGCAGGGTTCCTCTGCAGCGGACCGGGCCGCAAGCTGTTGGTGACGCGCGGGCAAAGCCAGAAACTCGGCTATGCCGGATTTGCCTGCCGCGACGCCGAGGGCCTTGCGGATATCCGCGAGAACGCCCGGAAATCCGGTATCGAGATTCTGCCGTCCCCATCGCCGTTGTTCGCGGAAGGCGCCTTCGCGGTGAGCGATCCCGACGGCAACCGGATCGTGTTCGGTCTGGCGCGGCACGACAACGACGAGACGAACGGCCTGCACGCGCCGCTGCAACATCTGACGCTGGCGACGTTCGACGTCGCGGCGATCGAAAATTTCTATGCCGACAAGCTCGGCTTTCTGGTGTCCGACCGCGTGATCAACGACAAGGGCGAAGCCGCGACCTGCTTCATGCGCTCCAATCACGAGCATCACACGCTCGCTTGCTTCAAGTCCGACCGCCAGGGTGTCGATCATCACAGTTACGAGGCGGGGGAGTGGATCCGTATCCGCGACTGGGCCGACCGCTTCGGCGCGATGGAAATTCCGCTGATGTGGGGTCCGGGCCGGCATGGACCGGGCAACAACCTTTTCATTTTCATTGTCGATCCCGACGGCAACTGGATCGAAGTCTCCGCCGAACTGGAAGTGATCTACGATCGCCCGGTGAAGCACTGGCCGCATGGCGAGCGCACGCTCAATCTGTGGGGCCGCGCGATCCTGCGCAGCTAGTCAGGGAGGCGACCGTGGCCGGCAGCCAGTCGATCGAGCAGCTCTCTGCCGTGCTCGAGTTGTTCACCGAACAGCACGGTCTTGTGACGGTGGATGACATCATGGCCGCGCTCGGTCTCACGCGCAGCACCGGTTATCGTACCGTGCGGGCGCTGGCCGAAACCGGACTGATCGATCGCGTGTCCGACGAAGGCTATGTGCTCGGTCCGCGCATTCTCGAATTGTATCGCCAGTTGCAGACCGGCAATCCGTTGCTGGCAGTCGCGCGGCCCCTGATGATGGCGCTCGCCGCCGAATCCGCGAAGGGCACCGCCGTGCTGCTCTGCCGGTCCTACCGCGACCAGGTGATGTGCCTGCACCAGGAAATGACCTATGGCCCGCAGGAGCCTGTGAGCTACCAGGTCGGAAAGCCGATGCCGCTTTATGCCGGGTCGTCCTCGCTGGTTGTGCTGGCGGCGCTGCCGCGGCCGCGGCTTCAGCGTCTTTACGAACGCGATGCCGCGCTGATCGCGAAAGCCGGGCTCGCCAAATCGAGCGAGGAGTTCTTCCGGGCGCTGAAGGAGATCCGCAAGGCCGGATCGCGTGTCAGCCGCGGTGAGGTCGACAAGGGTCGTATCGGCATTTCCGCGCCCTTCGTACAGGGCGACCTCGGCATCATCGGCTGCCTCAGTATCGTTCTGTCGGAAGCGCATGCCAGCGACATGGACATCAGTCGCGCCCGGCTGCAGGTCGTGGCGGCGGCGGACGACATCACGCGGCAGTTGGCGGGCGGCGAAAGACAGAAAGCTGCCGGCGTGGCGGTCAAGCGCAAAGCGCAGAAATGACCGCCGCGATCGAGCATTGCGATGTGGTCGTGGTCGGAGCCGGACCGACCGGGCTTGTGCTTGCGCATCTGCTGTCGCGGTACGGCCTGTCGGTGGTGCTGGCGGAGCAGAACGATTCGACCGTAGGCGAGGCGCGGGCGGTATCGATCGACGACGAATCGCTGCGCATCATTCAGTTTTTGGGACTGTCCGACGCGGTGACACAGGACATCGCGTCCGGTTACGGTTCCGAATATCTCGGTCCGGATCGCACGCGGTTCGCCACCGTGCGCCCGTCGCGCAGCGAATATGGCTGGCCAAAGCGCTCGGCCTTTCGCCAGCCTGTTCTGGAACGCACATTGGCGCGCGCGCTGGCGGAGCGGGAGAATGTGTCGGTGCGTTTCAACACGCGTTATGTCGCTCACGAGGATGACGGAGAGGGCGTCAAGGTTTCACTGCAGACCGTGCACGGCGTCACCGACATTCGATGTTATTTTCTGGTCGGCGCCGATGGTGGGCGCAGCGCCATCCGCAAATCGATCGGCGCCGAGCTGGCGGGATCGAGTTTCGAGGAGCGCTGGCTGATCGTCGATATCGACGACACGCGCGATCCGTTCCGCGACACACGCGTGTTCTGCGACCCGCAGCGCCCCTGCGTGAACCTGCCGGGGCCGAATCGCACGCGGCGCTATGAAATGCGGATGTTGCCGCACGAGAGCGTCGCCGAGATGGAAAACGAAATGCGCGCGCGGGAACTGCTCGCGCAATTCGGTCCGGATGCCGATGCGCCGATCAACCGGATTTGCGCTTATACCTTCCACGCCCGTATGGCGGATATCTGGCGCAAGGGCCGCGTTTTCATCGCCGGAGACGCCGCGCATCTCACGCCGCCTTTTGCCGGGCAGGGCATGAATACCGGTTTGCGTGACGCCGGCAATCTGGCCTGGAAACTCGCCGCAGTCATCGACGGACGTCTCGGTGCGGGCGTGCTCGACAGCTATCAGAAGGAGCGACGGGACCATGCCTGGGCGATGGTGCGGCTGGCCTTGACCATGGGATTTGTCATGGCGCCGCGTGGGCGGATGCAGGCCCGGCTCACGCGCGCGGCGTTTCGTCTGGCCTCCGTCATTCCGCCATTGCGCGACTGGCTCTCGCAGATGCGCTTCAAGCCGCGCCCGCGTTTCACGTCCGGATTCTTCGTCGCCGACAATCTGTTGTCGCAAAAGATTTGCGGCACGATGATTCCGCAGCCGGTTGTGGAGCACGAGGGACAGCCGGTGCGGATGGACGATGTGCTGGGAGGCGGTTTCGCCCTTCTCTGTTACGGGCCGGAACCGGCTGCGCTCGCGGCGCGGCTGGGGGACTTGCCGGAGCGATTGCAGGCGTGCGTGATCGGATGCCTGCCGCGCACTCTGGCATTTGCCGCGGAAGGTCCGGACGTGATCGTGCGCGACCAGAGCGGGGAGATCGGCGCGCTGCTGGGAGAGCGGCCGGCGGTGATTCTGCTGCGGCCGGATCGCTACGTGGCGGCGGTTTTCACCGATGACGACATCGCGGGCGGTGTGGTGGCTGTGGAACGGATGATCGCCGCGACCTTTGCAGCGCAAGAGTCCCTCGCATCCCGCGCCTGAGCGCTTTATGATCGCGCCGTGACCGAGATCCTTTTTTATCATTTGCTGCGCCAGCCGGTTGAGCGCGTGCTGCCGATGCTGCTCGAGAAATCGCTGGAGCGTGGCTGGCGCGTGGTCGTGCAGGCGGCGTCGGACGAGCGCGTCGAGGCGCTCGACGCGCATCTGTGGACCTACAGCGATTCCAGTTTCCTGCCGCATGGAACGGTGAAGGGCGGAGATGCGGCCGAGCAGCCGATCCTGCTGACCACGGACGCGGACAATCCCAACGCCGCCAATGTGCGGTTTCTGATCGACGGCGCGCCGCTGCCTGACAACGCGGCCGATTATGACCGCATCGTGCTGATGTTCGACGGCGAGGACGATGACGCGGTGGCGGCCGCGCGGGCGCGCTGGGCCGACGCCAGGGAGATGGGACTCGCCGCCACCTACTGGCAGCCGGACGAGCAGGGGCGCTGGGTCAAGAAGGCCTGAGCCCGCTCAGGCTGTTGCGCGGCCGCGGGTCAGCCGGACCGCGATCACCCAGGCCACCCACAGCATGACCATGAACAAGGCCATGAAGGCGATCAGGCTGAGGCTCGGATAATAGAGCTCCACGATCTGGCCGAGGCCGACGGCGACGCCTTCGGCGGCGATCAGAACGGCGATATAGACGAACATGAGTTGCATGGTGCGGGTCCCCGGGGGGCAATCTGGCACCGGGGCGGCAAAGCCCGCAATGGCGATCGCGCGCCGCGGGGCCGGCGGCGGAGCGGCCCGTGCAGGGTTTCCCTCATGATTTCAGCTCTCTCGCGACCCCTTGCTAGCTGTTCGGACGGCGGCCGTTAACGAAGGCCGGCTAATGCCGGGCGGCTTCATTGCCCGCCGCCACGATGATGTCTAAGAATTCGGGTCAATGGCGGGATCGACCAGCCAGCCGGGGATGTGGCGTGTTTGTTCTGAAGGCGGGGATCATCAGAGGCCTGGGCGGGGGGCTGTGCGCAGCCGCCGCGCTGATGCTTGCGGCCTGTGCCGCCACCCCGACCGACGGTCCCGCGCCCGCCGTCACGTCCACCGCCAAGCTGTCCGACGTCTTCGCGACGCCCGACTGGGCAAAATTCACCGGCGCCAGCAACAGGCCGCTGGTGCAGCGCACGGTCACGCCCGACGATCTGATCAGCGCCGAGGGCCGCTGCGCCGGCGCGCCGGAGCAGGCCAGCGCCATGGCGGCGACCGACGGCAATGCGCCCGGCACGACGGCGGAAGCCTTGCAGGGGCAGGGCGCGCTGCCGACGGTGAGCGGCGGCATCGCGCTCGCCATGACCGAATGCCAGGTGGCGCAACGCGCCGGCACGCCCGAGCGGGTGGAGATCGGCAGCGAGGGCACCGAGCGCACCGTGGTGCTCACCTACATGCAGGGCCAGTGGCCCGGCATCTACCGATTCCGCAGCGGACGGCTGGCCTCGATCGAGCGGGTGGAAGCGCCGCCGCCGGTCAAGCCAAAGCCCGCCGCCAGAAAACCCGCCGCGAAGTCCGCGCCGGCGCCGGTGCGGATCACGCCGCGCGGCTGATCCGCGCTCAGGCCGTCGCTGCTTCCAGCGCACTCGACGCCTCCAGCCAGTCCTGCTCGACCTGCGCGAGCTTTGCGCCGGCCTCCGCGCGCGCTTTCGACAAGGTGGCGCCTTTCGCCGGATCGGAGGAAAACAGGTTGGGATCGGCGAGCGCTAAGTCGAGCTTCTCGATCTCGCTGCTGAGTTTTCTGGTTGCGGCGTCGGCCTCGGCGATGCGCTTGCGCAAGGCCGCGAGTTCCGAACGCTTTTGCGCGGAAGCCTTGCGGGCGTCGCCCTTGTTGACGCCGCCATTGCCGTTCGCGGTCTTGTCGCCGCTCTTCGCATTGCCGCGGCGGTCCGACAGCACGCGGCGCTGGTAATCGTTGAGGTCGCCGTCGAACGGCGCGACGCCGCCGTTCGCCACCAGCCACAGCCGTTCCACGCAGGCTTCCAGCAGATAGCGGTCATGCGAGACCAGCATCACCGCGCCCTGATAATCGTTGATCGCTTCAATGAGCGCGGCGCGGCTGTCGATGTCGAGATGGTTGGTCGGCTCGTCGAGGATGACCATGTTCGGCCCGCCGAAGGTGGCGAGCCCGAGCATCAGCCGCGCCTTCTCGCCGCCGGACAATTTCTCCACCAATGTATTGGCGCGGTCGCCGGAAAAGCCGATCTGGCCGGCGCGGGCGCGCACCTTCATCTCCGGCGCGTCCGGCATCAGCGTGCGAACGTGATCGTAGACGCTCTCCTGCGGGCGCAACTCGTCGAGCTGATGCTGCGCGAAATAGGCGATCTTCAGCTTGTCGGCGCGGGTGATCTGGCCCTTCATCGGCTTCAGGCGGCCGGCCAGAAGCTTCACCAGCGTGGACTTGCCGTTGCCGTTGGAGCCCAAGAGCGCGATGCGGTCGTCGTTGTCGATGCGCAGCGAGAGATCGCGCAAAACCGGCCTGCCGGTCTCGTAGCCGACATCGACGCCGTCGAGCGCGACGATCGGCGGCGACAAAAGTTTGTCCGGCTTCGGAATCACGATCGGCAGCACGTCGTCGGCGATCGAGGCGGAGGTCGGCTCCATCTTCTCCAGCATCTTCAGGCGCGACTGCGCCTGGCTCGCCTTGCTGGCCTTGGCGCGGAAGCGGTCGACGAAGGCCTGCAGGTGCTTGCGCTGGGCTTCCTGCTTGCGGGCGAATTTCTGGTCGAGGATCTGCCGCTCGCGGCGCTGCTTCTCGAACGAGGAATAGCCGCCGCGATAGAAAGTGAGCTTTGAGTTCTCCAAGTGCAAAATCGAATCCACCGCGTTGTCCAGCAGGTCGCGATCATGGCTGATCACGATCACGGTGCGCGGATAGCGCGCCAGATGATCCTCCAGCCACAGCGTGCCTTCGAGATCGAGATAGTTGGTCGGCTCGTCCAGCAGCAGCAGGTCGGGCTCGGCGAACAACACGGCGGCGAGCGCGACGCGCATGCGCCAGCCGCCGGAAAATTCCGTGCAGGGGCGCTGCTGGTCCTGCGCGGAAAAACCCAGGCCCGACAGGATGGCGGCGGCGCGGGCGGGGGCGGAATGCGCGCCGATATCGGCGAGCCTTGTGTGGATCTCGGCGATGCGGTCGGGGTCGGTCGCGGTGTCGGCCTCGCTGAGCAGGGCGGCGCGCTCCCGGTCGGCCATCAGCACGACGTCCACCAGCGGCTCCGGCCCGTTCGGCGCTTCCTGCGCCAGCCGGCCGAGCGTGGCGCGCGGGCGGATGGTGATGCTGCCATGCTCGGCGCCGAGATCGCCGGTGATGACATTGAACAAAGTGGACTTGCCGGTGCCGTTGCGGCCCACGAGGCCGACGCGCGAGCCGGCCGGCACCCGCACCGAGGCGTTTTCAAGCAGCAGGCGCCCGGCGATCCGGACGGACAGGTCTTCGATGATCAGCATGGGCGGCTTATGGCTGGAGCTTTTGTGCGGCGCAACCCTTCTCTGGTCAGCCGGGTTTGTGCCGCTCGGCTTCCGGGCGTGCCGGATACAGGGCGCCGGTCTCCGCCAACCAGTCTGCATAAGCCTGGGGCATCGGCGTCTTGTCGAGCGCGGCCATGGCCTCCTCGAACGTCATCCCGCGCTCCCGGGCGTCGAACAGGCAGAAGGTCCAGCATTGGACAAGCTCCGGCAGCAGCTGGAAATTGCTGCGCCAGCAGCTCTTGACGTCGCCGCGGCAGGCCCGGGCTTGCGTGCAGGCTGTGTGCTCGCACACCCGCCACAGGCGGATGGTGTTGCCCCAGCCGCGCATGTTCGTGTCGCTTTTCTGCTCGCGAACCGATCGCGCATGGTCGTGCCGGGACGTGCTTGCGGGATGTGTGGTCATCTGTGTCTCGCTGGATGAACGAATGGGGAAAATGCGGCGGCATCGCCCGCAGGCATGCGCCATCGCCCGTATTGTTTGAGGCGCCGGGATCGCCCTTAGTTTCTGCTGGCGCGCGTCGGGTGTTCCCGATTTCGCGCCACGCAGCGCGCGTCGGGTGTTCCCGATTTCGCGCCACGTAAAAAGTGAGGGGGATGGCGCGCCGGGCGGCGCAACCTTCCTTTCAAGTCTGCGATCCTTGCGGACCGCCACGCCTTCCGGCGCGCCATCGCGGCGAACTCCTTGCGGCGCCGGGCCGCGCTTTTGACGGAGGCCGACCGGGGCCTCCCGCCATCAGCCAGCTCCTGGCAGAGGCCCGTATTGGCCTCGGGCGGAGCCCCGACGCCGCCCGGGTGCGTGGCTGCGAACCACGCCCGCGGGCGCCGCACCGGCCGAGGGCGGGAATTGCCCGCCGCCGTCCAGGACGGCGATGCGGCGAATCTCCACCGCATCCCGTCCTTCGTCCCGCTCTCACGACGCCTCATGACAGCGCCCCTCGGCGGACGAGGCGATAGGACTATAATCTAAGTATAGGAATATTGTCAAGACGGTCGTTGGTTGGAAACGCAACCATTGCGCGCAATTTTGTCGCATGTCATGTCCGCGAGTGGCCGGATACCATTCAGCTGCGGTCGAACATTTTAGGGTCCCGTGGAGGGAAAGATGGTCGCGCAAATCAAACACCAAATTCTTTTGGCGGCGGTGACGATGGCTCACCTCTTTGTTGCGCCGGCGGCTTTCGCAGGAACTGTCGTCCTTATTTCCGATACATGGGACAATATCTGCAGGGTCGAGGTCACAACCGGGATTAATGCGCCCAATACATCCGTTCAGCCGTTCTCCGGAGTCCGACCTGGGCGCGTAACCAGTGGGACAGACCGGCTCTGTTATCGCCGGTCCAACGATCCGCGGAATTGCAGTTCCGGTCTGACTGAGTGGCGCTGTAGCGCGAAGCTGACGTCAGGCACTGAGAATTTTTCATTGCGCTGACAACACTTGATTCTGAGACGGAGTGGCTCAAGTGTCCATTGTTCGCACCATCATCGTCTCATTTGCTTTCTGCGCCGTTGGAATTTCGTCGTCGGCAGCCCTTGAGCTTTGTGTTGGCGCCAAAGGCGCGAACAAGGCTTGGGGATGCCGGTACGAATTCGAAATTTATGTCACGACAGGGGAGTGTCGGAAGCGCAATGGTTCGTGGATGCGCGTGAGGCATCTCTACATCGATGAGCCAAGCATTGAATCTGGACAGCGTATCGCAATCCCCTCAAAGCCCGATGCAGATCACATCGCTTACAACAGGAACGTGACACGCCCTGGACCGCGAAGCTGCAAAGGGGCCTGCGCTGGCGGGCATGCGATCCTCTATGATGGCCGGCAGCTGAGAAAGGAGCGTCGCTGCAACAGAAAATCCTATGAGTGAAAATCTCATTCGGGAGCTGCAATGAACCGTGACATCAAACACCGTTGCCGCGCAATTGCGCAAAGCGGAATTTTTGCATTGTGCTTTCAATGGCTGATCGCTGCTCCGGCTTCTGCGCAGGACGCGGGTATGCGATCCGGCGCGGGGCCTGTCATTCGGGCGGCGCTTGTTGAGGGCGAAAGACAATCAGACCGGACGTCTCCATCGGTGCTGCCTCGTTTTGCACAAACCAGTGGAGCGTGTTGGTTGGTCAGAGGTCAGACAAGGACATGCTTTAACTTGTCGGCCGAAGAATGCACCAGAGCTGCTCAATCCAGCAACAGCATCATCTCGCCGCCGTGGGTCGGCGGATCGCGCTGTCCGTGATAGCGGTCGCCAAGAATAGATTGCCCGGAGTATCGAAAATGCCGTTATACGCCCCAAAGACTTGGTTGTTTGCTCTTTCGATCGTCGGCTTGGCCGCGCCGCTTCCCGCCAACGGCGCACCGGACTCGATATTGAACAAGAAGCTCTTGAGCACGTGTACCGGAGACAACTCTACAACAACATTCGGATATAAAGCCAAGCCTGAGATGTCGATTCACGAATACGACGGTGCGCACAATGTCTTTGTTCTGAATCAGCTGAATACAAGGCAGATCGGGGACAGAAGGTTTGCGCAGGCCAGCTACGTGGAAATCTTTTTCGGGAAGCGATCAGGAAACTCCTACACGAAATTCTATGGCGACAAAGCGAGTTTTGATATGAATTTGCGTTTCGTGGGGAAAATCGCGGCACGACGGAAGCCGTATTGGATCGTTTCGAAATCTTATGAGGACGCTGCTCGACAGCCGCAGGGCTATCTGGGTATTTCCATCTATTTTCGAGATGCGACGGGCAGCGTTCCCATCACGCTGACCTGCAAATCAATTTGAACGTCTTAGAATCGGACAGTCGCAAGCGCAGGATGGGTTTCGCTGCGCTCAACCCATCCTAAATTCTACCCCGGATTGCGCTTGGCTTCATCCGGCCACCTCTGCGCCGGTGTGCTCCGCATGCCGCGCGGTTTCTTGTTTGCGACATGGTCCCGTGGCAACATCCCGGTCCGGTTCGTCAAAGGGAGATTCCCGCCATGGCGCTGCTGACGCGACGCGCTCTTTTGATCGCTGCAAGTGCATGCGCGCTGCCGTCGATCCTGTCCGCGCAGGACATGCACAGGCACGGCCATCATCCGCGCTTCGACGACCCGAAGAAATGGTCCTCGAGCTTCGATGATCCGGCGCGCGATGCCTGGCAGATGCCGGATCGTGTCGTCGCCGCGCTTGAGCTGCGCCCGACCGATATCGTCGCCGATATCGGGGCGGGGACCGGCTATCTCGCGGTCCGGCTCGCGCGGCATCTGAAGGGCGGCACCGTGCTCGCCGTCGATGTCGAGCCGAACATGGTCAAGCACATGGCCGAGCGCGCCAAGGCGGACGGCATTTCCAATCTGCGGGCGGTGCTCGGCAGCGAGACGTCGCCGAACCTGCCGGAGAGCGTCGACGTTGCGGTCCTGGTCAACGCCTATCACCATATTTCCGCGCGCACGGATTATTTCAAAAGGCTGGTGAGTTCGCTCAGGCCCGGCGGGCGCGTCGCGATCGTCGATTTCCGCCCGGATGCGCCAGCGGGCGCGCCCAAGCATATGCGGCTCTCCGCCGACCAGATCCGCAGCGAGATGACCGCCGCCGGCTATGTCCCCGCGGGTTCGCACGACTTCCTGCCGCGACAGAATTTCCTGGTCTTCCGCCGGCCGAGTTGATGCCGGCAAGCGCAGGATTGGTTTCCCCCGGTCGGCGTCGCCGATACCTCGTCACCTGCGCCGGTCCGCGATCTGCTAGCGCATCAATTCCCTTGCGCCGATCACGATCAGCACAAGGCCGGCGGCGGCATCCAGCAGGCGGGTCAGAAGCCCGAACCGTGCGCCGTGCCGCTGCAAGACCACCAGCAGCCAGTTGCGGGCGAGGATGGCGAGGATTGCGAACAGGATCAGTGTCGTGGCGACACCGATCATCATGGCCAGCGCGAAGGTGAGGCCGGCCTCCACGACGCCGCGCGACAAGGCATAGAACATGACGAACAGCGTGAGCGGGCAGGGCACGAGACCGGCGACGATGCCGACCATGTAGCCTTCCTGCGGCGCGTGCGAATGTCGGCCGCGCACGGCGCGATACAGCAGCCATGCGCCGATCAGGGCGAGAAGGCCGCGGCTGATGTCTTCCAGCAGCGGCGCGCGGCCGACATTGCCCAGGGTGCGCGTGACGAGGGGCGCGGCGACCAGTGCGATGACCACGGCGGACGCGACATGGGTGAGCGCCAGCGTACCCGCGACCGCCATGCCGCGTAGCACTGCGAGGCGCGAGCCGATCAGATAGGTGACCAGCACCGATTTGCCGTGGCCCGGCGTCAGCGCGTGGATGGCGCCGAACACGATGCCGAGCGGCAGCACGGACGCGAGCGTCAGCCAGTCGCGGGTGGCGGCGAAGCCGCCAAGCTCGCCGCTGATGCTGCCGTAGATCCATCGCTGGAACGAGACGAGCGTGTCCATCATCGCGCGGGCTGCGGCCAGTGCGGATGCAGGTCGTCGATCACGAAGGCATGGGCGTGTTGCGGTCCGCGCGCCTGCAAATGCGGATGGCCGGGCGGCATGTCGCGATGCTCATGCGCGAGAATCTCCGGATCGGCTGAAGGCCAGAGCAGCGTCGCCGCAATTGCACCGAGCGCCGTCAGCAGGCCGAGCACGATCAATGTCGCCGTCATTCCCGCCGAACCGCCGAGCCAGCCGGCGAGCGGATAGGTGAGGAGCCAGCAGGCATGTGAGAGCGCGAATTGCGCCGCATAGAGCGCGGGGCGGTCGCTCGCATGCGCGGAGCGGCGCAGCAGGCGTCCGGTCGGCGTCATCACGACGGAATAGCCGACGCCGAGCAATGTCCATGTGACGAGCAGGCCGATCCAGAGCGTGGCGCCGTCCTGCCGTATCAGTGCGGCGAATGAGAACAGCAGAACGGCGAGCGCGCCGGCCGCCGGCAGCATGACGCGACGGTCATCCAGACGGTCGAGAACTTTCGGCAAGGCGATGGCCGCGATCATAGAGCCGCCGCCGAAACAGGCGAGCGCCAGCGCCACATCGGTATCGGACTTCGACAGCATCCCGCGTACCAGCACGACGGTGTTGACGATCACCATCGCGCCGGCTGCGGCGACCGAGAGATTGAGCGCCAGCAAGCCGCGCAGACGCGGGGTGGCAAGATAGATGCGGACGCCGCGCGTGATCTTGTCATAGATGCCGCCGTGCGGTCCGGCCGACGCGACCTTCGGCAGATGCACCGACAGCACCAGCGCGGCCGAGAGCAGAAAGCCCGACACCGTTCCCGCAAACAGCCAATGGAAATTCATGATCGTCAGCAGCGCCGCCGCCAGCATCGGGCTGAGCAGGCTTTCGAGATCGTAGGCCAGCCGCGACAGCGACAGGGCGCGGGTATAGTCACGCTCTTCGGGCAGGATGTCGGGGATGGTGGCCTGGAACGTCGGCGTGAAGCCGGCCGATGCCGATTGCAGGACGAAGATCAGCACGTAGATCTGCCAGACCTGATCGACGAAGGGCAAAGCCAGCGCAACGCTGGCGCGCACAATATCCATGGCGACAAGAAAGGCGCGGCGCGGCAGCCGCGCGGCAAACGCGCCGACGATCGGGGCGACGCCGACATAGGCGATCATCTTGATCGCCAGCGCGGTGCCAAGCACGACGCCCGCCTGTCCGCCTGCGAGCTGGAACGCAAGCAGGCCGAGCGCCACCGTCATCAGCCCGGTGCCGGTCAGCGCAATCACCTGCGCCGCGAACAGGTGCCGATAGGTGCGGTTCCGCAGGACGTCCAGCATGACCGACAATATAGGTCAGACGGGGCGGTGACGCATCCTCACCCGCGCGCCTTCATCGCCGGCCCGCAGATTTCGGCGCGGCCGGCGCAGCAATCGCGCATCAGGAAGCGGATGAGGCCGGTCAGCGCGCCGTACTCGGCGGCATAGATGATCGAGCGCGCCTCGCGCCGCGCCGCGACCAGGCCCGCGCGCTCCATCTCCTTGAGATGAAACGACACGTTGGAGGGCGAGACGCCGACCGCGTCGGCAAGATCGCCGGCGGCAATGCCGTCCGGGCCGGCGCGCACCAGATGCCGCAGCAGGCGCAGCCGGGTGTCCTGCGACAGGGCGCCGAAGGCGAGCAGGGCTTGACTCTCGTCCATATTTCAATAATCCTAGAAATGTCAAAATAAGGATAGCCGACATGACCGCTCTTGCCAATATCCCGTCCACCGCCCCGGTGCGGCCCGACCTGCCGGAATTCTCCACCGGCGCCTTGCTGCAGGCGCTCGGCGAGCATCGCGACAAGGTTCTGGTCTTTACCTATGAGGGGCGCGAGGTGCTGCCGGGCTATCACGTCACCGAGGTGAAGAGCGGGGCGTTCTCGGCGCTGGATTGCGGCGCCAATCCGGAAGCCTGGCAGGAAACCTTCATCCAGCTCTGGGACGTACCGGGCGAGGCCGATCGCACGCATATGGGCGTGGCCAAGTTCCTCGCCATCATGGGCAAGGTGGCCAAACATGTGAGCCTCGACGAGCAGACCAAACTCACCTTCGAGGTGAGCGACGGCGTGGAGGCGATGAAGCTGTTCATGGCGTCGGACCTCCGCGTCGCGGGCGAGGCCGTGCAGGTGTCGCTGGACAAGCGTCCGTCGAGCTGCAAGCCGCGCGACCGCTGGCTGAAGGAGCAGGAGAGTGCATCGGCCTGTTGCGGCAGCGGCGCAGGGGCGAAGGCGCAGACGAAGCAGCCGTGCTGCGGGTGAGATCCATTCAGAACCGGGTGGTCAGCGTCGTCAGCCAGTCGGGCGAGGCCGCGACCAGTCTGGCTTCGACGATCTTGTCATAGCCGCTGATGATCAGCAGGCCGGTTGCGATCAGCAACCCGCCGAGCAGCATCTTGCCGCCCTGGCCGGCGGCCAACAGGCGGTTGCGCATGCGCATCAGCGCCTCGCGCGAGAGCAGGCCGATCAGGAGCAGCGGCAGCGCCGCGCCCAGGCCGAAGACCAGCATGGTGAGCGCGACCGCGCCGAGATCCTTGCCCTGCGCCGCGAGCAGGGACGCCGCGCCGAGCGTCGGCCCGACGCAAGGGCTCCACACCGCGCCGAGCAGCAGGCCGACCGAGAATTGTCCGCCGAGTCCCGCACCCGACACGCCGCCCAAGCGCTGCTGCATCCAGTTGCCGGCGGGGCCCGCGGCGATCGCCACGCGCGCCGAAAAAGCCGGCACGATCAGCACCAGGCCGATGGCGATCAGGAGGCTGGCCGCGACATTGCGGAACAGCGCGTCGTTGACGCCGAGTGCAAAGCCGATGGTGGCGAGGAACAGGCCGATGATCACGAATGACAGCGCGAGGCCGGCGGCGAGCGCCGCCGGTCCCCATTTGTGTTCGCCGACCGCCGCGCCCACCACCAGCGGAATCAGCGGCAGCACGCAGGGCGACAGGGTGGAGAGCAGGCCCGCGGCGAAGGCGAGCAGCAGTTGCGTCATGCGGCGGGCGGCTCAGATCGCTTTGGCGAGCAGCGCTTCGATCGAGGCGGGATTGGTGTCGCCGGTCGAGCGGCCGGCTTCCTGCCTGCCCCTGAACACGATCAGCGTGCTCTGCGAGCGCACATTCAGACTGCGCAGCACGTCCTTCATGCTGTCGAAATCGACGTTGAAGAAGGCGAGATTCCTGAACCGCGGCTCCGCCGCGAGTTTCGACAGGATCGGCGCCTGCGCGCGGCAGGTGGGGCACCACGGCGCGCTGACATCGATCAGGATCGGCCGGCCGGCGGCCTGCGCGGCCTCGAAGGCCTTCTGGCTGAACGGCGTCTTGCCGGCGGCAAAGGCCTGCGCCGGGACCAGCATGGCGGCGGACAGGGCGAGGATGGACAGCAGATGGCGGCGGCTCAGCATGGAGGGCTCCGGCGTTGCGAGATGAAGGTGGCGCACGCTAGCGGTTTGCCCGAGCGCGCCAATGCACGCTTGCTCACGGCCGATCAACTTCATGTGGGATGCGCGTTATTGCGGGGAGATCGCGACGCGCCAGGCTGCCGGCACTCCACCGGCCGCGCGGCTCGCTTTTCGTGCGCGTCCGTGCGACAGGCGGGGCTTCCGCCACGCAGGATCATCCCATGGACGTCAAGGACAGCAACGGCACTCCGCTCACCGACGGCGACTCGGTGCAGCTCATCAAGGACCTCAAGGTGAAGGGCACCTCGGTGAATCTCAAGCGCGGGACCGTGGTGAAGAACATCCGCCTCACCGGAAACGCCGGTGAGGTCGAGGGCCGGGTCGAGAAGGTCAAGGGCCTGGTACTGAAGACCGAGTTTTTGAAGAAGGTGTAGGGCGGCCCGCGCCCGGCATCGCGGGCAAAAAACTCCGCTCCGGCGGAGCCGCCGAAGCGGAGCGACTGACATCCGTGAAGAAGCAAGCGGTGTCAGCGGGGGAAGTTATTTCTTGGTTGCGGCCTCGGCGATTTTCGCGATGGCTTCAAGAATGACCAGGATGATGGTGATCACGACCATCACCGGGGCGATGACCGGGAAGAGGGGCGCCAGAATGACACCCGCCCCGGAGAACGTCTTGAAGATGTTTTCCCACCGCACCCACCAGGGCTCGGGCGTCACGGTCACGGCCGCCTGCGCATAAGCGGCGCGCGCCTCCTTCGACACCCGCGCCTGCGAGCTGAATTCGTATTGCGCCGCCGCGCGCTGCTTGGCCGCAACTGCCACCATGCGGTTCAGCTTCTTGAGATAGGCGTGCTCCCGGGCGGTGACATGCACGCGCTGGCCGGAGCGGTACTGGATCAGGCGGTGATAAAGTTCGGGATTGTTGATCTTCACATATTCCAGCACCGGTGCGCTGGTCTGAAACGTGACCCGCTTGCCGGACGGTGCCGCGGAATAGGCCGGCGTCGCCACCATCGAGAACGCAGAGAGTGCGGCGAGCGCAACGCCGAACAGTCTTGCCTTGCTTTTGGTAATCACAGCTGTCCCCCATTTAAAGGCCTCACCCGCATCCCGAACATTCAACCTTGGATTGTCGAAATCTGTCAATGGTATGGAGGTGCCTGCCGGGGGCAAGACCGCCTTTTCCGGGCGGCCGGTTTTCGCGCAGGGGTAGAGCGGGCCGCGATCAGACTTTGCGCGCGCCCGCCGCGCCGCTTTCGCGCTGATAGATAATGAGATCGAGCGCGGGCGCGGCGGCGTTGCCGGTCATCGCGGTGAGCAAGGCGTGGATCTGCCCGCGGTGATGGGTCTGGTGGTTGAAGAAATGGTCGAGCGCGGGCGAGAGCGGCTGCTCGATATCGGCCGGGTTGATGATGGTGCGGTAGCGGAACAGGCCGGCGAGGTCGGCATCGCTCAGGCCGCCGATATAATCGACGATGCGCCGGTCCTCCTGGCTGCGCGCGTCGCGCAGGTCGGGAAAATTTTCGAACGGGATGTCGTCGAGCCGCGTCGGCGAGGGACCCTCGCCGGTGAAGCGCCGCATCCAGATGCGGTCGGCGACCAGCAGATGGTTGAGCGTGCCGTGCACCGACTTGAAGAAGGCGCCGCGGTCGGCGCGGTAATCGGCGTCGGAGAGTTTTGCCGCGGCGTCATAGACGCGCGCATTGGCCCAGGCGTTGTAGCCGGCGAAGATTCTGTAGCGGTCGGTCATGGCGCGCTCCGGACGTCGTCACATACGAAAAATCCCGGCCTCCTGCGAGACCGGGATTTTCGGTTTCGCACCGGCGAAACTCAGTAGCAGATATAGATCCGCTTCAGGCGCGGGCCATACGGGGTCGGAACCCAGCGCTTGACCCAGCAACTCGCGTAATGACCGGCGTAATAGGTCGGGCCGCCATAATAGACGTGGCCGTGCCATTTCGGGCCGTTCCAGACCTTGCCCTTGTGGCCGGCATCGGCCGCGGTCGGGGCGAGGACGGCCATGCCGAGCGCGGCAACGGCGAGCGCGGAGAGAGAAAGCTTGCGGACCATTTCCAGACTCCATGTTGGGTGGATGCGTCTGCCGCATCCTGTCCCTTGGTCGGCGGGCGGGGCCGGTGCGTTCAATCCGCGGCCGCAAAATCCGCGCGCTGCGTGGCGGACAAGACGAAAGCCCCGTCTCTTGCGAGCGCGGGGCTTTGTCCGGTCAGGGAGCGCTCGCCTTAGCGGCAGACGCGGATCCAGTCCCAGCCGTAATGCGTCCACACCTTCTTGGTGAAGCAGTGGGGACGATAAGGGCGATAGCCGTAGCCGTAGGACGAATAGCCGTACGACTTGTAGCCATAATAGCCTTTGCCGTAGCCGTAATAGCCGGCCGAAGCGGCAGTCGGGGCGAGCGCGGCAGTGGCGAGGGCAACGACCGCGGCCAGTCCAAGAACAGTCTTGCGGATCATAGGGGGCTCCTGTTTGTCCGGTGGATGTGTCCTCACATCCTGAAGATTGGTCGCAGGCCCGGGCGGCGCGGTTCAAAGCGCCGGAAGGCTTTGAAAACCTGCGAAAAACAAGGCTGTTGCGGGCTCAGGGGCAGGCCGGTATAAGCCGCCGACCTCAAAACCAGCCCTTCAGCCGCAGAACCAAGGACGATCAGATGGCGATCGAGCGCACATTTTCGATTCTCAAGCCCGACGCGACCGCGCGCAATTTGACCGGGGCGATCAACGCCATGATCGAGAAAGCGGGCCTGCGGATCGTCGCCCAGAAGCGCATCCGGATGACCCGCGCCCAGGCCGAGACCTTCTACGCGGTCCACAAGGCGCGGCCGTTCTTCGGCGAACTGGTGGAATTCATGACCTCGGGTCCGGTGGTGGTGCAGGTGCTGGAAGGCGAGAACGCCATCGCCAAGTACCGCGAGGTGATGGGCGCGACCGATCCGGCCAAGGCTGCCGACAACACCATCCGCAAGGTGCATGCCCGTTCGGTGGGCGAAAATTCCGTGCATGGCTCCGATGCCCCGGAGACGGCGGCGGTGGAGATTGCCCAGTTTTTCGCCGGAAACGAGATCGTCGGATAACAGCGACCCTGAATTTCAGGAAACAACAGTGGTCCTGAAATATTGTATTCCAGTCTAGCTGTTGGGATTGTCCTCCCGGACGGGCGGCGCAGACGCCCCATCCCGCCGGTCACAAGGCGGGACCTGAGCTAGACGGAGGACAGGGTGGATTTTCTCACGCAGTTTTCGCAGGCGGCCTTCTGGCTGGCGGCGCTTCAGATCATCTGGATCAACATCCTGTTGTCCGGCGACAACGCGGTGGTGATCGCGCTCGCCTGCCGGTCGCTGCACGGCTCGCAGCGCCGCTGGGGAATGATCCTCGGCGCCGGTGCTGCGATCCTGCTGCGCGTCTTCTTCACCATCATCATCGCACAACTCATGGGCCTGCCGTTCCTGAAACTGGTCGGCGGCGTGGCCCTGCTGTGGATCGCGATCAAGCTGATCGTGCCGGACGAATCGCACGGCGAGGGTTCGGTGAAAGCCGGCGACAATCTCTGGCGCGCGGTGCGCATCGTCGCGATCGCCGATATCGTGATGAGTCTGGACAACGTGATCGCGATCGCAGCGGCCGCCAAGGGCGACATCACGCTGATCGTGTTCGGCCTGATCATCTCGATTCCGATGATCATTGCCGGCGCCGCCCTGCTGATGGCGGTGCTCGACCGCTTCCCGATCCTGGTCTGGGCGGGCGCCGCCTTGCTCGGCTGGATCGCGGGCGAGATCATGATCGAGGATCCCGCCACCATCCGCTGGCTGGGCGCGGACCTCGTGCACCGCTACGTGTATTTCGCCGCGGCGACGGGCGCGCTGTTCGTGGTGGCGGCCGGCTACCTGATGCTGCGGATCAGGCGTCCGGCGGCCGAAGTCGCCGACGTCTAGCCTCTTCCTGTGATAGACTGTCCGCCGGCGCGGCAGCCCTGCCGCGCCGGCGGCGTTTTGAGGAGGAGAGGCGAATGAATCGTCCGCTGCGCGCGGATATTCGAGCGAGCGCCTGTCCGCACGACTGTCCGTCGACCTGCGCGCTGGAGGTCGAGGTGCTCGACGAACGCACCATCGGGCGCGTGCGCGGCGCGAAGGACAACGCCTACACGGCCGGCATCATTTGCGCCAAGGTCGCGCGCTATGCCGAGCGCCAGCACCATCCCGACCGGCTGCTGAGCCCGCTGCGGCGGACGGGCGGGAAGGGGAGCGGAGACTTCGCGCCGGTGTCGTGGGACGACGCGCTCGACATCGTCGCCGAGCAATTCCGGACAGCGGAAGCGCGCGACGGCGCGCAGGCGGTGTGGCCTTACTTTTACGCCGGCACCATGGGCCTGGTGATGCGCGACGGCATCAACCGGCTGCGCCACATCAAGAAATATTCCGGATTCTTCTCCACCATCTGCGTCAACCCGGCCTGGAGCGGCTTCATCGCCGGCACTGGGCGGCTGGCCGGCGCCGATCCGCGCGAGATGGCGAAGTCGGATCTGGTAGTGATCTGGGGCACCAATGCCGTCAACACCCAAGTCAATGTGATGACGCATGCGACGCGCGCGCGCAAGGATCGCGGCGCCAAGATCGCGGCGGTCGACATTTACATGAACGCGACGATGGAGCAGGCCGACCTGCCGGTGCTGATCAAGCCCGGCACCGACGGGGCGCTGGCCTGTGCGGTGATGCATTGCCTGTTCCGCGACGGCAAGGCGGATCGGGACTATCTCAATGAACATACCGATGCGCCGCGCGAGCTGGAGGCGCATGTCAGGACGCGCGGGCCGGACTGGGCCGCCGCGATCACCGGCTGTCCGGTCGAGACCATTGAGGAATTTGCAAAGCTGGTCGGCGCGACCAAGCGCGCCTTCTTCCGGCTCGGTTACGGCTTCTCGCGCTCGCGCAACGGCGCGGTGAACATGCATGCCGCGCTCTGCATCCCAGCGGTGACCGGCGCCTGGCGTCATGAAGGCGGCGGGGCCTTCCACAATAACGGCGCGATCTATCACTGGAATCGGGAGATGATCGAGGCCAATTCGCTGCGCGATCCTGCCGTGCGCGAACTCGACCAGTCGCGCATCGGCGCCATTTTGTGCGGCGACCGCGAGGCGCTGCTGGGCGGGCCTCCGGTCGCGGCGATGCTGATCCAGAACACCAACCCGGTCTCGGTCGCGCCCGACCAGACCAGGGTGAAGCGGGGCTTTGCGCGTGAGGACCTGTTCACCTGCGTGCACGAGCAGTTCATGACCGAGACCGCGCGCATGGCCGACATCGTGCTGCCGGCCACGATGTTCACCGAACACGACGATCTTTATCAGGCCGGCGGCAGCCAATACATCCTGCTGGGGCCAAAACTGGTCGATGCGCCCGGCGAATGCCGCTCCAACCACGACGTGATCTGCGGACTGGCGAAACGTCTGGGCGCCGAACATCCCGGCTTCGCCATGTCGCCGCGCGAGCTGATCGACTGGACGCTGCGGAATTCAGGCTGGGGCAGCCTCGAACGGCTTGAAGCGGAGAAATGGATCGATTGCCAGCCGGACTTCGCGCAGGCGCATTATCTCGACGGCTTCAAATGGCCGGACAGGAAATTCCGCTTCAAGCCGGACTGGAGTAACGTGCCGTTCAAGTCACCGTCCACGTTCGGGCCGGTGGCGGACATCCCGTCATTGCCGGATTACTGGCCGGTGATCGAGACGGAGGATGAGACCCATCCGTTCCGGCTGGCGACCTCGCCGTCGCGCAGTTTCCTGAATTCGACCTTCAACGAGACGCCGACCTCGCTGGCGCGCGAGCAGCATCCGGCCGTCATGATGCATCCCGACGACGCGGCCCCGCTCGGCCTCGTGGATGGGCAGAAGGTCGTGCTGGGCAATGCCCGCGGCGAGGTGCGGCTTCGTGTCAAGTTGTTCGCGGGCGTGCGGCGTGGCGTGGTGATCGCGGAATCGATCTGGCCCAACGACGCCTACGAGGACGGATGCGGCATCAACACATTGACCGGCGCCGATCCGATCGCGCCCTATGGCGGGGCGGCTTTTCATGACAACAGGATCTGGGTTAAACCTGCGGCCTGATCGGCCCGCCTTCTTTTGAATCCTTCCGGAGATTTTCATGCCGCATGCGAAACATTTTCTCGCAGTCCTTCCCGTTGTCCTCCTGCTGGCGGCCTGCGGCGGCGGCGCGGAGCTTGGAACGACGTCCGCACCGGCCGTCACCGACAAGAACGCCAAGGAAGCCGCGCGGCTGAAACTGATAGACAAGTGCATGTTCGATCCCGCGACCAATGTCGGCGACAGCAAGAAGGGCAAGGCGCCGGTCTGCCAGTGCTACGCGCAAAACGTGGTCAAGCAGATGTCGGCGGCCGACGCGGCCAGTTACGTATCAAGCGGGGGATTGTCGTGGTCGATCAGGTCGGACGAGATCATGACGGCGTGCCGCCGCTGAGCGCTCGTCGCCCTCCGGATCAGAAACGCACTTCCAGTCCCAGCGTGCCGGCATGGGACTCGAAATTGGACCGCAGGCGCGCGTCATAGACCGCATAGAAGCGCACCAGCGGCGCCAGCCGGATTGACAGCGCGGCGCCGGTATCGACGCCGAAGCGGCTTTCCGACACGCCGGGGATGAAGCGCGGCGCCGGTCCGCCGGGCGGCGAGGTGATGTTGAGCCCGCCGGCATTCACGCTCACCATGTCGACGCCGCGGCCATAGACGCTGAGATCCAGCACGGTCTGGTTGGCGAGCCACGTATAGCCGAATTCCGCGCCGCCGAAGACGCGGGTGCGTTCGGCAATCTGCTTGCTGCCGATGATCGGCAGCAAGCCGCCGTTTTCGGTGAAGTCGTCGGACTTGGCGCGCGCCCAGTCGATGCCGATTTTCGGCACCACGCGCCAGTTGCCGGAACTCCAGAGATAACTGAGTTCGGCCAGCGCGCCCCACAATCTGGTGTCGTAGGTGGCGGTCGACGGCGCGCCGGTGCCGCGCCTTGAGTCCACGTTGCCGAAGCCGTGAATGGCGGCGACACCGAGCGTCCATGCGCCGGATTCGAACGCCAGGTTGCCGCCGATCTGTGTGAGATCGAGTTTCGCGGTTTGCGCGAGGGGAGAGATGTCGATGTCGGTCCGGCTCTGGTCGACCGAGACGCCCAGGGAAATGCCGGGCGCCAGGGTGATGCCGAGGCCCGCGATGCCGCCGAGGCTTTTGCGGCTGTCGCCGGCAAAGTCGCCCTGCGGGTCCATGCGGGAGCGCACGCCATAGGCTTCGAACCAGGCGCGGTAGCGGTCGCCGGCCTGAGCGGCCGCCTGCGGCGCGCCGTCGAGATCGGCGCCGCCGCCGGAGGGACTGAATTGCTGCGGTGCGCCGGTGGAGCGCGACGCCGCCTCGGTGCCCAGATGCCGGAGGAAGCGGGTGGCCACATCGAGCGCGGCGCTGGGCGTGGCGATGTGAATGTTGCCCGAACTCGCCGGCTGCTGCGGGGGCGGCGTGAACTGGGCGCGGGCGCCGCTCGCGCTGCCAAACAGACAGACAACGGCAAACAGAACGGGCAGGGCAAAAGCCCTCGGCTGTCCAATACCGTCGCCCGAACGATGTCTGCTGTAACGCCGTACCAAAATCCGTCCCAATCCATCCTGCAGCCGCACCGCGTAAAATAGAGGGCTTTGCGCCCGAAACAAATCGTTTATTTGCGGCGGCACCTCAACAAGGTGATGCGATACCGGTTTGTGATGCGTCTGTACCTGCCGCTACGATCTTTCTTCAGCCGTATTTGCCGCGATAATTTTTTTCGCAAACTGATTTTGGTTCGTTCATCCCGTGCGCATCCTCGCGATGCGATCGGAACTTTTCCAAAAGCAGCGTTGTGGCGCGGTGCGCGCGAGTGCGTTGCGTCATCACTCACTGGCAGGATCAGGAGACCGGCGATGCAGAAAGGCACCGTCAAGTGGTTCAACCCGACCAAGGGTTATGGCTTCATCAAACCGACGGCCGGGGACAAGGATGTGTTCGTGCACATCTCGGCCGTGGAGCGGGCCGGGCTGAGCACATTGAACGAAGGGCAGACGGTCGAGTTCGAGTTGGTGTCCAATCGCGGCAAGACCTCGGCGGAGAATCTGAGGGTCGCGTGATGCGCGCCGGGGGCCGAATGGAGAATTCGGTTCCTGCGATCCACAATCGCGTTGCCCCCGGTCACAGGCCGAAGATTTTTTGTTTGCGGGGTCAGGCGGGAATGTAGATCGCCTCGCCGGGCGACAGCGGGCCGTCGACCGTGCAGCATGCGCCCGCGACGCGCACGCGGCCGTCCGCGATCAGCCGCAGGGCGAGCGGGTAGATGATGTGCTCGACCGCGAGCACGCGCGCGGCGAGCGCGGCGGCGTCGTCGCCGGGGAGAACCGGCACCTTGCCCTGCGCGACGATGGGGCCGGAATCCATTTCCGGCACCACGACATGCACGGTGGCGCCGTGTTCGGTCGCGCCGTCCGCAAGCGCGCGTTCATGCGTGTGCAGGCCCTTGAAGGCGGGCAGCAAAGCGGGATGGATATTGAGCATGCGGTCCGGCCAGCGGCCGATGATCCACGGCGTCAGGATGCGCATGAAGCCGGCGAGGCAGACGATGTCGATGCGGTACGCCTCAAGCTGCGCCTGCACGGCGCGCTCGAACGCTTCGCGGTCCTTGCCGAATTGTTTGTGATCGACGACGGCGGTCGCGATGCCTTCGGCCTGCGCAACCGCGAGCCCGCCGGCGTCGGGGCGGTTGGACAGCACGAGCACGATTTCCGCGGGATAATCCGGCGCCTTGGCCGCGCCGATCAAGGCGGACATGTTGGAGCCGCGGCCGGAAATCAGGATGGCAACACGCTTGCGCGCCATCGCCGTCACGCGAGCTTCAGCGTGCCGACGGTCTGCATCCGCTCGCCGCCGCCGGGCACCGCGATCACTTCGCCGAGATCGACCACGGTGTCGCCGTTGCGCTCGAACACGGCGCGCACCTGCGCCGCCTGACCGGGCGCGACCACCACCACCATGCCGATTCCGCAATTGAAGGTGCGCAGCATTTCCGCTTCCGCCACGCCGCCGGCCGAGGCCAGCCACTTGAACACCGGCAAGGCCGGCACGCGCGCAAGATCGATGCGCACGCCGAGGTGCCTGGGCAAGGCGCGCGGAATATTGTCCGGGAAGCCGCCGCCGGTGATATGCGCGAGCGCCTTCACCGCATGGGTTTCGCGAATCGCGGCGAGGCAGGATTTCACATACAGCCGCGTCGGGGTGAGCACGGCTTCGCCCAGCGTCCTGCCGGGATCGAACGGCGCCTTGTCGGTCCAGGTGAGCCCGGCATGTTCGGCCACCTTGCGCACCAGCGAGAAGCCGTTGGAATGCACGCCGGACGAGGCCAGCCCGAGCATCACGTCGCCTGCGGCGATGTCGGCGCGGGGCAGCAACTGGTCGCGTTCGGCGGCGCCCACCGCAAAGCCCGCAAGATCGTAGTCGCCCGGCTGATAGATGCCCGGCATTTCCGCGGTCTCGCCGCCGATCAGCGCGCAGCCCGATTGCCGGCAGCCCTCGGCGATGCCGGCGACAACCTGGGTACCGATCTCCGGATCGAGTTTTGAACAGGCGAAATAATCGAGAAAGAAGAGGGGCTCCGCCCCCTGGACCACGAGGTCGTTGACCGACATGGCGACCAGGTCGATGCCGATGGTCTTGTGGCGGCCGGTCTCGATCGCGATCTTGACCTTGGTGCCGACCCCGTCGGTGGCGGCCACCAGCACCGGATCGGTCATGCCCAACCGCTTGAGGTCGAACAGGCCGCCAAATCCGCCGATTTCCGCATCCGCCCCCGGCCGCGCGGTGGCGCGCACCAGCGGCTTGATCATGTCGACCATGCGGTTGCCGGCGTCGATATCGACCCCGGCCCCGGCATAAGTGAGGCCGCGCCCCTTCTCAGCCATGGATGTTCCCTGTATTTGGCCGGTGGTTACGTTGAAATCGCATTGCGTGCAATGGCTTGATCGACGTTATACTAGGGGAAGCGGCCGGCTCCTTCCGGCTGTCCTGTGCCGGGGCGATTGCGTTTGAGTATTCCCAATCTCATTACACTTGCGCGCATTCTCTGCGTGCCGCTGATCGTATGGGCGATCACGTCGGGCGAGATGATGGCGGCCTTCATCCTGTTCCTGGCCGCCGGGATCAGCGACGCCGTGGACGGCTTCCTGGCCAAGCGCTTCAATATGGCCAGCGAGCTGGGCGGCTATCTCGACCCGCTGGCCGACAAGGCGCTGCTGGTGTCGATCTATGTGGCGCTCGGTATTGCCGAGGCCATCCCGCGCTGGCTGGTCATCCTGGTGGTGTCGCGCGACATCATGATCATCGGGGCGGTGATGCTGACCTGGCTGATCGGCAAGCCGATGAAGATGAAGCCGCATCCGGTCTCCAAGGTGAACACGGTGGCGCAGATCTTTCTGGCCAGCCTGGTCCTGGCCTCGCTCGGATTCCGCTTTGATGCCGGCTGGGTCCTGCCGCTGTCCATCGCTACGGTGGCTGTCTTGACCTTGCTCTCGATCGCCTTCTATGTCGCGGAATGGATCCGGCATGTCGGCTCGAACGGGGCCGGGCATTGACGCAGGGTGCCGCCGCGGGGGACTGCAAGAATGGCAACGGTCAAACGTAGTTCCTCGGGCGCAGCGCGGGCGGGCGGCTCCGATCCGGTTCCCGGGCCGGGCGACCTCAAAAGCCAGCTCCTGTTCTGGACTGGCGCGCTGCTGGTCTTTATCGCGCTGCTGTGGCTGCTCAATGACGTGCTGATGCCGTTCGTGGCCGGCATCGCGCTGGCCTATCTGCTCGACCCGCTGGTCAAGCGCGTGCAGGGTTTTGGCATCAGCCGGCCGGTGTCTGCCGTCATCATCGTCATCGTCTTCGTGCTGCTGCTGGTGCTGGCGGTGATCCTGATCGTGCCGGTGCTCGGCGACCAGATCGCCGGTTTCCTGGAGCGGCTGCCCAACCTGATCGACCGCGTGCGCAGCCTGATCCAGCAATCCAATCAGAGCTGGCTCGGCACCTTCGTGGGCGAGCGGCTGCCGGAAGCGCAGAAATCGCTGAGCACCGTGGCGGCCACCATCGCCGGCTGGATCAGCACCTTCCTCGGCTCGCTGTGGTCGGGCGGCAAGGCGCTGCTGTCGGTGATCTCGCTGCTGGTGATCACCCCGATCGTGACCTTCTATCTGCTGATCGACTGGGAGCGCATGGTGGCGGCGCTCGACGGGCTGATCCCGGTGCATCACCGCGCGACCGTGCGCGGACTGGTGCGCGAAATCGACGCCGCGATTTCCGGTTTCGTGCGCGGGCAGGCGATCGTCTGCCTGATCCTCGGCGTGTTCTATTCGATCGCGCTGATCGCGATCGGACTGAATTTCGGGTTGCTGATCGGCCTCACCGCCGCGTTCCTGAGCTTTGCGCCCTATATCGGAACCATGGTGGGCTTTCTGCTCGCCACCGGCGTGGCGCTGGCGCAATTCTGGCCGGAATGGACGATGGTGCTGCTGGCGGCCGGCATTTTTGCCGCCGGGCAATTCGTGGAAGGCAATTTTCTCCAGCCGTATCTGGTCGGCAAGGAAACCGGCCTGCATCCGGTCTGGCTGATGTTCTCGCTGCTCGCCTTCGGCGTGCTGTTCGGATTTGTCGGGCTTCTGGTCGCGGTGCCGGTGGCCGCGGCGATCGGCGTGCTGGTGCGCTTCCTGGTCCGGCAATATCGCGCGAGTTCCTATTATACCGGCGATCATCCGGGGTGATCATGCCCGCCGGATCGGGTCCGCGTCAGCTCGCGCTTGCGCTCGATCATACCGAGAGTCTGACGCGCGACGATTTTCTGGTCGGGCCGTCGAACGAGTCCGCCTTCGCCATCATCGAGCGCTGGCCGGACTGGCCGGACCGCGTCATCGCGCTGGCGGGGCCGGGCGGGTCAGGCAAGAGCCATCTTGCCGCGATCTGGGCGGCGCAATCGGGCGCGCGGTTTCTGTCGGCGCGCGCGTTGTCCGATACCCATCTGCCGTCGGCGCTGGCGACCGGGGCGCTGGTGATCGAGGACGTCGCCGAATCCGCGCTGGACGAACGCGCGCTGTTCCATCTGCTCAATCTGGCGCGGCAGGACGGAGCCTGGCTTTTGCTGACCGCGCGGTCGCTGCCGGCGCAATGGACGCTCGCCTTGCCCGATCTCGGCTCGCGGCTGCGCGCCATCCCGGCGGTCGCGCTGGCGCCGCCCGACGATGCCTTGCTGCGCGCCGTGATCGTCAAGCTGTTCGCCGACCGGCAACTCGCCGTGGACGAGCCGCTGGTGGGCTATCTGGTCAGCCGGATCGAGCGCTCCTTTGCGGCCGCGCGGTCGGCGGTCGCGCTGCTCGACAGCGAGGCGCTCCGCCGCAAACGGCCGGTTAACCGTGTCCTGGCCGCCGAATTGTTCCGCGACACCGGGTCCGACACCGGACCTTAAGCGATTTGTGCCAGGATACCCGTCATGGGGGCGTCATCCCGGCGTCATAAACCCGGCCCAAAACGGGCTAGGATGGCGGGATGAGACAGTAATTTCCATGACCGAGCGCGCTGAAGCACTTGTTTTGAAAGCGGAATCTGCGCCGGCCGGGCGATCCGGCGCGGCCGAGGATCCCGCTGTGCTGACCAGTCCCGACCGCTTCATCAACCGCGAATTGTCCTGGCTGCATTTCAACCGGCGGGTCCTGGATGAATCGAACAATCCGAACCATCCGCTGCTGGAGCGGCTGCGCTTCCTGTCGATCTCGGCCGCCAACCTCGATGAATTCTTCATGGTGCGCGTGGCCGCGCTCAAGGGGCAGGTGCGCGAGGGCATCACCGACCGTAGCCCGGACGGGCTGACGCCGGCGGAGCAACTGAACAAGGTCGCCGAAGTCGTCTCGGTCCTGGCCGGCGACCAGCAGGCGCGCTGGCGCGCCTTGCGCAGCGATCTGGCCGAGCAGGGCGTCGTCATCGTCGATGCGCACACCGTCACCCAGCAGGAAAAGGCGTGGCTGGAAGAGCATTTCCTGCATCACATCTTCCCGGTGCTGACGCCGCTCGCGATCGATCCCGCGCATCCGTTTCCGTTCATTCCCAATCTCGGCTTCACCATTTCGCTGCAGCTCTCGCGCATCAGCGACGGCAAGGCGATGAACGCGCTGATCCGCGTGCCGCACAAGATCGAGCGCTTCGTGCAATTGCCGAAATCCCAGGACGGCAGTTCGCGCGTCATCATGCTGGAGCAGGTGACCTATCTGTTCATGAGCCAGCTGTTTCCCGGCTATTCCATGAACGGACAGGGCGCCTTCCGCGTGATCCGCGATTCCGAAATCGAAATCGAGGAAGAAGCCGAAGACCTGGTGCGTTCGTTCGAAAGCGTGCTCAAGCGCCGCCGCCGCGGATCGGTGATCCGGCTGGATATCGAGGACGACATGCCGATGGAATTGCGCCGTTTCGTGCAGCGCGCCATGGGCGTCGAAGACGGCGACATCTTCATCGTGGACGGGCATCTGGCCGACGGCATGCTGGCGCTGAACGATCTGAAGGAACTGGTGGCGATCGACCGCCCCGACCTTCTGTTCGTTCCCTATAATCCGCGCTTCCCGGAGCGCATCCGCGATCACGGCGGCGATTGTTTCGCGGCCATCCGGCAGAAGGATTTTATCGTCCACCATCCCTACGAGTCGTTCGACGTGGTGGTGCAATTCCTGCAGCAGGCCGCGCGCGATCCCGACGTGATCGCGATCAAGCAGACGCTGTATCGCACCTCCGCCGAATCCCCGATCGTGAAGGCGCTGGCGGAAGCCGCCGAGGCCGGCAAGTCGGTGACCGCTCTGGTCGAGCTCAAGGCGCGCTTCGACGAGGAAGCCAATATCCGCTGGGCGCGCGACCTCGAACGGGCAGGGGTGCAGGTCGTCTATGGATTCGTCGAGCTCAAGACGCACGCCAAATTGTCGTTGGTGGTGCGACGCGAGGCCAAGGCGCTGGCGTCCTACGTTCATGTGGCGACCGGCAACTATCATCCGATCACCGCGCGCATCTACACCGATCTGTCCTATTTCAGCGCCGATCCGGTGATCGCGCGCGACGTCGCGCGCATCTTCAATTTCATCACCGGCTATGCGGAGCCGGCCGAACTCGAGCGCATGGCGGTGTCGCCCGTTACCCTGCGCAAGCGAATCAGCGACCATATCCGGCAGGAAACCGCCTTCGCCAAGGCCGGCAAGCCGGCCGCGATCTGGCTGAAAATGAATTCGCTGGTCGATCCCGCCATCATCGACCTGCTGTACGAGGCCTCGCGCGCCGGCGTGCAGATCGACATTGTGGTGCGCGGCATCTGCTGCCTGCGGCCGGGCGTGCCGGGCCTGTCGGACAATATCCGCGCGAAGTCGATCGTCGGACGCTTCCTAGAGCACGGGCGAATCTACTGTTTTGGCGAAGGCCACGGGCTGCCGCACCCGAAGGCGACGGTCTATATCTCCTCCGCCGACATGATGCCGCGCAATCTCGACCGCCGCGTCGAAGCGCTTTGTCCGATCACGAATCCGACGGTGCACGAACAGCTCCTCGACCAGATCATGGTTGTCAACTTCAAGGATAACGAGCAGAGCTGGACGGTCTTGCCTGACGGCACGGCAAGCCGCATAAGGCCGGGCAAGGGCGAGGAGCCGTTCAACGCCCAGAAATACTTTATGACAAATCCGAGCCTGTCGGGACGTGGAAAATCTCTTAAGGAATCTCCGCCACGCCGTCTCACGCGCCGCTCGTAAGGGCAAGGCGCCGGCGCGCGCCCTGTCGAAATCCAAAAAGACATCGAAGACCGCCAAGCCGCGCCGCGCGCGCGCGAAAGGCCGTCTCGATCATGGGCCGGCGGTCGGCGTCATCGACATCGGATCGAATTCGGTGCGGCTCGTGGTCTACGAAGGGCTGACCCGTTCGCCGACGCCGATCTTCAACGAAAAGGTGCTGGCCGGTCTCGGCCGTGAGGTGCAGTCCACGGGCCTGCTGGCGCCGGACGCGGTGACCCAGGCGCTGCTGGCGCTGAAACGGTTCCGCGCGCTGTGCGACACCTTGAAGGTGGATCGCGTGTTCGGCATCGCCACCGCAGCCTGCCGCGATGCGCGCAACGGTCCGGCCTTCATCGAGGAGGCCGAAAGTCTCTGCCGGATGCGGATCGACGTGCTGTCGGGCCGGCGCGAGGCGGAATTGTCGGCGCTCGGCGTGATGTCGGGCGTCTACCAGCCGAACGGCATCGTCGGCGATCTCGGCGGCGGCTCGCTCGAACTGGTGGACATTCATGGCGCGCGGCTGCGGCGCGGCATCACATTGCCGCTCGGCGGCCTTGCGCTGCAGGACGCCTCGAAGAAGTCGCTCAAGAAGGCGGAGAAGATCGTCAAGCGCGCATTGTCGGGCGTGCGGGTGGGGGCGGCCGGATACGGCCGCTCACTCTATGCCGTCGGCGGCGCCTGGCGCGCGCTGGCGCGCCTGCACATGGCGCAGACCGGCTATCCGCTGCATGTGATGCACGGCTACAGGCTGCGCGCGCGGGAAGCGATCGAGTTCTGCGAACTGGTCCAGCGCGTCAATCCCGACACGCTGTCGCAGATCGAGGTGGTGGCGAGCGCCCGTCGTCCGCTGCTGGGCTATGCCGCGCTTGTGCTGGAGCAACTGGTGCGGCGGACCAAGCCCGACGACGTGGTGATTTCCGCGCTCGGCGTGCGCGAGGGTCTGCTCTATTCGATGCTCAAGGTGCGCGAGCAGCGCAAGGATGCGCTGATCGACGCCGCGCAGAATCTCAACCTGCTGCGCTCGCGCTCGCCGCTGCATGGCGAGGAACTGGTGACCTGGACCGACCGTTTCATGGCGACATCGGGCCTGGACGAGACCGATAACGAGATCCGGCTGCGTCATGCCGCGTGTCTGGTGGCCGATATCGGCTGGCGCACGCATCCGGATTATCGCGGCGAGCAGTCGCTCAACCTCATCGCGCATGCCTCGTTCGTCGCGCTCGATCATCCCGCCCGCGCGTTCCTGGCGCTGGCGGTGTATTTCCGCCATGTCGGCATCACGCATGACGATGAGCTTTCGCCGCGCCTGCGCGAACTGGCCTCGACCCGGCTGCTCGACCGCGCGCGCGTCCTGGGCGCGGCGATGCGGGTCGCCTATATGGTGTCGGCCTCGATGCCGGGCGTTTTGCCGCAGACGCCGCTGCGGGTGGAGAAGGACCGGCTGGTGCTGCGGATGCCGGGCAAATATGCCGCACTCGCCGGCGAGCGCGTGTTCAACCGGCTGCGCACATTGGCGCGGCTGATCGGCCGCGAGCCGCATCTGATCATGGATTGAGAGACGGCGGCGCTATTTGCGCTCGATCGCCGACACGCGGCCTTTCTCGATCGCCAAAGCGAGCCGGCCGGCCTTCAGCGCCAAGGCCTTTTCACCGAACAATTCGCGCCGCCAGCCCTTGAGCGCGGGCACATCGGCCTCGTCGTCGGCGGCGATGCGTTCCAGATCGTCGACGGTTGCGATCACCTTGGAGGCGACCGCATGGCGCTCTGAGGTCATGCGCAGCAGCACTTTCAGCAACTCGACGATGGCGGTGCCGTTGGGGGCGGGCTTGGAGCGTTCGATCACCGGCAAGGTCTTGGGATCGCGCGCCAGCGCGCGCTTGACCAGTTCGGGAATTTCCTGCCCCCACTTCGATCGCTCAAACCCCTTGGGCAAGGCGCGCAGCGACGACAGGCGTTCGATGCTGGTCGGCGCCTGCACCGCGATGTCGGCAACCAGATCGTCCTTCAGCACGCGCCCGCGCGGCACGTCGCGGGCGCGCGCCTCGCGCTCGCGCCAGGCGGCGACCTCGATCAGGATCGCCAGCTCCTTCGGCTTGCGCACCCGCGCGCGCAGCCGCTGCCAGGCATTGTCGGGATCCATGCGGTAGGTCTCGGGCGAGGTGAGGACGTCCATCTCCTCGCTCAGCCACTCGGTGCGGCCGCGTTTCTCAAGGTCCGAGCGCAGATGCTGGTAGACGTCGCGCAGATGCGTAACGTCGGAAATCGCGTAGTCGATCTGCGACTGGGTGAGCGGGCGGCGCGTCCAGTCGGTGAAGCGGTTCGACTTGTCGAGCTGGTCGCCGGTGATGCGCTGCACCAGTTGGTCGTAGGAAATGGAATCGCCATAGCCGAGCACCATGGCGGCGACCTGGGTGTCGAAGATCGGATGCGGAATCAGGCTGGCGCGATGCCAGACGATTTCGATGTCCTGGCGCGCGGCGTGAAACACCTTCACGATCTTCTCGTTCGCCATCAGTTCGAAGAACGGCGCAAGGTCGATGCCCTCGGCGAGCGCATCCACCACCACCGCCTCGTCGGGCGAGGCGATCTGCGCCACGCAGAGCTGCGGGAAGTAGGTCGATTCGCGCAGGAATTCGGTGTCGACGGTGACGTAATCGAAGGCGCTCAGCCGTTTGCAGACGTCGGCGAGATCGTTTGTTGTCGTGATCAGGTTCATACTTTTGACTTCAGGCGCCGCGCACGCGCGGCATGTGGATGAATTCCCAGGGCGAAGGCATCTCGCCGACCGGCACTTCGATCAGGGTCGGACCGTCGCGGCGCGCAAAGCCGCGGCGCAGCGCCTTTCGCAACTCCGACGCGTCATGCGCGCGCTCGGCGGCGACCCCGAAGCTGTCGGCGAATTTGACGAAGTCGGGATTGGCGAGATCGACGGCGATATGCCGCCCGCCATAGCCTTCCTTCTGGATCAGCTTCACGTTGCCGTAGCTGTTGTTGTTGAACACGATGTTGACCAGCGGGATGCGATGGCGCATTGCGGTCGACAATTCGTTGGCGGCATACATGAAGCCGCCGTCGCCGGCGATCGACACCACCGGCACGTCGCGGCGCGCATCCTGCACGCCGAGCGCGGTGGCATAACCCCAGCCGAGATTGTCCTGGAATCCGGGCGAGATGAAGGTGTTGGCCTTGTAGACCGGAAAGGCGAGGCGGGAGGCGAAGCCGATCTGCGTCACCTCGTCGACGAAGATTCCGTCCTCCGGCAATTCGGCGCGGATGGCGTCGAGCAAGGCGATCTGCGGTCCGAGCTTGCCCAGGCGCTTTTTCATTCTGGCCTGCCGCTCCAGCATCTCGTCCTTGCGCGATTTGCGCTTGACGTTGTGCGCCGGCAGCACGTCGAGCAGGCGGCGCAGCACCAGAGCGGAATCGCCGAGGATGGAGGCGGCCGGTTTGTGCAGGCGCTCGGCTTCGTCGGGATCGGCGTCGATGCGGACCACCTTGAGATCCTTGTCGTGGCCCCATTGGCTGAACTGGGTCAGCAGCCGCGTGCCGATGCCGATCACCACATCGACCTCGCGCCACAGCTCGTGGCCGAGCGGCAGCGTGATCGAGAGCGGATTGCGGTCGTCGAGCACGCCGCGGCCGCGCCGCCAGGCCACCACCGGCGCCTGCAGCATGGCGGCGAGCCGGGTGACTTCGCGCGAGGCGGTCTGCGCGCCACCGCCGACCACGATCATCGGATTTTTCGCGGTGCCGAGGATTTTGGCCGCGGCCAGGATGGCGTCCTCGTCGAGCGGAGGCGGCACCAGCTTGTCCGGCTTGCCGATCGGCGCCACCGGCTCGATCCGGCCCCAGACGTCCATGGCGCATTCCAGCGCCGCCGGCCCCGGCCGCCCCGAGGCCATGGCCCGGAAAGCGTCGGCCACCAGACGCGGGGCGTCGGCGGGCCGCGCGATGCGGGCGGAATGGTCGACCAGCCGGGCGATGATCCCGGCCTGATCGCGAATTTCATGCAGATGGCCGAGCGAGCGGCCGATCGCGGCCTGCGGGATCTGGCCGATCAGGGCCAGAACCTGGGCGTTCATGCTGAAGGCCTGCAGCAGCGCCGCCCCGGTATTGAGCAGGCCGGGACCGGGGACCACGGCATAGGCCTGCGGCTTGCCGGTCGCGAGCGCGGCTCCCAGCGCCATATAGGCCGCGCCCTGTTCGTGGCGGGTATGAACGGTCCGGATGCGGTTCCCGGCCTTGTAGAGCGCGTCGAAGAAGTGGTCGTTGTGGACCCCGGGCAGGGCGTAGATCGTGTCCAGGCCGTGGGCGAGGAGGGCCGAGACGGTCGCCTCGCCGGTGGTCATCCGGGTGCCCTTCGGGGGCTGGGCCGCGCTTTTTCGCCCGCCGCCGGCGCGGGCCGTTTTTGCAGTCTTCTTGGCCATATCGATCCGTCAGAGCGTTTCCAGTCCAAGAGTTTGCAGATCGATGCCCGTCTGTCGAGGCTTTCGGCTTGCCTTGACAAAGCGCGACCCCCATGCGCTTTTCGCGGCCTTATCCAAAAAAGCCCGCGAATCCCCTCAGACATGCATCGCTATCGCACCCACACCTGCGGCGAGCTCCGCGACACACACATTGGCGAGACCGTGCGCGTCTCCGGCTGGTGCCACCGCATCCGCGACCATGGCGGATTGCTGTTCATCGACCTGCGCGACCATTACGGCCTGACCCAGGTGGTGGCCGATCCTGACAGCCCGGCCTTCAAGACTGCCGAGACGTTGCGCTCGGAATGGGTGGTGCGGATCGACGGCAAGGTGCGCAAGCGCCCGGAGGGCACCGAGAATCCCGATCTGCCGACCGGGTTGGTGGAAGTGTTCGTCACCGAAATCGAGGTGCTGGGCGCGGCCGGCGAATTGCCGATGCCGGTCTTCGGCGACCAGGAATATCCGGAAGAGATCCGTCTGAAATACCGCTTTCTGGATCTGCGCCGCGAGCGGCTGCACAAGAACATCATGAAGCGTGGCGCGATCATCGATTCCATCCGCCGCCGGATGAAGGCGGGCGGCTTCTTCGAATTCCAGACGCCGATCCTGACCGCGTCCTCGCCGGAAGGCGCGCGCGACTATCTCGTGCCCTCGCGCATCCATCCCGGAAAATTCTACGCGCTGCCGCAGGCGCCGCAGCAATTCAAGCAGCTGCTGATGGTGTCGGGCTTCGACCGCTATTTCCAGATCGCGCCGTGTTTCCGCGACGAGGATGCGCGCGCCGATCGTTCTCCCGGTGAATTCTATCAGCTCGATATCGAGATGAGCTTCGTGACGCAGGACGATGTGTTCAGCGCGGTCGAGCCGGTTTTGCGCGGGGTGTTCGAGGAATTCGCCGAGGGCAAATCGGTCACGCCGAAATTCCCGATGATCCCTTACGCCGATGCGATGCGGCTGTACGGCACCGACAAACCGGACCTGCGCAATCCGCTCAAGATGCAGAATGTCACCGACGCGTTCCGTGGCTCCGGCTTCAAGATATTCGCCGGCATGATCGAGAAGGATTCTCAGGTCGAGGTGTGGGCGATCCCGGCGCCAAAAGGCGGCAACCGCGCGTTCTGCGACCGCATGAATTCCTGGGCGCAGGGCGAGGGCCAGCCGGGACTGGGCTACATCTTCTGGCGCGAAGGCGAGGAGGGCGGCGCAGGTCCGCTCGCCAAGAATATCGGTCCGGAGCGCACCAGGCAGATCGCCGATCAGCTCGGACTCGGAATCGGCGACGCGGTGTTCTTCATCGCCGGCAAGCCGAAGGACTTTGTGAAATTCGCCGGACCCGCGCGCACCAAGGTGGGCGAGGAACTCGGCCTGATCGCGCAGGACAAGTTCGAGTTCTGCTGGATCGTCGACTTCCCGATGTTCGAATGGAGCGAGGAAGAGAAGAAGATCGATTTTTCACACAACCCGTTCTCGATGCCGAACATGGCGGTCGACGAATTCCTCGCGCTCGATCCCAAGGACAATGACAAGATTCTCGGGATCAAGGCGTTCCAGTACGACATCGTCTGCAACGGCATCGAACTGTCCTCGGGCGCGATCCGCAATCATCGTCCCGACGTGATGAAGAAGGCCTTTGCCGTCGCCGGCTATGGCGAGGAGGTGCTGGAGGCGAAATTCGGCGGCATGCTGCGCGCGCTGTCGCTCGGAGCCCCGCCGCATGGCGGCATCGCGCCCGGCATCGACCGCATCGTTATGCTGCTGTGCGGGGAGGAGAACCTGCGCGAGGTCGTGGTGTTCCCGATGAACCAGCGCGCCGAGGACCTGCTGATGGGCGCGCCCTCGGAAGTGACGCCGAGGCAACTGCGCGAGCTGCATATCCGGCTCAATCTGCCGCAGAGCTGAATCTGCTGCAGGGGATGAAACCGCAGGCTAAGGTGCGGGCCGGAGGAACCGAATGCCCTCAGTGATGTCCAATCTGTCCGACGACCTGCGCACCTCGGCGCTGGCCTATCACCGCGGCCCGAAGCCCGGAAAGCTGGAAATCCAGGCCACCAAGCCGCTCGGCAACCAGCACGACCTCGCGCTGGCCTATTCGCCCGGAGTCGCCGCCGCCTGCGAGGCGATCGCCGCCGATCCCGGGCAAGCCGCCGAACTGACCATCCGCCAGAATCTGGTCGCCGTCATTTCCAACGGCAGCGCAGTGCTGGGGCTCGGCAATATCGGTCCGCTTGCGTCCAAGCCGGTCATGGAAGGCAAGGCGGTGCTGTTCAAGAAATTCGCCGGCATCGACGTGTTCGACATCGAGATCGACGCCAAGGAAGTCGACCGCATGGTCGAGGTGATCTCGGCGCTGGAGCCGACCTTCGGCGGCATCAACCTCGAAGACATCAAGGCACCGGAATGTTTCGAAGTCGAATCCCGCCTGCGCGAGCGGATGAAGATTCCGGTCTTCCATGACGACCAGCACGGCACCGCCATCATCGTCGCGGCGGCGGTGGTGAATGCGCTGCATGTCACCGGCAAGAAAATTGACCAGATCAAGATCGTGACGTCCGGCGCCGGCGCAGCTGCGCTCGCCTGTCTCAACCTGCTGGTGGCGATGGGCGCCAGGGTGGAGAACATTTTTGTCTCCGACCTCGAAGGCGTGGTCTACAAGGGTCGCACCGCGCTGATGGACCGCTGGAAAGAGGTCTATGCGCAGGACACCAAGGCGCGCAAACTCGGCGAGATCATCGACGGCGCCGACGTGTTCCTCGGCGTGTCGGCCGGCGGGGTGCTGAAGCCCGACATGGTGGCGCGCATGGCGGATCGCCCGCTGATCATGGCGCTTGCCAATCCGACTCCGGAAATCATGCCGGAGGAGGCGATCGCGGTGCGGCCGGACGCCATGATCTGCACCGGGCGTTCGGACTTTCCGAACCAGGTCAACAACGTGTTGTGTTTTCCCTTCATTTTCCGCGGCGCGCTGGATGTCGGCGCGACGACGATCAATGAAGAGATGAAGCGCGCCGCCGTCGAGGCGATCGCGGCGCTGGCGCGCGAAACGCCGTCGGAAGTCGCCGCCAGGGCCTATGACGGCGAGGCGCGCATGTTCGGCTCCGGCTCGCTGATTCCCAATCCGTTCGATCCCCGTCTGATCCTGCGCATCGCGCCGGCGGTGGCGCGCGCCGCGATCAAGTCGGGCGTGGCGACGCGGCCGTTCATCGATTTCGACGCCTATGAGGAGCGGCTGAACCGCTTCGTGTTCCGCTCCGGCTTCATCATGAAGCCGCTGTTCACCCGCGCGAAGGCCGATCCGAAACGCATCATCTACGCCGAGGGCGAGGACGAGCGCGTGCTGCGCGCCGTGCAGGTCGTGGTCGAGGAGGGGCTGGCGCGGCCGATCCTGGTCGGGCGTCCCGCGGTCGTGGAGTCGCGCCTCGAGCGGTTTGGCCTGTCGGTGCGCCCGGACCGCGATTTCGAACTGATCAATCCGGAAGACGATCCGCGCTACCGCGAATTCGTGCAGGCCTATGTGCAGGCCGCCGGCCGCCGCGGCGTCACGCCCGACACCGCGCGCACGGTGGTGCGCACCAACACCACGGTGATCGCAGCCCTTGCGGTGCGGCTCGGCATCGCCGACGCCATGCTGTGCGGCCTGGAGGGCCGCTATATGGCGCATCTGAAGAATATCCGCGACGTGATCGGGCTCGCGCCCGGCGTGCGCGAATACGCCGCGCTGTCGCTGGTGGTCACCGCCAAGGGCGCGTATTTCATGGCCGACACCCAGGTGACGCCGGAGCCGAGCGCGGACGAGATCGCGGAAATGGCGGCGCTGGCGGCCGCGCATGTGCGGCGTTTCGGACTCGAGCCGAAAATCGCGCTGCTCTCGCATTCCAATTTCGGTTCCTACGACAGCGTCTCCTCGCGCAAGATGCAGGCGGCGCGCGCGCTGATCGAGGCCGCGCATCCCTCGCTGGAAGTGGAGGGCGAGATGCATGGCGACGCTGCCTTGCTGCCGGCCTTCCGCGAGCGGATTTTCCCGAATTCGCGGCTCAAGGGCGAAGCCAACGTGCTGATCATGCCCAATCTGGACGCCGCCAATATCGCCTATCAGATGGCGAAAGTGCTGGCGGATGCGCTGCCGGTCGGACCGATCCTGATCGGCGCCGCCCGGCCGGCCCATATCCTGACTCCGTCATCGACCTCGCGCGGCATTATCAATATGACGGCGATCTCCGTCGGCGAGGCGCAGGCCAACGCGTGAGGCCGCTTTTGGCGTCTTTTTGAGCTGCGCCGGAGCGCCGCAACCTCGGGTTAGGCGAATCTTCAAGAATTTCCTTGATACCCAAGGACATTGTGATTATTTCCCACTGCCGCCTCGATCGGTCCGCGCGTTGTGGGTTGATTCGGCGGCATTCGTATTCGTTGAGCCGGCTCGCCGGTCTCGGCTTTGATCTCTGGTTGGGGAGGACGGCATGAGCCAAAACGCCCTCTTTCAATCGGGAAAAGGCTTGGGGACCCCAAGTACCGCCCGAAAGAAGGACTTCGCGATCGACACGCCTTCGGTTGTTTCTGAAGACAGTGCCGATCATTTCGTGGTGAGGAACGGAGTGCGATGCGCCGGAGCGCATCTCATCATCGACCTTTACGACGCCAAAAAGCTCGACGATCTCGATCACATCGAGGCCGCCTTGCGCGACTGCGTGGATGCGGCGGGCGCGACCCTGCTGCACATCCATCTGCATCACTTCGAGCCGAATGGTGGTATTTCCGGCGTCGCCGTGCTGGCGGAAAGCCATATCTCGATCCATTCCTGGCCCGAGAACGGCTATGCCGCGCTCGACGTGTTCATGTGCGGCAAGGCCAATCCCGAGGCCTGCGTGCCGGTGTTGCGCGAGGCGTTCAAGCCGGGCCGCATTGCCGTCAGCGAACATCTGCGCGGGCAGGGCGTCTAACAGCATCCGTTTGAAATTGCGACGGCCGGGCCATCAGGTCCGGCCGTCCGTTTATGTATAGTCGCGGACGCGGGACTTTGCCGCTTCCGGAATCGATGAGGGCGCCATGGCCAACGACCGCTGGATTTCCGAGACGCTGTTCGACGATCTCGGATTTCGCATGACCTACAAGGCTGACCGGGTGCTGTACGAGATGCAGACCGAGCACCAGCATCTGGTGCTGTTCGAGCAGTCGCATTTCGGCAAGGTGCTGATGCTGGACGGCGCGACGCAGGTCACCACCAGCGACGAATTCGTCTATCACGAGATGATGGCGCATGTGCCGATCCTGGCGCATGGCAAGGCGAAGGACATTCTGATCGTCGGCGGCGGCGATTGCGGCATCGCCGAGGAAGTGCTCAAGCACAAATCGGTCAAGCGGCTAGTGCAGGTCGAGATCGACCAGTCGGTGGTGGATTTCTCCAGGGAGCATTTTCCGGAATTCACCGGGCCGGTGTTGTCGGACAAGCGTTTCGAACTGGTGATCGCCGACGGCATGAAATATGTCGCGGACACCGACCGCCGCTTCGACGTGGTGATCGTGGATTCCACCGATCCGCAGGGGCCGGGCGCCGTGCTGTTCTCGGAAGAATTCTATGCCGGCGTGAAGCGCTGCCTGAAGCCGGGCGGCGTGATGGTGACGCAGAACGGCGTGCCGTTCTTCCAGCCCGACGAACTGACCGGCAGCATCGAAAAATTTCGCAAGCTGTGGAAGGACGGATTCTGCTACGTCGCGGCGATCCCGACCTATATCGGCGGCCACATGACCATGGGCTGGGCGAGCGACGACAGGAAGCTGCGGCAGGTCGCGGTCAAAACCGTCGCACAGCGTTATGCCCGCGCCGGCAGGTTCCAGACCCGCTACTGGACGCCGGAGGTGCATGTCGCGGCCTTCGCCTTGCCGCGCTTTATCGCCGACTCCGTTGCGGCGGTGAAGTAGCGCGGCTATTTCCAGAACGGCTTGCCGGCCTCGCGCGTCGCGTCGAAACGGCTCACGCCGATATCCCTGAGTTGCCGGTCGTCGAGCCTCGCGAGGGTGCGGCGCTGCTCCCGCCGGCAGGCGCATTGCGCATACCACACGATCCAGCTTTTGAGCCGCCGGCCGATCGCGATGCTGATCGCAAGCGTGCCGGGGTGAATTGATCTCAATCTGTCGCCGGTCATGACCGAACTCCCGCAAGTGTCTCTCCGGCGGCTGACTAGCGGGCGGGGCGAGCGGGATGTTTCGGAATCGGCCGAAGCGTCGGCTCTTGCGGTTCCGCTCTCTGCCGTCCAGACTCCGGACATGAGCGCACACAACCAGCTTGCCATCGTGGCTTCCTGCGCCGGCGATCCGGCGCGCGCGAACATGCTGTCGATGCTGATGGACGGCCGTGCCTTCACTGCCGGCGAATTGTCGGCCGCCGCCGGCGTGATGCCGCAGACGGCGAGCGGGCATCTGGCGCGCATGGTCGATGCCGGATTGCTGGTGGTGGCGCAGCAGGGGCGACACCGTTACTACCGGCTGGCCTCGCTGCAGGTCGGGCAGATGCTGGAAGGCATGATGGTGGTGGCCGCCGCCGATCCTTCGGCGCGGCGGTTTGGGCCGCGCGACCAGGCGATGCGCTTTGCCCGCACCTGCTACGACCATCTGGCGGGACAATTGGCGATCGGAATTGCCGACCGTCTGGTGGCGGCCGGCCATCTCGTGCTGGCGGACGACGGCGGCGAAGTCACGGCGTCCGGCCGCGCCTTCCTGTCACGTCAGGGGCTTGACCTGCACGCGCAGCCGCACCGCGCCTTCTGCCGCCCGTGCCTGGACTGGAGCGAGCGGCGCTACCATCTGGCCGGCACGCTCGGAACGCGGATCAAGGAGTCGTTTCTTGCGCAGGGCTGGATCGTGCAGAAGCCCGCCAGCCGCACGGTCGAGGTCACCAGGCTCGGCCGCCGGAAAATCCGCGACATCTATGGCGTCAGGCTGGAATCCTGATCACTCGCCCTTGCGCGGACCGAACAGCTTTTCCGCGTTGCCCGATGCGATGCGCTTCGCCTGATCCGGCGGCAGTTGCGCCAGCCAGTCGCGATAGGTTTTGAAGATCGCGTCATAGGAGAACCAGCGCTCGTTGATCCATGTGTCGGAGCCGATCAGGAAGCGGTCCGGATATTTGGCGAACAGCGCGCGCCATTCGGCGGCGAGCTTGCCGTCGCCGCCGGTGATGCCGCTGCGATAGGACAATTCGCCGACCAGATCGCGATGCCGGTCAAACAATTCGGCGACGCGCACGGGCGGCGTCGAGAATCCGGTATGCGCCCAGATGATCTTCGCTTTCGGATTGTGCGAGAACAGGATCAGCAGCGCCTCCTCGTCGCAATGCGCGTGCAGATACAGATTCCGCTCGACCGCGAAGTTGACGATCTTCTTCACGACCTCGGCGCCGGCGGTCTTGCCGTAGATGTGGAATTCGCCGACCCCGCGGTAATAGCCGCGCTTGTATTCCTCCTGCACCAGATCGTAGATCGTGGGATCGTTGAACCATGTCTGGATGTCGGCGCGCTGGCGATAGGGCCGGATGAAGGGCACGACCCACAGGCCGGGCGCTTTCGCCGCCATCAACTGGTGCGTGCCCTTGTTGGGACGGCTGGTGGCGAGGATGCCGGTCACGCCGTTGCGGCGGAAGGTCTCCAGCACCTGCTCGAGCGAGTAGAACGGATTCGGCTCCTGATTGTAGTGCATATGGGCGTCGAAAATGGCGAGCGGCTGCTGCGCGGGACTGGAAGACGCGATCGCCAGCAGACCCAGCGCGAAGGCTGCGCCGCGCCACATCCGCGGCCACCATTTGTGCAGACGCTCATTCTTCATCTCCGCTCCCTCCGGCCCGTCTTTACACTTTGCTAACCATGTCATGCGTTGCGGCCCGGATGCGACATTTTCAACCGGGTGCCTCGCAGGCATTTAAGCCGGATTTTACGCCCCGCGCGGCAATTTGAAATATTGTCGGGCAGGGCGACGTGTTTGTGGGTCCAGTATCCAAAAAGCTGATTGCGGTCGTGGCCGGCGTCCTCATTGCAGGGGGGCCGACGCTGCTGTTCAACTATTGGCTGGACGATCTGATTCTGGAGCAGACCCGGGAAGATATCGATTCCACCACACGCCGCAGCATCACCATGGCCGAAAACCATATGATCACGGCGATGAATGGCCTCGATGAGCTGACGAAGCGCGGAGTCGATTCCTGCACCCCCGACAATATCGAGGCGATGCGGCGGGCCAATCTGGACTATAGTGGCGTCGCCGAATTCTCGATCGTGGACCCGAACGGGCGCACACTCTGCAGTGATCTCGGCGTGGCGCTGCGGCATCGCATCGTCCTGTCGACCGAAGGGGTGGTGGACAGCTCCATCCTCCTCGACGTCATGGTGGTGGACGACAAGGCCGGTCGGATGCTGCGGCTTCGCCGTCCGGGCGCAACCAACAGCATCGCCGCGCTGATCCCTGGCGATCTCCTGATCACCAAGGTGTCCTCGCAAGGCGGTCTGCTGCTCAACGCGCATGGCCGTGTCGCGACCAGCGACGGAACGGTCGTAGCCACGGTCGGGCCGGTCTCCGAATTCGGCGACCCGTTCGACACCATGGTCGTGAGCACGCTGTCGTCGCATCGCTTCGGTCTTACCGTCACCATGACGCGTCCGCTCTCGGTCCTGACGCGCGGCCAGGAAGAAATCCGTTTTCTCGGCAATACGGTGATGGGCGTATTCGCCGCCGCGCTTTTTGCGATTGCGTTTCTGGTGCCCTGGCGTCAGCGCAACAATCCGGTGACGGAACTGGAGCGGGCGCTCAAGGCCGGCGAATTCGTGCCGTTCTATCAACCGGTGGTCAACATCACGACCGGACAGTTGATCGGCTGCGAAGTGCTGATGCGCTGGCGCAAATCCGACGGGACGATCCTGCCGCCTGCTTCCTTCATTCCGCTCGCGGAGTCCAGCGGCCTGATCATGGAGATGACCCGCAGCCTGATGCGGAAAGTAACTCACGAACTCGGACCGGTGTGCCAGGCGCGCCCCAATTTGCGGGTCGGGTTCAATCTGGCGGCCGAGCATTTCGGGAGCAACAGCATCGTCGAGGACGTACGCAAGATCTTCGAGCATTCCCCGGTGCGCCTGTCGCAAGTCATGCTGGAAGTGACCGAGCGCCAGCCGCTCGACAACCTGGGCCAGGCGCGCCGCGTGGTGTCGGCGCTGCAGGATCTTGGCGTCAAGATCGCCATCGACGATATCGGCGCCGGCCATAGCGGCCTATCCTACATCCTCAAGCTCGGCGTCGACATCATCAAGATCGACAAGATGTTCGTGGACGCCCTGGGGACCGACAGCAGCTCCACCGCCATCATCGAGACGCTGGTGGATCTCGCCCGCAACATGGACATCGAGATCATCGCCGAGGGAGTCGAAACGTTCGAGCAGGTGATCGCGCTGCGCGAGCATGGCATCCAGGCGGTGCAGGGCTATGTGTTCGCGCCGCCATTGCCGGGTCCGTCCTTCCTGCGTCTGCTGGAAGCGACCGAACACCAGCCGAAGGGCGAATCGGATCAGCCTGACGATGCGCATTCGGGCTTCGGTTTCGGATATCTGTCCTCGCGCCGGCGTGCGTCGGCGGCCTGAACCGGATGCCGGCGCGTTCAGGCTGCGACCCGAAAAGACGGATCCATTTCCTGCCGTTTTGTCCTATAAGGCGCCCGGGCATTGCCTCATGTTTGCCATCGCCATTGCGCAGAAAGAGGCGATGACGACAACAATTCATACGGCGGTGCGATGATGCGTTTTTTATTGATTGGCGCCTTCCTGGTGGCCATTGCGGTCCCGGCGGCGGGACAGACCGCACGGCCCGGGACGGAGACCAGCCCGAAGATTCTCGAGAACGAGCAGATCAAGGTTCGGGAATTGCGGCTCAAGCCGGGCGAGAAAGTCGCGGCGCAATCCTTTCCCAATACATTCATCTACGCGTTGACCGACGGCGCGCTGGTGTTCACGCCGCCCGGCCGCACGCCCTATGAACTGACTTTCAGGTCGGGTGAAGCGTTGTGGCTGTCGGCGCAACAGGCGGCGAGCGCGAATGAAACCGGCAAGGAGATTCGCGTGCTGCTGGTCGAGATCAAGCAGCGCGCGCCGGTCGCCGCCAGGGCCAAAGGCAAGGCCAAGGCCCCGGGGAAGGGCGGAAAAGCAAAATCGACGGCCAAGCCGGCTGCCAAAACCAAGAAGAAATGATCTGGCGGCTGACGCGGCCGGGACGTATCACTATCGCGAAAGCCGTTGCGTGGAACGGATCAATCTGTGATCAGAGGCCGGTTGCGTCATCGGGACCGGGCCGGTCGCTTGCGGGAAAACGATCATGAACATTCTTCTGGTTATCGGCCGCATTGCCTTTGTCCTGATCTTCGTCCTGTCCGGCGCGCAGAAGCTGCTGGATATTTCCGGCACGGCGGCGATGATCGAAGGCAAGCTGGTGGTGCCGCCGCTCCTGATCGACCTGGAAACCCAGTTGCAGAGCATGACCGGCCAGCCGTTGCCTCGTCTGCTCGCGATGGTGGCGGGCGTAGTCGAGATTTCCGGCGGTCTGCTGATCGCCGCCAATATCGGAACGCGCGTCGCGGCCATCGCGCTGATCCTGTTCACCGCCGCGGCGACCTATCTGTTCCACGATTTCTGGGCCATGTCGGGCGCCGACCGCAGCGCCAACATGATCCACGCGATGAAGAATCTGTCGATCATGGGCGCTCTGCTGATGCTGTTCGTGATCGGATCATGGCGGCCGTCCCCGCAGGGCAACGACCGCGCACGGTACTGACGTCAAGGAGTGAAACGATGTCTCGTTCGCAATCACGCGCACCGCTCGCGCTTCTCGCATTGGCCGCGTTCGGCCTCGCACTCGTCATGCCGGCGGGGCCGGCGCAGGCCTTTTTCAGGAACTACAACGAGGCGTGGTGCGCGGTGATGGGAGACGGCATCAACGATTGCTCCTATTACACATGGCAGCAATGCCGGGCGGCGGCGTCCGGCACCGGCAATTTCTGCTTTGCCAACCCGCTTTATGTGCCGCGCGCCGAGCGCGCTCCGCGCAAGAAGCCGCGCTATTATCGTTGAACGATGCAATGAAAAGGGCGGCCGATTGGGCCGCCCCAAGTTGATACGCCACGCGGGAGGAACTCCTCGGGCGAGCGGCCTGCCGCCAGCCGAACGTGATCGAATCAAGTCAGTTTTCAGTGTGGGTCGATTCGCGCGTGCCGTCACGCGAATGTTTTCCTACAGGAATACCTTCCGCGCTCAGCGCCCGGGCCGCCGCCAAGCGGTCAGCGTGACGCCGCGCGCCGGGTCCAGGGCCTGTACTGGCTCCGGGGTCAGTCCGGCGGCGGCCAGAACGTTTTCAGGGCTGCTTTGCGGCACCTGCGGAAAGACCGGGCGGCCGCCTGGCAGCCGCAGCCCGGCCAGCCGTGAGAGATAGAAGACGTCGTAGCGGGGCAGGAACAGGCCGAACAGGTCGGTGCCGCCGAGCACAGCGACAACGCCGTCCGCGACGTCCAGCGAGTCCGCCGCCTTCTCAAGCGGCAAGCCGCCCGGATTCCATAACGTGGCATTGGGATGGTCGGGATCGGGGGCGAGGGCGGCCACCCGCCGCGTCGCGACCAGCCGGCGGCGATAGGGCGATTGCGGCTGGTTTTCGTGCGAGTTGCGGCCATGGACGATCAGGTCGGCGCGGTCCAATCCCGCGGACAGGAATTTCTGATCGGCCTCGACCACCAGCGCCGCAGGCATGACGCCGGCGGCGTCGGCCAGCATGCCGTCCTCCGAGACGATGGCGTAACCTTCGATGCGCAGGGCCATGGCGGCGTCCGCTCTCACGTTATGTTCGCGGCGATATCGGCCGGCGTCAGGCGGCAAACAAAAACGCCGGGCAATGCGCCCGGCGTTTCCAAATCACGAACCATGCATCGGCGCAAATCAATCGACCGTGCGGACCACGCTCGCGGTCGGACGCTGGTTGACGGTCGGCAGCTTCTGATCCTTGCGCACCGCTTCGTCGAATTGCGCGAGCGTCTTGACCGGATCCTTCGCCTTCATGTGCACGACCTTGTAGCCCTCGGCCTTAAGCTGGTTGAGCAGCTCGGGCAGGGCCTCGGCGGTGACATGTTGGAAGTCGTGCATCAGCACGATGCCTTTGCCGAACTTCTTCAGCTTGGCCATGATCGTGTTGATGACCTGTTCCGGCTTGCGCGCCTTGAAGTCGAACGAGTCGAGATCGGTCGAGAACATGCCGATGTTGCGCTCGCCGAGATAGGTGACGAGCTCCGGCGGATGCTGCAGGGCCGGGAAGCGGAAGAACGGGGCGGCCGGCGCGCCGATCGACATCGCGACCGCGCTGACGCCCTTTTCGATTTCTTCCTTCGCCTGATCCGGCGTCATGTTTTTCTTGGCGAGATTCTGATGCGACCAGGTGTGCGAGCCGATGGTGTGACCGGCTTCGGCGACCTGCTTCAGGATCTCGGGATAGTAGGTGGCGTGCTTGCCGACCGGGAAGAAGGTGGCCTTCAGGCAATGGTCGGCCAGCGCCTTCAGCACCGCCAGCGTGTTCACCGGCCAGGGGCCGTCGTCGAAGGTGAGCAGCACTTCCTTGTTCTTCAGAAAGTCATGCTGCTTGAAATGCTCGAAGCCGAAGCCGGGGCCGCCGGTGGTGTCGATTTCGACGGTGCGCGCAATGCCCAAGGCGTTGGGATTGGCGCAGGTGGCCGCTTGGCTCCAGGCGGTGCCTGAGGCCGCCACGGAGGCCGAAATAACCAGAGCAAAGCTGAGTGCCGCACGCATCTTTAGACCCCTCATGGATCATCAGGGCCAAAATGGCCCGGAAAGTTGGAATTCGGCCGCATGGAACGCCCGCGGGAACCCGGAGTCAACGAAATGGTAACTAATTGCAGAGCGGCATCAGGGAATATGGTTAGCCGTGCCCCGGCGGCCACGCTGGCCTTTGAAACGAAGAGGAATCACTCCGGCACAACCCTGTGTTGAGAAGGCTGCCGGTCAGGCGCCGGGCAGTTCTTTCTCGATGGCCGCGATCATGCGGGCATCCAGCGGGTCCACGGCGGAGGCAAAGGAGGCGGCGATCAGGCCGTCGCGGCCGACCAGGTATTTGTGGAAGTTCCAGCGCGGCGTATCGAGCGGGCGCTGCACCGCCGCCCAACGATAGAAGGGATGGGCAGTCTCGCCCTTGATGTCCACCTTGACCGCCAGCGGGAAGCTGACGCCATGCGCCTTGGCGCCATGAACGATCTCGGCCGCGCCGCCGGGCTCTTGGCCGCCGAAATCGTTGGACGGCACGCCGATCACCTGCAAGCCGCGCGTGCGATAGCGCGCCCACAAGCTCTCAAGACCGGAAAATTGTCTGACATAGCCGCAGAGCGAGGCGGTGTTCACGATCAGCACCGGCTTGCCGGCATAATGCGCCAGCCGCAGGTCCGAACCGTCGAGCCCTTTGAACGAAAAGGCATAGGCGGTGGTACGGCTCATCGCGGGCGACGAAGGGGCGGGCGCTTGCGCCTGCGCGGCGGAGCCCCAGAGCGATGCCGTTGCGGCGCCGGCGATCAGGGAACAGAACTGTCTGCGGTCGAATCTCATGCTTCGTCCTTGGCTTGGAAATTACCGGCTTTCGGACAGAGCTGCGAGCCACAAGCTCGTGAAGTTTCGATATGGAACGATTGCGCGGTGTCGGGCGTTTTTACCATCGACGCCACAGGGTTTTCGATCATGACGAGCGCCGCGCGCAACGGATTTGCTGTGAATGGATCGCTGGCCGCGGTGCTGGCGACGGGATTCTTCTATCTACTGGCGGTCCCGCAACCCGGTGCCGATGCGAAGATCGGCGCATTGCGGCCATCCGCCGTGCCGGAAGGCACTGTCGCCGCCGTGGAAGATTCTGTCGTCAAGATCGTGGGCACGACCGCCGACACCGACAGGTCCTGCGCGGACCAGACATGGCCGTATATCGAGCGGCGCTGCCTGACGGTCGCCGACAATGCCGCGCGGCCGCCGGAGAGCGCGCCTGCGCCGCTCGGCATTCGCAACGTTCTCACCGGCGTGCGGGCGCTGCGCGACGACACCGCGCCGAAAATCGCGAAGGCTGAACCATCGGCCGAGCAGCCGATCGGCAGCATCACCGCGATCGCACCGACACCGCCGGTGAAGGACATGCAGGCGCATGCGCCGGACATCGCGCCGACCGATCGCGCGATCGAAAAGGCGGCAGCCGCCACCGACGGCGTAGCGAGCCGGGACGAGATTGACATTCCCTTGCCGCAGCCCAGGCCGGAGGTCGCGCTGGTCTCGATGTCCGATGACGCGGACGCCGAAAGCCGCAACGCGGCCGCGCCGCTTCCGCTGTCGCGCGTCGACCAGCGCCGGATGCAGCGCGAGGATCGCCGGCGCGCGCGCGCGGAGCGCCGCGCCGCTGCCGATTCCGATCGCATCGTGCGGCGCTGGACCGAGTACAGTTATCGCGGCGGCGACGGCGACCTGCGCCGGATGGTGGTCATTCACCGCGGTTCCAAATTCGACCGCTTTTTCCGCAACGTCCGCTGACGGCATAAAAATCGCCGGCTGCCCGAAAGCAGCCGGCGATGACGCGCGCCTTGAAAACTCGTGGTTTGAAAAATCGCTGGTGATGAAACTCAGTGGCAGTGACTGCGATAGCGCTTCGGCGCGTAGCCGTCGCTGCCGGCATAGCCATAGGAGTGGCCGTAGCCCTCGGCGTAAGCGGGCCGCTTGGGGGCGACGAATTTGGGCGGGGCCGGGACGAATTTCGGAGCCGGCCTGACCTGCGGAACGGCTTGTTCGGCCGGGGTTGGAGTGTCCGGCTGCGGCGCGGCCTGGGCGGCGCCGTCGGGTTCCGGGGCTGGAGGCTGGCTGGCGATCTCGGCCTGGGCGGTCTGTTGCGCGCCGGGGGCGGGCAGAACCTGGATCTGGCGGCTTTCGCCGGCCGGGCTGGCGGACTGGGCCTGCGCGGCACCGGCCATGACGGCCAGGATCGCGGCGGCGATGGCGGATTTGGTCAGCATGGTCATGGGCCTCGGTTCCTTGAAGGGCTCGATGACCGTTGGTCGCCGCAGGCCGGACGCGGGTTCAAACGCCGCGGCCAAAAGCGGCGGGCCTGCGCCGCCGGAACCGGGTTTATTCGGTCGCTTTCAGCAACGGCTAACCAGCCGGAACGAGGCCGCAATTTGGCCCGAACCCCGCCGGTCTTGACGCGTCCAATGCTCAGGCAAGCGCAGGTGCCGGGATGAGCGCTGGAGATCGTTTTCTCTTTGTGATCGCGTTGACGCTGACCGTGTTCGGCAGCATCGCGCTGTGCGCGCAGGCGCAGGAGATGGTGCGGCAGGCCAGCGCCTGCGAGAAAAGCAAGCTACCGCGCGTGGCGGACCATCACGGCATCTGAATGCCGCGCATCCAGATGCCGTGCGATTGCGACAGCGGTCCCAATTATCCGGTTGACACCACAAGCCCTATATGCTGTATAGGGCCTATGAGCACCTTTACCGCACCCCACTTCACCGACGACCAAGCCGCCCGCGAATACCTTGAGGGCCTGCTTTGGCCGGATGGCCCGATCTGCCCTCACTGCGGCACGATCAACCACGCCTACGCTACCAAGCGTCCGGGCGTGTATCGCTGCGCCGAAGCGGAGTGCCGTAAGGACTTCACCGTGACCATGCGGACGGTCATGGAACGGTCCAAGATCGCCCTGCACAAGTGGCTGCAAGCCTTCCATTTGATGTGCAGCAGCAAGAAAGGCGTCTCCGCTCACCAACTGCACCGCACCTTGAACATAGGTTACGAGGCCGCATGGTTCATGTGCCATCGCATCCGTGAGGCCATGCGCGACGGGGGCCTAGCTCCGCTTGGTGGCGGCGGTGGCATCGTCGAAGCGGACGAAACGTATTTCGGCAAGCAAGAGGCTCCCAAACTCAAGAAGCCTCGTACAACCCCCTACACCAAGAAGGGCCATTTCAAGAACAATCGCGCTATCGTCTCTCTTGTCGAACGCGGTGGCCGTGTGCGCTCATTCCATCCCGCCCATGCGGACGGTGAGAGCGTTGCTGCAATCGTGCGCGAAAACATCGCGCGCGAAACTCGCCTGCACACCGACGAAAGCCGGTTGTACGTCAAAGTTGGCGCAGAGTTTGCCACTCACGAGACTGTCAATCACAGCGCGAAGGAGTATGCGCGCGGTGACGTGACGACAAACACGGTTGAAGGCTATTTCTCAATCTTCAAGCGCGGTATGCGTGGCGTGTATCAGCATTGCAAAGAAAAGCATCTGCACCGGTATTTGGCGGAATACGACTTCCGTTTCAATCACCGTACAAAGCTTGGTTTCAACGATGGCGAACGTGCGGCGCTTGCTGTGAAAGGTGCAGCGGGCAAGCGTCTCACGTATCGGGGGCCTCACTGAGGCTGATTTCAAGCGGCAGGCAAAGCGTTTCCTGCGCTGGCGCAAGAAGCTCCCACCCCGCAAGGTCAAAAGAATCTGGGTACGGTGAGCCTAAAAAGACTCGCCGTACTACCGAATCTGCGTACTATTTTGGGTTGCGAGCCAGATTCGTTCCCGCGTTCTCACCCCAGCCTGTTTAAGGCCACGGGCGTAAGGGCCCGAGAAAGGCGGTGATATGAATGGCAACTCGCAAGCAAGGTAGAGATGCCGATACGGGTCGTTGGATTCCTATCAAGGAAGCCAAGCAAAACCCGAAGACATCGGTTATCGAAACCATCAAAACTAAGGGCAAATAGCCTCTAGTTTTGTCGGCGGTGCTCGGCTCACACCCGGGCCCGCCGCTTTTCTTAGCGCGATTCGGTTAATCGTTTCGCCTTGGACTTTGGCTTGTCCCCCTTTTTGGGGAGGTCCTTCATCTGCTTGTGACCAGCAATGCGCGCACCACGCAACGCGGCATCAAACCGCCTCTTTGTTTCTGCGGGGCTAAATTCATCGTCTTTTTTCTTGCTGCCCATAGGGACCCATGACCGAAGAACTGAACGAGGAAATAGAAAAACTCAGACAAGCGTGGCCGCTCAGGTACGATTTCTATTCTTCAGTGGGCCAAGCTATCTCTACTTGGGCCTCGATGGAAACACACCTGGTTAGCATCGCATCCCACTTGCTTGACACCTCGGAAGAAAAGACCGGATTGATGCTCTACTCGATTCAGAACTTTCACGCGTGGCTCAACATTATTGACGAATTGTTTTCGATGGAGCCAAAATTTGAAAAACACCGCGATGAATGGACCAAGATTAGCGCAAACCTGCGCACATGGAACGATACTCGCGTAAGACTTGCACATAACACGGTTTGGTCATCCACCGACCCCACGCCAATGCTGAGGCCGGGAATTTTTGATTCAAGATCAAAGTCCCGGAAACACAAACCACTTGAAAACGCAGAAATTGCAGCCTTCATCGGACTTATGGTGGACGTCGTAGGAAAGGTCGGAAACTTAGCGTTGGCCATGAGGGCCATCAGGCACGGTATTGCTTGGACATCGCCAGATACACCCGCCTCACGAGAAGGCGATCCGCCCTCAGGGGGTGCTCGATAGCGCCACTCTCGTAAAGCTCTGCGAGACCCGCCTCGATCATCTCAGGGGTCACATCAAACTCAGTCTCCGAAGGTCTTGCCTCGGAACACGCCGGCCTGTCGGCCATAACCTCTAGATTTAGTCCTTTGTGGTGTCAACCGGATAATTGGGACAGCGGTCCTATTTGATCTCAAGACCGATCTTGCGGATGATGTCGCCCCACTTCTTGATTTCGGCGCGGACATAACCGTCGGCGTCTGTCTGCGAACCGCCGACCGGCATGAAGCCGATCTTGTCGAGCTGTTCCTGCACGCCCTTGTCCTTCAGGATCGCATTCACGTCGGCGTTGATCTTGTTGATCACCGAGTCCGGTATCTTGGCCGGAACGAAAAACGCAACCCAGGTCGAATCCTCGTCATTGCCCAGTCCGAGCTCGCGCGCGGTCGGCACGTCGGGCAGGGCCGGCACGCGTTCCTTGCTGGTCACCGCGAGGCCTTTCACCTGGCCGGACTTGACGTTCTGCACCGCCGCCGACATCGCGACGCTGGCGAGCGGAATATGCGAGCCGACCACGGCCTGCATGGCCGGGCCGGCGCCGGTGAACGGCGCGTGCGGGATATCGACCTTGGCCTCGACCTTGAAGATGCGTTCGGCGGACAGATGCGGCGTGGTGCCGGCGCCGGCGGTGCCGTAGGTCAACTTGTCCTTCTTGGCGGTCTCGATCACGTCTTTCAGCGTTTTCTCTTTCAGCGTCGGCGCCCCGATGATCAGATTGGGCGTGGTGGCCACGATCACCGCGGCGCGGAAATCCTCCGGCGCGTAGCCCGGCGTTTTCGATAATGTCTGGTTGACCGCGAAGGCGCTGGTGCTGACCAGGATGGTGTAGCCGTTGGGATCGGCCTTGGCAGCCGCGGCCGCGGCGATGTTGCCGCCGGCGCCGCCGCGATTTTCCACCACCACGGTCTGGTTCCAGCGTTCGTTCAGTTTCTGCCCGATGATGCGCGCGATGATGTCGGCGGGCCCGCCGGGCGCGAAGGCGACCTGCAGGCGCACAGCCTGGGTCGGAAAGGCTTCCTGCGCGGTGGCCGGCGTCAGGCAGAGGGCTGCGAAACCCAGGGCGGCGGCGGTCACGCGCGTCGAAACATGTGCTGTCATCGGATACTCCGGAACGGATTTCTGCTTGTTACAAGGTGTCATGCCATGTGGGACATTGTCCCGTGACGTCACACAGGCTTGTGAATCTTGCAAGCGCCGCGTTGGGTCCTTCTGCAGTGCGGACGTGGCACAATGAGCAGTACGTAAATCCGCCCTGCAGGAGGTCTGCATGCGATATCTGACGGGTGCCGCACTGGCTTTCGCAGACGCGGCCGCGCTGAGCGGTTCAGGCCGCGTGCGGAGCCACACGGCGGTCGAGGCCGCCGGCGGCAAGGTCAAGCGCCAGCGCCAGGGCCTGTTCGCCCGACATCCGGCGCGGATCGAGGCGCGTGCCGAGACCGTGCCGCGCATACAATGCAGAATTGTCGCCGCGCAGGAATCCGAGTCCCATCCGCCAGTTCGGGAACATCCGCTGCTCCAGCGGCCGCGCGTCCATGATCACGATCTCGTCGTGACGCGGATCGCGCATGATGCGGCCGAGCGTTTGCGAGACGGCGTCGCGCTCGCCTTCCAGAATCTGCAAGAACCAGAGCGTGTCGAAGATCAGCGCGCCGGTGATTCCGTTTTTTTCGTTGTTGCGGTCGGAGACGTCCATGATGTCATTCAGTGCGCCGATCATCTTGCCGTCGGCTGCGCCGAGATGATTTTCGGAATGATAGATGAGCCGCGTCAACATTGGAGCCTCCTGATGCCGGCACGCTAGACCGCGGGACGTTGAAGGGCGGTTAACTGACGGGCGACCGGGAGGTCAGGCCGTCCTTGGAATCGTGATGGAACAGATCTCGCGTCCCGACTCGTCCTGGACGACCAGAATCCAGCCGCCGAAATGACGCAGCCCGAGGCGGATGCCGGTGACCGCGTCGCGGGCCGTCAGCAGAGCCTCCTGGCGTGCGCCGCCGTCATTGGCGAAATCCCGGCCGCTATGGTCGATAACCTTGTCGCCACCATTTATGAAATGGAAGTAATAGCGCGGCATGCAACCCCTCACTGTATTCCGTGCGCATCAGCGGGGAGCATTTCAGCCGCTCGGTCGCCGTCGCCCCTCGACATCTCCTGCCGGCGAGAAATCAAACGCCGAACGCCGCCGCGGGTTCCCGCAGCGACGTCCAGGGTCGACCTGATATCAGACGAAGCCGGCGCGCCTGCGCCGGGGGAGGAGTCTCAGCGCGCCGGCTGACTGCCCCATTGCGAGAAGGAGAACCCCGATGCCGCGCCGGACGCGTTTCGCTTGCCGCGATTGTCGTCGGCCAGGCGCTTGATGAAGGTCTCCGGCAGATAGGCGTTGGGATTGGGGGTATCGAGACCCATATGCTTGGCGATGTCGGCGGCGAAGGAATTGCAGTTATAGGTCGGCGCGTGCCACGTCTTGGTGGTGGCCTGCAGGTGGCGGATATGGGCGGCGGCTTTGTTGTATTCCGCCTCGCTCAGCACCACGCAGAAGCGGGCCGTGAGGAACTGCTCGTCGAGGTCGCCGTAGCTCACGCCGGTTTCGGCCGCGACCGGAGCCCAGTGGCCTTGGATATAAGTAGAGGGGTCATCGCCCTTGGGATGCAGGCCGGCGACCTTGAAACTGGCGAACCTGTTGCCGCCGCCGAGCCGGCCGTGAAACACGAAGGTGTGGCCGTAGCTGGCGGCCGTGCGCGAGCGGAATTCGACAAAATACGGTTTGCCGGGTTCGGGTTTGCAACCCTTGGCCGAGACCGGTTCCTTGATCTTTTCGGTCTTGGGCGGGGTGGTTGGCTTTTGGCCGACAGCGGCAACCTGCGGCTTGACCGCCGGTGCGCTCGTTGTGGCTGTCTGAGGCTTGGCCGCCGGCTTGGGGGTCTGGGCAGTCGGCGAGGCGGGAGCGGTCGTTCCCTGGGCGTTGGCCACAAACACAGAAGGGCCCGCTATGAGGGCGAGCGAACAGAAAAACGTCAGGAAACCTCTGCGGCTCCTGTCCAAAACTCTCATACGCACTGTGAGCTCCCTAACCAGAATCCAGTCAAGCCTGACCGGCAGGCGGGAAGCGCCTTCGCAAATCCAAGGCCGCAACGAAAAAGGCCAGTCTTACCCGGCCTTTCCGTGACTTAGCCCTTGGTTACGATCGGAGCTTTGCCAACCGGCGCTTTGCCAACCGTCGTGCAGGCCGCAGCGCTCAGCATGGTGAGGAGCGCGGTGGTGATGATCAAAGTCTTCTTCATGGGTACAGCCCCCAAGTGTGAGTCCAATTACAGTCCCGAACCGTACCTTTGGCGGCACGGCTCCACTAGTGCCAGAAAGACACACTCGATTAACTATGACATTCCTAAGGTATAGTCATCCACAGGCCTAAGGCAGTTCCACGGGACCGACGGCTCGGGACCGGCCCGGCGGTATCAGTCCTCGTCGTCGATATCGTCAAGCGGGGCGATGGTGGTCAGCGGACCGCTTGAGAGCGTGATCTTGCGCCGGCCACCCGAGGCGGCCGGCAAGGGCTCCGGCGCTTTGCGCGCCAGCGCAAACAGGACCGCGCCGGCATGTCCGCCCGCCTCAACCAGGTCATCTTCGGTGCAGCTTGCTGCGATGGTGAGGCCGAGCGATTGCAGGTGCGCCCGGCGGTAGCAATAGAGCGCCAGCATGGCGCGCACGTCGGGCGAGACGGTGGCCACCAATGCGGCAAGACCCTGCGGCTGCGATCGATAGAGCTCGCCCAGAGTCTGGTCGGCGACCGGGCAAGGTTCTTCAGCAAGACCGTAGGACATTGCATGTCTCCTGCGTGAGTCGGCCGAATCGACATGCGATGCTTCGCGTTAACCGCAGGTTAACCGTGCGGAAATTCGTGGTGTCTGCCCGGGCCCATAAAGGCGGTCTTAATCCCCGCAGCCGACAATTTTGCGAAATATTGGCGTGTCCCACGGCGGTGACAGCATGAGCGAGCTTCGCAGACATCAGCGCGTCCGGCCCTCGGGCCTGATGTCGAAGACGGCCAAGATCGTCGGCGATCCGAAAGCGCCGGCGATCGATTGCAGCGTGATTGATCTCTCGGCGGGCGGGGCGTGCCTGGCGCTGTCGAAGGATGTCGCGATCCCCAAGCGCTTCACACTGGTGCATGGTGCGAGCAAGAAGAAATGCAGCCTGGTGTGGAAGCGGGGATATCGCCTCGGGGTTGCGTTCTAGCCGCCTGTCCCCGGACCATGGCCCGCGAATTCGGCGAGAATTTCCAGCCAGATCCAGACATTGACGAAGCCTGCCGCGGCCGCGACCAGCGCGCCCAGGATCAGCGCGCGTCCGAACAGTCCGATGATCAGCGCCGGCAACGTGAGCAGCAGGAAGATGAGAGTCATCGGGAAAGCGGCCATCCATTCCATGCCGTCGCCCTGCGGACTGGCGCGCGCGCCGATCGCGTGAAAAGTGTAGATCCAGAATCCGGTCAGCGCGATGGCGGCCACCAGCACCATCGCGCGCAGCCATCGGCGCATGGACACACGCAGCCGGCGGCGCGGCCGGGCAAGCGTTTCTGCCGTCTGGGGCGGCGTTCCCGGCGCGGGACTGGCGGCAGGCTGATCGGTCATTGCAGCGGCTCTCTCTTGCAACCGAGTTTCGCATCGAACGCGGCGGCGCGAAAGCGTTTGCAAATGGACGCGGAACGAAATCGACATCGCGCGGACGTTCGGCCAAATGTGCCTGTTCGACCGTTGTCCGCGCGAGCTTCGATGCGGCCGCCGATGCGGTTACGGGACGTCGTGTTTTTCCGAGCGGCTGGCGCCCATGACTTCGATTCCCTTCTTGCCGATCACGCCGCTGATATCGAGCGTGACGACATAGGTGCCGGTTGCAGGGAGTCCGATGCCGCTTTGACAGCCGACGACCTCGATCCCCCAATAGTCCGGCTTGTCGATATAGATCAACGGAACGAGCTGGACCGTCATCGTCTGCCAGGGTTTCTCGCCGCTCACGATCAGAAAATGGGTCTTGGGTACAAAGCCCGGAACGATTTCCACGTTCATGAAATCGATGCGCCGGCAGCTCTTGGATGCGGGCAGAGATTCCAGTGCCTGGATATCCTGAATTTTCATAACTGATCCTCCCTCAGTCACGTCAATTTCCGGATTGCTCGCGCAATCTACAATTTTCATTACCTGCTCTCAACCTGAGATTGTGTCGCGGCGCGCGGGCGGAATTCGGCCATGCGTAGCGGCCGTGAACCCGTAAACGCCCGCGACCGACCAAAGCGAGAGTCCCAAGGAAGCGAGCGCATCATGTCTTTTGAAACCAGGAAATCAGCTGCTGCGCCGCGCCGGCGGCGTCATCTCGGCGGCCTGATTGCGTTGCTGGCGCTTGCTGTCGCCGCCGCCGTCTGGGTTTGGACGGTCTATCTGGCCAGTGTCAGCGTGGCGCTGTTGAGCTGGCAGAACGGCGTGATCGCAGGCGGCGCCACCGTCTTCTGCGCCGGATTGCTGGCCGAACTGCGCCTGCTCAACCTGGACGATGTGCTGGACTGGATCTGGGCGGGCATCGCCGCCATCGGTGCGATCATTGCCGCGATCTTCTGGGGTATCCTCGCCCTGATCGGCATCGAGTAACGCACCGCAATTTCAATCGCCGCGCCGTGCGAATGTCCGGCGCAACACGACATGTGTTGCGCCGGAGAAGTCGCGTCAGGGGCAGGGCCGCCGGATGCCGTCATAGCCGGTATAGGTCTGGCTGACCGGATCGTAGGAGCGGTAGCGCCGCGCGCAGGCCGCGATCGGATCGCCGCCCGCTGCCGGGGCAACCTCGTAGACTTCCTCGGCGCAATAGCGGGGATGGGCGCGCACCCAGGCTCCGTCCGGACGCTGCAGATAGCAACCGCGCTGGTAATAATAATAGCCGCCGCGGCGGCGCTGGCCTTCGGCTGCGATGATGGCGCCGGTGGTGGCGCCGATGACCGCGCCGATCCCGACGCCGTGACGCCCGCCGACCGCGCCCCCGATCAGCGCTCCGGCCGCGCCGCCGAGGATGGCGCCGCCGATCGGATCCTGCGCCGCCGCCTTCTCGACCGGCAGCACAAGCGCAAGCGAGAGCAGGGCCGCTGCACCGAATTTGCCAAACATCTGTAATCTCCCCGTTGACTGAAGGAACTTTTCGCCCGGCTGCGCCGTCGCGGCATTGATCGAGGTCAAGTGTGCCCGCGTCCCGGGGCCCGGCCTGCGGCAAATCCGCCGGCGCGCGCGCCGGACACCGAATTGCGGCCCGCGGCGGCGCCCGGTATCCTCGCCGCATGTTGATCTTCCTGACATTGCTGGCCGCCGTGGCGCTCGCCACCGCCGTCCATCTTGCCGGCATGGTGCTGGCGGCGCGTCTGATGCGCGTGCGCATCGACATTGTGTCCTTTGGCGGCGGTCCGACACTGGCGATCTTCGACGCCGCCAACATGACCTGGCGGCTGGCGGCCTTTCCGGTCTTCGGACATGTGCGCTTTGTGGAGCGCGATTACGACTTGCGGAGCGGCCTGATGTTCGACGATCTGCCGCGCGGCCGGCAGATCGCGATCGCGCTTTCGGGCTGCGCCGCCTGTGCGATCCTGGCGTGCCTCGTGCTCGGTCCATTCGACGGGTTGCGCGCGAACGCCGCGAGCTGGGGCGAGTTCTTCAGCGTGCTCGCCGCGCCGTTCCCGTTCGCCACGGCGCAATGGGCGGGGATCGCCGACACCGTGCGCGGCGGCGGCTTTCTCACGCTGTTCGCGCTCGCCTGCGCCAAGGTGGCCGGTCTCAACCTGCTGCCGCTGGCGCCGTTCAACGGCGGCATGGCGCTGATGATCCTGCTCGGCTGGCGCTCGCAGGCGGCGATCCAGACGCGGGCCTTCCGCATCTATTTGAACGCCTGTTTGCTGCTCTTCGCGGTGGTGCTGGCACTGTGGGCGATCGGCGGCGTGGTCTATGCCGGCTGGGGCATCTAGGGTGAGCGCCGCTGCAGAAACAGCAGCGTGAGGCCCGCCAGCGGCACGAGGATGTCGGTCCAGAAGATCACGCCGGCATTGCCGGGCGCGAAATTGCGCGCGGTGATCATCTGGTAGATGTGGCCGCCGGCGGCGCCGAGCAGGAAGGCCGACGGCCCGATCACCGCGGCGAGACGCAGGCCAAAACTGCCGCGGAACGCCAGCAGGCCGACCAGCGCGAACCCCAGGCTGGCGAAACCGACCTCGGTCTGGAACGGGCTTTGCGCCCAGCCGATGAAGCGCGCCGCCATTTCGCCGAAGAAGACATGCATGACGAAATTGTAGAGAAAGCCGATCCCGACCGAGAACAGCAGGAAATACGAGAACAGCGACTCGACGAGTTGCGCGCGGGTGCGCGGCGCGGGCTTTGCAAAATATGCGACAGCCGAGGCGACGAGGCCCGCGGCCAGAAAACTGAGGGTGAAATTCGACAGCGCGAAGCGGATGACGGATTCGATCATCGGACTGTTCTGCGAGAATTCGGCTCGGGGCGCGCGACCGTGCGCTCACTTCTTCTCGATCGTGATCCCGCCCGGACCGACATTGATCTGCATGCCGTCGGCCTGTTTCTTCTCCTGATAGAGATTGTAGCCGAGCACGGCGGCGAGGACCGCGAGCGCCCCGATCGCAAGATAGAGCAGGTTGGTGCGGGTCATGCGGTGCTCCTAGCGCTTGCGCGTCACGCAGCTGCGCGTGCGCGAGACGGTGACGGACATGCCGTTCTTGGCGCGGACGGCGACGCCGATGACTTCCTTGATCTGCCCGGCGGGGCAGGTGCCGTCATCGACATAGGCCTTCTGTCCGGCGCGCATCTCCGCCGGTTCCTGGCTTTGATAGACCACCGCATGGGCGGCGCCGGCCGGCGCCAGCGTGACGAACGCGAGGCCGAGCAGCCGGAGGGCGAGAATCACCGATGTCATGACATCCTGATTAGCGCGGAACGGCGGCGGATTCCGCAATTTTCGCGCGCCGGCGGGGCTCTGCGGCCCGACCGGCGGGCGGGCGCGGCCGATGGGAGGCCGTGCCCACGCTACGCTTGCCGCGCGCTTCCGTGTAGGCTCGCACACCAACAAAAAACGCACATCAGGGAGGTACGCATGATCGGGTTCCATCGCGCGACATCTGCGGCATGGCTCGCCGTCGGTCTCTTGGCGGCACTGGCGGTGACGCCGGTCCCAGCCGCCGCCCAGCAGGCCAAGCCGGTTTCGGTGATCGTGTTCCCGGGTGGCTTCAACTGGCCGCTCTGGGCGGCGGAGGAGAAAGGCTATTTCGCGCGCAACGGCATCGCCGTGACGCTGACGCCGACGCCGAATTCGGCGTTCCAGCTCACTGGCCTGATCGACGGCAAGTTCGACATCGCCATGACCGCGATCGACAACCTGATCGCGTATATGGAAGGACAGGGCTCGGCGCCGACCACGCAGACGCCGGACCTCGTTGCCTTCATGGGCGCCGACAACGGCTTCCTGCGGCTGATCGCGGTACCGGAGGTGAAGACCTATGCCGATCTCAAGGGCAAGCAGGTCTCGGTCGACGCCATGACCACCGGTTATGCCTTCGTGCTGCGCAAGCTGCTGGAGAAGGGCGGGCTGAAATCCGGCGACATCGAATTCGTCTCGGCCGGCGGGGTGATGCAGCGGTTCAATGCGCTGATGGAGAAGAAGCACGCGGCGACGCTGCTGATCTCGCCGTTCGAGGTCAATGCCGAGGCCAAGGGCTTCACCCGCATCGCCAATGCCGACGAGGCGCTCGGCCGCTATCAGGGACTGGTCGCCGCCGCGCGCCGGCTCTGGGCGAAGGAGAACGAGGCGTCGGTCGTGGGCTATGTCCGCGCCTATGTCGCCGCGCTCGACTGGCTCTACGATCCGGCCAACAAGGCGGACGCCATCGCCATCCTGCGCAAGAACCTGCCGAACATGTCGGAGGACCTGGCAGCGAAATCCTACGACATCCTGCTCGACCCGAAAAAGGGTTTTACCCGCCGCGCCGAACTCGATGTCGAGGGCATCAAGACGGTGCTGGCGTTGCGCAGCGAATATGGCGAGCCGCGCAAGCAGCTCGGCGATGCCGGCAAGTATTACGACCTGAGCTATTACACCAAGGCGCGCGGCCAGTAGCCGGGCGCGACTCGTGACTCTTTTTGCGAATCGCCTGAAGATGTGACGCCGGTTATCGAAACCGATGAGAGGTCATCATGGCGAAGAAAGCGAAGAAGGCCAAAAAGGCAAAAGGCAAGAAGAAGAAAAAGTAGCTTCAGAGTCATTTCATCCGGCCCGGGCGGCCATTCCGTCCGGGCCGTTATCGTCATCGGGGGGCGGTCGGTTCCAAGCCCGAGGTGACGGCGTCTGCTGTGCAGTGTCGCGAGGGTTCGCAATGCTCAGTGCAGCAGGAGATAGGTGATCCGCCCCACCAGCCCGAGCGCGATCACGAAGAAAGCCAGCGCCAGCCAGTACGACCAGTCCATGAGCGTGACGACCGGGTGATGCCGGGCGGGCCCCTTGACCCATTGCGGTCCGGCCATGAGGAAGATCACCGCCGAAAGGACGGAGAGGGCGAGGAAGACCCAGCCAGCCTCGGCCCAGCCCGTGACCTTGGCCAGCTGGGCTGCGGCCTGCGCGGGCTTGTCGACGCCTGGCGTGAGCATCGGCTGGAACAGGATGCTGCCCGCCGGCAGGCTCATCAGCGTGACGCAGAGATAGATGATCTGCGTCATCGTGCGCTGACGTGCCGCAAACAGGTCGCGCCGCTGGTTGAAATCGAGCTCGGCGGTGACGCTGATATCGACCAGGAAGGTTTCCGTTTCGAGGACCATGGTCTCGTTCCCCAGAAGGCGGCCGGACCGGCCGGTCGCCGATGCTTCACGGGTGCCGCCATCATAGTTATTATAGGCTGATTGGTTCGTATCCGATACGACCCGGACGCCACGATGAGCGATCCCCTCGTCACGCCGCGCACAAAAACTCGCACCAGGACGGAGCGGCCGCCACTCTACAAGGTGATCCTGCTCAACGACGACTACACGCCGCGCGACTTCGTGGTGCAGGTGCTGAAGGCGGTGTTCCGCATGGGCGCCGAGCGCGCGCAGGCGGTGATGCTGACCGCACACCGCAAGGGCGCCTGCGTGATCGCGGTCTATACCCGCGACGTCGCCGAGACCAAGGCCAAGGAGGCGACCGATCTTGGCCGGCAGAAGGGCTATCCCTTGTTCTTCACCACCGAGCCCGAGGAATAGTCCGGCCCGGCCGTGCCCTAGTTGAAACTGACCCCGAACGTCCACTCGGCGGGACCCGCCGGCTTGGGCGCGCGCCAGACCACCGTGCAGTCGCGGCGGATCAGGCGGTTGCGGGGGAGGGTGAGCGTGAAGCGGTCGGGGATATCGCCCGCCGATACGATCTGCAGCTTGGCGCCGCCGCGGGAGATGTCCAGCATCGTGCAGGGCTTCTGAAAATTGTTCGGGCCGAGGATGATGGCGGCCTGATGGATTTTGCTGCGGGGCGAGGCGCGCCGCTTGCGCACCGGATCCTGCGACTCCGTGAGCGTGCCGTCATCGGAGGATTTCTCGGCCCGCCTGATCTGCCAGAACAGCAGCACGCGGCGCGCGATGGCGGGCGTGAGGCGGCAATAATCGAACAGCAGCTGGTCGAACTGGAACTCCACGATGTCGTGCTGGTGCGGCCGCGTTTTCAGGATCGCGAAGGTGATGGACCAGGGGAAGCCGGCGGCCTTGCAGGCCACCATCAGCGGATGGTTCTGGCCGCAATCGAGAATATCCGCCACCAGTTCGAAGCGGGTGTCGCCCAGCAAGGCCAGCCCCGCGGCCATCTCCGACAATTGCTGCGCCTTGGAGAATTCCAGCACCGTCTTCGCATCCAGCAGGCCCTTGTGGTTCAACGCCTGGATTTCGTGCAGCGCCGTGTCGCGCTGGCGATGAATGTCGTTGTCGACCCGGTCGAATATCCCCAGCAGCGTTTCGTGCACGTCCTTCTTGAATTCGGGCTGCACGCGCTTCAGCAGGCGCAGGCACGCCTCTTTGGTCGCGCGCGCCAGCAGGCGGTGCAGGCCGGGAGGCGAGATATCCTTCCGGCATCCCACCAGTTCCGCCAGCACCTCGTCGGCCTTTGTCTTGTCGATCAGGCGGGAATAGCCGGCATCCGAGAGCGCCGCGCCGGCATTGTCCGCCACGCTGTGCACCACCCTGGTGTCGCCGCGCGCGATCAGGATATCGGTCACGGCCGTGGTCAGCGTTTCGCGCTTCGACACCGCGAGCAGGTGATCCTGGCTTTTGGTCTGCGCGACGGCGGCGAGGTCATCGTCGGTCAGGACCGGCGATTGCGTGAGCACGGGCGCTGCGACCGCGATGGCGTCGTCTTGGGCGAGGTGCCGGACGATGCCGGCCGGCGCCTTCTCGACCGGCGCGATGCGCTCGCTCAGCTCTGCCAGCGCCCGCTTTTCGATTTTCTCGACCAGGCGCGAGAACACGTCGTCGAACAGCGCGACCTGCTGGTCGCTGTATTGTTCGGCATTGCCGAGAAAGAGATCGGTGAGGCGGCGCAAGGTCTCCGCGGAGCGATCCTGCGAACCGGATTCGAGCGAGCTGTCGAGTTCGGCAAGAAGGGCATTGTCGGCCTGCATTGCAATCCCTGCCTGACGCCGTTGTCCGAACAATGCGGCGCTCGTGGTGGAAAATAGGCCAGCAATGTCGCTGTATTTTATTAAGGGTTCGTTGAGGAATGGGGCGGCCGGTGGCAGAATGGAATTCTCCCGGGTGCGACATGCGCGAGACGCTGAAAACCACCAACCTTTACGCCAAGCTGGTCGTGGCCCTGCTGCTGCTGGTCTGGCTGGCCGCGCTGCTGGTCGCGCATAGCGACCGCCCGACGGTGGCGCAGGTGGTGGACGCGATCGGCCGATGGCGGCCGTTCTGACCTGAGGCCGGCACGACAAAACCGCTGAGTCCGGGGGGAGAACTCAGCGGCATTGGGGTGGTCTGCCCGTGGGGGACGAGCAGATTGTCATGTTAACGCGGGGGCGCGGACGCGGTTCCTGCAACGGCGAAAGATTCTCCCGCCGCGTGTGGGGCCGGGCCGCGTTCAGTCCAATGTGCGGCTGGCGAGGCAGGGATCGAGCAATGCGTGGCGGTCGTCGAGGGGCGATAGCCGCCCTTCATCAGCACGCGCTCGCCGGTCGTCATGTCGTTCGACTCGTAGGTCACGCACATGATGCGCACGTCCTCGCACATGACGAGATACCAGAGCGC